>NZ_JALPNU010000001.1 GCF_030851345.1 Marinifilum sp. D714
GATATACTATCTACAAAAAGTGGCACAACTTAGACCGAAATCAGTGGCACACTTTGCTCCGATATGAGTGGCATAAGTTCGAGCGATTTATCCAATCTCTTTATTATTTGTAATTAATCGTCACCTATTCTATCCGATTTCAAATATATTTTTCATTTATTGTATCTTTTGGATATCCATCTACTTCTGCTCAAAACAAAGTGTTATAATATCAATCCCTTCCTGTGACTTTATTGCAGTGCTACGCGAAAGGATTAGTGCGGTAGCTGGGGGTATGACAGAACCTCTTATTGCCATTTGTTTAGGCATTTACAAGATGAAAAATCCAAAATAATGCCGTAAATTGAACAGTGTTAAGGTTTCTGCATTACATAGCAGCCATTGTTAGCGGTTCGTGCTTTCTATGTTTTCTTTCATTATTTTTATTAATCCATCTCCTTTTCCTTCTATAAATCGTTTATTCATTATGCTATTTGATTCAAAGTCGGAAAAGTTTTCAATAATTTGTTCATTTATTATTTCTCTACCACGAAATGTAAAAGTTAACAAATACAAACGTGTTAGTATTAAATTAAAAATCGTAGTCTGATGAGTTTGAGATACAGACCAAATAGAATCAATATACTTTAAGTCATTGAGACAATAATTCATCTCGTTTATAATATCGTTTTCATCAAGTGTCATATAATAATACTCTACGATAAAGTCACAGTAATCTGTAAGCAATAGTTCGTTTTGATATTCGTCAGAATGTCTCAATTTATTAAAAAAATCGTCCCATTTACAAAATATTAGCTCAAGCATTCTTAGATACCTATCCTCTGGCACAGAATTTTTAAAACTAATCATGAAATCATTCCTAGCTTCATGTAAAAAGATGTTTTTATTTATCTCAAAGCAATCATTTACAATTTCCTCTAACAATTCGTTTGAATTTAAAGCTAAAACTTCAGCTAAAGCTTTGTTAAATATCCTACTCTTTCTGAAATACTTAATAGATTGCTTAAAAAAAGCAGAATGAGGCATCAGTTTTAAAAGGCATTTTTTTACTACCTGAAGATTTTCACTATTTAAATCGCCCTCTGTTTCATGTTTTGTTGTTTGTCGTATTAATTCAAAATTCAACCATTTATTAGTTAATGACTTTTCTTCCGATATCGGGTAAAGATGTTCTCTTGTCAAACTTTGCAAAAAGAATATAAAACTCTGTGGTTTAGATAATTTACCTATTGCTTTAAGAAAAAACTGAAAGTTTAGTATGTATAAAGCTTTAACTATGTTTTCTAAAAGAAAATTAAAATGAAATCCTCGTCCACTTCTTTCAATTGCTTCAATTAAACTATATGTACTTTTAATGTTGCTATTTTTAACACCATCTTCATATTCTTTCATCATTTCTATTTCATGATATGGAGCACCTGATTGTGCTTTTACCTCGAAAGAAACTTTACTTAACAATTCAACGATTTTTTCTGCAATACCCTCTGTATCTTTGTTTGTAAGTCCGTTAAATTGTAAAAAGCATTTAATATCCGCCAATAAGTAACAGTTCACATTTAAAAACAAAATGAGCGACTTCAAATCAGCTTCTTTTATGCTTTTGACTAAATAGACATTTGAGGTATGTACTATTTTAGTGAGTTCCGAATTTTGGTCAATACCTGAAATTGTAGCACTATTTTTTGCCTTTGAAACAATCTGTCTAATTTCATTATCTGTTTTAATTAGTTTATTATTACACTCAATATTTAAAAGTGACTCAATATTTTCATCTTCAAAAGACATTAAGTGTTCAACAAGGGAAGAATGATTTTCTATCGAACCAAGTTGCTCGATGGCTTCTTTTACTACTATTTCGGATTTTTCCATACTAAGCAATCTGAATTATTTAACTTGTCCCAAAGCTCATTGAATGCATCAACGACAGGCTGAGGGTGGGATACCTCTTGCAAAATATGATGACTTTTCCCATAAGAATTAATCGAAGTTCCCAATGAATATACTTTCGACCTTTTTAGTTCATTACTTGGGAAGATTAGAAACCTATCATGAAATGACCATCCAAAATTTCCATGTTGTATTCTGAACTCAACATTCATATGGAAATTATTATTTTTCGGGTTATCAAATTCAAGCTGATAACTATGTATTATATCAGAAACAGTTTTACCCTTTTGGTCATAAACATTTTTTACAGTATCAGTAATTGAACCAATAGCTTTTAATGGTACACCTCCAACTGTTGAAAAATATAGAGTGTTAAAAATATCTTTAGGACTTAAAAAAGGGTCCCAAATGAAAACACCATTTTCTCCATGTTGCTTTATTAATAATCGTAAATCCTCAATAGTTCCTTTACCAGAGGAATTGTACTGTTTGAAAGCCAAAGATTTTTCCAATTGTTTCTTTTCTTCGTCGTACAAATTATTATTAATAAAATCAGTATAGCTATGCTTTGTATTTTTTCTCCTATTCCCATCTTTACTTGATACTTGAATTTTCACCATTTCACCATCAAGTTCGAATAACCTTGGTTCGGGACTTACAATTCCCATATTAAAAGAGAATTCACGAATAAAACTTCCTGAGAATGTCGATAGTATTAAGCTTGGCTCTTTTCTCCAAATTTTAATGTGATTTATCTGGTCAAGATTTCCAATTTTCACAATTTGAGTTAAACCTTGGTTATACTCTTCAATAGTACTTCCCATATAGTTTTTGTCAAATGTAGATTCCACTTGAAGCAAACATTCAGGAATTGAAGTTAATTTTTTATGCCACGCAAAATCAACGACTACGCCATCCCACGTCTTTAAAGCACGTGCATCTGAGTGTAGAACATTAACAGGAAATTGAAAAATGAAATTACCTATCCTATCTCTAACTACAGATAAATCAATAGGAACTATTTTATTTATCTTATCACTTAAAGTATTGAGTTTAGATAGCTTGTCAATATCAAGGAGATAACTAAAATTTGATTTGTCCTCGTCAAAGAACTCAAGAATATATGAACCATCATGATTATTTTTTAAAACTTTATTTATTCGATTTCCATCAACAGATGGTACATATTGCTTTGTTAAACTATTTAATTTTGGAAATATTGAAATACTTTTACCTTCATAAAGCCATTTACCTTTGGTTTTTAATGTTTCGTAATTTTGTTCGACTTCATCTAGAGAAAGCCAATACCTTTGAATACCTAAATTATAATCTTTATTTACTGAAATAGGCCTACACAGAAATTGTTGATTTCTACCAACAAATGGTTTCTCTTCAAATACGGCAATTGTATAAAAATTAAGAGTTGTATTGTCCTTCTTTCTTGTTAAAAACAATTCTGTAATCTCACAACTCTGGTAAAATCCAATATTTCCGTTTTCTGTTAAGATTTTAAAATCCATAATCTTACAATTCTATTTTCTTGGCAGATTGCTCTTTTTTTTACATGACCGCTAACGGTTGGCGGTATGAAATGTTGCCGATTGCGGGCGAATTCCTGTCAAGTTACACAAAAGTTGAAGCGGGCTACAACCCTTGAATAACCTACTGTTCCGGCAATTTTTTATACCGCGTGTTAGCACCCTGTGCATTATTCTTCGTTTATCATTTTCTTAAAATCAGTTGTCAATTCAAAAATCCGAAGTGGATATTTCCTTTTCACTTCTTTCTCTTTTTCATAGTCCAACCAGTCAAATTGTTCTGAATAAGTTTCTTTTGAATATTCATTTCTCAATTCATTTATGACTTCTCTTGAATAGGATATTACTCTAAAATAGTCAGAAAATTCAACACTATCATTTACGTGAAATTTTATTATATAATCCAAATCATTTGTTATCAAGTGCTTTAATATTTGTTTGATTTTATCATTTTCAACTGTTTTGTCATTTATGAAACATTTCCCTGATGTACCCTGTTTTATTTCGATAATATTTTGAGTTCTATTTATATCATCGTAAATCTCTTTGGGATTAAACCAATCAGAATACCAATTTGGCAGCCATGTTTGAAATGAAAAATCTTTATAATATCTAATGTCATATTCAGGATTTATTGGAACAACAGCGTAAGCAATTCTTGTAACCCCTGATTTTGCTAATTCATTTTTTAGTTGGTTAACAAATCCCATTTTTACTGTCTTATCAATGTGCAGCTGATATACCATATGAGGTATTTCATATTCACTTCGCATAGATTGCCAATCCATTATTTTATCCTTTAGCTCATAGAGGTCTATTTTTTTATTTTCGACAATTATAAATGGTTCATTTTCATTTTGACTCTTAGATTTAACAACATAAATATTTTCAATCAACGAACGTCGAAATAATCTTTCGTAACTGTTTGTTTCTGGTAATTCAAGTCTATAATTATTGTGTATGTTTTTTACAAGATAATTGTGATTAATTGCTTTGTAATCAATCAAATTAATCCTTGATAAACCGAAAGCGATTATAGAAATAATCACACCTGTTAATAACATCCATTTTAAGCTTTTTCTTTTAAAAGTCAGCCCAATTGTGTTCCATGTTTGTAGAAAAAGAACAATTATAATAAGGATGAAAATATAGTTGTAATCAGGGTAAAAGCTAAAAACATAAAATCCTCCATGAAATGCAAGTCCGAACATTATACCGAAAACAATTGCCAATTTTGAAAACCAGCTTAAGAAATACCAGTTTAAAACTCTTTGGTCATTAACAATCGTAGTTTTCCTATAATGTCGTTTCTCAAAAAACTTTCTGGGTCTATCGAACCAAAATGCAAAACAAACGGATTGAGATATGATTACAGATATAAAAGCAAAAAAGAGATTATAAAAATACACCTCTTTGTCGGTCAAAATCCACAAATCATAATCTTCTGTAACTGAGAGAATCCGAAAAACCTCTCTAATCAAGTACAAGAAAGAATAAAAAGCAAATGAATAAAATAAACCAATTAAGATTCCAGTAATCAGTCTGAATCTTGGTATTTCAAAAATTTTAGAATCAATATTTAAAATCCGTTTTTTCATTGTTGCAGTGTCTTTCTTGCATGGGTGCTAACGTCGGGCTAACCCAACCTAGTTGGTTTATTTTGATTATATAAGTTTGTTTACTCCACTAATATAGTTGGCTAACCCAACCTTTAGGTAGAGTTATTAAAAATATCACCTATTGGATTTTTAAACTTAGAAATCTCGCTTTTTGCAAATTGAGTATAAATCTCTCTTGTTTTACTCGAGCCATGCCTAAAATATTTTGTATGTAAGGTAAATCTGTTCCTTGTTCCAATCCAATACACCATTTTCATTGGTGATAAATCAAATTTATAAACAATTATCTTTAATCGAAACATTTTACAGTAATAAATTTTAAGGGAAATACACATCCTTTATTCTTGTGCTGGTGTTTGTGGGGGCAACGAAACAAAGAGGGTGTCCAAAAAGTAAGTTCAATCGAATACAATATCATGTTGAATGAAGTGAAACATCTGTTAATGAAAAGGACAGATACTTCGCTGACTCAGAATGACAATACTATTGAACTTTTTGGACACCCTCTTTCTTTGCAGGGATGCATCAAAGGGCTACAGCACCAATTCTACGATATTTGATTTTTGGCCAATCACCTCGTCTTTCAGCATGTAAAAGAGGTAATACTCGCGGCTTTCGCTCTTTCCTGGATCTGCCTTTGGTCGCACATCCATATACTTCCCAGTGGTTGATACCCCAAGCAATTGAAACTGTCCAATCCCATCAATACGCGAATAAACTCTCCATCCATCGGTAGAATTCTTTTGGCATTTTAAAACCGGGTACTCTCCCTCAAGCCTTGCTTTTAGTTCAGGAACCATATCGGCAGAATCCTCACTCGCATAGGTAGTATTAAAACCAAGATCAATCCACATGGCATCAGTACAGGCCGGATTTTCACGAACAGTCTCTCTACGATTACGAATGTATGCTACGAAATCATCTTTCTCTACATGTACTTCTTTCACTGCAGCCTTCAATTGTACTTCAAGCTGGTCCCTGGCATCCATCAAAGCCAACAGCTTGTTGATACGTGCTATTTCTGCAGCAATCTCTTCCTCAGTCATGCCCAGTGTTGGCCCATGAATCTGAATTTTCGCAATATAGTTTAAACAAGCTTGTCTAAACTCTTTTACATTCCCTTTAATAAAATCATAACGTCTTTTTATTAAAACCATAACTGTAAATTTACATTAAACATAGTAGCTGTAATTTATTCTTTATTACTCCCTTTTAATATGATATCATTAAAGTCAAAACAAAGAGCTAAAAATTAAATTATAGATTAACATTAAACTCTTTTCAATTACACTTTACTCTGTACATATCAAAAGACAATATCTAAGTTAGTACCTCTATTTTAAAAATGCCTGTAAAATAGAATATTTTTAGCTTTTATCATTTTGTTCAATTTTAAAAGTCTGATTATTTGCAATCTAATAAATTTTCAAAGATTTTAATTTCTTTCACCCTCTCTCCCATAATGTAAAAAACAGCAGGTTTTATTTTTGGCACAATCGCGAAAATGCCCTCTTTCGCATTCAGAACATATATTTTTATTACACAACAGCTCCTTAGAAAATTCCTATTTATCCTTAATTTATTGGCTTTTCCGAACTTTTGTTAAAAACGAAATCACATTTGGTAAAAAAATGAGGCTTTTTTAGCCTGCTCTCTTTATTTTTTTTCGCTCCCATGCGCAAAATTTCAGCAAATTATTTATTGTTTACTTTTCGGAAGCGCAGAAAATTCTCGCGATTGGACTTAATTTTCGTGCGTTTATAAAGCTCATTCGCGCGGTGGAGCACTTTTTCCGCGCGTTTGGTGGCTTCCTCCGCGCGAAATTCCAGCTCAAACGGGCGGTGGAGCACTTTCACCGCGCGGAGAAGCTCGTCATTCGCAAGAAAGTTGATCATATTCGTGCGGTTATGGATAAATTTCGCTGTCTTGAGCTCCTTCACCGCACGATAATCTTGCTCCTCCGTGCGGAAGAGATGCTCAAACGGGCGGTAGAGGTGCTCCACCGCGCGGTGGAAGAGCTCTCACGCGAGTTATTGTTAATTAAAAACGAAGAATAAGCTCATCATGCAAGTCTTCAAAATTCGCTTAATGCCTGCAGGAATTGACTTTGAGAGAGATAGTGATATCAGGGTCTTTTATTCAACAATTACAAAAAGCAAAAAGAGGCTTTTGTTTTCGGGGCTAAATCAAGATCGAAAATCTTGAATTTTACTTGATTTCATACAAGTATTATGATTATTTTTTCCTAAGACTTCTTTTACACAAGAATACTTAGGATCAATACTTTGAGGATCTTTCCTTTATAAGCTTCCTTACATGTCAAGCATCTTGAAGATGCAAGACATATTTATAGCAACATCACTTATTCCTTCGTTTGTTCCAATATTTGATGTAATGGTCCTGAGAAATTAAACCAATGGAACCTGAGTAGATTCCTCCCCCTTGTATGGCGTCATAAACACGCACTACAATGGTATTTTTTTCGCTGCTGCTTAGTAGGTTTTGAGGCAGGTAATAGCCTCTTAATTGTTGCCACGAATTGGATCGTTCGCGAACGGTTTGTGGTTTAAATTCGCCCGATTGTCCTACCAGAACGCCATTCACAAACACCTGATCGATATCGTCAATCTTTCCCAGAATTAGTACCATTCTGTCATTTACGAATTCTTCTTTCAGTTTAAATTCCAAGGCATAACAGGCATAGCCATCATAGTTTTTATAGCCTTGATCTTCCCAGTTTCCCGGAACAATAATGTTGTCCCAACGATTCAATTGGTCAATGTTTTCATGTGCATACTGTCCTGTTTTAAACTTCCAGCTTCCGCTCAAATCAACATCCAGGGGAACTGCATCAACATCCATCATGATGCCAAGATTTCCATGAACAATCCCGCCTTCTCCCCCAGCGTCGTACACACGCACCGCAATGGTATTGCTTTCTTGTAATAAATCAGGAGGCAGTTTGTAACTTCTGAAAACATTGTATGCCGTTGAGAATCTGGGTGGAAATTTCCCTGACAATCCGATTCTTACGCCATTCACAAACACCTCATGTACATCATCAACATATCCCAACTGCAAGTACAAAGCTTGTTTGTCGGGCAATTGCCTGCCACTAAAAGTAGTTCGATACCAGGCAAAACCATCGTAACCATGAAAACCTTGGTTCTCCCAGGCTGATGGAACATCGATCCACTCCCAGTCTGAATCGTTAAATTCAGGATTGGCCCACTCCTGCTTATCTCCAATGGAAAATTTCCAGCGATGGCTTAAATCCATTACCTTTTTTAAATCCTGTGCCGAACTGATGCTCGCCAAGCCCATTAAAAGAAACAGAATCAAGCTGAGCTTGCTTCGCAAATAGGTTATGTTTGAAGTTTGAATCATTATTCGGATAACTTTATTGACACAGCAATTTAAAATTTGTGTCATTTGTGCTTTATTTTATCAATCGAACCAGTAATCCAGAAACTTTTGGAATGAATTTCGATTGTCTTTCATTGATTTATTAATGATTGGACTTGCCGTTTCACGATCTGTAATTCCAATCGGTCCATCATAAATTCCACCTGGTCCTGTATGATCTCTCACCATAATTTCTATGGTATTCTCCCCTCCTCTGTTCAATAAATGATCGGGAATATCGTAAGCTCTGAGTATGTAATTATCAGAGACGTATGAATACCTTCTGTTCTTTCTTCTCAACTGACTGGACGATCCGATTTTTTCACCATTCAGATATACCTCATCCACATCATCAATTACCCCTGCAAACAAGACCTGATCTCTGGTACTTAAATTGGCAGGATAGGTAAAAGCTTTGGTATAAACGGCTCTTCCGTCAAGCTGATTGTATCCCCTGGCTTCCCAAAAGCCGGGAACAAAAATCTTTCCTTCGCGGTAGGTAATCACTTTTCGATTGCTTTTATCTACCTGCCTACTGCTTTCAAAATCCCAATATCCCGAAAGGTCTACAGTCATTTTAAACTGATCGGAATCGAAAGAAATGTTAATCTCTCCTCCTGTTATGCCGCCATCATTGTAATCATCAAAAACGCGAACCGCAATCAGGTTGGAGCCCTCTTTATTTAAAATGTTCCCGGGTACAGGATACATTCTTGGAATGCCATGTGCCGTTTGAGCCAAGGGGCCCATCTGCCCGCTTGCACCTACCAGTCTCCCATTTACATACACTTCGTCGGCATCATCAATATTTCCCATGTTCAAATATACATACTGAGCCGATTTGGGAGGCGTAATGGTAAAGTTTTTTCGATACCATGCATATCCATTGTAGTTCTGAAATCCATTCTGTTCCCACGATTGAGGGACAAATACCTTTGTCCATTTCGAATCGTTGTAATCGGGGCTGGCCCACTGGGGATCATCCCCGATTGAAAATTTCCAGTATCCTTTCAGATTTACCAAGGATTTCAATTCTTTGGCATGTGCATTACCCGCCGAGAATGCTATGATAATGACAAGTATCAAAATCTTATTCAAACCCAATATTTTTATATTGCTATTCACTTTTATTTCTATTAACCTGAATTCTGTTCTTATTTCTCATGGATTGCAAACTTCAATCGCAATGCCAATTCTTCACCACTTAATGCTGCACTTGTTCTGATCTTCTTGTTTTCAAACTTCTTGCGGATTGCCGCCTTTAGTTCTTCATCAAAACCAATCACCTTGCTTACCACTACTTCATTGTTTTCATTTACCGTACATCGCAATACGATCAACTCTGTTTCGCCACTTCTTACGTAGTCGGTAAAACTAATATGGCTGGCAACTTTTTGAATCTTCTTTAAAACTGCGCTTTTTTCTTTTTCTATATTTTTTGTTTCAGGCGAACTTGCCATTCCCAAATTCACACTTAGCAAACATGCCAAAACAATCATTGTTATTTTTAAGCTTTTCATGACCCTATTTTTTAGTTTTTACATTTCGGTTAGAAATTTTTTAGAGGAACAGAATCGCGCGCCTTCCGTTCTTTTCTAATCTTAAATTTCTAATGTAAAATTAGGGCGACTTTACATCATTTGTGTCACGGCAAAATCAGCAATTGTCATAAGTTGTCATCAACAGTGAACAGTGATCTGTAAACAGTGAATAGTGAACAATGAATAATACCAAAAAAGCCTAGTATTCAAGTACAACTGATAACTGATAACTGATCATTGTACATTGTTAATTGTACATTGCTAATTGCTAACTAGCCTATATCCCACACCATGCACCGTCAAAATAATTTTGGCATGATTTGGGTCATCTTCTATTTTTTGTCTTAGCTTCAATATAAAATTGTCAATGGTTCTTGAGGTAGGCTGATATTCGGTTCCCCACACTTCATCCAACAAATCATCTCTGCTGACTGTTTTATTCTTGTGATTCCACAGGTAGTGAAGAATTTCCACTTCTTTGTGCGACATCTTTACCTCTTCTCCGTTAACAAAACCTTCGAAGGATTTAAAATCAACGCTTAATCGTCCAAGCTCTATTTTTTCAATCTCTTTACTCACCGATACATCCTGAGTACGGCGCAAAACGGCACGAATTCTGGCCAACAACTCTCTCAAACCAAATGGTTTGGTAATGTAATCATCGGCACCCAGTTCCAAGCCCAATACCTTATCAATCTCTTCTCCCTTTGCTGTAAGCAGGATAATTGGCGTTTGAATGCCTTTGGCTCTTGCTTTTTTACAGATGTCGAATCCCGAAATTTTAGGAAGCATAACATCCAGCAGTACCAGGCTGTAATGGTTCTCCATTATCTTATTCAAGCCAATTTCTCCATCTTCAGCCGTATCCACCTCGTACGATTCAAATTCTAAATTGTCCTTTAAACCCATTAACATGCTGGGCTCGTCTTCTACTATTAAAATGGGATACATTTTCTATATGATTTGAAATTATTCAACTACTATTTTACCGGAAACAACAAACTAAAGCATGATCCTTTTCCAAAATCACTTGCCAGTTCAACTTTACCATGATGTGCTTCCATAATGTGTTTTACAATGCTTAAGCCAATACCAGAACCCTTGGCCTTGTGCGCTAAATTGCCTGTTGTAACCCTGTAAAACTTATCGAATACCAATGGCTGATCTTTCTTCTCAATTCCAATGCCATAATCCTTCACATCCACACGAACAAAATCGCCATCCAAACAGGTACTCACCTCTATTTTTTTCACATCTGCACTGTACTTTATTCCATTGTCAATTAAATTGATAATGGCTTCGGCAACTGCCTCCTTGTCTAGCTTGATATCAGGTATCTGATCTGCCAATTGTAGCTCAATCTCAAAACCGTTCTGATCGAAATGTTGTTGGTAATTGGCTATGATGTTCTCAACTTCGGCATTCAAATTTGTATTGGTAAAATGATATTCTCTTTTCCCTCGTTCAATTCGACTAAAATTTAAGATCTTATTCACCATTCTCGACAAACGGTTGGCTTCGGTATTGATTACCCTATAATACTCCATTTTCTTCTCTTCGGTCGGAATTCGTCCCATTTCAAGGGTTTCGGAGTACATATTAATCAAAGCCAATGGCGTTCTGATCTCATGAGAAACATTGGAAATAAAATCGGTTTTCAATTGATTCAAGCGAATCTGTTTCCTGACATTCTTGTATACAAACCAGGCCCCCAGCAACAAGATGATATCCATCACAATCAAAAGAATGATATTGGTGCGAGTTCTTTCCCGAACCAAATCTTCAATGGTATTTCCTCGCATCTGAATGCCCAACTGGTAAGCAGGAAACAACCAAATATCTTTCTTCTGAGTGATATTTTTATCTTCACCGGACTGAATCTGGTTGGCATATACTTCTTCTGTTTCATTCTTAAAAACAGAAATGTAGAAACGTTCCTGGGCCACCGACTGAATCTTTGGCCCCATATTTTCACTAATAAACTTATCTGTATCAACCAGTAGCAGCACTGTTTTCACAGATAAAGTATCCTTCTGCAATGCAAATGCAAACAAACTTTTGCCTGGCAATGAATTGGGTAAAGCTTCAATTTTTCGATAACCACTTTTGACATAGCGCTGTAGCTGCTCAATCTTTTTCAGATTGGCAGCAAAATCGAGTTCAAGGATTGAATGTAGATGGGCTAAACTATCTTCCGGGATTTTCTCTTTTGTGAACAATTTAAAATCAACATCTCTGATTCCTACAGCACCTATCGAGTAATTTTTTAATAATAAAGTACTGATGTCTTCGGTCTCACGTTCCAAGCGGTTGGCCCAACCACTCAGCACATCATCAGAATATTGGTTTAAGGAAAATAGAACCGACTCCAACTGCCCTGAATAAATGGAATCAATCACAGCTTCGTTCTTACTTAAATTACTGATTTCGTAGGCAGAAAAGAACAATGATGGCAGCACCAATATCAGGGTTAAAACAATACCGATTTTCAATCCGGGTTTTATCATTCGCAAAGCTTTTGTTTACCCAAATATAAGCATTAATGATGACGATAAAACAGATGAAGCTTTTCAGTCCCATAAAACTTACTCAGCATTTCAATTAACCCTTATGTTGCATTTTGTTTAAACTTGCTATTTGACAATTTTTCCTCTTTTCTACTTTTTCACTTTTCTATCTTTCCACTTTTCCAGACTTTATAAAAAAACAAGCCATGACTCAAAATGAATCATGGCTTTAGATTTATTAACCCGATTTGGATTAAAAATATTGTCTTGCTTAACTTTCAGAATTCGTGGCACATTTAACGACATCTACCTTGCCACCAAAATATTTATTTTTTAATCGTAGAGCTACATTTACCAATGCAATTAATACAGGTACTTCTACCAATGGGCCGATTACAGCAGCAAAAGCTACCCCTGAATTGATACCAAACACTGCAATGGCTACTGCAATGGCCAATTCGAAATTGTTACTGGCTGCAGTAAACGACAAACTTGTTGTTTTCGAATATCCTGCCTTGAATTTGTGTCCCATAAAAAATGAGATCAGGAACATTACCACAAAGTAGATGACCAATGGAATGGCAATACGCACCACATCGAATGGCAACTGCACAATGTATTCTCCTTTCAGAGAAAACATTACAAAAATGGTAAATAACAATGCAAACAAGGTAAGCGGACTAATTTTTGGAATGAATTTCTTCTGATACCAGTCTTTTCCTTTTGCCTTGATTCCGAAGTAACGAGTTAGCATTCCTGCAAAGAATGGAATTCCAAGGTAGATTAATACACTCTCGGCAATATCGCCCATCGTTACATCCACTACCGAACCTTGAAGACCAAAATACTCCGGCAATACCGTAATAAACACGTAAGCATATACTGAGAAAAACAGTACCTGGAATATGCTGTTAAAAGCTACCAATCCTGCTGCATATTCAGGATCTCCTTTGGCCAAATCGTTCCACACAATTACCATGGCAATACATCTTGCCAAACCAATCAAAATCAAACCGGTCATGTATTCAGGGTAATCTTGCAAAAAAACAATTGCCAAAGCAAACATTAAAGTTGGACCTAACAACCAGTTCTGCACCAAGGATAAGATTAAGATCTTACGATTTTTAAACACATCCTTTAGCTCTTCATATTTCACCTTTGCCAATGGAGGATACATCATGATCACCAGTCCTATGGCAATCGGAACATTTGTTGTTCCCACTGATAGTTTATTCCAAAATCCAGCCATGGCAGGAAAAAAATAACCTGCTCCCACACCTATTGCCATTGCAGCAAAAATCCACAAGGTTAGGTATCTATCCAAAAAGGACAATTTTTTATTTAATGATCCCATAATATTTAAGTATAAAGGAAAAGCTAAACCTGATTTTGCCCTCCGGCAATTCCTGTTTTACACTTCCCTCCTATATTGAAACTTAAGTTTGTAAGTAAAAAGTTTATAAGTATTCGGGATTGAATAATTATTAATTACCAATTATTCATTACCCATTGTTTTATGCATTCTTCAAGATGTACTCTTCATTGAATTTTGCAAAATCTCTTCTGATCTCGTCACGAACACGACGGAATACATCGAAAATTTCTTCTTCAGTTCCTTCTGCGTAAGCTGGATCATCGAAACCAATATGAAGACGGGTTCCTACTGGTCCCAGGAATGCCGGACATGCCTCTTTGGCACCACCACATACCGAAATCAAGAAATCAACACCCTCATCCAGGAATTCATCTACCATTTTTGGACGGTGAGAACTGATATCTATTCCTATTTCAGCCATAGCTTTAATCGCTAAAGGATGTACTTGATCTGCAATTTTTGTTCCTGCCGATACAACTTCCAAATCTGGATTGATATCTCTTAAAATTGCTTCACCCATTTGACTTCTACATGAGTTTCCTGTACACAACACCAATACTTTCATCTTATTTTCTTTTATTCAATTTTTCAGCAAAATAGCCGAGTGAGTATTAACAAATTTTAATTTCTAATGGAGTGATTTCTTCAAACAAATCTCCAAATACGCTTTTCAATTTCTCTATCCCTTCTTTGTTCAAACAATATTTAATTTTTAAACCTTCAACATCCCCTTGAATTAATCCCATGGATTTTAACTCTTTTAAATGCTGCGAAACCGTAGTTCTGCTTAAAGGCAAATAATCCGAGATATCACCAGAGATACAGGTTGGAGTAGAAGCCAAAAACTGCAATATGGCAATTCTTGCAGGATGCGACAGTACCTTTGCCAGAGAGGCAATTTCCTGCTGCTTTTCATCAAATAATTCTAATTTCTTCATAGTTCTCCATTGCTTATTTCTAATGTCGCAAATATACGTCATTAAATTAAAAGTGCAAACTAATTCCTAAAAATTTACAATTTATTAACACCGAACCAAGTCTATAACCACTCATCTCTTCACTCATAACAAATTGAATACCAAAACTAAAAAAGGTCCTTCTCGAAATGAGAAGGACCTTTTCTGTAAATTATCTTGATTGCTTACAATCTAGACTCTAATATTTCTGCAACATCTGCCGCTGCAACATCAGGTAACATTCCAACATAGCCACGCTCAATAAATCTTTTAGAAATGATATCAATGCTATCTTGTCCTACATTGTGATCTCCTAAACGAGTTGCAATGCCAACATTTTGGAAAAATTCTTCGGTTTTCTGAATTGCCAAAGTTTTTCTTTCTTCCTCACTACCTTCTGTGATATTCCAAACTCGCTCAGCATACTGCAATAATTTCTCACCACGTTCTTCTTTCAATTTGGTCAATAGTCCAGGAAGAACAATTGCCAAAGTTACACCATGATCAATTCCATGGAAAGCTGTCAATTCGTGACCAATCATATGAGTTGCCCAGTCGCTTTTTACACCCATTCCAATCAATCCATTTAAGGCCATTGTTGCTGCCCACATTAAGTTGGCTCTGTTTTCATAGTCAGGAGTTTCGATAGCCATTGCTTTCGGTCCCTCTTCAATTAATGTCAACAATAATCCTTCTGCAAATCGATCCTGAACAGGTGAATTTACCGGATATGTCAAATATTGCTCCATTACATGCACATAAGCATCAACAATACCATTTGTGATCTGGCGCATTGGCAATGAATAGGTTGTTTCCGGATCAAGAACTGAGAATTTTGGGAATAACAGTGGGTTCCCGAAAGCCAATTTCTCTTTAGTTGCAGCCTTGGTAATCACACCACCACTATTCATTTCAGATCCTGTAGCTGCCAAAGTTAGAACCGCTCCTAAATCAACTGCTTTTGTAATTTCAGCTCTTTTTGCCAAAATATCCCACTCATCTTTTCCCTCATAGTAAGCAGCTGCAGCAATAAATTTTGTTCCATCAAGAACAGAACCTCCACCAACAGGCAAAAGAAAATCGATCCCTTCATTTCTTACAATCTCAACAGCTTTCATTAAGGTTTCGAAATGTGGGTTTGGCTCAATTCCACCAAATTCTGTGATGTTATAATCTTTCAAAGCTTCCATAACCTGATCGTAAACACCATTTTTCTTGATGCTACCACCACCATAGGTCATTAGAATTTTTGCATCTTTAGGTATATGATTTCCTAGTTCTGCAATTTTACCTTTTCCAAACAGAATTTTTACTGGATTAAAAAAATCAAAGTTTTCCATCTTATTAAGTTTAATTATTACTATTTCTTTTTCAGTGCTTTTACAAGCTCTTTGGCCATTAATAAATCAGAAGCTGGATTTTGACCGGTAATTAATCTACCATCTATCACTACATATTCCTGCCAATTCGCCTTACAAGAGTATATTGCACCTTTTTCGATTAAAGCCGTTTCCAACAAGTAAGGCACTTTATGATCGGTTCCAATAGCCTCTTCTTCCTGATTACTAAATGCAGTAAGTTGTTTGCCATTTACCAAATAACTTCCATCCCTAAGTTTAACATTTAACAATCCGGCTCCTCCATGGCAGACTGCACAAACTATTCCGTCATTTTCATAAATTTCGGCAGCTATTTTTGCGATATCTTCATCAAAAGGAATATCGAATACAGCCCCATGTCCTCCAGGAAAATAAATGGCATCGTAATTATTTGCGTAAACATCCTTAGGCTGATATGAGTTCAGGAATTTATGCCTAGCATCTTTATCTTTAAAAAACGATTTTACTTTCGCATCATCCAAATCCAGTTGCTTAACCGGAACCTCACCCCCCTTGGGTGATACAAAATCAATTTCAATTCCATTTTTTACCAAATGAAAATATGGAACGGCTACCTCAAGAACGTAACATCCCGACTCCCATCCTTTTTCATCTTTAAAATGACTTGTTAATGCAAATAAAACTTTGGCCATGTTTTTAAATTATTTTCACAACAAAGGTATATCTCATTTTTGTATTAATAAACTTATTCTTTTTATACATTTGTATAAATAATTTTATAGATGCATGGTAAATCTGGAATGGTACAGGACATTTAAGGCAATATATGAACAGGGAACATTAACCGGTGCGGCTGAAATTTTGCTCATCACTCAACCTGGTGTAAGTCAACAGCTCACCGCTTTGGAAACTTATATGGGGGTTAAGCTTTTCGAGAGAAAACCCAGAAAAATGTTACCCACTCCGCACGGCATGCAACTTTACAACCAAGTTGAAGAAGCCATATTGCAATTGGAGAAAACAGAAGAGAACTTCAAGCGAAAAAGCTTAATCAATCGTCCTACTGCCAAGATAGGCATGTCGATCGAAATGTTTAACCATGCTTTCGCCAATATTCTAGATGATCTGGAAATGAATGTTGAGTTTACCTTTGGGGAATATGAAGACCTTCAAACCAAACTATTTGCCAAAAAATTGGACTTGACCATTACCACACTGCACCATAACTACCAGAATATAGAATACAAACACTTCTGTCAGGAAGCATTACTCCTGGTAAGTAGCAAGCATTTGGACACCATCCCTTTTAACCGATTTATTTACGAGAAAAAATTAGATGAAGCTGAAAAATGGCTAAGCCAGCAAAATTGGTATTCCTACACTTATAAAATGGAAACCATTAAATCCTTTTGGATGCAAAATTTTAAGAAAAAGCCTTATTTTAAACCTCGTTATGTGATTCCCAATTTAAGTGGGATGCTACAATCAATTCAGTTAAACAAGGGGATTTGTATATTGCCTTCGAGTTTGTGCCAGGAAGCATTGGAAGAAAAAGAAATTATTGAAGTTTGGCAAGGTATAGAAACCACATACTACAATAAATATTTTGCCATAAATACACAAAGTAAAAACCTGAAACAGGCCGAAGAAATCATAGAAATCATTATTAATAACAATACGTGTAAAACTCATTAATATGAAGAAAATTTATCATTTAAGCAGCTGCTCAACTTGCCAAAGAGTTATAAAAGAATTAGATATTGATTCAGATTTTGAACTACAGGATATTAAAACGCAAAAAATAACTGAGTCCCAATTGGAGGAAATGAAAGACCTAAGTGGATCGTATGAAAGTTTGTTTAGCAGACGAGCCATGAAGTATAAAGAACTTGGCTTAAAAGAAAAGGTTTTGAGTGAGGATGATTACAGAGAGTATATCCTATCTGAGTACACATTTTTAAAACGTCCGGTACTTTTGATTGATGGAGAAATATTTGTCGGCAACGCAAAAAAAACGGTTGAGAATGCCAAAAAAGCATTGGGCAAGTAGTAAAACAACAGAGGAATCTATTTTGTATTTTTCTGATTTAATAATAACTTATGCAGTGCATAAAAATTAAATAAGGTGCAATTTGCATCTTTTTTCGTTCTATCAGTAACCTTAAAACTTTTACTTATGCCATATTTAAAAGTTCAGACCAACAAAAGTTTCTCTAGCAAGAAACAACAAAGTTTTTTAAAAGAAAGCTCCACATTAATCTCATTTGAACTGGGGAAACCAGAGAAGTACGTAATGACAGCATTCGAGCCCAAAATAGAAATGACATTAGGAGGTTCTGACGATCCTGTTGTATTTCTTCAGCTAAAGAGCATTGGTTTACCAGATACAAAAACAAAAGATTTATCAAGCAAATTTGCCAACCTGGTTGAGGAGCAGCTTAAAATTCCAAAAGATCGTGTTTACATTGAATTTATGGATGTGCCCAGAGGTTTCTGGGGATGGAATGGCATTTTGTTTTAAAGATACCAATGCCCATATCGTGTAAAAATAAAATTTCAGTTAATATTTTAACAATTTGATTAATTTTTATTGTTTTTATAAAAATTTTATACACCTTTACATCCGAAATAAAAATTGACAGCACTGATGAGATTTACATTTAAATACAAGAAGCAGAATAAACGCAATAAACAGTTGTTTTTTGTGTGATGTTGTAGAATAATGTAAAGCTTAAAAATATAGAAGCCTGCAGAAATTCTGCAGGCTTTTTTTAAACTCATCAGTTCAATTAGAAAATATCAATAAAAGCGAAACAAATAAACTCCCATTCAATTGGGATAACAAATTAAACTATTAACCAATGAAAGTTTTAAAGTTTGGCGGTACTTCAGTCGGATCTCCTGAAAGAATTCAGAATTTGGCTCAATTGGTTCAGTGTGATGAACCAGTTATCATCGTTTTATCGGCTATGGCAGGAACCACAAATGCCCTGGTTGAAATTACTGAACTCCTTTACCGAAAGGACATGCAAAAAGCGAGTGAGCAAATCAGTAAGTTGGAGGAAAAGTATCGAAAACGAATCGAGGAATTATTTACCACAGAAGATTTCAGAAGCAAAGGAAACGAGTTAATTACTTCTCATTTTAATTACATCAAAAACTTTGTAAACAGAAGTTTTACTGCATTACAGGAAAAGGCCATTTTAGCACAAGGAGAATTAATTTCTACTGCCATGTTCCATTATTATTTATCGGAGATTGGTGTTGATTCTGCATTTTTACCAGCTTTAAACTTTATGAGGATCGATAAAGATGGTGAACCTGATTATTTCTACATCCAGGAAAACTTGGAACGAATTCTTGCTGAAGAATCAGAACACAAATTATTTATTACTCAAGGTTTTATTTGTAGAAATGCCTACGGAGAAGTTGACAATTTAAAAAGAGGTGGAAGCGATTACACGGCTTCATTAATTGGTTCTGCACTGCAAGTTGATGAAGTTCAGATATGGACTGACATTGATGGTTTCCACAATAATGATCCAAGATATGTTGAAAACACCTCTGCCTTAAAACAACTATCGTTTGATGAAGCTGCGGAGTTGGCTTATTTTGGCGCAAAAATCATGCACCCATCGAGCATTATGCCATGTAAGCTAAAATGTGTTCCAGTTAGATTAAAAAATACGCTGAGTCCTGCTGACGAGGGAACATTAATTACAGATGATGAAACCGGGAAAGGAATTAAAGCCATAGCTGCAAAAGATGGAATCACTGCGCTAAAAATAAAATCCGGACGAATGCTTTTGGCTTATGGATTCTTAAGAAAGGTGTTTGAAATATTTGAGATCTATAAAACACCTATCGATATGATTACAACCTCTGAGGTTGCAATTTCATTAACCATTGATGATGATAGTAAACTTAAAGAAATTGAATCGGAATTGGTAAAATTCGGAAATGTTGAAATCGATGAAAACCAGTCGATCATTTGTATTGTTGGTGATTTTATTTCTGAATCAACAGGGAGTGCTAAAAAAGTACTGGAGGCCTTGGAAAATATTCCTCTCAGAATGATTTCTTATGGAGGTAGCAAGCATAACATATCTGTTCTTGTAAATCAAGAAGATAAAGCATTGGCACTACAAGCTTTAAGCAGAAATTTATTTTAGGTTTTTACATTCAAAATTTAATTGAATCATGTTCAACAGTACAAGAATAGATCAATTCAAAAATATTCCCACTCCATTTTATTATTACAATATGGAGTTATTAGAAAACACCTTGGATCTTATCAAAACAGAAGCATCCAGGTATGGATATCATATTCATTATGCAGTTAAAGCCAATGCCAATCCTAAAATCATGAAGTTAATTCAGGCTTATGGATTTGGTGCTGATTGTGTGAGTGGAAATGAAATAACAAGATCATTGGAAACTGGTTATACAGCTGACAAGATTGTTTATGCGGGTGTAGGAAAATCAGATCGAGAGATTCTAACAGCACTTGAGGCTGGCATTTTCTGTTTCAATTGTGAATCGATACCAGAAATCGAATTAATAAATGAATTGGCGGAGCAAACCAATAAAACAGCAAGAATTGCCATTCGAATCAATCCTAATGTGAACGCCAATACACATCATTACATCACCACCGGAATTGAAGAGAATAAATTTGGAATTAACCGTTGGGAATTCGAATCAGTTTTAGAAACATTAAAACAATCAAAAAATATTGAATTGATTGGTTTGCATTTTCATATTGGTTCTCAAATTACAGATTTAAGCGTTTTTAAAGGTCTTTGTCTTAGAATTAATGAGATTCAAGAGTGGTTTAAAGAACGTCAAATATTGGTCAATCATATTAATGTTGGAGGTGGATTTGGTGTGGATTACAATCATCCTGATGAAAACCCAATTCCTGATTTTATTACCTTTTTCGGAATATTTGATGAGTTTTTAAACCTTGCTCCTAACCAGGAATTGCATTTCGAATTGGGTAGATCAGTAGTTGCACAATGCGGTAGTTTAATTTCCAAAGTTTTGTATGTAAAAAATGGGGTAAATACAAAATTTGCTATACTCGATGCAGGAATGACTGAACTATTGCGTCCGGCACTGTATCAGGCTTATCACAAAATTGAAAATATTAGTTCGAATGGCCAAGAAGAAATTTATGATGTAGTTGGTCCTATCTGCGAATCATCTGATTGTTTTGGCAAAGCTGTTAGTTTACCCACTACAAAACGTAACGATATTATTGCTCTCCGTTCTGCAGGAGCATATGGCGAAGCAATGGCTTCCAGATACAATCTTAGAGACATCGCTGAATCGGTATTCTCTAATGAAATGTAGTGTGATTATTAGTTTGGATACAAAGGCAATATTCTACGGAGTATTGCCTTTTTATTTAAATCCAATTTGCTTAAGAAGAGATTTTGAAGGAACAACAAACAAGGTCAGATTATAGAACATCCCCCCTTTGGCATAGGAATCAATGATATTATCCTCATTCGTTAATTTACTTCCAGATAAACTAAGCGTGCTATTTTTATTTGTAACATCAAAATTGATATTACTTCTGTATCCTCCTTCAAAAGACAACCATAGCCAATCAGTAATTCCTTTTTCTATTTCAAGAGAAAAGTTTATATCCGATCTACGAAATTCTAAGGTTTTAAAATCACTTAATGCAGGATTATCCGGGTTCAATATTTCCTCACTTTGAGTCTGTTCATCAAAATGAATACTGTAACTTCCTCCCTTTAGGTAAGTTTTAGCACTGATAAAACAAAGTTCCGAAGGCTGATATCTTAATTTAATTTTAGCAGGAAGAAAAGCTACAACTCCCCATTTATCAGCAAAAGTATGATTGTAAGCAAAAATTGGAAAAACCAGTGGATCACCAAAAGTATATGAAAATGCAACTCCAAGTCCCCAAGATTTATACTTATTAACTTTCCATCCAATCACAGGAGAAACTTCCATTTTTAAGAATGTGTATTTGCTAACGTCTCCAATGTGTTCTTTCCAGTAATCTCCTCTTAACTTCGCATTAAAACGAAACATGAAATACCTATTCCTTTTCCATTGAGTCATAAGGTACAAACTACCTCCTAAACTCTTCATATTTTTATCATGCAAGCTCCGATAAAATGGATAGCTTATATTTTTACTGTCTTGAAAATGAATTTCTTCATCGCTATACTCAATACTTCCAGCAATTTTTAGATTCTTTTTTATCAAAATCGGAAAACGCAATTTGGTTTTAAAGATTCGATTATAATCAATTTTGGACTTCCCATCACCATAGATTTCCGATTTAGATCCCACATCAAAACCAGTCATTCCAGTATAAGATGCCTCGTATCCTCGAACAGGTTCACTACCAACAACACTAGGGTTCCAGTCATAATGGGTTGAATCCGAATACAACTGTGCAGAAACACAATTTCCCATAATTAAAAATGATAGAAATATAAACAGTTTCCTCAAACTCATAGTGTGTATTTTTTACTTAATGCAATAACAAAAAAAACAATTAACACTTTGATTCAAAATACGATTATAATTGATTTGTTGCAATTCATATAATATTAAAACCAATAACCAAGACTCACATAGTTTAACACTTTATCCTTTTTATTGGAATACATCAATGAAAATTCCATTGGACCAATAATACTGTTATACGAATAGGTAACACCAACTCCACTAATCCATTCTCCTGTACTTAATGATTCATTTACATCTTCGGTAATTTTACCAACATTTGCCTTAAAAATCAAATAGTTATTCTTAAATAACTCATATTGAAAATCTCCTCTAAAAACAAAAGAATTTGTAGATGCAACTTCCATTCTTTCTAATCCAACAAACGGCATTTGAATATCAAAGTAATCTGTTTGGTCAATACCTCCTGTATATGTCATAAAGAATTCAGGAATATTCTTACCCCAAATCACTCGCCCATAGAACTTTGGGTAAACCGTAAATTTATCCGAAATACTAATTGCTTTCTGAACTTTTAAATAAGCAATTGAAGCAGGTCTTTCCATACCATCCAAACTTGCTCCATTATTTGTAACAAGTTTATATTCTCCATATAGACTAATTCCTCTCTTAGGATAATAAGCCTTTTCATGAGAGTCTAACCTTAAGAAGGTATAATATGAGAAAAAATAATCATCGGTCCCCTCCAGTTCAACATCGGGTAGGCTATAGTTTGATTTTATTTTATAATATTCAGCCTTGACCCCAACACCTACCGAGTAAGATTCCTTTAAAATAGAATGAGTATTCAAATCTAATTTGAAATAATCTAAATCATAGTTTCCAACTTTTTTGCCATCCTCGAAACCATCAACCCGCCAATCATTATATTCAGCTTGTAAAGTAAGCCCCGGTTTTAAGCCGTTATCAATTGCATAAGTTGTTACAAATCTTGGATTTTCGGCCAATTTTAAATCAAAAGACAAATGCGATCCACTTCTCAGTTTATTTCTAAAAGTAGTATTTAATAGAACTCCCGCTTTGTTATCTGAATCGTATCTTAATCCTACATTAAACCTCTTGGTAGTTCTCTCTTTTACCCTAACCTGAAGCGATTTGGTTTTATTCCCAATTAATTTAAAATCCACATTATCGAAATATCTACTACCAAAACTTCGGTTTATCCCTTTCTTTAGCTGTTGCAATGAAACCTCTCCAGGAGTGTCCAAGTTCAACTTACCAGCAAGCAAAGATTTGCTAACTTCGTTTAATCCTTCAAATTCTATATTTTTAACGAAGTAGGTTGTACTATCAACGGGAGGCTTGTATTTTTTTATTTTCTTCTTTTTTAGTTGATATTTTTCTTTTAATTCTTTCAGCTCAGAAATATACTTTCTTCCAACTTCTTCCCCTTTTCGAATTAAAGAATCAGCTTCGTTAAAACTCCCTACGGAATAATTATTTATATCAGGTTTAATGTACACATCCACAAAATCAACATTCTTCTTGAATTCATTCAAAGCCATTAAAGAAACCGTTTGATTGATAATGTCAAGAAATGAGTTTAATTCTTCCTTAGATTTCGGTCCCGATTGCACATCAACGCCAATTACAATATCGGCTCCCATATCAATTACTTCCTTTACAGGAAAATTATTTACCATCCCCCCATCAACCAGTAATCGTCCATCAATTTCAATCGGTGAAAATACTGTTGGTATAGCCATACTGGCCCTCATGGCTTCGGGAAGATAACCTTTATCAAGAATTACGGCTTCTCCTGTTTCAATATCCGTAGCTACACATACAAAGGGAATTGGCAGATTTTTAAAGTTAGTTACATCATGATAATCTATAGATAATCTCTCAAACAAATTGATCACATTTTGCCCTTTAACAATTCCACTAGGCAATTGAATTCCTTTAGGTTTTATAGGAAAAGACAGCACATGGCGTTCATAATTTTGTTTCTCATGAAATGGAACATATTTTCTGGAAATTTCATCAGCCAGCAATTTATCCCAATTTTGGCTTAGAATCATCTCTTCAATCTGATTAGCCGAGTACCCAATAGAATAGAAACCTCCAATAATACTCCCCATGCTCGTACCAGAAATGTAATCAATAGGGATTTCTAATTCATCGATAATTTTTAATACACCAACATGAGCAAATCCTTTGGCACCCCCACCACTTAGAACCAAGCCTATTTTTGGTCTCTTTTTATTTTCAAGCGTATCAGATTTAAGTTTAGCTGATGATATAAAATTCAGAGATATAAAAAGGATTACTAGTAATGAATGTTTCATTCTGTTATTTTGTTCAATTTGAATTTAATTTTCAATTTTTAAATCTTCTGCAAGTTTCAAAACATCCTTCTCCTTCCCATTCTTCACTTTAACTCGAATTGCTCTCAAACCATATACTCCTTGTAAATCTTCCAAGGTATGATACTCTATTTGGTCTTCAAAATAGCCAGCTGAAATCAAGTACTCCAAATATCTCTGATATTCCGCCATTTCTTTTTCCTGACTAAAAATTATAGCCAACATCCCCGGTTGGGTTAATCGCTCATCAGTTCCTTTAATTTTAGCCTTATCAATTCTCTTCTTCACAATTTCATAACGAATATTGTAAGCACCATCCACATCAAACTTCTTCTCATCCTGACGGAATCGTATTGCCAAAGGCTGACTATGAACCAAAATCAATCCTGTTGTATCCATTGGTATTGGCAGAGATTTTTTTAAAGCTTCAGTTTTTCTAGCCAGCTCAGCACTTACAATAAGTTGCCACAATCTCAGATTCTTAAGGTAAATTCTGTCAAAATTTAAATGATTCGCTATACTTTCGCCAATATAAATATTGTGCTCAACCCCATCCGTTCTGTATTTTTCAAAATAGTGAGGAAACATTGCCTGAGCTTTTTCTTCTTCCTGTTCTAGGTAATTTGTTACACAATCATTAATAAGACCCAAGCTGTCCTCGAAATCTTTCCTTCTTTTGTATACCAGATTTAATCCTGGGTTGATATTTTCTTTGTAATTATCTATGGCAAGAATTACTTCTTCTCCATTATCTTTGAAGTGAGGGAATAGTGGCTCAACCTCATGTCTGATAAAATTCAACACATTCATTTCATCTCCTGATGACAAGCCCTTTTTAATACCGTCTTTGAAATAGTCAATTTTATAAATTAACTGATCGTAAATTGGCATACTATTAATGGCATTCACACTCGATACAACATTCCGTATCAGTTCCAATTGCTCCAATAAATCATCCTGAATTGTTTGATTTCGGATTACTGAGGAATGTCTTACATCAATCGCGCCATATAAAGGGTAAACATTTGGGAAAACGATTTCTTCCATTTTAGCAGATTCCCCTTTTGCTTTCTTCAACAACATATTAGAAGCCGCCTGAGTAAACCTCCATTCCACACTTGGATGCAAAGCGGTACACTCTTCTTTAATTATGGCTTCTATCTTATTCTGCAACTCTTCACTGGTTCTTTGTATTGCAATTGAAAATACAGGAATGATATCCTTAATAATACGCAATTTAGAAAATGTAATATCATACGCCTTGGTAGAGCCGAGTTCCATTACACCTACCATCTCATCTTCATTATAGAGAGGCACAACTGCTATGTTTCTTATGCCCTCATCAAGCAAGGCTTTCTCTACTTCATTCAGATTTTCTCTTTTAGAAAGATCATTGATTAGGATTGGAGTACCTTGCTCACCAGCTTCTTCATAAATGGTTTTCCTATAATCTTCACAACCAAAACGATCTGCACTTAAAAATCCATGCCAAAAGTCAGAAGGGTTTTCAACATTCCCTTCGTTCATTCCAAATGCAATTATTCCCAGTTTTAGGTTTGGTAATTCAAGAAGAGATCTGATATTTTGTTCTAATTGATTAAAATTATTTCTGTTGATGATTGAAGATTTCTCCAACAATTGAGATTTAAGGGATGAAATCACTTCTATCTGGCTAATATCAACATATCGAAATGGTAAAAATCCTGAGAATTTAAACTGATCCAACGGCAAGGTTTCCAGCCAAAAATCCATATCCAAAGGATTATTAATCATTTGATGCAACTGCTCTTCACTAAGCTTAGGTAGTTTGCCAGTATAGGTAATATCAATACAAGACTTCTCAACCTCAAGTTTATAATATTTTACCAGATCGTTGAGCTTATCCGTCACCTTATACATGAAAAGGTATCCAAGCCCCAACTCAAAATTATAATATCGCTTTAGAATCATAGAATAAGCATAAAAAAGCATCCCAAATGTCTTAAAACACTTATCCTGATCTTTTTGCTCAACCATTTCAACGATCAAGTTTTCATTTCCATATAATTCCAGGTATTTAGGGGTAAAATAAAAGTTCTGATCATCAAAAGGTGTAGCAACAACCCCAATTTCTTCACGATATTGAACAGGAGTAAAGAAATACCCCATTAAAATATGAATCTCATCTTTGAATTTCTCAACATCATTTACATCAAAATCTGCACGTGCTAATTCAGGTTTCTCCTCTACTAATTTTAAAATAGCCTCACCTTGGATATCAAGACTGCCATTTATTTTTTTTTGTTCTTTTAACTTGTTAATTAATGGAACAAAACTCAGAGTTTTTTTAAATGGAATTTCCTCTATGTTAAGCTTTAAGCGATCCAGTTTCATAATATTTATATATTTCCCCAATTTTCAAACTACTAAAGTAGTTCTTTTTAAATCCCTGTAAAAGACAAAAGCGTCATTCTGTGAAACAATTAAGTCATTTTTAACATCTCTGTTCTAAGATACAAAAATGCGGATAGAAACCCCACCGTGTCAATCCGCATGATATTAAACTCTTCATTTAATTTTCTTATTCCAAATATACTTTAAGATGGGTGATAACGGACTCTATTTACCTGCAATGGTTTTTCTGGAAGGATTGAATTGCCAAATCAAGTTCTTTATAATTTTAAACATTACAAATAAAGTCTCGAACTGCATTTATGATGATGGAGACTGCTAAAATAAATCTCCTTTTAAAATACACTCTTCAATTAAAGCAGATATCAAAAAACCCCGAGTACTACATCTCGGGGTTTTTTATCTATGAAAAAATAGGCCTGTGGCCTAACTGGATAAACAATTTTTCTCTTTAATCATACCTATAACAGCTTCATTTAAATATGGGGTGACAAAAGGATTAATTTTTTTGTTTTTTTTAGCTTATTAAGGAATTAAAATTCAACCCATAAAGCTTGGTGCCTGGCACTTTTATTTCCACTGCTATATTCACGATTGGCAGGTTTACATTTAAATAAACTCTATGGAACTCAGGAATAGTTTTTTTTGTATTCTGATTTTCACATTTATACACAATCAGTAATTTGTATACAAGCCTCAGTAATTGGTATAAATCATCAAAAATCGTAAACCGTAAATTTGTAACTACGATCATTAGCAATTTTTTGTACTGGGTAAATTCTCCATCGATATCAGTAGGAATTAACAATTCGATGGGGAATAGTTTCCAATTATCTGACTATATTAAGACAAAACAATAAAGAAATGAGCGACATTATAAACATCCAGACCATATCGGAACTTCATGATATAATGGGATTTGAGAAGCCCCAGCACCCATTAATTTCTATTGTAGATTTTTCGAAGGTTGAACCTATAAATTTAGGAAGTAATGTTAAAGTGGTTTCCTCCTTGTATTCGGTCATGCTGAAAAGTGCCAATTGTGGGCATTTAAGATATGGACGAAAAACATACGATTTTCAAGAAGGAACTCTCTTCTGCATGGCTCCAAACCAGGTAATTACCAAAGAGAACGTAGATGAGTCTGATGAATATTCGGGATGGGGGTTGTTTTTTCATCCTGATTTAATCCGCAAAAGTGCTCTTGCAAAAAAGATTCAGGAATTTACTTTCTTCTCATACGAAGTGAATGAAGCACTTCACTTATCAGATCAGGAAAAGAAAAACCTTTCAGACCTTTTAGAAAGAATTAAAGATGAATACTGTGCTAATCTTGATCATTTTAGCAATGATGTAATTCTATCGAGTCTGGAACTGTTTTTAAACTATTGCAACAGGTATTATGGCAGACAGTTTATTACAAGAAGCTCCTACAACAAGGACATTTTAAGCAAACTGGAAAGCTTACTAAAAGATTACTTTAATACCGACAAAGCAGAACAATTTGGCATTCCAACCGTGAAATATTGCGCCGAACAATTGAATTTCTCGCCCAATTATTTGAGCGACCTAATTAAGAAAGAAAGTGGCAAAAGCGTGCAGGAACACATTCATTATCGATTAATCGAAAAAGCCAAAACTAAATTACTGAGTACTACCAACTCGATTAGCGAAATAGCCAATGAACTAGGCTTTGAATACCCACAGTATTTTAGTAAAATTTTTAAATCGAAAACTGGTTTATCGCCAGTAGAGTACCGCAACTTAAATTAGAGTTGCACCAAGAAAATAAGAATGAAAAGATTGAAAAAGATGGGAATAGGATTAGGAATTTTATTGTTGATTACCTGTATTATTGGAGTTTCATTTATTTATGTCAGTCCACAATTTGGACGAAGAGCAAATGCTACACAGAAAAAAGCCTATGCTCTGCTGCCAAACTATAAGGATGGAAAATTCATTAATCGTGAAAAGATTGAAATGGAAATGAGCATGCGCTCTTTCTCTAAAATGTTTCGCGAAATGCTGAGTCCCGATCCCAACGTAAATCCAAAATCGAATGTTGAGGTAGTAAGTTTAAATTCAGATAATTTAGAACTTAAAGCAGATTCTATAAACGAAGTAATTTGGCTGGGACACTCTTCTTTCCTGATCAGGCTAAATGGCAAAACCATTTTGCTAGACCCGGTATTTAGCGAAAAAACCGGCCCACATTCCTTCTTTGGAAGAAAGAAATACAACAATCAGATGCCAATCGATTTAATCGACATTCCACATGTTGATGCAATTTTTATCTCTCATGATCACTACGATCATTTGGATTATTACAGCATTGTAAACCTAAAAGACAAAACTGATAGATTTTTTGTTCCACTTGGCGTTGGCAATCACCTAACATCGTGGAAAGTTGATGAAAGCAAGATTCAGGAATTCAATTGGTGGGATGAAAGTTCTTTCGAAGGAATCCAATTCGCTTTTACTCCTACTCGTCACATGTCTGGCAGGGGATTGGCAGATCAATCATCAACACTCTGGGGGTCGTGGGTATTAAAAGGAAAAGACAAGAGCATCTATTTTAGTGGCGATGGCGGATATGGTGAACATTTTAAAGAGATTGGCGAAAAATATGGCCCTTTCGATATTGGTTTAATGGAATGCGGACAATACAATAAGCTTTGGGCCGATGTACATATGATGCCCGAAGAATCGGTTCAGGCTGGTTTGGATGTAAAAGCAAAAAGAGTCATTCCAATCCATTGGGGTTCGTACCGATTGGCAAACCATGCATGGACAGAGCCTGTGGAAAGATTTAAGACAAAAGCCAAAGAACTTGAAGTTACCATACTAACTCCCCGAATTGGAGAAAATATTAATTTAAACCAACACGATTTTTCACAATCCACTGAATGGTGGGTTGAAATCGCAGGCAAGTAAACTTTAATTTTCAATTTGATTGAGGCTGTTCCTTTTGGGACAGCCTCTTTTTGTTGTCGTACAATTTATACCATTTAAATTTCAAAGTGAGTTTTAACGAAACTGTGGAATATTAAATTGAAATGCCGATATAATTAGTTAGTCTTTTGGAGTAATACCAACAAAAGGCTCATACTAATTAATAATCGGTATTATATCAAAACAACAATTCTTCATACAATTTCTGATTTAACAAAAATTTGAATATTTGCATAAGCTTTGTAAATTTGATCAGTCGCCAACAAACTACTTAAATTTTACGCTGCTAGCCCATACAAAACCTATTAAACAACCCATGATAAAAAAACTGTTCCTAAACGATAAAATAATTCTCAGCCTAATCCTGTTTAATGCTATCCTGTTATTTATAAGCGGTTTTACCCTTTCTGAGTTTCATACATTTTTTATTCACACTCTGGATAATCTAATTACAGGCTTGTTTTTAATTGAATTGGGTATTAAACTCAATGAGTTTGGTTTAAAAGGTTATTTTGCTTCCAATTGGAACAAGTTAGATTTTGTACTGGTGATTCTCTCCATACCCGCATTTGTTACCTTCATTTTTCATGAACATGATTCTGACATCAGCTTCTTGTTGGTATTTCGATTAATGAGGGTTTTTAAATCATTCCGATTTTTAAAGTTTATTCCTGGTGTCGATCAACTATTCAAAGACATTAAAAGAGCCCTAAAGGCCTCGGTTATTGTACTAATCGGATTTGCCATTTACATTTTCATTATTGGCGTATTCTCCTTTTACCTGTTTGAATCAAGCGCGCCGCAATACTTTAAGAATCCACTGATCTCTCTTTATTCCATATTTAAGATTTTTACTGTAGAGGGATGGTTTGAAATACCCGAAGAAATAACTCAAGGCTACTCTCCTACGGCAGCCTTTTTCACTTATTTCTACTTTATTTTTATTCTTCTTACTGGAGGTATTTTTGGTCTGTCCTTAGTAAACTCCATTTTTGTTGATGCAATGGTGAGCGATAATAACGACGAACTAGAGAAGAAAATTGACAATTTGGAAAAAAAGATAGATGTATTGCTAAAGCAAAATGAATCTCACAATGGCGTTCCAAAACAAAAGGAAATCATAGGTCATGAGAATTGATTTCCTAAAGAATAGAAAACAACAAAATTTACTTATAGACCAAAAAATAATTGGTCTTTTTTACATGATAACATAATTAAAATGTCATAATTTTGGTTGCTTGGGATGGTTGTTATTAGCTTTGCATTTCTAAACACAAAAGTTAACAAAAACCATGAACGAACTTTGGAATTTTATATTTAAGTTTCTTAAAGACAGAAAAGTCTCAAATACCGTATTAGCTATTAGAATAACATCGGTTATTGCATTAGCTTTTATACTAAACGACCACTTTGGATTTACGTACAATTACTCCAAAAATCAAAAATTAACCCAAATAGAAAAAATTGAGAAAATTAAAACCAATAAGGGCATTGATCCTAAACTTAAGTCTGAGTTAAATAAAATCGAAAAAGAAATCTTACACAGAAAAAGCTTATTAGACTCGACAATTGAATTCATTTCTTTTGTCGGATACGAAGATTACAAATCCATTAGATCGCAAGCTCCAATAAAACACTTTATATCTGCTATTTCAGTTTGGGCAATTCTGTTTATAATAATTGTGATAGCACTATTTATAGGAGAAGATAAATATGATCCTGAAATAATACTTGGATTAATAGCTATTACTCCTGCATTTCTTTTCTTTGTTTGGTTATTCCAATTTCTATTAGGTTACATTCCTGCTATACCAAACAATCTAGAATTAAACTACTTAATTAATATATTTATTCAAATTACAATAATATCCATATTAGCATTTAAATACAGGCATATATTTCTTGAAGATGAAATCGAAGAAGATTAAAATTAACTTAATACAATTTTGATAGCAAATACACAATTTGTACATTTGATTAACATTAATCTTAAACACATAATAAAATGCCTAAAAAAATAAGTGAATTATTAAGTATAGTTAAAGCGGGAGGCGGAATTAGCATTGATGCTGAATCATATCGCCAATCAGAATTAATAAATTTAGTCCAAAATTCATATGAAAAGACTACTATTATAATGCGTAACTCATCACCCAAACGCACCTCTGAATTAGAAGAAATAGCAAGAAAATCATTTGGTAAAGTTATTTTTGAATTCTAATCAACTCACATGCCTGGATAACGAAAGATAGAGTCATATTGGAATTGAATTTTAAAAATCTTCTTAATGCCCTTCTTTCATTTATTATATCTACCAGACATAAAAAAAAGAAATAAAAACTATCACCCAAAATTAAAATTACATGATCGACTATAGTAAATGGCCAAAGCATTTTAGAGCAGTTTCAAATATACACCTTGATCGAAACAACCCAAGACTACCTGAAGAGTTACAAGGGAAAGCCTCTGAAAAACAAATTATTAATCATCTTATTGAAGAAGAAGGGTTAATTGGATTAGCTCGAAGTATTTCGAAACATGGTTATTGGCCAAATGAGATGCCTTACATTGTTAAGGAAAGAAGTCGATTCGTAGTAATTGAAGGTAACAGGCGCGTTTCTGCATGCAAAGTACTGTTGGATCCGATGCTGGCACCCAAAAACAAACAAAAAACTTTTATAAATCTTGCAAAAAACATAAAACCTGCTTTATTAAAAAAAATAGAATCAATAATAGCTCCATCAAGAGATGATGTTGATATCATCATTGAAGCAAGACACACCAATCCACAGATAAAACCATGGGGGGTAATTAAAAAAGCACGATTCTATTACTATAAACTTACTCAGGGTGAAACAATAGAGAGTTTAGAAAAAAAGTTCCAAACTAATGAAATTACTGCTTATGTAAGTAGATATTTCATGTATGAAGAAACTAAAAAGTTAGACCTCAATGGTGAATTGAAGGAAAAACTAAATAACGAAACATCATTTCCTTTAACCAATTTAGAACGAATATTTAATTTTAAATCAGGTAAAAAATTCCTTGGAGTATCATTTAATCCAGATGGAACCTTTAACAGACATATTCCTGAAGATGAATACACCAACCGATTGAAGTTTATCGTAGAAGGATTACTTGAGAACAAGTTCAACTCAAGAACTATGAATAAAGATAAAGAACTCAAATCCTACCTAGAAGACTTTTTTAATAATGGAACTTTTGACTCATCAATTAAGATGGACAAAGAAAACATCAATGTTACCTTAAATGAAATTGGGCAAGAAGGTTTGGAAAGCAGCCTGCCTTTAGAGGATCAAAATACTTCAACAAAATCTAAACGTAAACCCAAATTAACAAGAAAAAACTACCTTATTCCCAAGGAATTCATTTGTAACACTGGCATTATTCGTATCGATACAATTGCAGATGAGCTACAAAATAAATTATCTCTAGACAAAATGCCTAACGCTGCTGCAATTCTATTCAGAAGCTTTTTAGACATGATTACCTATAGGTATATATTATCAAACGATCTCCTACCAGAACTAAAAAAGATGAAAAGTAAAGAGATCATGAAAAATCATAAAGCAATAGGAAAAAAAATTCTTAAAGAGTTAGCATCTCTTGAATTCAAAATAACATTAGATCCAAATAAAGAATTTCCTAGAAGTTTAAATGGAGGAGTTCCTAAAGATTGGCTGCCTTCCTTAATGATAATGCTATCATTCATTGTGGAAAATCAGATTATTGAAGATCCCAAACTTCATCATGCACTAAAACAATATATAAGCAAAGGAAATAAGTTTTTAAATCATCACGATTTTAATCTTTTTGTTCACAACGAATTTGTTATACCAAATAAAGATGAATTAAAAGAATTATGGGATAACTTATCCGGTGTTATTCAAATATTAATAGAAGATTTAAACAAAAAAAATATAGAAAAACAACAACCTCAATTAAACTAGCAATTACAACATTTAAGTGGTAGGTGTGGAATTTTAATTCTCCAGACTAATATTTTAATTAGTCTATTACATAGAAAAATTGTTAATTTGCACCCGAAAATTGAATAATATGGCTTTTACCTCACGCAATAGTCCTCTTAGATATCCTGGTGGAAAAGGAGTAATTGGAGGATTCCTTGAATCTATAATAGAATCTAACAACCTAAAGGGATGTGACTATTTTGAACTATACGCGGGTGGAGCTGGTGCTGCGCTTTATCTTTTATTAAATGATGTTGTGAAAAACATCCACCTAAACGATGCTGATATACACATATATGCGTTTTGGCATTCTGTATTACACCATCCAGAGGAGATTATTAAAAGAATTGAAGAAACGCCTGTCACAATGGAGGAATGGCATAAAAACAGAGAGATTTATGCCTCTCCTGAAAGTTTTGATTTGATCTCACTGGGCTTTTCCACTTTCTTTCTTAACCGAACTAATCGCTCTGGAATACTAGCAAAGGCAGGACCAATAGGAGGTTTAGAACAAACAGGAAATTACCTAATCGATGCACGATACAACAAAAAAAATTTAATCAAACGCATTGAAATAATTGCAAACAAGAAAAACAATATTACAATTTCCAATTCTGACTCGTTAGAATACCTTAACAATAACCGAGAATCATTAGAACAAAATAACACTTTTTTATATTTAGATCCTCCTTATTACAATAAGGGAAAAAACTTATATCTCAATTTCTACACTCACGAAGATCATCAAAATTTAGCATACTACCTTTTAAACTTTAGAAACGCTAATTGGTTAGTTTCTTATGACAATACACCTCAAATAGTTGATCTTTATGGAGACTTACCAAAAGCCTCATTTGATTTAAAATACACATTACAAGATAAGAAGGATGGCAAAGAACTTCTTGTTTTTTCGGACTCATTAATTCTTCCAGAAACAATAACTCTAAGTAAAAAAGAAAAAGCTTTATTATATTTATAGCAGAAAATTCACTACTATAAATGAAAGCCCTCTACACCTTTGTCTACAGGTGAATATACAAATATATTTCAATAGACATATATTAAAATCAAACCTGTGAGATAAAAAATCGACGTATACTCAACAAACAATAGTTCTAGTAGATTTATGTTTGATCTCTCTATGGATTGTAAAGATCCGGATTAAAGAAATCCATAATCGATTTGATCATCTCGATTTTAACATTGGCTTTTTTGTGTTCGGAATCCAAATCGGTAGTGTGTAGGTATGCACTTAGTGCTTCTGGCAGGTTCCCCATTTGATGGTACAATTCACCAATTTGAAACTGAGCCTCAATATTTTTAGCATCAAGCTCCAATACAGATTTGTACATTTCAATTGCTGCTTCATATTTTTCTGCTTTGGCCAACTCTGCAGCTTCCACCATTAATTTTTCCACTTCCTTACTCATGATGTAATCCTTTACCTAATGGATAAAATCTCAATTTAATTTTGAGCAAATGTAAGCATTAGCCTTTACCAATCAAAGCATGTAGCAAGAAGTATGTGCAGTTTATTAAACATTACAGGATATTCTTCAATCTCCCAAATGCATTGAATTGATCTTCAAGTCTACTGAATTGATCTTAGCACCCACTGAATGATATTTCAAGGCTACTGAAACGATCTCACCATCTATTGAATAAGGATCAAAGGCCATTGAATGGATCTCACTGGTCGATGAATTATTTTCATCACCTAATAAATCAGACACACATCCTATTGAAACGTCATCACTCTCTACTGAATTAAAATCACAGTCTACTGAAACGCAATCAGCTCCTTATAAATGAAATTCTCCACGCAATGAATTAATCACAAGCCCTTTTGAACCATACTCAGAGCATACTGAATCACCCAAGGTGTGAATTGAACGATTCTTTCAGTCTACTGAAAAGAACAACGCCTTCGCTGAACCATCCTCGCAGCGAACTGAATCATCCTCGCAGCCCTCTGAATAAAACTTACCTTCTTCTGATTTCATCTTCAAAGCTGTTGATTTCTTCTCGATGCATTCCGAACCGAACTCTCATTAAGTTATCACATCTCCATGTCCATAAATTGTACTATCGAGTCTATTTTGTAAGTTTGTACGTTGAATTAAATCAAGCAAAATAATAATGGCAAAACAACATTGGAAACCGGGAACCATGGTTTATCCCATACCAGCTGTAATGGTTAGTTGCGGATCGAAACCTGAAGATTACAATATCATAACAATTGCCTGGACAGGAACCATTTGCAGCGATCCTGCAATGTGTTACATTTCGGTGCGTAAGAACAGACACTCTTACGATATCATTAAGGAATCGGGAGAATTTGTAATCAATTTAACAACCAAAAACCTGGCCTATGCTACCGATTGGTGCGGAGTTAAATCGGGAAAGGATTTCAATAAGTTCGAAGAAATGAAGCTTACTCCTGCTCCATCGAAAGAAATATCGGCACCTATTATTGAAGAATCGCCATTGAGCATTGAATGTAAGGTGAAAAACATTGTTGAATTGGGTTCGCACGATATGTTTATTGCAGAGGTGGTTAATGTGCAGGCTGATGAAAGATATATCAACGAGAAAACGGGCAAGTTCTTGCTTAGCAAAGCTCGTCCTATTGCCTACTCGCACGGTTATTACTTTGAACTGGGCAAACTGATTGGGCAATTCGGGCACTCGGTGATGAAAAAGAAGACCAGAGAAATGAAAGGAAAAAAGGGGAAGGCTAGAAAGGCCTAAAGAGAAAGTATAAAATACAGGTTCTTATTTTATTTATCTTGTAAAGACAGCATTAATGCTGTCTCTACAACAATTACAAGTTGTAAATCCGAGGCTGTGTCATGGATCTATGTTTTAATTATTCTTTTCATCTCCCCGGAGTATTATGCTAGTCCAACAGCATAATGATCTATAAACATGATATAAACTGAAAATACCGGCCTTTTGAGCCGGTATTTTCAGTTTATATCGTTTCTGCTTATCTAATTCTATCCATTGAGCGAATCATTGCTTCATCTTTTCCAATTCCTCTTAATGCCAGGTAACTTAAGATTAAAGCTACCAAAGGAAATGCATTGATAATGCTATAGCTTGCAATCGCATTTAATTCACCTGCCTGACTGTTGATGCTGAAGTAAATTAAACCCATTGCACCCAACATACAAATCATGTTAAAGATGGTAAGGCGAATTTGAATCATTCGCTTTTTAAACAAGAAAATGGTAATTAAACTCACCAGTGCAATCACCGATAATAAAATTGCTACTGGGTAGGCAATAAATATTGCAGGAGCACCTTCAGTAACTGCAGGAATTCCCCTGTACAAAAACTCGTAAGTTTGACCTGCAGTATCAATTAATTCAGCCAATGGGAAAAAGAACATGATCCCAATTAAAATAAAGCTTCCCAACAAGTATAAAGATTGTATTCTTTGTATCATAGTTATTAATTTTTGTACAAATTTAATTTTAAATTAAAAAGCAGCAAACTTTCATTTGCTGCTTTTATCGTTATTACTTAACACTAACTAATCACACTTAAAAATTGCTTTTGAAGAAGTTCCCCTAAAACCCTTCAAAACTAAACTCATAAGCTTTCACGGAAAGTTAAGGCCCGTAAAATTTAAGTAGGTTTACCATTAACCTTTTCTCTTTAAGGACATGTAGTCGATATAATATATTAGTTTAACCGAAAAGCTATTAAGCTGTGTTGCGTCAAACGTATCTTTCAAATTGTCTACAAAACCATGTCTGATTTCATCTTGTGCATCACGAATTGAACTCTTCCAAACCAGAGCTAACTCACTACCTGGTGCAAATCGCCAATTGTACACCATATCCACATTAAATGTGTTGAAATTTACATCGTGGTTTTCATTGTAATCAGAGTCGGCAACTCTCCCATTGTCCATTAGTGTATAGAAATCCTTGTATTCGGCTTTTGCCCAATAGTGGCGCATTCTAAAACTCAAAGATGTTTTGTTGTTAAAAATATAATTGGCCGAGAGTTTATTCTCTAACCTTGCTGTATTTCTATTTCCTATGTAAACGGTGGTTAAATCATTAATATCCGTTTCAGAACTTGCATAACCAAGCTCATCCAGATTTCTACTCCAAGCTGTCTCATATACCATTAATAACTTATCGTTTACACGATATCTAGGTGAAACTTTAAGTCTGAAAGATTTTAGATCATCCGTAGACATACGAACACCATAGTTCGCATCTATGTCCAAGGCAAAAGCTTTTCTATAATCTGTCGAAATCCAAAGGCCAGCAAATGTTGATGAACCTTTTCTCAACTTCATTCCAGAAACCCGTGGCTCTTCATAATCATATCTGTGCATAGGACGGGTATTTCCATAAAATCCCATTGCAAAATGATCGCGAAACTTTAACCTGGCATTATAGTAAAGTGAAATACTAGTATATCTACGTGGCTCATATCTGGCTTCATGATGTATTTGAAACCTGGCATGGCGTTGAATAACCGCCCCTTTAGGCTCAAAATTATCGTAGAAAAAGTTCAAATTATTATTAATTTGATTGTTACGATACAAAAAGCCCAAATCATTAGGATTGTATTTATCTGTCATAACTCTGTGAAAATAATTCCAAGTAAATTTTCCTTGAATTTTTCCAACCTGAACCTCATGCATGTATCCTATTTGATCTTTGGATTCATCCTGATATCTCTGAGTAGCAATTACCTTCCCTTTCACATTGTGTGATCTTTTTTCATTCCGGAAATCGAATTCGGTACCAGTAACATTTGCAATATAATCCGTTTCGGGTATATAAACATTGGTATTGAATAAACTTACAAACGATTCATTTTTCAGGCTCTTATCAACCACCAACATATTGTAATTGGTAAATGGTTGAATTTTTTCTTTGCGTGATTCACCCGTAACAGTATCCTTAATACTTGCATAAGTATTTCTGTTCATTGCATTAAGCACACCAATTCCCAGTCCTTTTGAATTTCTACCAGAAACCTTGGTAGCATTAATAATTTTTGCTTTTGCAGGATTATCGGTAACTATTTCATTTTCGCCCAGATTATCGTAAACATCATATGCATATCTAGGTTTGCCTCCAATACGTCTGGAGTAAAAAACACCACCTCTGTTAAAAAGCTCTGTTGCTTCGGTAAAGAATTGGCGTTTTTCCGAAAATTTTGTTTCAAAAGGTGAAAGATTCAATACTTCATCATCCGATTGCACTTGACCAAAATCAGGAATCAACATCATATCCAGAGTATAACTTTCGTTGATGCCATATTTTAAATCCATTCCTCCTCTAAAATTTGTTTCTCCTTTCGATTCATCAGAAAATTTATCATAGTAAGCAGAAAAATAAGGAGTAAAAGACAAACGAACCGGAGGTTCTACATTTTCCACACCACGAAGAACTCCACTTTGATTAATCCATCCATCTTCTTCTTTGTCAATAAAGTTCCAACTTGTTTTCTCTCTATCTCTCTGAATATTTCGAAGAAAATTTACACCCCATTCCTGTATTTCTTTACTTGGAAATCGCAATGCCGAATAAGGTATTTCAATCTCTGTAGACCATCCGTCTTCATGGATGCTTGTTGCACTATTCCAGACAGCATCCCAACTGGTATCTTCACGACTTTTTACAACTTTTGCATCCCACTGAACACCTGAAGCTGTAACAATAAATTCAAAAGCATCTAATCCTGAATTAAACGGATCTATTACCAGGGATACAAAATCTGCATTGTTTATTGCATCTCTTTTACTTAGTGTCCTTAATATTTTCTCTGGTTCTGGATCGTACATTTTAGCACCAACTATAATTGAATTGTTGGTATAAATAAATTTTACTTCTGTTTTGTAATTTGTAGCTGCTCCATTATCTGGTTCCATTTGTATAAAATTATTGGCTACAGGCACACCTTTCCACACAGAATCATCAAGAATTCCATCGATTAAAGGTTTTTTTGATACTCTTATAGCCATAATTTCTTTCTTTGGTTGTAAGGCGAAACTTGGTAATACCAGAATAACAATTAATAAGGTTGATAAAATTTGTTTTAACATGGTTGATTTTAGTTTTCTTTAATGGTTGGTTGAATGTTTCAATAGCATTTGCGTTACTTCACTTATCATGCCATCATTTTTTATTTTTTGATTATTAATTATTTGCACTATTTTCTATACGATTAAAGTGAACGCTCACGTGACAATAGCTGTACGCGTACGAACGAAAAAAAGTCGCTTGCAAACGCAAGCGACTCAAATTTATCAATTATAACTTTTAGCTTTTTTTCAGAAACTGTTAATTATTTCCTAAAATCAATGGCATTCCATCTTTTCCACTTCCAATAACTATAACTTTCGAATTTGGAGATTCTGACAACTTAATAGTTGCTTCAATTCCTCTCATTTTCAAAAGTGATGGAGTTAAACTGCTATTGATAATCTTATTTGCTCTAGCTTCCCCTTCAGCTGCAATTCTTTTTCTTTCCGCTTCACTTTTTTCCTTTTCCAATTTAAACTGGTAAGCCAAAGCTTCCTGCTCTTGCTGCAATTTGCTCTCAATGGCAACCTTAATTTTCTCTGGTAAATTAATCGAACGAATCAAAAGAGCTCTCATTTGAATGTTGTTATTCTTCAACACCATAGAAGTTTCAGTAATAATAGCTTCTTCAACTTCTTTTCTTTTGGTTGAATAAATCTCCTCAGCTGTATATCTACCCGCAACTTGTCGAACCGAAGAACGAACCTCAGGAATTACCAATTGGCTGATATAATCTTTACCAAAGATCTCGTGCAAATACCCAATTTTATTATAAAGTGGGTTAAAACGAACCGAAACATCAATGTTTACAGACAAACCATTCTTATCCAAAACATCCATAGTTTCTTCACTTTTTTGTTCTCTCACATCGTAAACATGCATATCGTTCCATGGAGCAATAATCTGGAATCCTGGCATATAAACATTATCCTTATCCAATCCACCAGAAAACTTTCTAAAAATTACACCTCGCTCACCAGGCTGAAGAGTAATGAACATACTTGATCCTGATAAAATTAGGATAATAGCAAAAAATGCCAGTACAATTAAAAAATAGGGTTGCTTCTTCATGATCTTGTATTTATAATTTTTATTTATGATTCTATTTTCATTTAAATATAGCACAATAATATAATAAAAATCGATTTTAAACACTTGTTCATGCTAATTACAGCAAAGAAATCGAAAGATTACATTTTGTTAGTTTGTAGATTAAAAAATTTTCTATAGTTTCGGCTCCTTGCTATCAAATTTTTTGAATATGGAAAAAATTAAATCATCAGAACTAATTATTAATCCTGACGGAAGTGTATTTCACTTGCACCTTCGTCCTGAACATTTAGCCGATACGGTTATTTTAGTTGGAGACCCAGGAAGAGTGGAATTGGTTGCTAGCTTCTTTGATGAAGTGGAATGCACAATTTCTAATCGTGAATTTGTTACCACAACTGGTACCTATAAGGGAAAAAGATTCTCTGCACTATCAACTGGTATTGGAACCGATAACATCGATATCGTAGTAAATGAGTTAGATGCTTTGGTTAATATTGATTTAGAAACCAGAACACCTAAAGCAGAACACAAAAGCCTTAATTTGGTAAGAATTGGAACATCAGGAGCTCTTCAAGGTAATATTCCTGTAGATTCATTTTTATTATCCAATAAATCAATTGGATTCGACGGGATGCTAAACTTTTATGCTGATCGTGACAATGTTTCGGATCTTGATTTTGAAAAATCTTTTAAAGAATTCGTTAATTGGGATGCTAAATTGGCTTCACCATATGTTGTTCCTGCATCAGAAAAATTAATCGACCAACTTGATGGAGAGGATATGATTCAAGGTGTAACCATATCTGCCAACGGATTTTATGGCCCACAAGGTAGAGTTTTGCGTTTACAAACTCTAGATCCTGATTTAAATGATAAAATTGAAAAGTTCGATTTTAAAGGCGAAAAAATCACCAATTACGAAATGGAAAGTTCTGCCATTTTTGGATTGTCAAAAATGCTAGGACACAATGCTGCTGCGGTTTGCGCAATTATTGCCAATCGTATCACCAAAGATGCCAGCAAAGATTACAAACCAACAGTAAAACGCTTAATCAATACTGTTCTTGACAGATTGAGCTAAGTTGGTTTTGGCCTAATTTTCAAATAAATAGCCCGTAAGATTGTTTTTACTTACGGGTTTTCTTATATTTATTCGGGCCAAAACCTTAAGTTATGAACGAGAATAAACTCACCGCTCTATTATCTTTACTGGATGATCCTACACCGGAAATCTATAAAAGAATCGAAAATGAGTTGATTAACTTGCCAGTTTCTGCTATTCCTCAACTCGAAGATTATTGGTTGGATTCCAAAAGTACACTGCTTCAGGAACGACTAGAACAAGTCATCAATAAAATTCAATTTACTCATGTAAAAAATGAGTTAATTACTTGGGGAAAAACCGATTCTCAGGATTTGATTGAAGGTGCCATTCTGGTCAACAAAAGCTATAATCCAAACTTGATTACTGATTCAATCAGGAAGGAAATCGAGAAGATTAAGAAGGATGTGTGGCTAGAATTGAACGATCAACTCACTGCACTGGAGAAAATCAAGATTCTCAATCATTTTTTCTACAACATTTACAACTACCAGGCATTATCGCCCAATCAACCAACAAATTGGGATGGAGATATTGGTACAGTCTTATCACAAAAACAAGGCAATTACATTATCATATCCATAATTTATGCAGGTATCGCACAGGAGTTAGGAATTCCAGTTTATGGAATAAACCTAACAGATAGTGTGCTTTTGTGCTATATAGATAAAAATGCCTCCAATAAAGACGAGATTCTTTTCTACATCAACCCAATTGACAGAGGTAAAGTTTTTGGTAGAGCAGAATTACAATTCGTTATCGAATCAAAAAAAATTGTAAATCGTCCAAAGTATTATAAAGCAACCAATAACTCAAGCCTGATAAAAAGGCTGGTAAAACACAATATCAACGTTTACAAAAAACTCAAACTAACTACTCACGTGCCAAATTTTAAAGAACTTTATAAGTCTATATAAATAAAAACCCGCTTCAAATTGAAGCGGGTTTCTCTTTCTATTTAATTGCTTTATTATTTAGCGTAATTGATTGCACGTGTTTCACGAATTACTGTAATCTTAACCTGACCAGGATAAGTCATTTCATCCTGAATTTTTTGTGCAATATCCAATGATAATGTTTCAGCTTCCTTATCGGATACCTTATCACTACCCACTATAACTCTTAACTCACGACCTGCCTGAATAGCATATGTTTTAAGCACTCCAGGATGAGACAATGCTAAGTTCTCAAGATCTTTCAATCTCTTGATATATGATTCAACAATCTCACGACGAGCTCCCGGACGTGCACCTGAAATCGCATCACAAGCCTGAATAATCGGAGAAATCATAGATGTCATCTCAATTTCATCATGGTGAGCACCAATTGCATTACATACATCAGGTTTCTCTTTGTATTTCTCAGCCAACTTCATACCTAAAATTGCGTGTGGCAATTCTGGCTCATCATCTGGCACCTTACCTATATCGTGAAGCAAACCAGCTCGTTTAGCTCGTTTAGCATTTAATCCAAGTTCTGTTGCCATTATCGCACACAAGTTTGCTGTTTCTCTGGCGTGTTGCAACAAATTCTGTCCGTAAGATGAACGATATTTCATTTTACCAACCAAACGAATCAATTCTGGGTGTAAACCGTGAATTCCCAGGTCGATTGCAGTACGCTTACCTGTCTCAACGATCTCCTCTTCAATTTGTTTACGTACTTTATTTACAACTTCCTCAATTCTTGCAGGGTGAATGCGACCATCTGTTACCAATTGGTGCAATGCAAGTCTTGCTATTTCTCTACGAACTGGATCAAAACCAGAAAGAACAATTGCTTCAGGTGTATCATCTACTATAATTTCAATGCCTGTAGCAGCTTCCAAAGCTCGAATATTACGACCTTCTCGACCGATAATTCTACCTTTAATTTCGTCTGATTCAATATGGAATATGGTTACCGAATTTTCAATTGCAGTTTCAGTAGCTACTCTTTGAATTGTTTTTACAACAACTTTTTTAGCTTCCATATTAGCAGACATTTTCGCTTCTTCCATAATCTCATTCACATAAGACATGGCTTCAGTTTTTGCCTCCTCTTTCAACGAATCAATCAATTGGTTTTTAGCTTCATCAGCAGACAAGCCTGAAATTTCTTCCAGCTGCTCAATTTGCTGTTTTTTAGCTTTTTCAAGTTCTGCAGACTTTTTCTCAACCAAATCAATTTGATGATTCAGATTCTCACGAATCGCATCAGTTTCTTTCTTCTTACGCTGAAAATCATCAATTCTTTGGTTTAAGGTATTTTCCTTTTGTTTGATTTTATTTTCAGCAGCTAAAAGCTTGTTATTTTTAGAGTTAATTTGCTTCTCGTGCTCAGTCTTCAATTGGAAAAACTTCTCTTTTGCTTGAAGAATTTTGTCCTTCTTAATCACTTCAGCCTCTGTCTGAGCTTCCTGTATTATTTTTTCGCTCTTCGATTTGAGAGCTTTTTGCAATATAAAATATGCAAGTATCCCACCTACAACAAAGGCAAGAATTCCTATTATTATTTCAATCATATTATAGAATATTAAGTCAATACTAGTTATTATACACAAAATAACCCGCACCATCACTCAAACCAATAAGCTTATCATATCAAACGATTCCCAAATCCAAAGGAAATCACACAATATCAACAAGTTAAAAGTTCAAGGAATAATGCGGGTTATTACTTTTACTATTTAAAAGAACGTTTTTTCTTACTCTTTTTCCAAAAATTCACTCAGCTCGCGCTCCATTGCCTTTAATTCATTGTACACTGGTGCAACATCTGTCTTATTTTCCAATTCAATCACTTTAATTACATATTGCAAAGAAGCCATCGCCAGAAAATCCTGAGTATCTTTATCTTTATATCTTTGTTTGTATTGCATAACTTTCTCATTAATCATTTTTGCGGCCTTTCTGATCACCTCCTCTTGTTTGCGATCAATATTCAAAGGATAGGTTCTATCCGCAACATTAACTTTAATTGAAAGTTTGTTATCCATAAACAAATTCTATCTGTTCAAAAGAGCAATACATTTATCAATCTCCCGCACAATTCGGTTTATTTTAAGTTTAGCTTCATGAGAATCTTCACTATTAGAAGATAACGTTTTGGCCAACTTTAATGTATCGTAATGATGTTCAAGTTCACTTTTTTCCCTCGAAAGATTTTCTACTTTTTCCATAAGCTCCATTTTCTCATGAATTAAAGTCTCCTTTTCTTCCTTGGATTTCTTGTACAACGAAATAAGTTCGTCAATGCGTTGCTTTAAACTTATTATAATTTCGTTTGATTCCTGATCCATCATTCTAAATTTCTTTTACAAAATTAACATTGCTGAGAAGATTATCAAATTTATTGGTTTGTATTTTGGCTTAAGCTTCCTAAAAAAAAGCTTTTTTTGTAGTTTTGACGAACAATACAAGAGTAACACTACAAGAAAATGAAGCATATTAAAACAAACATAATCACCTTTTTATCAATTTTATTCTTTCTTTCTCCAAATTCACTTTCGGCTCAGCAAAAAAATTATCCTAAAAATTACTTTAGATCACCTGTAGATTTTACCATTACCTTATCTGGTAATTTTGCTGAACTTAGAAACAATCATTTCCATTCAGGCATTGATATTAGAACTTTTACCACAGGTAAAAAAGTATATGCCATTGCTGATGGGTTTGTAAGCAGAATAAAAATTTCTGCAGGTGGCTATGGAAAAGCAATTTATATTGATCATCCAAATGGTTACACCTCAGTTTATGGCCACCTTGATGGTTTTAATAAAACCATTAATGAATTTGTAAAGGCGCATCAATACAGTAAAAACACTTTTGAATTTGATCTGAATTTTAAGAAAGGTAGATTCCCTGTAAAAAAAGGAGAGATAATTGCAATCTCAGGAAATACGGGATCTTCCGCCGGACCTCATTTGCATTTCGAAATCAGAGATACAAAATCTGAACATCCTTTAAATCCTCTTCTTTTCGGATTTAAAATCAAAGATACCACTCCTCCAAAGATTTTTAACCTGTATGTCTATCCAATGGATTCATTAAGTAGCGTAAATGGAAAGAATACCCGACAAAAATTTCCTGTTACCTATTACAACAATGCCTATCACCTAAAAGGAGATCCTAAAATTATTCTTTCGGGAAACATTGGCTTTGGCATTCAGGTAAACGACTATTTGGACAACACCTGGGGAAAATGCGGGATTTATAAAATGAAAGTAAAGGTGAATGATTCTTTACTAACCGATTATACTTTTAAGGAGTTTTCATTCGACGAGTCACGTTATATCAATTCTCACATGGACTATTCTTTAAATATTAAAGAAAAAAGAAGAATTCACAAATGCTTTAAAGAGCCTAACAATAAACTTTCCATGTACAATTACTTTAGCAATAGTGGAATCTACAATTTTAAAGCGGGAACAAGATATAAAATTGATTTTTTAGCTTATGATACAAAAAATAACCTCGCTAAATTAAGAATGTATGCGCAGGCTAAAGAACCGTCTCAAGCTTTTAAACAATCTGATTTCAACCAGTTATTATCTTGTACCAATGAAAATATTTTCAAAAAAGATGAGTTGGAACTAAAGTTCCCGACCAATTCGTTTTATTCAGATATTAAATTTAAGTATTCAAAAAAAGCCGATTCCACTTACTTATCGGATATACATTCAATACACAAAAGAACAACCCCTGTTCACACATATTACACCATTGCTATAAAACCAAACAGAACATTCAAAAATGAAAACAAACTGTTCATTGCTACAATAGAAGAACCTGATAAAATTTCGAATGTTGGTGGTGCTTACATTAATGGATGGGTAAAATCAAAAACCAATGTTTTTGGAGATTTTGCAATTGTACAGGATACAATTCCACCTACTGTTAAGCCGAGAACAAACTTTAAATTAAAGAACTTATCAGTAAGAGATAAAATTTCCTTTACCATTAAAGATGAATTGTCTGGCATTAAAAACTATAAAGGAACAATAGATGGTAAATGGGTTCTTTTCGAGTTTGATGCTAAAAACAACCACTTGTTCTATAAATTCGACAAAAAAAGATTATTACCAAATCGAAAGCATGATTTGAATTTGGAAGTTACTGATAAGCTTGGCAATAAAACCAAGTTTCAAACTAAATTTTTCTGGTAGAAAAATCAGAAAAACAATTAAAAACCACGATTCATAGACTTTACGGATAAAGACTTTTGTCAGCTTTAACTTTGTAATTTTTTCCTATTTTTGTAGGAATCGTGAAAATTTTATAGCAATTAAATTCACTTAAATATTTAAACATGAAGAAGATTTATGCAATTGCCTCTCTTTTATTGGCAATTATCGTCTTTTCGACAACAACTTCGCAAGCTTGTACCAACTATCTTGTAACAAGAGGTGCAAGTACTGATGGTTCTAACATGATTACTTACGCTGCTGATTCGCACGTATTGTACGGAGAACTTTATTTCCGTCCTGCTGCTGATTGGGCTGAAGGAACAATGATTGATGTTTACGAATGGGATACTGGAAAATACCTTGGTAAAATTCCACAAGTTCCACATACTTATTCTGTAGTTGGTAACATGAATGAATTTCAGTTGGCAATTGGTGAAACTACTTATGGTGGTAGATCAGAACTAGGAACTGGTAAACAAGAAGGAGCTTTAATCGACTATGGTAGCTTGATTTACCTTACTCTTCAGCGTGCAAAAAATGCTCGTGAAGCTATCAAAGTGATGACTGAATTAGTAGAAAACCATGGTTATTACAGTTCAGGTGAATCTTTCTCTATTTCTGATAAAAATGAAATCTGGATCTTAGAGATGATTGGTAAAGGTAACGGAGAAAAAGGTGCTGTTTGGGTAGCAAGAATGATTCCTGATGGATATGTTAGTGGTCATGCAAACCAAGCTAGAATTACTACTTTCCCATTGGAAGGAAAAAATTCTATCTCTTCAGATAAAATGGATAAAATCTTCAATCCAGAAGTAACCAATGTTTATGCAAAAGACGTTATCTCATTTGCAAAAGAAAAAGGTTACTATCCAAAAGATGGTAAGAACAAAGAGTTTAGTTTCTCGGATACTTATGCTCCAGTAGATTTTGGTGCTGCAAGATTCTGTGAAATTCGTGTTTGGTCTTTCTTTAACGATGTAAAAGAAGGAATGGATAAATATTTCGATTACTGTAAAGGTAAGGTTGAACATGATGATAAAGGTTATGCAACCAATCGTATGCCATTATGGATTAAGCCAGACAACAAAATCAACGTTCTTGAAGTGATGGATTTCATGAGAAATCACTTGGAAGGAACCGAATTGGATATGGCTAAAGATATGGGTGCTGGCCCTTACGGAAATCCTTACCGTTGGAGACCTCTAACCTGGAAAGTTGATGGCGTAACATATTGTAACGAGCGTGCAACTGCAACTCAGCAAACTGGTTTCTCTTTCGTTGCTCAATCAAGAAATTGGTTACCTGATGCTGTAGGTGGCATTAACTGGTTTGGAGTAGATGATGCTGCTTCATCGGTATATTTCCCAATGTACTGCGGTAGCACCAGAGTACCTAAGTCGTTCGCTGTTGGTAATGGTAAAATGATGGAATTCACAAACAAGTCTGCATTCTGGGTATTCAACCAAGTAACCAACTTCGCTTATACTCGTTATAACGCAATCCACCCTGAAATTGCTAAAAAACAAAAAGCTCTGGAAAAGAAATATCTTTCATTTACTAAGATTATCGACCTAGCTGCAGAAGGTATGTTTAAAACTGACGAAGCTGCTGCTGTTGAATTCTTAACTGATTTCTCATGCAACCAAGGTGATAACCTTACCGATGAGTGGAGAGAATTCTACGGTTACTTATTTGCTAAATTCATGGATGGAAACATCAAAGAAAAAGATGGTAACAATCAGAATCCTAAAATGAAACAACCAGGTTACAGCAAAGAATTTTACGAAACAATTGTGAAAACAACTGGTGACAAACTAAAAGTTTCAGGAGCTTCACACTAAGAAATACTATTTCAATTTTTAAAGGAGCTTAAGGGCTCCTTTTTTGTGCTTATATGTTTTTTAGGTAATCTAACATTCCTGGATACAGAGTATATAAGCAGATACTTTGATTACATTACAAGTGCAACAAGATTTTTGCACGCAATGGTTTCTGATCTTGCAAGTGCATGGACTCCTATTTACAATCGTTTTTGTGTATTTTGGAGATTCAATTTTAAGGTAACAATCTGATTTTTCACAAAAATTCTATTACATACCTTTTTACCTAAGATATTTTTATTAATTTTGCGGCGAAATCGTGCGTAATCTCTGGCAGATCTATAGTTAAATTGTGAATATTGCGCTCGTTAAACCTTAATAAATTAAAACAATGGATTTAATTAAAGTTGCAGAAGAAGCTTTCAAAAGTGGTATCGAAATTCCTGAATTCCAAGCAGGTGATACTATTAGTGTTTCTTACAAAATTAAAGAGGGAAACAAAGAAAGAACTCAGGTGTTTAGAGGTGTTGTAATCCAAATTAAAGGAACAGGATCTACTAAAACTTTTACCATTAGAAAAATGTCTGGTAACGTAGGTGTGGAAAGAATTATTCCTTTCACTTCTCCATTCATTGAAAAAATTGAAGTAAACAAAAGAGGTCGTGTTAGAAGAGCTCGTATCTACTATCTACGCGAACTTACTGGTAAGAAAGCAAGAATCAAAGAAAGAAGATTCTAATCTTACTTCGAAAAAATACAAAAGCCTTCCAAATGGAAGGCTTTTTTTATTTACAAAAAAAGCACCTGAGAATTTCCCAGATGCTAAATTATTTAAACAGGACTAATATCACGGATTATACCAATCTGGCATCTCCCCATTAAAAATCAATTGTTCTCTATTACTGCCATCAGGATCCATTGTCCAAATTGTTCTTTTCTCATTTTCCGGAGAACCTGAATTAGATGCATTCATAAAAATTATCTTCTCCCCAGATTCTGAAAATCTTGCTTGTAAATCATTACCTGTTTTATCATCTCCTGATAAATCTGTCCAACCAGTGCCATCAACATTTATACTATAAATTCTGGCATCTTTTTGAATTCCTCTATCATCTTCGTACAATGAATCCAATGAAAAAATAACCTTATCACCACCAAATGAAAATTGCGGATTAGACAGGGTTCCTTCTAAATTATCCACAAGCAAAGTCATATTACTACCATCAGGATTCATCAAGTAAATTTCATTATCAAATGGCTGGTCTCCTTGTGCCAATGCCACAATTTTCTCTTCACTATGGTTATTAAACTGATATGTCCAATCCATTTGGGTGAATTCTCTATTTTCAGGAGCATTAGCAATTTTACGACCACCTGTTCCATCTTGATTTATAATTCTGAGTTCATTATGGTGCCCATACATTAATTGATCACCGGTAGGAGACCAAGCAAATCCTCCTCCATCATTATGATTTCCTTCAATAGCTTTATCTCCTGTAACTTGAAAAACATTTTCACCTTTTAAATCCATTGTGAAAATATGAAACTTTCCATCTTTCATAGCAGAATAGGCTATCCTGGAATTACCTCCCGGCATAATACTAGGATGCAGTTCATCTCCTCCTCCATCAGTTAATTGTACAAGATGATTTTCTTTCAAATCCCAAGAATAAATATCACGTGAATCCAATGTATCCTTCACAAATAAATACGGATTTGTAGGAAAGTCTTCTGTTGCAAATCTCCATTTCTTACCTTCTACTTCATCCAACTCCTTATTCCTGGCCACAACTTTCCAAAGGTAAGTTGTTTCAAATTTCAGATTCTTAACTGTGTAAGTGGTATCTAAAATATTCGACACAACTTTTGTTCCTTCAGCGTCATCTGCTCCTTCATACAATATGACATCAAAACGTAAAGTATCTCCCTTTTCCGTTTCTCCATTTCTCCATTTCAATTCAACCTCTGTTGACAACTTACTTTGATCATCCTCAATATCAGCAGGAGAAACATAGGTAATATCATCTGGAATTTTAGCATCAAGAGGAGCTACTGTAAGTAAAAAGCTCATTGAGTTATTTTGATTTTCAGTGACCTTAATATTTATGCTTTGTGAAGAATAATCTTCTTTAGTTGCTGTAACAGAATAGTCACCAACTAGCACTTTCTCAATACTAAATTCCCCATCAGCATTTGTTGTTACTGAAGTAGTACCTGGATTAGTGGTAATGGTTACGCCCTCCATGGGTAAATTATCGGACGAAGCCTTTACTGTTCCACTTATTGAGCCATACAGATCAGGTTCCACTGTACTTTCATTACATGATATTACAAACATGAATAATCCAAAGACAAAAAATAGTCCAAAGAGTGTGTAGAATTTTTTCATATTCCGGTAGCTATTTTAATTTTTCTTAATTTACTCATTATCTCCATGTAAAACAACCGAATCTTGAGCAACTATCTGCTTATTGTGATAAACGAACAAACTCACAAATAAATTATCCTTCTGAGATAAATTCATCCTCACTTCGGATAAGGTAAGCTGTTTATCAATTGGAGAGATACATTTTCCCTTTTGTATCGAAGTTGAATTCCCTGATCGACCTTCTTTTTTAGTCTTCAGAACGTAGTTAATGGCGATTGTTTTACTGCCCTCATTTTTGAATTTGGCACAAACTGTAAGACACTTCATCTTACCTTCTATTTTAATCCAAGCTTTCATTTCATCCTTTTCAGATTGGGCCGCAGTAGTATTAATTATCAAAAACAATAAACTTCCAAACATAAAAGTTCTTAGCATCATCTTATAGTAATTGATTACGAATATTAAAAATATCTAATAGTTAATATAAAATCAATAAGGAAATCGTTAAAATACTATAATTTGATGAAAAATTTATTTAATCTTCATAAAATATCTTAAAATAAGAAGGGGTATCCCAAAGGATACCCCAACCATTTAAACCTGCTCTGTATTCACAAACCACTTTGTATTATAACAGTCATACCATTTCCTACCTGACTTACACTGTAACCTCTGGTAGTATTTCCGGTATCTATTTGAATTAATTCATTGTCATTTCCAACTTGTGTAATTTCAAAGCTCTTATTATTCCCAATAACTTCTTGTTGCAATGAATTGTTATCACCATATTGGTGAATGCTAGAGGAAATGTTGTTCCCATTTAAGGCAGATTCCACAAAATTTAAATCTCCTTGCTGAAAAATCTCAATAATTTGGCGATTTCCCTTCTGAACTGCCTCTAATATGTTCTCAACACCAACCTGTTGGATGATTGCCACCTGTTCTTTACTGAATTGAGAAATCAATAATTCATTCTCATTTCCAAATTGAATAGCAGAGATAACATTTTCTCCTTCGATGGCTTTGGCAAGACCATAATTCAATTGATTTAGAAGCTGGTCTTCCTGATTATAATTCTGCCCAATTACAAAATTGCTAAAACATAAGAACAGAGCGCACCAAATGTATTTCTTTAAATAAAGCATAAGCGATTTAGTGAAGATTTTAATCAGGAAATTCCCACTAAAGTGGGAATTTCACATGATAATTTTATTGGATCATGGTGAGAATACAACACCTGCATTACCTTGTTGAGTAACAGCGAAGTTTTCGTTACCATTCTGGATTACAAGACCGAAGTGATCATTACCAATTTGCTCAAGGAATGAGGTATTGTTATCACCCCACTGGTAAGTCAAACCAGTATTATCATCACCTGTTTGTACAATAGTAGCGCTATTATACATTCCATCCATTTGTGCAATTACTGCAACATTACGATCACCATCTTGCAAGATATCAGCTAAACTTTCTTCTTGATCAAACTGGAATACCCAACCTCTGTTGAAGTCACCTCTTTGCTCAACAAATGCATCTGATTTTTTGCCACCAAACTGACCAACAAATGAGAAGTTGTGTTCACCTTTTTGGAAAATTTTAGCTTTATTTTTCTTACCTCCAATTTGATCGATGATTGCCAAGTTTCCATGATCTTTCTGAGTAATCTTAGCTTTATTCTTGGTTCCATAAAGCTGCGAAATGTAAGCTGTTTGATGATCACCAAATTGCTTAACCGTTGCTTGATCACCTGAACCAAACTTCTGAGTTACATCAGCAAAGTGTCTGTATCCTTTTTGGAACACCTCAACATCACCTTTCGATTCATGAATTTGCTCAACAAAAGCATAATTACGAGTACCAATTTGGTAAGTTCTTGATACATTATGATCTCCACCAATTTGAACCGTACGTGCACGATTCGCACGACCATTTTGCATGATATACGCCTCATTATCTACACCACCTCTTTGGTAGGTTGAAGCCATATTCCAAATTCCATTTTGGTGAATATTTGCAACATTACTGAAACCTCCTATTTGCATAACACTTGCTCTATTGAAAGCATATAGCTGAGAAATAGTTGCAGTATTAAATCTACCAGCAAATTGAGTAACTCTTGCACTATTGCGTAATCCCCACTGATTTACAAATGCACTGTTATATGCACCTCTTCTTTGCAAAATATCAGAACGATTCATTCTGCCATACTGAATTACAGTTGCATCAGTAAAAATTGGTAAAATTTGAGTAATGTTAGAAGAGTTGCGAACTCCCATTTGCATAACATGAGCACTGCTTAATGCTCCTAACTGAAGAACATTACTTCTATTGAAGAATCCCATTTGATCTACGGTAGCAATATTATTGTGATTAGCCTGCAAAATAGTTGACAGGTTAGCTAATCCTAATTGCATTACCATAGCAGTATTTAAGAAGTCAAACTGATTTACGTATGACATATTAAACCATCCTGTTTGGCTAACACCTGCCATATTTAATAAACCTAACTGTAAGACTCTTGAAATGTTGTGCAATCCCATCTGATCAACGTAAGCCATGTTAAAGAAACCTACCTGATCAACATACGACACATTAAGAACGCCAAGCTGACTAACCATAGCTGAATTACCAACAAACCACTGATTGATATCAGAAATGTTAGCCAATCCTTTTTGATCAACTGTAGCGTCATTCCAAAGTCCTAATTGGTCAACATCACTCATGTTGTACCATCCAACTTGGGTAACACCAGCTGTATTACCAAAACCAAATTGGTCTACTGTAGAGTAGTTTACCTGTGCAAATGCAGATGATACTGCAAAAACCACAGCAACTACCAGAAATAATAATTTTTTCATGGTTGATTTTTTTAAAGGTTTTAAAGTGAATTAAAATAAAATCTAGTATAGTATAAAGAGCTCTGATTCGACCTCATGAAGACCACTTATAGTCTTCGTAGATCTTTTATCTAAATTAAAAAAAAGCCTTTCCAAACACCTTTATTTTTACATCAACGAGTTATTAGTATTGATTAAACCGTATTCTCCACATACTAATTTTTAAAGAGTCTAAAAAAGCATAAGAAAACTTAAACAAATGTTTAAAATGTCTTAAAATAAACGATAACAAAAAACCGCCAAACTGCATTATTTCAGCAATTTGGCGGTTACTTTTATTATAAATCAATCAAATCAATTCATAAAAATTATGGAGTTGGAGTCATACCTGCATTGTACTGGCTAACAGTTGCGGTATTACCATTACCAAATTGTGTTACAAATGAAATGTGTCCATTTCCATACTGATCTACATCAATTGTGTTATTACTTCCATGCTGGAATGTAGCTGAGAAATTATAATCACCAACTTGATTTGTATTTGCATGATTATTAGAACCAATAAACTGAGTAGATAAAGCAACATTATTATCACCATCTTGTTCAATTACTGCAGAACTTCCGGATACATCATACTGAGCTATAGCAGCAAAGTTCTCATTACCATTCTGTAAAATTGAAGCATAAGAGAAATCAGATTCTGCCTGATAAATATAAGCTTCATTGTAATTACCTATCTGAGCAATAGCAGCAGCAGTTAAGAAATTATCTTCCTGATAAATTCCAGCATAATTAGAATCACCTAACTGAGCAATAGCAGCAAGAGTTCCTGTATTATTTTTTTGGTATACATCAGCTTCGTTATAATCACCAACTTGAGCAATAAACGCATAAGTATGAGAACCACCAATTTGCTTAACGTAAGCATCGTTTGACATTCCTAGCTGTGCAACAGCTGTCAAATTATTACTACCCTTAATTTGAGTAACTTCAGCTTCATTGTATTTACCATGCTGATAAGTTACAGCCGTATTATTATAACCTTTAATTTGCTTAATATCAGTTTCGTTTTCTTTACCTCTTTGGATTGCATATGCATCATTTCTAGAACCAAACTTCTGTAATATGAATGCATCATTTGATTTACCTCTTTGATCTACACTTGCATCGTTAGATGAACCATGAATTTGAACAGTTTTTGCATAGTTTTTCTTTCCATGCTGATCAATTTCAGAATCATTAAACCATCCTCCAACTTGCTTAGCATACGCACTATTTCTTCTACCATGCTGGTCAATATCAACATCATTCATATATCCACCTTTTTGGTATGACTTTGCATAGTTGCGACGACCATGCTGATCAATGTTAGCATCGTTTCCAGCACCCCAAATTTGATCAACATATGCACGGTTATATCTTCCATGTTGATCAACTTCAGCGTTATTAAACCATCCACCTTTTTGATCTACAACAGCAAAATTATTCTTACCATGTTGCTTAACTAAAGCAGTATTTTTATAAGTACCAAATTGATTGATATATGCCTTGTTAGACATTCCCCACTGACTAATAGTAGCTCTATCTTCTCTACCAAATACCTGGTCAATATCTGCTAAGTTAAAAGCACCATGTTGCATTACTTTTGCATACTCACCATAACTAAACCACTGGTTTACTTCTGATCTATTTAAGAATCCTCTTTGCTTAACATCTGCAACACCTCTTGCCGAAAAGAACTGATTTACTGTAGAAATGTTGAACCCCTTCTGGTCAATAGTTGCTTTGTTATACAATCCTAATTGGAATACTTTTGAAAAGTTTGATTTAACTTGAGTCACATATGCCTCATTTCCTAAACCCAGTTGAGTAGCAAATGACATATTTAAAAATCCATTTTGATTAATATCTGCAACGTTATCCATTCCTCCTTGGAAAACATCACTAATATTTAGAACACCAACTTGCTGAACTGCAGCTGTATTATCATAGCCATATTGCTCAACATTTGAAACGTTAACCTGAGCAAAAGAATATGCTCCTGTTAATAAAACTGTCGCAAGGACAAATAAAAACTTTTTCATGGTTTGAAATTTTTGGTTTAAAGTGAAATTCAGGTTTCCCTGAGTGAATTGTTTTAATTAATTTAATGCACCACTAAAGTGCGATTTGATGATTTATGTTTTTAATTCAAAAACTAAATTAGAAAGTAATATTGGAAATAAAATGTTAGTTTACATCAAACAGTAAATTACTATGATGAATTATTAAAAGATATTGATCAAACATTACAAAGCTTTTAAAATCAAGTCGTTTTGTTAATTTAAATTAAACAGAACTCCACAAACATGGCACAATCAATATATTACCAGCATCTATTTTCAAATATTCAACACATAAAAAAACAGGTTAGAATTTCTTCTAACCTGTTCATAAATTGTTAATATTTTATTCAGTAGGACTTGATTCTTTTTTAGGTTTTTTCCTAACTTTCTGCTTCCTTACTCTTTTTTTATTGTTCTTCTTCCAGAGCTTATCAAAGTAAAAATTAAGTCCTATTTTACCTTCCCAAAAATAATCATTGTAGTGTCCTTGCTTTAATCCATCTACTTCATCATTGAAGATGTAATGATTCAGGATTGAAAAGTTTAATCCAAATCTATCGTTGAGTAAAAATTCAACCCCTGCACCATAAATTGCTTGTGCATGTATGGAGTTTGACAGATCAAATGTAAATGCTGATTTATCATGCTCTGAGAACAAACCAACACCACCCTCAACATATGGTGTCCAATCCTTATAGGGCAAGAGTCGATATTTTGCTGTTACATCAATAGAATTAAAGGTTTTTTGGAAATGTTTTGTGGTAGCCAAATCTCCTCTTGTAATACTTGCCTTAAACTGCATAAAAGATTGGGTGTCGTACAACAAGGATACACCTCCGCAGGCTTCCATTTCTGTATGACTATAATCTCCCATGTACAGCCATGAACCTCCTTCAATACCTATTCCAAATTTATGACGTCTCTTCCTAATCAGTTGATCAAAGAAATCTGACTCTTGATTTTCTTCCTTCTCTTCCACATACCTGGTAATTACATCAGAATTAACCTCTTCTGGATTCTTAAGGTCCCACAATCCCTCAATAACACCCTCTATAATTAAGGATTCAACAGCCTTTTCAATTGCTTCCTTCACAGCCATTTCGGATGGTTCATTGTAAGTAAAGCCAGTTTCTGCTTCTAAAAGTCTCTTAAATTTCACATATCTAAACAGGCTTGCATCAACCTTTTGAGACAAAATCATTTTTGAAGTATAAACTGTTTTCAATATTCTACCATTACTAGTAGAAATTGCTCTCAAATATACGGTAACCCTATCCTGACGATATTGGCCTGAACCTCCAGCTGCAAAATACATTAAACCAGCACCTCCGGTAATTACATTGGCATCATAACTAATAACTCCACCTTCTAAAACAATTCCTGCAAACAGCAATGGCGGCAACAATTGAGTATTATCATCTTTACCAGCATAGTTTGCTCTACTTGATCGAATAATCTTCCTCTCATTCAATAAGTTATTCAATCCTTCTCGTTCAAGAGGTATAAACCAGCCTGATTCTTCAATTGCCTTTAATAATATTGAGGTTGTACCCTGAGTTACAGCTGTCGACCAATTTGCTCCCGTCTCAGAAGGCTTATACTGTCCAGTTTGATCTCGGAACTTATATACTGCCGCTACGATTTTCTCACGTGGTTCTGGTAGTCCGACCAGGTTTTTTCTAACAGGAGTTTCTGCGCCAATTTCTGCTCGCTGTTCCGTTAATGGTTGATTAAAGTATGGTACACATCCACTGATAATAAAAATTAACAGCAGATAAAATGGTATAAATCTTTTCATATAGAGAGATTTAAAGAGGTATAACGATTAGTAGTAATTTTAATAGCTTGGTATGACGACATTAGTGTAGTTTCCATTGCGTATATCTTGAATATTAACGGTAACACCACTCGCATCTTCCATTATATCTACTTTATAGCTCCCCAAGTTATAACTACCAGTCTCCAAATCACCTCCTTCACCAAAAATTTGACTCACCAATCTACTCGATAGCTGATTTAATATTTGTCTATTTAAATTGGTTTCAAAATCATCAAGTGGATCTGTCTGATAACTATCCTGCGCAGTAGGATCTTCGATTTTATCTTGCTGCTTTGCCGAGTTTATCAACCAATTGTAATTGTATGGATTACCACCAAAATTTGAATTTATTGGAGTATAAACAAAATCCTGCGCCATTGTTCCAATAGGTTGGACCAGAAAAAAAACAGCGACTATGATTATTGCTTTTAAATATTTCATGGTGTATTCATTTTAAGGTTAAAAAATACCCGAACCTGACTGATCATCTCCATCAAGTTGAGATTTCATTCTTTCGTAGTTGCTTAAATATCTTGTTGTTTTATATATTGCATAGTTCGACATTTGTTCCATAATATCGTTACGCGGCTGAACCCTCTGCTTAAACACCTCTTCATCATTAACTAATATTGTGATTTGAGTTGCCAACCCAGGCAAAACCATTTCCTTAATAGTAATTGTAAAGTTTTTAGCATTTTTAGGCGCACTCCAAGTTGCATAAAACATATCAAAAAAATCCCGACCTACTTTTGATATGGTTTCATCCATAATCAATCCATCGATTTCCATATCAAGTTCAGCTGACTCTGTACTTGAATTGTTTTGCATAGCACTGTTCAAAGCATCCTTTAATATTTTCAAAGTTCGCAAAGAATCTCTCTCTTTTTGGGATTGCTGTGCATGAGTTGAAAATGAACAACAAAATAATAAAGAAACAAATACCAATAAGGTCTTTTTTCTTAACGAACCTAACATTCTAAATACTATATAATCAGCCTTCTTCACAATATATAAATATATACTTTCTAATTTTAAATTCATAAAGTTTTACACCACATTAGACCTCTCTTAAGAAATCTTAACTTTTGTTAACCAGTTAATTAAACTTAAACAGATAAATATAATTCTTTGACAATTGGTCTTTTTTTATCCATTAAAATTTCGGGCATCGAATTGCTCTAATCCTTCTTTTCTTTTTAAAATAGTGTGATCCTGAACAAGATGTACGAGTTTTCCCTAATAAATATGTTAGAGAAATCTCATGAGCACCAGAGTTGGTTTTAACTAATTTGGATACTACATAGTCATATGAATAGCCTATTCTTAATCTGTCTGTTTGATATCCTAAAAGCACAATGAACGCATCAAAATCGAACGATAAATTTTGTCTAAACCAAGTACCAACAACCCAATTGGTTCTGGAAAAGTATAAACCATAGTTAATTTGCTCAAAATCTTGCTGCTTTTGATACAAAATATTTGGTGATATCATAAAATCACTTTTCATTAAACCCCTGGAGTATCCTATGGGAATTGCTGCTCCTGCATGAACGGTATACTTCCTTGGCAAAACAGCTGAATTGTTATCACTATCAAATGCTTCATCGGGTTCTGATAAATGATCAGCAACTGCTCCCAGGTAAAAGTTTTTATAATTTGCTACTATCCCTAGCGAAAAATCAATATAAGAATGAGATAAACTCCCTGGCTGTATCTCTCTTCCTGGATATATTACTCCATATAAAGGGTCAATCATATCTGAAAAGACCAGAGATTCCCAATCCAACTTTCTTTGGACATATGTAGCTTTCAAACCTGTATTCACCGAAAAATTTCTGTTTATATTAAGGGAGTACGAATACATACCTGAAGCCATGGTGGTTTTAATTGCTCCATCTCCTTGATTATCCTGAATTAGTAAAAGTCCCAATCCACCATGCATGATATCAACATACTGATCGAAAGAAACTGTATAGGTTACAAAAGGTTTGTTGTTTTGCGGCCATTGATTTCGATAGGACAATGAGGCAACCGGAGCAAATTCTGATCCAGCTAAAGCCGGATTTAAGTACAAACGATTGGCATAGAATTGAGAGAATTCAATATCCTGTGCCTTGACATTCTGCAAAAGCACAATCAATATGATGATATGAACAATTCTCCATTTTAACATCTTACCTTATCAAAGATACGGAGCCATCTTGCTTTGACTTCCCATTAATAATAAGAGTCCAAACATAAACTCCAGTATTTACAGGTTTCCCTTTATAGGTTCCATCCCATCCAACTCCTAAATCAGTAAATTCATAAATCATTTCCCCCCAACGGTTATAGATATACATTTCAATCTCTTCTCCTACTATATCTCCTGTAATTACCGGACCAAATGTATCATTCAACCCATCGCCATTGGGTGTAAATGCGTTAGGAACAAAAATCCTATATCGATCTACATATACCATAATCTCATCTTCTCCCACACATCCATTAACATCTGTAAATACCAAAGTGTATTTTCCTTCCTCAGTTACTGTATAAGTTGATGATGTAGCCCCATCTTGCCACAAGTAGGTACCAGGTAAAAACCTTATCTCAATTGCTGGAGTCAATACCTTGCTCTCTGTATAAAAAATGGTTGTATCCACACCTAAATCAAAAGTAGGTCTTTCGTGAACGGTAAAATTAACAGTGGATGAATTTTCACACATACCATCAGTAACCTGAGTATACAAAGTCAAATTATTGCTTATTTGATACGATAAAGGGGTATTCACAGCATCAGATAAATCTACATCCTCAAACCATGATATAATTGAACCTGCTCCAGATATCCTTTGATCTAAATCTGACAGGTTATAATTATTGACCACTCCTCCTCCAGCTTCATCCTCGCACAATTCAATGGTTAGATCATTCGCTAATGGCAAAGGATCCACAAAAAAGTTTAATCTGGCAGTATTTTCACAGCTATTGCTATTCGTTACCAATGCGTAATAAGCACTTTGATCACTTACTGTTTGATTAGATGGATCATTTACTGATATGGTTAAACGATCATCCTCATACCACTGAATCGTAGCATTTGGGTCCTGACTTAATGAGCTTTCAAAATCAGTAAGATTAATGTTACCAATGGTTGAACTTCCAAAAGTTTCTTCACATAGGTTTTCTGTTATGGTTGTGGTTTCAGGCAATGCTATAATTGTAAAATCAAGTTCACCAAAACTTTCACAAGTTCCATCCCAAACACGAGCATAGAAAATATCGCCATCAGAAACCTGCAAATTACCTGGATTCACAATCGCATTTGTATATGAAGCATCGGAATACCATACCAAAGATATACCAGGACTTGAACTGATATTATTCTCATAAATTCTAAGGTCTTCACCATTAACAACACCTGTATTAAAATTATCTTCGCAAAGAACCACGGAATAATTCTGAGCCTGAGGAAGTGAGTTAATCGTAAAATCTATTTGTCCTACATTGCTTTCCACTCCAAAACTGACCCTTACAAAAAAATCATCACCATTACTTACACTTACATTTGATGGATTCGGCACAGGAAGCGTTAAACCTGAATCTAAAAACCATTCCTTTACGGTTCCAGGGTCATTGTTTACAGCTGGTTCTAGTTGAGTCAAATCATAGCCAGCAATTGCCCCTGATCCTTGGTTATCTTCACAAAGTTGAATTTGTAGATCATTGGCTTCTGGTAACTGCCTTACATTAAATGTAACACTTCCATTATTTGAACAATTAGCTCCTTGCACTAAAGCATAAAAAGCATCATTATCAACAGCACTAACATTATCCGGTGTCAAAACTGCATTTGTCAGACCTGCATCCGTAAACCAAGTGACGGAGGAAGTACTTCCTCCATTTACACTAGAGTTGTAATTCAAAAGATTTATTCCTGTTGTCAACCCCGTTCCAAAACTATCTTCCCAAACATCAACAACAATATCTAATGCTGTAGGTAAAGCATAGACCGTATAGGTTACTACCGCAACATTCGTATTTAAACCATCATCAACAGCGGCAAAAAATCTAATACCATTTGTTGCATTTACATTCGTTGGATCAGGAATAGGATTTGTTGGCAACCTATTAGGCTCTGTTGGCCAATCAAAAAACCATGTAAATGCATCACCATTCCCTTCATTAATCTGATTTTCAAGCATACTTAAATCTACAAATGCACTACCACTTGCGGCAACATCTTCACATACTTCAGGAAAAACATCCCTGGCAACAGGAGTATTTAATACTGAAAATTGCACTGTGGCGACATTTGAACAACTTGCATTGGAAACCAGAACGTAAAAAATATCACCATCCGTCACGTCATGTGAATTTGGATTTGGCACCAAATTACTCAAACCTGAATCTAAAAACCATTCTATATTTACAGACTGCCCTCCAGTTATGGCATTATTATGCGTTGTTAAATCAACAGCAGACGCCGTCAGTGATCCCGGAACATCTTCAAATTCCGTAATATTTTGATCATTGGCAATCGGTAATGCCAACACCGAGTATGTAACAACTGCAGTATTAGACTCACCTCCACTCTCTACTAAAACATGAAACTGCTGCCCATCACTAACAGCCGCATTTATGGGATCAGTTACTAATACAGTAAGGGCGGCATCATCATACCAAGTAACAGTACTTGTTGTTCCACCATTAATAGCCCCATTCAAGGCAGTTAAATCGATATTTGAAGCAACTCCGCTGCCTGCTATATCTTCACAAGCACTAACATTCTGATCATTGGCTATAGGCGATGAACGAACAACAAACTCAACACTACCACGATTTGTACAATTACCATTATCGATAAATGCATAAAAAACATCACCATCACTTACTGTTATATTTCCAGGACCAGAAACCACATTTGCAAACGCAGCATCCTCGTACCAAACAACTGGACTTCCATTAGAGACAGCACTATCATAAGAAGTTAAATCAACACCTGATGCCGTTCCACTTCCAAAAGTATCTTCCCATAACTGAATCGTTATATCATTGCCCTCCGGCAAGCTTTCAACAGTATATGTTACTGTAGCAACACTTGATCCTGTTGAAGTAGACACCTCTGCATAAAAAACTTCTCCGTTGGAAACAGTTCTATTAGTAGGATTGGTAACCGGGTTAGTTAGCCCAACATTATGAAACCAATTAACGGGTAATGCATTTCCATTTGTAATTAAATTATCGAGTTGAGTTAAATCAATATTTGAAGCAATTCCAGAATTATAATTATCCTCACAAACTGCAGGGTTTTGATCTACAGCCTGAGGCAAAGCATTCACCGTTACAGTTACTACAGCAACATCAGTACAATTTCCATCATCTACTTGTACCCAAAATTGCTGACCATTTGTGGCACTTACATTAGTAGGATCAGGAACTACAGTTGTTAAACCAACATCAGAATACCAAGCATAAGTAATACCTGTTCCTCCGTTTATTGCTGTTTCAAGTGCAGCAAGGTCAATTCCTGAAGCTACACCACCACCAATCACATCTTCCCACACCGAAATAGTTTGATCATTAGCCGTTGGCAATGCATTTATAACAATGGACTGTGTTACATTATCAGTGCCTCCCGAAATTAAATTTACCTCTAAATTAACGTCGTAAATACCCGAGGCAGGAAAAACATGGGTTACGGTAAACGGATTTACATTACTTGTTTGTGAAGTTCCATCTCCAAAATCCCAGGATGCACTTGCAATATTGGTTAAATCGGAAGTAATGGTAAATTCTGTATCATCTCCTTCACAGTCGAATTGATAAGCAAATTCCAGACTAAAAATACTGGTAACAAAATTGGGCAGCCCTAACCAACACCTTCTTCCTGATAAATTTTTCGAGTCTGCCGCAAAATTACTTCCAGCGCCCGCAACATCTGGATTATTAATCACATCCAAATTTAAACTCCCACTTGTTGCTGAATTATTTGTTTTGGCTAAATATATTCTATTATCCGGTGCTAATTGCAATGCACCATAATACCATGCACCACTTCCTATCAGTTGCGCTGAACTATTAATGCTAGCCTGATTATTAGATGAAATATTGAACTGATACAGTTCACCAAGAGTATACAAACTTACATACAAAAATTCACCTGACGGCGAGAATTCCACACCATAAGGTGAAGTATAACTACTAATCTGTATTGGATTTGACACTTGGCCGGTAGAAGAATTAAAATCAAATAATTCCACCATATTTTCTGTATATATTGCCACAGCAAGCTTGTTCCCATTTGGTGAAGTTTTCATATAACCAATAGAAGATCTTCTGTCAGAATTATGAACTATACCTACAGAACTAGTAACGGCAGCTGACAAACCTGCTGCACTTAATTGATAAGCTAAAAACCTTCTATTCCCCCACTCATGAGTAAGCACCCAAAAATCAGTACCATTTACATGCTTTACTGCTGTAACCTTTTCACAAACTTCATTCCTAAACACTACAACGTTTTTGGTGGTAACTTGTCCAAAACCACCATTCATTGACATATCCACTATTGAATATCTCAAACCATTTCTTAAAGCATTTTGGTGAGCATCAACAGTAAAAATATAATACAATACACTACTACCTGGTTGCTGCACAATAATTGAAGATTGAGTTGCAGAAACATTTCCATCCAATCCATCTCCATTTGCCATTACAGCATGATTTTTATTATACACCCTTATTCCATCAGTATAAAATAAAAGATCGCCCTGAGGATTGCAAACTGTTGCACATCCCTCTTCAGTATTTAATGCTCCATCGGTTAATGGTGCCGCAGGGTCAACATTAAAATTCAAACCTGCATTTTCGCCAAAATACCATACCCCAGCACGTCCTTGGGCAAATATCTCCGAGAAAGAAGAAAGAATCAAAACCACCACTACTATGTATGCCTTTAGCCTCATGAATCAATTTTAAGAACTTGTTTATCTTTGCTTAAACTTTGATTATCTTTCACTTACACTCAATTTACAAAATAATAATCTTCAGAACACAACAAAAAACCAATTAAAAAAATCAGGTAATAATTTCAATATTTCGAAGCTATCCCTGATTTTTAATATTAGTTAAACGACTACTGCTAAAAAAATTTAGCTTAGTCCCAAATAATCAAATAGTTTTGATTTAACATTAGCAGTTAGAGGTCTCTTTCCATTAAGAATATATGACAAGTAAACATCTGTTATTCCAATAATTTTGGCTACTTTCTTCTTCTTGTCATCAAGAATTCTAAGTCTCTCTTTAATTCTTACCAAATCGTCTTGAACTTCTTGTGTCATAACTGTTATTTTAAAATGAATAGAATTGAGTACTAAGGTTTGTTTCTTTCTTTTAACCGGATGGGAAGTAAGCAAACTGCCTACTCCCACACCAAGTTAATTTTCTGCAAATTTTAACCAAATCATGGTTAGGTTTTAAAGTGAATAGAGCAATTAATTCGGACTATAATCCAATCCGGAACCAATAGCTTTTTTTAGGTCAAACAATCTTAATTGCTTTTGCAACAGATCGTAATTTGTATATAAAGTTTTACGGTTTCCTATTTTCGAACTTTGTTCTTCTCTATCAACGGTAATTACAACTTTTGTTTTCTTAAAATGATCATTTATATACTTTAGCATATCCAAATTAGAAAGTGCTTTAAGTGGAACAATCACCAAGTCAATAGATGTTTGATTAAGAATAATTTCAGTTTCAACTGGATTATCAGCAAAGTAAGCTTGTGCATCCAAACTGTGAATATAGTCTTTCAACTCACCTATTAGCGATCTGTTTTCTTTTATAAATAAAATATTCATTGTCTTTCCTGATGAAGGAAGAATTTTAAAACTATCTCCTTCCAAAATTAAAACACCCATATCAATTAGATATTAGAACGGTAAATAGCATTCAATCAAAATGCCAAAAGATACATATCATTGATTTACTGACAAATAACACATTTCATGATTACTTTTTCAACATTACAAAATATCCATAATCGGATATGAAAGTTTAAGAATATTAAAACAGAAGAGTAAAATCCTGCTATTCCAGCATATACGTTTTTCAAATGGCTTTATCCAATTTCGGACATCAAATTTTAATTAACATTTACAACCTTAAGAACTGATTGATTTTGTTGGTTTTACTATTTAAAACTGCAGATTAAATGTGGATATATCCGAAAATGGATGCAAAAAAAAATCTGGATTATTCCAGATTTTCACTTTTCTATTTTGTATTTTTTGATTCGCCGATCCAATGATTGCCAGGTGATATTTAATAAGTCTGCAGCCTTAGATTTATTATAATTCGAACGCTCTAAAGCCTTGAGAATACAGTTCTTCTCTACCAACTCCAAATCTAAAATTTCTTCAGAAGGATAATGGTAATGATCTGAATAATTTTCCTTAACCTCGTTTAGCTGAAAATGAGACAACCCAAGTTTATTCGTATCACAAATAATTACTGCTCGTTCAACCATATTTTTCAATTCTCTCACATTTCCAGGAAATTCATAGGCCAACAACTTTCTTACAACTGCTTCGTCTACCTCATTTATGTTTTTAGCCATTATCCTATTAAAATACTTCACAAAATAATCCAATAACAATGGAATATCTTCCTTTCTATTACGTAATGGCTCTAAATGAATCACAAAAGAACTTATCCTGTGGTACAAATCTAAACGAAATCCCTTTTCATTACTTAGCTCTTCCAAATTTTGGTTGGTTGCTGCAATAATTCGTGTATCGAAGGGAATTTCAATATTAGAACCTACTTTTCTGATCTTTCGGTCCTCTAATACACGCAGAAACTTTGTTTGTAGATTTAACTGCATATCTCCAATCTCATCCAAAAAAAGAGTTCCTTTATTTGCCGCCTCAAACCATCCTGTTTTGGTATCGGAAGCACCTGTAAATGCTCCTTTGGTATGTCCAAAAAATTCACTTTCGAACAAGGTTTCCGGAATCGCACTACAATTCACCGCATAGAAACAATTTTCTTTCCTACTACTTAAATAATGAATTGCCCTGGCAACCAACTCCTTACCAGTGCCACTTTCTCCAGTTATTAAAACTGATGTATTTTCCGTTTTGGCTACCTTACCTATTAAATTTATAAGATTTTTCATATGGCGACTTTCCCCGACAATTTCGTAGCCCATCGCCTCATAAAATTCTTTCGATATAATTGAATAGTTTCTTTTTACTTCCTGTAAACTCTTGTTCAGGTTTACAAATTTCTTTGTTCGCTCAATAGAATGTTCAACATCTCTCAAACGGAATGGTTTTGTGAAAAAATCAGAAGCCCCAAGTCTCATAGAATGAATCACTGAATCCATTTCACTATAACCACTAATCATGATTACTTCTATATCTGAATGCTCCTTCTTTATCTTCTCCAGAACTTCCAACCCACTCATTTCTGGCAAATTAACATCTACAATAGCAATATGAACTTCGTTACGATTTATAATCTCAAAAGCTTCTGAAGGCGTACTGGCTTTAAAAATTTGAAAATTTGGATCAATAAGAAACTCACTCAGCTCATCACGAACCAATTGTTCATCATCCAAAATCAAAATTCTAAGATTACTTACTGAAATCATATTGGTTGTATAGTGTTAACTTTTCTTAAAATATACCTATTTTTTCTCTATCATTTGTTCAAATGGGAAAATTAATTTCATTTCTGTGTACTGATTTTTCTTACTACGAACTTTAATTTCTCCATTCATTTTCTGCACAATATTCTTACTAACATACAAACTCAAGCCTGAATTCGTGTTTTCTTGTTTTGTAGAATAGAAAGGCTCAAAAATGGAATTCAAATTCTTTGGATCTATTCCTTCTCCAAAATCTTTAATCGACACAACTACTTCATTTTCTATAAGTTTTGTCTTTACTTGAATTTTATCTTCCAAACTCTCATTAGAATTGCTTCTTTTCAGTTTTTCACCAATTGATTCATATGAATTATTCAAAATATCGACAATAACTTTCTGTAGTTTGTACTTGTTTCCACATATATAAAGCGAATCAGGATCAACTTTTAATTGAATATCAACACTAGAGTTTTTGTACTGTTTTTTCATTAAGTTAACAGCATCCTGAACAACATTATTTACATTCACCGAAGCATCGCAGCTTTCGTTTTGAGATGAATTAAAAATGCTAATTTGAGACAGATAAGTTTTAATTCTATCAATATCCTTAAATATCTGCTTACACTTCTCTTCTATGTATTTCTTATCAATTATATCTTTAGATAACCTCAGCAAAACATTGTCTATAATCATGGATATTCCAGAAAGTGGTTGATTGATTTCATTGACCACACTACTTGCCATTTTACCTAAAGATTCAAGTTCTGATTTTTGAGCTAGCAGTTGATTTTGATACTCATTAACCAATAGTTCATGATTAATTTTCTTCTGCATTTCTGTAGCATTTCGTTTAAGTTCTTTTTCATGCACCTTTAAATCTGAAATGACAGATTGATATTTATTCTCACCCATTCCTTCTCCATTAGGTTGAGGCAATTCATTCATCAATAATCGTATTCCTCTACCGTTATATGAAAAGGCAATTAAAATTACCTTCTTCAAATTCCCACTTTTGGATTGAAGATTAATAACATCAAAAACAAAATCTCTCTTCTTTTCTCTAAAATTCAATAACTCTTCCGCTTTATCTTCAAAAGGTTTAGGAATAAAATTAAAGAAACTTATATTTGTTATTCTTTTCAGGTCATTGCATTCCAGCATCTTGCACCCAAAATCATTGATATAAACAATCTCATTTTTTTCATTCAATTCAATAAAAGCTTTATCTTGATACTCTTCTCTATCAAAAGCAAGACTATTTTTCAGAGTTGTTTCCATTTCAACATCTTCCGTCACATCCCAAGCAACTCCTGTATAAATAAGTACATCAATTTTCGAATTATACTCAACATTTATTTCAAGATGAATATGTCTTATTTTCTGCTCCTTTGTTATAATTCTATGCTTTAGTTCAAGTTTTTGATTTTCTTTTATTCTAAGGTTTAGAACTTTATCAAAGGACAACAAATCCTCAGGGTGAAACTTCTCTTTTATACACTCTAATACATTGTCAATCTCCTTATCAGAAATTTCATAAATGCGATAAAACTCTGTCGAACCACGAAGAATATTTGTATAAGAATCCCATTCAAAACTCCCTACTCGAGCCAGCTTCTGAATCTTACGGATCATCAATTCTTTCTTTATTAATGAATCCTTCAGGAGCTTTTTATCCGAAACATCTCTACCCACAATATGATAGTACATTTCATTAAATTCCATTTGCTTAAAAACAGTCCATTCTATCCATTTTTGTTCCAACAGATGATTTTTTATCGGCTTTTCTAGGATAATCGACTTACTCTTACCATTCATTTGTTTAATGGCTACCGATATTTGATCGGAAAGCTCACTACTTATATCTGCAACTGAATTCACCGCAACCCCATCTAAAGCGTAGTTAAAGAAATCTGTAAAAGCCTTATTTGCAAACTCTATTTTAAGTGAATCGTTAATTTTAAGAATCAACTCACTCTGTCCTTCAATAATGGTTCTATAATTGCTTGCAAGGTTTTTAAGCCTGTTTTCAAAAAGCTCTTTATCTTTTAATGCAAGATTCAACTTTACATTTTGATCCTCCTTCTGTTTTTTATTATTATACAGATCCAAGAAGATATTCACCTTGTTTTTTAGTATTGTTGAATTGAAAGGTTTCATTATAAAATCGACACAGCCACAATCGTAACCCCTTTGTTCACTTTCTTTATCAAGATAAAATGCGGTAATATAAATAATCGGAGTTGCAGAATTCTTTATTCCAGATCGGATTTTCTCTGCAAGAGCAAAACCATCCATTTGTGGCATTTGAATATCAAGAAGGATTAAGGCATATTCTTTCTCCTCTATTTTTCGGATGGCATCCAATGGGGATTGAATCAACTCTAGTTTTGCGTCTAATTTTCCCAATACAGCTCCAATTAGATCCAAATTCTCCAATCTATCATCCACTACCAATACTTCTGGAGTAAAATTAAATCCCATACGCTACTGATTAATCTTAACTAAAACCATTTATAGAATAAAAGGGCCCTAAGTTGGGCATCTCTTTAATTATTCTATAATTCTTTGTTTAATCAAAATTAAAACGAATGAGCCTAAAAATCAATGCTATTGTGATTAACCACGCTTAAAACTCCTTGAGAAGCACAAAAATCTTGGTCAACTATCCGAAAATGGCTACTGAGCTTTCACACTAAAACTCTAAACAAGAGCACAAAGAGCCTCCTCAAATGTTAAATAATTATACTGAAACCCCTCTTTTTTCAGACGATCTGGGAGAACTGTTTGCCCATTTAACAGAACAGTAGAAGCCTCACCAAGTAATATCCTCAAAATAAATGCTGGCACATGACAAAATGCAGGTCGTTTTACTATTTTTGCCATCATTTTTGTGAAATCACCATTATTGATACTTACCGGTGCAACCAAATTGTAAATTCCTTCAGATCTTTCATTGATTACAAAACTATATGCCTTCATCAAATCATCAATGTGGATGAATGGAAACATTTGCTTGCCCGATCCCAAACGACCTCCAATACCTAATTTGAAAAATGGCAATGATTTTTGAATAATTCCTCCTTGTTCACTTAAAACCACTCCTAGTCTAAATATCGCTGTTCTTACATTCAGCTTTTGCATTTGCATTGCTGCCTGTTCCCATTCAATACAAACTTTACCTAAAAAATCATGAGAATATGCTTCACTTTCCTCTGAATGCCTATCCCTACTATTGTATATTCCAACAGCCGAAGTACATATAAATTGTTTGGGTTTATCTTTAAGCAAGGCAACAGCTTTGCATAGGTTTTTAGTCGTTTCTACACGACTATCACGAAGTATTCTTTTTCTACTCTTAGTCCATCTTGAAAGAATTGAAGCTCCCGAAAGATGAATAATTACGCTTGCACCGTCAAGCAATGCAGCCAATGATTTCGCATCTCCATACAATCTTTCTCTGGGAATCTTTAAAATTTCGGCTCCCAAATCAGTTTGTAAGTAATCACACAAATGTGAACCTACCAAACCACTACTTCCTGATATTGCAATTTTCATTTGTTTTGAATATTTCATTCTCTTACACATCATTCAGGCAATCATCAAGATCCTGATGAAGTGTTTCAAGTGATAAATCCTGAGTAATCTCCTGCTAAAAATTTCTTCAAATCAGCACCCGTAATTCGTACTTTAATATTTCCTCCCATAATATAAGAGATATTTCCTGTTTCTTCAGAAACTGTTATCACATGCGAATCGGTTGCCTGGCTCATCCCAATGGCAGCTCGATGTCGTAAGCCCAAACTTCCAGGAATATTAGTACTATCTGTAACCGGTAAAATACAGCGGGCCGCGAGAATTCTATTATTGGCAATAATTACCGCACCATCATGCAAAGGCGAATTTTTGAAGAATATCGACTCCAACAATGTTCCGGAAACTCTTGAATTTACAATCTTTCCTGTTTCAGCATAAGGTTGTAAATCTGAATTTTTTGCAATTACAATTAAAGCTCCGGTTTTCGATTTAGACATGTGTTCACATGCCGAAACAATTGATGCAATTTCTTGTTTTTGAAAACCAACCTCGTCTTTTGTAAACCAATTTTCTAAACTAAACTTCTGATTTACATTATACCTTGAACCTAAAATCAACAGAAACTTCCTAATTTCCTGCTGAAATACTATAATCAATGCAATTACCCCAACTCCAATAAATTGGCCAAGAATACTACTCAACAATTCCATATTTAAAGCCCGTACAAGCAGCCACATTAGGTAAAACAGGAATAATCCCACAAAAATATTGATAGCAACGGTTCCTCGAATCAGGAGGTAAACTTGATACAAAAGAAAGGCTACCAAAAGAATATCCAGAATATCGAAAAGTCCAAGAGTGATAAAAGCAGTAATCATTATATATTTAAATTCGGTCTATTAACAAAATTACAATTTTATACGTAAATTTATTATTTCAATTGTGATTTGATCATATTATGCAGTTTTACGCATTCAACAGCTTCTTTCACATCATGCACACGTAAAATATTTGCCCCATTCTCTAAACACATCATGTTTAATGCTGTAGACCCATTTAGACTTGAATCTGGCGTACCCCCAAGGTATTTGTAAATCATCGATTTTCTTGACAAACCAGCCAAAATTGGAAATTTTAAATCAGAAAACTCATTTAATCGAGCAATAATTTCGTAATTGTGTTCCAATGTTTTTCCAAAACCAAATCCAGGATCCAGAACCACGTCCTTTACGCCATATTGATTTAGCTTCACAATTCTCTCCTCAAAAAAAGTCTTGATCTCACCAATTAAATCATTGTAATATGGATTCTTTTGCATGGTTTGAGGCGTTCCTTTAATGTGCATCATGATGTATGGAACTTGAAGTTCTCCGATGGTTTCAAACATATTCTCATCCATGGTTCCTCCCGAGATATCATTGATTACACAAGCTCCAAATTCATTTACAATTCTCTTTGCAATGTTTGATCTAAAAGTATCAATCGATAGAATTGCCTGAGGAAACTCATTTCTAATTGCCTTTATGGCCGGAGCCATTCTATTGCACTCTTCTGCTTCGCTAACATCATCGGCACCAGGTCTTGTTGAAAATGCTCCTATATCAATTATATCAGCACCCTCCGATAGAATGTTCTCGGCTCTGTTTAAAATGGTTTTCTCTTCGGTATAATTTCCACCATCATAAAATGAGTCTGGAGTAATGTTTAGAATCCCCATTACCAAAGGAGTTTCAAAATTTATTGAATGATTACCACACTTAATCATAGGAATATCGCTGTTAAAACAATTAGTTTTTTAATTTTGCATAAGCAATTTGAGTGATCAAATACCCAAGCAAAAGTAAAATAAAATACCATGGCTTTGCCTTATTTAGTACTTTTACGGGAAAATTTCTAAATAAACTATGAATAACACAGACCAACAGTACAATCATATTATTGAAATCTGTACAGATATCTTCACTAAAAAAATGCAAGATTATGGAACTGCCTGGAGAATTCTTCGCCCAAGTTCCATGACTGACCAAATTTACATCAAGGCTCAACGCATTAGAAGTATTGAAACTAAAGGAACTAGTAAAATAGAAGATGATATTCGTTCCGAATTTATTGGTATTGTGAATTATGCAATCATGGGAATTATTCAGTTGGAACTAGGAACTTCTGATGAAGAAATGGATCATGGTAAAGCATTGGAATTGTATCAGAAATACTTTAAGGAAGCAAAAGAGTTGATGGAAGCCAAAAATCACGATTACGATGAAGCTTGGAGAAGTATGAGAGTAAGTTCTTTCACCGATTTGATTTTAATGAAGATCAATCGCACAAAACAAATTGAAGACAACCAGGGAAAAACCATCATTTCTGAAGGAATTGATGCCAATTATTTTGATATGATTAACTATTCTGTTTTTGGTCTAATTAAAATTGAATTCGAAAACGCTTAAATAAATCCAAAATCAAATGAGTTTAATTCGATTTTTCAGCCGTCTGATTGTTGGTTTAATTTTCATTTTCAGCGGATTTGTAAAAGCAGTTGATCCTATGGGATCGACCTATAAATTCACCGATTATTTTACTGCATTTGGATTAGATGCACTTACTTCACTAGCATTCCCTTTAGCAATTCTTTTATCAACCTTGGAATTTGCGGTTGGTGTAGCTCTTGTTTTCAATGCAAAAAAGCAACTTTCTGCTTGGGGTGCTATCATATTTATGGGCATTTTTACGCCACTAACTTTGGTTTTAGCCATTACCAATAAGGTAACTGATTGCGGATGTTTTGGAGACGTATTGACATTGACGAACTGGGAAACTTTTTGGAAGAACATTATCATTTTAATTCCTACTCTGATTATTTTCTTTGGTAGAAAACAAAAAGAGAAATCATATCCTTTATGGGAACAAAACTTACTTGTTACTTTCTCGGTTGTTTTCTCAATCGGAATCTCAGTTTACTCCTACAAACATTTGCCAATTATTGATTTCAGACCCTATCACATTGGTGCAAATATCAATGATGGTATGATTATACCTGATGGAGCTCCTGCCGACGAATACAGAAGCATCCTAAAGTATGAGAAAGATGGGGTGGTGAAAGAGTTTGATGAAACAAACTATCCTTGGCAAGACAGCACTTGGACATTTGTTGATTCTGAACAAATTAAAATCAAAGAAGGCTACACGCCACCTATTCACGATTTCTCAATTTCAAATGATACTGAAGGAGATATTACCGATCAGGTATTGCATGATGAAAATTATACATTCGTTTTGATATCAAAAGAAATTGATAAACTGAATGAAAAAAGTCTTCCTAAAGTTAAGAACCTGTCGATGTATGCACTAGAAAAAGGCTATTCTTTTATCGCATTAACCGCATCAGGAATTCAGGAATGTGAAGACTTTAAAGCAAATCATGAATTGCCAATTGAATTTTACAATACAGATGAAATTCAGTTGAAAACAATTGTCAGATCAAATCCGGGATTAATTTTGATTAAAAACGGAACCATTCTGGACAAATGGCATTATAATGATTTCCCTGCTGTTAAAGAGCTAAAAGGTGATTTGGCAGCCTATTCAATTACGAAACATCAAAAATTAAATATCAAACTAGTATTTATTAGTATTACTTCAACTTTGCTGTTGTTAATCTGCTTATTCTTGTTGATTAGCAGAAGATCAAGAGCAAGAAAATGATTACAATTATGAGAAGAAAAATTGTTGCAGGAAACTGGAAAATGAACAATACTCTTGAGGAAGGTATTGAGTTGGCTGGACAAATCAATGATCTAGTAGAAAACACGGAGATCAATGATGTAGATGTTGTTATCGGTACTCCTTTTATTCACCTAACTGAAGTGAATAAAGTTGTAGGTGAAAAAATCGCTGTTGCTGCACAAAACTGTGCTGACGAAAAAAGCGGTGCTTACACTGGCGAAATCTCAGCTTCTATGATCAAATCAACAGGTAGTAAATATGTAATCCTTGGTCACTCAGAAAGAAGAACATATTACGGTGAAACCAACGAGATTTTGGTCAAAAAAGTAAACCTAACTCTTGAAAATGGTCTTGCTCCAATTTTCTGTATTGGTGAGGTTTTGGAAGAACGCCAAGCTGAAAAGCACTTCGAGGTTGTAAAAAGCCAAATCGCAGAAGGTTTGTTCCACTTGTCAGCTGAAGAGTTCGGAAAAGTTGTATTGGCATACGAACCAGTTTGGGCAATAGGTACAGGAGTAACTGCTTCTTCTGATCAAGCACAGGAAATGCACGCTTTCATCCGTAAAACTTTGGTAGAGCAATACGGTGAAGAAGTTGCAAACAACACTTCTATTCTTTACGGTGGTAGCTGTAAGCCTTCTAACGCAAAAGAATTGTTCGAAAACGCAGATGTAGATGGTGGTTTAATTGGTGGTGCTTCTTTGAAAGCAGAAGACTTCATGGGAATTATTACTGCATTCTAAGAACAGAATAATATAAAATAAAGGCCGATACAAGCAGTGTCGGCTTTTGTTTTTTCTACACTTTGCATACCTTGCAACAACAAATAAACTAATAAAACAGATGGACTATATAGAACTAAAATGCCAGATAACTCCCTTTGATGAAGACATTGCAGACATTCTAATTGCAGAATTGGGAGAGATTGATTTCGAAAGCTTTACACAAACCGACGATACTGTTGAAGCTTTTATACAAGCTCCTCTTTTCGATATGCAAAGAGTGGAAGAACTTACGGTAAACCTTCTTCCAAATCATGACATCTCTTATTCACATCAAACCATTGAATCGCAAGATTGGAATGCAGTTTGGGAATCAAATTTTCAACCGGTAATTATCTCCGATCAGGTAGTTATTCGTGCATCATTCCATACCGATACACCAAAGGTTCCTTACGATATCGTAATCGATCCTAAAATGTCATTTGGTACTGGTCACCACTCTACTACTTCATTGATGGTACAAACCATACTGGAAACAGAAATTGAAGGCAAAAGAGTGTTGGATATGGGATGTGGAACCAGCTTACTGGCCATTTTAGCATCGAAAAGAAATGCCGTGAGAGTTGATGCCATAGACATTGATGAGTGGCCATACAAAAACTCGTTGGAAAACATCAAGAACAATAAAGCCAAAAACATTTCAGTATTCTTGGGTGATGCAGCCTTATTGGAAGGCAAAACCTACGATGTAGTATTAGCAAACATTAACCGAAACATCTTGGTGAACGACATGAAGCATTACGTAGCTTGTTTACCTGAAAATGGTGAGTTGATTATGAGTGGGTTTTATACCGAAGATTTGCCACATATTCAAGCCGAAGCCGAAAACAATGGTTTGAAATATATCAGCCACAAAGTAGATAAGAATTGGGTGGCAGTAAAGTATATAAAGGAATAAGTTTTAAAGTATAAAGGAAAAAGTATAGACGACTAATACTTTTTCCTTTCTTTAAATATATGTTCCAATCTCTTTATTTTGTACTTTTTCACTTATTACTTTCTCCTTATTTCTTGTTAAATTGCCTTATCACAATTCCTGATTGAGCAAAAACAAAACCTATGACTATAAATTTTCGTTCTCTACTACTTGTAACTGCTTTTTTCTGTTCGTTCAATTCATTTGGACAATCTATAAAATCATTTCCGCACGATTCCATTCAATTCCAGGAAGAATTCCTGAAATTTATGGATCACCCAAGTAAAAAGAAGGAAAGCAAGGCATTTGCCGAGCAATTCCCATCGTTTTGGTTATCTCCAAATCTAACACCAGTCGAAAGACAAAAAATATATCAAATCAGCGATATCCTCTTACAAAAAAGAGCAAGATCTTTTCCCGATTTTTACAACTACTTTCAGACCTTAATGCTGTTTCAACAGCAAAACAGAAGTGCAGGTGACTTTACAAACTGGCATTCTGGATTTTTACAGCACGTAAGCAACAAAAAAGTAAAACTGAGCAAAAGCAAAGATTTTCTGATTCAAACTCAGCACCTATTAAATGATAGCATTGTAAACAAATCGTATGCAGTGGAGTGGAAAGCTGAAAATGCTCAGTTCAAATACATCTTTGATGATAAATTAAGTATTGAATTTGATAAAGCCGATTTGCTTTGTATTGCTCAAAGAGATACTTCAACCATTTACAATACCCAAGGGACTTACTTCCCATTCGAAAAAATCTGGAAAGGAAGTAAAGGAAAAATAAGCTGGGAACGAGCTGGTAAAGACATCAATACAGAATACGCAATCTTCGATTCCTACCAAGTCAATACGTCTAAATCAAAATTTGCTATTGATACAGTTCAATATTTCAATCCTGATTTATCGGACCATGCGCTTAACGGAAGTCTGATTGAGAAAGCGATCAGAACCAAAAATCCCAAAAGAGCACTTTACCCCCGATTTGAATCCTTCGAACATGAAATTAAAATTGATGAGATATACGAACATGTAAATTACAAAGGAGGAGTGGCAATTCATGGTGCAAAATTTATCGGAAAAGGAAGCCCTGAGCACCCTTCCGAAATTCAGATATCCCGAAATGATACTCTATTCTTGGTGGCTCAATCGGAACACTTTGCATTCCAAAACAATCAAATTGCGGGGAAGGATACCAAAATAGACATCCTAATTGATACATGTAGAATCTATCATCCGGGCTTATTGTTTAAATATTTTCCCGAAAAGAAAGAATTGAACCTGTTTCGCGATCGCGAAGGCATTTCAAAAAGTCCATATTTTAACAACTATCACAACCTGATTATGGACGTAGGCTTGTTGATTTGGCGCTTGGATGAAAACATGATGCATTTTACCAGCATTAAAGGAGCTACCAAACGTCAGGCACACTTCGAGTCTACAAACTATTTCAGAATGAACCGATTCATGAGAATACAGGGAATGGATGAACAAAACCCTCTGGTGCTACTTAGAAAATTTGCCGACTATATTTATGTAGAAACTTTCACTGCCGAAGAATATGCCAATTACATTAAAAAACCAGTAAACCAAGTTCGTCAGCAACTATTTTCTCTATCGTTTCAAGGCTTTGTAAGCTACAACATGAGCACCGATGAAGTGACTTTGCAAAAACGATTGGACGACTACATAAGGAGTGGAATGGGACGCCAGGATTACGATGTGATACAGTTTACCACACAAACCGGGGACAAAGAATCCGATGCCATTTATTTTATTGGCAGTTCGAACCTACAGATTAATGGAGTTCGACAAATTGCGGTGAGTGATTCACAAAATGTGGTAATTTTCCCTAAGCATCGCAGAATTGTCTTGAAAAAGAACCGCGACTTTGAGTTTGATGGCCGACTAATGGCTGGCTTGATTGATCTTCATGGTGAAGGTTTCGATTTTTCCTACGATAACTTTAAGATTGACCTAAAATCTATCGATTCCCTGCAAATGAATGTGGTAGTTGATTCCTTAAGCAATTTTGGGAATCGATACACCAATTTGCTGGGTAGTGTAGTAGAGAACATATCGGGAGATTTACTGATTGACGATCCGAACAACAAGTCTGGAAATAAAAATTTTGCCGACTACCCTATCTTCAATAGTGTTGATTCCAGTTACGTTTATTACGACAAACCACATATCCAGGATGGTGTTTACAAACGCGATGAGTTCTACTTTAAGGTGGATCCTTACACCATCATGAACATTAACAATTTCGATCGTTCTGATATTGAACTGGCAGGTACTTTTGTTTCTGATAGCATTTTTCCAACCTTTAGAGAGCCTTTAACCATTCGAGAAGACAACTCGCTGGGTTTTGAACACATTACTCCAGAAAATGGTTTTTCGGCCTACGGCAAAGGTATTTTTACCGATACAGTCTTCCTTTCGAACCAAGGTTTAAGAGGTAGTGGTACGGTAAATTATTTGGTATCCGAAACCAAATCGAATGATTTTATTTTCAGACCTGAAGAAATGCATACCAATGCAGAAAGTTTCGAACTGAAGAAGCACGATACCAAAATGAACAACCCGGAGATAAACGGTAAACAAATATACGTTCAGTGGTTTCCATACAAAGATGAAATGTATGTGAAGAGTAGTGCCTTGCCGCTCGACATGTATCAAAAACTGGCAACGCTATCGGGGACGCTTAAGATTACACCGAACGGGATTACCGGTATGGGAAATATGGAGCTGGTAAATGCCGAAATTGAATCGGATTATTTTACCTACAACCGAAAAAACATTTTGGCTGATTCGGCAAGTTTTAAAATCTTAAATGCCGATTCAACCGGGTACTCTTTCGAAACCGAATCAGTAAATGCCAACATCGACTTTGTGAGTCGAACGGGAGCTTTCGAAAATACCAATGCCGACAAAAAAAGTATCTTCCCTGATAATCGATACTTAAGCTATATCAACAATTTTAAATGGTATATGGATGAGCAGATAATCGATTTTGGGAAAGAAGATGAAGCAACACTTGCAGCACTTTGGCAAACAGGAAAAATTGATGATTTGGATGAAACATCACTCAATACATTTGTTTCCATCGATCCGAAACAAGATTCACTGAGTTTTGTAACTCCACTTGCTCGATACGATGCCATGGACAATACCATTTCAGCCAAATTTGTAGAAAGTATAAACATTGCCGATGCAAAACTTTATCCGGACAGTGGTATTGTGAATATTGCGCAAGGTGGTAGAATGGAAACTTTCAGAAATGCCGAAGTAATTGCCGATACCATCAACCAATTCCACAGAATTTACGATGCTACCATTAATGTGAATGGCAAGAATTCTTATTCAGGCTCGGGAAGTTATACCTACAAAACTGCGGATAACAAGGAGCAACTGCTCACTTTCGATGTGATTGATGTTGACTCTACGGGCCAAACCATTGCCATGGGAAATATCTCGGAAGAAAAAGCATTTACCCTAAGTCCTCATTTTGATTACAAGGGGAAAGTGAAGCTGGAAGCAAGAGATTCTGCCCTGTTTTTTGATGGTCAGGCACACATACACAGCAAGTGTGGACAGATTAAAGACAATTGGTTGGATTTTAAAGCGAAAATCGATCCGAATGAGATATTGATTCCTGTCGATCTTCATGCCATAGACGATGACAGGCTAAAACTGTACAACTCATTCTTCCTGACCAACGATTCCATTCACATCTATTCGTCATTCCTATCGCGAAGAATTTTCTATACTGATAATGTTTTGCTTGATGCCAAGGGATACCTTACCTACAACGAAAAATTACAGGCCTACCAAATTGCAGAAAAAGACAAGCTAAGAGATCCGAATACTCAAGGCAGCATGATTTCCTTCTATCAGAACAACTGCAATATCAAAGGAGAAGGCAAAGTAGATCTAGGTGCAGAATTGGGGCAAATTACGCAAGTGGCTTCGGGTAATATCGAGCACGATTTAAGCAGCGATATCGTTACGCTAGACCTTATCTATGGAGTTGATTTCTTTATGAATGATCAGGCCATGAAAATCATGGAAAATGATTTTGCAAAAGCGAGTTTACCAATCAATAAACTCCACAAAAAGAATTACACCAAAAAGATTGCCGAAATCATGGGCAAAGCCAAAGCCGAAAAAGCAATGTTTACACGCGATGCCAATGGCTTATACAAGGAACTGCCTAAGGAATTGAAGCACACCATTTACTTCAACAACCTCGATTTTATTTGGGACAAGGAAGCCAAAGCCTACCAATCGATTGGTGATATTGGAATTGGAAACATCAACGGCAAGCAAATTAACAAGAGTGTTAAAGGCAAGGTAGAGCTCGACAAAAAGCGAAGTGGTAACAAACTTAGCATCTATCTTGAAATCGATAAATCAACCTGGTATTTCTTCCAATACCATCATGGGGTGATGTTTGTGCGATCGTCGAATGATGAGTTCAACACCATTGTTACCGAAACCAAAGAAGACAAACGTGAGTTTAAAGATCCATTGAAAAAGAATCCTTACTCCTACATTATTACACAACGCTCTAAAAAGACGAAGTTCTTGAAGCGCATGAATTTTAAGTGATTTAAACACGAAGGATAACAAAGGGTTTCACAAAGCAACACAAATAACGCCACACTCTATTAGAATGTGGCGTTATTATTTATGATATCTCCATAGCAAAAAGGATGTCCAAAAAGTTCAATATAATTGTCATTCTGATCCCGAAGGTTCGGGAGAAGAATCTGTCTCTTTGATAAACAGATGTTTCACTTCATTCAACACGACACTATGTTCGATTGAACTTACTTTTTGGACACCCTCTCTATCCATTACCCCTTTTATACAGAAAACACAAAAGCCAGCATAAATGCTGGCTCTACAAAATAATATTATCTAATTCGTACAGACGTTGCATGCAACGTCTCTACCTTGATTTTTCTATGCCTATTTCATAATCTCCTGCACACGTCCCACTTGCCCACTTTCCAATCGCACCTTTATGCCATGTGGATGAATAGCCGAATTGGTTAGCAAATCTTTCACAATGCCTTCGGTTAGTTTTCCGCTGCGCTGATCTTCTTTTAAAACAATTTTTACCTTCAATCCAGGTTTAATGTTTTCTCTTTTATCTCCTTCGTTCATAATTTTGGTTTTTGATAGTCCCTTATACAAATGTAATGCGATTTTGGGAGATTATCATATTATGTTGGTAGTAATTGATATCTGTACAGCTGGTTTCTTTTTAAATACCACTAACACCATTAATTGATGCACAAAGTAAAGACGGCATTAATGCCGTCTCTACCCTAGTCCTATTATTTTTGAAATGTAAATTCCAGGCTACATGTCAAGCATCTTGGAGATGCTAGACATATAATCGGAATAAAACAGATATGTCATGGATCTAGCAACAATATTTATTTTTCAACTAAAATATGCCATCCCCTGCCTATTAAAAAATATTTTTTAGTTAACTTTCCATTTGTATTTACCAAACAGAATAATTCTTAAAACAACAAATATGGGAAGATTTACTTTGTATGATTTCTTATCATTCATTCTACCTGGCGGTACATTCATTGGAGTACTTTACTTCAGCTTAAGCATACCTCATCAAACTATTAATCAGAAGGAAATGTTCATCATTCCCTTTTTAGTGATATCATATTTATTAGGACATCTTTTCAGCTTAATAGGACAAAAAGTAGAAAGGGAAACCTTTCACAAACATGCTTTTTGGATGGATTATTTAATATCTAATCCTGAAATGGCAAGGGAAATTAATGAGTTATCAATTCGTAAACTCAAGAACAAAAGTTTCATTAACAAAGAAGGAGTTATTCTCCAGAAAGAATCAGGAAAAGCCTACGATAACATTTATACTTATTTAGAACTGGAAGAGAAAGATTCCAAAATAAAAACCCTAATGGCACAATATGGATTCTTTAGGAATACATCTGGTACCTGGCTTGCTCTATTAATTATTCAAATCGTATTGTTCGCTTTAAGTTTACTAGGAATTACAGAACTTAATAAAGCTCTGCTTTGGAACTGGACATTAATCTTATCATTTCTCACTGCACTAATTATTTCATCCAAATTGATGAAACAACGCAAAAAAATGGCCATGCAAACTGTATATCATACTTTCTGGGTTTATATCAGTAAAGAATAGCAAGCAATAAAATAAATAACTCAAAACGAAATCCTATAATACTTTAATAACATGAAAAGAACATTCAACCATAAAAGAAGACCTTTTAAGAGGGATATTAATATTGATGATTTGTTCACAGGAGCAAAAACACCTGAATATGCCGTATTCTATAATATTGCTTACTGGTGGATTAGTGATTTTTTAAAGTCATTATATGCTCCTTATATGAAAAATGCTCAATCCGAAAACCAGAGCGATGATTATTCAAAATACATAAACAAGTTCATAACGGAAGAAGCTACCTCCACCCTTTCGGATGCAGACTATTTAAAGCTCCGAGATTACCTTTGGAAAGGATACCTTTTTGCCAAAAACTCTACAAATATTAATGTAAGCGAGAAAGACAAAAGAATGACACACCAGATGATTCAAAAGTTATCTGACATTCGTAATTTCCATTCTCACTACTGGCACGAAAACTCTAATTTAGAATGTGAGAAAGAGTTCTGCAATTGGATAGACTATTTACACGATTATGCTTTGGACCAATTACAAAAAGAATACCCTAAGGAAGTGGACAAGTATAAAGAGAAACGTAAATCTAATTCTTTATTTGATCACCACGATGGAAAACATTTTATCTCGCAAGATGGTAGAAACTTCTTTTTAAGTTTCTTTTTAAAACGAGGCGAAATTTCACGTTTCATGCAACAGCGTACTGGCTGCAAAAGAAATGACAAACCTGAATTTAAGCTAAAGCATTTGCTTTACAGGTACTACACACATCGCGATGGTGCAAGCAAAAATCGTTACAGCATCGAGAATACTGCCTTCTCTCAATTGAATTCGGAATCGCAAACAGAAATTGTTCACGCTCGCCAGCTTTATAAAATGATTTCATATTTGCGCGATATACCCGTTGAAATGATTGACACCAAACTATTCCCTCTCTTTTGGAATGGCGAAGAAGTAAAAAATTCGGAACAAATTATAGAATTCATATATCATCATGAATTGCTAAGCTTTTGTGAATTTGGAACATTGAGCAATAAAGATGGTAATATCATTCAAAACACTGTTGCGTTTAATTATACAGGCAGCAATTACCAATTCGAAATTAGAGTAAGTGCCCTGCACAAACTCCTATTAGATGTAATTCGCAATCCAAAACGCGAAACAGAATTTTATAATACCCTAAAAACATTCTCACAATTCAGAGATGAATTTCCTGAAAAGCTCGACCAGTTTATAAACGGATTGGTACAAGAAGACGAAATGCAGGAGTATTATACCTTTAAACTAAAGGCCCCTGACAAAACAAGAGGTAAACTATGGCAAATCATTGATAAAGTAAGCAATAACAAGAGTGTTGGATATAAGGACAAGAGCGAATTGTTGCAGTTGATTAAGGATGATGCCATCGAACTTATCTATCACAACTTCTATTTCGAAAAAGACCAAAAACCAAGAAGGGAAAGCCAATTCATGCAGTTTGCTGTAAATTACTTGATAGACCATAAAGTGGTACCTGAATGGGAATGGTTGATGGAAAAGTTCGAAACCGAAGAAGTAAGATCCGGTGAAAATGATAAAACACAAATAAAAAGAGTAAAATCGTACAGCAATTGCATTCCTGAAGGCTATCGTTTAAGTCTAAGCGATAATCAAGTGTTGGTGAGATTAAAAAATGAACCCAATCGCTTATTTGGAATTGGAGAAACTACCATGCGCAATTTAATTTTTGCTCATATACACGATAAGCCTATTGAGAATATTCTGGGACGAATAATTACAGACATCAACCAAATTCAAGCCGCAGGACAAAAACAAATTGAGCTTCCTTATGAGAGTTTAAAATTGTTGTGCAACAAAACCATGCCAAGGTATTTAAGACTAATGATGCGCGATAAGGAGGTTTTAGATATGGAAAATATGACTTATGCTACACAAAAAGCATGTGAAAGAATTGAAAGCTTGGTAACTTATTTTGAAAGTATTGCAAATGGTGATGTCAGGTTAAACAAAAAGGAAATCAATACCCAGCTGATTCGTTGCTACAAATATTTCGACTGGAAATATCCACACAACAACGAATATAAGTTTCTGCGACAAAACGAATATCAGCTCATGAGTATCTACCACTACACATTGGCTAAACCAAATTTAAGAGTTTCCTATTTAAATGGTTTAAGGCGAAAATTGTTTACCGATATTCGTACACATTTGCCAAACGACTTGAATACAATGCTTGAAGACAACACTTCTTTAGATGGCCTACTTCATGATGTTTTAAAAGCCACAATAGGCAAACTTAAAAAGTGGCGCGATGATTTTTCAAGCATGAACCCAGATGTGAAGAAAGTTTGCCTGAATAAACTTGGAATTAAAACCCCAATGACTCCAGTTCCTGAAGCCAATATTGCATACAACCTGGAACAAATGCAACACTTGCCGTTATTGGTGCATCCTGCTTTGGTTATGAAAGCATTTAACTTTCCTCAGGTATCGCACCTGTTCTCCGATTTTAGAGAAGATGCCAATAACAGCAAAGGACTGATAGAAGAGAATTACCAATTCGAAAACTACCTCAGCTCTTTGTATACCGATGCAGAAAAACAAGAAATTAAACAATGGAAAGCCTGCCAGCATAAAATTGTAGGCAAGGTAAACCAATTGAAAACTTTAGATACATTGGTTTGGAAAATGGCTCAGGTCTATTTGAAGAATTCTGGTTCGGGTATTATGAAAGAAATTGCCGAACTCTTGATCAACAAGACTGATGACACCTTCCAACTGAACCAGCTACACAATACTACAATTCCCGTGTACGAAGGAAAAACCAATGAAGGCAAAGCTTACCGCGTGAATGTAAAATTCAAACAATTGGGCGATTTTATGCTGATAACAGGCAAACCTTTGGAGAAATTGGCTGGCCAAATCTTCCGACGTTACCAAAGCAAGGAACAATTAACAGCAATAGGCATTGAAGAAAAAGAAGGACACTATCAAATCGATTACTCCTTACTAAAACAGGAAATGGACAGGGTTTACTATGAATCTTTAATGTGTACCGATTTTATTTTACAATGGGAGAAAAAAGTGGTGGATGCCATGCCATATGGGCTTAAAGGAGGTTTGAGAATAGAATGCAAGAACAAAGACAAAAAGGCATATTTGAAATTCAGGAAGGTTTGCAAAGCTGCAGAATTACCAGAAGCCGATGAAAATGAATTGTGCATGCTACGCAATCATGCCATGCACGCCAAAATACCAGAAAACTTTAGCTACCACGAAAAATTAAATGATGATAGAATTAAAAATATGCTACAAATAACAGATGAAATGCTCGAAAAATATCAGAAAAAAGATGCCTATTACGAGGCTTTGGCCTCTGAGGCAATTTCTTAGAAAAGCTATGGTGTGATAGGTTTCTTTTTGAAAACTATTAACACCCATTTGAGCTTCTATATTTCGAGATCCATCGGTGTGATAGGTTTCTTTTTGAAAACTATTAACACCTATACTACCATGATCAATAGAATAAGTACTGGTGTGATAGGTTTCTTTTTGAAAACTATTAACACCAGCCTTCCATTCGTCGGATATCGTTTGGCGGGTGTGATAGGTTTCTTTTTGAAAACTATTAACACCAAAGAACTTTAAGTTTTTGCCAGTAATTAGGGTGTGATAGGTTTCTTTTTGAGAGCAATTAACACCAAGAGCTTCAAAAGTTAATTCAGCATCAAAGGTGTGATAGGTTTCTTTTTGAGAGCAATTAACACCAGGGTAGTAGTCATTAGTATCTTAAATGGTATGATAGGCTTCTTTTTGAAAGCTATTAACACCAGGATAAAACTCATAAATGCCTTTGCCGTGGGTGTGATAGGTTTCTTTTGAAGACTAGAAACACCTCAATAATGTTGCATATATTACCAAGCGTTGTTGTAAAAGGTCTCTTTTTGAAGACTAGAAACACCTGGATCGAATGCGCCTTAAATACAGCCCGTGGTGTAGTAAGTTTCTTTTTGGAGCTAAAAACGCCTTAGTTTGTTTCAAGTAATAAGGTAATCGTCGGTGTAATAGGTCACTTTTTGAGAACTAAAAACACCGTCATGACATTTGTTGTGTTTGTTTATTTTGGTGTGGTAGGCTTCTTTTTGAAAGCTAGAAACACCTTTGTTTTCTTTCAAATAATTTATTAATACGGTGTGATATCTTTCTTTTTGAAAACTATTAACACCAGTTGACATGTTGTGGTCTTCAAATTCAGTGGTGTGATATGTTTCTTTTTGAGAACTAAAAACACCGTCATGACATTTGTTGTGTTTGTTTATTTTGGTGTGGTAGGCTTCTTTTTGAGAACTATTAACACCAATAGCAAGAGAGTGACGGGTACCTACGTAGGTGTGATAGGTTTCTTTTTGAGAGCTATTAACACCATTGTCTTGCTTAGATGATGGGGAGAAGGGTGTGATATGCTTCTTTTTGAAAGCTAATAACACCTTATAAATACCATGATTGTAAATTCTGAAGTCCTTGGTGTGGTAGGCTTCTTTTTGAAAGCTATTAACACCTGATGTTGAACACTTCCTTCATTCTGTCACGGTGTGATAGGTTTCTTTTTGAGAACTATTAACACCTTCAATGGTTTTTGGGAACTCATCGAAAATGGTGTGATATGTTTCTTATTGAGAGCAATTAACACCTTACTTGTGTTAGTTTTAGGAGTACTTTGAGGTGTGGTAGGCTTCTTTTTGAAGACTAGAAACACCGCGTGTCATTTGGAAACAATAACGTATTAGGTGTAGTATGCTTCTTTTTTAAAAGCTAATAACACCTTATTAATACCATGATTGTAAATTCTGAAGTCCTTGGTGTGGTAGGCTTCTTTTTGAGAGCTAAAAACGCCTTAGTTTGTTTCAAGTAATAAGGTAATCGTCGGTGTAATAGGTCACTTTTTGAGAACTATTAACACCTGATTTGTGTCATTATTTAAGATCTTTTAAGGTGTGATATGTTTCTTTTTGAAGACTAGAAACACCTGTTGTTCTGTCAATCGCTAAAACTAAATCGGTGTAGCAGGTTTCTTTTTGAGAGCTATTAACACCGCGCTTGTGGTGCATTCATATCCAAAACTTGGTGTAGTACGCTTCTTTTTGAAAGCTATTAACACCATTGTCCCGCCTATGAATACTGGCTGAAAGGTGTAGTAAGTTTCTTTTTGAGAACTAGACACATCATTTATAGGTGGAAAACGTAAAGACGGCATTAATGCCGTCTCTACCCTAGCACTTCTATTATTAAACCCTAAATCTAAGGCAATGCGATGCATCTATCCAAAACCAAACAAGCAACACCACTATAAAACAGGCAAACATGCCATTTCAAATTGAAATGATGCCTGTTGAAAAAGGAAACTTGCCTACCGAAGCAGCAATATTCCCTCTTTTTATAAGGAATATGGAGTAAAAAGAGGGAAGCTTGCCTATGAAATAGGGATTAATGCGTATGAAAAAGGCAAGTTTCCTTCTTGCGAAAGGACCTTTGCCTGCCAGGGAAGCATGTTTCCAAAAATAACTAGCACCATTGCTTCTTTTAATAGCATCGTTCCTTCTTCCTAAAGGAATCTTCCCTCTCAAACAAGGAAATTTCCCTCTCTGAATAGGAAAATTATCTGTTCAATTGACATAGGCTCCAGAGCAAGAATAAGACCTCATTATTAACGAATAAACCCGAACCATAAGGTCCGGGTTAGTAAAGTTGCGGTAATCGAAAAGGGTAATTAAATCTATTTATTCTGCTGTTTCGACATTCGTTTTCTTTTTACCAGGAAAACGACTTCCCAAATCAGCAGCAGCTTCGCTTGCTCCGGATTGTCCCATTACCGAAGCATTTTTAAGCACTTTATAAATAGAAAGAGAGGAACTAAACGCCTCACTACCTGCCAATGTTATAGTAGAATCAACTCCATTGGTAATTCTTTCCAGGGGCAGGAACAATTGGCGCAATTGTCTTACACTTTGCAAATCAATTTTAGCCTCGTTAACATCAATAAAATTTGGAATGTAATTGGGATACTGTTCTGCATACTCCAATGATTTTTCAACAAAGGCTACTGTTTTATCTCCCATTTTCGGCAACTCCTTTTTATCAGCAGCCGATAAATGGGTTAGTTTAGGTTCTAAAACTGAAGTCAACACATTTAATGCATCCATTATTTGTGTGCTTTCTTCTTCGCTTAATACGAATGAAACTTTGTTTTCCATTTTTGTGTGTTTTTGGATTAGTTAAGTTACAATAATCGATTACCACTATTAAATTTACAAAACATAAACTCAAAAATCCCAATTGTTATTATGTATTTCACCGCTTTTAACATTAATTAACAGTTGGTTTTATATCGATTAGTTTAAGAAACACAACAAACACATACACAAACCCATATTTTAAAAAGCTGGAAATTACAAATCAATTCCACCCTCTAAAATCGCCTGTGTTTTACGTTCAATTCATTTGCATTTATCTCCAATAAAACTATCTTTATAAGACCACATAAAAAACGTAACATATATGAGCAATACAGAAAATACATTGATGGAAGTATACACAGGACTTTCATGGGAAGTTGAAATGCTAAAGACAATTTTGGAAGATCATAAAATCAATAGCTTTATTAAAGATGGTTATACAGGAATAATTGCTCCTCACCACTCCGGAGGTACTGCTGGTGCAGTAAAACTTTGCATATCGAGCGGCGATTTAGAAAACGCTAAACCCATTATCGAGGAGTTTCTGGAAAACAAAACAGAATAAACAATGAATTCTGTAATGACAAAAATTTACGGACAGCGAATCCTGGATGGTGATTTGCTGTTCGATCATGAAAAAATCACTTTTCATACCAATCCAAAGGCAGCATTACTAAGTGCGATTGCAATGAGCTTGGTTACAGTAAGTAGTGCTTTCAACATTTATGATACTACTGGTGAATCGAGCATTAGTATCGCTTCGATTATAATTGGACTTATAGCAATTGTACTCGGAATATTTTCAGTGATTAAATATCTAGCAGCACGAAAAATTAACCTCATCGAGTTTGCACCACAAGATATTGAAGAAGTTGCCATCAAAGAAATGGCAAACTCTTTACGTATCAGCATACATTTGAACAACAATACCACCCACAAAATTGGCTGTGCGAAAGATCGCTATTCAGGCAAGTTGGTTCAGACTTTAAAGGATGCTGATGTAAATTTAACCTACTTATAATAGGATTATCAACTCATGAAAAACACACTAATCACTACATTAAAAGGTAGACCAATCCTAAAAGGAGAATTACTGTTTGACGATCACAAAATCAGTTTTAGAAATGATCCCGGTTTAATTGGTATGATTATAATGGGATTTAGTTTTCTATCCTTTTCTAGTGCCTATAGCCTATATTCTCATTACCATAGCACCGATCTATTCGATCAGTTTATTTATCCATTCAACTTTTCTTTATGCGTGTGCATTGTATCCTATTTGATCATCAAATACCGCAAAGCCAAAAGAATGCACGACAAAGAATTCAAGCCTGAGGACATCAAAACGGTTTACATTGCCAAGACAAAACGCAATACCAAAATCAGATTTGTTCTGAATGATGATTTTGAACAATACTTCAAATTTAAAAGCGATGGTAAATGTGATAAGTTGATCTCCTTTTTGAAAGAATCAGAAGTAGAAATAATCAATGCTTAAAAAGAAATGTCTGCCAAATTCCAAAACAAATTCAGAATCGATTCTACCCGATTGCAAAATTGGGATTATGGCAGCAATGGCAAATATTTTATTACGATTTGCACCTGCGAAAATGAGCATTTCTTCGGAAAGTTGCTAATGAAAATATGTTCCTGAATGAATTAGGAGAATTGGCTGATAGCTATTGGCGAGAAATCCCTAATCATTTTCCATATGTGCATTTGGATGAATTCATTGTGATGCCCAATCATATTCATGGCATTTTGGTGATTGATGATCCTTATAATGTCGGCAAAAGAAAGGATAATCGAGACAGCATAAATGCTGTCTGTACGGATAATGATCAATTAAACACTGAAAAGAATTCTAAATGTATTGGTAGAGACGGCATTCATGCCGTCTGTAAAAGTGAAAATCCAATGAAATCAGATAATATATCAAAAATGGTTCGTTGGTATAAAGGTCGCATTACATTTGAAGCCCACAAAATCAATCCAAAATTTGAATGGCATTCCCGATTTTACGATCATATCATTAGAGATCAAAAAGTATTGCAGCGCATTCGCAGTTACATCAAATACAATCCAAAGAACTGGAAAGAAGATAAATATTTCGAATAATATTAAAAATGTCGATAGATGTGTTATTGTATGAGGATGTCCAAAAAGTAAGTTCAATCGAATATAATGTCATGTTGAATGAAGTGAAACATCTGTTTATCAAAGGGACAGATTCTTCTCCCGAACCTTCGGGATCAGAATGACAATAATATTAAACTTTTTGGACATCCTCCCAAGAAATTCCGATAATACCAAAAATCCCCATATCCTTCACCCATTCGTAACACAAAGAACCAAAAAATTGACTATTTTTAATGACATAGATTTTCACAATTAGCAATATCAATACATGTCAAAATATCAATTCCTTAACCGGGACTTAAGTTGGTTATCTTTCAACAATAGGGTGTTGGAAGTTGCCACAAATCCAAACTTACCCTTATACGAGAGGATAAAATTCCTCGCTATTTACTCTTCAAATCTCGATGAGTTTTACCGTGTACGCGTAGGAACTTATAAGAGGTTTACCGAACTTCCACCAGAAGACAAAAAAAACTTAAGAGAAAATCCAGATACAATTCTCAAAAAAATTAATGCCGAGGTAGATCGTCAGCAAATTGAATTTGGAAAGATATTTAGAGACAATATTATTCCTGAGCTTCGTGAGAATAACATTATTCTGTTACAAGACGAAATGTTGTGCAACGAACATCACCAGTTTGTAAAGGATTTCTTTTTGGAGAATATTCTGCCGCATGCACAGCCAATGTTATTGCTTAAACAGCAGATTAAACCTTTCCTTCAAAACAACTCCATTTACCTGGCAGTTAAGCTTTATAAGAGAAGACACAAAAAGGAAGAAGAAAATGGAAGCAGCAAAAAACGCAGAGCTCGTTATGCCATTATTAAAGTTCCATGTCATCATTTCCCAAGATTTATAGAGCTACCTGAAATAGACGGAAAGCATTACATCATGTTTCTCGACGATATCGTTAAGCTAAGAATGAAGGTGCTGTTCCCGGGATATAAAATCGATTCAAGCTTTAGTTTTAAACTGAGTCGCGATGCCGATTTGTTGATTGAAGATGAATATTCGGGCGATTTGATTGATATGATTGAGCGAAGCCTGAAAAAAAGAGAAACAGGTTCTCCTTCCCGATTCCTTTACGATGAATCGATTCCAAAAGAATTTCTTCGATTCCTGAAAGGCTCTTTCGACTTGCTACCTAACGACATGGTAAAAGGTGGAAGATATCACAACTTTCAGGATTTCTTTGGCTTTCCAAATCCTAAGTATCCTGATTTGGAATTGGAACCCTATCATCCGCTAAATGTTGAGGAATTAAAAGGAGAAACCAAATCTATCTTTAGAACCATTCGCAAGAAAGATCGAATTCTACACTTTCCATATCAGTCGTACAAGTACGTTATCCGTTTCTTGAACGAGGCTGCCTTAGATCCTAAGGTGGAAGAAATTAAGGCAACTCAATATCGTGTTGCCGATAATTCTGCCGTGGTTAATGCACTGATCAACGCGGCACACAATGGCAAAAAAGTAACTGTTTTTGTTGAGGTTAAGGCTCGTTTCGACGAGGAAGCCAACCTACGTTCGGCACGCGAAATGCGCAAAGCAGGTATCAAGATTATTTACAGCATACCTGGGCTTAAAGTTCATGCAAAAATTGCCTTGGTTATCAGAAAGGATGACAAGAGAGATTATGCCTTCTTAAGTACAGGTAATTTCAACGAGAAAACTGCCAAAATATATGCCGATCATGGATTCATGACTTCCGATAAGATTATGATTCAGGAGTTGAAACAGCTATTCGATTATCTTGAAAATAAAACACCCGGCTACACATTCAACAAATTATTAGTGGGTCAGTTCAATTTAAAAAGAGAGCTGATTCGACTAATCGATCAGGAAATTGAAAATGTAAAGAATGGAAAAAAAGGCTACATTCTTTTAAAAATGAATGGTCTGCAAGAACGTGAAATGATTCGAAAATTGTATGAAGCTAGCTCAAAGGGTGTAAAAATCGATCTGATACTTCGTGGTATTTGCTGTCTAAAACCTGAACAGCCATATTCTAAAAACATCAGAATTATTCGAATTGTTGATCAATTTTTAGAACATGCAAGGGTATTCTATTTCCACAACAAGGGAGAAGAATTGTTATATCTTTCTTCTGCCGATTGGATGAATCGCAATCTGCAACGCAGAATTGAATGTGCATTCCCCATTCATGATGCGGATATTAAAAAAGAAATCATTCACATCTTAAAGCTGCAGCTGTCCGACAATGTAAGTGCCAGGTACCTAAACTGTAATTTGGATAATATTCCTGTTGAAAGATTGGATGGAGAACTCAAAGTGAGATCCCAAATTGCCATTGCAGAATTCCTGAAAGAAAAGGAAAAGGCTCATAAAGAAAAAGAATCGGTAAAAAGATAGATCAAAAACACAGTAACTTAAATCGCAACACTATGAAACGTTTATTTCTGGTACGACATGCCAAAACAGAAGTAATTAGGTACGACATTACTGATTTTCAAAGAAATTTGAAAGAAAGAGGAATCAGCGATTCAAACCTAATCGCTAACAAGTTGCTGCTAAAAAATGTGAAACCTGATTTAATGATATCCAGTACGGCAAACAGAGCCATTCAAACCGCTCGTTTGTTTGCCGATATCTTGGATTATCAACAAGAATCCATTGTGCAATTAGATGAATTGTATGATGGATTTACCACCCACGAATTTTTAGGGATGCTCGACCAATACGGCAATGAGAATGATTCGATAATGATTTTTGGTCACAATCCGAGCATTGAGTACCTGGCCTTTAATTTAAGTGTTGAGTTCTACCAATACGTACCAACCTGCACGGTTATCGGTATAGAATTCGATGTGAACGACTGGAAAGATATTGAAGCACGTTCGGGTAAGGTATGCTTGTATGAATTCCCAAAAAAATACAAGTAGAGACACGCCATGGCGTGTCTTATATACCACATTGATGGACATGCCATGGCATGTCCTTACTGTTTTCCAAAAATTATTTTTCCCTGATTATCCAAAATCAATTTCCCATTCACCTTCTCCTGCGTTTGAGGATCTGTAAACCCTTTGATTAATCCGGTTTTTTGTTGTTTTACCAAAGATTTAATTTGAGCTTCGCTCAGCGTCTTCTCCATAAACACAAATGGCACAATAAACTTGCAGCCATTCTTGTAATTGGAGCATCCAAAGGCAGCATTTCCTTTCAGTAAAGTACCTGATTTACATACAGGACAAGTCAATATTTCTTTTTCCTCTTCAAGAATACTCAAACTAAAATCAGGATCCAGAACCAGGTTTCCTGTGATCTTGTTGCCATCAACAACAAATCCCTTAATTTTAGGCGTTTTGCCCTTTAACACCAATGTCTCAACCTGTTTATCCGTTAGTTTCTTACCGCTAAACTCGAAAGGAATTCTAATTTCGCATCCATTCTTCCAGTTGGTACAACCCCAAACCGATTTGCCTTTTACAATCCTACCTTCCTTACATTTAGGGCATGTTAAATCAGCAGGTGCTTCCTTTTTCTTTTTTGCCTTTGCCTTCTTTTTCTCTTTTTCTTTCTCCTCATCAATTACCTCAATGGCATTGATATTCTTTCTGGATTTTACATCCCAAACAATACCTACAACCATATTCTTCAACTCTGCCATGAATTGGTTCACCTCAAAATTCCCCAATTCAATCTCACGAAGCTTTTTCTCCCACTGCCCTGTAAGCTCTGCCGATTTAAGCAGCTCATTCTGAATGGTATCAATCAGCTGAATGCCTGTTATGGTAGCCACCAATCGCTTCTTTTCCTTTTTAATGTATCGACGCTTGAACAGGGTTTCAATAATGTTGGCTCGGGTTGAAGGTCGACCAATTCCATTTTCTTTCATCAACTCCCTTAACTCATCATCATCCACCTGCTTTCCTGCGGTTTCCATAGCACGCAATAAGGTTGCCTCGGAATAATATTTAGGAGGTTGCGTTTGCTTCTCAGCCAAATCGGGCTGGTGTTCACCAGTTTCTCCTTTTACAAAAGCTGGAAGAATTACTCCCTCGCCCACATTGCTATCTTTGGCATATAAAACCCTCCAACCTGGATCAACAATCTGCTTTCCTGTTGCCTTAAAGTCAATATCAGTAACCTTCCCCATTACCGTGGTGTTACTCACCTTACAGTCTGGATAAAAAACAGAAATGAATCGTTTGGTAACCAAATCATACACTTGCTTTTCCTCATAACGCAGTCCTGAAGGAATTACTCCTGTTGGGATAATGGCATGGTGATCGGTTACTTTTTTATCATCAAATACCTTTTTTGATTTTCTGATTTTCTCCTTCAAAAGCGGATCAACAAACTCTTTATAAGGCGTTAATTTCTTTAAAATTCCAGGAATCTTTTTGTAGATATCATCTGAGAGGTAGGTTGTATCTACCCTTGGATAGGTAGTCAACTTTTTCTCATACAAAGTTTGAATGATTCTTAATGTATCCTCGGCCGACAAATTGAATTTGCGGTTACAATCTACCTGCAAAGAGGTTAAATCGAACAAACGTGGAGGCTGTTCCTTTCCACTCTTTTTTTCAACCGATACAATTTCAAAAGGCTCAGATTTAATTTGATCAAGAAATGCAATTCCCTCTTCCTTTTTATCGAATCGACCTCTGGTAGCAGCAAAACTTACCTCACGATAAACTGTTTTAAGCTCCCAGTATGTTTGTGGCACGAAGTTTTCAATTTCCTTTTGGCGATTTACAATCAAAGCCAAGGTAGGAGTTTGCACCCTACCAATTGACAGAACTGATTTACCACCAGCATACTTCAACGTATACAATCGGGTGGCATTAATACCCAAAAGCCAATCGCCAATTGCTCTTGATGAACCCGCTGCATACAAACGATCAAAATCACTCCCCTCTCTCAAATTCTCAAATCCTTCACGAATGGCTTCCTCGGTTAGAGAAGAAATCCATAAACGCTTTACCGGAACATTGCATTTTGCCTTGTGCAAAACCCAACGCTGAATTACCTCTCCTTCCTGGCCGGCATCACCACAGTTGATAACCTCTTCGGCATTTGTAATTAATTTCTCCAAAATGTCGAATTGTTTTTGAACTCCAGTATCGGGAATTACTCTAATTCCAAAACGAGGAGGAATTAAAGGCAAATCGTTCATATGCCAGTATTTCCAATTCAAGTCGTATTCATGCGGTTCTTTCAAGGTGCACAGGTGCCCAAAAGTCCAGGATATTTGATATCCATTCCCTTCGTAATAACCATCCCTTTTTGATTTTGCTCCTAAAATTAAGGCGATTTCGCGTGCTACACTAGGTTTCTCCGCAATACAAACTTTCATATTCTTACTTAGTAGTTAATTATTAAATTTTGAGTTATAAGTACTTAAAATTACAAGTGCCTATAGTTTAATAAAATCAACAGCCACCATAGTTTTACTCAAACTGTACTTCAAACTTCCTTAAAATTAAAAGTTTCAAATGACAAACTTGTAAGTACTTTAGGCACTTTAAGTACTCCAAGTACTTTCTATTTCTAAAACATATACTTAAACTCTAATGAGAAAATATTTTCTTCTTCCGACATGCCAAAATTAGCAGTTAATACCATCAATTTAAAGGGCGACATCCAAAAACCTCCACCATATCCGTGATGCCATTTGTTAGAGCTTTCACCATCAATCCATACACGGCCAAAATCATTAAATGCTAACAAACCAACTTCCCCTCCAAGATAATAGGATTTAAATCTGGCCAATCTAAATCTAAAATCAGTATTCTGATAAACCATATCATCTCCTGCAAATCGATCTTGTCGATATCCTCTTAAGTTTGATTTTAATCCCAGTTTATTTGCTTGATAAAAAGAATAACCACTGGTATTGTGAGCTGCTCCTACTCGTAGTGCTAAAATACTACGTTGTGGTCTTCCTAAACTTGTATAGAATCTCATATCGGTTTCCATTTTCTGGAAGTTATGGTCGTTTTTTTCTAAACCGCGATAAAAACTCCATGAATTCGTCCAATACATTCCTCGAGAAGGAATCACCTTACTATCTCGAGTATCCCACTCATGTTTGATATTTATCCCCAAATATCTTCTGGTATCAAAATCACTTAGCAGGTCCAGGTCATTATCCGGATTGCTAAAATCAGTTACAAATCTATCAGGAGTTGCCTTTAATTCCAACTGTTCGTAGAATGTACCAAAAGAAATACTCTGATTTGTTCCAATTTTTTTTCTCAAGTGCAAAGCCAATTCTGTTCTTCCCATACGAATACGATTGTACTCCTTGTCATCCAATTCAGGGCTTTCTGTTTCATTACCAAGTCCATAATAATAACCTTGAAAATTTGGAGTATTGTAATCAATTTTAGCCAATAGGTCCAAAGATTTGAATACGCCAATCATTTCTCCCGAATAATTAATTTGAGCTGATGGATACATAAATGCATAGTTCACCAAAAATTTATGGAAAGAACCATAGGGCTCTTTTCTAAAGCTTTGTTTTTTGATATTAAATCCGGCTCCAAGAATCAATCCATCATCGCTTACATAGTTTAAGTTGGCTGCCGGACTAACAATATCATATTTAAATGATTTTCGGTCGTAAACATTCACACTCTTATTTTTCGATAGACGATTTTGGAAGCTACCATTTCCTTTTACTTTGGTTTTGGACTTATCGTAAACTACCACATTGGATTTTAGAGTGTTATCAATTTTGAACTTATCCTTTCCGGTTCCTCCAACGATTCTTAGCTTAACACCTTTCGAATATTTTCCGTCAATATCAAATTCATCTTTACCACCTAAACCATAAATGTGAACCTCTTTGGTTTCATCCTTCATGAATTTGCGATCGTAAAGTTTTTCTTTCTTATTTCCCTTTTTACTCAATCGACGAACTTTAACATGTAGGTTTCCATCCTCATCCCACTCTGCATCAAAGTCCTCTGTTCCATTTGTTCCAACAACATCAACCTCTTTTGCCAGATAGTTGTAGAATTCAACAGCCAAGTCTGGTAAAAGATCTCTTCTCGATTTCAATTTTGCCACAATAACATCAGCAGAAATATCATAGACCTCTTTGGGAAGATCTTTTATTGCTTTTTCTATGATTTCATCAGTCAATTTCTGCTTTAGCTCATTGGCCATTTCAACCCAATCCTGTTTGTTCTTGGATTGAAGAAAATTACGATCGAAATAACGAGCATTAAAGCCCAATCCCACAACATTCTCTGGAACTGACTCGAAAACCTGGAATTTAGGCATCGCCCATTTTCTTCGAATCAACCAAGGAATTTTTCCATCGCTGTAAAAGAACACCTGGTCTCGATCACGTGGAATTGGTCTTGCAATGGTTTTTCCATCTTTCTCGAAAGTAGCCCAGCGCCATTGGTCATCATGTCTGTCCCAATCATTCAGGAAAATATCGAATAATCTAGCACGTAAAACGGCTGATTCATCAATTACCAAATCAGAATTCTTGAATCTTTTTTCAATCAACTTATCGGTTCCGATAACATCCTTGGTATTGCCAAAGTTATCAGCATCGGACATGTCATCATTCGGACGTTCCTCGAATAGGTACAATTCATTCTTAAAATCATCCCGGTAGATTCCAAATCGTGGATCATCTGGCACATATACAATTTTTGGATTGGTATGATAAACACCTGCTGCATCTGCCAGTTTAGGCACTGCAATGGCCGCATACGGATAGGATTCTGAAATACCATCCTGAACTATTTTTGCCGCAACTGTTCCTTTTAAAGCAGGAGGAATTGCTTTTTCTGTATACTTCTCAACCGATCGTAGCACATACTGCTTACCGTCTTTTGCCTCTAATCTCAAGGAACGAGTTTGCTGACCACCACCTCTCTTTAAGATTTTCAACCCACCTTTTTCCGTTCCAATATCAAAAACCGGAACCTCAATAGGAGTTTCCCACTCCTTACGATAATTGTTTCCTAACCAATTCCTTTTCGACTTTTTATCTGTGGAATATAAATCACTTGCAGCAATAGTAATAGTGCTATCTGCAAAGTTTAAATCTTCGTATTTTTTCGCCAGATCTTCTTCGCTAGGCGTTGTTTTTGTAAATAGCTTCGTCTGATATGCTAGACGGGCATCTTCAGTACCATTCTTTCCGACAGACCACATTTCCAACCACACTTCATCATTGGCATAGAAGTTTAATCTGGTAAAACCGATTTCTCGCAAAGCAACATCCATTTTCTTTTCAGATACATATTCTGATTTACTTCCAGAACCTGAAACCACAAAAAATGAGTTGTCCTTTTCAGTAAATTGTAAACTATTATCATGGGCAGAAACTGTTACCAAGCTCTCATATCCTCGCCCTAATTTTCGCCCCATATATCGCATTTGCTTGTAAAATGGATATGCAAAATCCTGCGGTGTTCCGAAAAGTTTACGATACAATTCTACTGGCCCTATAAAAGGAAAATTCCCACCATGTTTACCTGCACTATAAATTGGATGATGAGAAGCAAATACAATCTTTTTGTCTTTATTTCTCTTTAATGCATCACTCAACAGAATCAAAAAATCGGAAGAATTCTCAAGTCCACATTCTGCTTCTGGTTTATCAGCGGCATGAAGCCACCATTGAGAATCAACTACAAGAAGAATGATATCCTCTCCGATCTCTATTTCAACTGGTCCAGGACATCCTCCTGTTGGCAAGAACACGTCTCCCTTGCCAATATAATCCTCAATATAGGTTTCCAAATTCATAATGGCTTCCCAACCATGCTTGTTTCCTTGATTCCACTCTTTTTCTCCGGGAATAAAGATGCTTTCACCTTTAAATTCCTTAGCCAAATCCAATAGCTTGATTAAATTTTGATCCCCTGAATGGATAACCTCAATTTCCTCCCTATCGTATTCTTTAGAAATGCTATTGCCCAAAAATACAAGTGTTGCTTTATCATTTTGCTTTTCTAATTGTGATTTAAGCATTTGCATATTGGCATCCACAATGTCAGCTTCTCCAACATCTCCAATAAAAAATATAGAATGCTTCAATAAATCTGAATTGGGAGCTTCATTGTTTTGTCCATTAACCGCCATTGCAAAAAATAATAGGCTTAAAAATGCATAGATCTTTCTCATAAGTTTTGATGTTATAAAATCAATTACGAAAAATGGATTTCAATTATTGTTTGAAACTGTATTTTAAAATATTTGCCTTACTTCCTTTCCCTTCATTTGAAATGAACATGGTTCCATCGGGTGCAAAACAAATTCCTTCAGGCTGACGGAATATTTTACGCTTCAACTTCACAATTGCCTTAATCTCACCTTTAGGATTAAGCACCACTAAAAGCTTACCTACAGAACCTACCACATACAAGTTCCTGGTAATAGGATGAACTGCGACAGCTGATGGCTGAAAAGTGAGATCTCCCTGAGCAGGATTTATATTCTCCATTAATCTTACCGAAAATCTCGAATAGGCATCAAATTCCAATATTCTTCGAATTTGATCTTGATCAATCAGATACTTTGGCTCTTTCGACAATTCATTTTTATCTATAGAGAATTCATAAATAGCTCTCTTTCCCCTGTATTTATTGGAGTGTGCCGGACTTCCTTTACAGGCTACCAACAATGAATTTGTTGAAGGATCATATCCCAAGCCTTCGGTATCATTACCAGCATTCAAATGAGTGGTTCGCTTTACCGAGTGAATGTTTTTATCCCTTAAATGATCAACCTTGAAAATTCTCCCATCCGATCTTAAAACGTAAACCAATGAATCCACCATTTCAACTCCTTCATAATCTCCAGGTTTATCGAATTCATATTTTTTGGTTACCTCTTTTTTCTTATGATTGAATTTATAGATAATTCCTTTTTCATCGTTCACGCACAACAGAGAATATTCCGTAAAATAACTTAAGGCTGATATTTCTCTCAAATGATCTTTTAGTTCATATTTCTTATCTGGTTCATAAATGTCATATGGAAACTTTTCATAGTTTTCCGATAAATAAATCATTTTCTGATCTTTCTTTTGGGCACATGCCTCAAGAAAAAACACAAGAGCAAATAAGCAAATTAGTGTGTGAAAAATTTTTGTCATACGAAAGATCTATCTTTTAATTATTGGAATCATAAAATTAACAAATAAGCCTCAAATACCAATAAAAAAAGGGCAATTGAGGCATTTATATTCATTTAACAGAAGGATTTCATGTTTAATGATTATATTTATTCAATCAAAAAATATATCTCAAGAACTGAAAAATTCAAATTATGAATATTATCCAGGAGGCTGAAAAATACGTCACTAAGCTAATTGAAGATGCGATTAAACCCATATATACTTATCACAATTTAGAGCATACTCAAAATGTAGTTAAGCATTCCATCAAAATTAGTGAAGGATTAGAGTTTAGCGAGGAGCAAAAAGAGATTCTTATTTTAGCAGCTTGGTTTCATGATTCGGGATATTATGAAGACTATTCAAATCATGAGGAGCTAAGTGCACGTAATGCCAGCGTTTTTTTAGAAGCTCGTAATTACCCTGAGGAAAAAATTGATCAGGTGACTCAGGCCATCCTTCACACAAAAGTTCCTCATCCTCCATGTGAAAACCCCGTTTGCAATGCACTATGCGATGCTGATTTGTATCACTTGGCTTCGAAGAGCTACATGAAAAGCTCAGAACAATTGCGTGAAGAAAAGCAAGCCTTATACAAACGCGAGATTCCCCCAAAAGAATACTGGGAAGGTACTTTAGTATTCTTGCAAAACCACAAATACAAAACCAAGTATGGTAAAAAACTTTTTGCCAAAAAGAAAGAACAGAATTACCAAAAAGTAGTTGCTAAAATCAAGGGATATCACGAAAAACAACTGAGAAAACTAAATGAGAAGGTTGAGAAGTTAGAAAGTCAGAACATGAAACTAAAAATGCCTCAACGAGGTATTGAAACCATGTTCAAGGTCACTGCCCGAAATCAAATTAACCTGAGTTCCATTGCCGATAGTAAGGCCAACTTAATGATCTCTGTCAACTCAATCATCATATCGGCAATCTTCTTTATTTTTAAGAATATAATGGATGTTCCTCATTTTATTATTCCATGTATTATATTGCTGATCGTCTGTTTGGTTACCATTACCTATTCGGTTATGGCAACACGTCCTATTGTTACCGATGGTAAATTCTCTGAAGAGGATGTAAAACAGAAAAGAGTAAACCTTCTTTTCTTCGGAAATTTCCACAATATGGATTTGGGGATTTATTCGCGAGCCTTGAAAGGGATGATGACCGACTATGATGAACTGTATGATAGCTTGATTAAAGATCAATACTATTTAGGAAAAGTACTGGGTAAGAAGTATCGCTTTTTAAGAATTTCCTATACAATTTTCATGTATGGGTTAATTTTATCGGTTATCGCATTTATTCTTGCTGCCATTTATCAACCATTAATGTGGTAAATAACTGAACAAAAACTAAATTTGCAGCCCAATTAATAAGCGCAGATTACTATGAATTTATTTTACACTCCAGATATAAAAGATCAGTATTATCAACTTGATGAAATTGAGTCGAAGCATTGTGTTCGTGTTTTAAGATTAAAGGAAGATGATGAAATCCATTTAATTGATGGAAAAGGAACATTATTCACAGCTAAAATAATCGACGCACATCCTAAAAGATGTACTGTTGAATGCATTGAGAAGAAAGAAGAGTTTGGCAAGTTGGATTATGAGCTACACCTGGCCTTGGCTCCTACAAAAAACATCGACAGAACCGAATGGTTTCTTGAAAAATGCACAGAAATAGGCACAAGTGAGTTTACGCCACTTTTGAGCTCTCACTCGGAACGTAAGGTGGTAAAACACGATAGGCTTTTTAAAGTAATTACCTCGGCAGTGAAGCAATCTTTAAAAGCATATCATCCAAAGCTAAACAACCTGACCAAATTTGCTGATTTAGTAACTTCTGATTTCGATGGGGATAAATTCATAGCTCATTGTAATCCTGGAGAAAAAACGCACCTTCAACAATTATGCAAACCCAAGGCAAAATGTTTGGTATTAATTGGTCCTGAAGGCGATTTTAGTCCCGAAGAAGTTGAATTGGCCAAGGCAAATGGATTTCAGGAGATATCCCTTGGCGAAAGTCGCCTGAGAACCGAAACAGCAGGAGTTGTTGCCTGTAATATCGTAAGTCTTGCTAATTATTAAAATGAGATTTCCACACTACATACTCCTCACGTTCATACTGCTATTTAGCTTTAGTGGGCAATCACAAAACACAACGGTGCGTATTGGTTTGCTAAAGTATAATGGTGGTGGTGATTGGTATGCAAACCCGGGCTCATTGCCAAATCTTATTCAGTTTTGCAATAAAAATCAAATTGCAAACATTCAGGCAGAACCTATAACTGTTGAAGTGGGTAGCCCGGAAATATTTTCTTTGCCTTTTATCCACTTAACCGGACATGGTAATATTGTACTAAGTAATCAGGAAGTTATTAATCTTAGAAAATATTTAATGGCAGGTGGATTCTTGCACGTTGACGACAATTACGGATTGAATGCTTATTTCAGAAGAGAAATAAAAAAAGTGTTCCCAAACGAAGATCTGGTTGAACTGCCATTTTCTCATCCCATATATCATCAGGTCTATGAATTTCCAACCGGACTGCCCAAGATCCACGAACATGATGGAAAATCACCACAGGGTTTTGGCCTTTTTTATAAAGGAAGGTTAGTTTGCTTCTATACCTACGAAACGGATTTAGGAGATGGCTGGGAAGATACTTCGGTACACAATGATACGGAAGAAAAACATTTGCAAGCCTTAAAAATGGGCGCTAACATCATCTCCTTCGCTTTCAGTAATTAGATTTATTCTTAATTAACTGATTCCCTATTAATTCTACCTTAATATTTCATGCTCATTTTGAATTTTCATTAACAAAATGATAACTTATACACTTAATTGTGTATTTGTCGTATAATGCCTATCGATATTTGATACTCATTATTCGCCTAAAGTCAATAATGAATTTATCAAATACCAATCGGTATTATAGTGATTTTATACCAAAGTCATTTTGAAATTGATAAGGTATTACATTTGATATCAATCACTAAAGTTTATTGCTATGAAACGTTCATGAACAAATTATTATTAAGCCTAGAACCACAATAATAATTTGCGAATGAAAAGTTCCATCTGATAAATGAATAAAAAACAAAGCAGATGAAAAATAATAATTCTTGTAGAGGGATAATAGGCATCTTAACAGGTGGCGGTGATGTTCCCGGATTGAATCCTGCAATTCGCGCCGTTACCATTAGAGCATTAAGAGAAGGCTATAAAGTAATCGGTATTAGAAAAGGCTGGAGAGGTCTGATTGATATCGTAAGAGATGAAAAGGCAGACAATAGTGAAAACTTTGAAGTTTTAACCGAAGAGTTGGTAAATAAAGTGGGACGAACAGGAGGTACATTTCTGCATACTTCAAGAGTAAATCCTTCTAAAACATCCAGGGAAAGAGTTCCTACACATTTAAAAGACAAATACGATCAGGATGTAAATGACTTGACAGAAGAAGTGCTTGCCAATCTTGATTTCTTAAATATAGATTATTTGATTCCAATTGGTGGTGATGATACTCTAAGCTATGGAGTTCGCTTATACCAGGAAGGCTTTAAGGTAATTGCCATTCCTAAAACCATGGACAATGATGTTCCCGGAACCGATTATTGCATTGGATTTAGTACATGCATTACCCGAACCATTTCACTTACTCACAGCTTAAGAACTTCGGCAGGTTCGCACGAACGCTTGTTGGTACTTGAAGTATTTGGCCGATATGCCGGTTTTACTGCTATTCTGCCTACTTTGGCAGGTGCAGCGAATCGCTGTGTTATTCCAGAACACAATTTCGATATTGAACGTCTTACTGAATTAATGATTCAGGATCGATTTTCAAACCCAAGTAGATACTCGGTTGTACTGATTTCGGAAGGAGCAGCCTTTTCCGGTGAAGAGATGATTTTCCAGGATAATGCAATGGATGACTATGGACATAAAAAACTAGGCGGTATTGGAGATCGAGTATCGGAACAGATGAAAATTTTATCTCCTAAATTCAATAACTCCAAACCAATTAATGTCATCAATCAAAAGCTGGGTTATATGGTACGATGTGGTGATCCGGATGCAATTGACTCAATTGTTCCAATGGCCTTTGGTAATTTGGCTCTAGATTTAATTATTAAAGGAATTCATGGGCGTTTAATCACATTGCGCAACGGAAGATACGACAACGCACCTATTGACATTGTTACCAGCTCGAAAAAATTGGTAGATGTTGATCGTTATTACAATATCGAAAGACTCCGACCAAAGTATAATAGTTTTGAACTTCAGCCATTGTTTTTAATGACAGGTTTGTAATTCCTCATAATTTTGTACATTTGAGAAGCCTTTCAACATTGTGTTGGAAGGTTTCTACTTTCACAACCATTCCCATTTTAATTTATTATTTATTTAAACTTAACTCTTATGTTAGAATTTAACATTTTAGGTATTTCTGTATTGGAATGGATTGGATACGCTGCATCTGTTCTTGTATTGGTATCATTAACAATGACATCGATTATAAAACTTCGATGGTACAATTTGGCAGGAGCTATTCTCTTCTCGACTTATGGATTTTTAATTGGCTCATTGCCTGTTGGAATCATGAACTTTTTAATTGTTTGTGCCAACATTTACAATTTGAAAAAAATGTATGGACAAAAAGAAGATTTTAAAGTAATTGAGATAAAAGAAAACGATGAATTGCTAATACACCTTTTAGACTACTACAAAAAAGACATTAGTAATTTCTATCCTAATTTTGAAAAGAAAGAAAAACAGCTGGGTATTTTCGTATTGAGAAATATGGCCGTGGCAGGAATTTTCATTGGTACACAAGAAGAAAACGAACTAAGAATAGACTTAGATTATGCTCTACCTCAATACAGAGATTTTAAAGTTGGTGACTATTTGTACAAAAGCTTAAAACAAACTTTAAGCGATCACAATATTAAATCGGTATACTGTTATTCTACACAAATGCTAAAATACATGGAGAAAATGGGATTTGAAGCAGACAAAAAGAATAACAAATCCATCATGAAAAAGAATTTAAACTAATTACAAAAGCTCCTCAGTCAATTGAGGAGTTTCTTTTTGGGAAAACGAGCTCCTCAACCAATTCAGGAAGTACTTTTTTGAGAAAACGAGCTCCTCAACCAATTGAGGAAGTACTTTCTTTGAGAAAACGAGATCCTCAGCCAATTGAGGAGGTACTTTTTTGGGAAAACGAGCTCCTCAGCCAATTCAGGAGGTACTTTTTGGGGAAAATGAGTTCTCGAACCAATTCAGAAGATGATTATTGCACGCTGACGATAGGATTTAACTGTAAATGTGATCATACTTCATCGCATGAATATGCTTTTCCTAATTTAACGGTTGAATTTGCGAGTAAATTTAATGTAAAAAAAAGAGCAAACTTTCGTCTGCTCTTAGATTCAATTCATGCTTTTATTATTACTTAATCTCTAAAAGCATCTTTGGTGAAATGCCTGTTTCATATTCCTTAATCAGATTACCATCTGTATCATAAGCTGTTAACTTCCCATTTGCGGTCGTACTTGGTGAAGTAAATACACATACTTTGTTATCGTAAAATCCTACTCCATTTATTCCAGAAACACCTTCAACTAAATTTTTAGCTGCAAAACTTTTGGCCTCTGTATCAAATACTGCAATAGCTCCAGACTTATTGTAATTAGCATCATAAGCTGAAGTCATTACATATAACTTTGAAAAATTATCATTTGCTGACATGATGTTTACATAGCTAGTACTGATACCATCAAGTTTATATAATTCATACTCATTCGTTGTTGTATTAATATAAGCTAAACCTGTTTCTGTTGAAGGAGTTGAATAACTGCTAACCTGAGAAGCATATAGGTTATTCTTATTGTCTTTTACAAAATAACTTGATACTGCTTGAGTTTCAATATAACTGATTTCTTCTGTATCTATATCTATAACGGCAATGCTCTTTTTATAATTTAATGCTGCATATAGTTTACCATTAACAACTGCTAAACCTTCTGGTCCACCTTCCAAAGCTATTTTCTTAACAACTTTTTTAGTATCTAAATCTATCTTTGCAATGTAAGAAAGTGTGATATCATTCCAAATATCTCCACCCCAACATGATACATAAAGGTAATTTCCATCTGCTACACAATAACGTGGTTTGATAATGTCATCTTCCAGTCCATTTGCTGTTTGTTTCCATGATTTACTATCCACCCAAAAAATCTGATCTGCATTGTTACCCATCATGTATACATTACCATCGTAGTTGTAGGCATATTGCACATTAGAAATTATTGAAACAGTATTTACGGTTTCGTAATGATCATTGGTTAAAATATCACTTTCCTTATCGTAAACCGAAATACTCGATTTAGCTCCGTCATAACCACCATAATTAACCACATAACAAGTACCTACACCAGGATCATTATCACTATCACTTGAGCTACATGAAGCAAATAAAGTAGCAGCAATAGCTAACATTGCCAAAAATTTGAACTTGATTTTCATTTCTATTTATTTTAGTTGATATTATAAGTTAAGCTTAGTCTATAATTAACGCCTGGCATCGCATATCCATATGTAGACTGATAATCAGCATCAAGGATATTATTAACCAGACCTTTAATTTTGATTCTATTTTTGTCATTCAATTTAAACTGGTGTCCTACGGAAAAATTCAGAAGGAAATAAGATGACAGAATGTTCTTATCCTCTTCGTTGGTAAATTGTTCGTCGGTATACTTACAATCTATCGAAAGATTGGTGTTCTTATAAGTAAGTGTTGAGTAGACATTACCGCTATGTAATGGAACATATTCCATTTGTCGCCCAACTGCACCAGAATTAGTCTGTGATTTCTTACGTTCTGTTGAGGTATAAGTATAATTTAATCCTGAACTTGCCTTTAATCCCAAAAGCGAGTAATTCAAGTGTGTCATTAATTCCAATCCTTTACTTTCTACTTCCTGAACATTCTTAGGATACCAACCATTATCATTCACCCACAGTATCCAATTATCAACATTTAAATAAAAAGCATTTAGTTGTAAGTGTCCTGTTGTCTTATTATCTGAATAATTCCACTTAAAACCCAACTCATAATTCATTCCTTTCTCTGGATTCAGATCAGGATTCCCCTGATCACCCCAAAAACGGTCATTAAAGGTAGGTACACGATAACTTTTAGCGATATTTCCATTTATACTTAGTGCATGAATTTCTTTTGAAAACAGAAGATACTTAAAACCTAGGCTTGGTGTAAAAGGAACACTGTAATCTGTTACCAAACCTTGGCGCAAATTAATGGTTGCCTTTAGTTTACGGTTAATTTTGTGATAATAGGAAGCATAAAAATCAACTCTATCTTCGTAATCCAAATCACTGGAATAAGTGTAAACCGTTGGATATATCCTACTAGCTTTTGCACCGATCTTATAACTTATATTTTTATTCAGCTCGTGCTCAATTGATGCCTCTCCAATTATACGTTCAGTCTGAATGGTATCATCTGTATTACTATTGTGAATACCATTGTCGTATACATATCCTCCACTAATCTCATACTTAATGGCTCTTTTATGATTTTTATAAGATGTCCACAATCTGATATGCTTGTCTTCATATGGTTCTTTAAAATCAGGTTTCGTAAGATTAGTTTGCATGTTTTGCTGAATCAAATGCCAATCTTTTTCTAACCAAAGATTAAATATGAGTGTTTCCTGATCGGAAAATTTATAATTGAATTCTTGAATTAAACCTTTGTTTTCAATATTTGCATTTCGCTGTTTATCCTCTTGCTGAAAAATGCCATTTTCAAAATCACGTACTTCCGTATTCGTGAATTTAAAATCGTTGTCTTTTTTATAATAATAGGCACGGGTCACCGATTCAAACTTGCCATTACCTAAATATATTTTTGCACCATACAACTCTTCACCAAAAGAGCCATGAGATATTCTAGCCTCCGCTTTAACACCATTTGTCCAATTGTTTTTAAGTCCCAAATGAATCGCTCCTCCAATACTTCCTGAACCATTAACGGTACTTGCACTTCCAAATTGAACACCTACCTCATCAAACAAGTACATGGGAACATTACTCATGTTCGACTGTCCAAGTGTTAATGAATTAAGGTTAATACCTCCAAAATTGACACTGGTATGGTCAGGTGAAGTACCTCTCAAACGTATTGTAGATAATGTACCTGCGGTTGATTTTAAGGTAATAGGGAGAGTTCTTGATAATAATTGCTCTAAACTTCCATCGCGATGAGCATCAAATTGCAAAACTGGAATGGTTTCGATTTTTGCCCCTGATTGGTATTTCTTTAACTTGCCATAACTCACCACTTCATTCAGCAGAATGGTGTCAAATACTGTTACAATTTTCTTCTTATTTGCATAAACAGAAGTACTGTCATTTGAACTATAATAGCCATCAGTATAATTTGAATAAGCCGGACTTATAACAAAGAATAACAGGACATATACAAATACTCTTCTCATTATCATCTATATAATGAAGAAAACATTGGGATAACAACAGTCTGAGCTACTAAAACCTATCGTTTTCCAAACACCTTCTCCGAATGTTTTGAAAAATTGTATGCAGATTGGCAGGTCTTCTGGCTTGCTCAACTTTTATCAACCTTCCCATCCCTATTGTTGGACAGTGGTATCGCAGAATAAAAGCTTTTTTTGAGCTTACAGCTACGGGAACAGCTCCGGACTTGAACCGGATTCCCTTTTCATCTCAATTTGTTAAGAAACAAATGTACGAGAACCAAATGCGTTGCAAATGTATGAAAAAAGACCAATAAATCCACTATTAAAAAACCATTTTAAAACATGCTGTTTATCAGTCATTAACAAAACAATCGCTTATACTAAGAAGGAAATCTACCCCAATAGATTCCCTTTGTTTTGTCATAAATATTACATCTTAAAACTGATATGAGAATTTCGCCATAAATGCTCGACCTGGCATATTATAACCATCTTTTTCAGTATAATTTTCATCCAATAAATTTGAAATTGATAATCCAATAGTATAGTTCTCGTTAAAAGAGTAGCTAGCTGAATAATCAAAAATCATAGAAACTGGGTGGCGCAAAATTTCGTCCTTTACATCTGGACGATTATCGTAAAATCTAAACCAGTTGTCTTCATAACGATGTCCAATGTAACGAGCATTCAATCTGGTTGAGAATCCATTTAGGTTGTCGAACTCAAGACCAAAGTTGGCATTGTTATCGCGAACATATCTCATCTGGTTATCTATATTTTTATAGCTTCCATCCTCCTGCTTCTTGCTTTCAATAACGGTAGCATCAATAATATGAGTGTAGTTGGCATACAATTTCAAAGAATAATTGTAATCAGCCACTGCACCAAAGTCATATGATGCTTCAATCTCAACACCATTCATATCTGCTCCCTTAATATTCTTGTAAGTTGTGTATTCATCACCATTATATGGAGTACCATCAGGATCTTCGGTATAACGGACAATCATATCTTTGTGATGAGTCTTGAAATAAGTAAAATCAAAAATAATTCCTTTCTCAAAGTTCTTGTATTCCAACCCTACATCGAAAGTATTACTTGATTCTTCTTTCAAATCGGCATTCCCTCTGGTAGTTCCATAAGCAGAAGTGTATAAACCAGCCTTTTGGAATGCATCAGGAGCATAAAATGCATTACCCCAACTTGAATGCGCTGATAAACCTTGTAAGATTTCATATTTCACACCAATATTTTGGGTAAATACTCTGTACTCATCAGAACTTGCTTCATTTCCCAATAGTTTATTTGCGTCAAGCTTAAGATCGATCAAATCATATCTTGCTCCCATTGCAATATTCAATTTTCCATCCAATGCCTTAGTATTGATCTGTCCGAATACTCCTGTACAAATATTTCTATAAGCTGGTGCAGAAGGCTTGGTTACATCTCCTTCAGTGGTCCATTTATTACTTTCAAACTCATCTGTTTTACTATCGATACCAAATGCAAAAGAATGATCTCCTAGCTTAAAAGCATCTTGCAAAATGAAACCATAATTCTTATGAATGTTTTCGGTATCTCCATACCTGGAATTAAACAAAGTGGATTCCTCTTTGCTGTGAAATGGTGATAGACTTAGGTTATGAATATCAATCTTTCCAAGCACATCAGCACTCGTTGTATACTTGTTCATATCCTTTGAGTTCTTGCCATACACCTGCCAGAAAGATCCAGGTGTTTCAATCCCATTTGCAACAAATACCGATTGGTGTACATTTATCTTCCAGTTTTCGTTTAAAATAAATCCCAAACGCGCACTTGCATTGTGTCTTTCGAACTGAGAATGCTCCATTCTCTCACCATAAGAGGCAGGATCAAGAATTTCTTTGGCATCGCTCTTTCCAAAGAAGTTCTTCTTACCAATTTTGTAATCTTTCCCCTGCTTTTGATGGTTATAACTCACATCAAAATCCATAGACTCAGATAAAGCTCCTCCTACACTCACATTTCCAGTAAGATTCTCAAAGCTTCCGTAAGAAACACTAGCATTTCCAGCGATATCCTTTGTGCTCTCCTTGGTTACGATATTAATTACACCGGCCATTGCAGATGATCCATATTGTGCTGAGAAAGGTCCTTTTAAAATCTCAACGCGCTCCACATTCGACATATCGATTGTAGCAATGTTAGTTGTCCCGGCAGGTCTACCATCAATCAAAATCACATTATATTTGTTTGATGTTGAAGGAGCAAAACCTCTCATACTAACTGCCGAAGAAATACCTGGATACTGAATAATGTCCACCCCTGCAGTTTTCTTCAATAATTCTCCCATATCTTTCGCAGGAGTAGCCTCTATCGTTCTCTTGGTAATTACTTCTACCTTTTGAGGAAGATCCTTCATTTTCGTATTCACTCTGGAAGCATTAATTTCAACTTCCTCTAAATTCAAATGCTTTACAACCGTTTTGTCATCAGTTGAATTTGGCACTTCATCAGCTTTTACTACAGCGTTAAATAATGACAGCAATGCAAAAGCAGTTAAAAATGTTCTTTTCATGTTTTTAAAGAATAAAATGAAAATAAGATTAACTAATGCAATGCAGACAGGGAGCTTAAAAGAAATTTCACAATATACCGTAAAGGACCAGTTATGGCAGAAAAATCCTTATTTGGTTATTGATTAGTTTTTCGTTCGCTTGCTCTTTTTCCCGAAAGCAATGACTTAATGTTTGCAGTGGCAGGTCTTCTGACTTGTTCTACTTTTTGAGGCCTTCCCATTCCTAACAATTTGGAACAGTGGCAAGGAGTATTTCAAAAAGCTATATTAGAACTTACAGCTACGGGTATAGTTCCGGATTTTCACCGGATTCCCTTTTCATTTCTACTTCTGATAATAGAGAAGTAAAAAACCAAATGCAGCGCAAATGTATACAAATTTTCGCTACAACTTTCTTAAAAAGATCGTTTATTCAAAATCTTTTTCAAGCTCAATTAATTCGTGTGTAAAGTTTCTTTTAGGCAGGCAATTAACTCCTGAATACTGTTACAACATGTAACGCTTCCATTCTGATGGATTTCCCATTTCATGGTATCTTCCATTAATTTCACGCAACAGTCGCCCACTTGCTCACAGGTAACCTGGTATCCTTCACGAGACAAGGCACGCTGTGTCCAAAATCCCATTACATCATTACCCAAAAGTTGAATGGTTTGTTTTTTCTGGTAATTCATGATAAAATTACCGGTCTTTCTATCGAAATTGAAAGATTTATTCTGGAAAGTATCTTCAATGCTACCATTCAATACCAAATCTTCAGGAGCACCTACCTTTACGGGTTGATTTCTTGCCATCAACCAAATTAAATCGGCTGCTTGTAAAGCCAAATCCAACTCATGAGTAGACATCAAAATGGCTTTGTTGGTTTCTCTTGCCAAACGATGCAATAAACGCATAATTTCAACACGGTTCGGCAGATCGAGATGCGCTGTAGGTTCATCCAACATGATCAAAGGAGTATCTTGTGCCAAAGCCTTTGCTATCATTACTCGCTGACGTTCACCATCACTCAATTGATTAATATAGTGATTTGCGTAATGCAGTAATCCAACTTGTTCGAGAGCCCATTTTATTTTTTCATTATCAGCATCAGATAATTTCCCCATCCAGGAAGTATACGGATGACGCCCCAAAGAAACGATATGATACACCGTAAGATTACCAACATTAATCCTTTCCGTAAGAACAATACTAAGAAGCTGTGCAATTTCTTTAAAGTTTCTATCTCGAATGGGAATGTCCTCTACCAAAGTGCGACCATCCAATGGAGATTGTATACCGGCAATGGTTCTCATTAAAGTTGATTTACCAGCTCCATTAGGGCCAAGTAAACAAACCATCTCTCCTTTACGAATCGTTAGGTTAATATCAGACAGCAGACACAAAGTATCTTTTTTCGATTGTTTGTAACCAATTGCAAGATCTTTGGTAACCAATATATTTTGATGCTCTCTCTCCTCTTTCATACTTCCATTATCCACCAAAGGATGCTTTTACATTTCTACTCCTCATGATTACCCATATTACAACCGGCCCTCCAAATAAAGCAGTTACAGAATTAATAGGCAATGTATTTTGATTACCCGGTAATTGAGAAAATATATCACAGATTAACATGATTGCTGCTCCAATGAGAACTACAGCAGGCATTAACACTTTATGACTTGCTGTTCTAAAAATGGAACGAGCAATATGCGGAACCGCAACACCCACAAAAGCAATCGGACCAGTAAATGCCGTTAATGTTCCAGCAATTAAAGCCGTGCTAATGATTACAGCAATTCTGGTTTTATTTACCGATATTCCAACTCCTCTGGCATAATTCTCACCTAACAACAGTGCATCCATAGGTTTTATCAGGAAGAATGCCAAAATTAAACCTGTAAATACAATGGGCCCCATTACCTGCATTTCAGTCCATGTTACACCGGCCAAAGAACCAAATGTCCATACAATGAAACTCTGTATCTGTTCGGGTTCACTAAAGTATTGCAATATATTAACGATTGCTCCAGTAATACTCCCGAACATGATTCCAATAATCAATAAAGAGACACTATCGGATATTCGAATTGAGGCCAGCGCTACCAGCAAAAACACAAGTGAAGCACCTGCAACAGCAGCAACCACCAAAGCCCAATTCCCGAGAAAAGCAGAAACAACTCCAAAAAAGGCTGGAACAATTGCCGAGGCCATTACCATTAATGCAACACCTAAGCTAGCACCTGAACTAATTCCCAAAACAAAAGGGCCCGCTAATGGATTTCTAAACAATGTTTGCATCATCAATCCTGTTACTGATAATCCTGCACCTACAAAAATAGCTGTTAATGCTTTGGGCAATCTAAAATTAAGAACAATATAATTCCAAGAAGTTTTCACCTCATTTCCTGCCAATATCGCAAACACTTTCTCAAAAGGAATATTTACTGATCCAAAAATTAGATCTAGCAATAATAAAGTAATGATGATAAGGCCTAAACCTCCAAATAAAATAGATACAATTTTACCTTTCTGAGAAATCATAGTTCTTTTAATTCAGTTTCTGATAAAAATGCAATTCATAATCCGGTAACAACTCCGGATGCAGAATTTTAATAATATCCTTAAATACCACATCAGGCTGCATTACTCCAGATTCAAACCAATCATTGGCACCACTCTCCTTCATTCTTTTGGTATAACAATATACCTGCTTTGTTTTGTACGACTCAAACAATGTGTACCTATCATCAAGGTTCTCCAGATCTTTTATTGTCTTACATTGTCCGGGACCAAACCAAATATCGGCATCATGTTGTTTGTCGAACACAGTTTCAAAACTTAAAGGCATACTCCCGCTTGTACTATCCGAAAACCAACAATAATCAGCCTTTCCATCCCTAAGAAATTGAGCCAAATAAGATTGCCCTCCTGGCATATACCAAGTGCCTTTAAAGTTATATCCTGAAAGAATTGTAGGTTTATTCTTAACAGTAGTTACAATTGATTTTAAATCATTATACCTTTTTTCAACCTCATCGAAGTGTTGCTCAGCCTCAGCTTCTTTATTAAAAAAGGCAGCGATAAACTTGGCCCATTCGGCACGAGCCAAAGGCGAAGCTTCCATCCATTCGATATTATATGCAACAGGCAATCCAGCTTGCATTAATTTGGTTTCACGATCGGTGATCTTCATAAAACCTGCTACCATCACCAAATCAGGATCAATTTCAACAATTTTTTCGAAATTTAAGGTTTCTGCATGACCTACCGCCTGAATTTTACCAGACTTAGCTTTCTTGTCGATTTCTTCATCGTAAATCCTATTCGGCAAAGAAACAGCTACTATTTTATCCTCTACACCTAAGAATTTCAAAATTCCGATTTGCGTACTCGATAGCGCGGCAATACTTCTAACAGGAACTTCTACCAACAAACCATCATCAGGAATTTGCCCTTCAAACTTGTCTCCTCTGTTTTTAAGGTAATATTTCTGAAAGACCTTGCCTTTGTTCCAAGGATCCCAAACTATCAATTCCTTCAAATTATTATCAAGAATTTTGATTTCGAATCCTTTTGCATACTTCAGTTTTGTTTGATGATAAAAAGCCTTATCAGCAACATTTGATTCTGAATTTTGTAAAGTCTTCTTTTTTTGCCCTCCTGATTGACATGCAACAAAACCTAAAACAGTCAGAAGCAACAAGTTTAGGCCGATCGTTTTTAATAAGTTCATTTCTTCCACAAATTATTGTGGGGAAGGATGATAAGAAAATACAATTCTTAAAATTATACTCCCGTTACTCAGTTCCCCGAAGTCACGAAATAGTTTCATTAATTAGGCAGGTATTCCGACTTAACTATCCTAAGAAAGTATTACGGCTGCGGGGACAGCTTTGGATTTTCACCAAATTCCCTTTTCATTCTTGAGACAAGAAACCCAATTGCTGCAAAGCTATGCAATATTTTGGAAATAAAAATAAGTTTTAGAACAATTGGAAATGCTTGAATTCATAAAAAAAAGAGATCAAACCAAGGCGGATCTAATCTCTTAAAAAAACATTCAATATGGTAATATACCGATTATTAATTAGTAAAAGCCATTTGTTCGCATTACTCTCTACATGCCTAACTAATTATATATCGGCAATTTCACAGTTTCACTTACGCTCACTCTGAAATTTAAATTGTGTCATACTGCCACAATATCTTTCTTCATACCATACAAAACAAAAAGAACTTCTTCTTTTTCCTTTTGTCCAACATTATTCATTTCAAGTGCCTGCAATATATCATCCAGAACAGCATTAAACTCAACATCACTAATGTTCATTCCCTTGTGAGTAGATAACATATCTTTTCCTTCATAAACACTTGGACCACCTGTTCCCATAATAAAAAAAGTTGCAGCTGCTATTTTTAACGCAGCCACATCGCTCTTAAAAAAACGTGGTGAAATTGTCGGGTTTTTTAGATGTAAGTCAACAGTATCACAAGCTATTTTTGTAATCCCTTCGCTTCCGCCTAATCTTTCGTAAAGTGATAACTCCATTATTAAATCCTCCTAATTTAAAATAAATAAGAATTTACGCAGAATTACCTGCAATGTCAATTAATTAAACAAACTATAACTCAACAAATTCAAATAAATGGTACCTTTCTCATTCTAAATTATACAAATCAACAAATATGAAAAAACTACTATTCGCATTGCTATTCTTCCCACTTATTGGGATGGCACAAGATCAAAAATTACCAGAACATTTCTCTTGTCTAGAGTATTTTATGGGGAATTGGGAAAGTGAGACAACCGGCAAAGCTGGAAAAGGAATTGGGAAGCAATCTTTTGCAACAGAAATGAATGGTCGGTACATTACATTAAATGTAGAAACCAAGTTTGAACCAAGCGAAAAATATCCTGAAGGCGAATTACATATCGATAAAGGATACATTAGTTTCGATGGATTTCGTAAGAAAATCATCTATCGACAGTTTAATATCGAAGGCTATGTAAATCAATTTGTATTGGATAATTCGAAAGAAGGTGTATTTGTTTTTGAAACAGAAGCGGTAGAAAATGTTCCTAAAGGATTTAGGGCAAGAATCACTTTTGAGATCGTTGACGAAAACACATTTAAAGAAGGATTTGAATTGGCTGCTCCAGGAAAAGATTATTCGGGATGCATATACAATACATGGAATCGTATAAAATAGATGATCTAAAAATGGACACGCCATGGCGTGTCCTACAATAAATTATTTCGCTGTACTTCTAATTTGCCTGTAAATTCATCAATATCTTTTGTGATAAATTCATGAACTACAATCTCTGGTTGCACTTCTGCAATAATCTCCTTCACACGCTCCGTTTGAAATGGCAAATGTTGGTCAATTTGCAAAACATGCTTACGAGCTGCCGAATATTTTTCGCGATGAGTAAGTTTTTCCCAATCCTGAGGAAAACCATTTTGTATCTGTTTTAACTGATACTCTCCCGACAAACTGCAATTCAGGTGCAAACTTTTAATTTTGGCCTGTACATCTTTTGACAATCTTGATATTCTATCCAAAACAAAATCGATAGCTTCATCCTCGCAACGCAGAGCTGGATTTGTATTCATTAAATGTCCTGTGTCCAACAAAACATTCCAATTGCTAAACTCTAACCTTCCTGCAAAATCATCAACTTCTGCTGGAAATAGCAGATCCAAACCTGGCCACCACAAATTTTCAATAGCCAAAGTAACCGGAGGTTCTCCATCGGTGAATTCTTGTGCCGTACGGTTTAGCATCTCGGCCAAATTAGAACTCACTTCGATATTCTTATAAGTAAAATCGCGTGAAAAGGCGTGATCTAACTCAACATGGGCAGCATGTATAACGGCATGAGCTGGATTAAACAAACTTGCTTGCTCCCATAACTTTTTTTGCGTTTGCACCATTTCGGAAGCATTCCTTCCTCCACAACAAAATTGCAAATAATCAGTATTTACATCCGGGAAATAATATTTTGCAGCCTCCTCTCCTTTTCGCCAAACATCCAACCATGTTACCCAAAAAGGCAAATGAATTGATTTTACTACCTCCTTTGGGATTTCGTCAGATGGATGATCGTAACCTATTAATAACTCTACTCCATCTAATTCTTGTGTGTTGATATATTCTTTTAATCCCTCCCATTTGTTATCGAATCGATCTACATCGGATGGATGAACTGAAAAGTCTATTAAGTTTTGGTAGCTCATAATACCATTTTAATTTTTAAACACTATTGGTATGATATGCAAATTATAGTTTGAAAATTACCTATATGCCTTTTTCCTCAAGCCGGAAGGCTTTTACTTTCTCCATTGATGAGAAAGTAAACAATCCCGAAGCTTCGGGAAGGGCGCGTAAGAACAATCTTCTTCTACTTGAAAACTTTAAGTGCGGCGGGGTGATCTTCTCAATTCTTCGAAGCTTCCCCGCCTTTCTAAAAATTTTCTTCGGATAAGTAGCATGTCCTTCCAATGCCCATCAAGCACAAATTCTTTTTATCAGATAATCTTTAAGTCTATGCTTTAAACTTTATTCGCATATTTTTAAAATTTTGCACCAAAAATAGTTCAATACCTATCAGCAATCAAAACGATTGATGAAATATATTAATCTGTGATTAGAAATCGACACAGAATAAATTTCTTCAAAAAGAAACGGGAATGAAGTTTTAATGGTCCAAATGAGCATTTTCGAAACAAAGATTTCCAACATTTTTGATCACTTTTTTATCAGGACAAGCTAAAAAATGACGTTTTGACCTTTTTGCAATTTTCCGTAAACGTTATCATAAACATGAAAAATGGACAAATCATGTTAATAATGACAAAATTCTTTATTAAATCAATGTAACGCAAACAATTTCGGGAGTTTCCGCAACCGTTATAAGTTCATTTTTTTGTTATTTTTCCACTTTCAGGGAATTTTATTTAGATCATTTCTACGAATAATACATAGATTTACAATGTCAGCATGAGAGAATAATCAAGAGCTGATTTTATTAACATTTAATTATTAAATATTATTCGTATGAAAACAAAAAAAGTAAATCTAAAAGGAATTGTATTGGGAGCATTACTATTCTTAGGCGCAAGTTCAGCTTTTGCCACTGGTAACATTAAAATCAATCCATATTTGGATACAGATTTATCTATCGTTTCTATCATCAACCCTACTGAATCGGTTTTAAAAATGAAAATCTACGATAGAGAAGGAAACCTTTACTACTCTAAAAAAGTAAATAGCGCAACTACCGATCAGAAACTATTTGACTTTTCTTATTTGGAAGATGGTATTTACAAAATTGTACTAAGTGGTGCAGAAGAAAATGTTGAAAAAGAGTTCGTCATTGAAGGAAAAAAACTTAAAGTTACAGACTCTAAAGAACTTGCTGAAAAAACTTTTTTCAGATCTGCAGACAACAACTTGTATGTTAGTTACCTTGCTTTTGAAAATAAAACATTCAACCTTTCTATTACTGATGCATTGGGAAATGAAGTATTCGAAGAATCATATACATCAGCTCCAACTTTTTCAAAGAAGTTTAATGTTGCAGCCTTACCTGAAGGAGAGTACAAAGTACGTTTAGTTTCGAACAACAAAGAATACAATTATGCCTTCAGAAAGTAATGATCAATGTGGGTCGTGTGACCAGATGATTCCAATGAATCACAAATTTTTAATAAGTGTATCCCTTTCATGTTAGAGATACACTTATTTTTTATTCCTTAAAATCTGCAAACCCAATATCTATTGACTTACTGCAACTGTTTTCTTTCCGATGCAATAAAATCATAATACGGAAGTTGCAAGTCTTTTATTTTTGCATATTGCTCTTTAGCATTATCAACTTGTTCTAAAGACAAATAAATTCTCGCGAGTAATGCTGCTTTCAAATTTCCATTCTCTTCGTTGCACGGTTTACAAGAACTTAAAACTTTTAAAGCTTTCTTACCACTTTTATTTAAGCAAGATAGTATCTGTACTTTTTGTGATAAATCCTTATTCTTCGATTTTTTTAATAGTTTCTCGGCCTGCTTAAAGCAAAATCTGCTTTTATATTTAAGAGATTTTTTAGCATCATGTTCAACTAACGTACTCTGCTTCTGATAACACATTGCAAGCTGCAATGCCTTATCAACATTTTCATCGTCTTTCTCAAATTCAACTGTAGATTTATAAATATTTTCTAAAGAAAAACTGTAAGCAGTAAGTAAATTTTCCATTCGCTTAAGCGATTGATACCCAGTAATGGACTCAAACTGATTATTCCATGCGTCAGTAATAAAAATTTTTGGTATTGCTTTTACCAGAAAATCTGGATTTGAAAAACCGCTACTTAAATCCAATTTCACAAAAACATATTTTGCAGCGTAAATTTCCATATCATCTTTTTCCCAAACATCCTCATCCATTTTTTTGCAAGGTCCGCACCAGTTGGCCCAACAATCTACTACTATTAGTTTGTTTTGTTCTTTAGCAATTTTCTTTGCTTCGGCATATGAACTCATCCACTGAATTTGCCCATTTGCAATAAAACCTATTAGTAGGCAAATCGAAATCAAGCTTAGTTTTTTTAATTCTCTCATTTGTTTTGTGATTTAGTTAAATTATTGACATTATTTTCTCAAACAAAAAAAATAAAGAGACCTTTAATAGAGTTTAAGTCTCTTTACTATTTTTTTTATTTTATTTACGACTCAACATTTTCCATTTGAGGTTCTTCTTTTTCTTTTGCTGGCTCTGTTACAACTGGAGGAGCTATTACAACAGGAGTCTTCTTAACAGAAACATTTCTTACTTTTTTAATGATATGGGTAAACATGTACTCTTCTGCTTTTTGCTTGTCATGAGCCATTACTACTTTTCCTTTTCTCGATATATCCGAAAGCATTGTCCAAAGAATATCAAATTCGCCAAGATTATTGTTTACATGTTCTTTGCGTTCTCTTAACTTCTGCTCCTGAAGAAGATTTTTCTCATAAATAGCCTTTGTGTCAGACTGAATTTCAAGGCCAAATTCCTCTTTGTAACCTTCTGCTTTAAGCTGATCGATATTTTTGGCAATATTCTGCTCAATTACTTTTTGCCTTGCGCAATATGCTTCAACATTTCTTTTTCTAATATCTTTTCTAGCTTCACGAATGCCAAAGTCGGCATATTTCACCACAAGCAATTTGTTTGCAGATTGCACATAGCTGGCCAATCTGTTTAGTTTAGGAATCAAATCATCCAAACTTTGATACAATTCACTGGTTATGGTTTTGATTTCCCCGGTTAGGGATTGGGTAGTTGTTAAATCTTGTACCTTGTGGATTTGAGTACTTACAGAAGCAATGAATTCATCGTTGTATTTTGGTGAGTATTCTTCGAACTTTACTCTATCGCGTTGCAATAAGCTTAATAGTAAATGACCTACAACTGGTAATTCTTCACGTCTAAATTTAAAATAACTTGCCATGATTTTCTAGTTTGATTATTATTATTTAGTTGGTTAAACAATTCTTCTCATTTAAAATCTGTCTTCCCCTTCTCCTTAATAAATCTCAACTTCACGATTCAACATTCTATTTATCCATTCATTCTTGCTATTAATCCATTCATTCTTGCTATTAATCCATTCATTCTTGCTATTAATCCATTCATTCTTCTTACTTACTCATTCATTCTTCCTACAAATCGATTCATTTCTTCTACTTACCTATTCATTCCTGTTACTTATTCGTTCATTTTTGCTACTTACTCGTTCATTCTTTCTACAAACGGATTCCCTTTTGCTACTTTCTCTTGTTTTAAAAAAGAATCCACGTGCTTTCTTAGGATTAATAGGATTCCACAATACACTTAACGTATGCCTTTTTATTATGCAACACACCAATTTAGCATTTTTATATTTATATGTCAAGCTTTTAACTTGATTTAATTTATATTTTTATTGATTTTTTTCTTAGAAAGCATACATTACAAAGAGATGTTTGTTAAAACATTTTTAACAAATCTATTCTTTATAGAGCTTGCAAAACCCGCAAATAACAGATATATTCACGCTTCGTTAAACAACGGGGTAATTATTATTTATTAAATAGATCAGAAAAATGAAAAAACTATTATTTGCAATCGCAATCTGCGGATTCGTACTAAGCTCTTGTGGAAACAAAACTAAAAAAGAAGCTACATCAGAAAAATCTTGTTGTTCAAAAGAAAAAACTGAAGTAGTTGCTGAGAAAAAAGAAGAATGTAAAGGAGAATGTGCTGGTTGTGCTCACGGTACAAAAACTGAAGCCACTGCAGAAACTACAGAAAAAAAATGCTCTGGAGAATGTGATCATCACAAAGCAGAAGCAACAACAGAATGCAAAAGTGATTGCAAAAAAGAATGTAGCAAAGAGTCTTAAGGCTAGATTAAAAATATTGAAAAGCTCGCAGAATATTCTGCGAGCTTTTTTTTGTGCGTTTTTCGAAGCACCTATTCCTAATCATGTAAAATCAAATTTGTTTTGCATTGTGATATTCAGTAATTTAAATAGAATAACAAAATAATCTACAATATTCACAAGTACTGTAGGTTATCACAAAATTTCTTAATCATTCACCTTAAACAAATTTCAACATGGCTAAAGTTATTATTTTCGGAATATTGGATACAGCCGAATTGGCTCATTGGTACCTTGAGCATGATAGTGAGAACGAAGTAGTTGCTTTCACTGTAAACCAGGAATATCTAAAAGAAAAATCATTTAAAGGACTGCCAGTGGTTGCATTCGAAAGTTTGGAAGATAAATATCCACCAAGCCAATACAAATTGTTTGCCCCCATGACTGGAAGAAAAATGAATCAGTTAAGAGAGAAAGTATACCTGGCCGGAAAAGAAAAAGGCTATGAATACATTTCATACATCAGCTCAAAAGCAACGGTATGTGGCAATGAAATAGGAGAAAACTGTTTTATTCTTGAGGATAACACATTACAACCTTTCACCAAAATAGGCAATAACGTAGTTCTATGGAGCGGTAACCACATTGGTCATCATGGTGAAATAAAAGATCATGTGCTTTTTACATCACATGTTGTAATGTCGGGACACTGCACCATTGAATCGCATTGTTTTTTGGGTGTTAATGCTACCATCAGAGATTATTCGCATTTGGCAAAAGGAACTTTACTTGCTATGGGTGCAAGTTTAACAAAACAAAAAACGGAAGAATGGGGTGTTTATGTAGGAAATCCTGCTAAAAAACTCGAAGGTAAAATTAGCCACGAACTATATTAGCAGCTAAACAATTCTATATATTTGTAAATCCATGAAATGTATTTCATGGATTTTTTGTTAAAGAAATCATAATCATATGATTTAGGTATTGGAATTCTATCTTTGAAAATTTATATTTGTCGCAAACATTTTCGTAAATGAGGAATTTGAAAAATTATATGATGTGCTTAGCAATGATAATACCAATGTTGGTATTGTTGGCTCATGATATCATTCCTCATAATCATCACCTACACCAGATTGATGATCACAATCATGTTTCGGTAATTCAGGTTCATCAGCATCTATATGAACATTCACATGCCAATACACACCAACACAATGGTATTCATTGGAACCATTCTCATGAAGCAAATGCGGAAACATGTTGTATTCTAACTCACAATAGAGTTCAGAAGGATAATGCCTACAAAGTTTTTTTACAATCGGATAACATTCAGTTAGATTGTGAAGAAACTCAAAAGCTTCAAAGCTTTAATTTACGCAATCAAAAATTAACTCCCGAGCCGATCAGGTTCATTCCTCACAGGAGAGGTCCGCCCAATTCATTCTTAGCCTAAGGCTGAAATTCAACAACTTATTAAAGTTGTCATGATATTATTGTATCATATATTATAGTACAATAAAATCATGTACAAATACGCAAAACATTCAAATTATTTATAACAAAAGTTGTAGAGCTTTCACCAGGTATTCTTAAGTGAATTATCAACTGGTATCTGCAACCTAACTCAAATTTCAATCCTATGAAAAAATTATTATTTGTCCTATCCATTTGTGGACTAGTACTTACCTCCTGTGGTAATGCAGGTAAAAAATCAGAGAAAAAAGAAGAAATCCATTCTCATGAAGGACATGATCACGATCATGACCACGGTGATGGAGCTCATTCACATTCTCATGATAATGATGCTCACCATCAAGAAGAATTTGATGTAGACAGTACCAAGCACGAAGAAGGTCACGATCATGGACATGACCACGATCACGACCACGGACACAAACATTAAACATGGTGCTGAATGATTTATAATGGGTAATTCTAAAGAAGTGCCTAAAGTACTTAGAATACTTGTAGTACTTAAAGTGTGTACGAAAATGTTTTTTAAATCAGTTTATTCAATACAAGCTTAAATGAGTGATTGTAATGTTTACACTATACATTTTAATTTTAAGTACTATTTAGTAACTCACCCACTAAAAATCATGTAGACCTTAAACATTAAAGCTGAGTTGGAGAAAGTTAACTCCGACTCAGCTAATGAAATTTTGAGTTATAAATACAAGAAAGAGAAAAAAATGAAACGATATATCTGGATAAGCTTAGCCTTATCATTTTTAATAGCATGTAAACCAAATAACAATTCGCATGGACACGATCATGGCGGACACGCACATGGCCCTGATACTCACGCAGCACATGATGAAGAGGATCATTCAACAATGAGTTTGACCTTGTACAACGAGAATACGGAGTTATTCGTGGAGTTTCCTAAACTCATGCTGGATCATGTTTCGAAGTTTACTACACATTTAACCAATCTTAAAACCTATAAACCTTACACCGAAGGAAGCGTTAAAGTCATTTTAATGGTAGCAGGAAAAGGGTACTCGAACACGGTAAATTCGCCTGCAAGAGATGGTATTTTCACACCTGCACTAATGCCTAAAAAGGCTGGCTCAGCTACATTGGTATTTGAGGTAAATTCGAAGTATGGCAAAGAAAAGTTCGTAGCTAAAAACATCCCTGTTTATAAAGATCATGAAGATGCTGATAATGCAGATGATCATGAAACATCAAGTGATAATGAAATTGGCTTTTTAAAAGAACAAGCCTGGAAAATTGATTTTGCTACTTCTGAAGTTAAAAATTCAAACTTCCAAAACATTATCAAAACAACTGGTACATTACAACCTGCGGTTAATATGGAAAAGCAAGTGGTTGCCAAAACCAGTGGTGTAGTTCATTTTAGTTCTACCGATATTGTTGCAGGTAAAACAGTTGACAAGAATACTTCATTATTTATCATTACCGGGAAAGGATTGGCTGGTAACAACCTGTCTACTCTATATATCGAAGCAAAACTGGAACTTGAAAAAGCCAAAGCTGAGTTCGATAGAGCAAGCTCTTTGCGAGAAGATAAAATTGTAACGGAAAAAACATTTTTAGAAGCTAAAGCGGCTTACGAAAATGCCCAAGTTAAATTCAACAGCATCAACAAAAACTATAATGCCAGCGGACTTTCCATTCTTTCTCCGGTAAACGGATTTGTTTGCGACGTATTTGTGAACGAAGGTCAATATGTTGAAAAAGGTACTGTACTTGCCAAAGTAGATCAGGGTTCAAAATTGATGCTGAAAGCGGATGTTTACCAAAAGCATTTAAAAGAACTTCCTAATATTAAATCGGCAAACTTTAAACTTCCTTATCGCAATAAGGTATTTAGCACCGAAGAGCTAAATGGCAGAATGATAGCCTATGGAAAAGATATTCATGAGGATGATTATACTACGCCATTGTATTTTGAATTGGACTTAACGCCAGAACTATACTCAGGCTCATTTGTTGAGGTTTATCTAAAATCTGAACATACCAAAAATGTATTGCACATCGAAAAATCGGCAATTCTTGAAGATCAAGGTTTGAAATATGTATTTGTACAAACCGGAGGTGAAAGCTTTGAGAAAAGATTTATTACAATAGGTGCCGACAATGGTCGTGAGGTAGAAATCATAAAAGGTCTTCGTGCTGGCGAAAGAGTGGTTAGCGAAGGAGCATACTTTGTAAAACTTGCTTCCCTTGCAGGATCATTACCAGCTCATTCTCACGAACACTAGGAGCCTGGATCAATTAACCGAATTAAGAATTTAAAAAGATACATTGTGCTAAATAAAATCATACAATATGCGCTACACAACCGCATTCTTGTAATGTTTGTTTCTGCCTTACTCATTATTGGTGGCAGCTACACTACATTAAATATGGATGTGGATGTGTTTCCGGATTTAACAGCTCCAACAGTAGTTGTTATGACCGAGGCTCACGGTATGGCACCGGAAGAAGTAGAAAAACTTGTTACTTTTCCAATAGAAACAGCCGTAAATGGAGCCACTGATGTTAGAAGATTACGTTCATCCTCATCGGCAGGATTCTCGATTGTTTGGATTGAATTTGAATGGGGAACTGACATTTACAAGGCCAGACAAATTGTTAGTGAGAAACTAATGCCTTTGTCTGAAATGTTACCCGAAGGTGCTGGTAACCCTACTCTTGCACCACAATCCTCAATTATGGGTGAAGTATTAATGATTGGACTTCAATCGGACAATGTTGACCCTATGGAGTTAAGAACCATTGCCGACTGGACTATCAGGCCACATTTACTTGCCATTAATGGTGTTGCCCAGGTTGTTGTTATTGGTGGAGAATACAAACAATATCAGATTCTTGCCAACCCACAAAAAATGAGATACTATAATGTAAGTATCGATGAGTTGATGAAAGCGGCTGAAGCTACGAATCAAAACTCAGCTGGTGGATTCATTAACGAATATGGAAATCAATACAACATTAGAGGAATTGCGAGAACTTCTGATTTTGAAGAGCTAGGCAATTCGGTTGTAAAAATGTATAAGAATGTACCCATCCGAATTAGCGACATTGCTGAAGTTAAAGCTGCAGCAGCTCCTAAAATTGGATTGGGAACCATTAATGCCAAACAATCGGTTTTGCTGACCGTTAAAAAACAACCTGGCGTTAACACTCTAAAATTGACAGAAAAGCTTGATGCTTCGATTGAAGAACTCGCAAAATCATTACCTGAGGGTGTGAATGTAAATACGCACATTTTCCGACAAGCGGATTTTATTAATTCATCCATTGGCAATGTGCAAAAAGCCTTATTGGAAGGATCTGTTTTTGTAATTGTAATTCTGTTCCTGTTTTTAATGAATTACAGAACTACAATGATTTCACTGTTGGCGATTCCAATTTCTTTATTGGTAACTGTAATTACCCTTAAGTTTTTAGACATTACCATTAATACCATGACGCTTGGAGGAATGGCAATTGCCATTGGTGATTTGGTAGATGATGCCATTATTGATGTGGAAAATGTTTACAAGCGATTGCGACAAAATCATCTTCTGCCAAAAGAAGAACGTAAAAATCCTTTAATAGTAGTTTACGATGCTTCTTGCGAAATTCGATCATCCATTATTAATGCAACCTTTATCATCATTGCTGCATTTTTACCTCTTTTCTTCCTTAGCGGAATGGAAGGACGAATGCTACAACCCCTTGGCATCGCATTTATCGTTGCCTTATTTGCATCATTAATTGTAGCCATTACTCTGACTCCCGTTTTGTGTAGTTTCATGCTTACAAGCGATAAAATGCTTGATAAAAAGAGTAACGAGAGTTGGTTGGTGTCTCGTTTAAATAAAGGGTATAAGAGTTCGCTTCAAAAAGCTTTAAATCACAAAAAATTAATATTAGGTGGTGCTGGTGTTTTGTTTATTGCATCCATTATTACTTTAACAAGCCTTGGACGCAACTTCTTGCCTGATTTTAACGAAGGTTCTTTAACCATTACTGCCATTACCAAACCAGGAATTGCTCTTGAGGAATCAAATAAAGTTAAGGTCTTGGCTGAAGAAGCACTTCTTACTATTCCCGAAGTTCGATTGACAGCCAGAAGAACAGGTCGTTCAGAATTGGATGAACACTCTTTTGGTGTAAACACTTCGGAAATAGAAGTTCCATTTACTTTGACCGATCGAAGTAAATCAGAATTTCTACAGGAGGTACGTGAGAAGTTGAATCAAATTCAAGGAGTAAACTTTGCTATTGGTCAGCCTTTAAGTCACAGAATTGACCATATTCTGTCTGGTACAAAAGCCAATATTGCAATCAAAATGTTTGGTGACGATTTGAATCTCATGTTTCAGACTGCGAATCAAATTAAAACATCTATTTCAACTATTGAAGGTGTAGTGGATGTAAACGTTGAACAGCAGGTAGAAATCCCCCAAGTAAGAATTAAACCAAGAAGAGATATGCTGGCAAAATACGGCATCTCCATCACCCAGTTTTCGGAATTTATTCATGTAGCATTTGGTGGCGCCAAGGTTTCTGATGTATTTGAAGGGATCAGAGCTTTTGACCTGATCGTGAAATATAACGAAGAGAATCGAGGAAGTATTGAAGCCATAAGAAATGCACTAATTGACACATGGGATGGGAAAAAAATTCCATTTAGCTATGTGGCGGATATCCAACCTTTATCAGGACCAAATACCATAAACAGGGAAAATGTACAACGCAAACTGGTTGTTTCGGCCAATGTTGCCGATAGAGATTTAAGTGGCATTGTAGCTGACATACAAAACAGTGTTGATGAGAATATCAAATTACCAGAAGGATATCGTATTGAGTACGGAGGACAGTTCGAAAGTGAGGCAAAAGCATCAAAAGTTTTAATGATCACCTCGATTTTCAGTTTACTAATCATCTTTCTGTTGTTATTTCAGGAATTTAGAAGTTCTCAATTGGCTGGAATCATCATGCTTAACCTTCCTTTGGCATTAATTGGTGGAGTATTTACCATTTTCTTCACTTCAGGCATGCTAAGTATTCCCGCAATTATTGGTTTCATTACCTTATTTGGAATTGCTACCAGAAATGGAATTTTGCTAATATCCAACTATCAGAGCCTAAAAGAAAAAGGATTACAGTTAAAAGAGATCATTTTAAATGGATCGGTGAATCGACTAAGTCCTATTTTGATGACGGCATTAACGGCAGCACTGGCATTAATTCCAATGGCTTTGGCAAGCGATCAGCCTGGTAATGAAATTCAGAGCCCAATGGCAGTTGTAATATTGGGTGGTTTACTTACTTCTACCCTGCTTAATATCTATGTTATTCCGATCGTTTATTTGGTGTTAAACAAGAAAAAACAAGAAGATGAATAAAATTGTATTCGTAATCATGATATCAATTCTGAGCCTTTCTGCAAAGGCTCAGAATACTGTTCAGGATGTGCTTTCTGCAATCGAGAAGAACAATCCTGTACTAAAAGCAAACGAACAGTTTTTTGAAGCACAGAATCTAGGATTCAAAGCGCAAACCAATTTGGACAATCCTGAACTGGAATGGGAAAAAAGCTTTTCGTCAGATGAAGGAAAACCATATGAAATATTGGTAAGTCAAAGTTTTGATTTTCCGACAAGTTACCTGTATAAGAATCAACTTAAAAAGGCGCAAATTGCCAATACGGAAAACTACAAAGCAAAATCGAGACAAGACATCCTGTTGGAAGCAAAACTGCTTTGTATTAAGCTGATTTACTACAACAAACAAAAAGCAGAACTTCAATCCAGATTGACCAATGCGGAAAGATTAAATGATTTGTTCCAAAAAAGACTGGAGGAAGGAGATGCAACCATTCTTGAAGCCAATAAGATTAAAATGCTTCGTTTGAATACGGCAAATCAATTAAAAATGATTGAGAGTAAAGTTTCTAACCTTACTGATGATCTTATTAAACTAAACGGAGGTAAGCAAATTGATCTCAACTTGCTTGAATATCCTTTAATGAGTATCGATCAGGGTATGAAGGAATTATTAACTCAATCATTGAATGCTGATCCACAATTAAAGCTATTGAGTACTAAAGAGGAAATTTCTGCCAAAGAAACTTCTCTTGTAAAAACAAACTCGCTACCCAAGTTTAGCATTGGATATCGCTATTTAAATTCTGATATCATGAAACAAGCCAATGGAATTAAACTTGGACTTAGCATTCCTTTATGGGAAAATAAGAACAAAGTTAAAAGAGCAAGGTTGCTGGAACAATTTAATAGAGAAGAATATTTAATTGGCAAAATGGAACTTGAGAATAAATTTCTGAAACTTTTTCGAAACTTTTTGAACCTTGAGAAAAGTATGAAAGAGTATAAAGGGGTTTTTACAGAGAAGCATTACGACACACTTCTTCAAAAGGCCTTAACCCTTGGCGAAATATCAAGTATTGAATACCTTACAGAGAATATTTATTATTACGAAAGTGTTGATACTTATCTTGAAATTGAGCATGAATATTACAAAACCATGTCAGAATTATTGAAATTTCGCCTTTGAAATTATTTAGAATGAGTTAAAATACCACTTTTTTTAGAACCTTTTAAAAACATACGGCGTAGAAGATTCAAAACGATTTCCGTTTTTAAGGTTTAAAGTGAATAGATAGAAGAGGATGGAGTGGTTACCATCCTCTTTTGTATTTTATATACTCTCCTATTTTTTCCTTTTCTAAAGCTATTATTCAAATGATATTTAATCTGTTCGACAACACCCTGTTTAATTATTTTTAATCTATTAAATTGTTCCATTTTAATTTTATTCATATATTGCTTATGAATTTTCCATGGAAAGTTCAGGTTTTAAAGTGAATATGAAAAAGGACGGAGTGGTTGCCGTCCTTTTTTATTGCACTAAAGTCAAAAAAAGCGAATAACCCAATAGTCATCCGCTTTCAATATTATTTTCTAGTAATTACTTAAATAGTTTCTTCAACAGATCTTTTCCTTTTTTCTCTAATTCCTTTTTGGCTTTTCTTTCTAACTCTTTGGCAATTGCTTTCTGAGCCTGCTTTATTGCCTTGCTTAAATCTGGCTTTACCACGGGATTATCAACCGTTCCGGTAATTTTAACTGCTACATCAAATGCTGGTACATTATCAAGACCTGGTACCTGGGCAAAAAGTTTGTTGATATCACCTCCCAAATCTTCTTTTGGCAATTTCATATCCATGGTGAAATCAAGCTTGCCATCAACCGACTGTGTTCCATATATGGTTGCCGGATTACCTGCAACTTTAGTCGTAAATGGTTTCACAAGCACATTTCCATTTGTGATTTCAAATTCCATATCGAATTGAGTAACAGAAATTCTCTTGTATTCATCATTTTTTAAGGCTGCAGCCAAAGCATCAAAAGCCTTGTTTTCCTTAATTAAGATTTTGCGAGAATGTAAAGCTCCTTTTCCATTTAAACTTGCAGGAATTGGATTCATTTCAGAATCAAGCAAACCAGTAATGTTCATATCCGATGAAACCTTTCCTTCGCAGTTCATGGCTATTGGCATCATTTGCTTAATCATACTTAGTGAATGGTATGCATTGTTGATATCAAAATTATTGATGTCTAAACCAAAATCAATCTCAGGCTTAGTCACATCAATGGTTTTGTACATTCCATTCATGGTCATATTCCCTTTAAGCATATTCATAGAAAGGTTGGTAAGCTTGGCTGATGCATTCTTTACCACGATTAATCCTTTAACATCTTTAATGTCCATTTTATCAAAACGAATGGTATTAAAATATGAACTTAATCGTAAATCTAGATTTGCAGGAACCTCGATAACCGACAATGGAACTGTATCTGCTGAATTTTCAACTTCCTCAGCTTCTGCGGTCATGAATTCGTTCAAATCCATCATCTTCGAACTCATATTAAAATTACCCTTAAGAACTTTCCCCTTCATTGCATAAGGAATGTAATTCTCAATCTTTCCTTTCAGCTGAATATCTGATTTTCCAATTCTAGAATCAAATGAGTTAAGGCTAATATAACGTGGAGTGAAATCAAGAACTGATTTTATGATTTTAACTCCTTGTGGAAAATCTGGTGTTGTGAATACAAAATTATTCAACACAACACTTCCTTTCGCCATAAATTTCTCAAACTCCTCTTTTTCAATTACCGAGTAGCGCCCTTTAAAAACCACATCAGAATTAACCATACCAGCAATATTTATACTGTCCATAGGAATGGCATGCTTAATCTTTTCAAAATCAACAATTCCTTTAAAGAATCCACTTAAAAGTGGATCTGTTATTGGATTTTTTATATGTAATTCTGCATCAAAAGGATTGTTGGCTACCTCAAAATGGAATTTATTGACGTCTGTTGTAAGCAAATCCAATTCACCTCCTGGATGATTCACTTGGGCATCAATCTGAATGTTCTGCACTGACTCTGGCAAGTCAGCATATTTTAAACTTGCTTTACCCACTTTTAATTTGGCTCCAAAAGCAGGATACAATTCTTCTTTGTATTCTCCTTTTGCAAAAGCATTTAATTCAAATTCACCTGAAGTTTCCAGACCTTCCAAATCAGATTTGAATACCTCAGGCACCATAGCTAATAATGATTTGAAATCTGTCTTCTCAGCATTTAATTTAATATCCATGCTATATCCATTGTCAAGCATTCCTACCTGACCATCAATCCCAAAGTGCAGATCATTAATACCCAATTGATTTTCCATGAATTTAAAGATCATGTTTTCAAGATCAGCTGCAAGATTAGCAGTTAAATTCAGGCTTGCATTGTTCAAGTATTTGGCTCCTTCATAATCAACACTAATACCGGTTAAAGTGGTTGCAACATTTAGGTTGGTTTCCTTTGCCGAAAAATCACCACTTAAGTTCAAATCCAAATCTTCCACCGCAAAAACAGCCTTCATAGCGGCATCATCATATAGCAATCCAAAATTTTCTATTCTAACCTCATCAAAAATTACTTTAAAGTCAGAAGCTTCTCCCGATTCCTCTTCCACAACTTCTTCGCCTGTTGACTTTACTATGTCCCAATTGGCCTTGCCTGTTTCTAAAACTTTCGCATTTACTTTTGAATCAGCCAACACAATCGCACCTACTTTAATTTGCGATCCTGATAAAGCTGAAGATAAATCTACAGCTGTATAAAGTTTGCCTACAAAAGCCAATGTATCCGATGCAAATTCATTTTTACCCACCACACTTACATTTTGCAATTCAATATAAAGGTTTGGGAAGTTTTTAAGCATTGATAGAGAAAGATCTCCGATTTCTACTTTTGCATCAACATTGTTATCAATTTCAGCTTTTACCCTTTCAAATATCTGATCTTTAAAAAAGTAAGGTAGAATAATCAGTAGTGCTAAAAGGAAAACTACAATTCCTCCGAAAATTTTAAGAAACTTCTTCATTGCTAAAAGTCAATTTGGTTTTACATAACAAAAATAGAAAAATACTTAGAGAATTACATCAACTGATGATTTTAAATTCCAGTAAATGTAAAATTAATTTTTTTTCGATTGATCTTTTCCTTCTATCTGAAAGATTTATAGTTTTTTAAGAATTGGAAAGGGTTCTGGAAGTTTCATCTTACAAAAAAAATATAAAAAACACTTGCATTGCATTTCTATTTTTCCCTATATTTGCAGCGCCTTTAAGGAAAAACGGACGCGTAGCATAACTGGATAGTGCACCACATTACGGCTGTGGAGGTTGGGGGTTCGACTCCCTCCGTGTTCACCAAAAGAGACTCATCAAACTAAGATGAGTCTTTTTTTATGCAATAAACTTTGATAAAATCAAGCTCAAAAAAATAAAAATTGGATCTAATCTATCATCCAATAAATATCAAAATTTAATTACTTGATTGTAAAACAAAAAAGATGATTTTTCGTATTTTCTACTGAAAAGACTTGCAATTAATGGGTAATTTTTCCTATATTTGCACCGCCTTTTTAAGGAAACGGACGCGTAGCATAACTGGATAGTGCACCACATTACGGCTGTGGAGGTTGGGGGTTCGACTCCCTCCGTGTTCACCAGAAGAGACTCATCAAACAAAGATGGGTCTTTTTTTATACCTTAAACTTGGAATGCAATATATCCCCCTACTTCCAAAACTTTCTTGGTAAAAGATCATATTGTTCCCTGACTAATCCATTTTTTTTAATTTCGCCTCTAAGAATTAAACATTATGGCAAAGACGATTAAAACAAACGCATTACGACTACTTGATAAACATAGAGTTAACTATGAGGCGAAAGATTCCACCAATCTAAAAGCCAGAGACATGAGTGATCCTGATGCTTCTCTTATTCACAAAACTCTTGTTACACGTGGCATTAGCAATGAGCTCTACGTTTTTATCATTCCGCTGTCGAGTGAATTGGATTTGAAAAAAGCTGCTAAAGCTGCAGGTGAAAAGAAAATTTTGATGTTACCCGAAAAGGAATTGTTACAAAACACTGGCTATATAAAAGGAGGATGCTCGCCGGTTGGCATGAAAAAACAATACCAAACCTTTTTAGAGATTAGTTCTGTATCAATGGAGCAAATTATTGTTAGCGGTGGAAAAGTAAATTTTAGAGTAAAACTAAATCCAATGGATTTAATGCAAATTACCAACGCCAAAGAGTTTAATCTGATTCAAGAATTATAATACACGTACAACAAGCTAATCATTAATTTTAATAAAATGGTAGAGTAAAGACTTAATCGTTAAAAATCTCATTTTAACTGTAAAAAGAGTACAAGCTTCAGTAATTACTATACATTTTTGAAATTAGACTCCTCTAATTTTGTCATTAGCAACAAAATAAGATAATTTAAAAGAAAAAGTATGACAAACATGAAATGGGATGAATCCAATATTCCAAATCAGAAAGGAAGAGTTATAATTGTAACGGGATCGACAAGTGGAATTGGAAAAGAAGCTGTGAGAATTCTGACTGATAAGCAGGCCACTCTGGTTATGGCAGTACGAAACACAGAGAAAGGAGATCTGGTTGCTGCTGAAATTCAAAATACAAATCCGAAAGCCATTATTAAAGTTATGCCACTTGATTTAACCTGTTTGGAATCGGTTAAAGATTTTGCGGAAAACTTCAACAAGTATTTCAACCGGTTGGATGTTCTCATCAATAATGCTGGTATCATGATGTGTCCTTTTGGCAAAACAGAAGATGGCTTTGAAGTGCAAATGGGAACCAATCATTTGGGACATTTTGCTCTTACAGGACTTTTAATGCCTCTGCTTAAAAAGACCAAGAATTCAAGAATTGTAGTTACTTCAAGTGTTGCACACAAATTCGGAAATATTAATTTATCTGACCTGAATTGGGAAAACAGAAAATACAATACCAACAAGGCATATGGCGACAGCAAATTAGCAAACCTGTATTTTGCCTACGAATTGGTAAGAAAGTTCAAAAATGATGCTGATGCACCCATGGTAACTGCAGCTCATCCTGGTTGGACAAGAACCGAACTACAAAGACATAAAGGAGGAATTCGATTTCTGAACAATTTCTTCTCACAAGTTCCTGCCATGGGGATTTTACCATCGCTTCGTGCGGGATTCGACCCCAATGCAAAAGCAGGCGATTACTATGGTCCGGCTAAATTCTTCGAAATGCAAGGATATCCGGTAAAAGTAAAATCAAATAAACTTTCTCATGATGAAGGAATTGCTAAGAAATTATGGGACTTGTCGGAAATAATAACAGGAGTGAAATATTAACAGTGAACAATAATAAAGATTGTTTATCGTAATCGAACATATACTGTTGGATAATCCAACAATTATCCTCCTTCCCATTTCTCAACTTACTGTTAATCTTACACATGATCATTTGGCACAATACTTGGCTGGCAATTAATAAATTGTTAAAAGTTTGTATAACTTTCAAAACCTAAATCAATTGTTAAGCTAAGTATCATTGCTATGAAATTAAAACACCTGAGCATTTTAACAGCTCTTCTTCTATCCTCTTTGCTGATTTACGCAAAAGATTACCAATACAATGAAAAAAACGGAATCAGAACCTTTCACCAGGGAAGTCTGTTTGTAAAGGAAGGAGTTCCTTTCCTAACTGTTAAAGGTGACTCTTACGAAATGGGTTTACAGTACGGCGTTCTAATGAATGATCAAATCGTGGAAATGCAGGTTAAAGTTGACAGTGTTGTGGAAAAATATGTTGGCAAGTTTTTTCTAAAAAAATGGATTGCCAATATGGTATTGCAATCCAAAATCAGGAAAATAGAAAAGCGGATGCCTAAAGAATTTATACAAGAATTGGAAGGAATGGCTGAAGGTTGCGACCTAAACTTGCGAGATGTAAAAACCATTGCTTACTTTCCTCAAATCTTTTTTGAGATTAGTTGTACTTCCTTTGTTTTAAAAAATGAGAATGGCATAGTGCATGGCAGAAACCTCGACTGGCCTGGAATTGAAGTTTTCACCAAGTTCCCTTTAATTGTGAATTATCATCGAAAGGATAAAATTCCAACTACCATTCTGAGTTTCGTATGCTATCCCGGTGCTTATACGGGTATGAATCACAATGGGCTAAGTATGTCGATTAATATGAATGGCTGCCCAATACCCGAAGACAAAATGGAAAGTGATTATGTGACTGGCATGCCCATGCCTTTTGAGTTGCGCTATGTAATGGAAAATGCAGATGAATTGAACGAGGTTGATGAAATCTTTAACAATTACAGCACACATGGCTGGTTTATCACCGTTGGTAGCAATAAGGATCATTCGGGTGCGATGTATGAATTGACCAGAGGACAATGCATCAAAAATAAAATGCAGGATAATTATGTTGGTGTTACCAACCTTGCTGTATCTGAAAAAGGAAGATTTGAATACAGTCCGATTAACATGCATGGAGAAAGCAATATCACACGAGAAGACAAGCTTAAAGAGCTTTACCAAAACATCTCTAACAAAAACTTGGTAGAAAAGGCATACCAAATGGTTTCGTCTACCGCCTACTACGAATTGCCACATGATACTTCATGGGGATGTTCCATAAACAATGATATCACTGTAAAGTCCTGCATCATGGACAACACCAATCAAAAAATCTATTTTGCCTATGGCGAAATGCTTGCCGGATGCAATCAATTTTTAGAATATGATATTGCGACACAAGATGTTTCTATCTATAAAGAGAAACAAACTATACCTGATGAAGATTACCTGAAAAACAGATTGGTCTTTAAAAAATGGTATAGGGAAAATTATTCCAAAAAAAAGAAATTGGAAAAGGAAGATTATCTTCAGATGATTGAAAAAGTGAATCAATTGGAATTACAGCCAGCTTACAAATACAATCTGCTTTCGAGATGCTATCTAAACCTTGAGAATAAAGAAAAGGCTAATGAATATGCTAGTAAATATATAGCTGAAATGCCAACATTTGGCTCAGCCTACATGACACAATTTACCATCAGTCGACTATCTAAAGATTATGAAAAGGCAATACAATCTATTCAGGAAATGCTTGAAAAAGCACACAACACTCCTTCAGATTATTTTTGGGCAAAACGACAGATGATTCTAATGTATGACAAACTTCAGACACAATCACCCAAAGAAGAATATGTGAGTAAGATAAAAGTGCTGAATGAAGAATTAAAAGAACTTTGCAAACCCTTCTTTCCTTCGAAATGGGTAAAATCGGAATTGGAGAAGATGGATGAGATTGTAAAAAAGTATTTGTAGGAATCTAAAATCCTTTCAAAATAAAAAAGAGGGTGTCCAAAAAGTAAGTTCAATCGAATACAATGTCATGTAGAATGAAGTGAAACATCTGTTAATCAAAGGGACAGATTCTTCTCCTGAGTCCTCGGGATCAGAATGACAATAATATTGAACTTTTTGGACACCCTCTTTTGTTAGGCATTTATTTTTTTCGATACTTCGGCTTCATCTTTAACTCAGTGGGACGACTTGAGTATTCCTTTTTGCCAAGCTCAGGTGCTGTTTGTAGATTTTTAGGAATCTCTACTCCAGTTTTGGCGCTTCTCTCAAGCATCATTTCCAGGGCCAAGGCATAATCGTAATGTATTCTCGCATCATCCCTTGTGGTATCATTGTATGCGATATAACGCAAATACTCTACACATTTGTAAAACCATTCATCGGGATAATCTGGTCCGTAACGTTTGTTTAGCCTTACCAAGAACTTTAATCGATCAATCACCTTTTGTTTGTTAAGCGTGGAATCAGCTAACAATGCATCGATCGATTTTGTAGCCTGCTTATAATCCTTTTTGGAATAAATATTATCAGAAATCTTCTTCAATCGAATATTAAACTCTTTTCCTTCAAAATCACACAATGTAGTCATTACTTCTGCACTGCAGTACTGTGTTTCATTTGCCAACTTCTTATCAACCTCTTCCTTCCCAAATAGTTCAACAAACTTGTTGTAATTATCGGAGACCTCTTTCAAATATGTATTATCATATCCTAAAATGCAATCATTATACAGTTTCCATATTACAGGTTCGGTTAATTTTCCTCCATTCTTAATGATTTCATCGAAGCCTGCCTTTACAGCATCTCGTTTGTAAATTGATGACATATACCTTACGTAATTGATCATAAAATACTGGTCACGATTCCCCTCATCATATTGTGAAAGGATGTATTCCGATGTGGTTTGAGGCTGCAATGCTGCTTTCCCAACGGCAATAAATTTTTCTGATGATTTTCTCCCTCCACTTCTGTGTACAATCTTTTCGTTTTCAGGTTTTATGAATGCATAAGTTGGGTAAGATTTCACTGCATATTTCTTAGCCAGCAATTTACCTTCTTCTGTTTCAGCATCTATCTTTAGGCAAACAAATTTACTATTGTAGAATTCCCCAACCTCTGGCAAAACAAACACTGTTTTAGCCATATTTAGGCATGGTCCACACCATTGCGTGTAAAAATCTATAAATAGCAACTTGTCTTCCTTTTGAGCTTTTACCTTGGCCTCTTTCCAATTGCCATGAAAAAACTGAATTCCCTCTGTTTTTTCCGCAAAAACACTGCTACTAAGAAAAAGCAACAATAAAATTTGCAATATTTTTAGCTTCATCATTCTATCTCTTTTATTGTGATGATTCTCCCCATTTTTTTTAGCAATATCTCCACTAAAAATGAACTAATAAAGAAAGTCATCTTCAATCTAAAATAAGGATTAGGTATGCAGTACTGTACGGAAACTGCATACCTTATAACTATTTGAATTTTTAATAACCAGGATTTTGCTCTACTGGATTTCCATTCGTCTCACTAGATGGGATTGAGGATATTCTGAAATCTTCAATACGCTGACGGTATTGAGCTTCAGCATCGCTCCCCTTCTCAATGGCTTTATCTAACGATTCTCTAAGAATATCATTTCTTTCCAATAATTTTTCTGCTCCAAAACGGCGTAATGCAAAATATTCATGCCAGTTTTCAAATGACATTTCGATTAACCACTCGTTACAAATTGCAGTTTCAATTTCCTCTTGTGTTGCATGAGGAACAGGATTGGCTCCTGCCCGCGCTCTAATTGCAGCAATTGGTGCGTAAGCATCGTCATAAGAACCTCCATTGCGATAGATAGCCTCGGCTTTCAACAAATAAATTTCTGCTGTACGCAAATACATTAATGGTAAATTGTTTGATGAATTCACCAGCTTTTTAACGGTTGGGTTTTCATAAACAGTTCCTGCTGTTCCATAGCGATAATCAACCTCTACAGTATCTCCAATAATTGTATTGTACCTTGGATCATCACCCAACAAACTGATATAATTTGATGATGGTCCCCATTTACCAGAACTGAAAGAGGTAATTCGCGTTTCAAGACTAGGTGCTTCGGAATCTCCAAATACTCTTCCGAACAAAATTTCGTTGGTGCTTCCCCAATCAGTGAAAATTGTTGAATAATCAGGGGCCAAGGCATTTTCAGTATGAGCCAATACTTCATCTGCCATGTTTATACAATCTGAATATCTTTCCATCTGAAAAAGTACTCTTGTTTTTAAAGCTTTGGCAGCTACTTTTGAAGCTTGCGAACATTCTGAATAGTCAGGACATTTATCTATTGCAATCTCCAACTCTTCCAGAATCATTTCATAACTATCAGCAACTGTAGATCGATCTTTCTTCACATTTTCAATTGAAGGCAAATCGTTACGAATAATTAAACCCAACTTACTATCCATATCCCAATGCTGGGTGAATCGTAGCATTAATCTTTCATAGGCCAAAGCTTTTAAGAAGTGTAATTCCCCAACAATTTCTTCTTTTCTGTTTCCTTCAAAATCATCAATTCCTTCAATAGCAGACAACAAAAAATTGGCATTCTTTATCAATCCATAATCATAGGACCATTCATTACTTCCATTACCATACAATACTGGCCAGTAGCGTTCGTAATACCAAACAGCATTTCCTCTTGTCCACCATTCAGGTTTTCTCATGGTACCAGCTTTAAAACTACCTTCAACCATAATATCCCTTGAATCGTAAGCATCAGCAGATAAGTTTGCATACACCCCGATTAAAGCCAATTCAACCTTTTTAGCATTGGTGATGGCCCCATCTAAATCAGCCTCGTACGGAGGCAATTTTTCTAAAAAATCATCTGTTGAACAACCAAACAGCAAAACACTGATTAGTAATATATTTATATATCTTTTCATAGAATTTGCTTTTATAAGTTTAACTTCAATCCAACTGAATAAGTTCTAATTCCAGGATAACTGGTTTCATAGTTACCTCCAAAATTACCATTAGCGTTCACTGTCGCAGGATCGGTTCCCGGATAGGAAGTAATTGTGAATACATTCGTTCCTGACACATAGACTTGTCCACTTATAGGTAAACCTTTAATCTCTGGAATATCATACGAAATCCTCAAGTCCTGTAATCTAAAATAAGAAGCATCGTGTAAACTCATTTTAGTCAATGCAGGAACTCCCTGTCCCAGATAAATTGCCGGAATCTCAGCATCGGTATTCTCTGGTGACCAACGATTGTACAAATTGTAATCAACAAGACCGACCAATTGACTTGGTACATTTTGTAATGTTTTACCATAGTACTTCAAACCACCAATCTGGAATCCAAAATTGGCAGTTAAGGAGAAGCGCTTGTATTTCATATTGGTATACATTCCTCCAAACAAATCCGGATCAGGATTTCCGATGATTGTCTTGTCTTTACTGTCTACTTTCCCATCACCATTTAAGTCTGTAAATTCAAGGTTTCCAGGATACAATGTTCCGTAATAAGAAGAGTGTCCATTGTCTACAGCATTTGCATTCAACTCATCAATTCTTTCCTGATTTTGAATGATACCATTGTACTCATATCCAAAGAATGATCCCATGGCATGTCCAACTGCCAATACCTGTGATCCTGTTCCCTGAACAATGGTTCCACTAGAATTCTCCACAGCACCCTCTTCTTCCAGTTTTCGAACCTCATTCTTATTGGTAGCAAGGTTTAATCCCAAATCAAACACAAAGTCTTTTCTATCAATAATCTTTGCTTTAATATTGAACTCAAATCCCTGGTTTCTTACACTCCCAATATTGTAATACATATCCTCTACAGCCATACTTGAAGGAAAAGAGAATAGTCTTATTAGGTCTTCTGTATCTTTTCGGTAATAACCTAATGATCCTGTCAATCGATAATTGAACAATGCAAAATCCAATCCTGCATCGTACTGTGTTGAAAGCTCCCATTGAATGTCTTTGTTACCTATCTGAGAATGCTCAATACCTGGCTGATCATTATATTTGGTAGCCCTGTACAAATCTCTGTTCGAATAACTATTTAAGTTCTGAATACCAGTCTTACCCGCTGAAACTTTTAATTTTAGGTCATTTATAAAGTCAGCATCACTCAAAAAGTCCTCTTTGTTGATTCTCCATGCAATTGCTCCCGATGGGAAGAATCCGTAGCGATTGTTCTTACCAAACATAGAAGAACCATCGTAACGAGCAGTAACAGTAAAAAGATACTTATCCTTATACTTGTAATTCAAACGAGCAAATGAAGAAAACAGGGATCTCCCTCTCTTACTATCCGATGAGCGATCAAAATCAGTTCCTGCAGAAACATTCGTGTAGATCTCATCCATTGCAAAACCACTCTTTGAAAGATATCCCGACTGGTTTTCAGAATCCTCGTAAGAAACACCTCCTACAAAGTCAATATTATGAACTTCATTAAATGTTTTTGCATAGCTCAAGGTATTATCAAGCACCGTATTGTAACCTCTGCTTTCAGCCTTACTTGCCGATGCTTCATTGTACCAGCTCAAATAACTTGGTGAAAATTGATAATTGTAATTCATGTATTGATTTACCGAAAAGCTAGTTTTGAATTTCAGGTCTTTCAATACTGTTAGTTCTCCGTAAAGGTTACCGGATAGCCTGTATTCATCTGAGTTATTGATCTTGGTTGAATTTGCTACTGGATTATCTTCATAAAAAGTAACACCATCCTCTTTGTAAACTGGTAAATCAGGACGTTCTCCCTGAGCTAAAAACATGGAAGTACCTGACTGGCTCTGATCCGTGTAAGACAAATTGATTCTTGTCCCGATTTTAAATTTAGGATTGATATTGATATCCAAATTCACACGACCTGAATATCTTGTCAGATCATCATGAACAACCATCCCCTTGTGATCCATTACGGAACCGGAAATAAAATAAGAGATATCCTTACTTCCACCACGTACTGACAGGTCTACATTCTGTCTGTTTGCTGTTTGTTTTACCAAATCAAACCAATCGGTGTCTGCGTCACCAACATATCCACCATCCGGATCAAGAATGTTCTCTGCCGTTCTATTTCCCGGATCTACTACCAATGTTTGGTTGGCCAAATCAGTTAAAAAAGAACGGAACTCATCTCCATTAAGCATTGAGAAATTTTTAATCTGAGAATCCGTAGAGTAATTGTAGGTAACAGAAAATTTAGCTTTCTCATTCAATCTACCTCTTTTGGTAGTGATCATCAACACACCATTTGCCGCCCTTGATCCGTAAATGGCCGAAGCAGAAGCATCTTTCAACACATCAACCGAAGCAATATCAGAAGGTGGAATGGAATTTAAAATCTCCGAATCATCGGTTGGCACACCATCAATCACATACAATGGTTCATTACTACCTGTAAGCGATGTGGCACCACGAACTCTTACTCTTACCGTTTCACCCGGACGACCTGTGTTTCCGCTTACCATTACCCCTGCAGCCATATTCTGCAACAGTGAAATAGAAGACGGAACGTTTTTCATTTCCAACTCCTTCTCAGAAACACGGGCTACCGAACCTGTAAAATCTCTAACAGCAGTTGTTCCATATCCAACAACAACAACCTCTGCCATCTGCTCTGTATCCGAAGTTAATGTAATGTTTTCTACCTCCTGTCCATTGTAAACAACTTCCTGAGGCAACATTCCAACAAAAGAGAAAATCAATACTGCATTTGGATTTTCCAATTCCAAAGTATAGTTCCCGTTGATGTCGGTAGCAACACCTGTAGTGCTACCCTTAATTACAACAGATACACCCGGTAAAGGCTCCCCATATTTATCGGTTACTTTTCCTTTCAATTTTTTCTTTTCCTGCACTTCCTTGATAACAGGAACAGGATCTTTTTTGGTAATGATCACAAAATCCTCAACAATTTCGTACTTTACCGGTGCTTGCTGACAAATTTCATTCATCACCTCTTCCAAACTGGCATCTTTCATGTCCAACTGAACTTCAATCTTATCGTTTATTTCATGCACATTGTACATGAAATAAGTTCCTGTTTGATGGTTTAAATCTTCCAACACATCAACCAATGATGATTTGACCTGAACACTAACTTGTTGTCCAAGAAGAACAGATGCAGAAAGCTGCAAACTTCCAACAAGAATTAAAATAAAACTTAGCTTCATAACAAGCAGGGTTTTTCGAATGGAAGGTGACATACACCTCCACATAAGGTTTTTTTTCATAACTTTATGGTCTAGATTAATACTGCCATTGACAATTCTCAATGGTTGTTATTTGTTAAAACAGGGAATGTGGCCGCATTTCCTGTTTTTTATGTGCTCTTGGGTGGCCGCCACAAAAGCGCAATATCTTTATTCAGGTTTCCCTACAATTATTTTATCATCTTTAATAGCAAATTTTACATCGGCTATCTTTTCAATCATTTCAAGTGTAAAGTCCAAGGATTTGTCTTTCTTGGCTGCACCTGTAAATCTGTATTCACGATACTTGTAATCGGTAAAGAAGAATTCAACATTGTACCATCGGCTTAACTGATGGCAAATTTCTTCCAATGACTGATCTTTATAACGAAACACTCCATCTTTCCATGAGGTATACAATGCTGTATTTACCTTTTCTACCTTAAATCGATTGTCTCCTTTTTTTACTGTAGCCTGAAATCCGGGCTTCAACAACTCCTTATTGCCCAAACAACTTAGCTCTACGCTACCCTCAACCAAAGTCGTTGAAATGTGCTCCTCATCATCGTATGCTGATATATTAAAGCTTGTTCCCAGCACCTTTACTTCGGTATCGTGAGACGCTATCACAAATGGTTTGCTCGGATTGTGCGTAACTTCGAAATAGGCTTCTCCAGTTAATTCCACTTTCCTTTTGTTTCCAACAAACTGCACAGGATATCTTAAGCTCGATTCCGAATTCAACCAAACTTTTGTTCCATCAGCTAATACCAGCGAGTACTCTCCTCCTCTTGGAATTTCAATTTGATTGTAAATCACCCTGTCTTTAGCAGAAGAAGCATTATCATATATCAATTCGCTATCGGCATTTTTTTGAATCAAAGTCCCATCCGCTTCAGTTATCAACTCCTTGTCACTCTCTTCAAGATTCACTTTTTGTCCATTTTCAAGCGTAAGTACTGCCTTTTTAGTGCCAATGCTTGATATTTCCGCAAAATTGTAGTCCTTTTCAAAATCATAATCATTTCTTACCTGCTCAATCATGAAATAGCCAACTGTAAATAAAACTACAACCGCTGCGGCATAAGGCAACCAGGTATGTAATTTTCTTACTTTAGATCTCTTTTCAGGCTTCGATAATGATTTGCTAATATTCAACCATGCATTTTCTTTTCGAATTTGATCCAGCTTGCTCAAAGCATCACTCTCTTTAAAAAGAGCCAAATATTTGGCAAACTCCTCCGCATTGGCCTCATCTTCTTTCAGCCATTCCTGTAGCTTTTGAGCCCCCGAATCAGAAATCCTTCCTTGCTGATATTCTTGAATTAGCTCTATAATATGTTCTTGCGAAATGTGCATTTTCTTCATTGTTTAAACCTATAAGTGTGTTTTTGGGAAACGGGTGACAAGTTTTTTCAACTTTTTTCCAAAATATCTTTCAAAGTAGTGAATAATGGGAAAGTTGAATGAGTAATGAGTATGCAAAGTTCGGAACTCATAGCTACTTCCTCAACTTTATACTTTATACTTTATATCCCGATTCTCGGGACCAGAAGAGCTGACTTTACACTTGTAGCTTTACGGTATCAAAATCATCACCAATACATCCAAATTACTGCGCAACTGCTTTAAAGCTCTGGAATAATGTGTTTTTACTGTATTGATGGAAATATCCATTTCTTCAGCAACTTCGGCATATTTCATTTTCTCAAAAGCGATGGCTTCGAAAACGGCTTTGCATTGGGCAGGTAAAAGAGCAATCTCTTTATAGAGTTTTTCTTTTCTTTCTTCCAATTGCTGACTTTCGTATTTGTCTTCGATGATATCGTAGGCCTTATTCTCTATTTCTTCGAATCGAAATTTTTGATCTTTTTTTATCTGATTGATGGAATTGTTGCGAACAATAGTAAACAGGTATGACTTTATGGAACCAGTGAATTCTATCATTCTCTCCTTTTCCCACAAATTGATGAAAGCTTCCTGTACAATGTCCTCTGCTTTCTCGTAGGAATCGAAGTACTTATAGGCAAATACGCAAAGCGGAGTGTAATACAAATCGAACAACATACGAAGACCTGTTTGATCTCCATTTTTAAACTTTTGAATGATATCTTGTTCGTGTTGCTCCATATTTATTGCGATAAAAGTAAAAAAGCTTACGGAAAATGCAAAAGCCTACGGAGTGGAGGGAATTCCAAAACACCAATTCAATCTTTATATATGATATAATTTAAATTACTACATTTTGAGGGAAATCTAAGTCAGGATAACATCTCATTGGATATGTTGTGAAGTAAAAATGAAAGGCCAACTCAAGCAAATGAGTTAGCCCTTTTTAATTCGTATATATCAAAATTACCGCTAAAAGCTGATCTTATAAACATTCGATTCCTTCCCAACTTTGGTATCCTTAACAATGTAAAAGAAGGTATATTCTCTTAACTCATAAGACTGCTCATCTCTCTTCTCGCGAACATCGATGTATTGGGTTCCATTGCAGGTATCCAAATACTTAAAATGGCCTTCCCCATTAATTCGACTGTAAATTCGAACTCCATCAGTTCCTTGTTTTGAAATCCTAATGGTTGGATATCCACCTTGCATTTCCACTTTTACTTCCGGCTTCATATCTGCAGTATCCTGATTGGTATAGGTAATTTCAATTCCCAAATCGACACCAATTGCCTTGGTATAATTAGGCTTAGCCATCAGTTCAACTCTTCTGTTACGCATGTAAGGAGTCAATATACCTCTAGACTCATTGAGTTCCTCAATTTTTGCACTGGCATTGGCTACTGCAATGTCTTTGGCCTCTTTTTTTGCAATAACATCATCCATAATTTCAATATCAGCAGCAATTTCCTCATCTGTTAAACCTAAAATGTCTTTGTAGAGTGGAAGTTTCTTTTTGTAGACAGCGGCTTTATCAACATAGATATTCTCAGGTCCTGCGATAAAGTCATGTCGTTTTTTAAGTATAGTCATAACTATAAGATATTAATTCAACATTGAGGCAAGATCATAAACCATTTAGATTAGTCATTTCTTTTTTGAGCTTACCCCATTAAAATCTATCGTATAAAATAAATCTTTAAAAATTTATATCGATTTACACATTCAGAACAGAAAAAACTTCCATCCCAATGGTTGAACCAAATTGTAATGAGTTACAATTCTTATTGTTAGCGTAACTTATTAGGAAGAAAATTGGTTTAACGAAAAGCCAGAACGATTCAACAATATAACAACCAATCCAAGTCCATCAATTCAACGAGAATAAACTTTTCATTATTAAAATTAGAAGAGAAACACAAAAACAAATCACAAATCAATAAAAAATTTCATTCAATTATTATGATTTATTTCTCTTCCTTTTATCAAGTAGCTTATACAATTGATAATACATTTTTATGACTACTATAAGAGATGAGAAAATTTGAAAATCTCATTTTTCAAATTCGAAAACATTCATTTTCTCAAACAAGAACATAAATAGCAAGATGTTTTCAAAAAGAGAAAAGCTCAACAATTCCTTATAAACAGTACCATACAGCCTCAAAACTTTTCATTGATATAACAAATTATCACAAAATCATTTCAATAATTCAGTCCATCAAAAAAAAATTTTTCATCCAAAAAAACGATCCAATTTATGTTAATCCATTTTAAGAATATCCGGCTTTATTATATCCCTATGAGGTCATTTCTTGAACTGTGAGAGTGATTTTTTGGAGTGTTTTGTGGCTATTTTCGTGTGAAAATGTCCACAAAAAACATGTGAGAGCAATTCTCACACTATATTCTGACGATTTTCAAATGTGAGAATCATCAAAAAACATATAAATATCCAGCTTGAACATGAAAATCGCAATTTTCAAATGTGAGAATCGTCAAAAAATAGCTAAACTGACGATTTTCACGTGAGAGATTCACTCTCACACATGTGAGAATGATTCTCACACTCTAATCTGAGCATTTTTAAGTGTGAGAACTCACCAAAATAATGAGAGAATCACTCTCAAGCCCTTTAATTTCGGGATTTCTTGTAATTCTTACTCTCAAAATTGTTTATGCTCATCCCCAAAACTTACCCGCTATACATATATAAGGTATATAAATTCGCTTGTCCGTATTTCATCGCAGGTTCATTTGAACTATTTTATTGTTAATCATTTTTCAGTCAACTTCTATTTTTACGAGCTTAAAAATTGACTTCATTTTAGAGCTAAACGTCATATTTTCGACTTTAGTCACTAAAAAAGATGATTTCATAAGCAAAATGAGTAGTTTAAAATTGGAAATACTTGATTGAAAATCAAATTTAATGGCATTAGGTTGGAGACCTGAGATAAATATGAACTTTAGACTTTCTAAAAGTTATAAACACGCCTTTCGGCAGATGGAATTAAAAAGGCCAGAAAGAAAAGAGCAAGCCATTACAGCTTGCTCCTACAACTAATCAAATGAATACCTTTGGGAGACAAATCGTAAAGGTAAACCTGAAAAGATTTCATTTTTATGTCTTTATTAGGAGTAGGCACAATTGGTTGTGCCTACTCCATAATTAACCTGCTTCATTTACTTTCACCTAAAAACTCCCGGAATTATGAGGATAAAATTGTACGATACTTAAATTGTAGAGGTTAATTTTACTTTATATGGAGCCCATAAGAAAAACTCATTTCTCCAATAGGGCTTCAATCTCCAATGGGTGTAGGTCAAAACCAATAATGATTCCATTCGCATCGATTAATAAGTTCTTCCCAACAGAGCCAAACTGTCCTCCCATGATTTGATCTCCGGTATCAAAAACATTCATCCAATTGAATTCATGTTTCTTCATCACCTTTAACCAATCTGCTTTTGCTTCCTTCATGGAATTTATGATAGCACCTCATAATGCACCTAATTTTGAAACTGCCATCCGAATGGGTATTGAAACTTTCCACTCATTAAAAAAAGTATTGTATTCAAAAGGATACAATACAGCTGTTGGAGATGAAGGTGGTTTTGCTCCAAACCTAAAATCTAACGAAGAGGCTGTTGAAGTAATTTTGGAGGCAATTAAATCAGCTGGTTACGTAGCTGGCCAGGATATTTCCATTTGTCTGGACCCTGCCTCAAGTGAAATGTGGAAGGATGGACAATATCATTTCTTCAAATCCGATAAGAGTTTTAAAACTTCGGAAGAAATGGTGACCATTTGGGTAGAATGGGTTGAAAAGTATCCAATCGTTCTACTTGAAGATGGGATGGCTGAAAACGACTGGCATCGCTGGCAATTGCTAACCGAAAAACTTGGAGAAAAAGTTGAGTTGGTTGGAGATGACATTTATTGTACCAATCCTAAGATCCTTCAAGAAGGTATAGATAAAAGTGTGGCCAACTCCATTCTTATCAAGCTCAATCAAACTGGAACATTAAGCGAAACACTGGACACCATGCAGCTAGCTAGTGAAAATAATTACAATTGTTTTGTTTCTCATCGTTCTGCTGAAACCGAAGATACCACCATTGCAGATCTTACTGTTGCATTAGGCGCAGGACATTTAAAAACGGGATCTGGTTGCAGAAGTGAAAGAATTTCTAAGTTCAACCAATTGCTTAGAATTGAAAGAATGTTAGGTGATAAAGCTGTTTTTGCAGGAATTAAAACCTTTAAAAATCAATAATTGATCACAGTAGATGGAAGAATGTTTCATTCTTAATTATTTCGATTCGGTGTCCTTAATAGAAGAATCATTCCTTCCATCTGCTTTTATAGATCTTAAATATGACACACATTACCAATATACACAATATTGGAGGGCTAGAAAGTGTAGACCCCAAGACCTCGTTTTAATTCCATTTAATCAGATCCGACCAAAGATGATATAAATGAAAACTTGTGACACACCTCACACAAAACAAGGCCTAAACCAGGTTCTACTCCTACCAACTAACTAAACGTTTCTCAACAGTTATAAGGGGTATTTTAATTTTTTAACTGCCAATTAATTCCACAATCAGAATAATACTTTTGAGCCAACTTAAGGCATTCTTTCTTTTGCCAAGAAGTTAACGTCTCAAACTCATCAAAAAATAAAGCCATAGATATAGGATTTTGAGGTGCTTTCCTTATCGTTTTTAGAATAGATTTTTTGCGCAAACGATAGGCCTTTTTTACCTGATCTTTGTATCTTTTCAATTTAGCCTTATCCGCTTCATTAATTGCCTCGTGCTCCGTTGCCTCATAATTGGCTACCCAATCCATTTGCTCTTTCAATGGCCTTAGGTACATCTTATTATATGTCTCATTCACCCTGGCAAGTTCTGAATTCTCAAATGAATCATTGATTTTTAAATCAGATAAATTCTTTGAATTAAGATTAAAACTAAACTTCCCATATTTAAACACCCAATAATTTACTTCTCTCTTATCTTCTAAAACCAATGTTAACTTATATGGAGGTTTTATTTCATTAATCTCAAAACTAAAGTTTTCTTCCTTTACTTTTATATCAGTAGAAATGACTTTTTCATTATCATTCATGGTTTTCAACTTTAATTCTACTGATGAATTCTCATATCCTATTAATTTACCATCAATAGTTACAACCTCTTTGTTACAAGAAGACATAATAAAACCAATTATTAATATTGCAATATATCTTTTTTTCATATTCAAATTTGTTCATGTAATTACTACATGAATTTAAGTTCTTAATGATTTAAATTCTTTTCTAAAAAATCTTCAACATGATGTCCTCGAAAATTTTTAACACAATTGTACCTTTATTACCAAACAAGAAATTAGCAGGAATACACTTTACACTACATTTTTCTATAAGACTCTTCATACCTCTTACCTTGTGCCATGGTAAATTTCTTTTTCTACAGCGTTAAGCCATTGTACTTATTTTTATCACATAATTTTGAAATGGGCCAAGAGGTTGCACCATGTATCAACTTTACAAATATTGAAGCATTTGTACATTTAAGCTTGCTACAAGCTATTTTTTTGTTCTTATTACAAGAAAACAAGGCAATACATAGTATTAACATATTTCACATATAAATAACAATTGATTATTTATTGTTTTTATCATTTTTTAAAAAATCTTCAAAGCTACATGCTTTCCCCATTAAACTATGAATACGATTATAAATTTGATACCTAGAAGGAGCATTAAATGTTGTTTTCTTAAAACCTCTCATTATACTTTGCTTTGTTGGTCTATACAAACCTTTTTCATATGTGTGCCCGCCTTCAAACACACCAATATCTTCGTAACCAGGTAAGCCAATAAACTTACTCCATTTTACTTTTTTAGGATCAGAATGATATGAAATATTATACGCACTTTCAGTATTTTTGTATAGATAAAACTCTTCAGGCAATGAATAATATCTTTTTGCAAAACTGTATTCATCGGCCAAGAGACCAAAAGCATGACCAAATTCATGCAGTGCATTCACATCTCTATTTTCTGTTTTAGCCGCAGCACTGTAATAAGCAACATTACTTTCCCAAGGAGCAAATCCACCGTATTTTTTATCATTTACTCCAACTATAATAAAATCTTTTGGAGATTTCTCTCTACCTAATACTTTTTCAGCATAAAATATAATTTTATCATCTGAAGATGAACCAATATTTCTTTGCTTACCAAAATTACCAAACCCACAATTAAGCACAGTAGTTTTTATGATTCCATCATCGCCATAATCGATACCTTCATCTTTACTTTCAAGATAAATAACCTGAAAATTGAAATAGTTCCTATATGTTTTAAAAGGCTCAGTTGAGAATATTCGATTATAACAAGCTATAGCTGCTAAATCATACATATGACCTTTTACAAGATCTTTTTTGGTGAATCCATCACCCATATAAATGATATTTATTCTATCCTCTCCAAAATCACCAATATTCCAAACTTCACCGTGTTGATGAATTTCAGGTTGACAAAAAGACAGCTTTGAGATTGTTATTAAAAACCCTATAAACAGAATAGCTATAATTGATTTTCTCATTATATTTTTTTTACATATACCATTAATAACCAAAATCTATTATTTTAAGTATCCCTGCAAGAATTCTTCAACATGATGCCCTCGAAGATCTTTAGCTACAATAACACCTGTATTATCAAGTAACCAATTGGCAGGAATACCTTTTACACCACATTTATCGGCAAACCTATCAATATCTCTTACATTATACCATTGTAAATTTTCCTTCTTTAGAGCCTTTAACCATTGGCTTTCATCTTTGTCGCACGATATTGAGATAATCTCAAAGCCCTTATTATGATACTCTTCGTAGTCCTTTTTTAGATATGGAATTTCTTTACGACAAGGACCACACCAACTTGCCCAAAACTCAATCAAGACATATTTGTTTTCCTTCAGTATATCTTTTAAAGCAACTCGTTTTCCTTCAACATCCTTAAAGTTGAAATCATAGAATTTTTTACCTACAGAAACTTTTTTCTGAATGGCTATCAAGCTATTGGTTTCTTTATATATCTTGTTCCAATATTTTATCTCAGTTTCGTAAACCTTGCGATCCAATTGATTAATTAGTTTTATCGTTTGAGCAGGTTTAGATCCCAAATTACGAGAAACCCCACAGGCTAAAACGGCATGTATAGGATTCATATATCTCAAACTGTCGTAAAGTTCTGCAATTCGTTGATTAGCCTTACCGGAAATGGCATAGACTCTTTCTTTCTCTTTGCTATTTGCTGTTTGCCAATCTAATTTTTCGGCTTCTTTACGGTAGTGCAAATTGTGTTTCTGATATTTCTCATCCTGATAAAGTTGACGAAATTTCTGATCGTATTTTCCCCCAGTATAATTGAATGCTCCACCCTTTAGCATTTTCAAATCAAACTCTCCTGTTTCCTGCATAATACCAAGAGGATACCTTTGATTCTCAACACTAACATAAATATATCGTGGTGAAACCACTTCTGTTTCATACTCAAAATAGGCAACAAAATTATTAAACTGGGCCAAGGTGTCGTATCCTTTTACAGACTTTACAAGTATTGAGGCTTCAGCACTTTCAAGGTCACTACAGTCAACCTTTAGTTTCATCTTACTGTTTCCACAAGAAAAAAGGGTAAGGCATGCCAATAACGTATATAATCTATACATAACAATTGTATTAAAAAAGTGAATTGATTTGCTATTTCCACTTTGCTCAAACAATAATAATTTCTTTGACTATATCGTCTGAACAAAGTAGAAATAGATTTGTCCTAAAAGTTTCTATTAGGACTATAAAAGAAATGTATGTTTACCACCAAGGATTTCCATCAGCAGTAAGCATTTGAGCTGGTTTTCCACAAACGTTTTTAAACGTATTATCTATAGTTTTATTTGCAGGGTCAACAACTATAACAGATCCTTTTAACTCTTCAGTGCTACTTTCATCGTATGTAGCTACCCAAAGCTTTGAACCTTTAATACTCATCTCAAATTTAAGAGGCTTACCAAATTCAGCAGGAATATCAACGATCTTAGTTAACTTAGGGTTAAGTGAAGGTGATGTGTATATACTATTACCAATAATAAAATAAAAATTGGTTCCAACCAACTGGCATACACTTTCATCATTTAATCCTGATACTGGTAAAGCCGTACTTGAATTAGTAATTACCGGATCTCCCTTAGGTTGATACCATTCTAATTCCTGAACTGTCTTTTTATTATGAATTGTAATTCCAGAATTGTTATAAACAACTACATCAAGATTCTCTGTCTTTGAAGTATAGTCCGCATTATATGACGAATTCCTCAACATATTCATAACACTATAACCATCTAATGATGGAAGTCCCTCAATTTCTTGTACATTATCATACAAGTAAGGATTCCCAACAATCCCATTTATTGGATCACTTTTAGTATAGGTTATAGTATATAGTTTATTAGATATTTTATCATACCCCCAAAGAACATCACTCGATTGTCCCATTTGCCAAAGGCCCGACAACGTCCATTCATAATCCTGCCCAAAAGAAGCAGGAGGATTTAAAAGACCTGAAGCATATGGAGCATATCCATCACCTGTCTGAAAGTAAATCACTGAATTTCCAGTAACCAGTGCCTTAGGTGCAAACTCTTTTCCATTTGCTCCTCCTACATAGGAGTCCTTATTGGCTAAAGAAGTAGGCAAAAAACTAAATGAATTGGTTTCAATTAATGGATATTCACCCTCTTTAGTTAGAATATTAAAAGTCCATCCATAATCTCTAAAACTTGATTGATAAGAAAACTTTTTACTCATTTGACTGGCTTTATTTCCTATTTCAATATTTCCAATCATGTTTGTTTTTGTCCATTCAGGATATTCTTCATAATCAGTTCGAAGATATGATATTAAAGAAGATTGGTCTTGCTTTTCGGACAGCACATAGTAACCAAAACCAAAAGCTGATGTCACATTTAATTTAAAATCAAAATAATATCTAACACCTGTATTCTTATCTAATACCGTAAAAAAACAGTCATTTGTTCCAAACTGAGTGCTCGTTGGAATGATGTAATCCAAGTTCCTCTCTGTAGAAATCGTATCATTTCCTAATCTCCAAACAAATTCAAGTGCCTTTTCATCTTCCACCAAATCTCTTTCTATAATGGGTTCCAAAACCAAACGACTCAGCACCTGAATAGATGTGTCTGCAGGAATATCTGATACACTGATGTTATTCAGATCTTTATAATCGTAGTTTCCAAGATCTTCGGAACAACTATAAACTAATATAGCCATTACGAATATTATATATTTAGAAAATTTCATAATTTAAATTTTAGATTAATAGATTTTGATCCTTGTTTTACTTCCATCAGGGTTTGTTCCGTACACTTCATTGTTTTCAAAGTAATCACGCAATTGTGCGATAAACATGAATACAGATGGAGTATGGCTTTGGCTTCCCGCAGATCTTCCTACCGGCATATTATCCCAATAATATGGTAAATTCGAGTCTTTACTTACTTTAATATAGGAAGGTGGTATATTAGGATCCGCTCCTTCAAAATAGATTTCCTGCCATTTCAGATAAGTCTCCAGATAGAAGTTGCCAAATATATCTTTCCAATCTTCCCACCAAATTGGAGGATTCAAGATATCTGAAAAAATTAACTTCGTCGTTAACAAATCTTCTCGCCCCTTTTCGAAATTTTCATTGGCTTCAATCTGTAAAATCAAACTTTTTTTCTGAGACTTTAACTCCTCTGTACGATTCACCTTTACAAGCAATGTATCGAACATGACTCCTTTTCTAAAAATCGGATTAATAAGCGCTGTTTTATCCCAATCTGAATCAACAACATTACTTTCCTCTTTAATTAACTCAACTTTGTAAGATCGATCGATATCCGAAGGAAGCCCAGAAATAGCTATAGGTACTTTAAATATATAAGAGTCAACATCATTTAAATCCAATGCAAATGAATATTCCAAACTATCTTGTCTTTCAATTAATTCATCGCCTCTGGAATTATAATTTTTTGGCATATCAAAATAGATATAAGCCTTATCATTATTAAAACTTAGAAACTCATTCTCACTTTCACATGAACTTAATAGAAAGATCATTAAAAGCCATCCTGTATATAAAATTTCTTTTCTCATTAGTCCAATTGTTTAATTATTACTGCTCTTTTCTTCCGGGCCATAAGTAAACTCATCCTCTGGTATTGGTAACTCAAATATGGCTTTTGAAGCTTCAATATTTAAAGAAGAAGATGCTTCTATATTTGTAAACAATCTTTTATTGATTAAAAACGTTCTGCCATCTCCCATAAACTCTTTTCTTCTTTCTCTCATCAGGTAAATCGCTACATTATCTGCTTCTGAATTATCCAATTCTGGAAGTCCACGCTTAGTTCGAACCTCATTTAAGTATTCTAATGCTTTCACATTATCAACATTTATTTTCGACTCACACATTGCATAATAAATTTCTGACAATCTTAGCACCGCTACTTCAGGATAGGAGATTTTATAAATCTTATTTTGATCTTCTGGTTCTCTATATTTTTGGAAAGGAAAGTTGGAACTACCAGAGTTTTGATTAAACCAATAATTCAATCGGTAATCTGTACCAGCCCCATCTGGCTCACGACCATATACATAGTTAACAAAGTTGTCAAAACTTGCGCTATTAACAGTTAGCATTAAGCCTTGTTTTCCATTATAACCTGGTAATGAAAATTTTTTCCCTGCAACTTTATATAAATTATTAATATGCAATGAAAAAATAATCTCCGATGAGTATAATAAATCTCTTGCACCAGGGCCTGATCCTTCTACTTCCTCTTTGGTAGTAAAAGCAATATTTTGATCACCACTTTCAGTTTCTTTTACAATACGGTTAGCCCAATAGAATGCTCCATCAGTCTCACTTTGATTAAGTAACAATTGTTCAACACGAACAAGCATTCCCATAACAGCAAAGTAATTTAATCGTCCAACACGATTAGCCAGGATATTATTATATGCCAGCATTGATTCATTATTATCCAAACGCTTATGCCCTTTCCTTATTGGATCATTTTCCAACAACTCCAATGCTTTTAACAAATCATTTTTAGCGTTAGTTAATACTTGCTCGCATGTTAAAAACTCGGTAGGCAATTCATTGAATTCGTATCGATATGGAATCGCCTTTTGCTCCAGGTCCGCTTGGTTTTGAACAACAGGACCAAACAACTGATATACTTGCAAATGTATAAATGCTCTTAAAGCCAACAATTCTCCTTCGAACAATTCTGGAGTATCAATGTTGCCACTATTATTGTCTAGTTCAGACAAAATTTGGTTGGCTTGAGCAACGCTCAGATAATAATTTTTCCACCAAGAATTTATTCTCGATTTTACTCTTATATTATTATAATCATATTGTGCAAAATAATAATCTTGATGATTAACATCAGATACTTCATAATATTGAGCAAGAACATCTAAGGTGCCAAAACTCAAATCCCCTGCATGTGAATTAGTTTGTATTAAATTATAATAGAGTCCAGCAACAGCTGAATTAACACCAGCTGTGGTAGACAATAGTTCTTCGGCTTCAGCATCTCCCTGAGGCGTAACATCTAGCCAATCATTACACGACGTTAGTAACAAAAAGCACGAAAATATGGTTATGAATGTTAATATTTGTTTCATCTTTTACAGAATTTTTAATCGTTTCACATTAGAATCTTACATTTAATCCAAAACCAAAGCTACGGGCAAATGGATAATCCGTACCTCTCTCAACTTCCACATTGGATAATCTAAACAGATCGTTCGCATAAAAACTTAATCGTAGAGCATCAATTCTATACTTAGATAATTTTTTACTGTCGAACTGATATGAAAGTGATAAATTACTTAACTGCAATATGTTTTGATTTTGAATAAAGCGTGTTGAGATGAAAGTTTTATCACTTGTATTAATTGCCTTATAAGATGTTTCGTCACCTGGCTTTTTCCATCTATTAGTCAATGCACGTTTGTCTCCATTGAAATTTGGATTCAAATTTTCAATCTTATCAACCACGGTTTGGTTGTAAATATCGCCACCTAACGAATAGGTAAAAACCATATTTAAATTCCAACTTTTGTAGTAAAGATTATTACTAATATTTCCAAACAGTACAGGCTCTGAATTCCCTCCAATTATCTTATCCTCAGCATCCCAAATCCTTGTAATAGTTTGACCATCTTTTTTGAGAAATAGTTCTTCACCAGTCGCAGGGTCAATACCTAAAGATTTAACGGCTTTAATCGTTGTTAATGATTCTCCTTCTTCATACACCAAGCCAGGAACTTTTTTTGCTGCATTATTAGCATCATTAATGGTTTTTAAGGCATCTGATATTTTTAATATCTTACTTTCATTATGCGCTAATTGTAAGCCAATACCCCACTCCAAATCCTTTTCCTGATTACGGATTAGCACAGCATTGATATTGGCTTCGTAACCTATATTCTCAATCTCCCCTAAATTTGCTTTGTATGTTCCACTTGGAAAACCTAGAGATGGAGCCACTGTAATATCGGCCAACATTCCTGTTGTTCTCTTCTGATAATAATTAAGACTTGTTCTTATTCTTCCTTCTTTTAGAACAAAATCTAATCCTAAGTTGTGAGATTTTTGTTCTTGCCATTTCAAATTCGGATTTCCATAAGCTTTTAATGTAGCTGAAATAGTGTTATCATATAAAAGGTCTGTTCTGTATGCATAAGTGGTTATTGCCTGGTGAGCTGAAAACTCTTGATTTCCTGTTACACCATAGTTATATCTCAGCTTCAACTCCTCCAAAAATCCATTACTAAAAAAGTTTTCTTTATGAATATTCCATCCACCACCTACAGACCAGAAAGCTGCAAACTTATTATCTGCTCCAAACTTAGATGACCCATCGTAACGAATAGATAAATCCGCAAAATATTTATCATTATAAATATAATTCCCATTAAGAAATACACCTACCGATTTTGATTTTGATGATGAACTATAAGGTTTAGATCCTTCTTTATATTGCATAGCAAATGCAACATCCTGAAATTTATCATTCGGAAAGCCTTGAACTGAAAACCCATAACCATCATACTTTCTGTATTCTAATTCACCTCCAAGACCAAAAAACAAGGTATGATTTCCTATTTGCTTATTGTAATTTAAAACAACATTACTTGAAACATCTAGTGACTTACTATCATTTTTAGACATTTCCCCCCTTTTATCAACAGGCAAGTAACCATAGCCTTCATCCAAGATTTGCTTCAATGTATAGGATGAACTAAATGGAGATCTATAACTTGATGAATTCGAATCACCATAGTTAATATAAAAACTAGCCTTTAAGCGTAACGCTTTATTAATATTCCAATCAAAGTTAAATCGTTCAATCACATTATTCGAAATAGTTTCATCTTTGAATGGGAGGTTAGCATCAAAAAGTGGGTTGGTATCACCATTAGATAATAATGGTAGCATTTCCCCATTTTCATCCTTAAATCTCTCGTAAGGATTTAGAGAGGCATAAGTACTAAAACTTCCATAGGGTGAATCATAACGTTTCTTTTATGAAAACGATGCATAATTTTGAATGGTGATCTTATCAGCAATACGATAGATCAATTTAAAACCCAAATCAAACTTATCGTTACCTGAGTCTTTAATGACTCCTCTGTTATTTCGATAAGATGCATCAATACCATATCTTACCTTATCCACACCTCCTTCTACGTAAAGGGAATGTGATTGTGACACGGAATTTTGAACAGGTTGAGATAACCAATAAGTATCAACGCCTTCCTGAATAATTTTATACTTATCGTTGTATAATCTATTCTTTTCAATTTGATCTTCAGCATCACTCCCTTCATAAAGTCCAGCTAATTTTTCAAATTCCAGCTTCTCTCTCGCATCCATAAGATTATAATCACTTAGATCAGGAAAAGAAAAATTTGGTCTAAAATCATAAGTTACTCTCAACTCTCCCGCCTTTGGAGCAACTGTTTCGATAACAACAACACCATTACCAGCTCTTGATCCATACAAAATTGTAGCGGCAGCATCTTTTAAAATACTCATTGACTTTATACGGTTAGGGTCCAGATCCATCACATATTCAGCAGTATTTTGAAATCCATCAACAATAAATATTGGTTGAGTCGATTCATTTTGGAAACTTCCTCTACCCCTGATCGTAAAATCAGGCACGGCATTAGGATTTGATCCTTGAGTGTTACTTTCTTGAATTCTAAATCCTGCATCCAATACAGAAAGTGTCGTCAACATATTACCAGTTGATATTTTCTGAATATCCTCTTGCTTAAAAGTTGAAACAGCACCTGCAAAACCAGTCTTCCCTTTATTAAAATAACCAGTTACAACAACTTCATCCAATCCTTCGGTGCTTGATAACAATGTTACATTTAGAACCATCTGGCCAGTATAGTTTCTTTCTTGTGGCAACATTCCAACAAAAGAGAAAATCAATACTGCATTTTTATCTTCCAATTCCAAAGTATAGTTCCCATTAATGTCGGTAGCAACACCCGTTGTGCTCCCCTTAATTACAACAGATACACCCGGTAAAGGCTCCCCATATTTATCGGTTACTCTTCCTTTTAGTTCTTTCTTTTCCTGCACTTCCTCTATAACAGGAACAGGATCTTGTTTGGTAATGATTACAAAATCCTCAACAATTTCGTACTTTACCGGTGCTTGCTGACAAATTTCATTCAACACTTCTTCCAGACTGGCATCTTCCATATCCAGCTGAACTTCAATCTCATCATCTATTTCATTTACATTGTACATGAAATAAGTACCAGTTTGATTATTCAGATCTTCCAACACATCAACCAATGATGTTTTGGCCTGAACACTAACTTGTTGTCCGAGAAGAACAGATGCAGAAAGCTGCAAGCTGCCAACAAGAATTAAAATAAAACTTAGCTTCATAACAAGCAGGGTTTTTCGAATGGTAGGTGACATACACCTCCACATAAGGTTTTTTTTCATAACTTTATGGTCTAGATTAATACTACCATTGACACAATTCTCAATGGTTTGTTATTTGTAAAACAGGGAATGTGGCCGCATTTCCTGTTTTTTTTATGTGCTTTGGGGTGGCCGCCACAAAAGCACAATATCTTTATTCAGGTTTCCCTACAATAATTTTATCATCTTTAATGGCAAACTGTACATCTGCCATCTTTTCTATCATTTCGAGTGTAAAGTTCAAGCTTTTGTTTTTCTTGGCTGCACCCGTAAATCGGTACTCACGATATCTGTGATCGGTAAAGAAGAATTCAACATTGTACCATCGGCTTAACTGATGGCAAATTTCTTCCAATGACTGATCTTTATAACGGAACACTCCATCTTTCCAGGAGGTATACAAATTAGTATTTACCCTTTCTACCTTAAATCGATTGTCTCCTTTTTTTACAGTTGCCTGAAATCCTGGCTTCAACAACTCCTTATTCCCCAAACAGCTTAGCTCTACACTACCCTCAACCAAAGTAGTTGAAATGTGCTCCTCATCATGGTAAGCTGATACATTAAAACTTGTTCCCAGCACCTTTATTTCGGTATCGTGCGATGCTATAATAAATGGCATATCTGGATTATGACTTACTTCGAAATAAGCTTCTCCAGTTAATTCCACTTTCCTTTTGTTTCCCACAAACTGCACAGGATATCTAAGGCTCGATTCCGAATTCAACCACACTTTTGTTCCATCGGCTAATACCAGCGAATACTCTCCTCCTCTTGGAATTTCAATTTGATTGTAAATCACTCTGTCTTTAGCCGAAGAAGCATTATCATATATCAATTCGCTGTCAGCATTCTTTTGAATCAAAGTTCCATCTGCCTCAGTAATCAACTCCTTGTCATTTTCCTCAAGGTTCACTTTTTGTCCATTTTCAAGTGTAAGTACAGCCTTTTTTGAACCAATGCTTGATATTTCCGCAAAATTGTAATCCTTTCCAAAATCATAATCCGTTCTTACCTGCTCAATCATGAAATAGCCAACTGTAAATAAAACCACAACTGCTGCAGCATAAGGCAACCAAGTATGTAATCTTCTTACTTTCGATTTCTTTTCAGGCTTCGACAGAGATTTGCTAATGTTCAACCATGCATCTTCTTTTTGAATTTGATCCAGATTACTCAAAGCCCCACTTTCTTTAAAAAGAGCCAGGTATTTGGCAAATTCATCAGCATTGGCCTCATCTTCATTCAGCCACTCCTGAAGTTTCTGAAATCCCTCTTCAGAAATTCTTCCTTGTTGATATTCTTGAATTAACTCTATAATATGTTCTTGCGAAATGTTCATTTTCCCCATTGTTTATAGCTATAAGTGTGTTTTTTGAAAACGGGTGACAAGTTTTTTCAACTTTTTTAAAAATATCTTTTAAGGTACAGAACAATTGACAATGAACAATGAACAATGAACAATGAGTATGCAAAACGTAATTCGTAATTGACAATTCGTAATTTTATTTCTATTGAATGTAGAAGCTGACAGGTTCACAAATGCTTTCAAGTAAAACAACTTGAATCATTCAGCTATCCGCTGATAACTGATAACTGATAACTGATAACTGATTACGGTAGTAGAATCATCACCAATACATCCAAATTGCTTCGCAACTGCTTTAAAGCTCTGGAATAATGTGTTTTTACTGTATTGATGGATATATCCATATCTTCAGCAACTTCGGCATATTTCATTTTCTCGAAAGCTATGGCTTCGAAAACGGCTTTGCATTGGGCGGGCAAAAGAGCAATCTCTTTATATAGACTTTCTTTTCTTTCTTCCAATTGCTGACTTTCGTATTTGTCTTCGATGATATCGTAGGCTTTACTCTCCATTTCTTCGAATCGAAATTTTAGATCTTTCTTTATTTGATTGATGGAATTGTTGCGAACAATACTAAAAAGGTAAGATTTAATAGAACCAGTAAAATTAATCATTCTATTTTTCTCCCATAGGGTAATGAAAGCTTCCTGCACAATGTCTTCTGCTTTCTCGTAGGAATCGAAATATTTATAGGCAAATACACAAAGGGGTGTATAATACAAATCGAACAACATACGAAGACCTGTTTGATCTCCATTCTTGAATTTTTGAATGATATCTTGTTCGTGTTGCTCCATATTAACCGTGGTAAAAGTAAAAAAGCTTACGGAAAATCCAAAAGTCTGTTAGATACAAGCCATACCTAAAAATGATTCCGATCAATTAATCTATACACCAATAAAACCGAATCTGTTAAATAAAGTTAATTTAGTTGAGTTTGAAAAACTTGACACATTTGGCAGGTGGAATTGTCATAACATTTATTTAACTTGGGTGTAACTTTTGAAAAGACAACCCATTGGCTGGTCATCAAACAGGTAAAACTTGCCGGTCACACTTGTAAGAGGAGGCCAATGGGCTCTTTTCAAAAATACATTAATTCAGCAATAAACTGTGTTCTTACATCTGCTTTTATACCAATACTCAGTTACTCTGGACAGATGGCTATTTATATTGACTAAAAGTGAAGAATAAAGGGATTGCTGATAAAAATCTTTATTCCTATGGCAATAAACATTAAAGCCACAGAAAAAGGCCAACCAGGTGTAGCTGGTGGTGGAGAAAAAAAATTCTATGCTACAAACATGATTAGCGGTAATATCGATATCGAAGAGTTATCGGAAAAAATCGCTCTAATTAGTACGGTAAGTGGTGCTGATACCAGAGCCGTATTGTATGCACTAATCGATGTGATCCCAAGTGAGCTATCCGATGGTAAATCGGTAAAACTAGGAGACATTGGTAGTTTCCGAATTAGCGTGAGCAGCGAAGGAGTTGAGACTGCTGACGAAGTAAATGCCAATTGTGTGAGAAAATCGAAAATTCTTTTCACGCCTGGCAAGAAATTAAAGGAAATGCTTACAAAACTAAAGTATCACAAAATGTAGCATTTCATTTTAAGCTTTGCGCAATAAATTGCGCAACGTTCCGCAACATTTTGCGAAAGCTTCCGCAATTTTTTGCGGAACGTACAACCGAAACGCTGCCAAAGTAGGCAGCGTTTTTGCATAAATTAAAACTCAATCTTGCGAAGCTTACCAACAGTTTTAATTGTCCTTTTTAAGGAAATTTGCTAAAACCAAAACAAAAAACAAATGAGCATAGAATTCAAAGCATTACCAATTCGGAATCCAAACTTGAGAAAGAATGCAAAAGCTAAATATTACCCTCAAATTTGTAGAACAAGGAAAATCGATATAGAAAAAATGTGCAATGATATTAGTCGTAACACAAGTTTAAATGAACACGCCATAAGACATGTTTTATTTGCTCTTGAATCTCAAATTGCAAATTATATGGAAGAAGGATACAGTGTTGATATACCAGGAATTGGTATCATTTATCCTTCTATAAGTGGTGAACCATCCGATACTCCTGAAGGAGTTAAAGCGGATAAAATTAAGAAGGTTAACATCAAATTCAGACCCGCCAAAAGACTAAAACAGGCCATAAAGCATGTTGAATTTAAGAAAGTAAAAAAGAGCAAGCCTTAAACGACTTGCTCCATAACTAATCTAATGAAATACACCCTGTACCCATTTCAGGATATATTTCTACTCTAAATCAAATGAATATATATTTATGACTAACACAAAAAACATAGCCTATTCCTTATCTGTTTAAACAAATAAACCTTAAGATTTTACCGATACACATTTCACCAAACCCTTATCTGGAGAAGCTAAATACAGATTATCCTTATTATCAATGGCCATTGGGATGTATGCACACCCTTGAACCAATTCTTCTACTCCATCAATCAAACGTGCTCCGTCTTGAGAGTAAATTTTAATTCGCGTAGGACTTTTCTCAACAGTTACAATGGCTCCGCTGGACAAACAACCAATATTAACAGGATTACAACAGCCGTGAAACTGTTCCAACTCTTTTCCTCTTTGTCCGAAAGCCAATATTTTTTCACCATTTAATTTGTAGCCTTGAACACGAAATGCTCCCAAGTCAGCTACCAACAATTGATTATCTGACCCGATACAGAAATCAAGGATACCACAACATGTTCGCATATCAGCAATCTCTGATTTTTTCTCTCCTGTCTTTGCGTCGTAGATATATAATCTTGAAGTTTTACAGTCTGAAACAATCAGCTTGTCATTCATAAATTTAGCGCCTGAAGCGGCTCCCAATCCCTCAAATTTAAATCGCTTCTTCTCTGTTCCTTTTGCGTCAAAAACAACACAGGCAACACCATCAACCACCTGCTTTTTAATCTCTCTACCTCTGTGCTTCTTTACAATGATTTTGTAGTTGGGAGTTAAAGCATAAATCTCACTCTCCCCGCTTACTGCAAAACTTGTTGCCGGACTTTTAGAATTAGGTTGAAAAGAACTCTCAACCTTCCCATTGGCATCTACAATCTTAAACTCTCCTGCTTTACTTAGCATACACAGCTTGTTACCTTCAATGGCTGACATATAAGTTACATTCTTGAAATCTGAACCTTTGTAAGTTTGATCAACCTTATAGTGTACGTTTTTAGCTTGAATCAGATCTTCCAACTTTACATCAGTATTCTTCATCTCTTTTATCTTTGCCTTCATGCTTCTCACCTGCTTGTTATCCATCTTAGGATCCAAATAGGACAATAATAGTTCATGCATAGCAACATCACTTCCTCCTGATATAACAGTATTCACCTGATAAGCTGAAAACCAACTATTGGGATGGCTTTTTACCCAATTAAGCTTCCATTCTTCTAGCTCAGCTCTCAACTTATCAGAATAAGCTGTTGCTTCTTCTCTGTTATACTCCTTGAAATACTTATTCGAGCGTTTGAAAACATCCATCTGTTTCTTATTCCATTCTTCGTCAATTTTATTAACAGTAGAGGCTATTAGCTTTGTTTTTTTTATAAACTTATGTTTAGGATACTGTTCGTTTGGAACCAATTTCCCCTCAAAGCTACTCTCTCCTTTTTCAATAAAGAATCTTATACCATAATGAGTCCCTTCTTCCATAGATGACAGAAGTATATATTCAGGTTCGGTTACATTGGGAATCTCCAATAACAACTCTCCATTTTCCATATTTACTTTGAAAGGATTTTTATCACCAAAACCTCTTCTAACATCGAATTCACAAATATCCAGCCCTTCTACCTTTATTTTTACATTGGCAGTGTTTTCACTTTTCTTTTCCTGACATGAGATCAGCACAAGTACAACTAATAGTATACTTAGTAAATGTTTCATTGTTTAATTTTATTAGTTTAATTATCTTTTTAAATGTGTTTGTTTAGACCATAATGACCAAGTTCAACTAGAGCAATCTCCTTTCAGAAATTGCTCTATGTTCTTCTATAGTATATTGGCTATTTTAAAAGTTCCTCAAGCTTATGGTCCAATGCTTTTCCTCTTACATGCTTAGCAATAATTTCACCAGTGCTTGCTTCTACCAGCCAATTAGCTGGAACAGCTGGCTGTGAAAACATTTTTGCGATCGGGCTTTTATAAACTTTCAAATCACTTTTATTGATCCAAGGGCTGTTTTTCCCTTTAAGAGGTTTTCTCCCTTGCTATTCGTTGATCACCTTACGAAATGGATACGACGTTTACCTTTTATTAAAATCTCTTTTAGCCATAATACCTAAAGCCCCAACTCTGTAAATAGCGTAATCAGTTTAGGATCTGATGGGCGAGGAGCGTTATTATCCACAATATTGCCTTCTGGGTCAATCAAGATAAAACGCGGAATACCTGACACGGAATACTCCTTCGCAAACTGCTCATCGGAAGCGATAAGTTGTACACCGCCCATTTCTTTGTTGGCCACCATCTTTCTCCAGGCTTGTTTTCCCTTTTCTTTTTTATCGGTTGAAATACTTACAAACACAATGTTCTTACCGTGGTACATTTCCTCGATCTTTTCAAGGTGAGGAATTTGTTGTTTACATGGTCCGCACCAAGTTGCCCATAAATCGATGTAAACATATTTGCCTTTGAAATCGTCGAGCGATGATGTTCCACCCGCGTGATTTTCGTAATTATGAAATTTTGGCGATGGTTTTCCTTTACCAAGCTTGCTTACCGATTTGTATTCCTCAGTTACTGCCGCCCTCTTGTCTTCATCTTTGGCCAAGGCCATGTATTTCTCATATATCGTTTCTATATTTTCGAAATAGGAAAATTTATTGGCAACTGTTGCATATAACATATCTTCGCGAATGCTTTCGTTTTGCACTGTTTCGGCTACCATTAAACTTGCAATGGCATGCGTAGGTGCCTCTCCTGATTCTACCAATTTTCTAGCTTTATTGCTGCTAGCACTCGTTATTAAATACCGATACTCCACCGAGTAATTGTATAAATCACCATCGTTATAATCAATTACTGATACCGCTTGCTGTAATTCTTTCGAAGCTTCGTAGGCCACATTTTCAGCATACTTTCTGTGCGCATTAGGATATGTAATCAATGAGGTTAAATACTCTGCTTTCAAGCGACGTTCTTCCAGGCTTCTTAATTCATCTGTTATATCATCCACCTTTTCGAGCTCAGCTTCCAGTTGGGCTAAATTTTTATCGGCATTATCCAAAAACGCCTTTTCTTCAAGCGAAAATATAGCTTTTCTATTACTCCTTACAACAGTTTGAGATTTTTCTTTGCTTATTAAATACTTACTCATACCCGATTTTTCACCACTTACTGTTACCGAGGTTGAAAAATCATTAGCATCTGCTGAAATTTTTAAGTCGGCACCATTTACAGCATAAATTTTGGTTAATGCTCTTCCCAGATACAGGTACAATTCACCCTCTCGTTTAATGGTATCAGCAAAAGTTCCATCTTCTGAAACTTTAATGATTTGCTCTGAGCGATCAAGCCAGAATAAGGCTAACTCAGTGTTGTTATAATTCTCAAGTTTACCCGAAATTAAACTGTATTCGATTGGTTTTTGTTGTGCGCAGGCAAAATTACAAACTGTAATTGCAGCAATTAATAATAATTTTAGTGTTTTCATTTTATTTCAATTTTTGTTTCATTAAATTTTACGATAATAGATTGTACCTCAATAAAAAGGCTACTTCAAAAGCTTCTCCAATTTATGATCCAAGGCCTCACCTCTAACTTGCTTGGCAATAATTTTACCAGTGCTCGTATCCACTAACCAATTTGCTGGCACACCTGGCTTACCAAACATGGCAGCTATAGGGCTATTATAACCTAGCAAATCACTTGTGTTTATCCAAGGGATTCCGTCTTTTATCGATGCTTTTTCCCAGGCTTTACGTTTATCATCTAATGAAAATGAGATAATCTCAAAGCCTTTATCATGATATTCCTCATAAGCTCTTTTCATGTGTGGAATCTCTGCACGGCAAGGTCCACACCAAGATGCCCATAGCTCAACCAACACATACTTATTCTTTTTTAATACTTCAGATAATTGAATCTCCTGGCCTTCAAGATTACTGGCTTTAAAATCTTTCATGGTTTTTCCCACATCTAAAGTAGCTTGAATAATTCGTGCCTTTTTTGTAAGTTCAATCTCAACTTTTGCTATAACAGCCTCTCGGTTATCACCCAACTGGTTAGCCAGTTCTTCTTTAGTTTTCATATCGGCTTTATAATCCCCAGAAACGTAACCTGCCCTGTGTAACAAAAACTTCGCCAATGGATCATTCTGTTGTTGATACACTTGGCGTAGAATTTTACGTCGTGCTTTTGTTGAAACATCTACAAGCCTGTAATATTCCTTAAAAGCTTTCTCATCCTCATATGAAAAACCTTTAATCATATAATCGACTACAGCCTTTTGCGCTTTTTGGCATGCCAAGTCACTACTTACCGGATTAACAAGCATCTCACTATATTTACCCCCTTTTACTGTAAAATCTGTACCCGATGAAAAGTTAATCTCAGTCTTACCTGGCTCAAGCGCCATTATAATAATAGGTGACACAGGTTTTCCATCTGCTGATCGCAAGTTAAGACTTATTAAATGAACACTTTCCACATTGCCTTTACAAGCGATAATACCATTTTTGAAGGTATCATCTACCAGCACTTCTTTTAATCTAATACTATCTACACGTCTTCTGGTAATAGTAGCTTTGGCTCCTTCGGGTAAGTTTTCGCCACCACTAATTTTTAGCTCATAACTTGTTTTATCTGTATTACAGGCAAAGATCAATGGCAGAACAATAACTACCAATAACCACTTTAAATTTCTTTGAAAATTCATATCTCTTATGTTGAATTATTAGTGTTCCAAATACTTAAAACTCCTAGCCAATAGCAACTTCACACAATTACCTCAGACAGTTACCCCAAAAGTACTAACTGCTTCTTTTAGGTTAATTAAGGTTAATTATGCCATTAGCTGAAAATAGGAGGCTAATTGCCTCCTATCTCAGAATTTTGGTTTATCAATGAATTAGTAGGTATTTTGCTTAACAGACCCTTCTGTTAAAATAATTACCTCTTTAGGTATAGGGCGTGCATATTTTCTTGAATTTGGCTCAAGCGTGTATACTTTCGGTGTATCAAAGTCCACAGCAGTCTCTCCCACTTCGTAATAATTCTTCGACAGAATTATCGGATCTATTAAACCTTCTGCATTTAAACGTTTCACATCATACCATCTTAATGATGTAAATGCGAACTCTCTTCTTCTTTCATCAACAATCAATTCTATAGCTTCCTTTACAGTTCCTGGAATTGGTAAAGCCGTATAATCCGCACCATCAAATCGATTCTCTCTAACTATTTCTACATTTTGCATGCAAGTCGTCAAGTCATTATTTCTGGCAGCACACTCCGCTAGTATCAAATAGATCTCTGCAACATCCGTTCCAGTCATCATATTAAGTGTTCTGTTGTATAAAACATTATTCTCTGTTAGACCAAAAAATGTACTTAATAACCCATCTGAATAAAAATATTGTAGTCTCAGATCTTCTGGCTGATATATAGCTAGCAATTCATTGCTAGCCATCTTGAAAGGGCTTGTTATTTCATAGTATATTTTATATTGACTATCCCAAGTTGTCGTATAAAATTCTGGTGCACGGGCTCCTACAAAAGCATTACTCCCCGTTAATTTACCTCCAAAACCTGGTATAAAAAACACATCTGTTTCTAGATTAACCATTGTTGAGTGAAGCGACAAAGCCATTTCTGCGTATTTTTTGGCATTGACAAAATCGTGAACATATAGATAATACCTAGCCGCTAAAGCGGCGGCTGAAGCATCACTTTCTCTCCAGCTGTCAGTTCTTGATTTATCAATTTTAAGACCTTCAATAAGGTCTGATTCAATTTGAGCAAATGTTTCCTCTATTGTAGCCCTCACAGTAGTTTGTCCAAACGCAGTTTCATTTTTTATAATGATTCCTAGTTCATCCTTATTCTCCACCGAAGGGTATAAACTATGTTTTAATGCCAAATTAAATTGTTTAAATGCCTTAAGCAAATATGCTTCTGCTTTTAGATTCTTCTTATCAGAGGCATTTCCCTCTAAATCATCTATTGAGCCGATAACGTAATTGGCAAACCATATGGCCTCATATGCCTGACTCCATGAATTATCCGTAACAGTTGACAATTCGTCTTTCCAAACACTTTCTTGAACAGATGTTAATGGTATTTGAGCACTTAACCTAGTGTAAGCATTCTCATAAAATATCAGATCACCAGTAATATTTGGGAAGTCTATATCGGTCAGATACCCCGTGAAGGTACGGTCGAACATTAAATCTATATCAGAAACTAATTCTATTTCCTGTCTGTTTTTATCCGGTTTAACATCCAAATAAGTCTCACAGGATGTCAAGATAAATACGGTTAATAGTATATATAGTAATTTTTTCATTGTAATCCTCCTTAATTAAAATTTAAGATTTAAGCCTAGCGTATACGTTCTTTCAGGTCTAAAGAATGACCCTCCCTTGGGATATTCTGGATCAATCCCAAGATCATTGGCCTTCCACAACAAACCAACATTACTCACTTGAGCATAAAATCGAACTCCAGAACAACCAATTTTTGAAATTATTGACTTAGGGAGCTGATAAGAAAGCATAATATCCTTTAACTTAATATATGATGCATCCTCAAGTCTTGATTTTAAGAGGCTAGCACTTTGAGTATAATTACCATAACCTGGAACTACTTTATCAGATAAAGGAAACTCACCAACTTCTTCAGCATTTCCACTTATCATTTGATTAAGATTTTCATGATAATTTTGCGTAAAATGAGAAGTTCCATATCCAAAACCACTTACAGGCATATAATGTCCAAATTTACCAGTAATGGTTGCCAATAAGCTAAAACCTTTATAAGAAAACTCGTTTGTTAATGAAGATACTACCGGTGCAATGTAGCTACCTTTATTCCACAATATATCTGTTGCAGAGACGCCAGTACCTGAAATAGACATATCTGCACCATAAACAGTACCATTCTTACCTAATACCGTTGGTATACCATTATCATCTAAACCATTATATTTGTAATACCATGCTGGTCGATATGAATAGTTTTCTACAAATCTTTTACGTCCTATAGAGCCAAGTAGTATTTCAACCTCTTTCACATCAGTTACCATATTATCATTATAGGCGAAGTTTAGAGTAGAATTCCACTTTACCGGACCTAAATTAATATTTCCATTCACGTTTAATTCAAATCCTTTATTTGTCATAGAAGCAGCATTGAAAACCTGAGATGTGGTTCCATCTGTTGATGGTAAAGAAATGGATGCCAATTGCTCAACGGAGTTTTTGTTATAATACTCTAAGCTTCCGTATAGTTTATTGCCTAATACAGCAAAATCTATTGCAACATTAAACTGTTTTACTTTTTCCCAGCCAAGAGTAGGATTACCTAACTCAACCAAATACGCATTATCTGCACCTGCTCCACTCCATGGTATATTTCCTGATTCAAATTGAATAACAGGCACACTCGCTGTCGAGGTAGGGGCATTACCATTTACACCATAAGTGGTTCTTAAGGTCAGTCGATTTAACCAATCTATATTTTGAGCAAAGGCTTCTTTCGACAATTGCCAGCTACTACCAACTGACCAGAATGGTGAATACCTTTTACTATTGTCGTCGACTATGCTATTTGATGCATCTGTTCTAACACTTCCACTGAAAGTATATTTATCCTTAAACGTATAAGCTAAATTTGAATATAATGAGAAAAGCTTATATGTAGTCATTGTGCTATTTCCTCCTCTCGGCAAGGAAGTAGTCACCCAAGGCAAAGAAAAAGCATTTGTTAATCCAGAGTATGCGTCTGGTACAATATTCTTATAATTTCTTTCGTTAAACCCATACAACCAATCATCTTGCGATTCATATTCATTCCAATTGAGTTCTGTACCCCCAATAAAATTAATACTATGATCGCCATAAGACTTAACCAAACTTAATTGATTTCTTAAAAGGGTTGAATTTCTTTGTCCATTGTTTACATATACTATTTCCCCAGTTGGCACTTGGTGATTAGTGATGGTAGATGTTTGACCTGGAGTACTTATTGCTGTATAGTCAGTAACTGCAAATGAATTTATCGTTTTTCTGGTATACCAAGAGTCTTCACCATAGACATTTCTAGTTTTGCTTGTACTCCGTTCATATTGAAACTTCGAATCAAAACTAATTCCATCTGCTATTTTAATTTTTAATCCTCCATTAATTCGGGTACTAAGGGTTTCTGTATTGAAATCCTGAGACCTCATATTTTGCAAAGGATTGTTATTAAAATTATCATAAGCCCATCCGTCTGTACGGGCTAATATATCATTCAAGACAGGCATATTGTATGTCCCTGGTGCAATCGTAGAAAGTGGACCTGAATTTATATGATTATAATTACCGTTCTCATCCAATAAGGTTTCGTAGGCAGACATTGACTTAATATCAGCAAGCCCTACTCCTGTGCTATTTCTATTCTGCACTTGGGTCATTACTCCAACATTAAAATCCAGCCATTTGTTCACTTTCATGTTATTCTTGAAATTGATCAAAATATTATCATCATTATCTTCTACCATTACGTCATTATTCCTGTTATACATGACAGATAGTGAATACTTATTTTTTTCGCCCTGGCCTCTCAATGAAATGTTATAATTCTGCGACGAAGCCTTACGTAGCATATAATCTTTCACTTGTTTCTTATAAGATTTACTCAACAAACTTTGTAAACCAGGTGTATTTAAGGTGAAATCTGCCAGTCCAGGATTTGCCATTTGTTGAGCCTCAAACTCTTCATGGCCATAAGTCTTAACACCATTTATGTTAGTAACACCAAGAGAAGGGTTAACGTACCCATTTTGCCACAAAAACATTTCATATTCTAATTGAGATCTTGAGTTTGCAATTGGATTGGCATAATCTAAATCCACAGCATCACTAAACTTTGTAAAAGCTTCAACCTCTACCTGAATTCCTTTATTCTCATGCCCGTCTTTAGTAGTAATCACAATCACCCCATTCGCAGCTCTTGCTCCCCAAATAGAAGAAGCGGCAGCATCTTTCAGTACGGTTATTTTCTCAACATCATTTCTGTTTATGCTTTCAAAACCACCTTCAATAGCAAAACCATCAACTACAATTAATGGTTGCGTATTACCATTTAATGAAGACACACCACGAATTGTAATTTGAGGTGTACCACTACCATTATCAGTTGTGCTTATTCCTGCAACTAATGACTCAAGGTTTCCTCCAATTGTTTCACTTGGACTATTAGCCACATCATCGCTATCTAGCATTGTAAATGAACCCGTTACTCTCTCCTTAGAAATAGTTTGGTAACCAGTTACTACAACCTCGTCCATTACTTCAGCATCCAAAGCCAAAGTCACATTTAAAACTGTTTGTCCAGCATAAGTAATCTCCTGAGAAACCATTCCAACAAATGAAAAAACTAAAACTGCATTTTCATTATCGAATGTTAGAACATAATTACCATCAATATCAGTTGCAGTACCATTAGTTGTTCCTTTAACAACAACAGATACACCAGGAAGAGGTACTCCCTGATCGTCGGTTACTGTTCCTTTTAGAGTTTTCTTTTCTTGTTGTTCTATAACTTGTTCTGACTGATTTACGACTTTTTGTTTCACCACTTCGCGAGGATACAACACAATCATTTTGTCCTCTACTCGATAATCGAGGTTTGTATTTTTCAATACTTCGAACAATACTTCGTCTAAGGATGCTTTATTAAATTCAACGGTAACACCCTCTAATTCTTTTACATACTCATAGTCATAGATGAAATCATAATCGCATTGTTGCTTGATTTCTTCCAACACTTCTTCTACACTGGCCGATTTCATATGCATACTCAATGAGGTTTGCGAGAACAACTCATTGGCTTGCACACTAATGATTCCGAGTAAAAATAGAAATACACTTAGTTTCATGGTTAAGAGTATTTTTCGCAGCGGAGTAAATGCACGCTCCCTACTGCCGGTAACACAATTTTTTTTCATACATTTGAAATTGGGTTAGACATTTAGTTTAACTTGTCACATTTGAGTCGTGAGACTCTGGTTTGCGGGGAACGGTCCAGGTTCCCCGTTTTTTTATCCACCTGCTAAAGTAGGTGGTAATTGATGTTTTTATCTATTAGCCGCAAGGCCTTGCGGCTCTACTTTTCTACTTTTCTACTATTTTACTTTTCGACTTACTAATAAGTGATCATCCTCCAGTTCTAATTCGATTGGCGATATTTCTTCAATCAAATTAATCAGCTTGTCAATATCTTCATACCTGTCGGTTACTCCTGATATTCTTCTTTTCAGCACTGCTTCATCATCACAAATCACCTTTACGCCGTACCAACGAGACATTTTTCTCAATACACTCTCCATGGGTTCACGGTTAAATACAAACTTTCCATCTTTCCATGCAGTGTAAATACTTGTTTTTACCACTTTTACTTCCATGTCATTTGATGCCAGATTCAATCCCAACTGTTCACCTGGTTTAAGAATCACTTCTTCTGCTTCTTTTGAGAACTGCACACTACCTTCAACCAAAGTAGTTTGTATTTCAGCTTCATCCTGATAAGCCATTACATTAAACTCTGTCCCCAAAACTTCCACTTTCGATCCATCATTCAAATACACATCAAATGGTCTATCGTTGTCTTTGGCTACTGCAAAATAGGCTTCTCCACTTATCAACTTCACCTCTCGTTTGCCTTTGCCAAACTTTTCTGGAAACTGAATTTCCGTTTGGGCATTCAACCATATCCTGGTTCCATCAGACAATTGCATATAATACTCTCCTTGTATTGGAGTTTTTATGGTATTATACTTCAACACCTCATCAATTACCTCACCTTGCTGATACACCAATTCGTTATTCGCATTGCTTGCCAATTTTTCCTTACCTGATGTTATATCTCTTCCCTGGAAGTCTTCCAGGTAAATGGTTTTTCCATTGGATAATTCAAGTGTAGCTTTTGGACTACCTGCCTCCACAATTAATTGATCTTTATCCCAATACACTTCATTCAGCATATAGGTAGTGGCCAATAGTGGTAGTATGATTACTGCAGCCCATTTTAATACAGTTCTCAATCTGATTACTTTGGTTTTCAATTCTGGTACTTGATTGGTAATCTTCACCCAAGATTTCTCCTGATCAATTTTAGCGTACAGGTCATGCTTCTTCTGAATTTGCTTCGAATCAGAAGCCAGCATGTAACTCCTTTCGTTTTTTGATTTCCATTCGGCTAGTTCTTGCCGTTCGTCAACAGTCAAGTCCCCCACTTTTTCTTTCGAAATCAATTTTGCAATGTCGTATATCTCTTTCATAGCTATGGTGTGATTCTCTTTTCTCAAGATAGAGTGATCAATTCCATCTCTCTTAAATCATTTTCTTAATCAGGCAATTAACCAATGTTTAAGATACAGTATTTTTACCTGATTTTATTAAGAGACCACCAAGTTGAAAAAGGGTGTTAGCGGATTTTGCATTTTTTTTGAAAAAAGATGTGAATAGCCACCTGCTGAATACTTAAGGCTTGAAGCTTGTGGCTGATAGCTAATTATTGAGATCCCTCTATACCTCGGGATGACTACTGAATCTTCTGGTCATCCTGAACGGAAGAATGTAGAGAAGGATCTGTTCAATTGGATTGAGATCCCTCCTCTTACGGATTGGGATGACGCAAAATAGGATCTTATAAATTTATTTCCAGTAAAATCGCCACCAAGTAGGCATGTTTGCCTAGCTTTTCTCGCAATTCTCGGTAGGCATTTAATTTATGTGATTTCACTGTATTAATGGTCAAACCCATGATATCAGCAATTTCCTGATTTTTTAATCCCAATAAACTGTATCGGATAATTTGTTGGCGTTGTTTGGGCAATTCACCAATGAATTTGTATAGCAATCGAGATACTTCTTCAGAAAGAACTTGATCCAAAAAAAATTCTTCGGTTTCCAATTTAGGTAGAGACTCTGCAATGTATTTGTTTTTTACCTGTTCATGCTTGATGTTATTCAAACATTTGTTGCGAACAGCTCTATACAAATACACCTTTAAAGTAATTTCGTTCTGGTATTCATCCTGCTTTTCCCACAAGCTTACAAAAACCTCTTGCACCAAATCCTCACTCAAATTAATATCAGATACAAAAGTATTTGCAAATCCTACAAGACTTGCAAAATACTGATCAAATACTTCTCTGAATTTGTCCCTGTTGAGTACTATTTTATTAGATTTGGTCAATGGGTTTGTGGGTTTAGATTTGGCTACAAAATAAATGCTTTTATTTGAATCAGAAAAACTTTGCATGATTTCCTTCCAACCGCACCAATTCATTTCTGCACAAATATTGTGTAACATATCCATATTAATTTCACAATTATTTTCAATATCAACAATTATACTTATGTTTGTGAAGTGCATACACCAGCACAACTTTTACACCAAAGGAAACCTCTAATATTTCTGTTAAGATCAAATCTTAGGTATAATTTTTTACCTATTTTTACCACCCCTAAGAGAATTTAACAATACCGATGCTTTTGCATCATTTTTTAAACAACAAGTACATTAACTAATGAAGAGATTATTTATTTTCTTAATGGCTGTGTTATGTAATGCCTATGCATTTGCCAATGGCAACTCAGAATGGATTCGTTACGCAGCAATTTCGCCAGATGGTAAACAAATTGTTTTCACAAACAGAGGAGATTTGTATCTGGTATCGAGCAAAGGTGGCGAAGCTCGCCCACTAACCTTCCATAAGGCTCACGATTATATGCCTGTTTGGAGCCACGATGGAAGCAAAATTGCATTCGCTTCAAACCGTTTTGGAAACTTTGATGTGTACATTATGGATGCCAATGGTGGTGCAGCAACTCGTTTGACTTATCATTCGAACAATGAAGTTCCTTACACTTTTACCCGCGACAATAAAAACATCTTATTTGGAGGTATTCGTTTGGATGATGTAAATCACAGACAGTATCCACATCGTTCGCAAACCGAATTGTACCAGGTTCCTGCAAATGGTGGTCGTGTTGATCAAGTTTTCACAATTCCTGCTGAGGATGTAAAAATCAGCAAAGATGGAAAACAGATGATTTATCATGATGTAAAAGGTGGCGAAGATGAATTTCGTAAGCACCATGTTTCATCGGTTACCAGAGATATCTGGACTTATGATGTTGCAACTGACAAACACAAAATGATCAGTACATTTAATGGTGAAGACAGAAATCCTGTTTACAGTACTGATGAAAAAAGCATTTACTACCTAAGCGAAGAAAGTGGATGTTTTAATGTGCACAAAATGGATCTTGCAACACCTGATAAAAACACGCAGATTACAACATTCAAAATGCATCCTGTTCGTTACCTAAGCATGGCAAACAACGGAACCCTTTGCTATACCCACAATGGTGAATTGTTCACCATGACCGATAACAAACAAGAAAAAGTAAAGGTTAATGTTCGTACTGAAGACAAAGCCAATAACGAGCAAATTATTTCGGTTCGTGGAAATGTAAAAGAAATGGCCATTTCGCCTGACGGAAAAGAAGTTGCCTATATTGTTAGAGGTGAAGTTTTTGTTTCTTCGGTTGAAGGTAAAATGACCAAAAGAATTACAACTACTCCTGCTCAGGAAAGATTTGTAAGCTTCTCGCCTGACGGAAAAAGCATTCTTTATGCAAGTGAACGTAATGCGAAATGGGGAATCTACGCAAGTAAAAAAGTAAGCGATACTGAACCTTATTTCTATGCTTCAACTTTAATAAAAGAGGAGCCTGTAATTGTTAATGACAACAATAATTATGAGCCTGAATACTCTCCTGACGGAAAAGAAATTGCTTTTATTGAAAACAGAAGTTCTTTGAAGGTTTTCAATATCAAAAGCAAAAAGATCCGCACCATAATGAATGGCGATCAATTGTTTTATATGGGTGAAGGAGATCAGTATTTTACCTGGAGTCCTGATAGCAAATGGTTATTGGTTGATTACTCTCCTGTATTGGCAAATGGCGAAGTTGTAATCATTTCGGCTGATGGCAAACAGAAAATGATTAACCTTACCGAAAGTGGTTATGGCGATAGCTATGCCAAATGGGTGAACAAAGGAAAGCAAATGTTGTGGTTTAGCGATCGTCACGGGTTACGTTCGTATGCAAACAGCGGTTCTCGTCAGATGGATGTATATACCATGTTCTTCACAAAAGATGCATGGGATCGTTTCAACATGAGTAAAGATGACTATGCTCTTCTTAAAGAAATTGAAAAGAAGGAAAAAGAAGAGAAAGAAAAAGCTAAAAAAGAAGAAGAAAAGAAAGACAAGAAAAAGTCGAAAAAGGACAAAGACAAAAAGGAAGAAACTAAAAAAGATAGTCTGTTAACTTTCGACTGGGATGGTATGAAAGATCGCAAGAAAAGATTGACCATTCACTCTTCTAAATTAAGCGATGCTATTCTTTCTAAAGATGGTGAGACTTTATATTACATTGCAAAATTCGATAAAGAATATAGCATTTGGAGTACCAAACTACGTACAAAAGAAACCAAGAAATTAATTCCTATCGGATCCAGAGGTGGAAGTTTGCTTTGGGATAAAGAGATGAAAAAGTTGTTCTTATTATCAGGAGGAACAATGTCGAAAGTTGACTTGGCAGGAAAATCTACAAAAGCAATTTCTGTGAATAGCGAAATGATTTTGGATGTTGCTGCAGAACGTCAGCAGATGTTTGATCATGTTTATGCTCGAAACAAAGGCATGTTCTACATTTCGGATTATCACGGAGCTCCTTGGGATGAGTTGAGAGACAATTACGAGCCAAAACTGAAATCAATCAGTAATGATTTCGAATTTGCGCAATTGCTTTCAGAAATGTTAGGTGAATTAAATGTTTCCCATTCTGGTGCTCGTTACTATGGTGGCATACGTAATGGTGACAAAACCGCTTCTTTGGGAATCTTTATCGATTACAAACACAAAGGAGATGGTATCAAGATTACTGAAATCATGAAAGATGGTCCATTGGATAAGAAAAAATTCAATGTAAAACCGGGTATGATTATCGAGCAGATTGATGGAATCAAAATTGATAAAGGTGTTGATTTTGCAAAATTCTTAAATCGCAAAGCTGGTAGATTTACTGCACTTCACATTTTTGATCCTTCTACCAAAAAATACCAGGACATTACTGTAAAACCTGTTTCATTAAGTACTGAGTCTGACTTGATTTACAAGCGTTGGGTGAAAAAGAATGAAGAGGAAGTTGACCGTTTGAGTAATGGTAAACTAGCCTATGTTCACATACCAGGAATGAACGATGGTGCTTACCGTAACACTTACGAAAAAGTAATGGGTAAATACTATGATCGTGATGGTATCATTATCGATACGCGTTTTAACGGTGGTGGTGACTTGGTTGGTGACATTACCATGTTCCTAACGGGTGAAACTTTTATGGAATATGCTATTGAAGATCGTACAGTTGGTTACGAGCCTGGTTACCGTTGGACCAAGCCTTCTGTAGCGATGATCAATGAATCAAACTATAGTGATGGTCACTGTTTCTCATGTGCTTACCAAGACCTTGGCATTGGTAAACTTATTGGTATGCCAGTTCCGGGAACTTGTAGTTTTGCTGGTTGGGAAATGCTTCAAAATGATCGCGTACTTTGGGGATCGATTCCTGTAAGTGCAAAAAACAAAGCAGGCGAATGGTTGGAAAACAATCAAACTGTTCCTGAAATTCAGGTTAAAAACATGCCTGAAACCATTACCAAAGGTGAAGACGAACAGCTGGAAGCTGCCGTTAAAGCTTTAATGGAAGAATGTGCAGAATAAACTATAGCTATAAAGATAAAAGTAAAGCCGCTGAATATTCAGCGGCTTTTTTGTGTGATAATATCTCTCATACTGTTAATAAATCACATTCTAAATAAGGAATAAAACACAAATAAAGACTCATTTGTCTTATTTAAAAGCTATTTTTATCACGTCTAAATTAAATTAGACCCATAAAAAGAAGATTGAATAAGATGATTAAGAATTTTTCTGAGTACCTGAAAGAGTTTGAACAAACGCTTAAATCAGTATTTTACGAACGAGATGACATTAATAAATTCAGCTTGAATAGAGGTTTTCCACCATTGGTAATGCGTGAGATAATGGCCAGTGCTCCTTTATCGGTTGCCATTCCAGAAAACTATGGAGGAAGAGGTGCTAAAGTGAAGGAATGCTTGGGCATACTCTCTTCTGCAGCCTATGAATCATTACCATTGGCATTAACATTAGGTATTAATATCGCACTATTTCTTGAGCCTGTAGCCAAATATGCCAACAACACGGTAAAGGGAGGTATCTTTAAGCGCTTTTTGGAAAAACAGCAAATGGGTGGCTTAATGATTACCGAACCTGATTTTGGTAGCGATGCATTAAACATGCAAACTCATTATACCCAAAAAGATGACCTATATCACATTAAAGGGACTAAGCATTGGCAAGGTTTAACCGGATTAGCAGATTTTTGGCTGATCACATCAAGGCAGAAACATGAGCAGGGTAAATTGGATCGTGATATCGATTTTTTTATTTGCGATGTAACTCAAAAAAACCAACAGGTTGTGGTCGAAGAATATTTCGACAACCTGGGATTATACATGATTCCTTACGGAACCAACAAACTTGATATTCAAATTCCAAAGGAATATAAATTAACGCCCGAGAGTACTGGGGTTAAAATGATGCTTGACATTTTGCATCGAAGTAGAATGCAATTCCCAGGCATGGGATTGGGCTTTATCAAAAGACTAATGGATGAAGCAATTGATCAATGTAAAACCAGAATTGTTGGTGGAAAAAGTTTATTTTCTTTTGATCAGGTACAACATCAAATTTCGAAAATACAAAGTGCTTACACCATATGCTCTGCTCTTTGCGTAAGAAGTAGCGATAAAAGTGGATTGGAAAACAATTTGGCTAGCGATGGTGTTGAGGCCAATAGCATAAAAACCGTGGTTACAGATTTAATGCAAGAATCAGCTCAAACATTGGTGCAATTATCTGGAGCGAAAGGTTACCGATTAAGTCATATTGGAGGAAGAGGAATTGTTGATAGTCGTCCATTCCAAATATTCGAAGGGGCAAATGAAATGCTTTACACTCAAATTTCGGATATGATTCTGAAGATGATGAAGAAGAAAAAAGAGAGCAATCTGTTCCAATTTCTGAAAGATTTTAATCTAACAGAAAAAGCATCCGAATATTTCAAGAAGGAAATTAACTTTTCAATTGATTTTAACCTTCCACAGCGCAAACAAGTTGATTTGGGAAAAGCTTTAAGCAGAATTGTATCCGCTGGTTTTGTTCTAAATCTGGAAGAAAAAGGTTTTAGAAAAGATTTGATAAGCAACTGCATCAACTCTTTACAGCATGATATCAGCAATTTGATTAACTCCTTTCAAATCAACAAAGGAGTATCAAGTATTGAGGATTATCAGGACGGAAGTTCCTGGCTTGAAATGGCATAAAACCAAATATTAACTCAGAGAGGATGTTCAATATTATCTAGCATCCTCTCCATAGTTCACCCTTCTATTTTTTCTTAATAATAACTTGCTATCCAGCAATTAAACTCCTTTCCTAAAAGTAACTAAGTTTAGATTTTCTGATGATATAGAAATCCGGATGTGATATCCGGAATTTGCTTCATGCGCCAACAACTTACATTAAATTCTATCCTAATGTCTATTTTAACAAAAAGACAAACACTCCTCAATTATTTTTGTTTACAATTTATTAAACTACACCGATACTGCTATCTCATCAATGTTTATATAACTTAAACTTGAAGCAATTACAAAACTATTTTCCATTTAATCTCTGGACATTCACATGATATAATCGTAAATTGGTTTTTCTATTCTAGCAAAACTGCCCCATAATTTATGCTCACTTTCTGTGCATAAATTAACCTTAATATCAGTAATTCTTAAATCCACTTACAAGTGACTTTTCATTTGTATTTAGTAATGTGTATTTATTCACCAAACAATAGTTAAGCCATGAAAATTAGTGAGAGTCAAAAAACGGAATTACAAAATGCCATAAAGGGAGAAGTTTTAATTCCTGGCAATGACAAATACGAAGAATCCAGGCAATTATGGAACGCAATGTTCGATAAAAAGCCAGCAATAATTATCAGGTGTCGCAATAAAAAAGACATCGCTCATGCAGTAAATTTTGGTCGTGACAACAATTTATTGATAGCCGTTAAAAGTGGTGGGCACAATTCTGCAGGAACAGGTTCATGTGATGATGGTCTGATGATAGATCTCTCGCTTATGCAAAAAGTAGATGTTGATGCAGAAAATGCAATTGTTAAAGCTGAAGCTGGCTGTTTGCTTTCAACTATAGATGCCGCAACTCAGAAGTATGGTCTGGCTGTTTCCTCAGGTATGATCTCTCATACTGGTGTAGGTGGTCTTACTCTTGGGGGTGGCTTTGGATGGATTAGCAGAAAACATGGCTTTTCCATTGATAATTTAATTTCTGCTGAGGTAATAACTGCCAAAGGCAAAATTGTGACTGCCAGTGCATCCGAAAATCCTGACTTATTTTGGGCCATTCGAGGTGGAGGTGGAAACTTTGGTGTGATAAGTTCTTTTGTATTTAAGGCAGCTAAAATAGGCACAGAAGTCCTTTCAGGACCCATTGTAAAAAGTTTTGATAACATGAAGGAGTACATGCAATTCCATCGCGAATTTGTGCGAACATTACCCGACGAAATGACCATTAATATGGTTGTGAGACACGCTCCTCCTCTTCCATTCATTCCTGAAAAATATCATGGCAAACTGGTTTTACTACTACCTTTTGTTTGGTTGGGAGATCCTGATGAAGGACAAAAAATCATTCAAAACGTACGTGATTGTACCGAAACCATTGGTGATGGCTCGGGAATGCACCCGTGGGCTGGCTGGCAAACGGCATTCGATGAGCTAAACGCTCATGGCGCCCGCAACTATTGGAAATCGCACCACATTACCGACCTTTCTGATGGTTTTATCGATGCCATAATAGAATATGCATTAAAATTCCCTACAACGGAATGTGAAATGTTTATTCCACATATGGAAGGTGCGCCAAGTAGAATAGATCCTGCTGCTACAGCATTCCCTCATCGAAAAACTCCTTTCCTTCTTAATATTCATACCCGCTGGAGAGATAGCAGTGATGATGAAAAGTGCTTACAATGGGTTAATGATTTTCACAAAGCAACCGAAGCTTTTGCCAAAGGAGTTTACGTTAATTTTATAAGTACCGAAGGGGCCGACAGGGTTAAAGATGCCTATACCGCCCCTATTTGGTATCGATTAACGGAGTGTAAAAACAAATGGGATCCTGATAATCTTTTTAGGATGAATCAAAATATAACTCCTTCGAATCATAAATAGTCAAATAATAATCTTTACAAGAACCATCCAAATTTGGATGGTTCTTTTTTTATGTAACAAATGAGAAACTCTTAGCTGTTTTAATTTAATTAACAGTAAAAATTTCTATATTTGATAGGCTTCTATTTTTTTTATAGAACCAGAAGACATAACACCCCAATAATGAACCTTTAAAAATCCAAAAATGAAATTTAAAATTACAGTCCTACTAATCCTTTCTTTTCTAACTGTGTTTGGAACTTTTGCCCAACAGAAAAAAGTAATCAAGCCTGAAACCATTTATATCGTAGATAATGAGATCGTAAGCCCGGACTTTTTGAAAAAACTAAATCCTAATCACATTAAGGAAATGAAAATGAGCATATCGGGTGAAGAAAAAGAAGCTCTCGTAAAAAAGTTTGGTAAAACATTAGAAGATAACCAGATTGTTGTTTTGGTTATGAAAACCGAGGAGGAAATCAAAAACACCAAAGCCACCAAAACAATAACGCCTGAAGAGGCTGCAGAAATGATGCGCAAAAATGCCGAAGAGCGTGCCAAAAAAATAAAAGAATCTACCTTGGTAAATAGCGGCGATATGGCCAAAGATTTCACCCTCGAAATGCTTGATGGATCAAAGCTTAAGTTATCAGATCTTAAAGGAAAGGTAGTATTGATCAACTTTTGGGCAACCTGGTGTGCTCCGTGCATGAAAGAACTTTATGAATTTCCAGAAAGAATTATCGAACCATTTGCTGACAAGGATTTTGTATTGCTTGCTATTTCTCGTGGAGAAGAACCTGATGTAGTTCGTAAAAAAATGGATAAACTAAAAAGCAGAGGTGTGGAGTTCAATGCCGGATTAGATCCAAAAGAAGAAATATTTAAGCTTTATGCCACCAACTTGATTCCTCGTAACTTTTTGGTCGATCAAAACGGGAAAGTAGTGTACTCCTCGGTTGGTTACAGCAATGAAAAATTGAACGAATTGGTGAAGAAGATTGAGGAATTATTGAAATAGAAATACAATCAAACGTACATGCGACAATTGAAAGAAAATTTAAATTAATGAAAACAGGACTTCATAGAGGTCCTGTTTTTATTTTAACACCGCATTATTCGAAAATCCCACATATTTACTGACATTCAGGATTTTAACTTAACAGTATCTACCTGGTTACCCAACCAGGTAAAATAGGTAGGTAGACCTCCTCAAGGCACTTATCCAACCTCCTAAAATAGGTTGGTAGACCTACTCAAGGCACTTACCCAACCTCCTAAACTAGGTTAGTGAACCTACTCAAGACACTTACCCAACCTCCTAAACTAGGTTGGTGAACCTACTCAAGACACTTACCCAACCATCTAAACTAGGTTGGTGAACCTACTCAAGACACTTACCCAACCATCTAAACTAGGTTGGTGAACCTACTCAAGACACTTACCCAACCTCCTAAAGTACATTTATGATCCTATTCGATATACTTACCTAAGCTTCTACCTGAGACACTAAATCGAGATAATGGCAATTCAACCCTAAATAATAATATGGAGTTTTTAAGGCATGATTGTTTTGTAAGAAGCACTACAAGATGAAAGATTCCATTAAATGTACCTAAAAATTATAGCGAATCCCTGTTTGTACACCAATTGAGTATGGTTTGTAATCAAATTGACTACTCCTATTAATTGAGTTCAGATAATATTTAAAGCTAGGTTCAAGACCAATTCTAACTTTAGGACTTAGCTGATACTCGAATCCCAAACCAAATAAGGAGCTGAAATTGGTAGTTCTTAAATTCTCAATTTCACCAATTTTTTGTTTGGATCCTGAAGTGCGATAAACACCATTCTCAATAATCCAATTGGCACCGAAACCTCCACTTAAATAAACGCCCAACCTCTTTTGTGTTAAATTGTATCGTAACAAAATTGGCACCTCTATGGTTTCGAAGCTTTGCATCAAATCATCCGATGAGCTATAAGTAGAAGCTGCCAAATATTCAGCATTGGTTCTATCCTCCACACTTCCGCCTGTATAATTAATTTTCCCGGCAGATGTTTGCGATGGCAGAAAGCTTCTCTCCTGTCTGCTAATTTCATTCGCTTCTCCTTCTGCAATTGGATCTGCAAATGCCATGTCCATTCTGGAATCTCCCATATCCTGACCAACACGATTGTACATGAAACCAGTTTGTAAAGCCAGCTTCTCACCTAAAGCATAGTTCACTTTAACTCCTCCACCAAAACTAACAATCCCGCTATTTGCACTTGTAGCTGATTCTTCGTTAGAGTAAGCCGAAGAAATTTGTCCAATAATGGCCCAGCGATTCTTTCTTAATTCATCCTTCTTGGATTGCTCCATTGCCAAAAGGTTATTCATAACAATCAAGTCTTCTGCACTTAATTGTATGGCTTCCGTTTTTTTAGCATTCTGATATTGCAAACTCTCAGGAATTTGGTTAGAAGCATTGAGCAATTGTTTAATTCCTAAAGGAATGCTATTTAATAAGGATTCTTTCTCAAACTGGTTCTCTTTACTTGATAATTCTGGTTGAACGATATGCTTTGCAAAATTCGATGCGTTTTCAGCAATAAATACACCATTTCCTTTCTCTTCACCCTTTGCCTCATTCTTTTCACTGATTTCACCTGATACTTCTGGTTGATTTAATGAATTTGATGATGAAGTATTATCACTCAATTGCTCTATAGGAAAACCCCCAGGTTCAGAAATAAACAAGTCACGATTTGCAATTCCGAAAAACAACAGAACAGAAGCTGCCAAAGCAGCAGAAATAAAAAGGATTACTCCTCTCCTTTTTCTTCGAGCAGCTGCCATCTTCTCACCAATTGCATTCCAGACTTCAGGATTTGGTTCAACGCTCATTCCTTTTAATCCATCGGCAAATAAACTATCGATATGTTTGTTCTCGTCTAGCATATTTTCAGCTTGTTCTCTTTTTCACTTAAATAATCATTCACTTTTTGCTTTAAAATTGCTCTTCCCCGAGCCAGGTTCGATTTCGAAGTCCCTACGGTAATATTCATTACCTCGGAAATTTCGTTGTGGGTGTATCCATCTAAAACATATAAACTAAACACCATTTGATACCTATCGGGCAAGCCCTGAACCATCTGCAAAAGAACTTCCAGTGGAATGTTCGAGTTTTGAATTGATTCTTCAGCTTCCGAATCGGGATCGGATTCCCAAACCTCATCAACCACTTGCATATTTTTCGATTTGCGGAACTTTTCCAAAGCAGTATTAACCATTATTCTGCGAATCCAACCTTCAAAAGATCCTTTAAACTGATAAGATTTAATATTTTGAAAAACTTTAATAAATCCATCTTGCAAAGTATCCTCAGCTTCACTTAAATCATTGGAATACCTCAAACACACACCCAACATTTTGGGTGCAAACGCCCGATAAAGCAATTCTTGCGCTTTAGATTTACCTTTCGAGCATTCTTTTACTATTTGTTCTAATTCTCGGTTTTCCAAAGTGGTTAACGTCTTTTGCGATCCTGATTCATTAAATAGTTGTGTAAAGTGCAATAAGGTTGCGCTAAAATTACAACTTTTTTATCTGACATTTAAAATCCACTGTATTTAAAGCAAATAGAATACTCAAATTTTAAAAATGAAAAAATTAAAGCAACCATTTTGATGTTTCTTCATCATGCAAGTGTAAAAGCTTTTAAAGAGACATACCCGGGAGTTTTGTCTCAACAATTTATTAAATCAGAAAAATCAGTATTACTGATAAAAAATTAAAACAAATGAATAATTTAAAAACCATAGGGGCATTGCTAATTTTAGCAGTAAGTATTGTTGCATGTGACAGTAATGATTTCGACAACACACCAAGTTTACAGGCAATTGGTGATGTGTATGTAAGAGTTAAAAAAAGTGGGGATGACACAGTGTATGCACCGGTATTTTACACCTATTCAAATTTCTCGATGAGCGAAGTTGATGTAGAAGGTCCAACGGATAGTAATATTGAGAAAAACTTAAGCCAATACAATAATAAAATGGCTTTTAGAGCGGTTCCTACTGAAATTGATTTTACAACCGATGATGTAGAGAATGGAATTTATCAGTTTGACATTACCGCTGAAGATCTTGCAACCTATACCATTAGCGACAAATTACTGGAAGATAGACTTGAACCAGTTAAAATTACAGAGTTTAACTACGATAAAACATTACACTCTATACAAATTGACTGGGATGATGTAGAGGACACAGATGTTTATGTAGTTAAAATTCATAACCAAATGGATGGAGAAATCATTTATGTTTCAGATCGATTGCTAGCATCAAATCATAGAGTAATTGCAGATGGTACTAACAACTGGTCTGATTTCACTACTGAAGAAGGTGCAACCTATGTAGTTGGGGTTTATGCCTACAAATTCGAACTTCCATCTGCAGCATCAGGCTATGATATCAATTGCGAATCGGTTGAGTACCGTGAGATTGAATGGTAAAACCGAATTCTATTCAGGCATAACTATTTGGGACAGTAATTTTTTGAAATCCGAATGGTTAATCAAAAGCTTCAAGCTGTCCGATAAATTAAAATTTTCAACGAAAAAACTCGCTCTCCTTTCGAAGAGCGAGTTTTATTTTAATCGCTAATAATTGAACCAGATGTTCAGTTTTTATGGAAATTAATGCAAAGGTTTAATCAAACTTGATGATTAAAAGCCAATACCTAAAATTAGGTTTGCTGTTTCTGCTTGTGGGTTAATAGCAACTTTAGCCCATGCATTTAAAGAAAAACTCTCTGTAATTTTAATTTCTCTGGTAGCTGTAGCCCCGATATTTACGAAACCAAAACTCTCGCCATAAACCTGATCTTCGAAAGCATTTAAACCTGCGAATAAGGAAATCTTTTCTCCACCAATGGTTACCGGATATCCTAACTCAACGTAAGTTGAATAGTTCTGGTCGCCATTCTCATCTAAATCGCGACCATAAAGCATAGTACTTACCGAAAGACTTAAAGGAAATTTCTCCGTAAAATAGAAGTTAAAACTTGCATCAATCAAGTGATTCGTTGTAGCTCTGTCTAAATCAAGATAGTTGTAATCATCAATGGAAGCTCTATCGCGGTTCGCAAATAAGTCCCAAACTGCAATGTTAAAATGATCGTTAAACTTATATCCTACATGAAAATCGAACTCTGAGTATGTATTATCAAATCCATATCCACCCCATGCTCCAAAAGTAAAGTTGTTGTTGGTATATGCAAGATCCATTTCGAAATTGGCTGTATTACTTACCATGATACCTCTCCAGTAATGGCGGGTAGTTACCGATGGACTAACGGTTACTTTTCCTTGTGCATTTACGTTCAGGTTAGACGCAAATAATATTATAAGAGTAAATAATACTGATAGTTTTAAAACTGATTTTTTCATTAGATTAATATTTTATGGGCTGTAGAGATCCGGAAGGTCTCATCGTCAAGATCTCCACAGGGTTAAAAAATGTAGTAGTGTTATTTAATTCTGAGTGTTACAAGATTGTATCAATTATCCTAATTTTTCACATTTACCTGGCTTTGAAACCAAGTCTTCACTGATAACTGACTTACAAACTCATGAATAAGAATGCTGCTACTGCCGCTCCTACGATTGGTGCAATAACCGGAACCAAAGAATATCCCCAGTCGCTACCACCTTTGTTATTCATAGGAAGAATAGCATGCATGATTCTAGGACCAAGATCTCTTGCAGGGTTAATTGCATAACCAGTAGTTCCACCTAAAGAAAGTCCAATAGCAACTACTAAAAGAGCAACAGGCAAAGCACCTAAAGTACCCAATCCAACCTTAGCTCCCTCAACACCAGATGCTTCGAAAGAAGGCCCAGCCAAATAGAAGATCACAAACATCAATACAAATGTTCCAATAATTTCGCTGATAGCATTACTACCGAAGTTACGAATAGCAGGACCAGTAGAGAAACATGCTAATTTCGCTCCACCATCTTCAGTTGAGTTAAAATGATCGCGATACATTAACCAAACAAGAAATGCTCCGAATGCCGCACCTGCCATTTGTGCAACGATAAAAAGACCTACCTTTGACCATGCAAACATACCTGCTACAGCCAAACCTACTGTTACAGCGGGGTTAATATGTGCTCCGGAAATCGGACCCGCAACAGCTACAGCAGTAAATACTGCTAATCCCCATCCCATTGTGATTACGATCCAACCACTATTATTTCCTTTGGTATTATTCAATACAACATTTGCAACTACTCCATTACCTAAAAGGATTAGTAACATTGTTCCTATAAATTCTGCAATAAATTCATTCATGACTTTATGGTTTATTTAGTAATTGTTAATAAAAGAATGCCGGAATCCATTCTCCTTCAGTTCCTTCTTCTCACTTCCGGCATTGGTTTAAAAATATTTAACCTGAAATCAATCCTATCAACCAACCTCAGGTTATTAGATGTTGAAAATTAAGCTTCTGTATCCCAATCTTTCGAACGACCAAGGGCTTTATCCCAACCTTGAATCAATTTTTCAGACTTGCTCTTAGGCATTTCTGGCTCGAACTTTCGATCCATTGCCCACTGGCTTTTAATTTCATCAACACTATCCCAATATCCAACTGCTAAACCTGCCAAATATGCAGCACCAAGTGCAGTAGTTTCTAGAGTTTTTGGACGGTAAACTGGTGCATCTAATACATCCGACTGGAATTGCATTAATAAGTTGTTAATTGCAGCACCTCCATCAACACGTAATTCGTTAATTTCGATTCCAGCATCAGCTTCCATAGCTTTCAATACATCTCTGGTTTGGAAAGCGATACCTTCTAAAGCAGCTCTTGCGATGTGAGCCGAAGTAGATCCTCTTGTTAATCCAACAATTGTACCTCTGGCGTACTGATCCCAATGAGGAGCTCCTAAACCTGTAAGAGCAGGAACAAGAAATACACCACCATTATCTTCTACCGAACCAGCTAATTCTTCCACCTCTGGAGACGACTTGATAATTCCTAATCCATCGCGTAACCATTGTACGATAGCTCCTCCCATGAAAATACTTCCTTCCAAACAGTAAGTAGTTTCACCATTAATTTGCCATCCAATGGTAGTCAATAAGTTGTTGTTTGATTTTACTGGAGTGGTTCCGGTATTGCAAAGCATGAAACATCCTGTTCCGTATGTATTCTTCACCGATCCTGGCTTGATACACATCTGTCCGAAAGTAGCAGCTTGCTGGTCACCTGCAATACCCGCAATAGGTACCTCGTGTGCGAAAAGAGTAGTTACTGTGTGTCCGTATACTTCTGAAGAAGATTTAACTTCAGGAAGAATGCTGGCAGGAATGTCAAGAAGTTCCAACATGTCCTTATCCCACTCCAAAGTTTTGATGTTGTAAAGTAAGGTTCTACTTGCGTTGGTAACATCTGTTACGTGTACTTTTCCTTGAGTCAATTTCCAGATTAACCAGCTATCGATAGTACCAAATGCCAATTTACCTGCTTCTGCTTTTTCGCGAGCACCTTCAACATTATCAAGAATCCACTTTACTTTAGTTCCCGAGAAGTAAGAATCGATAATCAAACCAGTCTTATCCTGAATCATATCGGCATGACCTTGAGCTTTTAATTCATCGCAGTATTTAGATGTACGACGATCTTGCCAAACGATTGCGTTGTAAATTGGTTCACTGGTTTCGCGGTCCCAAACAACTGTTGTCTCTCTCTGGTTAGTGATACCAATCCCCGCGATGTTTTTACCGTTAGCTCCAGCCTGGGTAATTGCTTCAGCTGCTACACCTGCTTGTGTAGACCAAATCTCGTTCGCATCATGCTCTACCCATCCTGGCTGAGGGAATATTTGGGTAAATTCCTTCTGTGCCACGCTCACCATCTCACCTTTTTTGTTGAAAACGATTGCTCTCGAACTTGTAGTTCCTTGGTCTAAAGCTAAAATAAACTTGTCTTCCATAATTCAATTAATTTGGGTTATTGTGTTATAAAAATTAGTGCTTTTCCGAGTACTCAATTCCAATGATTTACAAATTGTAAACGATTGCAATTTCATGATAAAAATTTTTAATCCTTCGGATTAAATGCACAAATCCATGGTTATATAGATTTGATTAGGGTTTTAAGGTAATGTGTAACACATCACATTTAAAAGAAACGTAGGACTCTAAGAGCAAGGCAATATCGTGCCAAAACTAACAAATTGATTAATAATATTGTAACAATTAATAAAATCAGTAGTTATAAATAACAGACTAAGAACTACCTTTAATAAAAACCTTGCTCAATTTGTCCTACATTTTTTTATTTCAATATGTACTGGGCTGCCAAATCATTAAATTTCTTTATCTGATCATCTTCCCATTGTTTATCGTATCCAAGTTCTTTTGCCATTAACTCCGCAACTTTTGGAGCCATTCTAACACTTTCTTTTGCATCCAGAAGTAAAGTACGAGTTCTGCGAGATAAGACATCTTCTACCGTTCTGGCCATTTCATACCTTGCCGCCCAAACAACTTGTGCGTTCAATACTTTAAGCTCTTTGCTTAAATATTCATTTAGGCCATCTTCTTGTTTTGCCAAATCCAAAATTTTCTCCTCATCCGAACCATAGAAATACATCGGATTGCTTAAATCTGGATTTTCTTTATACCCGTGAATTCGTAAGTTTCTTGTTACTGATTTTTTCTGTTCTAAACCGGCTGTTTTAGCAACAGTATTCATTACATCTTCAGCCATTTGGCGATAAGTTGTCCATTTTCCACCAGTTAAAGTCACCATACCTGATTCAGACACAACAATCTTATGTCCTCTTGAAATCTCTTTGGTTTTTGCCCCTTCTTGGGTTGGAGCAGCCAATGGTCTCAAGCCAGCAAATACACTTCTTACATCTGATCTTTTAGGTGGTTTTTCCAGGAATCTGCCTGCAGTTTCCAATATAAAATCAACTTCCTCTTCCAACGCCTTCGGTTCCAATTCTGCTTTATCCTTGTGCACATCAGTTGTACCAACCACTACTTTGTTGTGCCATGGTACTGCAAATAATACACGCCCGTCACTTGTTTTTGGAATCATCACAGCATAATCGCCTGGAACAAATTCCTTATCCAATACCAAGTGAACACCTTGACTCACCTTTACGATATCTTTCGCTTTGGGTTCGTCCATTTTGATAATTTCATCAACAAACACTCCTGTGGCATTTAATATAGCCTTCCCTTCTATCGTGTAAGTCTCATTACTTTCCAGGTCTGTAGCCTTTACTGCTGTGATTTTACCATTGTTTTTCACCACTCCGGTAACTTTCATATAGTTAATGGCTACACCTCCATTCTCTACGAATGTTTGACACATGTTTATTGCCAATCTGGAATCATCAAACTGTCCATCATGATAAACTACTCCACCACTAAGCTTTTCACTTTTAAGAGTTGGTATGTGTTTAAGCGTTCTCCTCTTTGAAAATGGTAAAGATCTTCCATAACCTAACTTTCCAGCCATTAAATCATAGAGTGTTAAGCCTAAAGTATAATATGGAGTTCCCCACCATGTATAATTTGGAATGATAAAAGATTGATCTTTCACCAAGTGAGGAGCATTTTTCTTTAACAATCCTCTCTCACGTAAAGCTTCAAGAACCAAAGAAATATTTCCTTGAGCAAGATATCTTACGCCACCATGAACCAACTTTGTACTTCTGCTTGAAGTACCTTTAGCGAAATCATCTTGCTCAAGAAGTAAGGTTTTGTAACCACGTGTCGAAGACTCAATGGCTGCACCCAAACCAGATGCTCCTCCACCAACAATGATCACATCCCATTTCTGATTTGCACTCTTTACCTCTCTTAACATCTTTCCTCTATCCATGACTGTACAACCTATTGATTCTTCTACAATTCCTTTTCCCAATATTCCCAAATACTTCCTTTCGCTTCTTCTTCATCTTGAGTAACCTGTTCTTTTTGTCCAGACAAAATATCTAAGAAAAAAGAATAAAGGCGATTCCCCATTTTCATATCAAATCTTACTTCTTACATAGTAGTATTAAAATATAAATCCGAATACATAGTACATTGTCTTACTATGTGTTCTTGTCAAAAAAAACGGAAGTATTCTTCCTATTCTATATAAACAAGTTTAAAAAAGGATCTTCCTATTCGAACTTGACACTTACAAAGCTAAATAAAATACTTAGTTATACAAGGTGCTTTGCAAAGAAATAGTCTGTTTTAATTTAGTCTAAAATACAAAACCATCTCACAAACACCATATTTACTGATAAAGGAGCGTTTTATTTTTTTAAACTACAAGTATGAAAAAATAAAAAAAGAGACCTATTTCACTTAGAAATGGTCTCTTTCCCTTTAATAAAATCAATTCAGACAGGTCTGATATTGCCTTTAAATTTAAATTTGATAACGAAAAACTTGCTTAGCTTTAAGCAAGCTTCTCATATATAAAAGCAATTTTTTAAAAATTAACCTGAATTCTTCCTTTAAGAACTCCAATGTTTTTATCTAATGGGTGTTTCTGATTATCAACATCCATATAGTCATAATTCAAGCGGAACATTACATTAGAACTTAAGTAGTAGTTTACAGCTAGACTATAAGTATCAGCTTTTCCACCCTGAATACTCATGTTACCAGCTCCACCTAAAGCAGCATTTAAATCTGCAGGACCATAAGCTCCGTTAAAATAAGTACCATCAACATCATTCAAATCTGTGTGATCGTAACGTACAAGGAATTCGAAAGCTCCTGCTTTAGGTCTTTTAATGTATGCAGTTGAAGAATTATACTTGTAGTTATCTCCCAATAAGAATCCAGCTTGCACATAGTAAGCCTTAGTTTCGATATCACGAAGCTCACCATACCAATCAGGATAATCCTGAGGTTTTACTGGCCATGCATAAGTAACGTAGTATAAAGGACCATCTTTCATTAATCTTGACACATAATCATCATCACGAGTTACTTTTGCTTGAGTATATTCAGCCTGCAACATAAAAGGACCATTCAATGCTAAAGTCTGGAAATTAAATCTCATATCTGACTGTGCTCCATTCATTGTAGCATTTAAAAACTTGTGCTCAGGACCAGCTGCAAATTCAACTACACGGTTGTAATCATCATCGTTGAAGCTTTCGCTAAAGCCATTAGCTTCAGGTTTTCTGTAGGTAAAAGACCCACCTACCTGGAATACGAAATCATCGTTTTGAATTGGAGTATAGGCAACTTTAGAAGTTGTTGAAAACCCTTGATCACCTTTACTGTTATTGTCAACTGTACCTGCAAAAATACCAGTTGCTCCATAGAATTTTTGAGTATAATAAGTATATCCCAAACCAACTCCACGACCAATACCCATTGCTTGAGTTGTATTAGAAGCACCAATAAATCTTAGATTTTTACTTGATTCGGCAGCTTCAATTCCAAATGGTTCAAAGAAATTACCCACAGTAAAAGTACTGTTCTTCTTGTGGTGATATCTTAAAAATGCATCTTTAATTTTCACCTCATCATTACCAAAACCAACATTAACCTTAGCACTCCATTTTCCCCATCTTACACTTGTTCCAAATCGAATATCATTAATTGACACATCAGAACTTAAATCAGTAACATCATCAAAATAGTGAACACCATCCATGTAAATTCTACCATTAATACTTACTTGGTATTCTTTATCCGCAGAAGTCAATTTAATTCCTCCATTCGGATTTTCTACAGAGATTTTATTTTCCTGAGCATTTGCTCCTGAAGCTAACACTCCCGTTAATAAGGCAGCTATATATAATTTTTTAAACATATTACTTTTGCTTAATAATTTGTAAATAGAAATTGATTAGTATCCTAAAGCGTCTAGTACCTCTTGAGCAGTACCAATTACTTCACGTTTCTGGTAATTCATAGAAAGGTCTGTTAGGTTAGTAAATCCACCATCGATAAACATATTTGAATTTACATCGTAATTAAAGTTTCCTTGTACAGTTCTATTTGGATCTTCGAAACGTGAAACACCACCGTAGAAGTAATCTCCATTATATTTTCTTAACTGATCTTCAGTATCGAATGAGTATGCATGAATAAGCATACCTGCTCTGTGATACATTTCACACATCCAAGGTTCAGTAAGATCTGGGTATCCATTAGGCTTACCTTCGATTGAAGGACCAGCAATATGACAATTGTATTCTACCGAAAAGTTGATAAATTCAGCCAAAGACTCAATTGTATTAGATGGTCTCACATATGAAGCACTTTCATCTTCCCATAATAACATACATTTTGGTACTCCTGGTAATTCTCTTTCAAGATTAACAATTGATTGTCTTGAAAAAGACTGTAAAATGAATCGTCCATTTGTGTTCGCTACGTCAACTTTTCCTGGTGTTGTAGGAATTGTTTTTGGAGAAGCAGTTACATTCCATCCTTCTGCAGTTAAGAATTTTGCCAAATCAGCTTCCATACCTGAAAATAAGTAAGGCTCTTTAGTCTCAGCATATACTCCTGGACGGTTACCATTATCTTGTGGATCAACTTCAAATTCGTAATATCCTGCCCACTCTCCAGCTTCTGTAAGTCTGGTCATATCTTTTACAGGCTCTCCATTCACATCTCTTTTGATTCTGTATCCTTCTGCAATTTTTATTACTTCTTCAAGGGTTGAGATTTTCTCACCTACAAATGATTCTCTTGCATTTTCAGGCACATCAACATTAAACCAAGCACCTGCATCAAGTTTTCTCAACTCAGCCAAAGTAAAGTAGCTTACTGGATAATCTTCTTTACCAGGGAAAACACTCTCAATATTGGATGTTCTTCTTAAGTTATTGTCATGAAGAGCCAACAATACACCATCTTTTGTTCTTTGTAAGTCAATTTCAAGATAGTCAGCCCCCATATTTCTAGCCCAACGGAAAGCTGCTTCTGTCTCTTCAGGAGCCCAAAAAGTTGAACCTCTATGTGCAATTACAATATCTTTCTTAACGTAATCTCTTACTACTTTAGCTTCAGCACTTAACTCCTTTAATGGATACGTTTGATAATAATTAAATTCATTATAATCTGGTGTATCATCTTCACACCCTACTAAACCTACACTACATAAGGCCATCGCACCTAACAATAGGTTCTTAAGATTAAATTTTTCCATATTATTTAAATTTTGAAGGTTAATTTCTATTTATGATTAAATCTTTACTTCCAATTTTTAATGATGTATTCCGTTGTGTCCTCTTAATTCTTGCAACCAGGAAATCGCGATAAATAGAATTGATAAAACACATGCTCCCAATAGAACAATAAAACCACCTGTCCAACTCCATTTGTCAACAACCGCACCCATTGCAATATTGGCAAAAAGAGCACCTCCCATATATCCAAACAAGCCAGTTAAACCAGCAGCTGTACCAGCAGCTTTTTTAGGAACCAAATCAAGAGCATGAACACCAATAAGCATTACTGGGCCATAGATTAAGAAACCAATACATACTAATGCAATTGAATTTGCAACAATAGAGTCGCTAGTCCAGTACATGAATACTGAGATAGTTACAAGTACCATATAAATAATACTTACAGGAGCACGTTTTCCCTTAAATACACTATCACTTAAATATCCACACAAAAGAGTTCCAGGTATACCCGCCCATTCATAAGCAAAATATGCCCAACCAGTTTCTTCAATAGAGAAGCCTTTAGCCTCTTCAAGGTATAATGGAGCCCAATCTAAAACACCGTAGCGTACCAGGTAAACGAAAGCATTGGCTATTGCAATCATCCACAAAAGTCTGTTCTTAAGAATATATTCTAGAAAAATTTGCTTTGCAGACATTTCTTCTTCAAACTTTTCTGAATATGAATCAGGATAATCGTCTTTATATTTCTCGATATTTGGTAAACCACATGATTGAGGTGTATCTCTTATTAATAACCAAGCTATAAATGCCACAAGCAATGCTACCAGACCGGGAAAATACAATTTGGCCTGCCAGTCAACAAAAATTGCTACACCTAAAATTGCCAAAGGACCGATAATACCTCCACCAACATTATGGGCTACATTCCAAACAGACATTTTTGTTCCTCGCTCTCGAATAGAAAACCAATGCACCATTACGCGACCGCAAGGAGGCCATCCCATTCCCTGAAACCATCCGTTCAACAATAACAGAACAAACATTATGGCTATTGATGATGTTGCAACTGGTAGTATCCCCATAGCAATCATTGTAATTGCTGACAATACCAACCCAAGAGTTAAGAACCGACGAGCATTACTTCTGTCCGAAACATTTCCCATTATGAACTTACTCAATCCATATGCAATAGATACTCCTGATAATGCGAATCCTAACTCTGTTTTAGAATATCCTAAATTCACTAAATCTGGCATTGCTAATGAGAATACCTTTCTAACTAGGTAATAACCTGCATAACCTAAGAATATCCCTAAAAACACTTGCAGACGCAATCGTTTGTAAACTGGGTCAATTTTGTTCTCAGGCAGCATCTCTTTATGAGCAGCCGGCTTTAAAAATCCAATCATTTTAAAATAAATTTATGGTTATTGTAATTTTGAATATTTTTAACTTTTGTAAGAATGTTATTTACAACTCGCACTCCCAGAAATCCCAAATACTTTTATTAACAACATCATCTTGTTTTATTGATATCCTTTTATTCGAATCAATTATCTCTGAAAAAAAATGTATATAAACAATTCTCTAGTTTTTCATCAAATCTGACATCTTTCATAGTAGCATTGAAAAATAAATCCTAATACAAAGCACATTGCTTAACTATGTATATGGAGTAAAAAAAATGTTCACTAACTCTTTGTATTAACTCTATGTATTAACTTTATGTTACTCGTATGTTAATTTAACGTTAAGTGAATGCGACAAAACTAAATAAAATACTTAGCAATGCAATGTGCATAGTTAAAAAAGATACTATTTATAACTATTCCAAAATACCATATCGTCATAATAGCTTAAATAACAAATCCATACACATACCTAAAAAAAATAAAAAGGGTTATTTCAAATTTGAAATAACCCTTTTTATTTTTAATTATTCATTTTTATTCATCCGCATCTATCCAGTTTTGAGATCTGCTAACTGCCTTCTCCCAATATTTTTTATGATGCTTCACTATTTCTTCATCCATTTTCACTTCATATTCTTTTTCCAGTTTCCAATGATCTTGGATCTCCTCAACACTATTCCAAAATCCTACACCTAAACCAGCCAAATAAGCAGCTCCAACAGCAGTAATTTCTTTAATTTCTGGTCGTACAATTGGTATACCTAAAAAATCGGCTTGATATTGAAGCAAGGTATCATTTGCCATTAATCCTCCACCCCTTAATTGCTCCACTTTTATACCTGAATCGGCTTCCATGGTTTTCAAAACATCAGATGATCTATGAGCAATACATTCTAATGAAGCACGAGCAATATGTCCAATACTAGTCCCCATATTTAACCCCCAAAAGGTGCCTCTTGCATATTGATCCCAGTAAGGTGCACCTAGTCCGGTAAAAGAAGGAACAATATAAACTCCTCCATTATCTTTTTCCGTTAGTGCAAGTAATTCAATTTCCTCAATGGAGTGTATTAGGTTTAAGCTATCGCGTAACCATTGCACAACAGCTCCTCCAATAAAAACACTTCCTTCCAATGCATAGGTAGGCTTATCTCCAATTCCCCAAGCTATTGTCGTAATCAAATCATTTTTTGACTCTACAGGCTCATCACCTGTATTCATCAACATGAAACATCCTGTATTGTAGGTGTTTTTCACCATCCCTTTCTCGAAACACGCTTGTCCAAAAAGTGCGGCCTGCTGATCACCACAAATCCCGGAAATTGGAATCTCCTCACCAAACATCGATCTGCGGGTATGTCCATAAATTTCACTAGATGAACAAACTTTTGGAAGAATTGATTCCGGAATATCAAGTAATTCCAACAACTCCTTATCCCAACACAAATCATGGATATTGTAAAGCATTGTGCGACTAGCATTCGAAACATCTGTAATGTGAAGCTCTCCTTTGGTCAACTTCCAAATTAACCAGCTATCTACAGTTCCAAATGCAAGCTTACCCTGCTCTGCTTTTTCTCTGGCTCCTTCAATATTATTTAGTAACCACTGTATTTTAGTTGCAGAAAAGAAGGCATCTAAAATCAGTCCTGTCTTTTCTTTGATCTTTTGTGAATATCCTTGCTCCTTTAATTTATCACAAAGGTGTGACGTTCTTCTATCCTGCCAAACTATTGCATTGTTAATTGGTTCTCCCGTTTCTCTATCCCAAATAATTGTGGTTTCTCTTTGATTGGTAATCCCAATACCCGCAATATCTTTTCCTGTAAGTCCAGTTTTTGACAACACCTCCTCAGCAACTGATGCTTGCGAATACCAAATTTCCTTGGCATCTTGCTCAATCCATCCTGGCTTAGGATAATATTGCTCATATTCCTTCTGAACTTGCGCAACTATTTCGCCTTTTTTATTAAATAAAATTGCTTTTGAAATTGACGTCCCCTGATCTAAGGATAAAATATAATCTCTCATTCCTCTGGTAATTAATTGCATTTAACAGTTTTACGCGTTCTCCTTTATCCTTGTAATAGATAGATTTAAAGAATCAACATACTCTCTCATTACTTCCAAATGTGAAGCACCTTCATTGGTAAGTTTGTAGTATTTTCTTGGAATACCAGTATCCATTTCCGCCCATTCCGAAGTAACCAACTTCTCTTTTTTGAGTCGGTTTAAAAGTGGGTAAATTGTACCCTCTGCAATTTCCAGGGAAGTAAACTGATTCATTTCACTAATTAATTCGTAACCATAACATGGTTTCGATCTTAACAATAGGAGAATAATGTATTCCAACAGTCCCTTTTTAAATTGAGACTTCCATTTTGTTATAAAGTATTCGTTGATTTCGTGATTCATGGTGTAACAAACATATAAAAAAATACATAGTTTTACAAGATATCTTGCAAGAGTATAGTCTTAAAATGCACTATGAAATTCCAGATTATATACTAACTACTTAATAGATACCTCTACTCTAAATTTTGGCTTTTTTTGTTGATCAGAAAGATTTCTTAAATCTGCTGTTTTCACAATAAAATTATCCTGAGGAACATGCAAACTATCCAATAAGTAACTTGTTATTTCTTTACTTCTCGTATCAATCAAGGAATCAAGCATTTGATTGGCTTTTACATTTCCAACCTGTTCAAAACAAAGCTCTACCAAGGTTTTTGAAATTCCTGTACTATCCTTAACAAGGTAATTTCTAAATTCTGGAGATTGATTTGCCCAATTTTCTAATTTCTTACTTTTCAAATTCGGAGCTTCTTCAGAATTATATTTGAAATAATCATTCACACAATCTTGAAGAATCAAATAATTCCTCTCTTGGTTGATATCCGTTTCTTGAGTAAATGAGAAGACCAATTCATTTTTCTTCTGTAAGATTTCTGAAATATCCTTTAAAGTTGATTTTTCTTTATCATCAAGTGAAACCCTTGAGTAATCCAATTGAATTGTTTCAATATTTTCAGGGTTTGTACCAGTGATGCTTCCAAGAATACCAAATGGCTTAGCTGCAGTCTTTACCAAGAAATTCATTAAAGTTTTCCAGATAATTTTGCCAAGCTTAAAATCTGGTTCATTTGGATTACCCGATACTGGCAAATCGAATTGGATGATATCATTTTGATCTTTTAGCAGATACAAAGCCAGTCTAACCGGTGCCTTTATGGCATTTGGATCCTTTGTTTTATTACCAAAGTCAAATTCTGAAATTTTAATATTGTTTTGATTGTCTAAATGATTAGGCTTAATATTAATCATACAATCGTAGTTTAAAGTACCTTGAGTTATCGGTCTTGCAATATAAAACTCGGTGTAAGGTGAGAAACTCATCAATTCCAATCCGGTAACTTTCGTTTTCAAATTAAAATCGTAAACTTCCTGCAAATTGAAATTTAAGTTTCCCTTCAATTCTCCTCCTGCATTTAATTGCATTGAGTAATTTAAAGGTACATTATCTGCTGTTTCTGTTATTTCGCCTATATTCAGTGCAATATCTTTAATATCATAAACAAAATCACGATTTAAAGTTTTATCGGAAAATTGTAACAAACCACCTTTAACAATTACACTATCAACAGCGTAAAATAACGATTGATCCTGTTTTAATGTATCCAGCTTAACTTCTGGCAATTCACTAGTATCAACAGCCATTATGGGTTCAAACACCCTTTCAATATTAGTGTTCTCTTTAAACAAAGTAGCGTATATCTCAGGCTCATTTATTACAACCTTCCCGATTTCGTAATGAGATGTACCAATATTTAAGGAATCTAGGTTTACGCTTGTAGATTTTACAGCAAGAAAGCGATTTCCTTCCAAATCATTTAATGAGAAATTCTGCAAACTGGTATTTCCTTTAACAAATACATCCATAAAATCTGTCATACTTCCGTCGATTTTTAGAGATGTATTTATTTTCCCTTCCATACTCGAAATCTTCATATAATCCTTGGCATAAGCCATAAAAGGTTTAATGTTAATATCACTAACCTTTAAATCAATCATATATCTTTCATTGGCGTGATCTACATTTGCATTGATACCAACATTACCTTCTCCCCCAATGGAAAAATCTACTCCCATTTCAGATTTTTGATTGTCCCATGCAATCAATGGCAAGTTCAGATTAATATTCTTTAAATCAAGCAAATTATCTTTTTGCTTATCAAAGTATCCGATGTAGCCATTTTTTATTTCAATATCATAAATAGAAAATTTAGTGCTTTTACTCTCTTGATTCACCTGAACCGTGTCGGTTGTTTCTTCTTCGCTCACCAATAAATCATCAAAGTTAAATCCAAGACTATCCTGAATAACAGATACATTTAATCCATCCAAATAAATTTGTGATACTGAATACTCGCCGGAAATCAACTTCCAAGGAGAAACATTAACATACAACTCATTGAATGACACAAACTGATCGGTATCATTACTTTCATACAAGCAAAAGCCATTTACTCGAACCGAAACTTTGGCGTAATTAAAGTGCAATTCTGCAATTTCAAGTTTTCTGCCTATGAGTTCTTCCGAATGGTTAACAAGGTAGTTTTTCACTATTGTTGAGAGGAGAAAGAATGATAACACAAGTACTGTGAGAATTGACAATAATAGGATCTTCTTTCTGGATAATCTTTTCATCTGTTAATATTATTATTTTCAATTGTACAATGAAACTTTTCATTCCTATATAATCATCCTCGCATGTGTCTCGATAGTAACCGGGATAATAATTTACTCATGAACGTTTCATGCTTCTTATTTAAATTGATATATCAAAACTAGCAATTAGTTTATGATTTATTATACCTCTTTTAAATTTTCGATAAAAAAAGGAGGCTCTTGCCTCCTCCTGATTTTAACCCTAAATTATTAATGATTATAAACATGAATATCTCTTTGTGGGAATGGAATTCCAATATCGTTCTTATCAAATTCCTTTTTCACTGTTTCTTGCATGTAAAAGAATACTTCCCAGTAATCAGCAGCATTAACCCAAGCACGAACCGCAAAGTTCACCGAACTATCAGCCAATTCTGATACTGCTATAAAATGAGCAGGGTCCTTTAGAACCTTTGGATGATTGGCTAATAATCCTTCAAGAACTCCTTTTGCTTTGTCAATATCATCAGAATAACCAATTCCAAAAGTCATATCTACCCTACGAGTAGGTTGAGTTGAATAATTAATCATTGATCCAGTAGACAAGCCGCCATTAGGAATAATAATGGTTTTATTATCTAGCGAAAGTAAAATTGTGTTGAAAAGCTGAATTTCTTTAACTACTCCAAGATAGCCTTGAGCTTCTAACAAATCACCAACCTTAAATGGTTTGAAAATTAGAATTATTACTCCACCAGCAAAGTTCTGCAAAGTTCCAGACAAGGCCATACCAATAGCTAAACCCGCGGCACCCAATATTGCTATAAAAGAAGTCATTTGTACACCAATCATTCCTACAACAGCAATGAAAAGCATAATCTTCAGCATAATAGATAGAATACTAACAATAAATGGTTTTAAAGTAGGATCCAATTCATTCTTATCCATTATTTTTCCAATCCCTTTGGAAATTGCCTTAATAATCCATAGACCAATTATAAGGGTAATAATAGCCAACAAAAGTTTAGGTGCATATTCCAAAGCCATTGTCCACAACTGGTCCGATTTCTCAAACATCTTATTCAAATCCATAATTAATAGGTTTAATATAAATAATCTCTTATTAGTTCGTCAAACTGTAAAGTTCAAACATAAAAAAAATTCCAAATGGAATTCATAGATTAAATTTAAATAAAAATCAGCGTAAATTAAAACCTATACGTCTTTAATTAATTGTGAATTGTTAGAAAATCAATGCTAATAATATTTAGTTTTTCTTAAACAATATAAAGCAACAAAGAAGTTAACCTCCTAATACATTCACAATTAATAAAGTAATATCCTATCAAATAAATGCTGGCTTATACATTTGAAGATGAAAAAACCATGAGCAAAAAAAAAGAGGCTTACGCCTCTTTTCTCCTTCTGTCCGAATATCTTTTTCCATCGCTTTTTCCTCTGCGATCTTTGGAAGAATCTCTCCTGCCATATCCTCGATCTCTGCGATCTCCTCTATCACGATCACCACTTCTAGAACGTCCTTTTCGAGGAGCTCTATCTGAAGTAGGTCTATCGCCTGACACTTCAATTCTGATTTTTCTGCCACCAATTACAGCACCAGCAAAACCTTTAATAATATCATCGGTAAATCCTTTTTCAACATCAAAGAATGAGAAAACACCTTTCAAATCGACTCTACCAACGTTTTTACCACGAACACCACATTGTTTGTGAATTAAATTCAACAAACGAGGTACATCAATTCCGTCTTTCTTACCAATATTGATAAACATACGGTCTTCGCCCTTGTTGCCTTCTTTTTTGTTTCGGCGTTGAGTAGTTGATTTCAGATTCAAATCATCGGCATTCTTGTAATACTCCCAAAAACGGTTGAATTCCAATGAAACAAAACGCTTGATTAAATCTTCGCGACTTAATTCTACCAGCTCTTCGTTAATTCCATCGATAAATGTTGCAATTTCTTCCTCTTCAACCTCAACTTGGTTAACGCGCTGCATAAAGTTCATCAACTGTCTTTCGCAAACCTCTTTACCTACAGGAATTTTTACCTGCTCAAAATCGGTTTTTAATCTTCTCGAAAGATCCTTTACTTTACGCTCCTCTCTTGGAGTAACCAAAGCAATAGAAATTCCTTTCTTTCCTGCACGAGCTGTACGACCGCTTCGGTGAGTATAGAATTCCAACTCATCAGGCAAGTTGTAATGAATTACGTGAGAAAGATCATCCACATCGATACCACGAGCCGCAACATCAGTAGCAACCAATAACTGCAAAGAGCGATTTTTAAAGTTACGCATTACCCTGTCGCGCTGAACCTGGGTTAAATCCCCATGCAAAGCATCGGCATTGTAACCATCTTTCATTAACAATTCGGCAACTTCCTGAGTTTCCTTTCGGGTTCTACAGAAAATAATACCGTAAATGTCCGGGTAAAAATCCACAACACGTTTCAATACATTGTAACGGTCGCGATTGTTCAACATGTAATATTGATGAGAAATATTCTTGTTGGTTGTATTTGCTTTTCCTACGGTTACCTCGGTAGGATCTGTCATGTAATTTTTAGAGATTCGTCGAACTTCTGGTGGCATAGTTGCTGAGAACAACCAAGTCACTTTTTCTTCGGATGTAGTAGACAAGATGGCATCAATGTCTTCTTTAAATCCCATGTTCAACATTTCATCTGCCTCATCAAGAATTAAATATTCAACAGCAGATAAATTAACAGCCTTCCTTCTAATTAAATCAAGAAGACGCCCTGGGGTAGCCACAATCACGTGTGCTCCTCTTTTCAGTTTTCGAATTTGCTCTTCGATACTTGCACCCCCGTACACATTCACAACGTTCAGGTTTAAGATATTCTTTGAGAATGTCTTAAGATCATCTGCAATTTGGATTCCCAATTCTCTTGTAGGAGATAGAATCAAAGCTTGCGGTATTTTCACCTGTGGCTCGATAAGCTCAAGCAAAGGTAAACCGAAAGCCGCCGTTTTTCCTGTTCCGGTCTGAGCCAATCCCACAAAATCAGATCTTCCGTCGAGAAGAACCGGGATAGCTTGTTCTTGGATAGGAGTTGGGGTTTCGAAGCCTAATTCGGAAATAGCTTCTAGTATGGCCTTTGATAGACCAAGATTTTCAAATGAATTCATTCTATAATTTTTATGAGCCGCAAAGGTAGCAATTAAAATACGAAGTAAAGCTTATTTTGAATAGAATGATACAAATTAAATTTCAATGGTTAATTTTCTGATTTTTAAAGAGAAAGATTCAAATCATTTATCTATTATTTTCTCTATTTTTTCTTTAATTAATATGATGTATAATGATGATGATAATTCTTGAAAGGATATATCATTTCAAGGCCTGTTTTTATAAATCAGATTACATTTTATCGAGAGATCCATCTATACAAAAAAACCGCCTCGCAATGCGAAACGGAAAATATCTAGTTTTGTTAATTTCTTTATTTTACCAACATGAAAACCACCTCGGACTTTATGGCTGATGGCAATTCGATTTTACGAAGCTCCAAACTTCTCATCCAGCCAGCAATTTCCTTTTCTTTCAAGCTGTATAAGACTTCTCGAAATTCATCGATCTGATCGTCATTGTAATCATTCTCCTCGAAGTTTTTGTAAACATCCAATTCCTCATCTTCATAATAGATGATTTCCTCTGACATTTTATTCAGAATATCAGTTTCGCAAATTTCATGCGCACCACAACACTCTTCCATTGGCTCAGCCACTGGTTCTTCTTCAACCTCCCCCTTACGCGCTCTTAGCTTTTGTCCAATCCAGGTAGAAAGGAACGCAATTGCGGCAATCACTACAAGCGATATCAATAAAACTTCCATAGGTGCAAAACTAAAAATTAAGATCTATTAAATCAAGATATCTAGATATACTTTTTAGCACAAGGTTTTTCTTCCTTTATCCCTAAAACAACAAAACCATGAATCATAAGATCATATCCAGTGATTCATGGTTTATTTTTGGGGAAATTTACAGTCTATTTCTTTCCTGTAGCCTTCTCGTATTGTTTTTTGAATAGATTTCTTTGATTGGTCATGAATTCAAGTTCTTCTTCCAATCTCTTTTTCTCTTTTCTAAGCCATCCTAGTTTACCATCTTTATCTTTAATCTGTTTCATCAAGGCCGAAATTTCATTCTCTTTACGAGCTACAGCTTCATTTGATTTTTTCTTTTCAGTCTCCAACTTCTTTTTGTCCCATTCTGCCTCAACTCCAGCTGCTTTTAAGTCTTGTGCCAACTTGGTCGAATCTGATTTTAAAGTTTGAATTTGTTTTTTCAAATCAGCTATTGCTCCTTCGTTATTGCTATTCTGATTAATCAGATCGTTATATTTGGATAGCGTTTCTTGCAATCTTGATTTTAAAGCTGTTGTATCCGATGCCAATCCCATCAGTTCGGTACTCAACTCGTCAATTTCGGTATTCTTTTTGGCATTGCTTTCGGCCATACTGTTTTTCATCTCGTTATACTCTGCCAAAGTTTTGTCCAACTTTGAGTTTAACTGAGTGATTTGCTTTTTCTTTTTTGAGTTCTCCTTATCTAAGGCAGATACTTTTGCATCACTTCTACGCTTTGCATATTCAAGTTCTTCGTATTTTTTCTTTGAAACAACACATGATGTTAGCATTAAGGATGCCAAAGACAGAACAAGCAATTTACTTCTCATAGGACTTATATTTTAATTCGTAGTTGATTATCTATATCTATAACTGAAATACAAGCGAAGATATTTTTTATTCAACAAAAAATAAATATTTCTGATCAAAATTAACATTTTTTAAAAGTATTCTCATAAGAATCGCTTTTCTAGCTCTTATATTAACATATCTTTGTAGATCGTGATTACCAAATATAACTTGGTAAAGAATTTGAAAAACAGAATAGAAACAATCCTACATATCATGCAAAAATTTAAATTATTGCTTGTAATGCTATGTGCATTCTCGCTAACAGGTTTTTCGCAGGAAAACGAAAACAAACAAGACAATTCAGATATCATTAGAATTGTTGGTAAACTAACCAACAAACAAAATAACGAGCCAATAGCATTTGCCAATGTTGGTGTTATTGGATCGTATATTGGAGCTGCTTCGAATTTGGATGGAATTTTTGAGTTTAAAATTCCTGGGAAATATAGCGAACAAATGATTCAAGCTTCTGCGGTTGGCTTTTCAACTTTTACGGCAAAGGTTTCTGAATGCACTCAGATAGATACGCTTGAGATCATATTGACACCCAAAAACTACAATATTGGTGAAGTTGAGGTAATGGCTGAATCGCTGGTTCTGCAAAAAAGAATTAAAACTGCACTTGAAAGAATTCCTGAAAACTACCTTCAAACCCCTTTCAACTACGATGTTTATTATCGATCGGAAAAGTTTGAGAACGAAAAATTGAACAGACTTCGAGAAGCTGCCGTTAGAATTTATGACGACAAAGGATATCAGCGTGCAGATGCATACCAAGTTTTCAAAGAACGTGGATACAAATTCCTACAGGTGCGCAAAAACTTCGAACCAGCTTCTTTGGCTGATGGTTCAACCTTTTTAGATGAATTGCTTGAAATGGATATCGTAAGAAGTCGCGGTAATGTTTTAAACGGAAATCACATTAGCTTTTACGATTTAAAATTAGATCAGATTACAGAGTATGAGAATGATTCAATTTGGGTAATTAGTTATAAAAGCAAACGCCCGATGCTAAGTAATACAGGCGATTACTATGCAAAAAGTTATTCTGGCAAATTGTACATTAAAACCAAAGATTATGCAATAATTAAGAATGAAACTCATGTTGTTGCTACAAATTACTCGTCTCAAGGAAGAAGTTTTTACGTGAATGAGAACAGGCAAAAATGGCAACCTTTAAAAATCGAATATGATTTTAGCGTGACTTACAAGCAACACTCTGGCAGATACTACCTAAGCTATGTAAATTACAAGCGCCACCACGAATTGAAAGAAAAAGAAACTGGCATTCCAAAATCACTTGATATCAATACGGAAATGCTAATCACAAAGATTAATACTGAAAATCCGGAAATAATAGAGAAAAGAGCATATTATGAGAATATGCCTTACGACAAAAAGTTCTGGGATTCATACAATATAATTTTCGATGGAGAATAAAAAAAAGAGGCGTTCGCCTCTTTTTTTTCTAACGTGAAACATATGACAAAGACGTAACAGTTCAAAGACGTAGCGATGCTACGTCTCTACAAGATCATATTCTTACAATGACATAAACCATTTGGTCCATAAACTGTCCATTCTTATAGATTGCTGATTTTTGGATTGATTCCAATTCAAAACCAGCCTTCTCCAAAACTATCGACGAAGCTTTATTCCCGGAAAATACATATGCATATAATCGAACAATTGGAAAGTTTTGAAATGCCAATTCAACCATCTCTTTCACCACATTGGTCATTATACCCCTGTTCCAAAACTCTTCACCTAACCAATAACCCAATTCGGCTGATTTTTTATAAACATCCTTTTGTCTTTCTACACCAATTGCCCCTATTACTTCTTCATTAAGAGTTATTGCCAAGTTATAAGAATCAATTGTTCTGTTCGCAAAACGCACCCAAGTAACGGCATCCGAGTAAGTATATGGTTTTGGGAAGCTATCCTTTAAAAATTTAGCTACAGAAGCATTATCTGCATATTTCACCAAGCTTTTTTCATCACCTTTTTGCCATTTTCTTAGCACTACATTTTGCTTCTCTACCTTTACTGATTCCATAACACTTGCATTTAAAATTGAAAATCAAAACAATAACCCAGAAACAAGTTCTTGAAAATATCGATTCGACGCAATTTTCAGGCACAAAAAAACCACCTTAAAACTAAGGCGGTTTGCAAAATATTTAGAATTGAAATTTACTCTTCAGTACTTTCAACCTCTTCATCTTTGTCAAGATCTTCAAGAAGGTTGTTTTCTTGCAGTAAATTATACCACTGGAATATTTTCTTCATATCCGATACATAAACTCTATCTTCATCGTAGTTAGGCAATACTTCACCCATGTATCCTTTCAATTCATTTCCTGAAGCTTTATGGCTGATTGCCTTTCCTCCGTTTTCTTTCTCTTTAATGTTTTTGAAAACGTCAGCCAATGGCACATCTCCTTCATCTGTAAAAATTGCGATATCTTCCAATGCACTAATTTTTGAAGTTGCATAAGCTGGCATGCGTTTTTTATCAACCAACGATTCTACAATCAAAGCATTTTTTGCATTCGATACCATTTTAAAAAGACCCGAATGTCCTGATATAGCTAATATTCCTTTCAACATATTTTCAAATTTTAATTTTGGAAGCACAAATTTATAATTCCATAGTATTATACAAAACTATTTGGCAAAAAATAGTTTAAAAGCTTTTGTTTTATGCAAATCCTCTCTCTTTCTTAATTTTCTCGAAAGCTTCATTTACCTTCTGAAACTTCTCTTTTGCAGCCTCTTGAACATCTTCACCAAGATAACTTACCTTATCGGGATGATATTTTACAGCCATTTTTTTGTAGGCTTTTTTCACCTCTTCATCAGTAGCATCCTTGGTTAATCCAAGAATCTTATAACTCGAATCAGTATCCTGCACAAACATGGACTTGATAGAAGAATAATCACTTCCTTGAATTCCCAAATAGTATGATATCTTATCGATAATTGCTTGTTCCGAACTTGAGATAGATCCATCAGCCTGTGCGATCCCAAACAAAAAATGCATCAACTGCAATCTCGAAGAATAATCAAGATTAGCCTGAACCTGTCTGCAAACCTGTTCAACATGAATATTTTGCTTTAAAATATCTTTAAGCATTCCAACTGCTTCTGTAGCACGCGCAGTTCCGAAGCTTTTCACCAAATTGGCTTTTACGTAATCCAGTTCCGAACGAAGTACCTTGCCGTCAGCTTTCATTACCGCTGCTACCAGCACCAGTAAACTCATAACAAAATCTCCCTGGCGAGTTTGACCTGCTACCTTCCCTCCTTCTATTTCAATTGTATCAAAAGCAGAACCAACAAGATATCCCAAAATACCTCCAATTGGTCCAAGAAAAGCCCAGCCTAAACCTCCGGCTATCCATTTTCCATATTTACCCATATGTGGTAATCAATTTTTAATGTATTATTAATATCTGGCAGAAAAAACTAGAAAGCTTTAAATATAGTATAATTAAGGTTCTTTCTCCGATTTATCGCAAAACCTTAACAAAGTTTAACACCCAAAAGTTCCTTATGAATTTCCATAATTTGAGGCAGTATTAAATCCGAATTGTTATAAATCACAAAATTTGATTTTTCGATTTTCTCACTTTCGGAAATCTGATTCTTCATGCGCTCCTTCACAGCATTAATATCAACTCCATCACGGTCCATTACACGCTTAATTCTAAGTTCTTCATCTGCCGTAACACAAATAATCTTATCAAAATTCTTGTACAAGCCTGTATCAAATAATATTGCAGATTCTTGTATTACATATGGCGATTGCTGATTCTCGCTCCAGCTTTGAAAATCATTCCTAACAACAGGATGAACGATAGCGTTAATATCCTGCAAAGCCTTAGGGTTGTTAAAAATAATATCAGAAAGGTATTTTCTATTAAGATAGAGATCCTCAGTATATACATCGGGCCCAAATCTTTCAATTAACTTGGCTCTGATTTCATCACTTTCTAACATTAAGCGTTTTGCTTCCTTATCGGAAACATACACTGGAATTCCTAATAATTTAAACACTTCGGCTACAATAGATTTTCCAGTACCAATTCCTCCTGTTAATCCTATTTTCAGCATGACAAATGATTATTGAACCGACTTACGTTTCTCAATTAGGAAAGTAACGGTTTGAGGATAAAAACGAACATTTGAAACAAAATCCGGACTGCTCTTTAACTCCACCTTTAATTTGTTTCCATCACCTTGTATAGCTTCTAAATAATCAACTCTTACATCGAAATGATCATCTGTAATATTTTCATATTTACTCATCCCAACGAAATACGAAAGTTTCACATCTCCTGGAAATAAACGCAATAAAACAGAATCAGGTAAGTTATCAACCTTTATAGCAACATTTTTACTTGCTTCGGTAAATCGCTCAACTGGTATGCTAACTGTTAGCTTTTTAGGTGAGAAACTAACACCTTCAATTTTCTCAAAACCAACATCCTTCTTCATGTTTTTCTTCAAACCTGATAACTCTAATAATTGCGATTTTGCAATATGGATCGAATCAAGTAAAGATTGAGGTCCCTTTACCAAAACACTGTCGAATTCTGGAGTAATTACTCCTCCTTTCATGAACTGCTGCTCAAAATTCAATTTCAAATCCAATACTACTGGTACCTTCTTCTCCATAATAGGAGAAAATTGAAAACGAATGGTGTCTGGACTAATGTCTTCCAAACGAATACCTGTAGAAAGCTCTTTCTCAATTCTCTCTGCAATGTTTGAGGTCAGTAAATTGTAGCTATTAAGTGAACCTCCTGTTATTCTATTATTGGTATACTTATTTACATCAAATGGATTTGATAAAAAAGCTGTACTCAATTTATAACGAAGCAAATCGAAACCATATGCATTTACGCGCAAGTTTAGCTTTGGGGGAAGATCATTAGTAAGCACCTTATCTTCCGGAAAGTTCATGTAATATACAGGGTAATTGATACTTGTTGTATACTCTTTACTCAGCGCATTCAAAAACCAGAAAATTGTGGATAGACCAACAAAGAATAAATAAACCAATAGTTTTTTATTCGATGTTATTTTTTCTTTGTTAAAATATCCTTTTAGTTTCTGAAGATCGATATTATTCAAGGTACTTGGTGTTTAGAAAAGCTGTGCCTACTAAGGCACAGCCTGATAAATTATTTTTGAGCAACGTCACTCATGTCTTTAACAACCGCAGCTTTATCAATTTTCAAACGGTTTTGTCCTTCTACTTCCATAATAATTGCACGCTCCTGAATTTCCAGTACTTTTCCGTAAATACCTCCAGTAGTTACAACTTTATCACCTTTCTTCAATTCATCACGGAACTTTCTTAATTCCTTCTGCTTTTTCATCTGAGGACGAATCATGAAGAAATAGAAAACTACGACAATTAAAATCAAAGGAATAAAAGAAGTTAAACCTCCCTGACCTTCTGCAGGCTGAGTCATCAATAAGATGTTTAGCATATTCATTTCAATCCAAATTTAATGGTCCTTCGACCGATTTATTATAAAATTACAAATCATTTATATAACTATTCCACACTTGCTGTGAGAATCAGCTTTTTCTTTTTCTGTAAAGTATTACTATAAATTGTAACTACTTTGTATTGTTTACCATATCGTCCTTTAGAATTGAACTCAATGGTTATTTTCGATTCTTCTCCAACCTTTATGGGTTTCTTTGTCCATTTAAAGTTTGCACAACCACAATCACTTTCTATACTTTTAATAATTAGGTTGCTTTCACCGACATTTTTAAAATAGAAATCGCAAACCCCAATTTCTCCTTCTGAAATCTTCCCAAATTTATGTATTTCTTTACTAAACTCAAACTTAGGATACTTACCTGATTTCACAGATTCTAACGAGTCTGAACCAACAGGTTTATTTTCTTTAGATGAACTCCCGGTGCAACCTAAAACAAACACAAACATCAACAGTTGTGCTAAAATCACCCACTTTTTATTTCTAAATTTTAATGCATCCATACTTTAAATTTCGGATTTCGAAAGTACAAAAATTTCAATGAATCCATTCACATCAGTACATATAAAACAAAAATGCGCTTAATCCATTGATTAGCGCATTTTAATTATCTGTTAAAAGTGAAGACTATACTTCTCCAACAAGTCCTCTACCTACTTTCTTAACTTTTCCATTTTCTTTTAACTCTTTAACCAACTTATCAAGTATACCATTAATAAAGTTGCTTGAATTCGAAGTGCTGTAAAATTTTGCAATTTCAAGATACTCATTAAAACTTACCTTTACTGGCACATTCGGGAATTCCTTTAACTCGGTAAGAGCCAATTCCATTATAAGAATATCCATAAAAGCAATTCGCTCTAAATCCCAATTTTTGGTGTTTTTCTGAATCATTTCCACATGTTCGGTATGATTCACCACAGCTTTACGGAACAATGTTTTCACGTAATCTTCATCTTCGTCATCTTTAAACAAAGACATAATCGAAGTATACTGATCATCATTCTCTTTTAATCCTTTAACCGTCTTAATTACCATACTAATGATAAACTCAATCTCATCATTCCAATAAATGCTTTTTTCTTCCATTAAAGAATAAAAGTCTTCATCAGCAGCAACCAGAGTCAAGAAAAACTTCTCTACAAATTTTTTATCATCTTGATAAGAATTGTTCTCAGCATTCATATAATCGATATACAAATCTGAATTCACCAACTTATCAAATAACAATCGAATGTAATCTTCCTGATCGGTCCAAGTAATTGTATTAGATTCAGCGTAACTATTCAACTGGATGTTTTCAGCCAATTGCCTAATTACTTTGTTGTCTATAAATCTGGTGTTTGGATTAAGATCCTCTTGAGTAGGGATAATTTTAGCTTTAGCTGTTTCAATCTTCTTTTCTGAAACAAAAGCCAGCTCTACAATCAGCAGAAGCAAATAATGGTATAAATCGTAAGCCTTACCAATACTGAAAAACAATTCCTTTTCAGCTTTTGCAATTGTGCGATCTTGATTTTTATAGTACGCATACAGCAATTGCAATACTTTCACTCGAAGTAATCTTCTACTAATCATATCCTTAAAGAACTTTTACAAATTTGTTATTGTGGCTGCAAAATTAGACTTTTTTTATAACCCAACAAGTAATTTTGAAAAAAACAGTAAAAAGAATTAAAGATCATACTATCCTATACTTTACATATAACAAATTCCTGTAAGTCAATCAAAGCCAACTGAAAAGGTTTGCATACTGAATTTAAATTACTTTTTTACGATAATAAATTACTAAGTAATAGCAATTAGTACGCAGATTTTTTTATTTTTGAAGACAATAAACAGAATAAATTAAAATTTATTTGAAATGGAAGGTTACGACAATAAAGATGGATATGGAAAAAAGAATCGCGATGAAATTTTTTCGAATGCGGTTAGGGCAGGAAAAAGAACATACTTCTTTGATGTAAAAGCAACAAGGAAAAACGACTACTATCTTACAATTACAGAAAGTAAAAAACGCTACGACAAAGAAGGAAATTATTCTTTCGAGAAACACAAAGTATTTTTATACAAAGAAGATTTTGACAAATTTTCTGAAGGATTGTTAGAAGCTTTGGATTTTATTAAATCATCGAATAAAGAACCCAACGAAGTAGAAGAATTGTTCGTAACCGAAGAACAAAATACAAACTCAGAACTAATTGAAGGATTAGAAGCGGAGGCCTATTCAAACGTTGAATTTGAAGATTTATCGGAATAAATATCATTTTATAAAACTTAAAGCTGCTTTTAACGAGCAGCTTTTTTTGTTTCTTGCACACTAGTGTCAAAAAATAACACAAAACTGCTACATTTGCATTGGGCATATTTTTATTAAGTCCAAATATATCGCCACACTTATTTTAATGAGTAGTAAAAAATCCCTATTAATAGGGATTGTAATTATTGAAAATTTCCTATACGTTTGACCAACTTTTAGGAATATTTGTGGTGTTCATTGTAAGAAAATTACATCACATAATGAATACTAAATTACCTGGCAAATCAGGACACAACAAACAACAAGGAAATTTAAGAACGAATGAAACTATCTGAGTTAACAGATAATCAAGAAGGAATAATAATCAAAGTTTTAGGACATGGTGCATTTCGAAAGAGAATTACTGAAATGGGCTTTGTTAAAGGGAAAAAAGTTACTGTTATTAAAAATGCTCCTTTGAAAGATCCTGTAGAGTATGAAATTATGGGGTATGAGGTCTCTCTTCGCAGAAGCGAAGCTGCATTAATTGAAGTAATTACTCAGAAAGAAGCGAATAAAATAAAATTATCCGACTTCGAAGGAACAATTAATGATGAAATTCTAAAAACCTCAGCAAAAGAAAAAGGCAAAAAAATAAACGTAGCTCTCGTAGGAAACCCTAATGCCGGAAAAACAACATTATTCAACTACGCTTCTGGGTCGAAAGAACACGTGGGGAACTATAGTGGCGTTACCGTTGACTCCAAACTGGCTAAAGTAAAGCAAAATGGTTATCAGTTTGATGTAACAGATCTACCAGGAACTTATTCTCTTACTGCTTACACTCCTGAAGAATTATTCGTTAGAAAATACATCATGAATGAAAGTCCTGATGTTGTTATCAACGTTGTGGATGCTTCAAACTTAGAGAGAAATCTTTACCTGACAACTCAACTTATCGACATGGATATTAAGGTGATATTAGCTTTAAACATGTATGATGAACTGGAAAAAAAAGGAGCAACATTCAACTATAAGGAACTTTCAAAAATGTTGGGAATTCCAATTGTTCCAACTGTTAGTTCAAAAGGTAAAGGAGTAAAAGAATTATTCGACAAGGCGATTGAAGTTTATGAGGACAGAGATCCAATAGTTCGACACATTCATATCAATTACGGTAAAATTGTAGAAAGTGCAATCTCCAAAATACAAACCGTAATCAAGAAAGATCGAAAACTATCTTCTAGCATGTCGCCTAGATACCTATCGATAAAGCTTTTGGAAGATGATGAAAGTGCTCGTCATATTATTCACGAGAGTGATTTTCATTTTGAGATAAAATCGGTAGCCAAGGAACAAATAGCAAAGATTGAAAAGGAATTTGGCGAAGTCTGTGAAACAGTTATTACAGATGCCAAGTATGGTTTTATTGATGGAGCTTTAAAAGAAACCTACAAGGAAAGTCCGATCAAGAGAAGAAGAAATACCACTTTGATTGATACATTTATCACTCATAAGTTATTTGGATTTCCAATCTTTCTAAGTTTTATGTTTTTAACATTCTATGCCACATTTAATTTGGGAGAATACCCAATGAGTTGGATAGAAATGGGCGTAGAAGGTTTAAGCAATCTAATTGATAATTTAATGGCAGAAGGTCCACTAAAAGATCTGATAATTGATGGAATCATTGGAGGTGTTGGTGGGGTAATTGTATTTCTCCCTAACATTCTTATCCTATTCTTCTTTATTTCATTTATGGAGGATACGGGTTATATGGCACGTGCTGCTTTCATCATGGACAAATTGATGCACAAAATAGGTCTGCATGGAAAGTCATTTATTCCGTTGGTTATGGGATTTGGATGTAATGTACCTGCAATGATGGCTACCAGAACACTTGAAAATAGAAGCGATCGGATACTTACCATGATGATTATTCCATTCATGTCGTGTAGTGCGAGACTGCCTGTGTACATTCTAATCATTGGAACTTTTTTCCCTGACAACGCCAGTGTAATGCTTTTTGGCATATACATGCTTGGCATTGTATTAGCTGTTTTGTTTGCCAAGATTTTTAAAGCCAGCTTTTTTAAATCAAAAGATGCGCCATTTGTAATGGAATTACCTCCATATCGAATACCAACTCTAAAAGCAACCACTAGACATATGTGGAGCAAGGGAGTACAATATTTAAAGAAAATGGGTGGTGTTATTTTGGTTGCCTCTGTAATAATTTGGGCTTTGGGGTATTTCCCATTAGATGTAGATTACTCAAAAGATTACAATAGCTTAATAGCGCAAAACGAAGCCAATACTAAAGAAAAACTGGCAAATGCAAATGACACAGAGAAAGGATTCATTCAAGAACAAAGCTATGCTGAAATAGCTAGCCTGAGAAATGATATGCTTGAAGAAAAGCAGGAAAATTCATACATAGGTAGAATTGGACATTTTATTGCTCCAGCAATGCATCCTTTGGGCTTCGATTGGAAAATGTCGGTAAGTATGCTTACAGGTATTGCAGCAAAAGAAGTAGTTGTAAGCACAATGGGTGTTTTATATCAGGAAGGAGAAGGTAGCGATGAAACTAGCGAGAGCTTAAGAAGCAAATTAAGAGAACAAGAATTCACAGGTAGTCACAGAACAGGTGAAAAGGTATTTAGTGCCTTAACTGCCCTATCGTTCTTAATTTTTACTTTAATTTATTTTCCTTGTGTAGCTGTAGTTGCCGCTTTAGTTAAGGAAGCAAATTGGAAATGGGCTGCATTTGTTGTATTTTATACAACTGGACTTGCATGGTTGGTTTCATTCATTGTATACCAAGTAGGAAACTTAATAATTTAAATCATGAGCATACAACTTGTACTTACATACCTAATTATCATTTATGCAGTTGGATATACATTCTACCACCTGTTTCAATTGATAAAAAAACAAAAAGAATCAGCTTGTGGTGGCGGATGTAGTGGCTGTAATTTTAAGAATGAACTTAAAAGTAAAGGAATTCATACAATTTCAATCGACAAGAATAAAAAGTTTACATATCTTAAAAATTAACAAAACTATACACGTTTAATTACAAACATTTTAGGTGACGCAATACAATCATAACTAGAATAAAAAAAGGGATAACTGTTGTTATCCCTTTTCATTTATCTTATGCTTTAAGTGTAATTATGCTCCTAAAGTAGCAACCATTACAGCTTTAATAGTATGAAGACGGTTTTCAGCTTCATCAAATACGATAGATGCTGGAGATTCGAATACTTCTTCAGTTACTTCGATTCCATCTAAACCAAACTTCTGGAAAACTTCTTCACCCACCTTGGTTTCTCTGTTGTGGTATGCAGGAAGACAGTGCATGAATTTACACTTATCGTTACCAGTCATAGCCATAGTCTCTTTGTTCACCTGGAAAGGTTTCAACATATCAATTCTTTCTTTCCATACTTCATCTGGCTCACCCATTGATACCCAAACGTCTGTATAAAGGAAATCACAACCTTTAACACCTTCTTCAGTGTTATCAGTAACAGTTACCTTAGCACCTGTTTCTTTAGCGATTTCAAGACATTGAGCTACCAATTCTTCTTCTGGTTGAAGATTCTTAGGACCAACGATTCTTACATCCATACCCATTTTAGCAGCACCCACCATTAATGAGTTAGCCATGTTGTTTCTTGCATCACCTAAGTAAGCGAAAGAAACTTGGTGTAATGGCTTATCGCAGTGCTCCATCATAGTAAGGAAGTCAGCCAAAATTTGAGTTGGGTGGAATTCATCAGTTAAACCATTCCACACAGGTACACCAGCATGCTTAGCCAATTCCTCAACAACAGTCTGACCAAATCCACGATACTCAATACCATCATACATACGACCTAGTACGCGTGCAGTATCAGCCATAGATTCCTTAACACCAATCTGAGATCCTGAAGGTCCCAAATAAGTTACGTGAGCTCCCTGATCGTAAGCAGCTGTTTCAAAAGCACAACGCGTACGAGTAGAAGACTTCTCGAAAATTAAAGCGATGTTCTTACCCTTAAGAGTTTGAACTTCGTTACCAGCATATTTAGCTCTTTTTAAATCTCTTGCAAGATCTAACATGTACTGAATTTCTTTTGGAGAAAAATCCAAAAGCTTCAAAAAACTTCTGTTTCTAAGATTGAAAGCCATTGTTATAATTTTAATAGGATAAACAAATATTTGTCAAAAATAGACTCTTGTACCAACATAACAAAACGATGGCACAAGATTCTTATTTAATTTTAGTTCTCGTATTCCATAGTAATCTTACTACCATACTTTCTGTCTTCGAGTTTAGTAGCTTCGGTAATTACTGATTTCTTACCACCATTCTGAACAAACTCTAGACAAGCTCTGATTTTTGGAGCCATACTACCTTCTGCAAACTGTCCATCTTTCATCAATTCCATAGTATCTTTGTAATCCAGGAATTCCAAAATTTCTTCGTTTGGCTGTTTAAAGTTCTTGTAAATGTATGGAACATCGGTTAGGATGTAGAACTCATCAGCTTTAATTCTTGCACCAATTAACGCAGAAGCTAAATCTTTGTCGATAACACCTTCTACTGGGCAAATCTGACCGTCAGCATCCTCGTATACAGGAACACCACCACCACCAACAGTGATAACAATATTACCTTCACGAGCCAATTTTGAAACAATTTCTTCGTTCATTACTCGCATTGGTCTTGGCGAAGGAACTACTCTTCTCCAACCTCCATCAGCTTTAACCTCTTCTTTAAAAATCCATCCTTTATCAGCAGCCAACACATCAGCTTCTTCTTTGGTATAGATCTTACCTACACGTTTTGTTGGATTTTCAAACGCTGGATCATCCTTGTCCACAACAACCTGAGTAACCAAAGTAATAACATCCTTTTTAATGCCATGTTTTTTCAAAATATTTCTCAAGTTACGCTCAATCATGTAACCAATCCCTCCTTGAGAATCTGCAACATCAATATCCAATGGCATTTGAGGAATATTATACAATTGCTCCCCTGCATCGTTTCTCATTAAGATATTTCCAACCTGTGGACCATTACCATGAGCCAATACAATATCATATCCTTCTTTAATAAGGAAAATCAAATTTTCAAGAGTGTCTGTTGTATTTGCATTTTGCTCTTCAACAGTACCTTTCTGATTGCCTCGAAGCAACGCATTACCTCCTAAGGCTACAACTGCTAATTTATTCATTACTTTTCGCTTTATGTTTTTCTTGTTAGTTTTGCAAAACTAAAAAAATAAATTACAAAACAAGAAATTTTGCATTTTTTTAAAAACTTTTTCACACCCTGTTTTTCAACACATTACAGAGATTGCGTTTTTACTGTTTAGTAGATTTTCTTGTAAAATAATGAAATTCAAAGCAAACTGAAAACTTCATATCACTCGTTTGCGCAAACCAAACTAAACACCCCTGTTATGTTTATATTTTAGAAATATATCTCCAAATCGATTTCATTCACCTTATCAACATATTTTAAAACCAAAAACTAAATTAATCGTAGAAACTTTAGATTCTTTGAGAAAGAAGATTAGTTTTAACATTTATTTATACATTTAGGGAGATTTAAAAAACCATTTTATCGGACAATTATACCAACTAACTCGATTTTTATGAGGCTGCCCATTTTCCTTTTTTTATTTGCAATCATCTTAAATTCTTGTGATAATAAATCAGGAAATAAGACCAAAGCCGACGAAGGACTTATTGTTTACGATGTTAGTTATTACGCATCGGAGAAAGAAAATCCTATTGTAGCACTTCTTCCTAACAAGGTAGAATTAAGGTTCAAAGAAAACAACATCAGTTTAACTTCTGAAGGATACCTTGGTTTTTTCAGCACAAAGTTTATTTCGAATTTCGAGTGTGATAAAAGTCACATTCTTCTTAAAGTACTGAACAACAAGTTCAACTATGCATTCCCAAAAGAAGAGGTTGCTTTTATCTACAACCAACTATCTCCGAGAAAAATAAAATACTTAGATGAAAGTAAAATAATAGCGGGATACAAATGTAAAGTTGCCAAACTTTTTTTCGAAGATGAGACAATAAATCCTATTAAGGTTGCGTATACAGAAGAGATTGGTCTTGCAAATCCAAACAGAAACACACCATTAAATGAAATTGAAGGTGTTCTTATGGAGTTTGAAACTACAATGAATAAAATAAGAACAAAATTTACGGCTAAAAGTGTAAGCTTAGAAAAAATAGCTCCAGATGAATTTACAGTTCCTTCAGACTACGTTCTTTCTGATAAGGCAACTTTGAAGAAATATATTTTAGGTTTCAACTAGTTAAAGATATTAGGCAAAAATTAATCTTTTGTACTCTGGCAAAACTGTGGATTTCCAAGTCATTTTTATTACTTTTACATAAATTTCGCAACAGCGTGACATCAGCAACACACTGAAAAATAACTGAATGGCTACAAAAAAGAAATCAAAATCTAAATCCCGAAGAAAGATATTCTCAAAACCCAAATTTTTAAATGACGAAAGAACTCGTTTTATCTTGGGAGTTACTCTTTCGCTTTTTACCATATACACCTGTTTGGCATTTGTGTCTTTCTTTTTTACAGGAGGCGCAGATCAAAGCAAGCTGGATATCAAATGGCTCGAATTAATTGCTGATTCAGAAATAAGAGTAGAAAACTGGACAGGTAAAACCGGAGCTTACCTTTCAAATTTATTCATCAACAAAGGGTTTGGAATTGCATCATTTTCTTTTCTATATGTAATGGTGGTTCTATCGCTTCGCTCTTGGGGATTAAAGATCCAATCCATCAGAAAAAGTATTCTTTACACTTTACTATTTAGCATTTGGCTATCAATAGGAATGGCTTTTGTTTTTGTGGATTCAACTAGCGATTCATTCCTGTTTTTAGGTGGTATTCATGGTTTTTTCATAAGTGAATGGTTAGTTTCTACTATTGGTAATGTAGGAACTTTATTCCTATTAATATTAAGTCTCCTTTGCCTATTGACATTCGGATTTCAAAATACTGTTGGCTTCTTTAAAGGATTGGTAAAGAAAAAAGAAAAAGCTGCAGATACTATGTCTGAAGATGAAGTTTTAGAAGAAGAGGTAGATGAAGAAATTAAAGAGCAACCAGAAGCCATTGAAGAAATAGAGCTCGAAACTCCTAATTTCGAATCTGAAATTCTTTTAACAGAAGAACCAGAAACTCCTATCGAAGCAATAGAAGAACCTGTAAAAAAGGAAGCTAAAAGTGAAGATAATGTAGAGTTAAAAATTGAAACTGTTAGAGAACAGGAAGAAACAGTTCCAATTAATCAAGAACCATTAGAGGATTTCGATCCAACCTTGGATTTATCAAGGTATAAGTTCCCAACAATTGACTTATTGGAAGATCATCAAATAAACAATTCGGCGGTGAGCAAAGAGGAATTGGAAAGCAATAAGAATAAGATTGTTGAAACTCTTCGTCATTATAAAATTGAAATTGTTCAAATTAAAGCAACCATTGGACCTACGGTTACTCTTTATGAAATTGTTCCCGCACCAGGAGTTCGAATTTCAAAGATTAAAAACCTGGAAGATGATATTGCCTTAAGTCTATCGGCTCTTGGTATTCGTATTATTGCACCAATCCCTGGAAAAGGTACAATTGGCATTGAGGTACCAAACCAAAATCCCGAGGTAGTTTCAATGAAAGGAATTATTGCATCGAAGAAATTCCAAGAATCGAAACATGCACTTCCTGTTGCCATGGGACGAACCATTTCCAACGAAACTTATACACTTGATTTGGCAAAAATGCCTCACCTTTTGGTGGCTGGTGCTACAGGTCAAGGTAAATCGGTTGGATTGAATGCCATTATTACATCTCTTTTGTATAAAAAGCATCCATCGCAACTGAAATTTGTTTTGATTGACCCCAAAAAGGTAGAGTTAAGTATTTATTCAACCATAGAGAAACACTTCTTGGCAAAACTTCCCGAAGAAGAAGAACCCATCATTACAGATATCAATAAGGTAATTGCTACATTGAATTCCTTGTGTATCGAAATGGATTCTCGTTACGATTTGCTGAAAAAAGCTCATGCAAGAAATATTAAAGAATACAATACCAAATTTGTAAAACGCAAATTAAATCCGGAAAACGGACACAGGTACTTGCCATATATTGTGGTAATAATTGATGAGTTTGCCGATTTAATCATGACTGCTGGTAAAGAGGTTGAAGCTCCAATTGCAAGAATTGCCCAGTTGGCTCGTGCAATTGGTATTCACATGATTATTGCAACACAAAGACCTTCAACAAATATCATTACCGGTGTAATTAAGGCAAACTTCCCTGCCCGAATTGCATTTAAAGTAGCTTCGATGATCGACTCGAGAACCATTCTGGATAGCCCTGGTGCCAATCAGTTAATTGGGCGAGGTGATATGCTGATATCAACCAGTAGCGATTTGGTGCGTGTACAATGTGCCTTTGTGGATACGCCAGAAGTAGAAGCAATTACAGATTATATTATGGAGCAGCAATCCTACCCTTCTGCACTGATGTTGCCTGAATATGTTGGAGAATCCTCGGAAAGTGGTGCTGGGGAAATAGATTTGCAAAAGCGTGATGCTCTATTCGAAGAAGCGGCTCGCTTGGTGGTAACTTCACAACAAGGCTCAACCTCTGGAATTCAACGCCGATTCTCAATTGGATACAACCGTGCTGGTAGAATTGTAGATCAGTTGGAAGCTGCCGGAATTGTAGGCCCTTTTGAAGGAAGTAAAGCTCGCCAGGTACTTATTCAAGATGAATATTCGCTGGAACAACTTTTAAATAACATAGCAAATTAGGTCTGGCACAATAATTGAATTAAAAATTGAACAAATTATAAAATCAGAACAAATGAAAAACTTTTTTTGTTTCCTCTTATTTGGACTTATCAGTCTAAATGTATCAGCACAAGATGCTAAAGCAAAAGCGATTCTAGACAAAGTATCAGCTATAAATAAAGAACACAAAAGTATTAAGGCAGAATTTACCTTTTCAATGGACAACGAAGAAGAGGATATTCACGAAATCTCAGATGGAAGTATTCTTTTAAAAGAAAACAAATACAAGCTAAATTTAATGGGTACCGATACATATTTCGATGGTAAAACACAATATGTTCACATTATTGATGCCGAAGAAGTAAGTATTAAAGAACCAGATGAAGACGAAGATGAAGCATTAAACCCTGCTAAGATTTTTTCTATCTACGAAAATGGTTTTACTTATAAATATGTAAACGAAGTTATTGAAAACGGGAAGAAACTTCATGTAATCGATTTGTTTCCTACTGATAAAGAACGTGGTTTTACTCACATTCGACTAAAAATTGATCAGGCTACAAGCCAAATCAGTGCTCTAAAATCAGTTGGTAAAGATGGAAACGATGTAAGCATTGTTCTTAAGAAACTTACTCCTAATGTTACATTAACCGATAAGGATTTTATATTCGACACTGCTGCAAATCCTGATGTGGATGTTAACGATATGAGATAAGATCATTCTAAAATTTATATTACAATCCTCTGTTTTCACAGGGGATTTTTTTCTGCAATAAAAAAATGCCTGAATTTTAAACCGAAAAAAGACCTAATTAAAAAAGTAGAATTGTACACTTCAAAAAGCATTATTTGAATAAGCAGACCAATTGCAGAGGGAAATGGAATAAAATTTTGGCCCTAAGTAGCTTTTCCTATTTCAAAAGCAAGTAAATTAAAAGAGAGAAATTACCTTTTTCATTAATTCTATCATTTCCTTCAATATATCTGAAATATGAACGTTTTATAAGATCAACACATACAAAATACTGGTATTTTGTCTATCTTCGATCAGATAAATATTTATCCTTATGAAAAGATTCAAATTCTTTATATGCCTATTTGTTATTGGCATCCTATCATTATCAAATACCCACGCTAAGCAACTTTCCGAACAGTCTGAGGTAAGTTTGTTAACCTGTTCGCCAGGTGAAGATATTTACCGACATTGGGGACACTCGGCACTACGATTTCATGACCCCATAAACAAAATCGACCTGGTTTTTAATTATGGTACATTCAATTTTAACACCCCAAACTTCTACACGAAGTTTATTAAAGGAAAATTAATGTATCGATTAGCATATGAATCTTATCACGATTTTTTGCCTGAATATATGAGATCTGGTCAAGGAGTAACTGAACAAAAGTTGAATTTAGACCTTGATACAAAAAGAAAGCTATTCGCTGCAGTAGTAGAAAACTACAAGCCAGAAAACAGGTATTATCATTACGATTTCTTGTTTGACAATTGTTCAACTCGAATACGAGATATTATCGAGGACAATGTAGATGGAAAAATCATCTATAAAGAAAATACTGAGGAGCCTAAAAGTTTCTGGAATTTACTAGATCACTTTATGGAGCGAAGCCGATGGATTTATCTGGGCATTCATATCATTTTAGGCTCTCCCTGTGATGTTGAAGCAACTCCATACCAACATATGTTTTTGCCTGATAATATGATGTTTGCCTTTACTGAAGCTACTGTATTAAATAATGGTGAAAGAGTTCCGCTTGTTAGCCATACCAAGGAAGTATTAAAACCAGCTTTGGATTACAAGATGACAGAATGGTACAAGCGTCCCGGTTTTATATTCGGGGTACTCTCATTAATCATTTTATGGATAAGCATTCGCACATTAAAAAGCAAGCGCAATTATTTTATAATCGATCATGTTTTATTCGGAACAACAGGTTTAGTGGGTTGGATAATTATTTTTCTTTGGTTTTTTTCCGATCATCAGGCAACCGGACCAAACTGGAACATTATTTGGGCCCTGCCATTTTATTTTCCTGTGGCAAACATCTTGCTAGGCATAAGAAATAAAGTATCCTACTTTTTCTTCTTTGCAAGCTCGGTCCTATTGCTAATTGTTTTGGCCGCATGGTCTATCATTCCACAATCATTGCCAAATGAGATTTTACCAATTGTGGCCTTATTATTCATACGATCAATCTATATCGTTAAAAAATTAAAATTCAAGTTGATTTAATGGATACTTTAGAAATTAATCAAACAAAATTTACAAAAACATTCAGGATTGGCTCTTTCGATACTGATTTTAATGGAAGAGCAAAACTGACATCCATATGCAATTACCTGCAGGAAATTGCTGGTATGCATGCCAATGCCTTAAATTGGGGAATCGATAAATTAATGCAACAAGATTTATCGTGGGTTTTAACCCGACTGAAAGTAAAAGTGATTGATTATCCAAAATGGACAGATGAGATTACTGTTGAAACCTGGCCTACCGGAATTGAAGGTTTGTTTGGGAACAGAGACTTTAGAATTTTAGATAAAGAAGGTAATACCATTATCCTTGCCACTTCATCGTGGTTAATCATTAATATCAAGACCAAAAGACCAACTCGCCCCCACTCCATTATCGATGGTGCGAAATATGAAAATGCTGAAAAGGTATTTGAAACATCTTTGCAAAAATTAAATACTAATGTTGATGAAAATCCAAACTTAACTATTGATGTACATTTCAGTGATATTGACATTAACCAGCATGTTAATAATGTGAAATACATCAAATGGATTATAGATTCTTGCCCTATTGAAAAATTAAGCTCTGGTTTGATTGACGAATTGGAAATTAACTTTCTGCACGAAGCCAAGTACAACGAACAATTAAGCATTTACAACAATTTCAGTAATAATAACGATTGCGAATCTCACTTTGTGATTCGAAACAACAAAAGCAATGTAGAAAATTGCAGGTCGATTATTAAATGGAAATAATTTAAGAACAATATGCAACAATTTTTATACGGATTCGAATCCGCTTTTTCATACCTAATCTCATTTTCTCTTTTTGATCATTTTTTAATTCTATTGCTTTTCGGCATTGTTTTTCAATTAAAAGAATGGAAAAATTTGTTTTCACTTTTCCTCGCCCTTGGTATTGGGTCTATTGTAGGATTTTTGTTAGCATGCTTTAAAATCACGCATTTCTCCTATTCAACCATTCGCTTGGCAACAGCAATTTCATTATTGGCTGTAGGAATTCATCATATGATTTCAAACAACTTATCGGCAAATGCCATTCGATACAATTTTTTCGCATTAATAGGATTGGTAGTTGGCACTAGTATTAGCTTACACTACCTAAAATCATTCGGCAGCAACTTAAAATTCATTCACCTTTCAGGATACAGCCTGGGAGTATTGGCAGCCTACCTAATAATTATATTGGCTGGATTGTTGATTTCTTCCTTAACGATTGCAGTATTCAAAACCGACAGAAAAAGTTTTAATCTTTCCATATCGGGAATTGGAATTGGAATAGCACTGGTTCTGATATATTTGAGATATTAAAAAAAATGCGAATCGGAATGATTCGCATTTTTTTTGCTTCTATATTATCTAGTTACACTTTGTGTGTCAACTGATCTACTTTACTGATTTCCATAAAAGAAACTCCCTTGGATGGACCAAAACTTCCCCCAATGATTATCACCATATCATTACCTGTAAAGTATTTCTTTTCCATTAAGGTATACATCGATTGCTTCACGTACTCATCTCTGCTGGCCAATAGTTTTCTATAGCCTGCTTCAACACCATAAGAAAGAGCCAATTCGCGCATAACTCTCTTAGAGTAACACAATGCATAAACTGGAGAAGTTCCTCTATAGGCTGATAGATAACGACCTGTTCTTCCGGTCAAAGTATCGGTAACAATTGCTTTTACAGGAAGCAGTTGCGATGATTTTACTGCAGAACGAGCTAAGATTGCTGTTAACTCCTGATTACTTGGAACAAAGTTCTTTCTTGTATCAGGAAATAATTCTTTCTCCACCTCAATGGCAACCTCTTTCATAGTTCGAACCGACTCAACTGGGTAATCACCATAAGCAGTCTCTCCACTTAACATGATTGCATCAGTTCTATTATATATTGCATTTGCAATATCACTAACCTCTGCACGTGTTGGTCTAGGATTTTTAATCATCGAATGAAGCATCTGTGTTGCAATAATCACAGGCTTTTTACGCTCCATACATTTTCTAATGATTTTTCTTTGAATTACAGGCAATTTTTGCGCCGGAATTTCAATCGCCAAATCACCTCTTGCAACCATTACACCATATGCATGATCAAGAATTTCGTCAATATTATCAACACCTTCCTGATTTTCTATTTTTGCAATAATTTTTACTTTGGAATCATATTTATCCAAGATTCTTTGAATTTCAAGAACATCCTCTTTATTTCTAACAAAAGAATGTGCAATAAAATCAATATCTTGCTCAATAGCAAAATCGATAAAAGTTCTATCTTTTTGAGTAAGGGAAGGTAGTTTGATAGAAACTCCCGGTACGTTTACACTCTTACGATTTTTGATTGGACCTTCGTTTTTAGCCTCTACAAGCAGGAAGTCATCATGCTTCTCTACAACTAATAATTCCAGCTCCCCATCATCAATTAAGATCTTTTTGCCTACTTCTACATCATTTACAAAATCCTCGTAGCTAACCAACAGGCAGTCATCCACCTCTTCATCTTCTTTTTTCCCTTTAATTTTTATCCTATCACCACTATTAAGGAATAAATCATCTTCAACATCTACCGTTCTGATTTCAGGACCTTTTGTATCCACAAGCAATGCTATTCTGTCTGATACAGCTCTTACATTATCAATTACTTTTTGCGCATCAGCATGTGTTTGATGTGCAGTATTAAGTCTTACAACATTCATACCTTCATCAAAAAGCTGAGTAAGAAATTCAACATCGCACCTCTTGTCAGAAATCGTTGCAATAATTTTCGTATGCTTCTTCATAGAAAAACTCTTTCATTATTAGTTTTGGCAATACAAAGATAGTCAATATTACTACAAGCTTATAGGCTTATATTTTATAGCATAAATTGCAAACGATGTAAAAAAAACTTTTATCACAAAAAAATTAACTTTAATCCAAATGAGATAAAAGAGCTTCTATAGCCAAACGATAAGAATCCAATCCAAATCCTGCAATTGTGCCAATACAATCCTTTCCAATCATTGTTTTACTCCGGAAAGATTCTCGTTTGTGTACATTTGAGATATGCACCTCTATAACAGGCGTATTCACAGCAGCAATCGCATCTCCAAGAGCTACAGATGTATGAGTATAAGCACCGGCATTTAGAATAATACCGTCATAATCAAAACCAACGCGATGTATTTCATTTATCAATTCTCCTTCTATATTAGATTGATAATATTCAAGTTGAATTTTTCCGTACATCTTCTTTAACTCCTCAAAATAAGTTTCAAACGAAACCTCTCCATATATAGATTTTTCGCGTACTCCAAGTAGATTTAGATTGGGTCCATTTATTATCAAAAAATTCATCTTATCAAAAAAAATTAAGGTTAAACATAAATAGTATATGAAAAATTTGTCAGCTTACGTAATATTTTTTTAAATTGCACACAGGAATTATCATAAACATTTCGTATATTTAAACGATTGAGTAAAACTACAAATTATAAAGCAAATTATTTACAACTATAACTACATACTAAAAACTGGATAAAAATGAAATGGACAACAACAATTGAAAATTTTAAGACCTACCTCACTTTAGAGAAGTCTCTCTCTAAGAACTCGGTAGATGCTTACATTAATGACATTACAAAGTTAACTACTTTCTTTAGAGAAAAGAATATCGAGGTAACTCCTGAAGAAGTAGTACTTCAACATTTGAAGGATTTTGTGGCTTGGATTAATGATGCAGGTACTAGCCCTCGCACACAAGCACGTGTAATTTCTGGTATTAAAGCTTTCTTCAAGTATTTATTATTGGAAGAAATTATCGAAAAAAATCCAACTGCTTTATTGGAAGCTCCAAAAATTGGTCGCAAACTTCCTGACACTTTAACTACAGACGAAATTGACGTTTTGGTAAAAGCTGTTGACATGAACAAGTCAGAAGGACAAAGAAACCGTGCAATTCTTGAAACTTTATATTCTTGTGGATTAAGAGTATCAGAACTAATCGATTTAAGAGTTTCTAATCTTCACTTCCGTATGGGATTTATTAAAATTCATGGAAAAGGAAACAAGGAGCGTTTAATTCCAATTGGAAAGAAAGCTAAAAAAGAAATTAAATTGTATCTTAAAAACTATCGCGGTAAATTAAATATCGATAAGGATAGTGAAGATATCTTGTTCTTGAACAGAAGAGGTCGTAAGTTATCACGTGTAATGATTTTTACCATTATTAAGAACTTATCTAAGAAAGTTGGTTTGAAGAAAAATGTTTCTCCTCATACTTTCCGTCACTCTTTTGCATCTCACCTGGTAGAAGGTGGTGCTGATTTAAGAGCTGTACAAGAAATGTTAGGTCACGAGTCAATTTTAACAACTGAAATTTACACTCATTTGGATAGAGAATATTTGAAAGAAACAATCAAAAATTTTCATCCAAGATCTAAAGACTAATTGAATATTTTTTTCCATTTTATAATGGAATTTTGAAATAAATGTCACTTTTTACACCTCCAAGGCTGTTGCTTTGGAGGTTTTTTTATAACTTTTAGTTAGAAATCTTCCTGCTTATCTATCTCTCAAACGCATTCCCTACTTGATCATAATTTGTAATTATTTAGAACTATTCATTTTTACGCAAACGTTTGTATTTCAAAGAAAAGATGGAATTATTTTAAACAAAAAAAGAAGGGAAAATTGAAAAAAAGAAGCGTTTTCAACGTCCCTAGATCAATTTTCCCCACGGTAAAAGTAGTAAAACTTACTGAGAAATAATACATTAAAAATTACAAAAAAATATGTACATAGTAGGATTTATGCATATATAGTCATACTTTTGAAGCTCCAAACCAAATATTAAATGTCACATGAACGCTATTGAAGTTAATATGATTGCAGAATTACAAGAATCATTAAAAAAGCATTCTAACATTCAAGAGAATCTTTCAAGAGAATCTCTAATTACTCAAGCAGTAGAAAATAAAGAAGCTGTTTTAACAAATAACGGCTCACTTGCAACATGGACACCTGCGCATTCTACAGGAAGAAGTCCTAAGGATACTTATATTGTAAGAAATCCTGAAAGTGAATTAAATATAGACTGGTCATCAGCCAATAATATTGCTATGGATCCGCAAACGTTTTCGATGGTTTTTGAAGACGCTTTAAAGATGATTGATGAGAAAGAAACAGTTTATACTACAGATAGAGTAATTGGTGCAGATTCAAAATATGCATTACCAGTAAAAACGATTACTGATAAGAGTTTAAGTCAAGTTTTTATTGACAACATGTTTAGACCAGTTCCTAATGATCTTGACAAATCGATTTTTGCAAATGATGAATTTCATTTGATCGCTTTACCAAACAACAAATTGAATAAAGATCGTTACAAAGGTCTGGTAAGAGAACTTCCTAATGGAGAAACTTCTGACATTTGTGTAGTTGTTGATTTCGATCAGAAAATTGGAATCGTAATTGGCTCTTCTTACATGGGTGCAATGAAAAAATTGATGTTCACAGTAATGAATTACTATTTGCCATTTAAAGGTGTACTTCCTTTGCACTGTTCGGCAAATGAAGGCAAAAATGGCGACTCTGCCCTTCTTTTAGGTCTTTCTGGAACTGGTAAAACCACCTTATCGGCTGATCCTAACAGAGCTCTTTTAGGAGATGATGAGCACGGATGGAGTAATGATGGTATTTTCAATTTTGAAAATGGCTGTTACGCTAAAATGATTGACATCCAGCCTGAAAACGAGCCTGAAATTTATGATGCTGTTATGCATGAAGATGATTACACCAAGCATGGTGCAATTATTGAAAATGCAATGATTTATCCAAACGGAGAGTTAGATTTCTTTGATGATCGATTTACTCCAAACTCGAGAGCAAGTTATCCACTTCGTTTCTTAAAAAACATTAAGGAAAGTTCAACTTCGGGGAATCCAAATACAATTTTATTCCTTACAGCTGATGCATACGGTGTATTGCCTCCAATCTCAAAACTGACTAAAGAGCAGGCTATGCTTTGGTTCCTTATGGGATATACATCGAAATTAGCTGGTACTGAAACCGGAGTAACTGAACCACAAGCAACTTTCTCACGTTTCTTTGGACAACCATTTATGCCTTGCAATCCAAATATCTATGCTGAGATGCTAGGTGAAAAAATGGAAAAACACAATACCAATGTTTTCTTAATTAACACTGGCTGGAGCGGTGGTTCATACGGAACTGGTTCTCGCATCAAGTTAAAGTATACAAGAGCAATGGTAGATGCAGCTTTAAATGGAAAATTAAATGATGTAGAATATACTGAAGACAAATTGTTCCATGTAAATATTCCTGCTGTTTGTGAAAATGTTCCAACTGAAATCTTAAATCCTATTAATACATGGGAAAACAAAGAAGATTACAAAAAAACAGCTGAAAAATTGGCTAAAAAATTCTCATGTGATTTCGATAAATCATATGGAAAACAAAATATTCCACAGGATATCGTTTCTCAATGTCCTGGAAAATAATTAAATCTACTTGTTATTTTATTTCTAATTCAAAAAAAGAGTCTCAATCGAGACTCTTTTCTTTTGTCAGATATTTTTCTGTCACTTCTTCAGATCGAAGATCTTCATACCTCATCCTAACTCCAAATTTGTCATGTATTATCTGGGTAATGCTGGTGGTTTTAACTAGTTCTTTTCTATTCATGACCAACCCATTAAACAAATCGTCACAGCCAGCATTTTTATGAAAATCAAGTACTTTAGAGTACGATAAATCACCCATAACTTTCCAATCTGAAAACCAGGCTTTTCTCATTTTTTTTGCTGCTTCATCATACAAAGTTGAGGAGGACCAGATTTCAGCTCTTTCCGGATCAAGTTGTTTATAATGTACAGAGCTACCATCCCATCTAATTTCCTCTAATGAAACTTCGGCTTCATACCTTATAACAACCATTGTAAATGGTTCAATACCTATAAAATCAAAACTCAAGACAAAATCTATTGTGTTTAGAAATTTTTCATACTCCAGAACAACAAGCCCCCTACTCTTTTTGTAGGGAGGTTCATGTTTATGCTTTATAAAAGCACCATTTAATAAACAAACACTGAAATAATTATTACACAACATCCAGGTTCCATTTCCCTCAGGATCTTTTGGATACAAGTTTTCAACATTATTATTTATAAACTTACTTGGCGGTAAGGCTATTCTATTAGGATCTTCATCTCTATTTGTGGTAAAAATGAAACTCTTATTATCTATTGGTATGTATGTTAATGTGCACATAAATCGTCTCTATACCTGATTGTTGAGTATGCTATCCCAAAATTTTTATGCAATTTGATATCTGGATACTCTTTTTCAATCGCAATACGAATAATTGCCATATGATGAATTGCATGTTCAATATTGTATACCAATTCTCGTTCTAAACTTGACGAAATTGAAATACTATTTTTTTCTCCACTATCGTAACTAACAACCAACATTAAATCCTTTGTGGGTAATTCACTTTCCACCCAATTAAGAGCTTTTCTTAACCTTTGAGAAGCCATCTCTAAACTGGTTTCAGTTTTGGAGCAATGCACTCTATTGTCATAGCTTATTGGTTTATTCTTTTCATAAGCTTCAATTAAAATGTCATAAAATTCAATAATATGGCGCATATGCTTGCCTATCGTATTTTCAGACAAAAGGCTTAATTTCTCACAATATTGCAAAGGAGTTATATTCTCACACAAATGGATAAGTTGACTTAAAATTTCTCTATTAGCTATAAAAATATGATTCTGCATAGATATGGTACAAATGGTTATAAGTACAAGATATCAAATTGTCAATATATATCATAGCCTTCAGTAATTTTAACCAATACTTATATCATTTTATTCAAATCAACTTTTATTAAAAACAGAAATTACTACCTTGAAACATGATTTTAATTTTTATTGAGAAAAACTATGAGTAGAAAAATAAAAATCCCATTCATAATTTCTAAGTGGTTTCATTTCGAATTTTGGCCATTCTGGTTTTTCTATATCCCCATGTTTTTTTATGGGATTTACCTTGCTTTTAAAGCAAGAGCGTTCGCTTATTTCACACCAGCCAACCCTGCAATGAAGTTTGGAGGAGCATTTGGCATGGATAAAATGAACATTCTAAGTAATATTGACAAACAATATATTCCAAAAGGGTTTGTAGCTCATTCTGACATTGAATTATCTAAAGTAAAACAACTCATGGTGAATCATGATATGGATTTTCCCATTGTTTGCAAACCGAATGTTGGAGAAAGAGGTGTTGGAGTTGAAAAAATAGATTCAGAATTTGACCTTCTTTCTTTTTTAAAAGACAAACATGAATACATTCTTTTTCAGGAATTTATTGATTTCCCTATTGAATTGGGCATATTCTATCATCGTTTTCCCATTTCCAAAAAAGATGGAATCACATCCATTGTAAGAAAAGAATTTCTAACGATCACAGGTAATGGAAAATTAAAATTTTCGGAATTGGTTAAGGCAAATATCAGGGCTTCGAGCAGAATATCCTACTTAAAAAATAAATACAACTCTAAATGGAATCAAATAATTCCCGCTGGCATTAGCTACAAACTCGAACCCATTGGAAATCACAACAGAGGAACTAAATTTTTAGATGGAAATAATCTAATAAATGAAAAATTGGTATCCGTTTTCCGAGAAATATCACAACCTTTAAATGGATATTATTACGGACGTTTTGATATGAAAGTAAATAGCCTGGAAGATTTATACGAAGGAAAAAATATCAAAATCATTGAATTAAATGGTACCAATTCAGAACCAGCACATATCTATGATCCTGATTTTCCTTTATTAAAAGCATATAAAGTGATAATACAACATATGAAATTGGTATATGAAATCAGCATGGAAAACAGGAAACTTGGTTTCGAACCTGATTCTTTTAAAGAAATTATGAGTGCTTTATACAAGCGAACTTTTACCAAGAAAGCATAAAAAAAGGGAGGATTTCAAAAATGAATCCTCCCTTTATAAGTTTTGTTATTTTATTAGAATGTAAATGCGATATCGATCTCCAACTGATTCATATCTAACTCGATGATTTGATTATGACCGATTGGCATCCCTGTATTAGTATCAAACTCATAATCCATTGGATTATATCCTTTAACTGATGCTGGTAATGCATAACAGAATGCTACATGTACTGCTTTTCCAGAGTCTCCAATATTCTTACTAAATCCAAACGAAACATGATCTTCAATCACACCAGGGGCAAGAATATTAAACAATACTTCTGAGCTTTGAATTGGTTGTTCGGTATGAGAATATCCTGCGCGTAATGTCCAGTCTTTAATACCCGAATATTCCATACCAAATTTCAATATGTTGATATCTTCCCAACCAAAACCAGCTCCATTATCCGCTCCAAGTGGTACATGATTTGGATTTGGAGTATAATCTGCTGGATTATTAGGATTTCCACCTGGGTTCAAAAATGCAGGAGGCAATGCCATTGGATCCATACGATTTGAAACAGAAGCAACGTCAGTATAATTAATTCTCTTGAAATCTGCCATTACAGCCCAGTCTTCATTAATTTCATAAGCCAAACCAACCGTCCAAGTTGAAGGAATATTGAAGTCACCTTGCTCAGCAAACAATCCTGCATAATCATCAAATTCGCTCATATATAACATGGTCTGATAACTAGCTCCAAGAGTTAGACCTTTGGCCAATTTACCCATATAACCAAGTTTGAATCCAAAACCAGTTGCTTTATCCATACCATTATCAGTTAACTTATCAGGAGCACTTGAAAATGGTGCAAAAGCTCCCAAACCTTTAGCTTCAAACATTTGGTATGCAATTAAACCTGTTATACCAAAACTATGGTTTTTAGCAATATTTCTTGAATAAGATACTCCAAGAAACATCTGCATTAGATTCACTCCAGTATCCCCATTACTACCAAAAGTTCCCATCTTACTTCCATCTGGGAAAGTTGTAGGTGGATAATCCGTGTTCATTCCACCATTTCCAAATAAAGCGATAGAGAAACTACTTCTATCATTTAACATCCAGTTTGCTCCTATTGAAGGAATAACAAACATCTTGCTATCACTTTTAACAGTTCCTGGAAGCAAACCAAAAGTACCAGGCATCATAGAAGGATTACCTGTAACAGTATATTCTCTATTCGGATTAAACAATCCAACACTAATAGAGTATTGCTTTCCTAAAGAAACCAAACCTGCTGGGTTTCCATTGATTAAAGAGTTTTTATACCATGCGATACCAACACCACCCATACCTTTACTTTGAGTACCGTACCCACAACTAAAATAACCGTCGGTTGCCATCACCTGGTTAGATGCCAACATTCCTGCAAATACGATGAATGCCGCAAAAATAATTTTTAAAGTTTTTTTCATCTTCTGTAATGAATTAGTTTGATAATTAGGATTTGAAAACAAAATACCAACTCTTTCCACATCTATATATGTTGTATATCATATATCTACATATCAAACCTACCATATTTTTAACTATCTAGATTTCAATAGTTTAATTTCAATAATTTTTAAAGATTTCCTTAATTTTTATTCAATGTAAATAAGCAGATTATCAATCACTTACATAATTACTAAATCAGATAGAGATTTATCATCGATACATCCGATTTTTATCTATTCATTTCACAACGGTCATAAAAAAACCTTTTCGAAATTCATCGAAAAGGCTTCTTTTTATATTAATTGTTACTCTAACAACCTCCTGCAGCACGCTTTTTCTTTTTGCGCTTTTTAATAGTAGGCTTTGGTTTTTTCACGGTATTGGTATTCGTTATCAAAGCATTACCACCACCCAAGGCAGCACTTGCTCCTTTTCTAAAGTCATATTTTGCAATTTCATCATCCGCCATAACAGATTTTGGTGCCTGGGGATTTAAAATGGTTTCTGCCCAATAGTTTAATCCTCCTTGCATTACAAAATTATTTTCGTACCCCAGTTGTCTTGCCAACATCCAAGCTTCATTTGCCTTTAGATTTCCATTAGAATAAAAAACATTCATCTTCACTCCCTGATCGATATACTCTTCATATTCATCAGAAAGAATCTGGGTTAAAGGAATATTAATTGCTCCTGGCAAGCTGTATTTTTCAAACTCTGCCTGGCTACGAACGTCGATAAGCTGAAGACTCGGGTCTTTTAGAACCAACATATCCGCTATCTCATCAGTACTAACGAATTGTGTTCCATCCTTCACTTCATCAAGTAATTCTTCTGCCGTTAATTTAAAAGGCTTTGTTGTGTTTTCGGGTATCGCTGCAATAATTATCCCTAAAGGAATAAATATAGAAGCTAATATTAATCTCATTTTCATTTCAGTGATATTTTTTTGTTAACATCTAGTACTCTTCACGTGGGAATTTCTTTTCTGCCCATTCTCCAACCCAAAACATGGCAAATGCCATCAGAATAAGCCCAAGAGCAAATACACCTCGTGGAATATCAAGCAATTCATTCATTGTTGGAGTACCAAGATAATTGGCTTTGTACATCTCTTCAAATAATGGATATCCTTCAGTAAAGAAAACAATACCCAAAGTTAATCCTCCAATAAATGCCAAAGCATCCAATTTGCCAATTGAGATTGCACAAAAAGCTGTTCCCGGGCAAAATCCACCCATAATGAAACCAATTCCCATTACAACTCCACCAACAATTGCCGATGTTATATATGTTGGATTGATATATACAAAATCCAAATCCATCCAACCAAAAAGACTAAAAAATAACATTCCTACCATTGCTGTAATTGCAGCAGTAAAGAATACTTTTAAAACTGTTGTGTCGTAACCATAGAACATTCCTGCCAATTTACGACTTGAAGAAAAACCACTTCCTTCCAACACAAATCCAAATCCGATTCCAATTAAAAACGCAATGAACAAATTGGTATCCGGAGAAATTATTTCATTAACAATTAAAGGTGCCATATCTATTTGTTTATACATTTAAAATTAAATCCAATTCTTTCTAAAAAAGTAAGCCAACGCAAAAGCAGTTCCGAATATACAAGCCATGGTTAAAAAACCTCCAACCGATAAAACTGCCATTCCGCTCAGTGCAGAACCACTGGTACATCCACGCCCCAACTGTGAGCCAAATCCGAAAAACATCCCACCAAGAATGGCAAAAATAATTCTTCTTTTAGATGTAATTTTTGGTGAACGCTCAACCTTAAATTTTAAACGTTTTGCAAAAGCTCCCGATAAAAATCCACCTACTAAAACTCCCATCATTTGGAATACCAACCACGATTTCATTGGGTTTTCGTGAGTTTCATTATAGTTTTTATAGAATGCTGAATTTTCAGCATGGCTAGGAGCAACAGTATTTACTGTAGATACCACTGCACTTTTAATTGCACCACTTGCTCCCAATCCACGACCAGAAACAAAATTTGCCGCCAAAAGCACAAGTCCTAACAATACTCCTCCGATATACGGGTTAAAGTATTTTGTTTTTTTCACTTCGCTCATTTTATAGTGTTTTTAAGTTTTTCAATAATTAGATTAGTAAAGCCATCTGCTAGCCTGTCCTGCATAAGCTATAATAAATCGAAGCATAACACTTCCGAAAAGTACTAGAACAACTGGTATTGCAACCGGAATTTTAAATCCTTTCAACTCCATTCCTTCAAGAATTGCAGGAACAATCATTCCCAGGAATACAACGAAAATCCAGAATGGTGCAGTATATTCTCCACCTAAAAATAAATTGGCAGCATCAATCTGCACCTGAGTACTTGCCAGGAATCCCATAAACATATGGATAATCAAGAACAATTCAATTCCAATAATCATTAGATCCAATTGTGCAAATCTCTTACGTTCTGAATGGTTTTTCGACATCCAAATTACAAGCGCTGCTCCTGCAGATAATCCCGAAGCAAGGAACAAAGGTCCAAGTATTGAAGTATTCCAAAGAGGACGAGCATTAAATGCAGAAAATAATATTCCTGTATAAATTCCCAAAATCGCCGAAGAAATCAGCATGATCCACGCAAGTGTTTTTTTATGCTTCTTGAAAAATTCAATCAATTCTTCGATTACTTCAAATTTCCAATTCCATTTTGGAAATATGTCCTTCATGTGTATTGCCGTCCAAATCATTGACAATGGTGTTACTACCATTAAAGTCCATGCTCCCCAAGACATTGGTGATTCCAAACGAATGGTGGTATACAATCTCCAGAAATACAATTTGTGATGCAAATCTAAAAACAAAGCAATAAGGCCAAAAACCAAAGCAATTGGTGCAATAATAGGAGCAATTTTAACAGCGGTTTTGTATTCGTTCTCTTTGTTGCGAATGGTATAAAGGGCTGCAAAAAACATTAAACCAGCAGCCAAACCTCCCAAAAACAAGTAAGTTGGTATTTCCCAATGCCAAACATGTAATTGAGGGTCGATTAAAGGGTTGTTCCTCCCACTTACAATAATTTCTTCTCTCATTTTTTAACGGTTTTAGATTAGGAAATACAAATGAGGTTTTGTACCAGCCTCAGGAATTAAAGTTTTATATTTTCTCTTTTTTAGAATTTGTGATACCTCACTTCTGGGATCATCCAAATCACCAAAGTACATACATTTGGTTGGACAAACTGCCACACAAGCTGGCTGCATTCCTTTTTTCACCCTATGCAAACAGAATGTACACTTGTCTACATATCCTTCCGGGTGGACAAAACGCGCATCATAAGGACAGGAAGTAACACAGGCACTACATCCAATACATTCATTCTTGGTTACAAGGACAGTTCCTCCTTCTGAGTAATGACTTGCACCCGTTGGACAACAACGCACACAAGGAGAATTCTCACAGTGATTGCATCGTTCTGAGCGCAACTCCATTTCCAATTGAGGATAAGTTCCATCCATTACCTCAACCACCCAATCGCGGCAATACCCGATTGGCACATCGTTTTCGGTTTGGCAAGCTACTACACAGTCGCTGCAACCTACACACTTTTTAGTATCAATAGCCATTGCATATCTCATAGCTTACACCTCCGATTTTTTAATATCAGTTCTAAATGTTACAAAATTTCCTCTCATTCCGGTACCTCCCATAATCGGATCTGTCATTACATTGGTAATTAGCTGAGTATCGCTAACTCCTTTACCAAAGCATCTTTTCATTCTCTTATCGGCATGACCGAAACCGTGTACCATATATATTGAATCGAATCTTATTCTTTCGGTTACTCTTACTTTTATTGGAAACTCAGAAACAACTCCATCTTGATTTTCCAGGAAAACATACTGTCCGCTACTTAAATCCCATTCTTTGGCAACTTTTGGATTCACCCAGCAGGTATTCTCATCCATCAAATCAGTCAAATTTGGATTATTGGCAGTTCTACTGAAAGTGTGCATTGGAGCTCTTCCGTATATTAGTCGATAAAATCCTTCTGCTGGTTCTGGATGTGGAGAATAAACCGGCATTGGTTCGAATCCTTCTTCCTCAAGTGCAGTAGAATACAACTCGATTTTTCCTGTATTAGTATTGAATTCAATATCCTCTCCATCAGCAAAGTACAAATCATCGAATTCTCTTTCCAATTTCTTAACCCCAACACGTTGCATTTCTTCTAACGAAGTTCCAACTTGCTTCAATTCCCAGTCAATTTCTTCCTCGATGGTTTCGAAAGGGAAATAATCCTGAAGATCTAATTTCTTCGCCAATTCTCTAGCCATCCAATATGCAGGCTTGGTATTGTAAAGTGGATCAACAGCTGGCATTCTTAAGGCAATACTTGGTTCTCTTCCTTGTGATATTCTAAGCGCATCATATCTTTCCAAATAAGTACACTCTGGTAAAACCACATCGGCATAACCTGTAATTTCCATAGGCATGGTATCCACAACTGCAATTAAATCCAGTTCCTGAATAGCCTGAATCGTTTTCTTTTGATCTGGTAAGGTATTAATTAGGTTGGTACCATTTACAATCCATCCTTTAATGGCATAATCCATATCCGGACTAGGAATGGATGCATCGCAAACTCCTGAAGCCAATGCTAAGTCCGCCAAATTGTATTTACCTCCCATTGCATCACGCCAGTTTTTCTTTGGTTTTGGAAATGCTGGCAATTTATAATGTGGCACTTCAGCCTTTTCAGGATTGTAGAATCCACCACGTCTTCCCCAACTCCCTAGTAATGCATTCAAAATAGCAACTGCACGTAATCTTTGCGTATCATCTCCGTACCAGGTTACATGACGACCTGGGTGCACAATTACAGCAGGAGCTGCATTCGCCATTTCCCTGGCTGTTTCTCTAATTTGCTGTGGCTTAATGGTAGTTACACCATAGGCCCATTCTGGTGTATATCTTTGAACGTGATCTTTTAATTGATCAAATCCAAAAGTGTATTTTTCAACGTATTCTTTGTCGTATAATCCTTCATTTATGATTACATTCATCCATGCAAGCAAAAGAGCATTATCAGTAGCAGGTTTAATTGGCAACCAATGTTTAGATTTTCCTGCAACTGTTGAGAATCTTGGATCAACAGTAATAATATTGGCTCCTTTATCAATGGCATCAGACATTTCCTGTACCTGACCATTATGCATATTCTCTCCCAAATGTGAACCTATTAACACCAAACATTTGGTATCTCTAATATCTGTATTTTCCGGAGAATTAATTCCTTGTCCAAAAGTTGAAATAAATGCAACCTCTCTCGGTCCACGACACTGAGCATATGAAGGAGCCGTAATATTGTTTGATCCAAATGCTTTTAAGAGTTTTCCGAAGTATTTACCTCCTGAACCATGTGTAAATAAAGCTGTACTCTCTGGTCCGTGCTCCTTTTTGATTTGCTTCATTTTAGAGGCAATGTATTCAAAAGCCTCATCCCAAGAGGCCTCTCTAAATGTTTGCTTACCTCTTTCTTCGGTACGAATTAATGGTGTCTTTAAACGGTCTTCATCGTAATACATACCTACTCCACCAGTACCTCTCGGACAGAATCGTCCGTTACAATTAGGATCTAAATCATTTCCAATGATCTTCTTTATCTTACCATTCTCATCCTTATAAACCCATCCTGCACACTTCCAAAAGCATACTTCGCAATAGGTAGGAGTTCTGGTAAAATCATAAGGCCCTTTGAAAAAAGATTTGTTAGTATCAACCAGGTTACTGGCAATGGAATCTAATATTCCACCTCCAAATATTAAGCCTGCTGCACTCAGGGAGCTGATTTTTAAAAACTCTCTTCTGCTCTTCATATTGTGATTTTTTATTTTAACACATGAACACATCTAGAAAACTACATCTATGCATGTAAACATATATCAAAAGAGGAACAGACAATATGCTCTACAACATATTTTTGGGATTTGTAATTGATCTAAACAAAGTGAAATGTCGAAATCCTCTGATTTAAACACATATGCAACTATTTAGATCTTTACTAAATTACATTTGAATCTATTTTTCTTTAATATCAGACAAAAACCTCCTTTATTTTCAGGTAGTTTGGGTAGATAATCACAAGATATACGATTAGATAATGACGAACAAATTCTTTATTCTTTTAAAGAGTAATTACAGCTGGTTCAATTCACCCGGTGTATTCACATTCGATAGCATATCGGCTGAATAATAATCCAATTCTTTTGAGATGTGGAAACCCTTGCTACAAAATAATTGTAACAATTTCATCATTTTATATTTCCCATTGCGCAATTCCTCTCCAATGATATCCCGACAAGAAGATTTATAAATGGCAACCAATGGCTGTTTCTTTCCACTTTCATCAACGGCATAAATCATATCCGCATCAGCAATATTTACAAGTAAATCAACAAATAGTTGGGAAGGAACCTTAGGTACATCGCATGATATTACCATATAATAATCAGCATTTATGGCCTTCATAACTGAATAGATACCACCAATAGGACCACATTCTTTTATTTCATCTTCAATCACCTGAAATCCATAATCGCTATAGCAATCTTTATTGGAACTGATCACAACCTGATCACAAATTCCTTGTAAACAGCCAATTGAATATTCAATTAATGGTTTACCATTCCAGTTTACCAATCCTTTCTCTGTTCCCATCCTGGAGCTTTTCCCCCCAGAAAGTACTATTCCAGCAATATTCTTGTTTTGAATCATTCTCAAATATAAATAAGAATCATTAACTCAAGTACTCTACTTTAAGATCTTTTAACTTTGATATCATATATTCAAATACTATCTTTAGAATGATTATAAATAACTAAACCGGATAATATGAAAAAGTTAATATTAATAGCTGCTCTTTTCATTTCCGGAGTAATATTCGGTAAAACAAGTATGAATACGGAAAATCAATCAAAAAAAATGGAAGTTGCAAGCTTTGGTGCGGGATGTTTCTGGTGTGTAGAAGCAATATTTCAAGAACTTAATGGCGTTGAAAAAGTGGAATCGGGATATATGGGTGGAGAAACAAAAAATCCTACCTATAAAGATGTTTGTAGCGGGGAAACCGGACATGCCGAAATATGCCAAATCACCTATGATGAAAATGTAATTAGCTTTAAGGAACTTCTTGAAGTATTTTGGCAAACCCATAATCCAACAACATTAAACAGGCAAGGAGCAGATGTAGGTACACAATACAGATCGGCGGTATTTTATCATTCTGAAGAACAAAAGCGACTGGCGCTGGAGTATAAAGAAAAGCTAAATGAGTCAGGAGCCTGGGATGATCCTATCGTTACAGAAATTACTCCTGCTTCAAAATTTTATATTGCAGAAAACTATCATCAGGATTATTTCAATAACAATTCCAACCAACCATATTGCAGTTTTGTAATCAAGCCCAAGATGGAAAAGTTTAAAAAAGTTTTTAAAGACAAACTTAAATAATACAAAAGGGCTGTCTCAAATAGTCAAATAGATGATACAGCCCTCTTTTATTTGTACCCTATTCGAAACCTTTTACAAAAATTCAATTATCTATGAATTAATCCGACTTATGATATAGTCTATTTTTTTTAATTCCTAAAACCTGCAAACGTATTCGGAACCTAAAAATTAATCATCAATCAAATCCAACAAATCCTTAATGCATTAAGCAATAGTACTTTTAGTTTTTGTTTCTATTTTTAAAATAGACAACTAACAATTACCTCTATGAAAAAATTTTTACCCCTATTGTTAATTTTAATAATTAACATTCCTTCGGGATTTTGCTCTGATAATTCAGTTCAAACCTCACAATTTCCAAATTATGGCATTTTGCATTATTTTGTTCCTTCACCGAGTGTGAAGAATACAAACACATTATTATTTGCCAATGATTTTTTCCAACCTGGAAAAATAGTAACTCGCAATAAAAATATCATCTCCCTAAACGGAATACGATATAATATTGCTGAAGATGCAATTGAATGTCAAATCAATAAGCAATACTGTAGAATTTCATCTCCACATAAAATTAGTGAAGTAGAAATTAACGATACTCACTACGTTTATAAGAAATATCTACAAAACGGTGATTCAATTCAAGGCTATTTACAAAAAATCTACACAGGTAGACAAAATCTGTATGTAAAACATTTTATAAAGAAATCTAATAATTCTGATATGAAATGTGATATAAAAAGTATGTTCTTTGTAGAAAAAGATGGTGGATTACCTCAAAAAGTGCATTCTTTAAGGTTAGAACTACTTAAAATTTATAAGAATCAAACAAGCTCTGCAAATTTGTTTATGAAGAGTAACAATTATAAGTGGAATGATTCAAAGGCGCTCGTTCAGTTAGTGAATTACCTGGAAAAACTTACTGCTGACAATGTAGCATCTCGTTGAATTTTATCGGTTGATGTTCTTTGAAATTCAGAGACATAAAATATTTCACGGGCCTGTTCGAACTTATCGAGCAGGCTTTTTATTTTATATTCCAATTCCTTTTTCTGATTTTCATCAACATCCTCCCATTCAATCAGAAGAACCACTTTTTGTCCCAAATGCTCATCTGGCAGTCCGGCAATGAAAAAAGGTTGATTGATTAAGGCTTCCAATTTCTTTTCGATTTGCTCTGGGAACAATTTTATTCCACCCGAATTAATCACATTGTCGAATCTTCCTTTCCACTCAAATTGGATTTCATCAAGCAATTCTACAACATCATTGGTAAGCAAAGGCTCATCCAGAATGGCTGGCGCATTAATTTCCAGACAACTTCTTTCATCTATTGAAAAAGTAGCATTCCCCATTGCCTGGTAGCTTTGTGATTTATTATTCCCATTTAATGCACGAATGGCAACATGCGAAACTGTTTCTGTCATGCCATAGCCAATAAAACATTCGGTAGATAAATCTTGTAAAGCATTCTCCAGAACCTGATCGACAGCTCCACCGCCTATTAGCAACTTCTTGATTTGTTGAATGCCTTTCTCTAATTTTAAACTGTTCTTTACCTGCAGAGGAATCATGGCTGTAAAATCAATATCAGAACTGATATTTACTAGAGGATGTCCGTCAGGAGCAACCGGTATCAAATTCAATTGCCATTCGAAAGCTCGCACAATCATCATTTTGCCAGCAATAAAATTAGCAGACAAACAAAAAAGAGCATTCTGTCCTGCTTTAAAGTTGAAAAACTCACCCGTGAGTTTGGCCGAATTTCTCATTTTTTGCTTCGACAAGTACATTGCCTTTGGTACACCTGTTGAGCCCGAAGTTTTCGCTTTCACCTGCTCAGCATCATCCAACCACTCCAAAATAAACTTACAATAGTCTTTTTCCCATTCGTAATCCGAATTTGAAATAATATCCCTACAATAGTTTAATAGCTCTATTTCTTTGTAGTTTTTACCGTTTATTGTAAGTTCTCTGTTCATTATATTTTATCCCAGTCTAAATTCTTATCGTATTTTAAAAACCCATTATCGATAATCAATGGAGAGGCAATATTGTTGGTATAAAGTTGTCCCGTTCCCAACCCTTGAGGCATAGGATTGTTCAGTGTATAAGTCCATTGTGCTATTGCATTCAACCCAATATTCGATTCCAATGCTGAGGTAATCCACCAGGGAATTTTTCTGTCATTTGCCAGGTCAATCCATTCTTGAGATCCTTTAATTCCACCAACCAAACTTGGCTTTAAAATGATATACTGCGGAGCTATTTTATCCAACAGATCAGCTTTGGCAAGTGTATCGTAAACTCCTATTAACTCCTCATCCAGAGCAATTGGCAGAGGTGTATTGGCACACAAATTAGCCATTTCCTTTACCTGACCTTGTTTTATGGGTTGCTCAATTGAATGCAAATCGAATTGCGCCAAAGCCTTCAATTTTTCCAAGGCAGAATCGGGAGAAAAAGCACCATTGGCATCCACACGCAATTCAATCTTATCTTTGTCGAAATCTTTACGGATAGTTTCCAGCAATCTTAGTTCTTCTTTAAAGTCGATGGCGCCAATTTTCATCTTGATGCAATCAAATCCGGCCTCCAATTTTTGTTCGATCTGTTCTTTCATAAAAACAGGATCGCCCATCCATATCAATCCATTAATAGGAATTCTATCGGTACCATTGCTAAAATCAGAAGGAAACAGAATTTTGGAACCTTTAGCTTTGAAATCTAAAAATGCAGTTTCCAAACCAAAATAAATCGATGGCCATTCTCTCAAACCACCTTCCAAGTAGTACCAGTAATCGGCAATCTGATCGCAAAGTTCTTGCAGTTTCTCCTCATATCCTTCTCGATCATCCGGACTTAAGCCTTTTATGATAGAGCACTCTCCTATCCCAATTATTTCAGGTTGTTGGTCGTCCCACAAACGTATAAACCAAGAATCTTTTTCAGTTAAAACTCCACGAGAGGTCCCACTCGGACGTTTAAAATTTAAGGGATAATGTATGTAATCTGCTTTAAGCATCTTTTTCTGTGATCAGTTATCAGTAATCTAAAGTAGTAAGCCTATTCCAAAACTCAAACTAAACAAAAGGGTTGACAAGGCCAGTTTTTTCAATTCTGGATCTAATTCTCTTGCTACCTTGTTTTTTATTACAACTGCTGTATGTTTGATCAGAAAAGGTAAACTAATCACAAATAGCAGCTGATAAAACGAATTCCAATGAATGAATACGTATGCACAAGCCGAAAGTATTGCAAAGCCAATTAGAAACAGATGATATTTTTTAGCCGTTTCGGAACCAATTTTCACTACCAAAGTTTTTTTCCCGCTAAGCGAATCATTTTCGATATCACGCATGTTGTTCAGATTCAAAACGCCCACACTTAGCAAACCAACCGATGTAGCAGGTAAGAAAATGGTCCAATTCAGATCACCGGTATGCAAAAAATAGGTTCCCATAACTCCGGCTAAGCCAAAAAAGAGGAATACAAACAAATCTCCAAATCCACTATATCCGTAAGGATTCTTTCCCACCGTATAATTTATGGCTGCCCCTATGGCCAACAAACCAACCCCTAGCATGATAAATGCCTGAGTGTAATTCAACAGTTGCAATGCTTCCCACAACAACCAAATGCCGGATACCAGCGACAACAAAACAAATACAATCACCATTCTGGTCATCTCCTTTTTGGTAATCACACCACTTTGAACAGCTCTTTCCGGACCAACTCTATTCTCATTATCAGCACCCGAAATGGAATCTCCCAAATCGTTGGCCAAATTCGATAATATCTGTAAAAACAAGGTGGTTAAGGTCGCCAGCAAAAATATTTTAAGGCTAAACTTGTGATCGGATGCAGCCAGTAAACTGCCAAGAAAGATATTAGAAAGTGCTAAAGGCAAAGTTCTTAGTCTAAATGCATGAATCCATGATTTTGTTTTACTCATTGGTGTTTTAGAATTGATCAGGCTGTAAATTTAATAATTTTGCAAAGACAAGGCATTACTGTGCCCTTGAAGTATAAAAACAAAAAAGCGATGCAATGCACCGCTTCTTATAAGTACAGACGTAGCATTCTACGTCACTACATAATTGATATGAAAGGTTATGCTTCTAATTCGGGAGTTATGGAGTTGGCAAATCTTTTCGATACTTCAAGATATTTGGATTTAAAATCATCATGCTTGATGTATTCTTTGATCTGCTCTTGCCATCCGTTGGCCTCTTCCGATAGCTCCATTATTCTTTTTTTATTAGCAATGTTCTCTTTGTTTTTCTTCTCCTCCTCAACAACATCAATGTACTGATCTACCCATTTTTCGTATCGTGTAAGGAAAGCTTCTCGATCTTCAACATTCGAATATTTGTTCAAGTTAACATCAGCCAACACCTCAGTATCAATCAAAGCGGCAGCTCCAACCGTTAATCCTAATTTCTGTAAAAAACCTCTTCTGTTTGTATTATTCTGATTGCTCATAAGTGTAATTTTAATTCCAAGTATATCTTGTTACCACTCTCTTAAAAAAGCCTCAAGTTACAAGCCGCAAGCCTTAAGAAAACAATAAAAGACTTTCGGGTCTTAAAACTACTATTTAAATTGAATTTAAACAATAGTCAGACGCGGATTTCTATGATGAATGTATGATACAGCTTAATTTTGTTATCCACGAATGCACACAAATACACTCAAATATTTATAACGAACACATACTTCGTTGTTTTAATTTGTGTCCAATTGCGTCTATTTGTGGATCTATTTTTTATAAATTTGGAATTCGTAATTAATAATTCGTAATTCATGTCACATATTCCCAACCGAGAAGAAGCACTGGAACTGCTTACCACATACACCAAAAACCCAAGTTTAATCATCCACGCTAAGGCTGTTGAGGCTTGTATGCGATACTATGCCCGCAAACATGGCGAGGATGAAGAAAAATGGGGAATTATTGGATTGGTTCATGATATGGATTGGGAACAATTTCCTGAGGAGCACACCCAAAAGACTCGCGAAATTCTGGAAGCAGCCAACTGGCCCGAGGAATACATTCGTGCGGTTGAAGCTCATGCTTACCTTACCTGTACCGATGTGGTTCCCGAAACCTTAATGGAGAAAACCATTTATGCGGTAGATGAATTAACAGGACTGATTCGTACCACAGCTTTAATTCGCCCATCGAAATCGGTATTGGATGTGAAAGTAAAATCGGTAAAGCGCAATTGGAAAAACAAACGCTTTGCTGCCGGAGTAGATCGCACAGTGATTGAACGTGGTGCCGAAATGTTAGGTATGGAAATTCCTGATTTGATTCACGATTGCATTGAGGCCATGAAAGAAGTGGCTGAAGAGTTAGAGTTAAAGGGGAATTTGTAGGATTAGACGCAGATTATTATGACGGTTATGATTTTCACTGATCATTTATCATGAAATCCTACTCATTTGAAAACACGAGTTATAAGTTATTTCTTTTGGATGCTTTCTACTGGTATTATCCTATTGGATAAAATCACACCTTTAGAAATAACCAATATTAAAATCTACTATTGCCTACTAATTGTATCCATAACCCTTTCAACAATTATAATTCTAAGATTTTGGTTAAAACTGAAAGGAGAAACATTATTACTGTCCACTGCAATATGCGTAGCATTGCTTTTCGCCATTACCTATATACTAACATGGCGATTAGAATGGAAAACTGAAACAATCCTCTACAAAAATCTTCATCTTCAAAACCGAACCATTGAATTTCAACGAATGGATTTGGGCGTTTTTGGTACTAAATCAAGAACAATCGACCGAATGAGAATTCTCCCCTACGTTGAATGGAACAAAGAAATAAGAGTAAGTGAAATTGACACTTTAACATGGAAGAAGGTAAATATAGATCAAACTTGACGATCTTAATTCTTCAAATCAATCAGCACCTCCTTTTTCCCTCCTAAAGCATCCAATTTACAGCCTTCTGACAGTCCAAACATAAACGACCAATACAGTTTATCAATAGTTTTCGACTTTTGTCAACAATTTGATAGGAAATACTACTATTTTTGTACTGATTTTTACATCAAAAATCAAACAATTCTCAAATACAAATAAAACATATGAAACGAGCATGATTATTTTAATCTTGCGGTTTCCATATGACAAATAGAAAGAAATTAAACAGATGAAAAAATTTGCACTTATTTTTGTAAGCATTGCTGCAACAGTACTATCCATGACTTCATGTTCGAGTGATGACGATGATATGAATCCAAGTTTTGATGAAAGCTTAATTATTGGAAAATGGAAAAGTGGTACACTGTATGAAAGATACGATCTTGATTATTCAGGAGCCACCTGGGATACTGCCGATGATGTAACAGAGGCAGAAGCACAGAATTTTACCTGGACAATTACCAAAGATCAGTTGGAACAAATTCATATCATCGAAAATGGTGGAAAAGTTCCAAAAGTATACACCATTACCAATCTAACGGCAACTACTTTGGAGTACGAAGATGCTTACGGAAAATCAAAATCATTCAGCAAAATATAATACAATGCGAGTATTGAAAAAAGTTGGACTAGCTTTTCTGGTTTTGCTTGTTGTATTGACAATAGCTACAGCTATATCGCTGTGGTATCTTTTTACACCGGGAAAAATAACTCCATTAGTTAATAAGCAGGCTAAAAATTATTTGACGTGTACTACTACTATCGAAAAAGTTGAGCCAACTTTTTTTAGTACCTATCCGTTTTTTGGACTCGAGCTTACAAATCTTTGTTTGAGTGAGAGTCCTAAGGATACCCTCTTCTACTCCTCCAAATGCTTTGCCTCGGTAGATGTCATATCTTACCTGTTTGATGACAAGATCATTCTGAACCCATTTCTTATGGCTGAAGGTAATGTGAATGTGAGAATTGATGCTCAGGGACGAATGAATTTGGATGTGTATAAAGGCAGCTCTGATTCTGAGGAAACGGATTCCGAGCCAATGTTTCTTGGCGATATAGATATCAGCAATGTGAAAGTGAAGAGTTTCAATGTCACCTTTACCGATGATTTGGCAAAGAGAAAGACTAAAGTTCAGAATTTAGATGCCAGCCTGACCTTGAAATACTCCGAAAATAAACAGTTGGTCGATTTGGACATGCAAGCAAACAGCCTGCTTTTTGAAACAGCCGACTCCATGGCTCTTCATGTGGATGCTCAAGGCTGCGATCTAAAAATCAAATCGAATGGTAAGGACAAAAACCTGTACCATTCCGATATCAAACTTGCGTGCAAGGAAATTTCTCTTGCCATGGCCGGTGATGAACTTTTATCGCAAATAAAAATAGACACCCACCTGCCTTTTGACTTGAACATCTCGAAAAATTCTTGCGATTTACAAAAGGCAAAACTCACCATTAAGGATGAGCAGGAAATCACTTGCAGTGGTATAATCAGCATGAAGAAAGATGATTCGCTGGAAGCAGATCTGCAATATGCTACCAATGAATTGGATGTTGAAAAGGTGTTGGCCCTGGTTCCCAAAGCATATGCCGAACCCTTAAAAGACATCAAAGCAAAAGGTCTTGCTCAGATATCAGGTTCGGTAAAAGGACAGCTATCAGACACCAGCATGCCACTGGTAAAAGCGAAGGTAGACTATAGCAAAGGAGAGGTGAAATACACGGGTTACCCTAGAGTGAAAGATCTTCAATGCTCCATGATCACCAATGTGGATTTGAATGGAAAGCAGCCTTCCGATATCAGCATCAGCAACAGCTATGCTCGTATTGCGAACAGCTCTGTTTCTGTAAAAGGAAACATTTCGAATATACTCGAAAGTCCGGTGTATGATTTGTATGCCAAAGGAGATGTTACTTTGGCAGATTTGAACCCCTTCATTCCAAAAGATCAGAATGTAGTCCTAAAGGGATCGCTTCAGGGAAATGCACATGCGCAATTTTCTCAGGACGATGTGCTCAAAGAGAAGTATCATCGAATTAAATTAAGTGGGGATTTTAAGGCTCAGGATTTTCATACCATCTATAATGATAGCATAAACCTGAATCTGGACGCAGCCAATATTAAGCTGAAATTGCCGGGACACAGCAGGGCCGACAAGGATCTTTTGTTTGCAAACATCAAACTGGATGCACGCAATATGGATGTGAAATTGTCACCCGATATGAGTGCGGCAACTGAAGATTTGCAGCTTTCTGTGAAGGTTAACAATCCTGCAAAAGGATTATCCGCACCAATCAGCACATGTACCTTTGCATTTGCCAGCCTACGTGCTAAAAGCGATACCTTATCGGTTTATGCCGGCAATGCGAATGGAGAACTTGCCTACATTCCAACCCGGAAAGGAAAACAGGAAATTGCCCTTATCAATTCTACAATGAATAGTGAAAAGCTGGCTGTTTCGGGCAAGGATACTGTTCTTTTTGATACCCAAGCGCTACATGCCAAAACCAATCTGAAGTACGACGAATCACAAGAAAATGTGATGCTAAAATGGCAGCCCGAAATGGACATTCGTTTCTCTCAGGCAATTTTCAATTTGAATGAAAAGCTGAGGGGACAAATTCCGAGTATTTCATTTGCCCTTAACCAGGATCAAATGAAAATTGAAAAGGCGAGTTTAATTCTGGGCGATTCCGACTTTAGCCTTAGTGGTGAACTTACCGATATCAACAAATATCTGAACGAAGAAGCTTTACTGAAAGGGAAATTTAACCTGACTTCGAAAAATACCGACGTTTACCAGCTGATGGATATTTTTAATGGCATGGGAAGCGAAGAAACTGCCTCTAATAATGAAGCTGTGAAATCGGAAGACGATCCTTTTATGGTACCCAAAGGCGTAGAGATTCGTTTGAATACCAATATTGACAAGACCATTGTAAGCGACAATGTGATTGAAAATATCAAAGGAGGTTTAACCGTAAAGGATGGTACCTTGGTTCTGGATCAGATGGGTTTTACAAGCAAGGCAGCCAATATGCAGCTAACGGCAATTTACCGTTCGGATAGAAAGAATCACCTCTTTACCGGTATCGATTTTCATCTTTTAGATATTGATATCGCCGAATTGATTGATTTGATTCCTACGGTTGATACCATGATTCCAATGCTTAAATCCTTTAAGGGAAAAGGTGAATTCCATCTGGCGGGAGAAACCCACCTAAAAAGTGATTACTCTCTTAAAAATTCAACAATTAGAGGTGCGGCGGCATTTCAGGGTGAGGAGCTGACACTGATGGATAGCGAAACCTTCGACATGATTGCCAGCAAACTAATGTTTAAGAAAAAGACAGAGAACGTGATCGATCGCTTAAGTGTAGAAATGACGCTCTACAAGGATGAAATAGACCTCTACCCTTTCTTGATTGAAATGGACAATTACAAGGCCGTGCTTTCGGGACGTCACAACTTGGATAATCATTTTAATTATCACATTTCGGTAACCGATACTCCTTTACCAGTTCGATTGGGATTGAATGTAAGCGGTACCCTTGAGGATTTGGATTACAAGCTGGTACCATGTAAGTACAAACATCTTTACAATCCTGAAAAGCAGGGAAAACTAGAGCAACAAACCTTGCGTTTGAAAAATCTGATTTCTACCTCGCTTAAAGAGAATGTGAAGGCATATAAATAGAGGATATAGCTCATTCGACGAAATAATAGATCCTGGTAACTTCGGTGTTACCGGGATTTTTTTAACCCCAAAACAATACAAATAAACTAAGCACAAAGAGCACGAAAGGGATTCACAAAGGTTCTGTTTCCATTGATACCCTCACATGGAGAGAGAGCATCAATCACGATGTTGTTTTTCACCAAATCTGGATTTCTGAGCGTTTCAAAATCTGAAAATGGTAGTTCTCCCGATTTCTGAGCGAAATTTTCCTTGATTTTTTCGAAATCTGAGTTTCACACTCATATTGTCAATTAAATTCATCAAATCCAAGATTTGCTCACTCAGACAATAGATAAGCTGCAGAGCATGTATCGCAAGGGACAAGAAGTAAAAGCATTAAAAAAGCAGATCATTCCTTCAAGCATACTAAAGAAAGATGTAGTGGAAGTGATTAATGAGAAGCTGCTTCCTTACCTGGGAATTTTAGCAGACAATCAGCCTGAAATTTATGCTGATACATACGCAAAAATCACACATTACATCGATTTAATCAATCAAAAAATCAGGACTCGTAGAAGCAAAGCTACTGCCGAAGAAGAGGTAACTAGCGAAGCGGAATAAGTCATATATCATATTCTAATTGATTTTAGGTAGAGACAAGGCTGAGAGGTCTTGTCTCTTTTTCATCCTAAGTCATGATATTCAACCAAATAAAAAAGCGACTGATTTAAAAAAAGTCGCTTCTAAATCAATATTTCTTAAAATATTAAATTACCTCAACATTAACCGCATTCAGCCCTTTTCTGCCTCGCTCGGTTTCATACTGTACTTTATCATTTTCTCTAATTTCATCAATTAAACCTGATGAATGTACAAAAATATCTTCGCTTGAATCATCTGGAGCGATAAATCCAAATCCTTTTTCGTTGTTGAAAAACTTTACTGTTCCTTCTTTCATAATGGTACTATTTAATTTATTGTATTACTTATTTAATGAATGTACGGGGGCAATTAAATTACCTCAACATTAACCGCATTAAGCCCTTTTCTGCCTTGCTCAGTTTCATACTGTACTTTATCATTTTCTCGTATTTCATCAATTAAACCTGATGAGTGTACAAAGATATCTTCACTTGAATCATTTGGAGTGATAAATCCAAATCCTTTTAAGTTATTGAAAAACTTAACTTTTCCTTCTTTCATAATGGTACTATTTAATTTATTGCATTACTTATTTTAATGAATGTATGGGGGCATTTAAATGACCTCAACATTAATCGCATTCAGCCCTTTTCTGCCTTGCTCGGTTTCATACTTTACCTTATCATTTTCTCTAATTTCATCAATTAAACCTGATGAGTGTACGAAGATATCTTCGCTTGAATCATTTGGAGTGATAAATCCAAATCCTTTTAAGTTGTTGAAAAACTTTACTGTTCCTTCTTTCATAATGGTACTATTTAATTTATTGTATTTCTTAATTGACGAATGTATATGCTATGCCCGTGGTTTCTGCCCGGCCTGTTCTGCCTATTCTATGAATATAACTATCCATTGTTTGAGGTAACTGATAATTAATTACATGAGTAACTCCCTTAATGTCAATTCCTCTGGCAGCGACATCTGTAGCTACCAAAATTTTTGTTTTGCCCGATTTAAATAACTTGATAGCCTTTGATCGGTAGTTTTGTGATTTATCGCCATGGATAACATCCGATTTAATCCCGGATTTCACAAGCTGCTTGCTCAACCTATCTACTGTTCGTTTTGTTTCTGCAAATAAAATCACCTTTTTAAATGAAGATTTATTGACAAGATTAAACAAGACGTCAAATTTATTTTCATCATGGCCCACACGAATTATATTTTGATCCACATTATCGCTTGATTTTGTTCCACTGGATACATTTATCCTTAATGGATTTTTGATGATCTGTTTGATCAAATTTTCCTGGGAGGAATCCATCGTAGCCGAAAAAAGCATCGTTTGCTTCCTGTTTTTCATTTTCGAGACAATCTTTTGAATGTCCCTGATAAATCCCATATCGAGCATTCGGTCAAATTCATCCAAGACCAGAATTGGTGTGTTGCCAATCTTTAAAGCATTTCGGTCAATCAAATCATTTAACCTTCCTGGAGTACCTACGATCAAGCTTACTTTTCTTTTAGCTAAGGATACATCTTTGCTTACACTCGTACCTCCTATGAAGCAAGCCGATGTAAGATCTGTTCCCTTTGTTAAAGATTTGAATTCATCCTGCACTTGCTGAGCAAGCTCCCTGGTAGGAACAACCACCAAACCAGTACTATTTTTGCCTTCAAGCATTTGTTGTACTATAGGTATCAAAAAAGCTCCTGTTTTACCTGTTCCGGTAGCTGCAATTCCAATTAAGTTTTTTCCAGATATCAATAAATCAATACACTTTTCCTGAATCTCTGTAGGGTTCTTATACCCTTTTTGAGCAATGTTTTTACTCAAAAATCGGTGTAAGTTTAATTGTGCAAAATTCCGTTCCGAAACATAAGGTTTAACGATGGTTTGAGTTGCTTTTTTAACCAGCATTTCAGGATTTAATTCTGAAGCTGACTTTTTCTTAGACTGTTTTGTCTTATATCTATTTCTATTATAATTCATAAATGCATTTTAAATGATAAATTGGGACTGCTTTTGATTGCTTGCAACTCCCGGGACTCCAGGCAACGGAATGTTTGAAAGTGACTTTTTAACAAACAAAAAGGAGGTATTGGAATGGAAAAACAATCCAAATTCTTTTTCTGACTGTTTTTTTAGATGTGTAGTTTATAATGTAAGTGAGAGGTGGAAAGAAAAACATGATGTTCTATTGGATTCGTCAGGTCTTCTACCAACCACAACAATAGCATGCTTTTGGATGCGAAATTACAGATGGAGTGAACAACAAAAGCAACATGAAAATGGTTTTTAAAACCATTACTTTTATTGTTGTATCTACTTCTTTTAGTGCTTTTAAGATATTTCGAAACACGAACTTGTATTGTCTTTGAAAAATCAGAGCTTACTATCTTTGAGTATGTTAATTTTTTAATGCGAAAAGGAATTAGTTAAACAATATTTACTTCAAAAATGGGTAAAAACGACATTTGACTGTGAAACCAAACAAAAACGTTGAAGTAAAATCAATGAAGAAATGCTTAACGAAGAGCTACTGAATTAGTAGGGTATTTTTACTATTTTATCAAATCCGAAGTTTTCTTATTTACTTCAGACAATGCAAATGTAGTTCTTTTTTTTAAATAACCTAATAGATTTAAAAAAGTTAGGAGACTTTCACCTCTACTGCTCACAGAACTTGATGAAAAGCCCTCCTTCCGTTAGCGTATTTTGCTTACTCCTAATTTTTATACAACTTCCATCAATTACTACTTGATCTCCTTTCCATAGTACACATGACTGCACCACTCCCCATCAATATTCGCAATATTAGGAAGGCATGCCCAGCGTTCAAAACCGAATTTTACCAGTAGTTTAATGCTGGCGGTGTTGGGTTCCAAAAGAATGGCAAAAAGGTTTTTGATATTGTACTGAGGAGCTTGTTTGATGGCGAAATTCAACAGTTGGCTGCCAATGCCTTTGCCTTGATGATCATTGTGTAGGTAGTAGCTAACCTCTACAGCGGTTTGCAGGGCTCTTCTTCCCTGTCTGTAGGGCGAGTAACACATCCAGCCAATGATTTCATTGTTCTCCTCTGCCACAAATATGGGATGGGTATCAGGATTGTGAGAGGTAAACCATTTTTCACGTTCCTGCATGGAGATTTCTTCCAAATCGGCAGTGCAGAAACGCTTGCGCACGGCTTGGTTGTATATCTCGTTTATGGCTTGTAGGTCGGTTGGGACGGCTGGTCGAATTTGCATGTTGTGAAGGGTTAACCACAAAGGTAAACGAAGGGAGTCACGAAGTAACACAAAGGAAACTTGCCTAGCATCTTTGAGATGCTTGGCAAGTCATTCATAATTTATCATTAATAATTCATCATTGAATCACTATCCCGGGAATTTAGGGAACTTCTGGAATTCAGGATCACGCTTTTCAAGGAATGCATTCTTTCCTTCCTGCGCTTCTTCCATTAGGTAATACATCATGGTTGCATCACCTGCAAATTCCATCAAACCGCGCTGTCCGTCTAATTCTGCGTTCAATCCACGCTTAATCATACGAATTGCCATAGGGCTACGCATCATGATGGTTTTACACCACTCTACAGTTTCGTCTTCCAATTTTTCCAATGGTACCACAGTGTTTACCATACCCATTTCTTCAGCTTCTTTGGCAGTGTACTGCTTACAAAGGAACCAGATCTCACGAGCTTTCTTCTGGCCTACGTGGCGAGCCAAATAGTTCGAACCAAAACCAGCATCGAAACTACCCACTTTAGGACCAGTCTGACCGAATTTTGCATTTTCAGAAGCGATGGTCAAGTCACAAACCACATGAAGTACGTGTCCGCCACCAATAGCATATCCGTTAACCATAGCAATTACAGGCTTAGGCATAGAACGGATAGCCTTGTGCAAATCCAATACATTCAAACGAGGTACACCGTGTTCATCGATGTATCCACCAACGCCTTTTACATTCTGATCACCACCCGAACAGAAAGCCTTATCGCCAGTTCCAGTCAACACAATTACACCAATATCGCTACGCTCGCGGCAGATATCCATAGCATCCAACATATCGAAGTTGGTTTGCGGACGGAATGCATTGTACACCTCAGGACGATTGATGGTGATTTTTGCAATTCCTTCGAAAAATTCGAATTTAATATCTTCGTATTCCTTAATGGTAGTCCAGTTTCTAGTTGTCATACCTTCTCTTTTATAGTTTTAAAATAATTTATTAGCACTTGATCGTTTATCGTTCTTGGCGTTTTAATCTCCAGAACGGCAGCTTTTTCGTTTGCTGCATAGAATTCAGGCAAAACGTTTTCTGCCTCTGTTTGATTTTCTGCGTAAAAATAATCCAATCCGTAGGTTTCTGCTAGCTTATCTGCACGGTATTCCTGTACCGTCTCAAAATATTCTTCCAACTCATCCACACCTGATGGACCAGATATGAATCGGAAAATTCCTCCTCCACCATTGTTGATGAGAATGATTTTCAGATTTGGCTGCAGGTATTTGTTCCACAATCCATTTGAATCGTAGAAAAAACTGATGTCACCGGTAATCAGTGTTGTGATTTTGCCATTCACCATAGCAGACCCTGCTGCCGTTGATGTACAACCATCTATCCCACTGGTTCCTCGATTCGAGTTATAGCTTATTTGACCGGATGTTTTGAACAATTGCGCATATCTAACAACTGAACTGTTTGCCAGTTGTAGATTTCCTCCTTCCGGAATAGCTTGTAAAATCTTCTCGAAAGCCTTCATGTCACTCCATTGCAGCTTATCCAGATAAGCCTCATGAATTTTGCCTACTATTGCATCCCTCTCTTTCCAGAGATTAGCATATCCACTTTGCGTATGATTCAATGCTGGTAATAATTGACGGAAAAAGGCCAGTGGAGACACATCAATGTGAGAAGTTAGGTTCTTGAAGGTATCAATAAAATGATCCTCTTTCCCCACAAACCAATGCTCCTTTGGACGATAATCACGCAAGAAGGATTTGATCATTTTCGACACCAATGGTCCTCCAAAATTGATCAGCAAATCAGGTTGAAACTCCTTTTTCTCCTCCTCTTTCAGCGAGCAGATTACTCTGTCGATACAAGGCAAAAACTCTTCTCCATGCAAATTGGCAACCGATTCGGTCATTACCGCCACATTTGGTTTTTGGGCCAATTGTTTTAGCAATTCATTCAACTCTGGCTGCTGATGAAGCAGGCCTGCCAATATCAATATCTTTTTGTTCGAATTAAAAGCCTGAGCCAAGTCTTCAACACTTTCTTTGCTCAATTCATCAACCGAACTCACTTTACGGATTACCCTTTCATCTGAATCAGGATATTGTTTTACCCCATACAAAGGCTCGCGCAAAGGGAAATTGATATGAACCGGTCCAATCCGTCCGGTTTGTGCTTTTGTTAAGGCTTCGTTGGCCATTCTGTTCAGGTACCAGCAATCATCAGGATTGTTGGCATCCAATGGCAATTGATAGCTTGCTTTCACAAAACCTTTGAAAACATCAGGCTGTGGAATGGCCTGGCTATCATCCTGCCCAATCCATTCGGTTGGACGATCGGCAGAAATCACCACCAAAGGCAAACGCTGGTAGTAAGCCTCGGCAACTGCAGGCCCGTAATTCAACAAGGCCGTTCCCGATGTACATACCAAGCCAACCGGCTTCCTGGTTTGTTGTGCAATCCCCAATGCAAAATAGGCGGCAGATCGCTCATCCACAATCACCAAACTTTTAATTCGCTGATCTTTCGCAAAAGAGATGCTAAGCGGAGCATTTCTGGAACCTGGCGAAACAATTGCATATTCCATTCCTTTGGCCCAACAGATATCAATCAGTTCTTTCACACCCTTGATATCCGAATAATTGCGCTCCATGTATTTTGTATTTTCTTTTATTCTTGTGGTACTTTCTGAATTCATTCGCTTTCTATTGACCTTATAGGTAAAATACTTTGTACTTGACACTTTGTACTTTCTCCTTCTACCTTTCGCAACTCAAATTTAAAACAAATTCGCTTATTTAATCACTTTAAGCAAAGTTTGCGCTTTAAAACAGGTTTCCATCCATTCTTTTTCAGGATCAGAGTCAGCTGTTATTCCACCACCAACAAATAGTGCCATGCTTTCTGTAAGCACCTTCATACTTCTCAAATTCACAAACAAAGCAAGACTCCCATCAGCATGAATGGGTCCTAAAAAGCCAGCATAATACTCTCTACTATGCTTCTCTACTTTTCGGATTAAATCCATACCCTTTTTTTTAGGCAAACCGCAAACTGCAGGTGTAGGATGTAATGCTTGAACAAAACTAGAGATCTGATCGAAACTTAATGCAGTGTTTGCCTTATAGGTAGTTTTTAGATGAACAACATTACCCGCTTGTGCTGTAAAAGGACCTTGCTTTTGATAATTCTCAATCTGATAGGTAGAAAACAGTTCTTCGATATAATCACTCACATAGGCTTGCTCCTCTATCTCTTTTTTCTCCCATTCAACAGATTGGACTGCTCTATCATCCAACTTCTGCGTTCCCGCTAAAGCTACCGTCTCAATGGTTTTTCCATCAGAATTTAGAAATCTCTCCGGACTGGCACCTATCCACAATCCTACTCCTGGAATATCTACCATGGAAACAAAAGCATTGGGATAAGTTTCGTTCAATCGAAGAAAAATGGATGCTGCCTCTGTGCGTCCTTTCCCATTCAGCACATGTATTCTGGAAAGAATAACTTTATCAAGCTTTTTACTCTTTAAATCGGCAAGCATTTGATTGATTTGATCAAAATAATCCTCCATCGAACTTTCGTAAGCATCCAAATCCTCATCCATCTGATCAGGTAAACCTGAAAAATCTACAAATTGTGTTGAATTTGAGCTAAACTCGAATTCTGGATCTATAAAGTAAGAAGCTTGTTTTCCATCCGCATCGAAAGGTGCCAACAAAAAACCGTCCTTTCCTTTCAAATCCAATAAATTGGTAAACTTAGATATACCTGTTTGAATTCCAATTTTGATTTCTTGATCTCCTGGCAAGGAATAAGCATAAAACGAAAGTCGTTTTTGTATGCACTGCTCTAGAAAATATTGTATTGATTTTTCTTTGTCCTCCAATTGACTCATTTTCTACTTTTTAATGATCACATTGGTAATTCGGCAAATCGACACCAATTTTTCCTTCTCATTCAATACGTTTACTTCAACAATATGAGTCATTTTTCCTTTATGAACAAACTTGGCCTTGGCAGTAATTTTTCCTTTTCGTAGACTTCTGATATGATTGGCATTAATCTCCATACCTTTCACATCGTAGTTTTTTAAATCAGTATGAATTACAGAAAGTGCACTTCCTACGGACTCCGCTAATGCCAGAGTAGCTCCTCCATGTAATATCTTCATAGGTTGCCAATGATTTGAAGTTACCTCCATTTCAGCCACCAAATAATCTTCACCTACTTCTGTATATGTAATGCCTAAATGCTCCATTAAAGTTTCGGAGCACATCTTATTTAAAGATTCTAATGCCTCAGTATTTTTAATCATTCTACAAAAATAATGTTTTCGTTAAGATTACATTCATTACTTACCTATAGAGCCAAAAAAAGCTCAATTGAATTGAGCTTTACCTTTAGGAAAAATATCTTAATACAAATTAGTCAATTTTTACATTAACTGCATTTAATCCTTTTTTTCCTTCTACAACATCGTAAGTTACGTTATCACCTTGGTCGATTTTGTCGATCAAACCTGTAACATGAACAAAAATGTCTTCTTGTGTTTCACTGTTTTTAATAAAACCAAAACCTTTAGTTTCATTAAAGAATTTTACTGTACCTGTAGGCATTACTTAAAAAATTTAAAATTATTACGTAGTAAATGTACGTAATTTGATTTAATAACTAAACAATTATCTGATTATTTTCAATTTTCTTGACAAAGAATTAGCATTAAGCATACAACACCTGATATTCAGAATGATATTTAATGAGATTCTTAAATTAAACATACCAAGTTGATGAACAGAAAAATAAAACCTGTAAAAAATGACTTTTGGTAGTTTAAATATTAATCCTACATTTGTAAGCAAGAAAGACAAAGAAATGAGACAATTCAACAACAATAATAACCTTTTTAATAATTCGATGAATAATTCATCGAAAATGGGAAGGCTATAGTTGTTATCGAAAAAATATTTACATGAGCCTTCCCAAATTGGGAAGGCTTTTTTATTTACAACAAATGGTACAATTTTTCAACAATAATAATAACAATAATAATTCTCCCCCAGGGTGAGGAAGTAGCATTGTTATATCATATTACAAGCCTTTCTCACCACTGAGAAAGGCTTTTTTTATCAATTTATTTCTATTAATTAAAATTTTAAAAATCATGAAAAACTTAATTATTCCTAAGGCTTACAAAAGCATCTTATGTCCTGATGCAACTGAAAAAGCAATTAAATTTATTAAGGATCAGTTTCAACTTCAACTCTCTTCGGAACTAAAACTTCGCAGAGTAACTGCACCTATGATTGTATTGAAAGGTACTGGTTTGAACGATGATTTGAATGGTATTGAGCGCCCCGTAGCATTTCCAATTAAAGGATTGGGAGAACAAACTGCAGAAGTTGTCCACTCATTGGCAAAATGGAAAAGATACATGCTTGGTGAACTTCAAATTCCGGTTGGCAAAGGTCTTTATACCGATATGAATGCTCTTCGTCCTGACGAAGATTTTACCAACCTTCACTCCATTTATGTAGATCAGTGGGATTGGGAAAAATCAATCAGCAAAGAAGAACGAAGCATTGATTTTCTAGTAAGAACCGTAAAACAAGTTTATGCATCCATTAAAAGAACGGAGTACATTTTAAGTGAATATTACCCGGCTTTAAGTCCACAATTGCCTGAAGAAATTACTTTTATTCACTCTGAGGAATTATTGGAAAAGTTTCCTGATTTATCATCAAAAGAAAGAGAAACTGAAGCTGTAAAAGAGTTTGGAGCAGTCTTTATTATTGGTATTGGAGGTGAATTAAAAAACGGAGAACCACACGATGGCCGTGCTCCTGACTACGATGATTGGACTACTCCTTCGGTTAACGGATACAAAGGTTTAAACGGCGATATTATTCTTTGGAACCCTGTTATTGAACAAGCTTTCGAGATATCATCAATGGGAATTCGTGTAGACGAAAAAGCATTGTTGGAGCAACTTGAGATTAGGGGAGAAGAAAAGCGAAAAGAACTAATGTTTCACAAAAAATTATTGTCAGGAGAATTACCTTACTCTGTTGGAGGAGGAATTGGGCAATCAAGGTTGTGCATGTTTTTACTTCGTAAAGCTCATATTGGAGAAGTTCAATCAAGTATCTGGCCAGATGAACTGAGAGATACTTGTAAAAAAGCAGGAATTATATTCTTGTAATACAGTAGTTCCCCTACAAAAAAAGAGGCTGTCCAACTGACAGCCTCCCAAAATTTATGAAAAAAATCTATCTGTGGGCAATAGGATCTGCATCACCGTCAGGATCATTATTCACATATCCATCGGTATGGATAGGACCCAATAACAATAAACCACAAACATGAGGCGCAGCCATTGAAGTTCCACTCATAGTACCATATCCTCCATCCAAATAGCATGACTTAATATTTACGCCAGGAGCACAAACATCAACAGGTGTTCCATAATTTGAGAATGAAGCAAAATTATCATTGATATCAGAAGCTGATACAGTATAAACATTTGGATGATTAGCTCTAGCTGGAGAATAATATAAAGCATCATCAGATGAGTTACCTGCAGCAATTGAAATCAAAATTCCCAAATCAGCAACAGACTTTACAGTCTCATCGTAAGCATCGTAAGTATAACGAGATTTTGGTCCTAAACTCATATTAACAGCATCGCCAGGCTGACCTTCAGCAGCAATATAATCCAATGCAGCCATTGACCAAGACATATTACCATTACCTCTTCTGTCAAGAACACGACAAGAAACAACTTTAGCATTAGGAGCAACTCCAACTACACCTATAGAATTATTCAAAGCAGCAACTGTACCTGCTACGTGTGTACCATGTCCATGCTGATCATCTGGAGTAGTTTTACCTTGAGTAATGAAAGTCTTACTTCTTGCAACATCAACGTTCAAGTCTGGGTGATCCATATCAATACCAGAATCAATAATCCAAGCAGTTTTTCCAGTACCATCGCCAGCACCGCCCACACGTGTAATTCCCCAAGGGGTTTCTTGTGCAGGTTGTGTACTTCCACCTCCTGGTTTTCCCAATGAGATCTGAATATCCTTCTCAACACGCTTTACTCTTGGATCAAGTAATAATTTTGCTACCTGATTTTCATTTAGCTTTACTGAGAAACCTTGGATTGCAGTACTGTAAGTATGTTCAACATTTTCTTCTGAGATTCCATTACCTTTAAGGAATTTAGCTACATGAGACTTCATACGAATCGCTTTCTTTTCGTAGCCTTTTAATCCTTTTAATTCGCTCTTCAAAACAACATCATCATTAAACTGAACAACATAGGTGCTTTTACCACCTTTAACGTCAGAAAAATCTGATTTTACCATTGAAGTTACCTCAGGGGATTCATTTAACATTTCATCCTCTAGGGAATTGTCACAGGATGTTACTACAGCACCCATTAGTGCTAACAAAAGCATGGCTTTCATAGAATTAAAAAAAATCTTCATAAAAATTAAATTTTAATTAGTGATTAAATGGTTAGTTACAAAAACATTTACACCAAATGGTTGTTTTACATTGTCAAATGCTTTGTAAATTTGATATACACCCATATATTCTCCTTTTTCCCAAAAGGTAACCCTCAAAATGAAGTTTTTTTTCAAAAATATTACAACATAAGATATAACACACTGATAACTCGATCCTTAATCTCATTATTTTTTTTCTTATTCTTTCTTTCTTCTTATATTTAAACTTAATCATCAAAATACCCCCCTATGAAAATCTTACTTTACATTATTGGAGTTCTTGCACTTATTATCGGAATTCTCCATTTTACCGCTCCAAAAACTTATCAAGTTGATAGAAAAATTGTTGTTTCAAAAAAGATTGATACAGTTTTCAAAAGTCTGTGTTCGTTAAAAGAACAGCAAATTTGGTCTCCTTGGTCCGAAAAGGATCCTGAGATGAAAATAACTTATAATGGTACTGATGGCTCAATTGGTTCATATACACATTGGACAGGAAATAAGGATGTAGGTGAAGGAGAGCAAGAAATTAAAAAAATTGAACCAAATTCTTATATCGAAACCGAACTGAGGTTTTTGAAACCATGGAAATCGACAAGTACTGGCTTTTTTGAAATTAAACCTGTTGCCGAAGGAACAGAAGTAACTTGGGGCTTTAAAGGCGAAAACACTTTTCCGAGTACAATTATGATGGTTTTTATGGATATGGATAAAGCCATTGGTCCTGATTTTGAAAAGGGATTATCGAAATTTAAAACATACATAGAAAAATAAACTATCATGAAGAAAAATATGGGAACTTTAGATCGTATCTTACGAGTAATCGTATCAATAACTCTTGCGATTCTTTATTTTACAGACATCATTACCGGAACTAAAGGCTTAATTGTTTTCATTTTTGCCTGCGTAATGTTTCTTACAAGTGTAATTGGTAATTGTCCACCATATACTTTATTGGGAATTAACACTTGTAAAGTTAAGCCAGAAAAAGAATAAAAAAATTCGTGCCAAAAATGATCCTCGGAGCTCTTTTCTCGAGGATTTTTTTGTATTATAAAACATCTTGAAAACTCTGATTTTCTTGGTTATATTTAAACAATTCATGATGCATTACAGCAATCATAACGGCATGCTTTCGTATCATATAATAAAACCCAGCGACCAATGAACAGAATTCAAGACAAAGATCGGATTGCCTATTGTGGAGTTAACTGCTCAACTTGTCCAGCGTATGTTGCCACCCAAAGGCAACAAGAGAAGGTAAAGGTTAGAATTGCCAAATTGTGGTCTGATGAAGATTACAAATACGAAGCTTGCGAAATTACTTGCAAAGGATGTCATGAACCTTGGGGTAAAAAATTTCGCCATTGTGCCGAGTGTGCGGTAAGAGAATGTGCAAGACAAAAACTATATGACACCTGTGCTGAATGTAATGAATATCCTTGTAACAAATTAATAGACTTACATCAAACACTGGATAAGAAAATAGCAAGGATAAATTTAGATGATATAAGACAAAATTATAAAGCTGGATGATTCCAGCTTTTTTCCAGAGTTCGATTAAAATATTGGTAAATTAATGGCCAGTCTGCGAATATTAAATGCAAGAGTAAGACATTTCTCAACAGATCGATAATTCTCCATTGGTTGTAGTATTACCGCCTCCACATTCTGATTTTTATTATTAAAATACCAGGATCGATGATGCCCATCGTGAACAATGTAACGTATTCTTTTTTCCTGATACAAATCCCAAACAATAATAGGAGGAAACTCCTCTCCCTGTTCAGCAATATAATCATGAGCTGCATCAACCATGTGTAGTTTTTCTTGTTCTAAACGCACCTGACTGGCCCACAATACTTTTGGATTCATAATTTTAGGTGGTAAAATTTTAATATGCTCAGGTTTCAATTGAAACTGCACACTTGCCAACTTGCACAAATTTGCCGTGGTATTTCCTTTTACCCAATGCGTTCTCCCCAGAAAGGCATTGTAACCTCTCTCCCTTTCTGCCGGATTCGTAGAAAGTAATAATTTGGTTATCTCGAATGGGGATTTGATCTGCATCATATATCCTCAAGTTACAAATATCTGCAGACAATGAGATACTATAGTGCGGGGTATTTACAATACCTCACATTCTATTAGCCTAACTATGGATTGTACATTAGCATAAGGATAGACACTGCATTAGCATAAGGATAGATACTCTATTAGCTTAAGGATGTAGAGTCTATTCTTCCACTGTTCTCATTAAGCAAGTTCAATCAAAACTGCAAGGTAAATTCAGTAAGGCAATTGGGCTTGGAACGAACGGCAATGGTACCACTATGCAATCTCATGATCTGTCTCGACAAGTTTAATCCAATACCTGAACCTTTTTCCTTGGTGGTAAAAAATGGAGTAAAAACATTGTCAATTACATCTTCTGGAATTCCTGCTCCATTATCTCGAATAATGATGAAGTTAATAGGATTTGCCTCTCCTGTGGAAATGGACAAAGTTTTATTTTCTGTTTCTTTTAGTGCATCAATCGAGTTTCGAACCAAATTAATCAACACCTGAGTAATCAATTTTTCATCGGCAATTAATTCCTGATCCTTATTTTGAAGTTGATATTCAAAAGCTATCTGCTCAGCTTTAAATTCTTCTTTAAACAGGGTTTCAATTTGCATGAAAAGTTTCTCAATTGACACCAACTCAAAATTTGGTTTAGGCAAATGAGTTAAATTTTTGTATTCATCAACAAAAGCCAAAAGTCCCTTGCTTCGTTTTCTAATGGTTGTCAAGCCCATAATGGTATTGGAAATCGTTCCCTCATCAAACCAACCATCGTTTGATTTTTCCTCCTTGTTCTGATACAACTCGATCAAACTACCAGATAACATAGAAATTGGACTAACCGAATTGGTAATTTCATGTGCAAAGACACGAATCAACTTGTGCATGGCATCCATTTCTCCCTTATCAACTGCATTTTTAATATCCTGAAAAGCAACTACTTTCAACTGCTCATCTTCCAGCCTAAAACTTGTAGCTTTAACTGCCAACTTTAAAATTCTGTTTTTAACCAGATAATTCCTCAACTTTTGCTTGCCTGATTTTGTTCTTCTCAAAAAATTAGGAAACTCTTGATCGATACATTCCAATTCGGATATATTCGAAAAATCCTCCACCAAAAACAACTCCTTAAATGCTGAATTACACAACTTCACATTCCCTTCTGTATCAAAAGCAAGAAGTCCTATCCCAACCAATTCCAGAGTATGTTGAAAAAAGATAAAATCCTTTTCCTTTTCTATTTTAACTTTACCAAAGGCATTAATGATGTGATTAAAACTTTGATGCAAATTCTTAAAGGCTTTATCCTTTTTTTGCTCATTAAAAACCAAAGTTGAATCCTGATATTGAAAAGCATCAAAAAAACGAGACAAATCTCTATTGGTTTTATTCACATAGTGCAATAAATAAACAATTTGCAACACCCAGAGCACAGCCAAGCTGTAGGTTGTAACTACCATATATTCTTTCGAATGAACATATAAAAACAACACTGGGGTAAGCGATATTAAAATCACCTGTATTATTATACCAATATAGAATCGCCTATAAATCATACTTTTTGATTTTGTCGTACAAAGTTGAACGATTAATTCCTAACTCTTTTGCAGCCATACTCATATTTCCTCCTGTAAATTGAATGGCTTTTTTAATCAACACCCGTTCATTTTCTATTAGGTTAAAACTATCAGGCATTACTTCAGTTTTTTTAAGCGATTCCCCAATCATTATGTCCTCAGCATTCAGCTTTGCCGAATCATTTAAGATTACAGTCTTCTCAATAATATGTTGCAACTCTCTAATATTTCCTGGCCATGCATGTTTCTCCAGCTTTACTATGGCAGATTTATTCAACTGCATGCTTTCCTTAGCATATTGTTTTGTAAATTTTTCCAGGTAAAATTGCGACAACTCTGCTATATCTTCCGATCGTTCTTTTAATGATGGCAATTCTAACGATATGGTATTTATACGATACAGCAAGTCCTCTCTAAACAATCCATCGGCAACCATTTTATGCAAGTTGCAATTGGTTGCTGCAACAATTCTAACATCAATTTGTACAGGAGTACTACCGCCTACAGGAATTACTTCCTTTCGTTGAATCACAGTCAACAACTTCGTCTGTAAATGCAAGGGTACATTTCCAATTTCATCTAAAAACAAGGTTCCTCCTGATGCCAGCTCAAATCTTCCCATTCGGTCTTCTTTAGCATCTGTAAAAGCTCCTTTCTTGTGTCCAAACAATTCACTTTCGAACAATGATTCCGTAATTGCACCCAAATCAACATGAACAAAAATTTGATCACTCCTGCTCGAACGCAAATGAACTTCACGTGCAACTACCTCCTTCCCTGTTCCATTCTCTCCTGTAATCAGAACATTGGCATCGGTAGCAGCAACTTTGTCCACTGTGTGAAAAACCTCCTTCATTCTGGCAGATTTTCCGATTACAAAACTTTTATTTTTGTTGATTTCCTGATTTAACCTCTTCTGCTTCGACTTCAAACTCTTTATTTCCATTTTAGAACAACGAAGTTGATAAGCAGCCAAAAGTGTTGATAGAATATGCTTCTCATCCCAGGACTTTTGCACAAAATCAACAGCACCCTCCTTCATAGCTCTCACTGCCAATTCGATATCTCCATATGCTGTAATAAATACTACACAGGCATTTTTATCAAAATCCAGGATTTGCTTTAACCAATAAAGTCCTTCGTTTCCGGAATTGATTCCTGCTTTAAAATTCATATCCAGCAGGATAACATCATATTCCTTCTCTCTTAGTTTTGATACAAGAACATTAGGATTCTTTATGGTATCAATCGATTCAAAGTGTGATTTTAAAAATAGTTGAAAAGCAAACAGCAACTCTTCATTATCATCTACAATTAGAAGTCGTCCTTTTTGTGGCATAAAAAAATGTATCGATTGGTTTTATTTTCAAAGTTAACAGATTGTTGTAATTCACAACATGAGGTGTTGGAAATTCCAACACAAAATATTTTACCAAAACACTAACTGTTTGATTTTCTGATGCGATTTTATTTGGCACGCCAATTGGCATTACAAAAGCGAACCTTTAAATTGAAAATAATGATAATTACAAAAGACCTTTGCAAAGTTTTTAGAACTGAAGAAGTAGAAACCTCAGCATTACATGATGTTAACCTTCATATTGAGAGAGGAGAGTTTGCAGCCATTATGGGACCATCGGGATGTGGTAAATCAACCCTTTTAAATATTATCGGATTATTAGATAATCCCAGCAATGGAAACTACATTTTTAACAATACTGACGTTACTAAAAAATCAGAAAAGCAAAGAACCCATTTCAGAAAAGGCAATATTGGTTTTATTTTCCAGAGTTTCAACCTAATTGATGAATTAACCGTTTTTGAAAATGTTGAGCTTCCTCTGATCTATATGGGGTTGACAACATCAAAAAGAAAAGCCAAAGTGAACGAAGTTCTTGAGAGAATGAATATTTCGCATAGAGCCAAACATTATCCCCAGCAATTATCGGGCGGACAACAGCAACGTGTTGCCATTGCAAGAGCTGTAGTTACCAGTCCAAAATTAATATTAGCAGATGAGCCTACAGGGAATCTTGATTCAAGCAATGGTACTGAGGTTATGGAATTACTAAAGGAACTAAATCACTCAGGAACCACCGTTGTAATGGTAACTCACTCGGTAAGAGATTCTGAATATGCTGATAGAGTCATTCATTTGTTTGACGGCAAAGTAGTTTCTGAAAACAAACAGAAGCAGGATGCGAAAGAACTTATCAAAGAAGAATTATAATTCTTACTTTTAATCCAAACAAACTTTACAATATGCTTTGGCACAATATAAAATTATCCTTTAGAGGCTTGTTGAATGAAAAATTAAATTCAACAATTAACATTGTCGGTTTAGCAATAGGCATGGCAGCTGTACTATTAATTTCTATCTACGTTCAGCACGAATTAAGCTATGATAAACACAATGAGAAACATGATAGAATATTCAGAATATTAACCAAAGTTATACAAGAAGAAAAGGAAGAAATTCTACCAAATTGCCTTCGCTTAACAGAAGATAATTTTGCCCGACATATTCCAGAAATTGCGGAAGTCACTGAGATTTATAATTTGAATTATCTAAATCTTAAAATAGCTAATAAAAAATTTAGAGGGATTCAAGCCTTGTATGTTGACACTAATTTTCACAAAGTTTTTACTTTAGAAAAGCTTTCTTCCGCTAATCCAAATAAGCTATTTTCGACTCCAAACAGTGCAGTAATAAATAGGAGTACTGCAAAAAAATTATTCAATACAACTGATGCTGTTGGTAAAGAGTTTGAGAGTATGGGAAAAACATTTACCATTTCTTCTGTAGTAGAAGACATTCCTCTTACTTCTCATTACGATTTTGACGTACTTATTCCATTTACAGCTTCAGAGTATATGGATAACATGAAATCCCTGGAATATTTATGTTATACTTTATTAAAAACAGAAACAAACACACAAAAGGCACTTGATAAAATCAATCGATTATATAACAAAAAATTAAATGATCGATTTGGAGCTTACAATCTTAAGGTAGAATCGCTTACTCAAAAACTAACTGATATCCATCTAAAATCAAATTATGAAACGCACCTAAAACCACAAGGTAAAATCAATTCTATTTACATTCAAATTATCCTTGCAGCATTAATCTTGGTAATTGCAATTATCAACTTCATTAATATTCTTGTTGTTCAATATGATAGCAAACTAAGTGAAATCGGCTTACAAAAAGCCATTGGTGCAACGCGCTTTGGTGTGATAAAAAGAATTCTTGTTTTAACTCTTATAATGGTACTTTTTGCCATTTTACTTGGAATTATTATTTCAGAAATCCTATTGCCCTTCTTTTCAGATTTAATGAACAGAAACTTGAGTATTGACTATTTTGGTAATCCAATCCTATACTTGGGAATACCACTACTTGCCATATTAGTAGGAATACTTTCAGGTTTGTACCCTTCTTTTATTATCAGTAAATATTCACCTGCGAGCATTATCAAAGGAAATACCAAGTCAAATCATAAAACTAACAAGTTATCACAAGCATTGGTAGTATTTCAATTTACCATATCTATGGTACTAATTGCATCCGTTATTATAGTTCAAATGCAAATCAAATTCATGAAAGAGAGCGATTTAGGATTTGAACCTGATAAAGTAATTGCCATTAACAATCTGAGTGGAAAACAGGCCAAATCATACGAGTCAATTAAACAAGAGCTTCTAAACAATCCGAATATCGCAGATGTTAGTGCAAGTTCGCATTTACCTGGAGGTGGCTGTAGCGGACAGGGTTTAAAAATGGCTAATACCAGCGACGAAGCAACCAAGTTGATAAATGAATATCGTGTTGCTCCTGGCTATTTTGAACTTTTAGGTATACAATTTATTGCAGGAAGTGCTTTTGATGATTTTAGTAAAGCTGATGAAAAAAGCATAATTCTAAACGAAAAAGCTTTAGAACTATTAAATATTAAAGATGCAGTTGGTAAAGATGTTATTTTTCATGATACCATATATTCCATTAAAGGAGTCGTTAAAGATTTCCATTATGCTTCCATGTCAGAAGAAATACAACCATTAATGTTCAGTTATTCCAAAAGAGTTGACAACATCCTGATTAAAGCAAAACATCATCAATATTCAAGTGTGTTAGATGATATAAAAAGGACCATTACTCAATTTGATGAAGGAAGAGCCATAAACTATGAGTTGATCGATGATATTTGTCGCAACCGCTATCAAAAGGAAGAACAGGAAGAATCCTTAGCCATTTCCTCTTCAATTTTGTCAATTCTTCTTGCTCTACTTGGATTGTATGCATTAACCTTATTCATAATTCAACGAAGAACTAAAGAAATTGGAATTCGAAAAGTAGCAGGAGCAAGTATCCAACAAATCATTCGTTTGCTATTTTCAACTTATGCCAAATGGTTATTGATTGCCTTTGTTATCTCAATTCCTCCTGTATGGTTTATCATGCATGTTTGGCTCGAAAATTTTGCCTATAAAGTTCAAATAGGAGTACTTCCATTTCTTGTTTCCGGAATTATTACTACTCTGTTTGCACTACTAACAGTTTCAGTTCAAAGCTGGAAAGCAGCCAATCAAAATCCTGTTGAATCATTACGCTACGAATAGGGTAATAATGTACAAAATCAAACTAAATACTAACCATCAACAACTATAAAGATGATCTGGAATAACCTTAAAATTGCCTTTAGAAACCTCTGGAGAAATAAAATATACTCCTTTATAAATTTATTTGGACTGGCCATTGGTTTAGCTGGTTGCATTGTGCTATCATTATATGTTATAGACGAATACAGTTACGACAAGCACAACAAAAATCACAGTCGAATTTACAGGATGAACACCTCAATTAAAATGAACGAATTCGAGTTGACTCATCCAACTTCGTCACCTGTTTTGGCTGCAACCTTAATTGAGGATTTTCCGGAAGTAATTGATGCCTGCAGAATTGTTGATCTCATTGAACCAACTGTAATTAAATCGGAAGAGAAAGGTTTTACAGAGAAGAATTTTTATTGGACCGATCCTTCTATCATCAAAATTTTTGACCTTCAAATCCTGAAAGGAAATGGAGAACAAACACTTGTAAATCCTTATCAGGTAATCATTTCTGAAAAGACCGCGTTAAAATATTTTGGAACAATTGATGTAATTGGCAAACAGGTTAAAATGGAAGATTTCGGTAAAGATCAGGCTTACACAATATCGGCTGTAGCAAAAGATTTGCCTTACAATTCACACTTTCATTTCCATTTTTTAACCTCTTTCAAAACCAGTTTTAAAAATGAAGTAACCAGTCATTATAACGATGGAGCCTACACCTATGTTCTTTTAGATAAAAAGGCAAACGGAGACGCTTTTATGAAAAAAGTACCGGGCTTGGTAAAAAAATATATTGAACCGGAATTGAAGAGTATCAGAAACATGAGTCTAAAAGAGTTGGAATCCAATGGCGATTATTACCGAATGTTTGCCATGCCTTTAGCTGATATCCACCTACACTCCACTTCGATATATGAGTTGGAAAAGAATGGAGATATCAACAATGTGTACATATTCCTGTTCAGTTCAATTCTGATATTACTGATTGCCTGTATCAATTTCACCAACCTGAGCACGGCAAAATCAGTACAAAGAGCAAAGGAAATTGGCGTTCGAAAAAGTTTAGGATCAAGCAGAAAAAGATTGATCATGCAATTCTTGTCCGAATCGATACTTTTAAGCTTTGTAGCATTACTGGTTGCACTTTTACTGGTGGAACTAATGATTCCGGTGATAAACTCCCTACTTGACAAACAATTGGGCAAACTCTATTACTCAACTCCTGTACTGATTCTACTTTTCCTTGGAATTGCATTGTTTACAGGATTATTTGCAGGTAGTTATTCTGCTTTCTACCTATCAAAATTCGATCCTGCCAAAGTATTAAAAGGGGAATTGAAATCGGGTAAAGGCAAATCACCTCTTCGTCAAACTCTGGTAAGCTTCCAGTTCTGCATTACCATATTTCTATTTGTTAGTACCTTAATTGCCTATCAACAAATGGATTTTATCAAACAAAAGGATTTGGGATTCGATAAAGAAGATCTTTTAATCGTTAGAAATGTACAAAGCCTTAGTTCAAAGGAAGCCTTCAAAGAAGAATTCCTTAAAAACAGCAATGTGATTGATGCCTCTTTAACCAACAATATTCCAGGAGGTTTTTACGATGGTTTCTCCATGTGGAAAACCACTGGTGATGATCAAAATCCATATTCAACCAGATATACGACAGCAGATTTTGATTTTGCAAAAACAATGGGCATGAAGATGACAGTTGGGAGATATTTCTCTAAAGATCGACCTTCTGACAAAGATGGTTTGGTGGTAAATGAAGCATTGGTGAAAGATATGAACTTAAGCAATCCTATTGGAACAGTTGTTAAAACACATATGGGAAAAAAAACCATTATTGGTGTGGTAAAAGATTTCCATTATGTATCTCTGCACATGAAAATAGGTCCCCTGGTATTTTTACATCCTGAAGGATTACCGCAATCATATCTTGCAATTAAATACCGAAAAGGACAGAAGAAAGAGGTGCTTGACCTGTTAAAATACAACTGGAGCAAACAAGCAGCAGAATCTCCTTTGGATTACTTTTTTATGGATGACCAATTTGCCAGTCTCCATAAAAACGAGAACAATACCATGCAGCTTTTCTCCATATTTTCCATTCTATCCATTCTGATTACATGTTTGGGCTTATTGGGATTGAGCTCATTTACAACCGAGCAGAGAACCAAAGAGATTGGTGTAAGAAAAGTTTTAGGCGCAAGCGATTTTAGCATTCTGCACATGCTAAACAAGGACATTTTAAAATGGATGTTGTTTGCCATTGTTATAGCCAGTCCAATTGCATGGTATATCATGAACAACTGGCTGGAAGCCTTTGCATATCGTACGACAATTGAATGGTATATCTTTATTATTTCCGGTGCAGCTGCCATGATACTGGCAATGGCAACCATCAGTTGGCAAGCATGGTTGGCTACTAGAAAAGATCCTGTAGAGGCATTGCGATATGAATAGTTAAATCCAAATAAAAACTCCCAAGAATCATATTTCTTCGGGAGTTTTTATCCTACTACAAATCAGCGGCAACTTTATAAATGGCATTAATTCGGTGTTCTTCGGTGGGTGAACTTCCTTTCACATAACCTAAATCACTCAAACGCAAATGGGTAAAGTTTAGCAGACCATTGCGCTCCATTGTTAGTTTCCCACAATCTAAATTACAACCATCAATTACCAAACAGTCCGAATTCTTCACCGAATCAATCATTTTAGGGATTCCTGCACCAACAAAAGCCAAACATTTCATTTGTGCAAGTTTGTTCTTGTTCATTTTTCTAGCAACCAAATCGGTTAATTCGCCAACGTCTGCAGCTCCAGAACAGGCAAATACAACTTTTGGACTCTTTTTTTCGCAATCGCATTTTTTATCACTCATCATTCAGGATTATTAGAGTTATTGAATATCATCCTTAATTTCATTTGCAATCCGATCAAAAACCTCATCAAACTCTCCCACTCCATTAACCTTCATCACTCCATGAAGTTGATTGTATTTCTCAATCACGGGAACCGTTTTGTGCTCATGTTCTTGTAATCGCTTCACAATTTTTGAGGTTTCGGTATCGTAAGGCATGCATCTATCCGTTTTGCTTCTGGCATCTAACCTGTTAATTAATTCAAGTGTTGGTACCTCAATTTCTATAATTTTACTAATCGACGAATTGTGTTTTTTTAACAAGCCATCCAAAATATAGGATTGCACCAGGGTTCTTGGAAAGCCTTTAAAAATAAATCCTTTCACCCCGTTAGAGCTTTCTATTTTCTTTTCAATCAATTGAACAACAATTTCATCTGGCACCAACTCTCCATTCTCATACAGTTGAATAATGTGCTTGCCAATTTCAGAACCACTTTTAATTTCATAATCCAACATTTGTCCGGTAGCAACATATTCCAAACCAAACTCTTTGGCCAAGGCTATCCCCTGTGATCCTCTTCCTGATCCCGGATATCCAAACAACACAACATTGTACAAACTCTTGGCTAGTTCTTCATTAATTACTTTCTGTATTTCCAGATTTACTTTATCAATGGATTGGTTTCCATTAATTCCATGATAGATCCCTTTGTCTTTATAAAACTGAAGAATTGGTAAAGTTTTATCCCTATACTCTCTTAACCGGTTTCTGATCACAGCTTCATTATCGTCTGATCGTCCTGAAGTTTTACCTCTATTTAATAATCTTGAAACCGATATTTCTTCTTCCACTTCCAAACTTATCAAGCAATTTAAAGAGGTGTTTAATTTTATCATCAAACCTTCCAAAATATAGGTCTGAATGTAAGTTCTGGGAAATCCATCGAACAAGAATCCATTTGCATCCGGATTCTCGGTAATGGTTTTTTCAATAATCTGTACAATAATTTCATCGGAAACCAAGCCTCCAGAAGCGATTATACTTTGGGCTTCCAAGCCTAATTTACTCCTTTCCTTAATTTCTTTTCTCAAAAGATCTCCCGTTGAAATATAGAACAGGTTGTATTTTTTAATCAAGAATTCGGATTGTGTCCCTTTTCCTGCGCCAGGAGGACCGAATAAAGCAATGTTTAGCATATTGGTAAGCATTTGATTTTATGAACTTTCCTAAAAACAACTATTAATTTAGCATTTCCACACCTAAAATTCAAGAAACCAATATTTTTTAACAAAATTCAAAGTCACCATAAATCACAACCTTCTTTTTCTCATTTAATCATAGTGTTAAAAAAAATTTTTCCTCACAGACTAATTTCCTTATATTAAAGATATCCAACCGAATACAATCTTTTTTTTCCTAAACTTTGAATCATTTACATATGAAAATGCAAAATAAAAGGAACAAAAGCCGTCGAAAATTCTTACAATCAAGTGGAATAATTGGAGTAAGTACACTTCTTGGAGTACAAGCATTCCCTCTTTCCTCTTGCTCAAAAAAAACGGAATCATCTCAAACCATTAAAGTACTCACACCTGAAGGAAAACTTATGGAAGTGGAAGCCGATCAACTGCAAGAGATTCACCACCATCAACCTGTTTCAAGCAAAGAATCGCGTAAGGGAATTCCTGGAAAAAAATTTGTTATGGTAGTTGATCTGGCAAAATGTAAAAATGCAAGAGAATGCATCAAAGCCTGTGAAGCACATCACAATCTGCCACCAGATCGCCCATTTATCAAGGTACTCAAGATTCAGGATAATCCACAGTCATCCCCATACTGGATGCCAAAAAAATGTTTTCAATGTGATAATCCACCTTGTGTTAAAGTTTGTCCGGTTGGTGCTACATTCAAACGGTCTGATGGTATTGTTCTAATCGATAATCAGCTGTGTATTGGTTGCCGATTCTGCATGGCTGCCTGTCCCTACTCTGCCAGGGTTTTTAACTGGGGAAAACCAAAGCCTATTGGCAATAGTAAGCACGCTCATTATTCTCCTGAAACAAGCACACCAAGCCAGGTTGGGACAGTTGAAAAATGTGACTTCTGTCCGGATCTTTTACGTGAGGGAAAGCTGCCGCCATGTATTACAGCATGTCCAAACGGGGTTTTATATTTTGGAGATGCCAATGAAGATGCTGTTACCAATGGTGTTGATACCGTTCGTTTGAGTAAACTCTTAAAAGACAAGGCAGGTTACCGATATCTGGAAGAACTCGGTACTGAGCCAAATGTTTACTATCTCCCTCCAGTTGATCGACTTTTCCCATTTAAAGAATAAATACAAAATCCTCCCAAACTCTATGGAATCAATTCATAAAACCAAAGAAAACCAACAAATTTTGAATGATTTGACAACTCCTATTCTCAAGTCAGGACGAAATTTCAAACTTCTTATGCTGGTATTATCGATAGTCATTGCTTTCGGAATTTTCGCATACTACAGACAGCTTAAACATGGTTTAATTGTTACAGCAATGCGAGATTATACTTCGTGGGGAATTTACATATCCAACTTCGTATTTTTTGTAGCAGTAAGTTTGGTTGGCTCTTTAATCAGTTCCATTCTTAAGCTTGCCAATGCAAAATGGTCGTATCCTTTAACACGGATTGCTGAAATGGTAGCAGTAGCCTCTATCATTTGTGCAAGTATTATTATTATTGTGGACATGGGGCGCCCCGACCGTTTTTTCTATGTTATTACGCATGCTCGCATCCAATCCCCAATCATCTGGGATGTTATTGTTATCATTACCTATCTGGTAATCAGTATTCTTTTATTATTACTACCTCTTCTTCCCGATTTAGCCATTTGCAGGGATCAGCTAAATGGTATCCCTTCCTGGAAAAAAAGACTTTATAAAGCTATTTCATTGAATTGGAAAGGCAGTCCTAGGCAACAAAAAAGGCTAAAAAAGGCCTCCTCCATTTTGGAAATAATGGTCATTCCAGTAGCTTTTGCCATCCACACCATAACATCCTGGCTATTTGCCACTACATGGCGTCCGGGTTGGGACAGCACCAACCTGGGGCCCTATTTTGTTTCCGGGGCTTTTATGCTTGGAGCGGCGGTCATTGTAATTGCCATGTACTTTGTCCGAAGGAATTTCCACCTTCAGACCTATCTAACACAAGAACATTTCGACAAAATGGGAAAAATCCTGGTAATGTTATCTCTTGTCTATTTGTACTTCAATATTAATGAATACCTGGGGCCCGCCTTTAAAATGGTAGGGGTGGAAGGAGAGCACGTTACAGAACTTTTCTCAGGGAAATATGCTGCCCTTTACTGGTTTGTTCAGATTATAGGTCTGATTCTTCCTATCATCATCTTACTTTTCCGACGAGGAAGAAGGCCACTTATCATGCTACTGGTTTCTTTCATGGTGCTTTTGGGTGCATGGCTGAAGAGGTTTTTAATTGTAATTCCATCTTTACAACACCCTTACTTACCAATTCAGGATGTGGACGAATCCTACCACCATTATTATCCCACCTGGGAAGAGTGGGCGATCACATTTGCCACCTTCGCCGGCGTAATACTTATGGTAGGTTTAATGATGAAAATTTTTCCTGTTATACCAATCACAGAATCCATAAACAATCGATCATCCAAAATTGCAGACAATGAGACATCAAACAAATAAACTCCACCCCATTATAGGTGCACTGTATCAAGTCATAAAAAGGCTTGCTATTGTAATTTTCATTTTGGGTTTCATTACGGAAGTGATCGCACAGGACAGGGGAACTAAAATTGAGCTTTTCTTTTCCGATACGGATTCCGTGAAACTAATTACTGCAATTGTACAGGAACAGCATCCTCAGTATATGGGCGCTCCTGTATCAGGAATCGATCTATATTTTTACGTACAAAGAAGCTTTAGCCTTCTACCCATTGGCAGTGTTTTTAATACAACCGATGAGTTGGGGAAAGTGGAAGTCGAATTCCCATCAGATCTTCCTGGAGACACTGATGGAAATGTCATCCTATTGGTTAAAATTGAAGATACTCCACCCTATCGGGATACTACCATACAAAAAACCCTCTCTTGGGGAATACCACTGGTAATTGATGAGCAGCAAAATAAAAGAAGTTTGTGGGCCGCCAGGGCAAATGCCCCAATGAGTCTCATCCTGCTTGTAAACTCTATTCTATTGGTTGTATGGGGAATAATTGGTTACATTCTCTTCCAACTATATATGATCTACAAAGAGGAATCTGCCTCAGTTAAAAAAACCGGACGTGATAAAAGTTCCGACAATAAATGAATTCGAAACAAAAATCTACACAACTTTTAAAAACAATACTATGAAAAATCAAATCAACGTATTATTAATTCTTCTGCTTTCAGCATTGTCTCTCGCTTGGATTGAATACCAAGCTAAAGAATGGAAGGTACCAGGTAAGTATATAAATCTCAAGAATCCTTATGCCAACAAAGTAGACACGAAATTTGTAGGAAAAACCTTATACAAAATTCACTGCAGTTCCTGTCACGGCAAGCAGGGCCTTGGTGACGGAGTAAAAGCCAAACGACTTAAGTCTGCCGTACCTGATTTTTCTCTTCAGGATTTTCAGAAGCAAAAGGACGGGGAACTGTATTTTAAATCTTTTATTGGAAGAGATGAAATGCCGAATTTCGAGAAGAAAATCCATAAGGAAGAGGAGCGTTGGCTACTAATCAATTATATGCGAACTCTAAAAAAGGAATGAGGACTTTTTTCTTCATTCCGAATGCAATGATATAGCAGATATGACATAGAACACATCAACTTATCATCCTACGTTGCCAAAGCAGATAATATAGAATTACATTCAAGCTTGGAGGGATCAAATTATGGCTCAATCGAATCAACCTAATCGTTCTGACAATGATTCATTGCTTAAGAGAATACAATCGATAGAACAACGGATTTCAAGAATTGAAGAATACCTGGTAAAATTACAGTTTAGGAAAGATGAATTATCTCCTTCCTCTTCTGATTTTTCCAAGAAAAAAGCCTCTCCTTCGGGAATTGAACAGGATGAAAATGGTATTGAATTCAAGGTCGGAGAATTTGGTCTGGCCTGGTTAGGAAGTGTCGTTCTTTTAATAGGGATTATATTTTTAATGAACTATTCAAAAAACATAGGTTATCCTATTGTTTCAAGTCTAATTGGATATTTTTCTGTTCTGTGTGTGTTCGCCTTATCTCATGTGCTCAGAAAGAACTTCTCTCATTTGTCTTTTATGCTTCAACTTAGTGCACACCTGCTTCTGTACTACGTAAGTTTATTATTACATTTTTTTACTCCCCAACCTGTTATCTCACAATCTTGGATTGTTATTTCTCTGCTGCTGATTATATCTGGAATTCAAATTTATCTTGCCATAAAAAAACAGTCAAAACTTTACGGAGGCATGGGCATACTTCTGTGTCTTTTAACTGCTGTCTTCTCTGAGTCATTGCCACTTCAGTTCTCTTTACTGCTTTTTATTTCTTGCATTACATTATTTTTTCTAATTCGATATTCCTGGTGGCACATTTTTTTACTATTTCTATTCCTGGTTTATTTTTCCCATTTGTCTTTTTTGTTAGGGAATCCAATAATGGGACATCCTCTAAGGCAGATAAGCAGTCATGGATTTAATCTCCTTTATTTGTTGTGCTATTTTGGAGTCTATTCATTAATTGCTCCACTAAGAAGAAAGCTACTCATCTCAGACAATCTGTTTATTCTTCTACTGATCTGGAATGGAATATGCTTCACTTTTATGCTGGTGATGAATGTAGTCTTCTTTTACCATGATAATTACATTGGAATTTTTGGAATACTCGCATTTCTATCCCTGATCTTTTCAGTTATCCTGAAATCCATGGAAAGTAATCAATTTGAAATGTCTTTCTATGCTTGTTTTGGTTTCATGGCATTAAGTGTATCCGTTTATGGTTATTCTCAACTCCCCAACACTTTTTTATGGCTTGCTTTGCAAAGTTTGCTAGTGGTTTCGATAGCACTTTGGTTTAAATCCAGATTAATTACCATTGTCAATACAATATTATTCCTAGGGATTCTAATAAGTTATTTAGCTTATAAAAATCCTACCGGAATGATCAGCTTTACCTTTGCACTAGTTTCATTTGGTTCCGCACGTATCCTCAATTGGAAGAAGGAACGTCTAAGTTTACGAACAGATCTTATGCGTAACATGTACCTGGGAGCACTCTTAACAATGATGCTTTACGGCCTATACCATGCTATCCCCCAAGAGTACACTACTCTTTCCTGGACAGCAACTGCAGGATTGTTCTTTTTGGCAAGTATATTACTTAAAAACTTCAAATACCGATGGTTGGCAATCTGCACGCTATTTACCACTGTTGTATATCTTTTATTCGTTGATCTGGCGCATCTGGAGTTGGGATACCGGGTAATAGCCTTTTTCTTCTTAGCAGGTATTTCGTTAGGAGTTTCACTGTACTATACCAAGAGAATTAAAAAACATAAAGACAATTCCAGCAACAGTTCGGAAAGTGGAACTAAAGCTCCTTAAATATATTTAAATTCCATGACCCCCTCTTTAAAGCTGCTTATTTTTACCAATATTAAATTTAAACTAGCTCTATAAATTGCATAATATCACGGATTTAAATAAATTACAGTAAACTAATCTCTTCAAAATGAAACTACCTAAATCTTTTTACAATTGGACTTCGGTTCTGGGAGCAAGTATTGCGTCAATTGCCTTTTTTCTTATCGTATTCTTTTTTGTAATCTCTGTAATCTTCGATCAAGGAAGTTCCTATATGGGATTAATCATCTATATAGTTCTTCCGGTTATCATGGTTATTGGAATGATATTGATTCCTATCGGCATGATACTGCAAATTAGAAAACGAAGTAAGCTCGAATTCATTACAGGAACACAAAGATGGCCCAGAGTTGATCTAAACGATCAGAAACATAGAAATGCATTTTCGCTTTTTGTCATCATCAGTTTCATTTTTCTTTTTCTTTCATCCATTGGTAGCTATGAGGCATTTGTTTACAGTGAATCCGTAGCATTTTGCGGCACACTCTGTCACGAAGTAATGGAACCAGAATATGTAACTTACCAGCAGTCTGCACATGCCAGGGTTGCCTGTGTTGAATGTCATGTAGGAGAAGGGGCCGATTGGTTTGTTCGCTCAAAATTAAGTGGTTTGTATCAGGTTTATGCCGTTATCTCTGACCAATACCCCCGTCCCATTCCTACACCAATTGCCAATTTACGTCCTGCTCAAGAAACTTGTGAGCATTGTCATTGGCCAGAGAAATTCTACTCAAAACGAACCAAATTTCAAAAAAGTTTCCTTACCGACAGTCTGAATACAGAATGGAACATTCAACTTTTAATGAAAACTGGTCCCGATCACCACACTCAACAACTTTCTGAAGGAATTCACTGGCATATCAACCCTGATATAAAAATAGAATTCATGTCGGCAGATGAGAAAAATGAATTCATACAATGGGTGAAGTATACAAACCTAAAAACAGGTGAAGAACACATCTACAAAGACCAAATGATGGAACCAGACTCTACATTTTATGCCGATGCAAAACTTCGTACCATGGATTGTATGGACTGCCACAATCGCCCATCACACGTATACCTCTCTCCCCCTGATTTTATTGATATAGCCTTAGCTGACAGCAGTATCAATAATAATATTCCTTTCATAAAAATGGCTGCAATGGAAGCTTTAAAATCACCATACAGTACGAAAGATAGTGCCAACCTTATTATAGAACAGACAGTATTAAATTTCTATAAGGACAAATCCCCTAAGCTTTCTGAAACTTTTAAAGAAGGTATTGATCAAGCAATTGAGGGAATTAAAATGGCCTATCACAATAATAATTTTCCTGCCATGAAAGTGCGCTGGGATGTTTACCCCGATCATAAAAGTCATATGGAATCGCAAGGATGTTTTCGTTGCCACGATAACATGCATGCAACCGATGAAGGTCGCGTCATTTCAAAAGATTGCAACCTCTGCCACACCATCACATCGCAAGGTAAAATAGATTCATTACAGTTTGCTGTTTCCGGAAAAAGCCTGGAGTTTAAGCATCCGGTTGATATTGGCAGCGATTGGAAAGACTACTCCTGTGTTGATTGCCACGCGTATCTTTATCCTTAAAAAATAGATCTATATAATCCTGTAACCTACAAAATAGACTAAAACTAACAGAGCCGACAAGTGTCGGCTCTGATTTCTTATTCTTGAGTAACTGTATTATCCTGCCTTTTTTGAATGACGATTTGCTTTTCACACAGATTTGAGATCTTTGCAAAAAAATTGCGGACTTTATCCCATTCTTCCACTGGCAAATGACTTTTTTTGATGCCAACTTCAAAATGTATAATCACCATATTGGCCTGTTTCTCACTGTCTGACTTGATATAAAAACAATCATCCTCCCAACTGTTTTTCAGTTCCTTGATTCCTTTCACATCAAAACCTTCGGGTAACTCAAGTTCAAGCTCATACAATATCGCCTCCTTATTTTTAAAATGAACATCTAGCATACGATCCTTTTGCAAAAATTCTTCGCCCAATGGCTTTTTCATGAATCTACCTACACTCACCAAGCTTCTTTCTCCAAACTGAGAAACATAGGAAGAGCTCTCCCAAGTAACTTTAAAGTTAAGCGATGGAGAGTTAGCCCAACGCCCCGATGAAATCAACTTAAAATCAATCACTTTACAGTTTTGAATTCCATAAAACTCTTGTAAATATTTTTCAAGACTTTCTGTTCTCTTTTTCTGTTCATCAGCAAACCTTACTCCCAACTTTTCATTAAAAGCCCTTAATTGCTCTGGTTTTCTTCTCCTATCCCTGTCTTTTATGAATTTACCATACTTGTCAGTCTTAAACTCGTCGAAAAATACCTTATTGGTCATCACCAATGTATCCCACTCTAATTTTGAAGAACCTGTAATTATAAATTCCGACTCAATTCTTAAAGTTTCATTTTCCGGATCGAATTTTAGTTTGGATACAATATTTTCTTCATTCTCACTTTTTAATTCTGGAAAAGTATATGTCGAAACAACTGGATTTTCCCCGATGGATGGCACTGCATATGCTTTTACACCACTTAGCAAGTCAGATATTTCCGATGGCAGGCTGTATGGATTTATCTTTGTAATTAGTATAGGCTCCTCCACTCCCTTCACATGTAAACCTATATTTAACTCATCCAGGAAAAGCAAATCATCCACTTCTCCAATATACTTTGGCATAATGTACAACAAGTCGTGTTTTATCCCATACATTTTTAAAATTCTACTAATACCACCAACCGTGCTATACATCGTAAACCAATTGTAATAATTGGTCCTTTGATTCTTCACAAAAAACTGCTGCTGACACCAATACTCTCGTAAAAAGAAATAGACATCATGAACGAGTTTTTCTACATTCTTAGGCCTTCCTTTTCCATACTTTGAGATAATGTACTCCTTCAATGCAGGATAAAAAGTACCTGCTCCAGCAGTATTTACAGACTTTGCCAGCTTTGCCAAGCCTTGAGGATAGGCAGTATTTTTCATTTTTAATCTCTCTCCCAAAAATTCAGCATATGGCATTGAGTATGCAAAAGCACCACCAGGGAAAAAAGCTTGAAATTTTATGCATGGAAGCTCAGAATAAGGAAAAGCCAAAATTTCATTCTCAAACTTCTCTCTCCCTTCATCAACCAAATGATATTTAACAGCCTTTGATACATCCGTATCTATTTCTTCCATCAAAGGAGCATCATTAACCGACCTGCAATTCAGGTAGCATTTTCGGGCGATTTCCAAAGTCAGTTCCTGCCTTACAATTGGATGATTGTCATTTAGAAAATATCGTACCGGATCAAACATATAGAATTGATCCATTGGAAACCTTCGTTCCATACAATAATAGTAGTCAATCACATCTCCTTTTTCCAAGTTAGGTATGGCTATTTTTTGATAGCCCACCTTCCTATTTCGGTGCTTTACCTGTGTATTAATTTTATCTGAATCTTCCACTATTTCCTCACTCCCATCAGCCTTTATCACCTTAATACCATAATAGTAATGAAGATTAGTAGATCCCCAGAATAGGCTGTAGTATTTTTGACTCTCAGCAAATGTAAACTCCGAATAACTTTCTATGGCCTTATCATCTATTACTTTTATTCTTTTGTGGGTATGATAGCGCTCTTCCAAAAACGATAACAGAGGTGTTTTCTTCACCCAGTAGTAGGTTTCCTTATTCAGAATAACAGCTGATTCATCCTTCCATTTTTCAGGGATGTCGGTTTTCGTCCACGGCTCCGATCTGTTCTCCCAAAATTGATTTCTTAATTGCTCAGCACGCAGCGAGTCAGTTTGTCCATATGACATTCCAACCATCGAAATCAATGCTAATCCAAATAGTATGATATTCTTCATTTTCATGTATTTATTTTTTCACTTTAAGAACATGGGATGTCTAACCTGCGATAGATTATACAAGTATTCCCTATGGGTTTTATAATTATTTAGTCATGTTCGCTTCATCTATTTTTTTCTTCAATATAATTTTCTGTTTTCTTGATTTATGCTGGTAGTCAAACAATTTTGCCAGATCTTTTATTTGTTCCTGTTTGTAGATTTTATAAGGAATATACAAATGAGATTTATACTTTACCAAATTACCATCCAACAGGTATTCCATCCTGTAAAAAGCATTGTCAAATTCAAAAAACAATGGCTTTGGTAAATAGCACAACTTCATAGAATCTGGAATTTCCAAGGTCGTCTCATTCAATTGGTTTATGACTTGAGAAAACCTTACATGTCTACTTTTAGAAGTATCTATATCAAAATTGATTTCAGGCATTAAATTGGCAATTCCAATATATCGCTCATCTTCAATTTGTTTTAAAGCATTGTTTTTTAGTATTCTTCCTGTCAAATTCAAATTTGAATCTCTGTCAAAAGTCGCTGGCAATGCACTAAGGGAATCCATAAGTAAATTATCTTCCTGACACATTAGTTCTCTAACATTCTTCTCTTGATCCGATCTTGAGAATTGTGACAATCTCATATAAAAATGCCTTTTTGCCTCCCCCTGCAGTTGAAATTTCATTTTACCCCTCAAATCATTTCCACTCAATTTCAGTTCATAGTGATAAGTTTCACTGGAAATATCTTCAGTACTCCTTCTAACCGTATCAATTACAAAAGAGTTTCCATTTTCTATAAGGATTTCCTTGCCATTAATCCTGCTTGCCGTTTCCCCCAACTTCAAATACTTTTCAGTGGCATCCAAATAATATTTTCTTTTGCCCTGATAAAGCACACAAATCATATGATTATCAACTGCAACGGAAGGCTCTTTATATGTATAGGGCAAATCCTGGGTGCCTAACCATGCCAAACGTGCATCATATCCAAGGCTAGTAAGCATGGCTTTCAACAAATTTGACATCCCTTTGCAATCGCCATATTTGTTCTCATAAACGGATAAGGCATTTTGCGGACGAAAACCATCTATCCCTTGTTCAAAAGCAATGTATCTTATTTTATCCTGAACCCAGTAAAAAACCTTTTTAATGCTATCATGTTGATTTGTAGCACCAGAAACCACCTCCGAGCTAATCGCTTTAAACTTTTCTAAATCGTATTGCTCTGGCCCTCTCATTTCCTTATACCATTTATACAACTGGTCTACATGCTTCAAAATAGGTTTCCACTCTCCATTCTCTGTTCTATACCTATTGTATAAAAAAAGAAGATGCGGATGCACATTTGCATAACCAGGAAAATAATCAGATTGGAAAGGAGCGTTTAGATTTCCGCCAATATAACGATAAAGAATATCCCCTTCAGGTAGTGAATCTACTTCACATGTTAGATCTATATGATCAGCATGATATAATTTCACCTGCATATCCAACCAGGCAGGAACCAATATTTCAACTTCTCTTTTCGCTGTGAACAATTTCATATCTGCCATGTAGGCTCTTGTATAAAAACGCAAGTCGTCGATAGTACTTTTCACTTCAAACTTCCCATACTGGTCGCTTGGTTTGATATTTCTTGAAAAGTAATAATATTTGCTATCGCTCTGAAAAACCCCTGGTGTATTACTATCTCCTATCACTGGTTTTATGCTTTTTCGTCCCGAGCTGGTATAGAACTTGTAATGTGTGATTTGTTTGTGAGAGCTAACAAAATAGTGTCTCATTACCGAGTTATTTTGCAGGGGAACAACTCGACACAAGTCAGTCTCTTTCACTATAGGCATCCCCCCATTTTTAGACCTTTCAAAAGTGATTACAGTTTTCCAGTGTTCAATAAAGGCATCTTTCTCTTGACTCTCGTCAAGTAAGTCATAACTAACTTTGAGTTCTACCTGTGCTTTCAAATCACAATTAAAAACCAAGAAAGCAATCAGAGCAATAAAGCAAAATTTTCTACACACATCAGACATCTTATATACAAGATCATTTTAATGAAATACTCCAAAATAATCATATTTATATTGACTAGAGTATACCTTATAAACTTTTTGCATTAAGAAAACTATTTGGAATTGTTTTAATTAAAGAAGATATTCGCAATTAGAATGAATAGATCTAAAGGATGAATACAAAACGATTAAATGGAGAAGAACTTCACGAGTTGGGGATTAAGTGGGTATATAAACATATCAAGAACGAATTCAAGGTATTGTCAGTAAACATTGAGTTTGAAAAAAATCCACAAATATTAGCGGAAAAGGATGGTGAAATGCACTTTATCGTAGTAAAAACCAGTACCTACCCAGATATAGGTTCTCTGACACCGATTGCAGCTGAAGAGATTATTAAGCACGCAGACAAACACAAGGCAAAAATACTATTTGCTCACGTTGGTGTTGCCAATGCTGATGCCAAAGATGAACAAGGAATGCAGTTCCCTGAAAAAGGTGGACATTACTATTTCAATTACACCGGTTTGACCATAGAACCTAATATTTTAATGGAACCTGGCATGTAAAATAATTCTGAATATGAAAGAAGATTTTAAGAAAATACGCCACGAATACAATCAAAAGGAATTGCGCAAAAAGGATATGCACGAAGATCCTTTCGTACAATTCGAGCATTGGTTCAAGAATGCATTGGAACATCAAATCCCAGATGCCAATGCAATGACTTTATCTACTGTATCAAAAGTTGGAAGGCCATCGGGAAGAATCCTTCTGCTAAAAGATTTCAATGAAAAAGGATTTTGTTTCTTCACCAACTACAAAAGCAGAAAAGGAGATGATTTGAAACACAATCCTTATGCCTCAATGGTGTTTTTCTGGCCTGAACTGGAACAACAAATCCGTATAGAGGGGAAAATCGAAAAAGTAGACCTAGCTAAATCCAATGAATATTTTTATGATAGGCCTGTGGGAAGTAGAATTGCTGCTGCCATCTCACCACAAAGCCAAAAAATCAAAAACAGAGCGTTTCTAGACAATTTATATTCTGATTTCAAGAACAAACACGAAGGTGATTTTCCAAAACCTGACTTTTGGGGTGGCTACATATTAATTCCAGATTTATTTGAGTTTTGGCAAGGCAGAAGTAACCGTTTAAACGATAGAATTGAGTATTTCTTAGAAAATAGCCATTGGAAAACAAGAAGGTTAGCCCCCTAAAAACTTAAGTTGACATGGTTTTTAAAGCTGTTCATATAAAAGAATAAAATTAATCTTCATACAATGGTCACCTTTTTCCGAAAGGTGGAATTAAGGAGTAACAATATCTCCCGTCCGGAGAATTGTATTCAGTAAATTGTATGTAGTTAATTCACCCTTCCCTGTCCAGGAAGGGTGTTTTTATTTCTTTAGTTTACTCACAAACTCGGGCGCAACAAAATTATCAAAACTCATGCATACATGTTGAGAACAACAAACTGCAAACTCCACCATTTCCTGTATTTGTTCTTGTGATAAAAATTCAATATCCTTTTTACCAATATTGGCGATAACAATAAAGTAAGCAATGGCAGCATTAAAGGTGTCTCCTGCTCCTACAGTGCTTACAGGTTGAATTTGTGGCACTTCAAAAGAATATAACTTATCTGCATATACAGACACTCCATTTTTATTAGCTGTATACATAAACACAGCTGAAGAAACCTCCTTTAACCACCCCTTCGCTTCTCTTGCAGATTTTACTCCACATATCAACTCAAAATCTTCATTAGAAGCCTTTATAATATCAGCCAATGCCATATTCTCCTTAATGAATGGAAGTACATCTTTTAATAATGGCAAGTGTTGTGCTCTAAAATTGGGATCGTAAATAATTATAGCTCCCTTCTCTTTACAAGATTTTAGAAAACCAACCAAATCAGATCTAAATTCTTCCTTTATCGCCAAAAACGAACCAAAAAGTATTACATCATCTTTTTTTACGTCATCAGGAAACTGAATACAGGATTTCTTTCCTGCACGAGTTTTATAAAACGCATAGTCCGCATTTCTGTATTCATCGAGAAAAGCCAGTGCTAAGTTAGAGTTAGTATCAGTAAACCTTGATATATTCTGAGTATCGACTGCATTCTGCTCAAGAAACTTGATAATTTGCATTCCAACTCGATCTTCTCCCAATTCGCTGATCAAGGAAACTTTAATTCCCAATCGTCCCAAACTAACTGATGAATTTAAAAACGAACCTCCAGGTCTAGCCTCTACAGGTTTATCATCTTCAAAAAACAGATCCAGAACGCAATCTCCTATGGTATATACTTTTCTCATTAAATCTTAAATTAAAACCAACGCTTCAAAATTATTAGAAAATGACCAACGAATTGCTAAAATCATAAACTTAGACCCTTTTTTTTCTAAGTCCATGTGAAAAAATTGATCTAATTTTGTATAAAATCGATTCTCGCAAGCCCGTTTTTAATAAATCTCTAATAATTCTATAATTTAGATTAAGTCTAAATTGAATGCAAACTATCAAGATTAAATCGTTTTCGATTCATACAATTTTATCTAACTAAAAATAGCAAGGTTAAATTGGAGGGATTGGGGCTATAGTGTGGAATGTAGGAATTTTTGCCAAGTGAAAAAATAAAGTATTTTTGATTCCGTCATTCCCTAAGCAAACAAAAATTGGAGACATATGCAAAGTAAAAAACCAAGCGAAATTAAAAAGAAGGTTAAGGGTAGTCAAAAAGACTTAATCCGTTATATCAACCTTCAATTGGCTTCTATGGGGCAACCTATTTACAAAGGAGATTCCCAAGAGGGAAAAAAGCAATTATCTGATCCTAAATTTATCGAATTGACGGATAGTTTAATCCAAAACTATCGAGCTAAATCTCGTTTATTAGCAGATCATCTTTGCCCTGCCGACCAACGTATACAGAACTTTCTGAATGATTATTTAAAAGATGTAGACGATGAAGTTGCTCAACTTCCTACAGATACATTTATTCTTGACCAACCTGGAATTGCAAGAGAATTAAGTTTGCCTCCAAACAAGGATGAACACATTACAGAACTTTTAAGTTCATATAGAATAAAACAAGGTGTGCTTCATAACCCAAAGCATGATAGAAGAACTACTAAAGGATCATTCCATATTGTAGAAGGCAGTCTTCCTGTACCATTGGATAAAATCGAAGTACCTAAAATAGCATTTTCAAGATTCTTAAAAGCAGCACTTACTCCATCTGCAGAAACCAAGCAATTGCCTTTCACATCTGCACAGGAAGATAAAGCTGAATTGATGGTATCTCTTTTGCTTCGTCCAATTGTTTGTCCTGAAGTAAAAGATGTGATTAGCCAAAAATCTATGGAAGTTAGATTCTTTGCTCCAGGTAGTCTTGTAAGTAACCTGGACTTCGTAGAATCAATTTTCGGTAATGCCGGTGATCCAAATATTCCAGCTAATGATTCTGGTTTGGATATTGAACACTGGACTGGACATACTGGATGTATTATTTTGGCTCCTCAATTAACAAAGCTTACCAAAAAAGAGTTAGGCTTGCCACATTACGATGATGCAACAGAGCGTCAGAAAAGAGATGGTGTTTGCTGGATCAAAGAAGACGAACTTTACAACAATGGTACTGCATTTAAATTAACTTGCCGCAGCGAGAATGGTGTTGTAGTTACTTTAATTGCAGATAACTATTTCGGATACTCGAAAAAAGAGATCAAAACACAAATCAGTTTCTCTGCTAACCTTTATGGTTTAGCTGAAGAAGAGCATGCTGGTGGTGCTATTGCTTTCCCAAGAAAGAATTTAGGAGACAGCTTTAGTGGATCATTGTTCATGAAGAACGTATTGAAAAAACACTACAGCTACGATGAAGTGGTGAAGCAATTTGGTGCAACCATGGATGTATATCCTGAAGGATTTGCTACTGATAAGGAGTATCCAAACATTTATTACATCAATGAAAATGCAAATATCGATCTTTACCAAAGCAAAGTAAGCTGGGAAAAAGATGGAAAAGAAGAAAGCATCAGATTATTACCAGATCATTACTATGTGCATCCATCTGGATATAAAATGCACATGGAGAAGCACCCAACCGCACCATCGTGGAGATTGGTAAGTACTGCTTCTGAAGGTACTTTCTGTCACAAGCCATGTACAGTGTCAGGTGGAGGTAAGTCTGAAATTTCCAAATCACTTCTGAATGCTATTATTTATAGCTCTTTCTATGTACAAGACATGGAAAAAGATTTTAACCTGGCTGATGAAGTAATTAATCATGATTATACAAAACGTTGGAAAGATCATCCAGATAGAACTGAACCATCAAGATCTTTATTAAGCTCTGATCGTTCACTAGGATCCGTGGTGAAATTATTAACTCCTTCGAAATATTATACCAACGAATACAATGAATTCCTTAACACCATTCCGGATCACGTTAAGGCATTGGTGTTATTCGTTAAAAGATTCTATCGTCCAGAGCGTACAGACAGCAACTGGAGAGATTACTTCTCAGTTGACGTAATCAACGGTAGAAAAGGACACGAATTGCTATTCAACAACCGTAAGATTGTTGCCAGTTACTTACGTGTTGGATTCGCTAATGACAATTCTTGGTATTTGAACAAATTGCGTCAAGATTTTATTGCTGCAGCTAAGATTCAAATGGAAGATGATATTACTGCTTCTGTAGTTCTTCCTTCAAATCAACTGAAAAATCTTAACGAAGCATACGATAACAAGAGTGTTAAGATTACCACCAACTGTGAGAAGAGATTCTTCCAGCGTCCTGATGAAGCGATTCACAGAGGATATGACAAAGAAGCTGAGGCAGATCTATCAATGAGAAATAACTTCACATCTAATTACGAACCATTGACTACTGAAGATGGTAAGGAGTTAATTGCTGATGCGATTGGTTTTGATATGTATACCAAACCAATTCAGGAAGTGATTAAACGTGGAGCCGATAGTAAAAAGTCTAACTATTTTATTTCTCCATCGCATCCTAGAATTGTAGATGGTGCACCGTCTAAAAACCCTAGATATCTTCAGATCAGACCTGATTTGGTAAATCCAATTGATGATCGTTTGGCCGAGGTAGGAATTCGTCTTGCAAGAAGAATATCATTGGATCAAGCAGTATATCACCCAGTAAATGCAGTTCTTCCAGGACGAAGAAACAATCCGCCAGAAAAGGAAGCTGGAATTCGTGCATTGAGTGTTTACAATCCAATTCACTACCAAGAACTGCCTGAATTGTTTATGGATTTTATCTGTAGTTTAACTGGTAAATCTCCATCAACAACTGGAGCGGGTACTGAAGGTGCATTAACAAAAGGTCCTTTCAATATGTTGTCGCCAACTACCGACTTGAACAATGCCTTACTTTCCTATATCCTTACCGGATATCAAGGATTCTCATCGGCAGCAGGTCACGTAGGAACTGAAAACAGATTCGACCATGATGTTTCATTGTTGATTCCTGAACTGTGGTGTCGTTTGAAAGAAGAAAACCGTGATCCTAAATTGTTAATCAACGAAGGTTCATTGGAAAAATTAAATGATTTCGACTACAATGGAGAAAAAATCTATGCTTCTCGTTTAGGATATCGTATTACTGAAGAATTCTTGTTCCGTTATATGAACCGCATCTTCGATGAACCTCAAAATGTATTCAACGAAAGAATGTTGAAACCAGAGATTCAAGATATGGAAGCATATGTAGATGGTATTAAGAACATTTGCGAAGCTCAGGAAAAAGTTGCAGTAAATTACTTTAAGGATAATAGTGTTGATGCTGCGATTCCTCCATTGAAGATTCTATTAAGCATTATGGCTTACGGAGAATATGAAGGAAAAGAGATCTCTGATCCTGAATTGCGTAAACAATTCGATCGTGATGTTGTAATCAATTCTGATTGGTACAAAGAAAGATTGAAACGCAAGCAACAAATCGATATTGAATTCTACGAAAAGCAAATTACTTATATTGAAACATTCATGGCTAAGAAGTTAAACGCTGAATGGAGCGAAGACTTAAGCCTTGCAGATCGATATGCAAAAGCTAAGAAAGATTTAGAACACGTTAAGTCTGCTGAATATCTTGAAAGTTTAGTAGGTACAATTGGTGCTGATCCTTTATGTAGAAAAGCGGAATAATTAAACCTTCGATAATAAACAAAAGGGCGATTCATTTCATTATGGGTTGCCCTTTTTAATTAGTAATGATTAATTAATAATGAATAATATGGATGGAGACTCTGGACTACTAATACAGGCACATTTTAATGGTATTAAATCCTTTCGGAACTCAGCCATCACAATGCTTACCAGAGACCAAAATCAGCAGCTATTGATGGTTTGATTATTGGGTTGTTGGATTATTGGACTGCAGAAAAAGAAAAAGCCCGTGACATAGGGGAATCACGGGCAACAATTCTAAAGGGTTAATTAACCTACTAACCAACCTTACGGTTGAACCTTTAACTCATTACTACCTTTCGGTAGGAATTAGACTCTAAAGATATAAGATTTTTTCAAATTTTAACATTTTTAAACAATTATTTAAGCTTTTAAAATTGTTCTACACAAAACATAATGAATAAATTAATTTTCCTAACATATTAATATGACAGGTCAATACAACATTTTTCTTTATTATAATACTAGTTTTTATACTATGATTAAAATATAAACAACAACAAAAGCCCCAAGCATTAAGCTTGAGGCTTTGTAAAAAACCACCAGTATATATTTATACTAGCTAAACGTACAAAAATTGAAAACAGGCTTTCTTAGTCTTATATTTTTCAGAAAGAATACTTTAGGTGTACCATAAAACGAGCACTTCCTACTTCCGAAGAATCTGCAACCTTACCATTTATCTGGGTAGTTCCGTATGCAGCTGCAGTATATAAAGCTTGTGTACCAATCATGAACTTACCAGAATACCACTCCACTCTTGGACCAAACTGATATACGTAGTCGATATTTGAACCACGGCTATACAATCCAACAAAACCATTAGCATCTGTAGCTAAGTCGTCGCTTGCACCAAGATTCTTAGTATATCCTGCAAATAAGCCATAACGAACATTCCCAGTAGTTGTATAAATATCAGACCAAATAGATTGTGTAGTTATATTGGTGTATTCGTAATCTCCATTTGCTTTCACATTCTTCACACCATAACCACCTAACATTACAAAATTGTACATGTTTTGACCATAAATGGTATGAAGGTTCCAAACTACCTTATCAGATTTCACAGTCATCCAGGCATTCATCTGAACACTTGATAACATTTCATCTGTTTTTGCACCCAATGGATTTTCAATCATTGGTTTTAAGAATTTAACTCCTGCAGTTGCGCCTAAAGTAAATCCTTTTGCAAAGTCGTATTTTACCTGAGCTGATAATTCAGGAATACTAGCTTGCTGCACATACTTTACATTTGCACCATCAGGTCCCGGAGATTTAAAATCCAATTCCGACAAAGCTGCAATCATTGCATACCCCTTATCGAATTTACGAGTGTAGCGGAATTGAGGAGCTCTTCCCAATACATTAAATGGAATACCTCCACCCCAGTGCTGTACTTTAGGGAAACAAGAAGTAACAAACATTGGATGCCAGTACTTACCAACCAATAATTCATCCTTTCCCCAATCAAGCTTCACAAATGCATGTCTTAAACGAAACAAACCTGATTTATCGTTTGATGTTCCAACAAAGTCTCCTTGGATGGTAGCAGAACCTTTAGCTCCAAATGCCTGGAAGCCTGTAACACCCACATTTAATCGAGAGTGAATAGAAGTCATAAACAATTCAGAACGATCATTTAAATCTTCTCCATTGATATCGTAATCTTTGGCTGCTGGATAAAGGATTACTTCACCTTCGCGAGCATTTACTGTTTTTCTTGTATCAAAAATTGCTTCTGCAGAAACGAATCCACCAAGCTTAACTTTTATATCTTCTTTTTTTTGAGCAAAAGATGCCAATGGCAACAAACTCAATGCTATTGCTAATAATTTCTTCATAGTGTTTTCATAGGTTAAAACTAGAAACAGGACGTACCCCGATTCGGCATGCAAGTAATATCTTTAATAGAATACGCCTGTTCCAGTCTTAAAATTAATTAAATAGGTTTAATTATTTAGCTGTAGTTGCACGATCAACCAAGTAGATAATAGATTGGTAGGAAACCCCACTATTCATAGTCAGTCCAATCTCACATGTTCTACTAGTTGAATATCCATGCTTCACATCAGCAGGATGCTGAATTTTCAAATCGCGCAATCCATGATCATTCAATTCTGGATGGGTAAATCCACGATCGCCGGCAAAACCACAACAGTTTGTATCTGGTTTTACAACATTCTTAGCACACTTTTGTGCCAATTCAACCAACTTGCCATCAACGCCCAGCTTTTTCGCAGAACAAACTGCAAATACTGATACCGTTTCGTCAACAGGAGTGAAATTCAAATGATCAGCTAAATGATCAGTAATAAATTCAATAGGTTCGTATAATTTCAATTTAGGTTCCATGTTTTCTTTCATGGTATACAAGCAAGGACTCATATCACAAAGAACCGGATACTTTCCATTATCACTTGCTTTCAAAAGAGCAGCTTCCAAAGCATTCGACTTCTTCATACCTGCTTCCTTGAAACCTTTACTTAAGAATGCCATACCACAACAATGGTTGTTCAAATCTTCCGGGTAGATGATTTCATAACCAGCTTTCTTAATTAATTCTTCAGTTTTCTTGGTCAATGCAACTTTCTCATCGTAATCCTTCGATGTTCCCATACTACGATTGATACATGATGGGAAATAAACCACCTTTTTAGGATTTGATTTATCCACAGTTGGAGGAACAATTTTAGGAGCTCCCTTAGGGAATGCCTTATTCCAACGAGGGATTGAATTTCCTGAAACGGCTCTCATTCCTCCTGCAATACCACCCATTAAACCTGAGCCTAATATCGAATGGAAAAAGTTTACTGTGTTCAAGCCTGTTTTGGCATAAGATTGAACCTTATCCATATTATCAGCACACCACATGGCAATTTTCTTAGCCTTAGGTGAAGCCTCATCAGCACGAAGTTCTTTTACCAATTTACCAGTGTCAATTTTTACCGGACAAGCAAGAGCACATAAACTATCAGTAGCGCAAAGCTGCATTGCTTCATAGTCGAAATTCTTGATTAAGGTAGCCAATTCGTGTGGTTTTTCACCACTTGCTTTTAATCGGCTAATTTCGCGGTAAGTTGCAATTCTCTGACGCGGACTTAAAGTCAAGTTATGCGATACACATGATGGCTCACAGAAACCACACTCCATACACTTGTCCACTTTTTCGTGCGCTGGTGGAAGAGGTTTTAAATCCTTCAGGTGAGCCTGCTTATCAGCATTTAAAATCACACCTGGATTTATCAAATATCTTGGATCAAAAATCTCCTTGATTTGCTTCATTAACTTATAAGCATCGGTTCCCCACTCCATTTCAACATATGGAGCCATGTTACGACCTGTACCGTGCTCTGCTTTTAGTGCACCATCGTAACGCTCTACAACCAATACAGCCAATTTGTCCATAAACTCAGCATAACGATCAATCTCTTCCTGAGTACCAAAATCCTGAGTAAATACAAAGTGAAGGTTACCTTCCAAGGCATGACCAAAAATTACAGCTTCAGAGTATCCATACTTTTTAAACAAATCTTGAAGATCAAGAGTTGCTTCTGCCAATTTTGGAACAGGGAAACAAACGTCCTCGATAATTACAGTAGTACCCGTTTTACGCATACCACCAACTGTTGGCAATAAACCTTTACGGATTTTCCAAAGCATGGCAAACTCGGCCGGAACATCTGTAAATTCAATTGGAATCTCAACAGGAATCTCTTTGATAGAATTTTTGATAATATCGATTTGCTTGTACAATACCTCATTGCTTTCAGCTCTGGTCTCCACCAATACTGCCGATGCACCTTCCGATAATCCCTTTAGGTAAGTTGGAACTCCCTCGTCATTCTCAACTGAACGAAGAGCGGCACGGTCCATAAGCTCTACTGCTGCAACCGGCTCCGATTTAAGAGTTGATACCGCACGACATGCTTTTTCAATATCAGGAAAAATCATTAATGCAGATGCCTTGTGTTTGTGCTCAACAACGGTTTTGTATACCAACTCAGAAATAAATCCAAGTGTACCTTCAGAACCAATCATGATGTGAGCCAAAATATCAAATGGATCAGTATAATCGATTAAGGCATTCAAACTGTACCCGGTAGTGTTCTTCATTTTGAACTTATCGCGGATACGATTGTGTAACGTCTCATTTGCTTGTACATCTTTAGCAAGATTCTCCAAATCACTCAATAGCTTTGCATGAGTCTTTTTAAAAGAAGCCTTACTTTCCTCACTCGAAGTATCTAGAATCGTTCCGTCGTGTAAAACAACACGAATAGAATCTAATGTTTTGTATGAATTTTCAGAGGTACCACAACACATTCCCGATGCATTATTGGCAGCAATACCCCCAATCATCGCAGCATTAATGGAAGCCGGATCTGGTCCAATTTTCTTGCCATAAGGTGCAAGAATAGCATTGGCTCTACCACCTGTAATACCAGGTTGCAAACGAATGGCTGCACCATCATTTAAAATTGTATGCTTTTTCCAATGATCACCAGCAACAACCAATACAGAATCACTAATTGCCTGACCTGATAAACTTGTACCCGCTGCACGATAAGTAACCGGAATATCCAAATCGTTACACTCACGCATAATCAAACTTACTTCTTCCTCATTTTTCGATTTGATTACCAATTTTGGGATCAAACGGTAAAAACTGGCGTCAGTTCCCCATGCTAAAGTGTGCAATGGATCATGAAACATTCGTTTCTTATCAATACTTCTTACTAATCTATCGTATAGCGTTTTATATTCTCCTGTTAACATTTATCTTCTGTTTTTGATTTTGTCACACAAACACAACTGGTAACTTGTATGACAAATGTACGTTTTTTTCTTAACTCAGTAATTGAGCTTATCCAAAAAGTTTGACCTTCCTCTCTACTCTAGCTGGTGAAGCCTTTTGAACCCTAACCACGAAACAACAAACACTTCAAGGCTTCTTCAACACGATCATCACACCCTAAGATTACTTTCTGAATAAGCTCTAAATTACTATAATGGCAATGGGTTAAATCCTGTAGAAATTAGTACTACCACTACAATCATCACCATTAAATAATATACAAATGCAGGAATTGCATTACGTCTGATAATTGTTCCTTCTGCACCTATACATCCTACCGTAGCACAAACTGCCACAACATTGTTTACACAAATCATATTACCCAATGCCGCACCAATCGTTTGAACTGCTACAATCAATACCTGAGGAATTCCCAGAATAGTAGCTGTTTCGAATTGCAGAGAAGCAAACAACAAATTAGATACTGTAGCAGAACCTGACATAAAAGAACCCAATACCCCTACAATTGGAGAAATAACCGGATATGCATTACCAGATAAATCAGCAACAGCAGTTGCCATGGTAGTTAGCATACTATCTAAACCTGCTCCGTTTGCACCAGATTTTAACATTAACTGAACCATTGCAACACCAGCCAATAAGGCGATAGCAGCACCATTTAGTTGCTTGAAAGTAGTTTTCCACGATGTTACAATTTGTTTCTTACTCATTCCGTGCATTACATTTGTAATTAATGCAACCAATATGAATGGAATGGTACCTGGAAGATAAGCCCACTTTAATACGTAAGTTAAGCCTTCGATACCCAATACGTTTGACAAAGTAATCGTTTGCGCTGCCAACCATCCTTTTAATCCAAGAGATGGAATACGAGTTACAACCAAAATAACAGCAATTAGTACATATGGCATCCATGCTTTTACCAAGCCCATTTTTGCCTCACCAGTATCACCACCATTATCATTCGATTTCCAGTTTGCTTCCCACTCTGATTTTGGAGGAAAATCCCAAGTTTTCTTTGGAACCAAAAATCCACGTTTGGCAGCAAAAATAACAATACCTAATCCGATAAATGCCCCAAGCAAAGAAGGTAGATCAGGACCTAAAGTAGATGCAATTAATACGTAAGGAATAGCAAATGCTAAACCTGCAAAAATTGCGAAAGGAGCTGCAGCCAAAGCTGGTTTAATCGATCTTTCTTTGCCGAAGAACTTGGTCATGATCATGATACCCAAAAGTGGAATAAAAATACCAACCAAAGCATTAGGAATCGCAATCCACTTGGTTAATGCCAATTTAAATACCTCAGGATTGGCAGCTACATCGGCAAGGTTTTGTTCCAGGGTAACCATAGCACCACCACTAATAGGCGTACCAACCGCACCATAAGGAACCGGAACCGAGTTAAAAATAAGAGCAACCATAGCAGCGGCCAAAGGTGGGAATCCTAAACCTACCAAAAGTGGTCCCGCCAAAGCGGCTGGAGTACCAAAGCCGGCAGCACCTTCGATAAAAGCTCCGAACATGAAACCTATAATAATGGCTTGTATACGTCTATCGTTGGTAATCCCATTAAAACCGTTGTTGATGGTGGTCATCGCACCCGACAGTTTCATGGTATTCAAAATTAAAATCGCTCCGAAAATAATAATAAGGATGTCGAAAGCTTTTAGGAAGCCAAATACCGAATATCCAAGAATGTGGTGAATATCAATTTTCCATACTCCAAACGCCACTGCTATTGCCACTAATAAGGAAAGCGGCAAAGCCTTCTTGGCTCCCCAGTTAAAGCCAACCATTAACACTATGGTTAAAAGAATTGGCGAAAAAGCTAATAATGCATTCATAATAAAATAATTTAGGTTTTAGTTTGCCTTGATAAGAAAATTCCAGTAATCCTTTTTTGCATTTGGTTTAAAAAAGGGCCTGCCCAAAGCAGGCTCCTTTTAAAACTCAATAGTTATGTCAATAACTGCTAACAAAGGGGTTATACAAATGATAATCTTCTCAGAGACATTAGTTTGTACTAGATTTATTATCTGTAGCAAATGGGCTAGATTTACTATAGTTTTTTAGTATTGAATTGCTATTTCGAAGCGGATCTCCTACAATAGTGGTATTGTGCATTAACATGTCAAGAGCCACTAACTTTTGTTTCAAGTCTTTTAAACTCTCCTCTAGTTGTATTCTATTGTTTTTTAAATCCATGATTCGAATGTTTTAACATTAAACAAGTTCCAGGTAGTTCTCGATAAACTCTGTAAGGTGAAGTACTTTTACAGGTACTTTCTTGTGCATCAAACCACCGTTAATTTGCATCACACAACCCGGACAATCGGTAACCAATAATTCAGCTTGGCTAGCCTCAATGTTTTCAATTTTCTTGTTTAATATTCCGTTGGAAATGCTCGCAAAATCAAGAGAATAAGTACCACCAAATCCACAACAAACATTGCTATCGGTAAGTGGAACAAATTGTTTTCCTATTAAATTAGAAAGGAATGATTCTGCCGAATAGCCTAATGAACGAGAATCGTGACAAGGTGTATGGTATGTCACTTTTTTGTTTCCTTTCACTTTGAATTTGATGTTATTTTCCTCCAAAAACTTACCAATTGGAGTTACCATATCGCCTAACATCGAAGCTTTCTTATATCTATTTGGGTCTTCTTTTGTGAAATCTAAAAACTCATGCTTAATAGCGCCACCACAAGTAGGACACAACACTAACAATGCTTCGTAATCCTTAGGCTCTTGCAGGTTATCAAGCGTATTAAAAATCATGGTTTTGGCATTATCTGGATCGCCTGAAGCAATTGCAGGAATACCACAACAAGCTGCTTTTTTAGGAATATCAACCTGAATACCGCTCTTCTGCAATAATTTTACCATGGCCAATCCCATTTCAGGATAGAAATACTCTACCGCACATCCTGGGTAAAAGAATACTTTTCGGTCAGAAGTAAATTGATCGAAACCTTCTTTGTAGAATCGCTTGCTAAATGTTTTAGAAGCCAAAGCCGGGAATTTTCTGAAATCCATTTCCTTCGGTAACATTGGCACAGTACCAATAATTTTTTCATCATTGGTTTTGCATGTCTTTGTTAATGGAAATTGGAAATTTGCCCCGATTGAAAGAACAGATTTCATTCTATCCGGCTTTGCTACCAAGTTCTTAAATACCTTCTTCTTTACAGGATTGATTCCATACTTCTTCCCTACTACCAATTTCAAATCAGAAATCAAGGTTTGCAAATCGATACCCGAAGGACAGTTGAAAGAACAAGCTCTACAACCAATACACATCTTCAGAATATCTTTTGCTGCTTCATCGCCCTGGTAAAGAGCCGTTAAAATCAAACCAATAGAACCGATGTAACGATCGCCATAAACATGACCACCAACCATTTCGTAGGCCGGACAGATATTGGCACAACTACCACAACGTACACACTTTAATGCTTCTTTAAATTTTGGATGCTCGAAAAATGCCAAACGTCCATTATCTAAGAATACATAGTGCGTTTCCTTGATACCTTCTTCGTTTTTATAGGATGGAGTACGTCCTTTAATCCATGTAGTATATGAGGTAATGGTTTGCCCGGTTGCACTCTTTGGCAATACGCGTACAATATCCAATGCCTGGTTAAAATCATCACACAATTTTTCGTAACCAACCAATACAATGTGTACCGGAGGAACGGTTGACGACAAGCGTGCGTTACCCTCGTTGGTAACCAAACCAATGGTTCCGGTACTGGCTACAGCAACATTAGCTCCAGTCATACCAACACCTGATTTGAAATACGATTCGCGCAAGAAACGACGAGCGATTTCAACCATTGCTTTAATGTCATCCGGATCAACCTCTTCACCCGTGTAATCGGCAAAGATTTTAGCCACCTGCTGACGAGTTTTGTGAATGGCAGGCATTACCATATGCGAAGGATGCTCGTTGGCCAACTGTAGAATCCACTCTCCCAAATCGGTCTCGATGGGTTGCAATCCCTCTTTTTCCAAATAATGGTTCAATAAAATCTCTTCTGAAGTCATCGACTTTGACTTCACCATGTATTTGGCATTGTGTTTTTTCATTACATCAGCAATGTATTTACAAGCATCCTCACCTGTTTTCGCCTGAAATACCTTACAACCATGTTTCTCTACGTTTTCGCGAAACTGGTTGAATTGCTGCATTACTTTATTTAAATCTCTGTCCTTTAAATCGTGAACATGAGTTCTTAACGATTCAAAATCCAGTCCTTTATATGCATTTTCTTTTGATGCTTTATAAGCAGTAGCAAAGTTCTTTAGGTTCTTATACAAAACCTCATCTTGCAATTTCTCGTTTATCTGATCGTGTATCTTCATAGCTGCTTCTTATAAATCATTCAAAATGTATACTGTCATCTCCTTAGGTCCATGCACTCCCACTGTTAGTACACGCTCAATATCGGCTGTTCTACTTGCACCGGTAATAAATGCAACATATCCTCCCATATCTGATGTTCTTTCTTCAAGAAAATCGGCCACATGATTTAATGTGCTTACCAATTTGCTCAATGGCATAACCACCAAAAGTTTTTCGGCAAGACAGGTCGCCAACCTTTTATTTTCTTCACAACTATCAACTACAACTGTTCCCGTTTCTGCTATACCATAATCAACTTCTACCAGTGCAGTACCAATTCCTTCCTCTCCAGCTCTAATGTCCTTTTTAAGATTAAAACTTGGTACATCAACGTAGTCAAATCTTTCTTTCTTAAGTAGCATCGAAAATTCATCGTTTGATAGAACCAAATTCTCACTACCTACTAGTTCTGACTTTTCTATAAATCTTTCTAAATCGTTCATTGGATTAAGTTATTGTTAGAATAAATCGTTAGGTTCGAATTATTGTTGCCCACTCACTAACCAAGCCTAATGCCAAAAAAATCAAGGAAAGACTATTCAGAATCATTCAAAATATTTAAGGCTGATTTTCTGCATTTTACACATTCGAAAAGGTTTTCAAAAGACTCATTTCAATCGATTTCGAAAGTGTGCAATATTGAACAGCAAGCATTTGTAAGCTGCGCCATTTTGAACAGCTGCGCAATTTCGCACGCCAATCTGTACCTCATTATAAAAAGTGAGCAAAATCGATAGAATGAATAAAATCCAAAGAGAACATCTCAACTAATTAAAGAGTAAAAAGTCTTGTTTTACTTATCAGTATTCTGAATCGTCAGTAAAATTGGGAATTTTACATTTTTTAACAGAAAATATTTCAAGAATCTTGTAATGTTTTAACATATATTTCATAAATTCAAGAGTCGAAAAATGATTTTTAATACTAACCGGTCGTATTATTCGGCCATAAAACCCAAAAAAATGACAGATACAACTACAACCAAAAGCTTGGAAGAATTGGTAATGGAAATTCCTGTTGAGCAGATTGTACAGCCTACCATTCCGATTAAAGTTGCAATTCGTGAAGCTGGTAATTTACAAAGGGATGCTACCGAAGACAAGGAAGCATTAATTGCCAAAGGACTAGCTCCTGAAAAAATTGAAGAACTTGCAATAAGAGCTGATTTCTTATCGGATAAACAAACACTTTGGATACGCAAATACGAAACTTCGACAAACAATACTAAAGAATGGGAAGCTCTGGAAGAAGAAGCAAGCAAACTTCAGCGCGAATTGAAGCACGATTTTCAGTTTGCTTTAAGAAACAACAAGGAGGCCTTGCGTAAACTTAAAAACATTACCAAAGGAAATGATAGTGCAGATCTGGCGCAAGACATGGGTGATTATGCTGGATTTGGCTTAGATTATCCGGAGGAACTAGGTGCTATTAACTTCGACAACAACAAATTGACCCGAGCTGATGAACTATCACACAAACTAAATAATTTGGTAAGAGTAGTTGATGGAGCACATCGTAGCAAAAAGCATCCTGAAAAGCAAATGCGTGACAGAGCCTACACTTACTTGAAGCTATTAGTCGATGATATTCGTGCATACGGTAAATATGCATTCTGGGATGATGAAGAAATGCAGAAAAGATATTCTAGCGAATACCAAAGAAGAAAATATCAGAAGAACAAGGAGGATGAAAATGAAAATATCTGAAAACACCTATAACTGTTGATTTTTTATCTAACTGGAAGGCAATATTACTAACTGGAGGGTAAATTACCTAACTGAAGCGCTGTTTTTGCTAACTGGAAAGTAAATAAACATAACTGAAGGGTCTTTTTCCTAACTGGAACATTGATTCATTAACTGGAAGGTATTTTATCTGACTGGCCTATTGGTTTTAACAACTGATGTTCAAAATCAACAACTGAAATAACATTCTACCCCATGAGAGGCCTTGCTTCTCATTAGCACTCTATAACTAACAATCGAAACAACTGCCGCATAGTATTGTGCGGCAGCTATATTTAGAAAACGCAGAAACAAAAAAAATCATCCCTGAATATTTAGTTTCAGGAACATATAAATCAGTTAAAATATAATTAATGAATACAAAAATTCTTTCTTTATTCTTTCTAATTAGCCTGACTATATCAGCATGTACTCCAAAAGAACAAACTTGTATTATTAAGGGAAAAGTTATCAATCGTCCTTATAGTTCCAAATTAATATTTGTAAAATACTTCGATGATGTACATTCCAGCGATGTGATCATTCCAATTAAAGATGGAGTGTTTAGCTATGAGTTCAATTTTTCTGAAACCGAGGCTTACAATTTGATATTCAAAGATGAATTTATAAAAGGTTCCATGAATCCTATTGTTTTTTTATCCAATAGATGGATGTATTGAAATGACTATCCATCCAAGGTCCGAATTCAGAAAAAACATTGTAAAAGGAGGAAAAATTAATCAAGAGTATGCTAAATATCTAGACCTGCAACACAGGGATTATACCGCTGGTCAATTGATACGCGATAGTATTTCTTTACTACATAAAAATGATCTATACCATACACAAGTTGTTAAAGATCTATTAATAAAGGAAAAACTATTGACTTCAAAAGGTGAAAAAATTGAAATTTGGAATCAAGTTCGAAAACTTGAAGAATCGGGAGAAGGGCTTACTCAATTGGCTAAAAAACTAGAACTTAAAAAGGATTCATTAAATAAATTTCTCATTAATGAAGAATTAAATATCATTGAAAATGAAATTAATATCATCAATTATACCTCTCTAATTTCAGATGTTAAAAATTCAAAACCATGGCCTGAACTATTCGATATTGAAAGGCTTAAATCCATACAAAAGAAATACGCTTCAAAATTTAAAGATCATCCATACACAAAATATAGCAATGAGTTATTGTGGGGAATAAATGAAATTAAAAAAGGAGGTGATTTTTTTGATTTTACATTACCCGACATGAATGGAAAGTTACATACACTTAGCAAAGAGGCTGATGGTAAATTTGCCCTAATAGACATTTGGGCTCCTTTGTGCGGACCTTGTATTTATAAGAGTAGAGAAATAAAATCCGTTTATGAAGAATTTAAAAACAATGATTTTACAGTGGTAGCTGTAGCATCAAAATATCGCAATATTTCTAATGTGAAACGAATTCTTGAATGTGATAAATACCCATGGACTACCCTCATTGACAAACCAGAACTTGATTCAAGAATTAATGAACATTATGGGATAAAAAATAGTGGAGGCATTACCATTTTAATTGATAAAACAGGAAAAATAGCATTGGTAAATCCTTCTGCCAATGATGTAAGAGAATATTTAAAGGTCAATTTGTAAGAAGTTAATGCCATAGCAACCATCAATAGCCCCTATAAAAAAGACAACACCACACACATAAAAAGTAATTAAAAACGAACTATTATGAGAAAAGCGATTATTTACTCCTGTATTTTTTTGTTGACATTAAGTGCTTTTAAGAATAAAGAGGATAGAATTAAAATCACCGGAAATATCACGGGTTATCCTGACAGTACTATGGTTGTTTTAATGAATTTTGAAATCAACAAGAGCATTGATACCACTTATATTGTAGACAACAAATTTCATTGTTCTTCTATCAACAGCAAAACTGTTCCTGGGGGTATTTTCATAGGAGAAGGACAAAAGTCGGAGTATTTATTTCTTTTCTTGGAGGATGTCGACATAGCAATTGAAGGGAAAAAAGGAGAAATTAAATACGCCAAGGTTGAAGGTGGTGAATTGCAAAAACAAAATAGCGATTATCTAAAATCGAACCTTTCACTAGAACTTCAATTGGATAGTATACAGAAGCAATTAATGGGTGCTATGGAGGCAAGAGATATGGAAAAAGCAAAATCTATATCCAAGCAACAATCTATAATTATAAAAAAAAGGATTACATCCGGAGCGCAGTATATTGAAGAAAATCCAGATAAACTGTACAGTGCTTTTATGCTGAAAGGCTTTACTGGTGGTCTTCCAAAATCGGAAATAAGGTCCTTATATGAAAACTTATCTCCGAAAGTAAAGCAGTCGAAATATGCAAAATCAACCGCGAAATGGTTGGAATTAAATAAGCAAGTTAAAGTTGGCGATATGGCTGAAAATTTTGAGTTGAAAGACACAAAAGGAAATAAGGTAAGCTTAAAAGATTTCGAAGGCAAATTTGTATTGTTGGAATTCTGGAAAGCAGGTTGTCCTGGATGTAGAACTGCAAACAAAACTCTGGTAATCGAATACGAAAAGTACAGAAACAAAGACTTTATAATCCTCAACATATCATCGGATAAAAATGAAGATCATTGGAAAAGAGCTACCAAAGAAGATGCTATTTCATGGCCTTCCTTACTAGACAATGGTTCAAAAGAGGGCAATGTAGGCGCTAGGTATAACGTTTCATTAATTCCTACGAGTATTCTAATAGATCCTTCTGGAAGAATTATAGCCAAAGATTTAAAAGGCGAAAAATTAGGAGAAGCTCTTCAAAGGATATTTGGGATGTAGATGCAATAGCTACAAAAAATTATATGATTTCAGGGCTACGCCCCTAAAATATAGTTCACGCTTTCTGTTCTACGAAGAATGCAGGACTACGTCCCTTTTTCCAGCGAGCTTAAGCTTATAGCTTGTGCTCTTCAAAGCAAAAACAAAACAACTAACCTACAAACACCTTAGCATGAAACCCAAAACAAGATTACTAATACTATTACTGCTGCTGATAACAGGCATCAGCTCTTTTGCGCAAAACAATTTAAGTCCGAAATACGATGAGCGAGTTGAATTGCTAAGTGTGGTGTTTCGATTGGCAAAATCGCCGGAATATATTAATAATGCAGTTAAGCTACATGCTGATGCTGCTGATGAATACTTTAACAAGTATAGCAATCATGAAGTAGTGAAACTTGCCAAAAAACTTAGAAAGAAACGAGGTGTTGGCTATGATGCTGTTATGTCGATGGCCATTCACCTTGAAATTAAAAATAACTCGGTCTATTTTAATCCACAATTGAATAAAGATGGTTTGGATGATCGTTGGGGGGATTATGCTGAAGAATTTATTCTGGCACTTCGTCGTTTCTACCTGGAAAGTAAGTTTAATTCATTCTTTAAAGCCAACCAACAAATGTATGATTTGGCCGGTGAACGCTTTGAGCTTGTTTCCAATGAAATTAAGATTGAATGGTTCGAAAAGTTTTTTGGCTATAAACCCAAAGGTCAATACCATATTGTTGTAGGTTTGCTACACCGTGGAAACTATGGCCCAAAGTATGTAACAAAATCGGGTAAAGAAAACATATACTCCATTTTGAGTGCATATAAGGTTGACAGTACTGGATATCCAGTTTTTAAGAAGCACCAAAAGAGCACATTGGTTCATGAATTCTGCCACTCGTTTTGTAATCCATTAGGTGAAAAATATTACTCGGATATGGAATCGAAAGCAACGGATTTATTTGCCTCGGTTTCAACTTTAATGAGAAGACAAGCCTATGGATCGGCACAAACCATGATTAATGAAATATTGGTGAGAGCTTCGACCATCAGGTATTTTGAAGACAATGGAGCTAGTAAAAATGTAGTGGAGAAATTACTTAATGCTGAAAAAGCTAAAGGTTTTCTGTGGATAGATGAATTGTATAAAGCATTAGAGCGATATTCATCTAACCGATCGAAATACCCTACCCTAAATGATTTTATGCCCGAAATTGTAAAGGTGCAGAACAATTTAATAGCAGATGATTTGTTAAGCGAATTTAGGAGCAATTGCCCAAAGATTATTCGTACATCATTGAAACAGGGAACTAACAATGTAAGCACTTCTTTAAAGGAGATTATTGTAGAGTATGATAAACCAATGGCTAGCTACGGAATAAGTGATAAAGGCAAACAGCCCAAAATGGATTTGGAATGGCAAAACAAAGAAAGAACCATTCTGTGTATTCATGTTGAACTAGAACCTAACACCAAGTACTTGCTTGATTTTCGTTCGGTTTTTAACGAGGACAAACAAGGCTTTCCTCTGCAAGAAAGTTTTGAGTTGGATTTTACAACTGGGGAATAAGCAAGAACTAATCAGAAATCAGGGCTACGCCCCCAGATTAATATGGTATCTTATTTTTCTACGAAGATTTTAGGGCTAACGCCCCAATTAATTCATATCTTTTGTACTACGAAAGACAAAGGGCTAGACCTCTTTAATTTGATAATAAATACCCATAAAACACCACAACATGACTCTAAAAGAATTATTCGACATCGCAAAATTGCAACTCCAGGATTTAACCGATCTGGATACTCCTGATTTTAGATTAGAGCAAGCAGAATTACTAAAAGAGGATGACATTTGGGAGATTGTAGTGTCCTATTTGGTTGAGGATACCAATAAAAATACAATTCCATCGGCTGCTTTGACTTCTGAACATCATTTTCAGAGAGTATTTAAAAAGATTAGAATTGATAAGGAGAAAAATGTAGTTGGTTTCTATATGTATGATAGCAGAAAGTAATTCTACTCGAATTCAGCAAATTAAATATATCCCCTAGCTAACATCAAATTATAATTGGTATTGGTGAGGGGGATTCTTTACAAATAATATAAGCGATATATTTTTAATGTTTAATTGATTTGGTAACTTGGGAGACTAAAACATAGAGGTTGTCTATTCTAAATTCAACAATCTATTTCTGCATGACTATAGATTTATTTTATAGAAAAATGAAATATATAAAAAAAACATTTAAAACTTTGTTTTTCATAGTTATTCTATTTTTGATTGGTATCTATGGATCTAATAAATTGGTTGAAAAAGCTGTCGCAGATAAAATCTACAATAGCACAACGAAAATCCCTCATAATAAAGTAGGCCTATTTCTTGGTACGGCCAAGTATGTATCAAATGGCCAGATTAATCTCTATTACAAGTACAGAATTGATGCTGCTGTAGCATTATTCAGAGCTGGTAAAATTAAGTTTATCCTTGTAAGTGGAGACAATTCAACCAAGGAGTATGATGAGCCATCAACCATAAAAGAAGACTTGGTTAATAAAGGTATCCCTGCCAATAATATATACCTAGATTATGCAGGGTTTAGAACTCTAGATTCTGTTGTTCGCTGTAAAAAGATTTTTGGTCAGAATAGCATCACCATTATCTCTCAACAATTTCACAATGAAAGAGCCATTTATATTGCCAATTGCAAAGATATTCATGCGATTGGTTTTAATGCTAAAGATGTTAGTGTGCATTATGGTTTTAAAACTCAGCTTAGAGAAAAGCTTGCCAGAGTTAAAATGGTAATTGATTTGGTAATTGGTAAAGAGCCGAAGTTTCTTGGTGATAAAATTGAAATAAAATGAAAACAAAACGATTAATGACCTGCGAATCGCCAATAGAGGCCAATATTATAAAAGGGCGACTAGAAAATGAGGGAATTAGATGCTTTGTGACGAATGAAAATTTCTCAAATTTAATGCCTCATTATAATAGAATATTGGGTTCAGGAGCTGAGCTTATGATCGATCAGGACGATTACAAGAAAGCTGTTGAGATATTAGAATTGAACTCTCGGAAAGAAATAGTTTGTCCTAATTGTAATTCGAAAAATATTAAAATGAGCTTGGGCAAGAACTGGTTTAAAAAGGCAGTTGTTATCGTAATCTCTTTATTTTCTTCTGTTCCTTTTAACAATATTAACAGTACATATATGTGCAAAGATTGCAATATAGAGTTTAAAAACAGGTAGAAGTAATAAAGAAAAGAATTCTTCATTATTCTACTACAGAAAACAAACACTAATAACCAATAATGATTCTAACTCAAATTAACTGGAATCCAGATCCAGAAATCATTAACATTTTTGGCATATCGATACGATATTACAGTTTACTATTTCTCAGTGGCATTCTATTGTCGATTACTGTTTTGAAATGGATATTTAAACAGGAAAAACTCCCCGAAGCCAATTTAGAAAAGCTTTCGATGTATGGAATAATTGGTATTCTGCTTGGTGCCCGCCTAGGACATTGTTTATTTTACGAGCCTAGCTATTACTTTAATCATCCTTTGGAAATATTATTGCCAATACAATTCACATCCAATGGTGGATTTGAGTTTACTGGTTATAGAGGGTTGGCAAGTCATGGTGGTGCGCTAGGCTTAATCATTGCCCTGTTTGTTTATTCGCGCAAAACCAAACATGCCATGCTCGACACCATCGATTTAATTGCTGTTGTTACAGGATTGAGTGCTGGATTTATCCGTTTGGCCAATTTAATGAATTCTGAAATTGTTGGTATGCCAAGCACAAAACCATGGGCTTTTGTTTTCGAAAGAATCGATAACATTCCTCGTCATCCAGCACAATTGTACGAAGCAATTTGTTACTTCTTGATTTTTGCTTTTATGCTGTTTTTGTATAAAACCAAGAGAGCGAAATTCAAAAATGGAGTATTTTTTGGAACTGTACTGTTTCTCATATTTACAGCTCGCTTTTTTATTGAGTTTGTTAAGGAAAATCAGGTAGCATTCGAATCGGGGATGCAATTCAACATGGGACAATTGCTTAGCATTCCCTATATTATAGTTGGCCTTGGATTTATCGCTTATGGAATCAACAAAACACGAAAACAATTGAGTTTGCAGGTTAAAAGCATAGAGAAATAAGTCCAGAATATTCAGGTAAAATTCATTATTCAAACCTCTAAAATCCGTGTAATAGCAAAAAATATAAATTCATTGGCAGTTAATTTATATTTAGTCCAATATATATTTAGACATATTGTTTTGTATGATTTGGTAAATTTATGCGTTCTATGACCTAAAAAAATTAACCAATTATGAAGGAAAAACAAGAAGAAAAATTGTATATCTGTAAGCCTTGTGGCTATGTAATGAAGGAAAGTGAACTACAGGATGTGTGCCCTGCTTGTGGTTTGCCAAAGAAAGTATTCGAACAATACAAAGAAAGAATGTCTCCTGGACGTAGTAGAATTTTACATTTGGATTTGCATCCTATTGCGGTTCACTTCCCTCAAACCACTTTGGTTTTTGCTTTACAGGCATTGTTGATCAATCTATTCTTCCCAAATTTCTATCCCGAAATTTTATTGGGCACAGCAAAATTCTCGGCAGTAATTTTTCCATTTACTGTTTTTGGTGCTTTTTTAAGTGGAATGATCGATGGAAAATTGCGTTTTAAATCGGTAACTACTCCTATTCTTAAAAAGAAAATCATATACAGCAGCATAATGCTCATTGCATCCTTTTTTACACCATTTTTGGCATGGAAAGGAATTGATGATTTACAATCGAAAATTCTGTTATTGACTTGCGGCACTATTGCTCTAATTTGTGGTATTGTACTTGGTCATGCCGGCAAACGATTAATGAATATCGGTATGGGTGGTGCTGTTAAAATTTGGGGAAGGAAGTTTTAAAAGGATCATATTTTACCATTCAATCTTTTAAATAATAACAATGAAGAATCTACTCTTAACTTTGGCATGCATTTTTACTTTAGCATCCTGCAATAATAAAATGAAGGATTACGTAAATTCCGATCGGGATTATGCCATTATACCTAAACCAATTGATTTACAAGTTAAAAATGGTCGGTTTGTTATCGATCAAAACACTAAAGTATCAGGTAGCAAAAATCTGGAAGCCGAAGGTCATTATCTTGCAGAGATTTTATCACTTTCAACAGGTAAAAAAATCATATTTTCAGATCAAACTAAGGGCAATATTAATTTGATTATAGATTCTTCGTTGAAATCTGACGAAGCTTACACTTTATCGGTTGATTGCAATGAGGTTAAAATTAGTGGTAAAACCGCCAAAGGTGTATTCTATGGTATACAAAGTTTGCGTCAACTAATTCAAAATAAAGATCTTTTGGGAAATGAATCTGCTGAGATTGCCAGTATTCCTGCTACTCTTATCAATGATGCCCCAAGATATGCTTACAGAGGCATGCATTTGGATGTAGCCCGTCATTTCTTTTCGATAGATTTCATTAAACGATACATTGATATTTTGGCAATGCACAAAATGAATTCATTTCATTGGCATTTGACCGAAGATCAAGGTTGGCGAATCGAAATCAAGAAATATCCAAAACTAACCGAAGTAGGTGCATGGAGAAATGGAACCATTGTAGGCAATTTCCCTGGGAGTAAAAATGACAACCTGAAATATGGTGGTTATTATACTCAGGACGAGGTAAAAGAAGTTATTGCTTATGCAGCAAAAAATTACATCACTGTAATTCCGGAGATTGAACTTCCTGGTCATAGCAGTGCTGCTATTGCCGCCTACCCTTTCTTAAGTTGTTTCCCGAAAGAAAAAAGCATCGTACCTAAAAATATGATTTCTGAAGGATCAAAAGAAGCACAAAAAAAAGGAACCCCTAAAATTGTTCAGGAATCATGGGGCGTATATGATGATGTTTATTGCGCTGGAAAGGAAGAAACATTTGAGGTACTGGAAAATATCCTAAGCGAAGTAATTGAATTGTTCCCTTCGAAATACATCCACATTGGCGGCGATGAGTGTCCGAAAGGAAACTGGAAAATATGTCCGCATTGTCAGAAAAGAAAAAAAAAGCACGGCTTAAAGGATGAACATGAACTACAAAGCTATTTTATCCAACGCATAGAGAAGTTTTTGAACAACAAAGGAAAAAATATCATTGGATGGGATGAAATTCTGGAAGGTGGTTTGGCTCCAAATGCTACAGTGATGTCGTGGAGAGGCAGTAAGGGTGGTATTGACGCTGCAAATGCTGATCACAATGTAATCATGTCGCCAAACTCTCATTGCTACTTTGATCATTATCAAGCCAAAGACAGAACCAATGAACCCATTGCAATTGGCGGTTTTCTTCCTGTAGAAAAGGTTTATTCTTTCGATCCTACTCCAGATGAATTGGAAGTAAGCAAACACAAATACATTTTGGGTGGTCAAGCAAATTTATGGACAGAATACATCGGAACTGAAGAATATGCCGAATATATGCTGTTACCAAGATTAACTGCCCTTTCGGAATCATTGTGGTCGCAGAAAAAAATGAAAAACTGGGATGATTTTAAAATGAGATTATCCACCTTTAGAAAAAAGTATGACGAATTGGGCTTAAATTACGCCAAGCATGTTTTCGAGAACAAAGAGTAAACTCCAAATAAAAGAATAAATATGAAGGCAATTTCCAATTATGGAAGTTGCCTTCTTGCATAATTCAACTCTCACATCTATTTTTAGAGTTCAAGAAAGAAATCAATTGCAATGACTACTCCTGAAGAAAACAAACTTATCTACTACGTAAAAAAATGGGTGAACATCACCAAGGATGATGAATCAGCAATTTTATCCGCATTTGAACAAGCTACGATTAGAAAGAAAAAAGATCTCTTGGTACCGGGAGAAATTTGCAAATACAATTATTTCATTGTAAAAGGATGCATGCGTACTTATTATATAGATGATAAAGGAGTTGAGCACATCTATCATCTTAGGTTTGATAATAATTGGATTGGTGACCTTGAAAGTTTTTTCAGTCAAAAACCTTCGAAGTACTACATTGAAGCACTTGAGGACACTCAGTATATTCGCATTTCGAAAGATCGATTGGATCAGTTATATGATGAAGTTCCTGCTTTTGATCGTTACTTTAGAATCCTTTTTCAAAAGGCGTATGTAAACACACTAAAGCGCTTAAATGCAAATATGTGGGAACCTGCCATTGACAGATACAACGACATGTTAAAGGAACATCCTGATATGTTTCAAAGAGTTCCACTTACATATATTGCCTCTTACCTTGGGATAACACCAGAAAGTCTTAGTAGAATCAGAAAGAAAAATAATCGTTAGAAATTCTGATTTTATATTTCTCCTCCAACCCTATTATCTATTTTTTTCAAACTTCACTTGACTTAGATCAATTTTATTTCTTAACACAGGTCAAGTACTTCAAGATTTCATGCATTTACATTTGCATTAAAAGAAATTCAAATCAGAAGAATTCAATTTAATACAACAAATAAATTATAAGTCATGAAGAAAGTAAGTTTATTATTGGTGCTATTGTTTGTAATTGGCATATCAGTATTTGCACAAAAAAACGAAGTTAAGATTAATGAATCTCAAGTTAAATGGACTGGAACAAAAATAGGTGGATCTCATAACGGAGAAATCAAAATTGAACATGGATTCCTTTCTTTAAAGAATGATCAAATTGTTGGCGGTGAAATTGTAATGGACATGAACAGCATTACCGTTACTGATATTGAAGACCAGGGATACAATCAAAAATTAGTTGGCCATTTAAAGTCAGATGATTTCTTTGGAGTTGAGAAATATTCAAACTCGAAGTTTGTGGTAAGCAAGGCAACAAATTTTGCAGATGGTAAGGCAAAAGTTACCGGAGAACTAACCATCAAAGGCAAAACGGAAAGCCTAAGCTTTGATGTTTTTAAAAATGGAAACACTTACACCGCACAACTTAAGGTTGACCGATCAAAATTTGATGTTCGATATGGTTCAAACTCATTCTTTGACAACTTAGGCGATAAAGCCATTGGAGATATTTTCACTCTAGACATTATCCTTAGCATTTAATTTCTCATCAAGTATTAAGTGGGATTAATTCTATGCCATTCCAATTAAAAACAAAAAGATCATGAATATTTTAATAGTAAAATACCTACCATCAGGAAGTAAATCGAATACTCTTGGTTTATTAAACCACTTTACAGAAAATTTAAGTTCAGAACACAATATCATGGAAGTTGACTTGCTTAAATCTCCTCCAAAATATTTCGATGAACTTACATTAGCGGCATATACCAAAAGAAACTTTGGTGGATTGCAACTTGATTCAATAGAATCAGAATCCATAAAGCCAATAGATGCCCTAAATGAACAATTTATGAATGCTGACTTGGTATTACTAGCTCTTCCTATGCACAATTTTTCATTACCAGGAATCGTAAAAGTATATTTAGATGCGATCATGCAAAGCGGTAAAGTATTCAAATATGAAAATGGAGCTCCCGTTGGATTAATGAATAAAATGAAGTTTGTAACACTTTATACCAGTGCAGGTAAATATCTGGGTGATTATGAATTTCTAGATAATGTAAAAACTCTTCTAAAAATAGAGCTCGATTTTATGGGCATTACGGATTATGACTTTGTTCATGCTAGTAGTGGAAATCCTGATAGCATCGAATCAGAATTTGCAAATGCAAAACAAAAAATTGATCAGATTATTAAAAACTGGAACTTGTAATCCACAAGAAATAAATATAGCTATAGAAGGGAGATCTTAGCATCTCCCTTTTAATGAATTATTTCACCCACTCTACAATTTCTTCCATTGGAAAACGTGATTGTGGGAAGGGTGAGTCTTCTTTTCTATAGCCGAAGGCTACCATTGCAGCAACACCAAGTCTAGTGGTATCTACAATTCCTTCATCGCTTAATATTTCTTCAACCTTGGTTCTGTCGAATCCTTCAATTGGGCATGAATCAATTCCAATTTGAGCCGCTGCCGTCATCATATTTGCAAATGGCAAATAAACCTGCTTACAAGCCCAGTCAAAAATTTTACGATCATCCGTTAAATCGAACTCATTATCCATAAAGTTGCCAAAGAATTTTAACTTCATCTCTTCAATATCAGCTGGAAGTTTATCTACCTCTTTCGATTTGTATTTTAGATATTCCGATCCAACACGTATTTCATTGCCTTTACGAGCCAAAAGAATTACAAAGTGACTTGCCGAAGCCAATTGCTTTTGTGCTCCCCAACTTGGTTCTGACAATTTCTCGCGTAGGTCTTTATTTTGCACTACAATAAATTTCCAAGGCTCCCACCCAAATGAACTTGGAGAACGTCTTCCAACCTCAAGAATAAACTCAAAATCATCATCAGAGATTTTCTGATCCTCTTCAAAAACTTTTATTGCGCGACGATATGCATGCGCTTTTAATATTTCTTCTTTTTTTGCTTTCATACGATATTATTTTTCTTGCTTCAAAAATATCCTATATCTATCTTTGCAGCAAGTACATACTTTTTTCATATATAGTATCTTTTTAGATACTAAAACTGATTATCAGTATTTTATATAGTAGAAAAAATTAAATATGACTAAAAAAAAATCAGATACTCCAATTTGTGCTTTAGATTACGCATTTAGAAGAATAGGTGGAAAACACAAAGCTCGTATTCTTTGGTACATCCATCAGCATAACAATGTTTTAAGATATGGAGAACTTAAAAAAATGGTTCAGAATATTACATCAAAGATGTTAACCCAAACTTTACGCGAATTGGAGGAAGATAATTTGCTCAATCGTAAAGTTTATCCTGTTGTTCCACCAAAAGTAGAATATTCGCTTACCGAAACTGGAAAAGAATTGATTCCATTTATAGAGCATATTGGAGCTTGGGGACGCGCTCAGATGGAAAAAGAGAAGATTAAAATTGAAAATTAAAAAAGGACGAATAATCATTCGCCCCAAATTTTACAAATCTTCTATTACGTAGACCAAAGTCTTAATTGCTTTAGAGGAAAAGCTTAAGCCCTTATTGCTGCCAGAACTTGTTAAGCTGGCAATGCCTCTGCCCACATCAATGGCTCTTTTCCCTTTAATCAATTCCAAATCATCCATTGAGTGTAAGATTTTACTTGAAGGAACAATAATATGTAAGGTCTCTGCCAAGAATATGGTCAACAATTGATCTGAATCCTGAGTATCAATGATCAATTTTCCTGAATCAGCAATTGCATATTCTGCTTCAATTATTGCATTTTTAGCATTGCTAATCTCAAATGACTTTTTGTGTAGGTCAATACTATTCAAGCGAATAAATTCAAACTGAACGTTTTCCTTGCTTGCCGCTTCAATAAATAATTCCTGATCTACTTTAAGAGAGTCATTTCCCAATTGGTTTGAATTCGCTAAAAATGAATCCAAAAGGTCTCTCCTGTTTTCTGTCGAAAATAAATTTTGCTTCTGTGTAAATGTTCTGACTTCCATACCTTTTAGATTTTTAATTAAAACTACCATCTAAAAGACAAAAGGAATGCCAAAGAATGATACTAAAAGTTAAGAAAACTCAAGTTTTGCTATACTGCTGATATACTGCACATTACTAACCGACACAGTCACGATCTTTTCACATCAAAAGTGTTCAATTCTGCACACTTAATTCTAAACTTGTGACAAATTCGCACAATTGGGCAAAATTGCACATTCATTGCCGATTTAAAAGTGTGAAATTTCTCCCCGACTGTGGAATTTTTTCACATTTTAAGAAAGTTTAAAAACGCTACAATTTATTCATTCTGCTACGAAGAGCACTTCGGGTTATTCCTAAATACTCTGCAGTTTTGGATTTGTTGTTATCGAATTTTTTTAGAGCCTTCCTTACAATTTCCAATTCCAATTGCTCAATATGAAGTTCGTTATCAGGTAGTACAATTCGCCCTGGAATAAGTGGTTGATCCCCCGCTGCAATCTCCTCATCTTCTGCCTGAAGAAATCTAATGTGCTCAGTTTTTAGTTGAATATCATTATACAAGAGGGTCGCTCTTTCTATGGTGTTTTTTAATTCTCGAATATTTCCTGGCCAATTATAATCCTTAAGTATTGACTGAGCTTCCTTGCTTATGAACTTAAATTTTCGACCTCGTTTTTTGGCATATTGATCTAAAAAGATCTGTGAAAACGACAGAATAGCTTCTTTTCTTTCCTTCAAAGATGGAATATATAAACGACCAGTATTCAATCGGTAATACAAATCGCTTCGGAAGGTTTTTTCAGAAACCATTTCTTTTAAATTCCGATTGGTTGCACAAATAATTCGCACATCCAAATCAATGGCCTGACTGCCTCCAACTCGGTACATCTCTTTCTGCTGCAGTACTCTCAATAATTTTGGTTGCATATCCAGAGGCATTTCTCCAATTTCATCAAGAAATAATGTTCCGCCTTGTGCCAACTCTAATTTCCCTGGTTTACCTTCCTTTTTAGCCCCAGTAAAAGCACCATCGGCATACCCAAACAACTCACTTTCGAACAAAGTTGGAGAAATGGCCGAACAGTTTATTGAAATGAAAGGCTTCAGGGTATTTGATTCATGACCAAAATGAACCAATCTTGCCATTACTTCCTTACCAGTACCCGTTTCACCTTCAATCAATACCGGAACCGATCGATCTTCATGAAATTGCTCTGCCATTCGAACTACTCCACGCATAGCATCCGAAAACACACCTATTTTACCAACCGAAGTAATTTCTCTAATGGTAGTCTCGTAATAATGAATTCTTTCTGCCTCATCTTTTTTAACGGAGGTTATTTTTCTTTCGAAATTTTCTTTTAAATCACGATTCTCAGTTTTTAGTCTAATATTCTCAGCAACTCTTTCAATTAATATAGCCAATTCCTCTATATTAACAGGCTTTAGGAGATAATCATAAGCACCTCCTCGTAAGGCTTCAATGGAGGTTTCCATGTCGCCAAATCCAGTCATAATTACAACTTCTATAGCCTTACCTTCTTGTGTACTTTTAATCCTCCTCAACAATTCCAAACCCGAAATACCAGGCATTCTCATGTCGGATATTACCATTCGATAATCTTCCGTTTGCATTAAACTTAATGCTTCCTCACCATTATGGCATAAACTAATCTGATGTCCTAATTGCTCCTCAATGAATTCGGCAACTGCAGCTCCACTGGAAATATCATCATCAACAATTAATATCCTCATGATTAATAGGTTTTATAAAGAAATTTACTCTTGTAATTTAAATTTAACGATAAAGCTTGCACCTCCGTCGGCATTGTTATAGTTGGAAATGTCTCCTTGAAATCGATCTATAAAAGATTTTACAATGGCCATTCCTAATCCACTTCCCGATTCTGGTCCTTTAGTTGTAAACAATGGATCATAAATCTTTTCTTGAATTTCTTCATCTATTCCTGTTCCATTGTCATGGATTTCAAAAATTCCATATTCCTTATCCTTGCTCAACCTAATTAAAATTCGCTTGGATTTCTTTTTCACCTTATCCAGTGAATGAATCGAATTTACAATCAAATTAACAACAATTTGCTCAAACTGTATGAAATTGGAATGCACTAAAATTTTCTCCCCAGACAAATCACTTTGTAGCTCAATACTGTGATCATAAACTTGTCTTTCCACCAAAGATAAAGCACTATTAACCGCACTTAGCATGTCAACCGTTTCGCTTCCAATATCCCTTGGTTTCTCCCAGAATTTACGCATGTGTTTAATAATGGAGTCAATTCGCTCTGTCCCCTCAGATATGGTCTTAATTTTTCTGGTAAACATCTCAGGCAACTCACCAGGGTTTCTTTTTTGCCAGAACAATACGCTATCAGCAGTAATTTTTATGGCATTTAATGGCTGATTAATTTCATGTGTAATTCCTGCTGCCATAACTCCAATAGAGGCCAATCGAGATGATTCTTCCAACAATCGAATGGCATCCATATTTTTTTGTTCTGCCTCGATTCTTGCTTCCATCAGCGAATTTCGCTCCCATGCATTGGCAATCATATTTACAGTACTTAGGAAGATGGAAATTTCATCTCTTGTCCATTTGTATTGCTGATTTTGAGAAAATCCCATTAATCCAAGCACTTTTTTCTCAACAACCACTGGTAAAATTACTACAGACTTGATATTTCTTTTTCGATAGTATTCTCTCTCCTTATCTCCTAAATTAGAAAGATCATTTGAAACAATACTCCTATGCTTTTGCAAACGCGCAATAACATCCTCCAATTCCGAAAAATAAAACTGATCTACATCTTTTATATTTTTCCCTTTGGTAGATACTCTACTTTTAATTTTCACCGCAGAATCATCGGAGGATTGAATCGAAAAAAGACTAATTCTGGCCACATTTAATTCCTCTGTCATCAATTTTAAAACATCATCCAAAACATGCTTAAAATCAGCAGAAGCATTCAGCAAACGCCCAATAATACCAAGTAATCGCTCATGCTTGACTGATATTTTTAATCGTTCTTTTTCTTTGATTAAAGCGCGTTCCGCTCTTATTCTCCTTATGATAGCTCTCGATAGAACTATAATAATAATGGTAGAAATGGATAAAATTCCCAGAACAATATGAACCCAATCCTTGTGTTCACTATAAAAAGATCGAGGCGAGTTTCGAAGAAATGTTCCCTTTGGCAAAACGCCATCATCAATATTAAATCGTTTTATTTCATTGTAGTTTACAACATATTGATCCAAAGGCTCTCTGTAAATGGGAATAGAATCAACAGGTGTTCCATTTAGAATATTATCTACCATTTTTGCAGCCATCTCGCCATGGAAACTTCCTTTTACAATTTTCCCTCCAATTACACCATCGTTAACATAGAATGACCATGCAATATAAACCGGAACTTTACTGGCAGGAATCAAAAGATCCAAATTATCCTGAAAGCTTATAAACTTGCCTTGTTTATCTTTGTTAAAAGTAAGTAACAAAATGGATGTATCACCTTTCACTTTTTTTACATCGGTTACCAATTCATCCATAGTTTTATCTTCGTAATAGATAAACTCCAATTGATCTTTATACTTTTTTTGTATATCAATCAGGGATAACTTGTTGAGTTTTCCCGTTGTAGTTATATTATCATTGATTACAACAAGTTGTTTGGTTTTAGGCCTTGTCTTAAGAATTAGGTCAATTACTCCGTCCCAGTCAACCTCTTCGGCTACACCAGTTATATTTTGCATTCCTTCAATCATTTCATCTTTAAAATGATTGATCCCACAAAAAACAATAGGAGTATTCTTAAAATATTTGTCCCCATGATTGCGAACAAAGGAGAGTGCATTATTGTCAGACACAATAATTGCATCATATTTTTCCTTCATCAGCTTCAAATCATACAATTCAATTAGCTTCTCAAGGTATTCGGGTGATGGGTTTCTTTTGGTATCAAGATATTCGTAATCAAGCTCATATTTATTCCCAACGGAATCCATAACCGATTGAATACCCAGGTTTACATTATCGGTCCAACGCAAACCTTGATGATAGGAATGAAGAACAAGTATTTTTTTTCTGCCATTGGAATAAGCAACAATTGAACTAAACAGAAAAAAAATGATTAATAAATTGCGTAAACACCTCATATCTTATTTGAATTGATAAGAAATACTTGCCCAATATAAGTGAAATATCAACATTATAGGCAGATGCTAAGATGTTACGCAGAAGTTTTAAAGAGGTTATCAAACAGCAATCGTAAAAATAAATTTACTTCCCTTGCCCAATTCACTTTCAACTCTAATCTCTCCACCATGCCTCTCAACAAACTCTTTACAAAGAATTAAGCCAAGTCCGGTTCCTGATTCATTTTCTGTACCGTTCTTGCTTACCTTTTCATCAATTTTAAACAATTTGCTAATATTTTCCGGTGTAATTCCTATCCCGTTATCGGCTACTGTAATTTCAATAAATTGACCTACAACCTGTGAGCTGACTTTAATCACGCCCCCACGAGGAGTAAATTTAATGGCATTGCTTACCAAATTTCGAACTACCGTATCAATCATGTTTTCATCAACAAAAGCCTTAAGGTTTTCATCAATCTCTGCTGATAAACAAATTTCTTTGTGCTCTGCACTTCCGGTTAGTAAATTGACCACTTCGTTTACCAAATTCCATAAATCAACCTGTTTAGGTTTAAATTCGATATTACCTGTTTGCATTCGGGCCCATTCCAAAAGGTTTTCCAACAATTTGTATCCCCTTCTAGCCGATTGATTAATGATTTCATGAAAATTGTGAAGTTGCTCTTTGCTAAGCTCATCTGAACTATTTACCAGAAAATCGGAAGCTCCAATTAATGATGCAAAAGGATTTTTTAAATCATGTGCAATAATGGAAAAGAATTTATCTTTTGTTGCATTTAACCTTTCCAGCTCTTTTCTTTGCTTTTCAATCATCACCTTTTGGCGAGTCAATTCTTCCTCCAACTGATCCTTCACCATCATACGCTTTCTGATATTCTGCAAAGGAATCAGAACTGTATCAATAATCTTAATATTGAATTTAAGTTCAACTTCTCTCAAGTTCGCCTGTGTACATTGCAACAAAACACTATCAACCTTCGCTTTTGCCGAAGCCGAACGAGTATCGGTATCGATTAATGCGTACTCTCCAAAACTTCTTCCCTCTTTTAACTCAATAAATATGTGATCCTCATCGTGAATTTGTACACATCCTTCGGCGATTACATATACTGCTCCTCCTGGGTCTCCTATGGTAAAAATGCTTTTTCCTGCAGGAACATTCTTTGTTTCAACAATTTCAGAAAGGTAAGTAAAGACTTTCTCATCCAGCTCGGCCAGAAAATCTAATTTCTTTAACAATGAAATTTTGGTATCAGAAGGTAATATCATTTTAGGTCGTGATTTGGTCGACTACAAATTTATCTCTTTATTGTTTTAAATAAATAAAATTAAAAAAATAAAGACAAAAAAAAACTGCTGATAATTTCAGCAGTTTCAATACTTTATATGATCTGATTAGAACAATTTAAATCCTAATGTTACATTAAACATTTTATTCTTCTTTAGGAACTCTGATGAAACATCACTTAATCCAAACTCATAATCTACATCCAAAGTAAGTTTCCAAACATCAACACCTGCTCCTACTTTAGCATTCCAAACAGCTCCTTCAAAATCCTCATCAACTTCCATTAAAGTAGATTTAAAGCTATCGTCGATTTTAAAAGAAGCAACTGGCCCTGCAAATGTTCTTAACTTAAAAGCTGGAAGTTTTACAAGCTTATAACCCAAAAGCATTGGTATATCCAAACTTTTTCTCTTAATATCAAACCCCATACCGTCAACAACTAATTCACTTTTTCGAGAAACATAATTTAATTCCGGTTGTAAATACCATTTGTTCAAATTAATTCTCAAAAAAGCACCAAGCATCATTCCGTTATCTGACTTATCCTTTATTGTTGTGGCATCAGGAATTTCAGAATCAATTTTAGTACTTACCAAACCTGCGTGCAAACCAAAGTTTACAGGAGACGACACTTGTGCGAATAATGCAGAACTGAATAAACAGATCACTGCAAATAAGATTAATTTCTTCATAGTTAAATTATTTTCAATTTTTAGAAATACTAATTTAATAGTTTTTTTTAACATTAATCATTAATTTAAAGTTATTAATGTTATAAAATATAATATATACTACTAAATAAACCGAATGGATACAAAAAAACCCGACTCAAAGCCGGGCTATTTTTTTGTTATGATGGGATTACAATCCCAATTTCTTTTTCATTTCTTTCGACAAAGCATCTTTGTGAATCATGAAAGACATGGTTTTGTATGCTACGAATGGGAATGATGCATAAAAGTATCCGTTGTACTTGTTGCTATCATCAGCCCATGAGTTCTTCACTATAAAGTATTTGTTATCTTTTTGATCCTTTGCAATACCTACAATGTGCATACCGTGATCATCAGTAGTTGTGTAGTTATCATATGCTACTTGACGCATTTCTTGAGTAATTTCCTTCTCTTTAACCGGACCTGCATTTCCACTTAATTTAGCAGCTTTCTCAGTTTTTGAAAGAGATTCCCATTTTGAAATTTCAGAATCTGTCATGTTTTTAGTTTCAGTTTCAGGAACAATAGCGATCCCTTTTCTGTACATGAAACCTTTTTCACTTACGTCAGAAGCCCAACCAATGGTATAACCATCCATGATTGCTTTCTCCATGATTTCCATCATTTCATTCAATGGAACATTGTAAACTTCATCCCACAACCAGTTATCAGGAACTTCGATAATGAATTTTTCATAGAATGGGTGGTGAGTGTATGATGAAATTTCGATATAATCATCAGCATTCACACCTACAAAATCCTTAGCAAATGACTTTGGCGTATACTCTTTTCCTTCGTACTCAAATTTCTCTGGCTTCTCTCCCAAATAAGAATCCAGAATACCATCGAAACCTTTGTGCCAAACCGGAGTTAATTTCTTGTTTCTATTCTTGATTACAGCAGTAACGTAGTCATTCAAAACAGCATCCAACTCACCATGAGTATGTCCTTCTTCGCCGTAATTTAATCCTTCGTAAACTCCTTCAGGAACGATACCGTAGTTTTTCAAAACATAAGTAACATCGTGGAAGGCTCCACCGCCACCAAAGTTGAAATTACCATGCATTCTAACATGTCTTTTCGCTTTATCTGAATAACAGTTGTATACTACGAACATTTCAGACAAATCCACTTCTGGTTTACCCATTCTAATCATTTCTGATTCGATGAATGACAAACCTGAGAATGACCAACATGTTCCTGATCTGTGCTGATCTTTTACAGATGTTGCAGGTAATCTTTTGATATCAGAAAACTGATAAGCTTCTTTTTTCTTCTCATCTTTTTTCACGCCAGCAGAAGCCGAAAATGCCAAGCCTGCTGCTAAAAGTCCAACGCTTAAGAATTTTAATTTCATTTGTTAATAATTTAGTGTTCGTTTGGAATTAGATTCCAACATCAATTAACCCCCTATCATACTACTGATCAATTGACAATGAACATTTATGTATTTTGTTATAATGTATTCAAACGCTTGCAAAATTAGCAAAAGCAAATCCTTAAACAAGAACTATTGTCAGTTTAACACATGTTTTAGATTAATCCTATATTTTTCTGATTTTCCCAATAAAAAATGAGAGTATGCGTAAACAGTACTCCCATTTTATTGCTCGATATAATATTATTGTGAGTTAATTTAACCCATTACAATTTGCTTGCCCAAAACTCCTTTTTTTTCCATTAGGTCCAAACAGGAATTTACAATATCCTCTTCTCGCAAAGTTTTTGAATTGTATATTACATCAAAAACAGTTGCCGACAATGGCTCTTTGTTAAAGTAATTTCTCAAAATTTCTCTTTTCTTATCAATTTCTTCTGCATACTTATGCATCTCCTCCATGCTTAACTTATAAATTTTCTGCAATTGAGAAGCCCTCCAATCCAAAGGCGCATGCAATTTTACATGAAATGATCTTACAATATCATTGGTCAGAACCACACCTCCTCTACCAATAATGATACAGTTTCCTTTACATGCAAACGACCTTACCACTTCTGCAATTGTCTTTTTAATTTTTCTATCGCTTTGATAATACTTACTCGACAGAGCTGCCAGAATCTCATCCCATGTTGATTTTTCCATAGAATTAAAAACATATTCAATTTTAGCGGGATCCAAATTTAATTCTTTTGCCGATCGCTCAAGAATTTCCTTGGTCAAAACAGTCCATCTCTTTCCGGTTTTTACACTTAGCCTAGCAGCCAAGCTATTTGCAATATTGATTGCTGTGCATCCGCACTCACGAGAGATGGTAACAACAGGTCCTTCACAAAACATTTCCTTTTTAGGATCGATAATTTTTGATTCATACCTTTTCTCCATGTATTTTAACAAAATATTGTCCATATCCACCTCCAAATTAGTTAGTTTATCTCTTTATAATTTAAGATTTTTTAAGAACATATAAAAATGAAATGGCTCGGTTCTTGTTATATAGAGTGATTATTTAAAAGAAGGTTTTTTTATTTTTATAAATTTGTAATTCATAACTCAAGCTCACCAAAAAAGAATACAATGCGCAATAGATTTGTTCAGCTTATTATCTCTCTGATTATATTATCCTGCCCTATAGTTTTAAAGGCACAATTAAACACCAACAACATTTTCGATAAAGGTAGGAGTGCAATTTATTTTGATGATTACACCGAAGCAATCAACAAATTCAATGATATTATCCGAGTAAAACCATATTTACCTGAACCTTATTTCTTTCGAGGATTGGCCAAATCTCATCTTGAGGATTACAATGGTGCAATTGTTGATTATACCAAAGCCATTGAGCTAAATCCCAATTACACTTTTGCTTTTCTCTACAGGGGAATTGCTAAAAATGCACTAAAAAGATTTCAGGGTGCGATCATTGATTTCGATAAGGCCATGTTACTTAAACCCAATATGGCAGACATCTATTTTAGCAAGGGGAATAGCTTGCTATCCTTAAAACAATACAAAAGTGCAGAAGAAAATTATTCCAAAGCCATTCAAATTGATCCTGAAATATTGGGCGTTTATTTAAATCGATCCATCGCACGTGAAAATCTGGATGATATTGAAGGAGCCATAAAGGATTGCAACAAAGCCATTCAGCTAAATAACTTCTCGGCCCATGCCTTTGGAAACAGAGGGTATCTGAAATTCAAAAAAGAAGATTACGACGAAGCAATAAAGGATTACAACCGCGCTTTAAAACTTGAACCGGAAAACACAAGAGTTCTTATGGCGAGAGCTTTTGCAAATTACCGCTTAAAAGATTTAAAGGGAACCATGGATGATTACAACAAAGTGCTTGAAATTGATCCAAACAATGCTCACTGTTACTACAATAGAGCCTTGCTAAAATCCGAAATTGGTGACTACAATTCTGCAATTGATGATTTCAACAATGTATTGGAGATGAATCCCGATAACATGTTAATATATTTTAACAGGGGATTTGTAAAAACCGATATTGGAGACTTGTATGGTGCAATGGCCGATTTTAGTACTGCCATTCGAATCTATCCTGATTTTGCAAAAGCCTATCTGGCAAGGGCATCCGTAAAACGTGATTTAAATGATGAGAAAGGCGCTATGAAGGATAGACATCAGGCGTTACAGATTATCGACAGGTACAAGAAAATGAAAAACGAAGGCAAAATGTCAGCCTTTGTTGATACAACAGAAAACTTTCAGCGTCTAATTGACTTGAATTCGAGAGAATCATTTACCGAAGAGATTATTAAAGGACGCGTACAGGACAAACGTGTAAGCATCGAATTGGAAGACAACTTTCACATTACACACTTGAGCATGGATAGCTTGCGTGCAGGAAAAATTCAGTATTACGATCAAACGATCATGAAGTACAACCAGCAGCAGAATTACAGTCCTGCCTTTACCATTTCCAATCACAAAAGAAGATATCCAAAATCATTGGTTGAAGAACAAATTTCCATTGCTCAAAATCAAATTCAATCCAATCCGGCCAAAGCTTATTTCCACAGGGGAACCTATCAGTTAATGGATAAGAAATACAATAATGCCATTGATGATTTTAACAAGGCTATTGAGAAAGATAAAAACCAGATTTTTGCATATTTCAATCGCGCCAACGCATTGGTTGCCATGACGGATTACATCCAATCCATTGGAACTGGAAATGAATCGGTGGTAAGCTTAAGACCGGATGATAAAAAAGATAAAAATGAGGTGATTGTTGATTACTCCAGCGCAATTAAAGATTACACCAGGGTTATTCAATTAGATCCAAGCTTTGGTTTTGCAATTTTCAATAGGGCTAATGCCTATGCAAAATCGAAACAGTTTAAGAAAGCCATTGCCGATTATGATTGGGCTTTACAATTAGATCCTAACTTTAAAGAAGCATATTACAATCGTGGGCTAATTTATTTATTCCTAGATGATAAAACATTGGCATACGAAGATTTGAGTAAGGCTGGTGAGCTTGGATTAATTGATGCATACAATGTGATCAAGCGATATTGTAACAAACAAGATTAAAAAATTATCCTGACATCAGGATGGAACGATAAAATAAATGACACCAAATCAACCTTTAGCTGAACGCCTGCGTCCAAAAGATTTAAACAATTATCTTGGACAAAAACATTTGGTTGGCGAGAAAGCCGTACTGCGCAAAATGATAGAATCAGGAAACATCTCCTCTTTCATTTTGTGGGGACCTCCCGGAGTTGGCAAAACGACTCTGGCAAAAATCATTGCGAATCAGCTGAATCGTCCATTCTACACGTTATCGGCAGTTAACTCTGGTGTTAAGGATGTTCGTGAAGTAATTGCCAAAGCCGAAAGTCAAAGGTTTTTCTCTTCTCCAAACCCGATTCTGTTTATCGATGAGATTCACCGATTTAGCAAATCGCAACAAGATTCTTTATTGGGAGCGGTTGAGAATGGAACTGTAACCCTAATTGGTGCTACTACTGAAAATCCTTCTTTCGAGGTTATTTCTCCACTTCTTTCAAGATGCCAGGTTTATGTACTTAAAGCACAGGAAAAAGAAGAGTTGGAGCACTTGATCGATCATGCCATTGAGAACGACAGCTACCTCAAAGAAAGAAACATCAACATCAAAGAAAAGGATGCTCTGCTAAAATTTTCAGGTGGTGATGCTCGAAAACTCTTAAACATCCTTGAGCTCGTAATCAACTCTCAAACCAGCGATGAAATCATCATCTCCAATGAATTGGTGACCAAGGAACTTCAGGAAAACCCATCGATGTACGACAAAGATGGTGAGCAGCATTACGATATTGCTTCCGCAATGATCAAATCCATTAGAGGGAGCGATCCGGATGCAGCTGTATATTGGTTGGCCCGAATGCTGGAAGGTGGTGAAGATCCAAAATTTATTGCTCGCCGACTGGTAATTTCATCCAGCGAAGATATTGGGTTGGCCAATCCCAATGCCTTACTGCTTGCCAATGCATGCTTTCAGGCCGTTAATTTGGTTGGAATGCCCGAATCCAGAATCATCTTGTCGGAAACTGCCATTTACCTTGCTACATCACCCAAAAGTAATGCTTCCTATCTTGCAATAGGCAAGGCGCAAGCATTGGTAAGAGAAACAGGTAATTTGGCTGTGCCACTGCACTTGAGAAATGCGCCTACCAAATTGATGAAGAATCTGGATTATGGAAAGAATTACAAATATTCTCACGATTATCCAGGTAACTTTGTAGAACAGGATTATTTGCCACAAGAAATTAAAAATCAACGCTTGTATATCCCACAACAAAATGCTCAAGAAGCAAAAATTTGGGAGAGATTAAAAAATTGGTGGAAGAATCGTTTTTAATTACTCAAAGCAGTGATTTAACTAAAGCAACAAAGCCTGTTTGTAGCTTTAGGGCATCTTAAGGACAAGCTGATTATACGTAGAATAACTTTTAGTAAGACGGGGAAGCTAAGAACTTGTTCGAAGATCACCCCGCCGCACTTAATGTTATTCAAGTATCAGTAGTTTGGGCTTAAGCGCCCTAGATTCTTTGCTTACTTTCTCATCAATGGAGAAAGTAAGAGCCCTTGCGGCTTGAGCAAAGAATCGACTTTTAGCAGAAGAATTAATATACAGACAATAATCAGAATAGAAGCAAAATTGCTTACTTTTGCCATGAATAAAACCGTAAATCATGATTGAAAATATTCCAAATATTAAACACACCGATAGTGGTAACTTTTTTCTTTTAGCTGGTCCTTGTGCCATTGAGGGCGAAGAAATTGCCATGAGAATTGCTGAAAGAGTTGTTGAAATTACCAACAAACTTGAAATTCCATACATCTTTAAAGGATCATACCGCAAAGCCAACCGTTCAAGATTGGATTCTTTTGCTGGTATTGGTGACGAAAAAGCGCTAAAAATCCTTAAGAAAGTAAGCGATACTTTCGGAGTTCCAACCGTTACAGATATCCACAATCCGGAAGAAGCTGCCATTGCTGCAGAATATGTAGATGTATTGCAGATTCCAGCATTCCTTTGTCGTCAAACTGATTTGTTGGTAGCTGCTGCAAAAACAGGTAAAGTTGTTAACATCAAGAAAGGACAATTTTTGGCTGCTGAATCCATGAAGTTTGCGGTAAACAAAGTTCGTGAATCAGGTAACGATCAAGTGGTGCTTACCGATAGAGGAAACATGTTTGGATACCAGGATATGATTGTTGATTACAGAGGCATTCCAGTAATGCAAGAAAACAATTGTCCTGTTGTTTTGGATATTACTCACTCTTTGCAACAGCCAAACCAGGCTGGTGGTGTAACCGGTGGACGTCCTGAACTAATCGAGACGGTTGCCAAGGCAGGTATCGCTGTTGGTGCTGATGGTATCTTCATCGAAACGCATCCTGATCCTGCAAATGCAAAATCGGATGGTGCGAACATGCTACACCTTGATTATTTGGAAGATTTGCTGACCAAATTGGTTGCAATTCGAAAAACAATCAATCAATTCTAATATCGAAATCATTAAGAAATTCCCATAGGGTTCTGAGAGTATCACTTGAAGTGATGCTCTTAGTTGTTTTATACAGGCATTGGTATTTGAAATGATTGATACCCTCACTTGAAGTGAGCACATCAAAATGCAGATTACTCCTTTTTAAATAAATCACCATGCTGAATTAATGAATGTTTCCCTTAAAAGGGAAACTGTCGACAGACTATAGGGTGAAAGGATAATAAAAATTCACAAAGCACCCCTCTGGCTGTCGCCATCTCCCCTAAAAAAAGGGAGAATCTATAATTTTTAGTATGATACATAGTATTCTACGTCAGGTAAAAAACATACAAAACAAAAGATCCGGCCTCAACCGGATCTTTCCTTTTTACACAAAATTAACAACTACTAGTACTGCTCACGCTTCACATATGTGGTATGAAGTAATTTGTGAGATTTATGGCTTAAAGGTTCTTCTAAGAATTCCTTATAAATTTGAACGATTTCAGGATTTTCGTGTGACTTTCTGATCGGAAGATCACTATCCTCATTGTAAATCGCTTGCATTCGCTTCATACGAACTTCATCATCTACCGGATATGGTTGACCACCACCACCAAGGCAACCACCTGGACATGCCATTATTTCTATGAAGTGATAGAAACTTTCTCCATTCTTGATGTTATTCATTAATTGATGAGCATTCTCAAGACCATTGGTAATTGCACACTTCAGCTCAACACCTTCCAGGAATTTCCAATCATCAACAGTTCCCTCAATCTTAATGCTCGCTTCTTTCACACCTTCCAGACCACGAACAGGAAGAATTTCAAGATTATCAAATGGCACCTCACGTCCGGTTACAATTTCGTAGGCTGTACGAAGAGCCGCTTCCATTACACCACCGGTTGCACCAAAGATGACTGCAGCACCAGAACCCGTTCCCATAATGGAATCAAAGGATTCATCGTTTAATTTTTCAAACTCAATACCAGCCTGACGAATCATTACAGCAAGCTCTCGGGTAGTCAATACAAAATCAACATCCTTGTAACCGCTATCCTTCATTTCAGGACGATTGGCCTCATATTTCTTCGCCGTACAAGGCATGATCGAAACAGAAACAATATTTTGAGGATCTACTTTAACGTTCTTCGCATAATAGGTCTTTGCCAGAGCACCAAACATTTGCTGAGGCGATTTACAAGTAGACAGGTTAGGAAGGTATTCCGGATATTTGTGCTCGATATACTTCACCCATCCCGGAGAACAAGAGGTTGCCATAGGCAATGCAACATCAGGATCATCCTCTACCAATGCGCGCTTCAATCGGGTCAAAAGCTCGGTTCCTTCCTCCATAATGGTAAGGTCGGCAGTAAAATCAGTATCCAATACCGAATCAAATCCCAAACGACGAAGAGCAGAAACCATTTTACCGGTAACACGAGTACCCGGCTCAAATCCCAGTTCTTCACCCAAACCGATACGAACAGCAGGAGCCGTTTGCACCACTACATGAGTTTCAGGATCTGCAATGGCATCCCAAACTTTCTCTACATACGATTTTTCGGTTAAAGCACCCGTAGGACAGTGAACGATACACTGACCACAATTGGTACAAACCACCTCGTCCAATGCGCGATCAAAAACGGTGGAGATCTTCATCTCGGAACCTTTGTGAGCTACTGCAATGGCACCAACACTCTGAATCTCGGCACAGGTACGAACACAGCGCTGACAACGAATACACTTCGAATCATCCTTTTCAATGGCAGGAGAAATTCTGTCAACCGTATAGTTCTTATCAGGAACCAAATCAATAAAATCCTGATTGGTGATCTGGTATTCAGCCGACAATTCCTGCAATTCACAATGCCCATTGCGATAACACTTGGTACATTCCTCGTTGTGCTCGGTAAGCAACAATTCGATGATGTGCTTGCGACAATTGCGAACTTTCAGTGTATTGGTATTAATTTCCATACCTTCTGAAACAGGCATGGCACATGAAGCTACAAGTTTATTGTTTCCAACCTGTTCTACTACACAAACACGACAGTTCCCTGCAACGCAAAGGTCTTTGTGATAGCATAAAGTTGGTATTTTGATATGGAGTTTTTCAGCTGCTTCGAGAATGGTTTTTCCCTCTTCTACACTTACAGCTATTCCATTGATTGTTAAATTTACCATGTTTGACATATCAAATTTCTTTTTAATGGTTTAAATAAATAGGAATTAGCTCTTTCTTAGTAAATCATTTCCTCTCGGAAATTTTCTACAATAGAAGAGAATGAATTAGCCACAGACTGGCCCAAACCACATTTAGCCGTCAACTTCATCGTATCGGTAAGTTTAAGCAATTGGTCCAAATAAGAGGCTGGCTTCTCACCGCGCTTCACGGCTTTGATGCCTTTTAGTAGTTGCTGACAGCCCACTCTACATGGAGTACATTGTCCGCATGATTCCTCCTCGAAGAAATCCAGATAGTTGTTCAATACATTGTACATGGAACGAGAAGAGTTGAAGATCATCATCGATCCTCCCGTAGGCAATGAAATACCCGTTAATTTTCCCTGATAACCAATGGAAGTCTTTCCAAATCGTTTACGTGGAACCAAGAAACCAGAGGCTCCACCCACCTGAACAGCTTTGGTGTCACCATCACCAAAATCGTCGACGAAATCCTGAACCGACATCCCCAGCTCCAATTCATAAATGCCTGGGATTGGCGTATCACCCGAAACCGAGAACACCTTCGATCCGCGAGAATCTTTCACACCCAGTTCGCGAAATTTCTTCGCTCCATACTTTAATATGGTATAGGAATGTGCCAATGTCTCCACATTGTTGATTACCGTTGGCTTGTCCATATAACCAATCTCGGTTGGGAAAGGAGGCTTATTTCTAGGCTCCCCGCGCTTGCCTTCCATCGATTCAAACAGAGCACTCTCCTCACCACAGATGTATGCTCCACTTCCCATGAAAATTTCAACACGAAAATCCAATCCCAATTCGTCTAATATATCGTGAAATCTCCTCAATTCCTTTTTCAGATTTGGAACCAAGAATTTATATTCTCCTCTTAAATAAATGTAGCCTTTTCTTGCACCAATAATTTTAGCACAAACCGCCATACCGGATAGAACTTTATGAGGAACCCGGGTTAAAATTTCCCTGTCCTTAAAGGTTCCTGGTTCGCCTTCGTCGGCATTACAAATCACAAATTTTTCATCTACTTTTTGCTCGGCAGTCAATTTCCATTTTAAGCCAGTTGGAAATCCTGCTCCCCCTCTACCCTTGAGACCGGAATTCACCATCTCATTGATTACCTCCTGATTGGACCTTGCCAATGCATTTCTAAGAATCTCTTTACAATCCTGCTCATTTTTAAAGATCAAATCGATTCTATGAAGTTGTTTTTTAGTTGTTGTCATACCAAAGGGTATTTAGATTGTTAGTTTTGCTTTATCTAATACTTGCTTAGTTTTCTTCGCGATATTCTCTTAAAATATCCACCACCGATTCTGGCGTAAGCTCCGTATAAACATCGTCGTTCACCAGCATGGCAGGCGCCTTATGACACCATCCCAAACAGTTGGTCTGAAGAATGGTAAACTTTTTATCTACCGTAGTTTCACCAACCTTAATCTTTAAGAAACTCTCAATTGCCTGGATGATTTGGTTTTTACCTTTCATGGCACAGGTAATTGTTTTGCATACGCGAATTACATACTTGCCTCTTGGATCTGTGTCGAGGAAGGAATAGAAGGTAGCCGTTCCGTAAACATCAGCAGCAGGTATGCTCATTTCTTTGGCAATCTTCAAAATTGCCTCTTCCGATAGGTATCTTTCCTGATCAATCACTCCCTGAAGAATTGGAAGCAAATTTTCGCGATCAGTACCGTGCTTGGCAACTAAATCATGCACTAATTTCTCTTGAAAATCCATACACTGTAGGTTTTAGGGTTAATATTAATAGAGTTATACCGATTATTTAATGACTTTGGCTTTTGGTTCACCAACTCCTAAAAGCCATTCATTAATATATCTGCATTATACCACCACCAACTTCTTAGTATAAATGGCATAACACTATGAATATAGAAAAATTAAAGAATTTTTTCTCTATTTATTTAAAAAACCTTAACAGTCAATCTATTACCAAAGCAAACAATAATAAAGCTTAACTTAAAAAACACACAACACCCCAACATCAACAAACAAAAGGCCTCTGGAAAGTTGACGTTTATAATAATTTTTCAATACGTTCAACATAAAGTGCCACAAAACATACGTAATTTGTATTTAGACTTCTTTTAAACTATGATAAACATGACAAAAGTCATAAAGAAAGCCTTCAGTAATTATCCGAAGGCTTTCTCTATGAATACTTTAAAGCTTTTTACTATTTATATAGTTGCTAAAAGATTATAAAATCAACAGGATGATTCCCGATACGATTAAAGTTTGATTGGATATGCTCATCAAATCTATATTCTTTATGAACCTTAGGGGTAGACTTTTGGTTATTTATTAAATGCTATAATGCCCCTGGTTAACGGCCTGCCGTATGATGCGTAGCTTGTGTTGCGCCTGCGGCAAGCTATGCATTATGACGGTTTGTTAGCCACTGGGTTTATTAATTTTTTAACTCATCTATTAACCATACTAAACGATTTCTAGCAACACTTAAAATGTCAAGATAAGTTCTAAATTTTACATCATCTCTTTCATTGTGCGAACTAATATTTTGCTTTATTCGCCCACCTAGCAAGACAATCTCAATATGTTGATTATGAAAGTAAGTATTTAATTCATCCCGATACTCAAGAGCTTGCCGTTCCGTATCTCTATTTAAAGTAAAGTCGGGTTTTTTAAATTCAATTAGAACTAATTCTCGATTTAACTTTCGCCCAAGCAGCAAATCAGGCCTATCCAAAGCTTTGTCTCCCTTGTATTTTTTATCTAAAATTGTTGAAATAGCTTTTTCAAAGCTAATGTCAGAAAACAACACATTGTAATCATCACCGAGAATCCATGTGCTATTTTCTAATGCTTTATGAATTGTTTTCTCTAAAGTTTTCGGGTTGTCAATTAGAATATTTAATTCATCTAAATACCTCAATCGGTTTAATGCTTGACTTGAAATTATACTCATTTCTAAGAGTCCGAAATCGCTTAGTGCATCTGCAAATTTTTCGATGTCTCCACTTCCTGTTTCTTGAATATTTTGAATTATATCCCAATAATGGTCTTTTTCCATTGCGGATACCATTACAGATATCACAGTATTAATTTTTTCTTCACTTTCACCATAAAATTTCTCCAATGTTTTGAATAAAGCTTTACGTGCGAAAGGTTGCTTATATTCAGGAAGTTTTTCTAACTCACGATTAATCTTTCGTTGATATCGAGCTCTTGCCATTTTCATATCTGTCTTAAAAACTTCATCGACAGATGTTTTTAAGTTTTCTTTTGTTTCAATAGCAATAGATTCGTAGAGCTTACTATTTTCAATAATTGCACCGAAATCAGCCGTAACATCTTCCTCTAGGTCATCGCAAATAATTTCTCCATAAACTCTATTCTGAAGTTTCTTAGGGATGATTTCATCATCTGATAAATAATTCTGTGGTCGTCCTATAATTTTATTATTAACACGAACAGCAATACCAGAACCTTTTACGGCCTTGTCAGTAACAGTATAGTTTAACTGTGCTTTCTTGCCATTATCAAGTACAATTTCTTTTGAAAATGATTTTCCTTGCAAATCCAAAACTCCAATATCATTTCCATTAATAATTAACTTAAGGTCATTTTCTCGTCCATAATCCCTTACAAGAAATTCCTTTAGTCTATCAGGATTAGGAAAGTTATAATTTTGGCTTAAGCCTTCTAGAGTTATTGTAGTTCCATGTTTTTCTTTGTCACACTCTTCAACTATAATTGGTAGTGGAACTTTCTCTAAATCATAATTCGCAATAGCTAAAGCTTCTTTGTCAATAATCAGTGTCGTTTTCTTTCCTGATGCATAAGTTTCAAGCTTCATTATTTGAGCAATCATAAGACCTGAAAATTTGCCAATTCCTTTGCGTCCCTTTACTTTGCGCTTTTTCAAAAAAGATCTATCTCCCTTACGTGAAGTACGGCTATTTGCTATATCAAGATATTCCGTTCTCACCTCACTTTCTTTCATTCCTGAACCATCATCTGAAACAATTATTTGTGGTATAGGTTGAAATTCCTCGGGAAGTTGAATATTGACAGTTTCAGCATCGGCATCATATGAATTATCTATCAATTCTTTAGCCGCCTCCTCAATTGAACGGTATGTTTCACCAAGCAATTCTGCTAGTTTGGGATGTACTTTGAAGTGTGCTGATTTTGTCATATTCTTCTATTTTGTAGGGTTTTATTTCCTTGTGGCTAACTTTTTATATGTGTACTGGTACACTTATTTTCTAATCTCGCATCAAAAAACTGCACACTACACACCATATAGGTCAGTATTGTGCACTTCCCTATTCTTTTGAGACATTATTATGCTTTTCAATCAGCCCATTAAATTTAAAACTATTCCCTCAAAATTCATTTACATATTTTAGCTTATTTCCCTTAGAATCAATCTAAATTTATTTAACCTTTTAAAATCTATTATTCAATTACAGTTGTACATATAAAAAAAACCCCAGTAAATGGGGCTTTCAGAGCTTATTTATTTTTCATCATACTATTCAAACAAACATTTATGAATTAGGTTGAATTGATGAAATTAATGTTGATTGCAGTACGCCATCAACAGGGATTTCTTTTAAGGGGCGGTAGCCCAATCATCTTCGTAGCTATTCTTGTCCATCGCAATATAGGGGCCTTAGCCCTAATATCTATTTTTCATCATACCATTCAAACAAATATTCAGGATCATAATCCACATCAAATTTTTTCAAGAAGGACAAATATTCTTCTCTAAACGTATGCTTTTTATGATGCTCCGGCTGATTCAATACATATTTAACAACCCGATCAATATGCGATTTTGAATAGGTAAATGCACCGTAGCCATCTTGCCAGTTAAATTTACCAGGAATATATTTTTTATGATTGAGCCAGTTGGATGCACCTGATTTAACTTGTTCCATCAATTTTGATGGAGATACAGAAGGATGCATCCCGACAAAAATATGAGTATGATCGGGATTGCAATATATGGCATAAGTTTTACATTTGTGATTGGTAACAATGCCACACATCACTTTTTCCAGTTCATCCCTGAATTTTTCTTTTATAAAATTACCCCTGCCTTTTACCGAAAAAACATATTGAATATACAATTGGGTATAGGTATTTGCCATGAATTTTTATTTTAAGATTTCAGGACTACGTCCCTATGTTTTCATATTAACTGTTTTTCTATGAAGATTACGGAGCTATGCTCCTGAACTTTCAAAACAAAGAGTCCCAATAAATGAGACTCTTGCAGAATTTTAACATTGAAAAAATCATGCTTCCACATCACTTTCCACCTGCACTTCCTCCAATATGAAGGTGATGTCGAAATGCATGCAGTGGTCGGCTTCTAACATGAACACCCTTTTCTCTTGTTTGTATGATTCTTTGGTAAACTGCAGGCTGTGCTGCCCGGCTGGCACATTGTAGAAGTAGAACTGTCCTTTTTTGCCACCCTTCTTTACTGGTTTCTCCTCATCCAACTGTATCCACACATCACTTACCGGCTCGCCTTTTTCATTTTTAAAGCTGCCTGTAATCACCTTGGTCTTCTTTGGCAAGGCATCGGTATGTATGGCATTTCGGAATGCATTGTACAAGTCGGGATTGCTATCAGCATAATTGGCTCTCATATTCGGTTTAATCGAATCGTTCAACAATTTTCTATACCCTTCCATTTCTGTATCAATTTGTACATTCACATCATGCTGTTCCAAGCGGAACTTTTCAGGCCCATGTACAATCGTAATGGCTTCATCTACCTTGCCAATTAATGCTAGCTTTCGCTCTTCGCTAACACCAGCCTCAACACTTTCTGCAGGGTGAGCCTCAATTTCCGCTATCATGCTCTGAACATTGGAGATCACATCTTCATCGCGTGCCCGGTTCAAATCTGTCTTCGAACAGCCTTGGATACTCATAAAAGGAATAAACTTTTTGTAGTTCCCATAACTAATTAGCATGTCATTTGTCACCACGCTATCAGCAGTCAAACTTTCAAAAATCACCTCTTTTTCCTGTGTGAGTGCCTTACTGCTTTTTTCATCTTTAACCATTAAATCAGCAATTCGATTGTAAAAACTTTCAGCATCTTCCAACATCAGCCACAATAGAGGATTCAGTTTCAAAGCTTCTTCATTTGCTTTCTTAAAGGCAACTAGCTTTTGTAGTTGTCCAAAATTTAATTTCTCACTTGAATTCATATTTCAATTATTTATTGTTTTGACCCAATAGCGGGCATTGTTCCATATTTGTAAATTCTTAACCCAATTGTTGTATCTCCTTAAGTCAATTGTTCTACCTTCTTAACCCAATTGTTGTACCCTATCAGGTCAATTGTTCTACCCTCTTAACTCAATTGTTGTACCTCATTAGGTCAATTGTTCTACCCTCTTAACCCAATTGTTGTACCTCATTAAGTCAATTGTTCTACCCTCTTAACCCAATTGTTGTACCTCATTAAGTCAATTGTTCTACCCTCTTAACCCAATTGTTGTACTTCATTAAGTCAATTGTTCTACCCTCTTAACCCAATTGTTGTACCTCATTAAGTCAATTGTTCTAGCCCCTTAATCCTATTGTCAAGGAGTTTAAACTTCTTTGTAGATGGTAAGTCCACTCTTTTTTAGCTCTGTTTCGCACTTTCTGTAATGGTCTCCCTATTTGTTTTGCAGTATTGATTGATTTCGGGAGTTCCTGGAAGAGAATTGGGTGCTTCTGAATCGTTTCCTCCTGTTGGTGACCCAAATGCACATGGCACACGAACATTGGTATCCTGCTTTAAGAAGTGATTTTGGGATCTGAAACGATATTTTGGAAGATTGTGAGACTAATTCTGTGGTATAGAATTGGCTCACCTACGCACCAGAAGGGATGCGCAAATTGGGATGATTGAAATTTTCAAGACACCGTGGTCAGCGGTTTTCTGTAGTTTTTGTTTGGTTTTCATCAGAAGGAATTTTAGTTCTGTGTTCAAGCCTTATGCTCTGCTCCTCTTTTCGATCCTTACCTTCTCTATTGAACAAGTACTAATTTATACCATTAATCTTTATGAGTCAATAGTTTAATTTATTTTAAACTGGATTTTGATGTGAAATATATCACACTTGACCATTTCATCTTGGCCCTCTTTTGAGGAAAGGAAACAGATTCCGTCGCAAAAAAGCGAATCATTCCAAATCAACATGGCAGTTGCGACGATTTGCTGTAGATAATCATACCTGGGGCCTTGCCCCAGGCTATAATGATTTGAGCCCTACAGGCTCATCCTTTGTGTTCTTTGTGAAATCCCTTAGTTTGCCTTTGTGGTGAAACACAAAAAAAGCCCTCGGGATTACCGAAGGCTTTCTATAGGTAGGTATATCTTTCCGATTATACGTATACTTTAGGCTCAATTTCGTTTCTAAGAACCATGTAACCGTTCATTGCAAGCGCTTTCATTTCATCCTCTCCAGGATAAACTACTACTGGTGCGATAAATGAAACCATATCCTTGATGTAGTTCACCAAATCAGGGTTGTGAGCAATACCACCAGTCAATAGAATTCCTTCTACATTACCTTTCAATACTGCAGCCATTTCACCAATTGATTTGGCTACCTGGTACGACATTGCATCCTGAATTAATTTTGCTTTTGCATCACCATCTTTGGCTTTCAACTCAATCTCATAAGCATCGTTTGTTCCCATGTGCGCAACCAATCCACCTTCTCCTTTGATCATCTTCTTGATCTCTTCAAGGGTGTATTTTCCGCTAAAACACATCTTGGCCAAAGCTCCTGTTGGCAATGAACCTGAACGTTCTGGTGAGAAAGGTCCTTCTCCGTCCAATGCATTGTTTACGTCAACTACTTTTCCTTTCAAGTGAGCACCAACAGAAATACCACCACCCAAGTGTGCTACAATTACGTTGATGTCTTCATATTTTTTATCGATAGATTGAGCAAATGCACGTCCGATTGCTTTTTGGTTCAAAGCATGGAAAATAGACACTCTTTGGAATTCAGGGTGACCTGAAACTCTAGCTACATCAATCATTTCGTCAACCACTACAGGATCGGCGATGTAAGCTTTTGCTTTAGGCAATGATTGTGCAATATTGTCTGCAATCAATCCACCTAAGTTACTAGCGTGCTCTCCAAGAATACCCACTCTTAGGTCTTCCTTCAAACGATCGTTCACTTCATAAATTCCAGATTCGATTGGCTTAACCAATCCTCCACGACCAACTACAGCTTCAATAAGGTCAATTTGAATTTCAGCATCTACCATTTCTTTCATGATGATGTTCTTGCGAAATTCGAATTGCTCTGTTATCTGATTGAATTCTGCTAATTCTTCCGCGGTATGCTTGATGTTTTTCAAGAAAACTGATTTATCACCTTGAAATACAGCAATTTTAGTAGATGTTGATCCGGGATTAATTGCTAAGATTCTACGAGTTTCCATTAGTTATAAAAGTATGTTTGTGTTTAAGTTGTAATTATAGAGTGCAAAAATATCAAACCAAATTAGAATTTAATAGGATTTACACAGTATTTACATGCAAATTTACAATTAAAATTGATTTTAAGTTACAATTTAATACCATTTCGAGAAAATCGTTTAATATCCATTAGGGAAAACGCACAATAAACTGGAATCATAACTGATTAGTTGATTACCTCACCTCAATCCTCTCCTTAAGGAGAGGAAGTAGTCAGTAGATAAAGTAAAGCCTGTGTTTTTTATTTGCAAAGCGGTCTTTTAACACATGAAAATTAATAGAGCAAAATATTCCGTCGCAAATAAGCAAATCATTTCATATCAACATAGCAGTTGCGACGAATTGCAGTACCTAATCATACCTGGGGCGTTGCCCCAGGCTATTAAGATTTGAGCCCTACAGGCTCTTTGTTTGACTTAGTCGGCTGAAACTTTAATGTAGAAGGACCTTTGTGATTGAACTTTTTAATCATCTCACCTCAACCCTCTCCTGAAGGAGAGGAAATATCCCAGATGGAATAGAGAGCAATTGATATTCAGAATCTATCCTATTTTAATCACAGCACTAATGCCACAAGTGCGAGTCCCGGAGACGCATTCCTTTCTCCTAGAGGAGAAAGATAGAATGAGGTGCAAAAAAAAAGCTGATTAAAATAATCAGCTCCATCCTTGATGTTTTGGTAAGTTATCTAATGCCATTCGTTCCGGCCTTGCCTCAAAATGATTGAACAGATCCTGATCTGGCCACTCTTTTACCGATCTCAATACTCTACTCATTAGAACACTCAAATCCCTGGTAAAGTCGGATCCACGCCAGGTAGATGAGTTGGTAACAATCACAAAGCTATATCCTCCAACCTGGTGTTTCATTAATGCCGAAGATCCAGCCAATGTACCGGTTCTCCACCATGTTTTGGATCTTGTTCCCTTCCAGCCAATCGGACTGTGTCCTCTTTTATTTGGAGTAGTCATGTAAGCAATGCTTTTGCGTGATAGAATATCTGGATGAGCATCATCCCCATCAATAGCCAATAGGAACTTCATCAATTCGGCTGCTGAAGCAACCCAACCTCCTGCTCCTCCCAATTCTTCAATATTGTTTCCACCATTCGATCGGAAAACTGTTTTTCCAGATCCATCGAATGCTGAAATTTTAATGGCATTGGATTGTTCGTAATATTTCACCTCATTCGGATAATGATCCTCCTCAAGGTTTTTACCCAAATGCATATCGAAAACTCCTGCTGGATTCAACACATGAGCTTTTACGTAGTCTTCGTAATTTTCACCTGATGCTTTCTCAACCACCTTCTCAAGCATTACATATCCCAGGTTGGAATACCCTCCTCTACTTCCTGGTGTAAAATGCAACCTTCTCGATAAAGCAAACTGAATGGTAGTTTCGGCCGAGATAGGCGGCTTCACCTTCATTTTTTTGGCAATAGACAATGGCAAGAACATCGGGTCGCCATACTTGCTTGAATAACCTGCCGAATGTCTCAACAAGTGCTCCACTGTAATTCGCTTGGTTCTCTTGTCTCTAATATTGGAATAGATGGAGTCATTTAAAATTCCATGTTCTCCAAACACAAAATCATCCAGCTTTAGTTTTCCCTCTTCCTGCAATTTCATGATTGCCGTAGCGGTAATCAATTTTGAAACACTGGCAATTCTAAAAATATGAGAAGGTTCAACTTTTACTTCATTTTCAACATCAGCGTATCCATAGCCTTTGGCAAACAAAAGCTTTTGATCTTTAACTACAGCTACCGTTGCTCCAGCTACTTCCCATTTCCTTAGGAATCGCTTAATCAAGCGGTCAGCGCGAGCTGTTTCTACACTTTCTGAAAGATTATTTGATATTCTGTGAGATACTGCTTCGATGCTACTGTCGAAGGCCAAAACATTTGTTCCTTGTTTTGAGAAACTAAAATTCCGGTTACAAAAGACCAGAAACAATACTATAAGGAAAGAAAATATTCTTCTTATTACCATTCAATAAAAATTCGTTCAACATGTACTTCCAACATCACAACTCATTCCAACAACAAGTTAACATGTTCTTTTCTACTCAATTCGCTACAAAAATGTTTATATTTTTTCGAAATACAATTCTAAATTAGAACCATTTTAAAAATAGTAATAATTTATGCATTTATCCCAAAACTTCATTATTTAATCACCAAAAAGATACTTTTTACAACAACAACCTTTACTTCAATGGCATAATTTAGAATCAATATCAGCAATCTATTCACGTTAAAATCAAAACAAAGGCCATCGAAAATGTATTAACGATGGCCTTTATATATTATTTTACTTCTTAAAATATTTTTTAGTTTTCCTTGCAGGAACAGTTCTCTCCAACCTGGTAAATATGAACCTGATCGTCGAAACCTTTTACCTGTACTTCGCCCAAATCGGTAAAGCACCCCTTACAATTGAGCATATCTACAAATTGACGACTTACCAGGAACTGTGTTTTAAAGGTTTTATTCAATTGCTCTATTCTGGATGCCAGAATCACATTCTTACCGGCAATGGAAAACTGCTTTCTGATCTCGTTCCCAATATTTCCTGTAATCACCTCGCCCGAATGCAAACCGATTCCCACCTTTGTGATACTGCCATTCTGGTCCGTTCTTAGGTGATTTATGGCTTCCATAATTTCCAAACCTGCATTCAAAGAATCTTTGGCATGATTTTCATTTCTTACCGCGATCCCAAATGATGCCATAAATCCATCACCCAAAATCTGGTGAATGATCCCATTGTTCTTTTCTATGATTCGAATGAGGGGATCGAATATGGCATTCTGAAACTCAATGGTTTCTTCAGGACTTTGATGATCAGCCATCACCGTAAAGTTTCGAATATCCAGAAACATGATGGATCCAACCACTTTATGCCCGATGGTTTCATTTCGGTGAACAATCAACTCATTGGCAACCCCTTTCGACAACTGCTGGCCAAGCAAGGATTCTATTTCTTTCTGCTCTTCGATGCTGTTCAGGTAGTTGTTTACCCGCTTTTTAATTTCATGTGCCACTACTCCTGCCACCAAACCTCCTACTACAAGGCCAACGCTTCGCATTGTATAAATCTCCTTCAGTTGAACCACATCCTGTTCGGTTTGAAGATAGTCAATGCCCCAAAATGCGACTGTAAAATATCCTATTCCGGCAAGAACACCTGCTCCTACCGATACTTTAAAATCCAGATGCATTGCTGAAAGCATGAGCAACAAGAAGTAAAACAGAAGTCCATCGTATTCCAATATCAAAAGAGAGTAATCGAATTTTACAGCATGATACAATACAATGGCAGGCAAGCCAAACTCCACCAATATATTAACAATCAGAATTTTTCTGGGAATCTGAATGTTATTCTTAATGGCATGTCCCAATCGGAAATAAACACCTAGCTCGAACACACAAAACAACACCCACCAAAATACCAAACCTCCTATGAATTGATCCTGGTTTAAGAAATTACGCAACAGGTTTGGAGCCAAATAATGAAGCACCGGAAGAACCAAAGAACCAATAATAAAAAGGCCTAAAATGATTCCTACTCTTTTTCTCTCTATCCTTAAAAATTCGGGATGCAACAACTCATTAAAATGATCATGATGATGAAACATGGTGCTATAATTTACTTATTAGTTACATATACCTCTCTTCTCTTGACTTGGATTTTAGTCTTATTTTCTCAGCGATTTCAGGATATTTTTTCAATACCTTATTGAACTCCTTCTTTTGAAGCTCATACAAATCGGAATATCCTACCGATTTCACGGTTGCCGTTCTCGTCGTATCTTTAAAAAGCGCGATTTCACCCATAAAATCACCTTTCTTTAAGAGTGTCAACTGTTTTGACTCATCTGCCGATAATACTTTTAAGCTTCCTTTTTGTACAAAAAACATTGAGTTTGCCGAATCTCCCATTCGAAACAAATAATCACCAGGAGTTAAGATTCTTGGACTAAGATATTGCGCTATATCCCTGACAAAATGATCATCAACAGATTCGAACAAGGGAATATCTTTTATAATGTTCTTTTTGAATTCTAACTGCAATTCATTTCTAAGTCCAAAAGGGAGCGCTTCCATCAATTCAGTTTCATCGTAACCCAACTTTTGCTTCCTTTCATAGGTAAAGTAATCACTAATTCTGTGCTCCAAATCTTTTGAAATGTGCTGATAGTGAATTAGTGCTCTTAGCTTCTCCATATTTTCTAAAAAGCGCTGTTCTGCAGGATCTTTCTTTGTAAAAATGCCAACCACGTTCCCCACAAGCAGAGCCAAAAAACCAACTCCTATAAACTGAAGAAAGATATTATAGAGCATCTCGGCATTTCCATGCGGAACCACATCCCCATAGCCAACAGAAGTTAAGGTGGTTACCGTATAATAAAGTGCTCTCACATAATTGTCTACCTTAGTCAGACTAGCTTCCATTCCATGTATCTGTATCCAAATACAAGCAAACCAGTGTGAAAATAAAAAAGCTCCAATCCAAAGCAAGCCAAAAGAAATTCCGGTACTGTATCTTAAATTCCTGATTTGAAAATAACGAGCTGTTCGAATCACTCTAACCCATTTGAACAATCTGAATAACTGAAATACTGGATTCGAGAACATTACCGCATATGGCAATATGGCCAGTAAATCAGTAATAAATAATTTACTTGATGAATAGGTATCCCAATAAACATCTTTTAAAAAAGCATGACTTTTAATTCCACGATATCGAAGAATGTTTACAACCAAGTCAAGAAAATAGAGCAAGGATATACACAAGTCAAGAGATTTATACCATTCGAAACCTCTCAAATTAAAGAGGAAATCTAAGGGCATTAAACTCACTTGTAGCAAAACGGCTACAATGATCAATATTCTCCAGGCAGAATTATAAATTGACTTAAAGTAGTTCACAGACATTTGGTTTAGAGTCCTTCAAAATAAATTGAATTTTATCGATTGTTCCAATAAAAATAGATAAAAGAGAACTATTAATCGGTAAATGGCATTGAGTTTCTAATTGAAATCAGGCAACTTTTCGATACCTGTTCACTGCAATACTTACAACTGATACCGCAAATAGCGTTAAAATTGCAATTTCGTCAACAATGTCAAAAAATCCGGATCCTTTCAAAAGTATCATTCGAATTACCTTGATGAAGTAGGCAATCGGATTTAGGATATTTAATGTTTGTCCCCATTCCGGCATACTTTCCACCGGCGTAAACAAACCACTCATCAAAAGAAAAATCACCATAAAAAACCATGCAATAAACATTGCCTGCTGCTGCGTATTGGTCTGTGTGGATATCAGGAGTCCAAAGCCCAAAATGGCAATCAAATAAACAAAGGCTACCAAATAAACCAGCCACACCGAACCTAAAAAAGGAATCTTAAACAGGAAAGCAGCTATACTTAAACCTATTCCCAATTCAAAAAATCCGATTATCAAAAATGGTATCAATTTGGCCAGTAAAAATTGTGATTTTCGAATTGGAGTTACATTGATTTGTTCGATTGTTCCAATCTCTTTTTCTCTTACCACATTCATTGCCGATAAAAACAAACCAATAACCGTAACCAATAACACAAGTAATCCGGGCAACATATAAGGAATGTATTTCATTTCGGGATTAAACTGATGCAGGTAGCTTGATTGCACAAAATGTACAGGTACACCCGTGCCTACCTCTCGAATACTTGCGCTTACTTTACGATTATAGTCCTGAATTACCGAGGAAATATAAGCATTATACAGACCAGCAGAACTTGCATTAATTGCATTTATCAGCACCTGAACAGAAGCTCCCTTCTTTAAATCAACTGATTTCCCAAAATCATCATTAAAAACAAGAATGGCATCAATCTTATCCTTATAGATTTCCTTTTCTGCTTCTTCAACCGAAAAGCCAATTTCCTTCACCGTGAAAAAAGGAGACCCATTAAACTTGGATATCAACTCCCTAGAATGACTTGAAAGATCTTTATCAACGATATACAGATTCGTGTTCTTCATGTCGTAGGTGGCTGCAAAAGACAAAACACAAAGCTGTAGAATTGGCATCACAAAGATGATTGGCAACATGCTCTTGTTGCGAAAAATCTGTAAAAACTCTTTCTGTAATAGATATTTTAATACTCGCATAACTTTTTATTTCACCATTACTGTAATCTGATTTTGAACTTCTTAAGACTTAATCCGATAAACCCAAAGGTCATTGCAAGTAGTATTAAGCTTTCCTTCCATACATATTCAAATCCTACTCCTTTTAGCATGATATTTTTTAAAATCACAATAAAGTATTTAGGGGGAATGATATAACTGATTACCTGCAGGGGAACTGGCATGTTTCTAATTGGGAATATAAAACCAGAAAGAATTATGGTTGGCAACATGAGCACAAACATCGAAAGCATCATTGCAACCTGTTGGTTTTTCGCCACTGTGGAAATAAATATCCCAATTGACAAGGCTAGAAAAATAAACAGAACACTTTCGGCCATCAATAGAGTAAAACTACCAAGAACTGGCACTCCAAACACAAAGTATCCCATACCCACAATTACCAAGGCATTAATAAATGACAATGCCAGGTAAGGAGCTACTTTCCCGAGTATAATTTGCAACGGATTTAAAGGCGACACCAGCAATATTTCCATAGTTCCCAACTCTTTCTCTCGAGCAATGGAAATGGAAGTCATCATAGCTGAAACCAACATTAAAATGGTAGCCATAATGCCAGGAATAAACATGAAAACACTTTCGAGATTGGCGTTAAAATACATTCTGGAATTGGCTTGAATCGAACTTGGCAATAGATTGTCCTGATTGATTTCCACATTGTAATTTTGCAAAATTCCTTGCAAATAACTCACCTCTAAGCTTGCTGTATTCGGATCTGAAGCATCGGTTAGTATTTGTACAATCGCTTTGGAATCCTTGACTAATTTCTTTCCAAAATCGGGTTCAAATACTAAAATTAACTTTACATCTCCTTTTCTAAAAATAGCATCGGCCTGCTCAATACTCTTTAAGTTATTGTTTATCTGAAAATAGCCCGAGGATGTAATTTTATTGATTATTTCAGCTGTATATTCATCCTTGGAATGATCGAGAACTGCCATTTTCACATCCTTTAGGTCTGTATTAATTACATATCCAAAAAGCATGATCTGCACGATAGGCATTCCAAACAAAATAAGCATCGACCGCTTATCGCGGAAAATATGATAGAATTCTTTCTTTAAAAATCCGATAAATCGATTCATTACTTCTAATTTTTAATCTACTCAACATTTGTAGCCGTTCGAGCCAAAGCCAAAAACACCTGATCCATATCCCCAGCATTAAAATCTTCCTTCAATTTGGCTGGTGTATCCAATGCTTCTATTTTTCCATCCACCATTATCGATACCCTATCGCAGTATTCCGCTTCATCCATATAATGGGTGGTCACAAAAATTGTAATTCCCCCTCGCGCAGCCTCATAAATTAAATCCCAAAACTGTCTTCTTGTAACCGGATCAACTCCTCCTGTTGGTTCATCCAGAAATACAATTTCGGGATTGTGAAAAATTGCAACCGAAAATGCTAACTTTTGCTTCCATCCAAGGGGCAAAGAACTAATGCGCTTATTTCTTGCGTGCTGCAAATCCAGTTTCTTTAACAAATCATCAGCCTTGCGGTGAATCACCTCCTTTGATAATCCATAAATACCACCATAAAATCTGATATTTTCAAACACTGTTAAGTCTTCGTACAACGAAAACTTTTGGCTCATGTAACCAATGTTCCTCTTCAATTGCTCACGTTGTTTGTATACATCAAAGCCAGCAACACTAATTTCACCTGAAGTAGGATAAGACAAACCGCATAATATTTTAATGGCTGTAGTTTTGCCAGCTCCGTTTGCTCCCAGAAAACCAAAAATCTCACCTTTAGAGACCTCGAACGACAAATTGTTGTTTGCAGTAAAATCGCCAAATTTCTTACAAAGATTTTTAACTTTTATCACCTTAACATCCTTATTCATATCCGTCTGCTTTTGTGCTCAATGCCATGAAACAATCTTCAATTCCCGGCTTTACATGCTCTATTTCCAAGTTCAAATGTCCTTTACTTTTTAGGTAGGAGTTGACTTCCTCCAACGAAAATTCTTTTCGTACATCAGTGTAATGCAAAGTTTGACCGAATAGAAAAACAGAGTTTGTAAATTCAAATTCTCTTAAATCGAGTAAGCATTGGTAGTTATCATCACTTTTAATTGCATACAGCTTACGCTCGAACTGATCTACAATTTCCTGTGGCGTATTCACTTGCAGAATTTCACCATCTTTAATCAAGGCAACTCTTTCACACAAATTTGCTTCATCCATATATGGGGTTGCAACTACAATGGTAATTCCTTTTGATTTTAAACTCTTTAGCATTTGCCAGAATTCACTTCTCGATACCGCATCAACCCCAGTAGTTGGTTCATCCAACAACAGTACTTTAGGCTGATGAATTAGTGCACAACACAAGGCGAGTTTCTGTTTCATTCCTCCCGAAAGGTTGCCTGCAAGGCGATCTTTGAATGGCTCTATTTGCACCCAGATATCATGAATCATGTCCATATTGTCTTCGATTCTCGTATCAAATACCGTGGCAAAGAACTCAAGGTTTTCGATTACACTTAAGTCCTGATACAAAGAGAATTTTCCAGGCATATACCCCAATAAATTTCTGATTTGCTTATAGTCCCCCACTATATCAATATCACCCATGCGAGCACCTCCTTTGTCTGGTAAGAGTAAAGTAGCAAGCAACCTAAAAAGAGTTGTTTTCCCAGCTCCATCAGGTCCAATTAACCCGAATAATTCCCCCGAATTTATATCCAAATTAATATGCTTAAGAGCCTGAACACTTCCGTATCTTTTGGATAGATTTTCTATGCTAATACCTGCATTCATAATCAATTAGAATCTAATTTCTCCTGGCATACCAATCTTTAGTCGCCCATCATTTACAACTCTCACTTTTAATGCATAAACCAATTTTACCCGCTCTTGTTTTGTTTGAATAATTTTAGGTGTAAATTCCGATTGAGATGAAATCCAGATAATTTCTCCTTCCAAACTTTCATTCTCATCAGTATTTTTATCAATGACCACCTTCACTTTTTGACCGATTCGCACACTTGAAAGCTGATCCCCCGAAATGTAGGCTCTCAAATCCAAAGATCTTAAATCTGCCAACTTTAATAGTGGGGTTCCAGTAGTTACCATTTCGAATGGTTCCTTATACTTCTCAAGTACTGTAGCAGCCTTTGGGACCCTTATTTTACTCTTCTCCATTAAATCATTAATCGACTCTATCTGCTTGTTTAAACTTTCAATATTTCCCAGCACTTTGGCATTCTCGGTTTGCACCGATTTGATTTGCTTTTCAACAACCTGAATGTTTCCATTAATATCATCTACTTCTTTAACTGAAACTGCTTCATCGGCATACATTTTATCAATTCGCTGCTTGTCTTTTTGTAATAAAACCAACTGTTCTTTGTAGACATCAATTCTGGAAATAATATTTTGAATCCCAGAAGCTATGGACTTACTCTGTGCTTTTAACTGTTCTTTTTTTAGGTACAGCTGAGTGGTATCGATATATCCTACTAAGGTTGGTTCATTAAACACATCTCCTTCTTTGAGATTCAAAGCCATTATTTTCCCTGAATTTTCCGAAGAGATCGTATAATCTACAGCTTCGAAATTACCATAGGCATCCGATAGTTGATCTCCATTGTTACATGCGCTCACCAATACGGCAATTACCAATCCAATGTATAATTTTGTTTGTTTCATTTTCTATCTAATTTCAGTTTTCCCTAATATTCTTTTGTATTCAGCAATAGACTGGCTCAGTTGAATTTGATGATACTCTCTGTTCAATTTCGCCTGCACTTCCTGATTAAGATCTTCCAAATAGTCACTTGATGTGATGATGCCATTTTCCAATTGTGATTTTGAACTTCTTACCACCTCTTCTTTTAATTCCACGATGGCATCGTCCTTGCTAATCAGAATCTCAAATTTGGAAATGTTATTCAGTTCCTTTTTTAAATCCACAAGTTGATTTTTCTTAAAACTGGATTCTTGGGTATCAATTATTTCTTTTTGGATATTAAACTTGCGTTGATTTCGCTTACTTTTTTTCCAATCAAAAATATTCCAACTGAGCCTTGCGCCTAACATGTAATAAGAATCAAACTCGTCGCTAAGTTGGTTGTAACCAGGCTGACCGTATCCCAACTGTCCAAAGGCTGTAACCACAGGCATTCTGTTCTTTTTTTCCAGTTCGATTTTTTCATTCAATAAAAGTCTTTGGTCCGAATACAATTTGTATTCTGGCCTTTCATTCAATTCATCATTTTTCAAGAATATCTCCTTACTAACTACTTCATCACTTGTGTTTTGAATATCGAAATCCATCTCTCGATTCATTAATTCAGCCAAGCTTTCAAGGGCTGATTTTTCTGCGGCATCAAACTCTTCTATTTGTTGGTTTATTAGTAAAACCTCAGATTCCATAACTTTTTGATTGGCCTCAGTCATGACTCCGCTTTTCACTGCTGAAGAAATTCTATGCAAACTTGCCAAAACCGTTTTCTTCTTCTCCTTTAAAATTGACTTGCTCTGTCGCAATAGCAGAATACTAAAATAGGCATCATTCACTCGTTCTCTTAATGCAAACATCTTAACCTCTACATTCTGAATATCAATTTCTGTAGAAATTTCGTTAAGTTTCAATTGACTTTTTGTTCTTCCGCCATTATAAATTAATTGCTCAACATCCAGATTTAAGGAGTATTGATCTTTTGGTGCTCCGAATGAATTTGCTCCCGATAAAGGACTGCTTGTTACATCAGATTGGTAACTCAGTTTACCGTTTGCATACAATTGTGGCAGATAATTCACTCTTATATTCTCAAGACTTAAATCATTGTGCCTTTGCAACAGCTCTTTTCCCTTTACCAAAGGATAGTTTTTTTGCACTTCCGCCTGAATTTGATCTAAGTTCAGTACCGCTTTTTGTCCAAAGCTTGCATGTACCACACCACCAAACAGCAGCAATAGCATACAGGTATTTTTAATCAGCGCTCCACTCATAATCTTATTTTTTAATTGATTGAATAATAAAATCCGATACCTTATCCGCCCTTGTATTCAAAATTTTATTATAATCTACATTCTTATATAATAACTCACTAGCGATAGGTTTGCCCGCAAAAGGAAATATGGATAAACTAATGATATTTAAAATCAATTCCCTCGGATCAATTTCTCTAATCACACCATCTTCAACTGCCTTTGATATTTGAGCTAAGGTTTTCTCCTTACCAAGCATTACTCCTTCAACATTTATTAGCTTTAAAATTCTGGTAGGATCCGTATTAACTTCATTCAAAATAAAATTTGGCAGAAATGGATATTCCATTAACACATTATTATAATGCTTACAGATATTTCTTATTTTTTGAAACAACTCAGAATCATCAGCTAAAAAGGTCGCTAATGGACCCGCTAATTTTTTAAATGCCTCTTCAAAAACCTGGTCAAATAATTTTTCCTTACTTCGATAATAATAATGTAACAAAGCTTTATTTATTCCTGCGGCATCAGCAATTTCCTGCATACGCGCACCGGCATACCCTTTTTGAGCGAAAATATCCTTTGCCGTTTTCAATATTAATTCCTGGGTTTCTACTGATTTTTTATTCTCTTTCATACTTTTTAACCATTTGGTTAATCTAATTATCAAAAATAAACCATCCGGTTTAACCGTTTGGTTAATGCAAATGTAGAACATTTAAATAAAGATCAAAACATTTTTCACTTTTTTTAACCAAATGGTTAAAAAAAAGAAAGAACTCTATCTATTTAGAGTTCTTTCTTAATTATAGTTCTTTATTATTCGTATCGAAGCGATTTAATAGGATTTGCATTGGCTACTTTAACCGAATGCCCACTTACGGTTACAATTGCCAACAGCAATGAAACAACCAGTGCAATTAGGAAGTAGTACCAAGGAAAATCTATTCTATACACAAAGTTTGACAACCACTTTTGCATTGCATAAAAACTTAATGGCCAAGCAATCACATTCGCAATAATTACACTTACACATAAGTTCTTACTCAACAATACAATTAAATTCATCTCTGTACTACCAAGCACTTTACGAATTCCTATCTCTTTTACCCGTTGTTGCATTTCGAAAGAAACCAAGCCCAACAGACCTAGTAAGGCAATGATGAACGCTAAAATGGTAAAGGATGTTAAAATATTAGCGACTCTTACTTCTCCTTTAAACAGTGTATTGAAATCTGCATCTAAAAAGAAATACTCAAATGGTTCACCTTTTGTCATTTTCATCCAAATTTTCTTCACCATTTTCATGCCTACCATAACATTATCGGGCTTCAGTTTCACCAACATATATCTTTGATGATATTGAGGTGTATAAGTTAAAAACATTGGCAGAATCTTATCTCTCATCGATTCAAAATGAAAGTTTTTCACCACTCCAATTATTTCAAATGGTGTACGTCCCTTATCTGAGAAATTAGGTTGATACACATTCCTTCCAACAGGACAATCGGTATAGCCCAAAGCATGTATTGCTGCCTCATTGGCAATAAAAACAGAAGTATCGGCCAACCTGTCTTTATTGAACTTTCTTCCGTCTTTCATTTTTAAATCCAGCAAATCAACAAAATTTTCATCTACATGCATCAAACGGAAATTGATCATATCTTCATTGCTGGCTCCCTCTCTATACATTGACCATCCATTTGTTCCACGACCAGGAACCATTCCTGAGAAGGAAACATTTTCAACTCCTGAATATTTAAAGAGCATTTCCTTTATGGCTTCTTTTTCTTCCACATCAAAGATATAAGCACGATCAACCACCATGATTCTTTCCTTTTCAAATCCCAACTTTTTATTTTGCATGAAATCAACCTGTTCTTTCATCACAAATGCAGAAATTAATATTCCAATAGCAACTGTAAATTGGAACACCACCAACGAAGCTCTAATTCTTTTCCCAGTCTTTCCTTTTCTTACTTCTCCTCTCAACACACTCATCACCCTAAATCCCGATAAGGAAAGTGCGGTATATGTCCCAGCAAAAAGGACAACAAATATTATTACGCCTAACACAAACAACAAGTAATCCGATTGCCACAATAAAGAAGAGGAAATATTTTTTTTGGCAATCATATTAAACGATGGCAACATCAATTCAATTAAAAAATAGGACAATATGCCTGCAAATACAGTCATAATCAATGTTTCAGCATAAAACTGCAACATTAACATCTCTCTACTACTTCCAAATACCTTTCGAACACCAACTTCATTGGCCCGTGTAAATGATCGAGCTGTAGTCAGGTTTAAAAAGTTTACACATGCCAATAGCAATATAAAAAAAGCAATTGCTGAAAAGATATAAATGTATTTGATATCACTAATTGGTTCGATTTGACCATCTGTAGTAGAATGCAGGTAAATCTTTTCAAGAGGTTCCAGGTAATATTTAAATTCATTTCCTGATTTTTCCCATTCATAAACATCAATACCAAGTATGCTCTTTAGCCTTGGTCCCATATATTTTAAGGTAAAATCTCTAAATTTCGCTTCCAGTTCTTTGTAATCTGTTCCTGGTTCCAGTAAAAAATAAGCTTGCATATAATCACTAAACCAATTATCTGCTTCTTCTGCGCTTAATTTCAAATTGCAAACCAAATTGTAATGAAAGTGAGAATTTTCCGGCACATCCTCTACTACACCTGTTACCGTGTAAAGGCTCTTTTCACCCATTCTAATGACCTTACCCAGCGGATTAGAATTGCCGAAATATTTTTTCGATGTAGTTTCTGTAATAACAATATTCCCGGAACCATGCAATGCTGTCTTCGGATCGCCATAAATAAACGGCCGATCAAATACCTCAAAAAAGGTAGAATCAGTCCTCAACAGTTTGTTTTCAACAAACTGCTTATCTTCATAAGAGAAAAGAACATTATTCCTAAAATACGTTCTAACCGCATACTTTACTTCAGGGAAATCAGACTGTGCTGCAGGTGAAAAAGGAGCACATATAGTGTTATAATCTGTTTTTCTTTCACCCATTTTAGCCCTGGTTGCAACACGGTAAATATTCTCCGATTGAGAATAAAACTTATCATAGCTCAATTCATCCTGAACAAACAGGTAAATCAAAAACACACAAGCTAGTCCAATGGCTAAACCAACAACATTTATAAAGGAATACCCTTTATACTTTTTCATATTGCGAAATGCAACCTTAAAAAAATTTAGAATCATCACACACAGATTAAGGTTATGCATCTTGATTATCAATCAATATGCCACTCCAACCAACATGTTCATTTACTGACCAATATCTACCCACACTCAATCTACCAAGTGTTCGCCTACGCACATTTAATTTTCGATTATGGACAAAAAAAGAAGGAATGCAATTGCATTCCTTCTTCTAATATATTGTGATTCAAATTAATCTAATTTATGAATCAATAAACCTGAACGAAGCTTAGGCTCGAACCAAGTTGTTTTAGGAGGCATGATGTTACCAGTATCAGCAATATCAATTAATTGCTGCATAGATACTGCATATAATGCGAAAGCAGCTTTCATATTGCCGCTATCTACACGCTTCTTCAACTCACCCAATCCACGGATACCACCAACAAATTCAGCACGTGTAGTAGTACGAAGATCTTTGATATCAAGAAGATTATCAAGAACGTGGTTAGATAAAATAGTTACATCAAGAACACCAATAGGATCCTTATCATCATAAGTACCTTCTTTAGCATTCATTTTGTACCACTTGCCTTCTAAATACATAGAGAATTCATGTAATTTACTAGGCTTGTAGATTTCTTCACCCATACATTCTACTTCGAAAGTAGCTTCCAATTTAGCCAAGAACTCTTCAGCAGTCATACCATTCAAATCCTTAACTACACGGTTGTAGTCAATAATTTTCAATTGGTTATCTGGGAAGTGTACTGCCATGAAGTAGTTGTACTCCTCATCACCTGTGTGATTTGGATTCTTAGCAGCAAACTCATCACCAATACGAGCAGCAGCAGCCGTTCTGTGGTGACCATCCGCTACGTAAGTTGCTGGAACTTTAGTTGCGAATAACTCTTCCAACTCTTTGTTGGTAGCAGGATCGTTTACTGGCCAAAAATGGTGACCGAAACCATCTTCCGCAACGAAATCGTAAGTAGCTTCTTCGTTTTTAACGATATTTTCTACGATAGCATCGATTTCTGGTACAGCTTTGTATGAGAAAAATACAGGCTCTAGGTTTGCCTTAGTGTAACGAGTAAGAATCATACGATCTTCCTCTTTATCCGGACGAGTTAACTCGTGTTTTTTAATTACACCATTTTTATAATCTTCACATGCAGCATTCGCAACGATACCGTACTGAGTACGACCGTCCATTGTTTGAGCATAGATATAGAATTTAGCTTCTTCATCTTGTTTCAACCAACCTTTTTCTTGCCACAAGTTAAAGTTAGATACTGATTTTTCATATACTTCTTCAGAGTGAACATCAGTTCCTGCAGGACAATCAATCTCAGCTCTTGTAATGTGTAATAAAGAACAATCTTTACCTTCAGCCATTTGAGCAGCCTCTTCTGAATTCATTACGTCATATGGAAGACATGCTAAATCTTTAGCGATATCTTTAGTAGGGCGCAAGCCTCTGAATGGTTTTACTATAGCCATCGTTAATATGTTTTTGTTGTGTTGTTAATTATCTTGATGAAATCGTTTGCTTACAATTTCATAAAAAAGGAAACAAGTAAACTGTTCTAGTCCCCTGCTTCCTTTTTATATTATCTAGTTTACTTTAAAAGTAGTATCTCCTTTTTCGATACAGTTCACAATTTGATTTGCACCAGCAATACCTGCATTGATATTTGCTTCTGCAGTTTGTGCACCCATCTTTTTAGGCGTAAAGAAGAAACGGCCTTCAAATTTAGCAGCAATTTCATCTTTACAGTCAGGAGCGATATCAGAAATGTATGCAAAATCCTTACGATCTTCCATCAATTTCATTAATCCTTCTTCATCAATTACTTCTTTACGAGCAGTATTTACCAAGATTCCCCCTTCTGGCATCTTGTTCAACAAGTCGTAATTAATTGATTTTTTAGTCTTGTCGTTAGCAGGAATATGCAAAGAAATATAATTACAAGTACTATACAATTCTTCAACAGATTCAACAACCTTAACACCATCAGCTTCGATTGCTTCTTTAGCTACAAATGGATCGAAAGCATAAACTTCCATTCCAAAACCTATAGCAATTTCGCCAACGTAACGACCTACGTTACCATAAGCATGGATACCAATTTTCTTACCTCTAAGCTCAACACCAGCTTTTCCGTTGTAACCATTTCTTGCTAAGAATACCATCATTCCTAACACCAACTCAGCAACAGCGTTTGAATTCTGTCCTGGAGTATTCATAGCTACAATTCCTTTTTCAGTACAAGCTTCTAGGTCAATATTATCGTAACCAGCACCAGCACGAACGATAACTTTAAGATTTTTAGCAGCCTCAATAACTTCACGTGTAGCTTTATCACTTCGGATAATCATTGCATCAACGTCAGCTACTGCAGCCAATAGATCAGCCTTATCAGTATAAGATTCCAACAAAGCCAACTCGTAACCTGCGCCTTCCACAACTTCTCTGATACCATTAACGGCGGCAGGAGCAAAAGGCTTTTCGGTTGCAATTAATACTTTTGTCATTTTATTTGAAAATTAGAATTAAAAAAATAAAATGTCATTGCCAGCCAAATCGAAGTAATTCGGTAGAATTACTTTAGTCGTTCCTCATGCATCTGAATGACGAAAAGCAGGAAATAAATCCTGCTCATCTAGATTTAATTATTTTACGTGTAACGCTTCAAATTCTTTCATGCAGTCAACCAAAGCTTGTACACTTGCTTTTGGTAATGCATTGTATGTAGAAGCACGGAATCCACCAACCGAACGGTGTCCTTTAATACCAGACATACCTCTTTCAGTTGCGAATGTGAAGAATTCTTTTTCCAACTCTTTGTACTCATCAGCCATAACAAAACAGATGTTCATCAATGAACGATCTTCTTTGTTTACAACAGTACCTTTGAACATTGGATTACGATCGATTTCATCGTATAGAACCGCTGCTTTTTCTTCGTTCATTTTTTGCATTGCAGCAACACCACCCATTTCTTTGATCCACTTCAAAGTTTGAAGGGCAGCAAATACTGGTACTACTGGAGGAGTATTGAACATTGATTCTCCTTTAATGTGAGTTCTGTAATCCAACATTGTAGGAATCTGACGGTCAACTTTACCTAAAATTTCATCTTTAACAATCACAAAAGTAACACCTGCTGGAGCAAGGTTCTTTTGAGCACCTCCATAAATCAATGCATACTTAGATACATCAACCGGACGAGAGAAGATATCTGATGACATATCAGCTACCAATGGTACATTGATATCCATGTCTTCTTTAATCTCAGTACCATAAATGGTATTGTTAGTAGTAATGTGGAAATAATCCGCATCAGCAGGAATTTCGTATCCTTTTGGAATGTAATTGTAAACAGCTTCTTTCGAAGACGCTACTTCTACAACCTCACCAAAAAGGTTAGCTTCTTTTTGAGCTTTGTTTGCCCAAGCACCTGTGTTAAGGTAAGCTGCTTTCTTTCCCATCAAGTTGTAAGGAATCATGCAGAACTGAGTAGATGCACCACCACCTACAAATAAAACTGAATATCCCTCAGGAATGTTCAATAATTCTTTGAACAATGCGATAGCTTCATCCATTACAGCTACGAACTCTTTGCTTCGGTGAGATACTTCCATAACAGAAAGACCTGTACCAGCAAAATTTTTGATAGCTTCAGCAGTTTTTTCTACTGTAAAATCTGGAAGGATTGAAGGGCCTGCAGAAAAGTTGTGTACTTTCATTTTTTCAAACGTTTTAATTTTTTGTATTATTCCATATCCTGAGGCAAATTTGCAAATAAAAATTTATTTAGAAATGATTTTAGTTCTTAATTTCTATGTTTTTCAACAAATAAATAATCATTTCCCCCCCCTTCATATAGATTAATATTTACAGTCTGAAAAACAGCAATTTAACCCACAGAAAATATTTTATTTTCGTTCTCTTTTTTGTCATATTGATGGTAATACTTCTAATTCTGCATGCTTTCTGCAAGAACAACATGAGATTTATCACCCAAAGAAAGCTCAGAAACTATCATTTTCACCTCTTCACATGCTTAAAAGAGAAAAACAAATGTAAGAATTTATGTTATAACTCTCTTTCTATTTTCACAAAAAAAGCAGATACTTTTACAAGTACCTGCTTTTAATATATCTCGAAATTGAAAATTATCCTTTATAGAAAGGGATTTTAACAATTTTTGCTTTTAGTGCTTTTTTACGAACACGGATGAAGATTTCAGTATCTGCTTTGTAAAATCCTTCTTTTACATATCCCATACCAATTGCTTTGTTTACCATTGGAGCCATTGTACCAGAAGTAACTTCTCCAATTTCGTTTCCTTCAGCATCTTCAATCTTATATCCTTGACGAGGAATACCTCTGTCAATCATTTCAAAACCTTTTAGTCTACGCTTAGGTTTTTCTTCTTTTTGTTTTTCGAAGAATTCACGATCGATAAAATCATTACCTTCAACAAATTTAGTAATCCAACCCAAACCTGCTTCAATAGGCGTGTGATTGTCATCGATATCATTTCCATATAAACAGAAACCAACTTCAAGTCTTAAGGTATCGCGAGCAGCTAAACCAATTGGCTGAATACCGAATTCTTTCCCTGCTTCCATTACAGCATTCCAAAGTTTCTCACCATCTTCGTTTGCTACATAGATTTCACATCCTCCTGAACCAGTATAACCAGTTGTTGAGAAAATAGCATTTTCGATTCCTGCTACAGTAGCTTTCTTGAAGGTGTAATATTCCATATCTTCAACTGGAACATCAACAATTTTCTGCATTGCTTTAAGAGCTAATGGACCTTGAACTGCAAGCTGACAAATTTCATCAGAAGCATTGTACAACTCCTTGCCAACTTCTAAGCCCATCTCTTCTGCATTCTTACAACACCAGTTCCAATCTTTCTCGATATTTGCAGCATTAACTACCAAAAGATAAGTTTCTTCATCAATTCTGTACACCAACAAATCATCTACGATACCACCTTCTCCATTTGGAAAACAGCTGTACTGTACTTTTCCATCAGATAAAGCAGCAACATCATTTGTTGTAAGCTTTTGAACAAAACTGAAAGCCTTTGGTCCTTTTACCCAAAACTCTCCCATGTGAGATACATCAAAAACACCTAGTTTTTCGCGAACACAAACGTGCTCATCTTTAACTCCAGTGTATTCAATTGGCATGTTATAGCCTGCAAATGGTGCCATTTTTGCACCTAGTTCTTCATGAAAACTAGTGAAAGCTGTTCTTTTCATTGTATTTTGTATTTAAGGCAATATCAAGTAATTGAGCAAAATCAATCCCATTAATATTTACCTAAGAAAAAACTTAGTGAATTATGTTTGCGTTATTGTTAGTGCAAATGTAGAAAATTTTCTCAGATAAAAACCCAATCCTTAAATTACTTTACCCCTCCTGTTTTCTTTGCAATTCCCAATCGATACCCTCCTTTAAAAATCACAACAAAAGCATCGTGAACACCACAAGAATCACGATATTTAGCAGCATCTTCGAAAGTTGGAAAACCACCAATAGTATATTTGTGCCAACCTTCAACATATAAGTGTTCTATAACATCTCCTCCTTGATATCTCTGAAATAAATCTTTTGGTCCCATTTCCTTTTTGCAGGCAGCAATCTGAACTCTGTAAACAAAATCTTCTTGCACCAGCTCTTCCTTCATTTTTATCTCTTCAATTACCTCAGGCTGTTTCTTTACAGGAATATCTGGAACAATGATTGGCTTAGTCATTTCAGGAGTACTCATTTTTTCATTCTTCATTTCATTTGGAACCTCTTGAATGCTTGCATGCGCAAGGATAATAGGCTCATCAACCTTATTAAGAAATTCCTTTTCTCTATAGATATCAAATCCTCCTACTCCACCTGATCTTTCCGATGCAAAATAGAATCGACCAGTTTCATCTTCAAAATAGGTAATGTCGTTGTCGGTACTGTTTATCGGGAATCCTAAATTTTTAGGTCGTCCCCATTCTCCTGATTCTTTTCTTTCACACCTAAAAATGTCATACCCCCCAATAGAGTTATGCCCTTTGGAACTGAAGTACAAATTATTTCCATCCTTAGTTACAAAAACATCACTCTCGTCATATTCTGTATTAATATCTCCACCAATGTTCATTGGTTTCGACCATTTTCCATTCTCCTCTTTTATACAGTAATAAATATCACAGCTACCGAATCCACCCTTTCTATCACTAATAAAGTAGACTTCCTTGCCATTACGACCTATACTCACCGAACTTTCCCTGGATCTACTCTCATTTATAAACTTTAAAGCTTTTCCTATTCCCCACTTATCTTTTAATAGTTTCGCAAAAAACACATCTCCATTTCCTTCTCTTCCAAGGTAAACTATTGGAGCCTCGTCTATAAAAGACATTAAAGCAAGATTGGTTTTACTTGGTGTATTTACCGATACATTATAAATATTCCCAGACGTATCATTTGCAAAAATTTTCTCATAAAACTTTTGATCTTCCAATGATCTGGAGTTCTTCTCATCTCCCCTCCTTGAACTAAAATAGAAATCACTCCCATTCCAAACAGGATTGAACTCATCATATGCAGAATTCACCTCATTTATCAATTCTATTTCCTTACCTGACTTATTATCTATAAGTTGTTTTCCATTTTTACACTCATCAATTCGCTTTTCACTTAATGCTATTAACTCTCTTTTGTCCTTGTAATTATTCTGCTGAATTAATTCAATATTGATTTTAAATTGTACAATTGCCTTATCAAAATCGTTACTATACTGATATGCCATTCCAAGTAAGAAATAAATATCTTCACTTATATCTGGATTTAACTTTTGTGCAGATTTTAAATATGTCAATGCCTCATTTCTGGGCCCAGAAATCAAATAACACACTCCTAAATTATAATTCAATTCAGCATTTTTAGAATTCAATTGATACGCCTCCTTTAACGATGGGATAGCCAGATTCACAAAACCTTTACCTTTTTTTCCAAGTTCGATTGCATGCAAAATATTCTTGTAAGCAGGCTTTCTTTCCTTGTCACCTTCAAGGTATTCCGATTTTTTAACATGCAATAAATCTTGAGCATGAATGGAGGCATAAAAAGTAAGAAGAAAAACAGATAGGATGGTAAATTTCCAATTCATAGAGGTAGTAGTTTATAAACGATTCGTGTTTTAAAGGTAACAGATACAAATTTATATTTTCTATACACTAATACTGATAATAAAACAAAATGTTTCCCAAAAACAGAAAAGTATAGTAAAAACACACATTAAACAACAGAACTTTATGCGTCTTCTGAATCTTAATACAGATAGGTAATTTGAAAATAAATTAGTATCATTGCAATATTATATGAAGTGAAAACCACACAGATTTACAGGGCTTTTAAATTACTCTTGTTGGTTTGTGATTATTATTTTATCCTACAGAATGACTCAAGGAGAACAACTCACCGATTTATCCTATTTAAAGGAAATGTCTGGTAACGACATTAACATTATCGAAGAAATGATCGAAATATTTATCGAGCAAATTCCTGAATTTACAGAGGAGGTTTCGAACTATTTTGAAGCACAAAACTGGCAGGGATTAGGAGCGGTGGCTCACAAAGCAAAATCATCAGTTCGAACGATGGGAATGGATAGTATTGGAGATTGTTTGGAACAATTAGAGCATTTTTCAAAAGGAAATCTTAAATTTGAGTTACAGATAAAAAAAGAAAAGGGTTTTGAATTAAGTCCTGAAGATGAAAAGAATTGGAGCAACGTGATGCACGAAACGACTAATGATGTTGAAATGAAGCACATTCCTGACTTGGTTGAGTGTTTTCTATCAAAATGTCCGCTAGCCGTTAACGAACTTAGATCAAACCTAAAAAAACTTTAAACCATACTTGAGCCATGAATATTGAAACCAAAAACATTGACTCTGTTACAATAATGAAACTTTGCGAAACCAATCGTTTGTATGCTTTAAACGCAAGCCTTGCAAAAGATAAGATGAATGAAGTTTTAACTCAACCACAATCAAGACTTGTTGTTGATTTTGAAGACATTAATTTTATTGATAGTTCTGGATTTGGAGCACTTATTTCTGCTTTGAAAACCTCTAAGGAACATCAAAGTAAAATAAAGCTTTGTAATATCAATAAAGATGTAATGGAATTGATTGAATTAATGCAATTGGATTCTATTTTTGAAATATTACAGGATCCTACCGCTTGTGTAAATAGCTTCTCGGCAGAATAATAAGCCAATATGGCCAAGGCCTCACCGCATATACTCGTTGTAGATGACGATGTTGTTGTGCTTAAGTTTATAGAGTTTACATTAAAAAGCTTAAACTACAAAACAACATTGGCAAAGAATGGTATTGAGGCCATTGACAAAGCCAAAACAGAGCATTTTGATCTAATAATCTCGGATCTTTACATGCCACTTATGGATGGTAATGAATTGGTGCGCCATTTTAGGAACACACCCGAATACAAGCATACCCCCTTTATCTTTTTATCAGGAAACAACGAAGAAGAAACCTGGATTAAAAATTTGAATGATGGTGCTGATGATTTTATAACAAAACCAATCAAGCAAAAGGTATTTGTTTCAAAAATTAATTCGCACTTAAAAAAGGCATTTCTCAGAAAGGAGATTATTGCAGGAAAAGAAAAATCGGACATCAGCTACGAAAAAGGGACAATAATCTATTGTGCCAACCGAACCAGACCTTTTCCCATTCCACACAAACTTGTAAAAACAAATATCAAGGTTGTTTATACCGATTCCGATTTTTTTATGGCCCTGCAAGGAGCAAATAATTGGGGGATAATTATCGACGATGCGGCTACATGGGCTATGTCCATACTCGAAAAAATTGTTGAAATTACATCTGCTCATGTCCCTTTAAGTATACTCATTTCAAATCCGGAAGATTCTGAAAAGATGGATGAGTTATTAAAGTTAAAAATCAGTGGCTTTTTATATAAAAATCTGGATGCAAAACTAATTGTCCATCAAATCAACTCTAATATCCAAAGAGAGCATGATCTTAAGAATAAATATCTTAACGCCTTAAACACGGCAGCCAAAAGATCGCCAATCCGATTTGAAAATGATTTTTCAGATCAATTAAATGATATTCAAATTCGCATTTTACATGAACCATACGATAAATTGCCTGGTGGCGATTATTATGAAGTTATCAATGTGGATGAACATCGCAAAATTGTTGTGCTAGGCGATGTAATGGGGAAAAAATGGGATGCATGGTTCTTCGTTCCCGCATATATTGCATATATCAGAAGTACAATCAACTTCTTCCTGAACCGCCAGGAATTTGATTTCGTAGAATCGCCAGGGAAATTTCTAGATATCATTAATCAATACATATTTAAAGACATGCAGCTTACCGAGGTGTTTACCACTTTAAGTGTGATTTCAATCTGTACGCAGCAAAACAAAATTAGTGTTGCTTCCGCCGGAGCCTTACGCCCATATTACTACAACAAATCGGAAGACACCATGTCGCAATTAAACATTGTTGGAACATTATTAGGCGTTATTAAAACGACCAAATATCAAAGCCTGGTTCATGATTTTAACAAAGGAGATAAAGTTTTATTCTACACCGATGGCTATACCGAAGCGGTTAACGACAAAAACAACGAAATGATTGGAGATGATGCTTTATTTCATTCATTAAACAAGTTTAAACTGGATAGCGAGCTACAACCTCAAACCTTAGAAGACGAACTTACCAAAACCTATAACGTCTCTAAATTCGACGACGACCGCACGCTTCTTTTGGTTCAAAGAAATTAGTTTTCTCTTATCACAAATTCAAGTTTTTTTAGCACATTTGCCCTAAATATCAAAAACTGATTAAAATGAATGAAGTAGTTGGCTGGGTTGGCAGCTTATTATTTGCCATTTGTGCTTTACCACAGGTAATACACACCTTTAAAACAAGAAAAACAGATGATGTAAGCGAAATATTTCTTTGGCTTTGGTTTTGGGGTGAAGTGTTTACATTTACCTACATTTTAGTGGATGACATTGTCAGTAAGAATTACCATATTCCTCTCTATTTTAACTACTTATTTAATTTGGTACTTTTATTTTACCTGATATATGCCAAATATACATATAACAGTAAACCTACTGGCTTGGCATTACTCTTTCAAAAGATTAGAAAATAATACCTTGAGTTTGTGTTCATCACAAACATTAGGACTAATTACAATGCTTTTATATTACTTCTGGTTACTTACCCATTCCCATTGGTTATAAAAGCATTAGTTTTTCTTTTTCACCCTTTCCTTTTTGCTACTTAAGCGTTCACTCCTATTACTTACCCATTCGTTCTTATTATAAATCTATTCCCTTCTCCTATAAAATCATTCATTCTTCCTATAATATCATTCCCAACGCCTATAGAAACATTCATTATTGTTACATATCGATTCCTTCTTCTTATAAAATCGGTCGTTTTATCGACATAAACATTCCCTTCTCTTACTTTCTCATTACTTCTTGTTACTCATCATTTCCCTTTGGCTATTTTTCTTTCACTTAGAGTTGCTTTCTCTTTCAATTTGGGTGAGCATTTAGGGATGCATTTAATAACTTAATTTAAACTAACAGCTAAACAAAAAGAGTTGTAATTAATTGAATTACGAAACTCAACAATTACAACTCTTCTATATTTTTCACCTCCTCGAAAGAGCTTTTATCAATGCCTTGAAACTGTATTCTTAATTTTTGTTCTTACTTCTAAGGACTCATCGGAAAGTAAGAAGTTCTTTGTAGAATCAGGAAGGAATTCCAAAACATCTTCCAGTCGATCTTCTCGTATTGCCTGTCTTACTTTCGATGCTGAAATATAATTATCATCTCCTCCGCAAGTAATTCTTGGGATTTCCAATAAATCAACACCATTGGTCGGAAGGTATTTTATCATCGCGTCGTTGTAAGCTGCAGTTACCGGAGAATACATCTCGGTTCCTACGTAACGCTTATTGATATTTAGAACAGGAACAATATATCGCAAGAAAGTGATTACATCCAACTCGGCTTGTTTAGCTGAAATATCACATTCTTTTTCTTGTTTTAAGAAATAACACGGGAAAATGGTTCCAGAAACCACATAGTTCCCACCTTTTACCATCACAAGATTATCTACATGTCCTAATTCTTCTTTTATTAATCTCCATCGAATATCAAAAGTAAACGAAGATCGGTCTTCCTCAACAACAAAAAGATAGACCAACCTATTCTCTTTGCACGCTTTCTCGATTAAATACTTGTGTCCATTGGTAAATGGATTACAGTTCACAACAACAGCTGCAATATCGCCAACACTCACATCTTTTTTTACCGAACGCAAATAATCCTGGTAAGTTTTGATGTTTTCGTAACCAAATTCTAAAACAGAAAACAAGGGTTCTGCAGTTGCAATCTCGGTAAATCCAAGTCCCTTAAACACTTCAAGGTTACGTGGTTTTGTGTAAACAAAAATGTGCTTGTGTTCTTGAATTACAATATCGATAAGATGAGTTACAATTTGCGCAAAAGCAGCTCCTTCTCTAAATTTTGGCGCTACAGCAACATACTTTAAAACTCTCCCCTTATAGGATCCCGTTCCGATAACCTCATCGTTTAGATTATACAGAATCATGGAATAATCAACCTCATGCTGATTAAAATCAAATCCCAATGGTTCTAAAAATTCAGAAACCAGTTTTATATCGAAGGGGTTCCTCAGATCCAAAGACTCTTCTCTGTAATCAGTATTTTCAACTCCCATATTTTCCGTTAGTTTAGTTTTGTTAGGTGTGTGTGATAGTTTTATAATCAACAGTCAATATTATTGGATTTTGTCAAATATCAATGCTTTTTTGATATGTTTCAGAGATATAAGAAGAATCCAAAATCATGATATATGTTATTTGTTTTATCTTGATGTTTTGTTATAAATGAAAATTAGGCATGTTGTTTACTTGCGGTAAAGATAAAATAAGAAACCGCTAACAAATCAGCCGAACCTCCCGGAGATATATGATTCTTCTCACAGTAATCGATCAAATCATTGTATAGAAATTCAAATTTTTCATTCTCGAAATTCAAAAATGCTTCGTTGGCTTTTTGCTTTAATCCATCTAAAACCTCCACCCCTTTTCGATACAGAATATTACTATCGTCGTTATTGGCAATTAAAGCCAGTAAGGCATGGGTTAAAGATTTGTGCAGGATTTTATCATCGGTGCGCGGCTTATTTTGTAAATGGTATTCCAAAACCGGAATTGCATGCTGAAATACACTCGGTAAACCAGCCTGTATTTCACCACGAATGCCTTGTCCTTTCGTTCCATATTTCTCGAAACAAACTTCACCATGCGTTTGGTTTCCATTATACAATTTCCTTCCCAACTCGCGCTCTACCAAATTGCCGTTTAAATCTTTAATCAGATCAACAAAAGCTTGATAGGAAAAACTTCTTTTTGCCATTAGATACGCACTTACAAACAAAGAGAACCCCAATAAAAAGATTGCCCCTTTGTGCGTATTTATTCCATTGGTTTCACGAAACATATCTTCCTCCATCAACAAACCAATTCGGCGCAATTCAGGAAGAGCTTCTTTCAAATCATCACTTGTATAGGAAAAACCATATTCAGCAATCTCCTTAAAGTAAACCGATAAAGCCGATGCGGAATCAATAAAAGTAGAAAAGTCCATGTCATCATGAGAACCATTGGAATTCCGATCCACCAAACCTGGTTTGGGCGATAAGGCCACCTCGTGCAATAAAGACTTCAAAGCATTCGATGCCAGATTTTTGCAAACCTCATCCTTCCTAATTTGGTTTAGATATTGATCGATATCCTCATCAATCTTTTTACGAATATCAGCATAGGAATGATTCTGTTCTCTCATACACAACAAAGCAGGCTTTTCGTTGCAGAAATAACACAACTTTGCCTTGCCCGAAGATACCGGATCTCCTTCAGCATTGGTGATGTCCACATCCAAAAGACGACCCAAAGAATGTGATTCCTCAAACTTTTCGGTGATTTCTTTTATTTCATTGATTGAATAAGTATTCTCAAGAAGAGGAACCAAGTAGAAATCGCCAGCTGCATCAACAGCACAGTGCTCTTGCTTCGAATCAATCAATATCCTATGTGATAACAGGTGGCGTTTTAGTTCAGCCAATACCTGCTTAAAACAAGAATGAATTTTATCATCAGATTTTGGAAATCCTGGAATATTAAGGTTCAAACTTAAAGATGCTTGTCCAGACTTTGAAATTCCTTTTCGCAAAACAGATCTTTGATCTCTTGCCTTTAATATTTTCCCTAACACATCACTCATTCCTGCAAATCTCTTTAAAGACTTATAAAATTACACCCTAAAAGTAAAATTACAATTAGGGTGCACTTTTCTTTATATCAACTATCTGTTAAGATAGATTTTCAACATTGTGAATCACATCAATAATGGTACCATCGCGATATTCAACCAAGGCAACAACTTTATCACCCAATTGTTTTTCCGCTGGAACACCAGTCATTGCATCCACTTCTTTCTTCAAATCATTAATGTCTACAACTTTAACACCTGCTTTCTTCAAGGCAGCTGCAAGATTTGGTTTAGAAGGATTTACACAAACTCCACGCTCAGTAACAATCACGTCAACACTTTCACCAGGAGTTACAATTGTGTGAACACGATCTTTCACGATTGGCAAACGACCACGGAAAGAAGGACAAACAATCACACTTAGATTTGCACCTGAAGCGGTATCAGAGTGACCTCCTGAAGCACCACGAATCTCACCTGATGAACCTGTGATTACATTTACATTAAAGTCAACATCTACCTCCAAAGCACCTAGCACAACTACATCCAATTTGTTGGTCATTGCACCACAGTTGTTTGGATTTGCATATTGATCGCATGTTATTTCGATGTGCTGTGGATTGTTCAATACAGAAGTACTTACTGCAGCATCGAAAGACTGTACATCAAAAATTGCCTGGAACAATCCTTCGTTTAGCATGTCAACACCGTAAGAAGTAACACCACCAATCATGAAGCTACCTTTAATGTCTTTGCGCTTCATATCTTCGCGTAGGAATTTAGCTACAGCCAAAGAAGCACCACCCGCTCCTACCTGGAACGACATGCCATCCTTGAACAAGCCAGAATGCTCGATAACTGTTGCTGCAATACGAGCAATACGCAAATCCATTGGAGATTTTGTGATACGAGTAGTACCCGATGCAATCTTAGTAGCATCACCAATGCTATCAACCTTTACAACGTGGTCAACAAAGTGCTGACGAATTGAACCAGGAACACATGGATAATCTACAAGGTTATCGGTTACAATAATTACATTTTTAGAGTAACGCGCATCAATATCGGCATACCCCATAGAACCAAAAGCTGATGGCCCGTGAGCTCCGGTAGCATTACCTTCCTCATCGGCAGCCGAAGCAGCTAAAACAGACAAATCTGGCTTGATACGTCCAGTCAAGATATCTCTAACACGACCACCATGAGAGTGAATAATTGCAGGATGCTTTAATTTACCCATTGAGATAATTTCACCCAAACGGCCACGAATACCTGAAGAGAAAATTCTGGTAATCATTCCTTTCTCAACATATGGAACCAATCCATCATGTGCAGATGTTAATGAAGAAGAAGCCAAAGTAATATCTTTGATTCCCATTTCATCTAAAATTTCGATTGTTTGCATCAAAACTCCATCTCCTCCACGAAGGTGGTGATGAAATGTAACAGTCATTCCATCGAAAGGATTACATTTCTTAATGGCATCTTTTAAATCGCCACACAATTTTGAAGTATGGGCTTTTTTTGCTTTTAATGTTCGAACAATATTAGTTGATGGAATCTCATCACCAATAATGCTTTCCCATACGCCCTGGAAAGGCTTTAACTCACCAAGACCTTCTATATATTCAGGAATTTCAACTCCTAATGCGTTCTTCATTTTGTTTTTTTATTAGTATCAATTTTGTAAACAGGAATAACTGTTAACTTGCAACCGACTCTTCGATTTCTTTTAAATCGATATTGGCATATTCAAGAACAGTAATTGCTCTCTGAACAACAGGAGCATCAACCATTTTTCCGTCAATTGCAAATACTCCAATACCAGCATTTTTATTTCGAATAAATTCTGAATAAACACGGTAAGCTTTTCTTACCTCATTTTCGGTTGGGTTAAACACTTCGTGTACACCATCTACCTGACGAGGATTGATCAATGCTTTTCCAGCGAAACCAATCTTCTTAATGTACTCGGTTTCTTCACGAAGACCTTCCTCATCGTTAACATCAGCAAATACGGTATCAAGAACATCTAAACCGTGTGCTTTACCTGCCATTACAATGCGCTTACGAGCATAATCAATACCTACTCCATCAGGAGTTTTTACGATACCCATATCTGCAGTTAAATCCTGTCCTCCAATTGTAATTGCATCAATTCGTGGATCAGCACCTGCAATTTCGTATACATTTGCAACACCTTTAGCTGTTTCGATCATTACATGGATCGTCATGGTTGGCTTTTTAATTCCATGTTCTTTTTCGATTCTACGAACCTCTTTCATGAAATCTTTCACATCCTGAACAGACTCAGTTTTTGGGAATCTGATATTATCAGGTTGTAATGGCACGATTTCTTCCAAGTCTGCCAATCCAAAAGGAGTATGCATGTTGTTTACACGCACGCAAACTTCTGTATCGTAAAATTCAACAGTTTGTAACATGTTACGAACCAAGATTCTTGCTGCATCTTTTTGGTTCAATGCAACAGCATCTTCCAAATCCAACAATACAGCATCGCAACCATAAACTCCGGCTTGTTGTATCATTGCAGGATTATTTCCCGGAATGTACAACATTGATCTTCTTTTCTTTCTAGCCATTACATTGTACCCTCCTGAATACCTAAAGAACGTTTAACAGCAGCTTCAACTCTAGCCTTAATTGTTGGCGTAAGAGCTCCCTTATCTTTTGCAATCAGGTGTACATTCTGGATATCCAAATCATCCAAAACCTGATTAATTGTATTTTTGATATCATCTTCGAACTGCAACATCACAGTAGATGAGATATCAATTTGGCGACCGGCTTCCTCTGATACAGGTTCGATCAAGACCATGATATCGCTTGATTCGAAAGTTCCGGCTTGCGCTTTAAACTTAGGTGTCATTGTTAATGATATTAGTTTAATTATTCCGTAAGAATTTTAATAATTGATTTTGCAAATTTTAATGTCTTTCTATAGAAATCAAAGCACTTTTAAAGATTTTTGTAGTTAATTACATACTGTTTTAAAACACAATCAGGAAACGATTGCATATCAGCCTGTTATTAACAGAGTATTTTTTGTAAGTATTTACATTTCTTACTATTCGCATAATTAAACAGGTAATTATTTTTTCGATTAAATATGAAAAATCATTATTTATCCCTCATGAATGTATGTTATCTATCAATTTTAGTTTGAAATATTATAGATCCGAACAAAACAACAAAGGCTTCGCGAATGCGAAGCCTTAATTGTTAGTGATTAGTTAGTGGTTAGAATTTGCTTGCCTAACAACAAGAAAATCAATTGTGTGATTAGTAAAGTTACAAATGGTAATTGTGTTTACTTTTTAAATACGCCACAATATAAGTTTAATTTTTCTATTTCCGCAAACGTTTTCTAAAAAATTATTTCTTGCATTTTTTATTTTTATTTAGTCTTTAACTCAAAAAATAACTTGTCCGCTTTTAAGTGTCTATTAAAGAAATATTTCTGTTAACATTGCCAATTCTAACATTTTTATAAAAAACTACACATCACATTTTTGATCCAATTATTAAAAAAAATCATTGATTAATGCTTTTATAATATCATTAATCAACAATTAAGCTAAAAATTAAGGAGCTCAAGCTAATTTCGTATTAGAAAGAATAAAGTAAATGACAGATTAGAAATTAGATTAGTAAAATTAAGTTAGAGTTAGCTAAAGCTGTTCCACACAAACAGTTTAAAATGAAAATAGCCCTGTACCACAACATGGGCTATTTTTATTACTAAAAAAAGGAGCAATTAGGTATCAACCCAAAAACTCCTTTTCATTGACAATTATATTTTTATTTACACAGCGCCAACCAATGATACTGATGAAATGGTATCACCCATTCCTACCAGAGTTACAGGCTTCTCAATTAAAATTGTTGGAATCGCAATTACTTCGATTTCTTCATTTGAATAAATACCTGAAGACAACAAACCATTTTCTCCAAAAATACCATTAACCATATTGCTTAGTCCTTCAAGTTCGTTCAGACCAACATCCGACACTTTATGATCTTTGGCCCACATTAATACATCTTTGTTGTTAATTGCACCAGTTCCAGCTTTAGCTGCAGCAACCGTAGCTGCCAACTGCATTCCATTTCTGTTTTGTAATGGAGTTACCTTAAATCCTTTTTGCTGAAGAGTTACATACAAACCAAACATGTGCAACTGCATTCTCGGACACTTGGTATAATCATATACTTTTAACATTCCTTTAAATAGGTTTGATGCATTGGTATTCTGATCACACTCTTGTGCCAACTCTTCTTCTCCAATAACTTCAAGAATATCTATTAATTCTCGCTCATTAAATCCAAGACTGTCAACATCCTGAACCAAGCTATCAATCAAATGTTTTCTTACCACTTTATCCTGAGTTGATGCAACCTCAAGGTGAAGAAGATTATCCGGACATGATTTTCCCCATTCGGCAATCATCTTTTTCGATAATTCAATACGATCTGCTCCTTTGCTGCCATCAGCTAAAGTTTCATGCAACATCTGATAACCAGATAAAATGATATACTCTGGATTTACATCATCCTTCGCCATTCTTTTATTAAAGTTATCATCAATATGAAGTTTGAAGTTCAATGGATCGTAGGTTGCAATGAATCGATTTGCTTTAGGACAAGTGTAAGTTTCACCACCAATGGTTAGCGTATCTCCTTTGTCAAACTCAATAATCCAGTGAATTAATGCATTATCATCTTTACGATCTACATTAAAGGCCTGTTGCAGCTCTCCATTCTCATCAGTTGTTAATAAGTTTGGTAAATCCAGAAACAATTGAGACTGCTCTTTAGGAGCAGATGCACAATGTACATAAACATTTTGTACGCCGCATACGGCCATTGCATTGGCAACGATTCCTCCCTGGCCTCCCATTTGCAATTTATCGTACCCAACATTCTTATTCAACCAATAAAACACTTCAACATCTTCAATTAACCATTCCTCAGCAATACCGCCTTTAAAGCAGTGAAGAATACCTCTTATTGCATCCTCGTATTTTCTGATTGCTTTCTCTTCTTCAGATACAATTAAATTTGTGTCAAGCTTATTGTTTTCAACCAACTTCTCTACATCTTTTCCACTCACCTTAATCACAGCATCAACATTCGCATTAAAGGCACTAATTAAACCTTTAATCTCTCCCATTTTCTCCAATTGCTCAGGCGCCGTACTATAATTCTTAAGCCAGGCAGCTTTTAATTCACTTTTTGACATTTGAGATGTTTTATTTTATTATTTAGTTATAATCACAAGTTTAACTAGCAAATTAATGTAATTATTGATCAAAAACTTAATGTAGAAGTGATTTTTGTTCAAAATTTTACCGCAACGGTTTGCAGAACAAACACAAAAAAAGCCCTCGCAATTTACTTGCGAAGGCCATAACTGAATTTCGAAAATTTAAAGGACTATTTTTTTTATTTCGTATCCATTAACTGATTTGCCATAGCTGCACCAATTAATGATTCAAGTGGTGTTTTTCCATTTTTGCCATCATTGCCAGTAATCATTACATCCGGGAATTTAATTTTAGCAATCTCCTTAGCAACACCAATTGCAATTTCTTTTTCGATTTGAGCTCTCTCCTGAGGTGTCAAACCTGCCGAAACCAGCTTAGCATTTTGATAAGATTCTGCATCAGCAGCTACTTTTTTAGCAGCTGATTTAAGCTTCTCTGTTTCTAATGCAATTGCTGCAAGTCTTTTGTTTGTTTCCTCTTGTTTCAACTTTGTCTCAATAGAAATCAAGGCTTTCACCTGCTCCTTTTCCTGAGCAACACGCTCTGCAGCTTTATCTCTTTCCCCTTCTGCTACAATACGTGCCTGAGCATCTTTCGCAGTCTTAATTTTCTGTTGTTCTAATTGTCTTTTCGCCGATTCATCACGCTGTGCTTCCAATCGTTTTTTAAATACTGCTTCAAGTATAACATCATCAACAATAACCTGAGCTACAATAATGTTATTCTCGTTAATATCATGAGGGATACGAATGAATTTTCCATTCTCATCTTTTCTCTTCTTTACCTCATAACGCGTTTGGATTTCCTTGATCTCACGACTACTATCTTCAATTGAAGAAATTATGGTATCACGATACTCCAATTTTTCTACACTATAAGCTCCATCCTTCAACTGATCCTCGATAGCTACCCTAAAGTCCGATGCAGATCCGGAAATATAATCTTGTGCTGCAAACATATAACCTGTATTTGATACAACCTCACGAACGGTTGGAATCAAGGTGTTGTTGGCAAGGTTTTGCAATGACCTAAACTCGATTGCCATTTCTATGAATGATTCTTTATCGGTTGGCAATTGAAAACGAGTAGACAATTTTGCAGAGGCTGTTACCTGATCGATAAAACGAATTGGAATTGGATTCATCACTCCTTCGATATCATCATTCTTCTCACCCTTGCTCACTACCTTAACATCAATATATTTCTGCCAAGGAATAATTTTTGCAAAACCTCTCCATTTAATCCCTTCTGTCATTACAGCATCCTTTCCTCCATTAGGATAAACAACAAAATACTGATACCCTGGTTCTGCCCAGAAAAACATAAATGGCAAAATAATCATAACAACTCCTGATCCCATTACTCCAAGAGAAAACCTGGAAGTAAGCTTCGAAAATGCCTGTGACTTACTAACCAATAATGGCTTTAACAATAGCATTGCCAATCCTGCTAATACAATAATAACTCCTAATACAATCATAAATTAATTTGGTTTAATTGATTTTCTAATTCAAGGACCAAAGTATAATTTAAAATTGAAATCGTTATTATTTTTATGTTCGTTTTCGATTAAGATAATTTTTACACCGTGAAACCTGTTTTTTTACATGTTATACTAGAAACAAAAAAGCTCACCTTATAGATGAGCTTCCCGTTAATTAAAGTTTGCTATTCAATAAAACCTCTAAACATTCCTAAACAAAAGGCTTCCATCTTGTACATCCACCAATATTTTTTGGTTGGCTGTAATGTTTTCAGACAGTATCTGCTTTGACAGTTCATTTAGTACCTTTTTTTGCAGTACTCGTTTAATAGGTCTGGCTCCAAATTGAGGATCAAAGCCCAGGTTACCAAGATATTCTATAGCCGATTCACTTAAATCAATGCTGATATCATTCTTGGAAAGCATCTGCTGAACTGATTTAAATTGCAAGCCAACAATTCGCTTCACTTCCTCTCTATCCAAAGGAGTAAATACTATCGTTTCATCAATTCTATTTAAAAACTCAGGTCGAATACTCTTTTTCAAAAGCTCTAAAACTTCATTTCTAGCTTGCCATAGCATTTCTCCTTTATTGCTCTCATTCATCTTTTCAATTTTTTCCTGAATCAGATGAGACCCAACATTAGAGGTCATGATTACAATGGTATTCTTAAAATCGACTACTCTTCCTTTATTATCCGTTAATCTGCCATCATCTAAAACCTGAAGCAGTATATTGAAAACATCTGGATGAGCTTTTTCAATTTCATCTAAAAGAACAACTGAGTATGGTTTTCTGCGAACAGCTTCAGTTAGCTGACCACCCTCATCATAACCAACATATCCCGGAGGTGCACCAATCAACCTTGAAACAGAATGTCTTTCCTGATATTCAGACATATCAATACGTGTCATTTGATTTTCATCATCGAAGAGAAATTCTGCCAAAGCCTTAGCCAATTCTGTTTTACCAACACCAGTTGTACCCAAGAAAATAAATGAACCAATCGGTCTTTTTGCATCCTGCAAACCTGCACGACTTCTTCTTACCGCATCTGCAACAGCCGAAATTCCTTCATCTTGTCCAACAACACGTTTGTGTAATTCCTCTTCTAAGGACATTAACTTCTGGCGTTCACTTTTCAGCATTCTATTTACAGGAATACCGGTCCAACGTGATACCACCTCAGCAATATCATCATTCATCACTTCTTCTTTGATTAATGCATCAGAATTCTGGTTTTGTTTTAATATTTCGTTCAGAGCTTCAATTTCTTCTTCAACCTCTTTAAGCTTGCCGTAACGAATCTCTGCAACTCTACCATAATCACCTTCACGCTCTGCTTTTTCAGCATCATATTTCAAAGATTCCAACAACTCCTTGTTCTTCTGAATACCATCAATCACCTCACGTTCTGCTTCCCACTTGGCTCGATACTTTAATCTTTCATCATTAAGCTCAGCAATTTCACGCGCCAATTCATCCTGCTTTTTCGAATCTCCCTCACGTTGAATAGCCAACTTTTCAATTTCCAACTGCTTTATCTTTCTTTCAATCTCATCCAATTCTTCTGGTAATGAATTCATTTCCAAACGAAGCTTCGCAGCTGCCTCATCGATCAAGTCAATTGCTTTATCCGGAAGAAAACGATCCGAAATGTATCGTTGCGATAGCTCAACGGCCGCAATAATAGCCTCGTCTCGAATTTGAACCTTATGATGATTTTCATAACGCTCCTTCAATCCTCGAAGGATAGAAATCGCGCTAAGAGTATCAGGTTCATCAACCATTACCTTCTGAAACCTACGCTCAAGAGCCTTATCTTTCTCAAAATATTTTTGGTATTCGTTTAGAGTAGTCGCACCAATGGCACGCAAATCGCCACGGGCCAATGCAGGTTTTAAAATATTGGCAGCATCCATGGCTCCTTCGCTTTTTCCAGCTCCTACCAAAGTATGAATTTCATCTATAAAGAGTACAATTTCACCATCCGATTCAACTACCTCTTTCACTACTGATTTTAGTCGCTCCTCGAATTCGCCTTTATATTTGGCACCAGCTATCAAAGCCCCCATATCAAGCGAGAAGATTTTTTTACTTTTCAAATTATCCGGCACATCACCCTTTATAATTCTATGTGCCAAACCTTCAGCAATGGCAGTCTTTCCAACTCCTGGTTCCCCAATCAAAATTGGATTATTCTTGGTTCTTCGCGAAAGAATTTGAAGAATTCTTCTAATCTCCTCATCTCTCCCAATTACCGGATCGAGTTTTCCATTTCTTGCTCTTTCATTCAAATCAACCGCAAATCGACTCAAGGAATTAAAAGTATCTTCAGCCGTTTGTGAATCAACCTTGGCTCCTTTTCTCAAATCTTTAATGGCTGCAGTAAGTTCTTTCTCCGACACTCCATTATCCTTAAATAGCTGTGCAATTTGATCTCTCCCTTTTAGCAGTGCCAATAAAATATGCTCGATGCTAACGAATTGATCGCCCATTTTACTTGATACGCTAACAGCTTCCTGCAAAACAGCACTTGCCTCTCTCGATAAAAATGGCTCTCCACCACTAACCTTTGGCAATGATTCCAGAATCTTATCCAATACCATATTAAAGTTTTGGACATTCACTCCAAGTTTATTCATCAAGAAACCAGCAACATTCTCTCCCTCCGAAAAAATCCCTTTCAACAAGTGAGCTGTTTCGATAGCCTGCTGCTGATTTCCTTGAGCAATCTGAAATGCTTTTTCGATTGCCTGCTGCGATTTAATTGTGAAATTATTAAAGTTCATATTCTGTGTTATTTATTCTTTTTCTTTGTTTCAAAACCACCCAAAGGATTTCAAATTATTTGCCAATTCGCAAAAACTGAAATATTGACGTATAATCACCAAAACACTCCGTCAATTTGACATATTATTAAAACCTTTTCTGAAACATTTTCCGATTAACTCAATTTAACACAAGCTAAACCTGATATATCTGGATATTTATATATATTTGCCAACTGAAATTCAAAAAACATTAGAAAATATTATCATATGAAAGCAACAACTACCTGGACAAAAGGAATGTCATCGGTAATTACAGACAACAGAGGTCATGAAATCACAATTGATTTACCAGAAGCTAAAGGCGGTGAAGACTTAGGTGCAACAGCATTCGAAGTGTGTTTGATGAGCTATTCTGGTTGTGTAAACACAATCTTTAACCTTGTAGCCAAGAAAATGCGCATTGAATTTGAAGCATTGGTAGTAGATACCATCGGTTCACAAAAAGATGGAGCTCCAACTTTTACTGATGTTGAAGTTGAGTTAAAAATTGATTCTGAAGCTAGCGACGAGAAAATTGAAAAATGCCTTCAGCAAACTTTAAAAATGTGTCCTGTAGGAGTTCTATTCCATCAAGCAGGTGTAAACACTACTTATAAAATTGAAAAAATGCAGAACGCATAAGCACAGTCTGTATCACAATATTTTTGTATCCCTTGCCATTGGTGAGGGATTTTTTTATTCCATATAATTAATACCAATTATTCACTACCTGTACAAAACAAGCTTATTTCCATTTCTAAAATCAAGTCATTAACAAATCTTTAACTATTTCATGATCAATACCATTAAAGGAGAGTGGAAATAAAAGACTATTTTGTGTTTTATTTTTTAAAGTTTTATATCATGAAAAGAATAATAGGATTATTAATACTACTGGTTAGTCTTAACGGCTATGCACAAAGAGAAACAAGTGCAATTAAACTTGGAGATAAAGCACCTATGTTTGAAGCCAAAGATCAAAATGGAAATCTTGTTAAAAGTTCCGACATTTTGAAAAATGAACAACTGATCGTTGTGTTTTATCGTGGTGAGTGGTGTCCATACTGCAACAAACACCTTTCACACCTACAGGAAAATGTTGATAATTTTAAGAAAGCTGGCGCTCAATTGGTAGCGGTTTCACCTGAAATTCCGGTTAATGTAGATAAAACCATTGAAAAAACAAATGCTGAATATCCAGTATTGTTTGATGAAAACAGCAAAATCATGAAAAAATTTGGTGTTGAATTCATGCTACCGGAACACTTGCAAAAAAGATATAAGAACTATGGTGTAGATCTTAGCGTTTCGAATGGTAATAATGACCAGTTATTGCCTGTACCTGCAACCTATATCATAGGAAAAGATGGTAAGGTGAAGTATGTTCAATATGATCCTGATTACAAAAAAAGATCAAATGCCAAAGATATATTGCAGCATTTGTAAACAAGATTGGGGCTGCATTTCTAAACAGCCCCAAATGAAAATCTAATTTCAAAATTTTATTCCAATCCCAGGTTCTTCTTCACCTTCTCAGGTTCAAAGGATTTTTTTGGAAATGGATGCGCTTCGGTATTAAAAACATAGTTATCCAAATTAAACTCTCCTGTTTCTTTGGTAAATGTTAGATACAGATATTTAAATGTTTCTGCAAAAAAGAATGTTGGCATGTAATCTTTTTTCTTCATGGTTCTAACATCTTCAACCGACGAGAATGCAATTTCAGTTTTACAGTATTTTTTAATATCTGACCAATACTTCTCCGCCATATCGTAATATTTTTGCTTCCTGGTAATGTGGTACAAGTAATAAGCCGATTCGATTATTTCAGGATTCAAATCATAAACAGGATAGGTTGGCTCGTTATCTTTATAATCGTAAATCATTGGCTCCAATCCATACTTATTCCATAGGTTGTTCCATGTATCCTGAGTTTTTTCAGCTCTTCTTAAATCCCCATCCAATGCAAGAATCGATTGGAAGAATGCATCGTAAAGAGTTACTACACTAGCAAACTGACGACCTGAATGTGGATCGATACAATCACGCTCGGCGGTATGCATATTCACACGACCATACCATAAACTCTTCTCATCTTCTTCTGCAACATATTTGTTAATGGCTTCAATGCTTACATCCCACATTTTCTGTGAATCCTTATCACCAAACAATAACATACTTTTGTACAAGTACTCATAGTATGAATCAGCTCCTGCACAAATATGCGAATGATCGTTTAACCATTCTCCTGTTTCAACATCAATTAAATCGGCAACCAAATTAAGCTCTGATCTTCTTTCCCATATGGCCATATTGGCCTTCTTGGCAGTTTGATAGTAAACAGGATTGCCTGTATAGTAACTCAAAATCCCTAGCTCGAACATATACGAAGCAGCTTCGGCCAAATTGATTTTCGTTCCTTTGGTTTCGCCGGTTTTCAGATTTACCCAATAGTAAGGCAAACCGGTTGGTGAATCAAATGCTTTCAACATTCTTTTCCCAAAATCCTCTGCTTTCAACAAAATTTTAGGATCGTAAGTGTACTCATACATGGCAAGCAATCCTCCCATGATTCTAATGTTCACCTCAAAAGTTTTCACGAACAAATCCTTATCCCAACTAATCGAATCAATCACATAATCTTCAACCTCTTTTGCTTGTTCTTCAAGGCCCATAACTTTCATGGTACTATAGGCATCAATTGGGGAAATATGCAATGATTCTTCATACCAATCCTGATATGATTTAGACAATGGCAACAACACATCATGTCCCCATGCATACTTTTTATAAGCATCCCAGGTACGCACAAATTCTTTTTTCACGTCCTCGGCCAGAGGACTAATTTTCACTGGCTCCTTTTTGCTTTGCTTAGGTTGACATGCAACAAAGACAAGAGCAAAAACAAGCAACAAATAATTTCGTTTTTTCATGATATACAGGTTTTCTTTATTCGGAGGCTTTGAACCTCGTTTTCTTAATTTAGGAATAAAGTAAAACCGAGTCGATTAAGTCTGATTTAATTCCTGATTAATACTGTAAAAAACTGGTTAATCCATAAAAAAAATTAATTGATTAGAATTTCATCAACAAAAATCCAATGCTTTCTGCCTCCTGCCATGTGCCAATCTGGTATTGGTCCATTTTTGAATGTTATTCTTAAGTAACGGCAATTAACCGATGGAAATTCAATGGCAGGTCTTGTTACATATCTGCGCTCATCTTTTGGTGATTCCATACTTATGGTTTTTACCAGTCGGTAGTTCTTTTGATCATTTGAAACATATACCTCGATTTCATCCGGATTAAAGATCCATGCCCCGGGATAGATTAGAATTCCAGGTTTCATTTCACAAATGGTTCTTGATTCCCCCAGATCAATATCAACATTTAGATCTTTCAAGTCTATACCTGTCCAAAATCCATCATTAAAGGTTGTTGAGCCAAAACCGCCATCTATGAGTTGAGCCCCTGATTTTTCACCATAACCAATATCTTTGCCTTCAACCTTAACTTTTGGATAGCCTGTTTGGGAGTTAAATGGAATTCCTTTTAGGTAATGCAATTGCAAACTTCCACTCTCCTTCAGCCCAGCTTTGAATGCCTTAGCATGAATGGTAGCATCCTTACTAATCACTATTGGATTCTTATATTTTTTAGAATTTGTGTTGGGTTCAGAACCGTCCATTGTATATCTGATTTCGGCCCCATTTGTACCACAAAGCAATTCGACCATTTTACTCTCCTCAAAACTAAAAGCGATATCATTGACGTAAGGCATTAGAACCTGCTTTTCTTCGTGCAACTTGTAAACTTCTGAGGCTTTCATACCGTTTAGTTTATTCAAATCAGCTTTTGAATTCCCCCATGATTTATTCGGTTTGCTGCCCATTTCGAAAACCAGTTCCCCTCCATGTTTAATTTGATCGTAAGTAATAAATGGTTTGGTAAATTCTTTTCCATTTAGTTTTGCCGATTGGATGTAAATGTTCTTTTCAGAATTGTTATTGGCAACAACGGTAAATACTTTACCATTCTCAAGATTAATACTTGCTTTTTGATAGGCAGGAGAGCCAATTTGATACTGGTTACTACCTGGACAAACAGGATAAAATCCCAAAGCCCCAAAAATATACCAGGATGACATTTGACCCAAATCATCATTATTATCCAGTCCTGCAGGATGATCGTGATAAAAGCGAGGAAGAATTTCTCTTACCAACTTCTGAGTTTTCCATGGCTGACCTGCATAAACATACAGGTAAGGCACCTGATGGGATGGTTCATCTCCATGACCATATTTTCCAATAAAACCGGAAATATCCACATGCTGTGAGCCTCCAATTTCAGAATCATCAGCAAAGATTTCATCCAGCCAGGATGCAAACTCCTCCCTACCTCCGTGCAATTGCATTAGGTAAGCCATATCGTGAGGAACATAAGAAGAGTATCCCCAAATGTTACCCGACACATAATTCTTCACCAATCCATCCCACTTGCTTTTGTCCACATTCACCAATTTACCATTCTGCAGTTTAGGCAAAAGGTAGCCTGATTTTTCATCAAACAAATTACGATACCCTTTTGACCTTTGTTGGAATAAATAGGCATCATCCTTCTTTCCAAGCTTTTGAGCAACCTGACTCAAACACCAATCATAGTAATTGTACTCAGTTGTTTTCGAAACAGAACTTCCAATTTCACCTGGAACAAAATCCATATCGACATAAAAGTTCATTCCATTTACATCGTAACTATTACTATGCTTTTCCAAGTTAAAAGCTGCTGCTTTCATCGCATCATAGGCAGTCTGATTGTCGATTCCCTCAATATCTTTCAATATGGCATCAGCCATTACGGAAACCGTACTGTATCCAATCATACAAACATTATCGTGTCCCAAACATTCCCATACTGGCAAACCAACTTTTGAATCGGAGTATCTTGATGAAAGCGAGTTCACAAAATCAACGGTTTTCTCTTGCTCCACAATTGCCATTAAAGGATGAACAGCACGGTAGGTATCCCAAGTAGAAAAGTTACTGTATTGATTAAAATCGGAATGATATTTTTTCCCTTCCACCATATATTCTCCGGTAACATCCGAAATCAAGTTTGGTGATATCATGGAATGATAAAGAGCGGTGTAGAAATTTCTTTTGTCTGATAGTTTATCCGTTTCGATATGAAACTTGTTCATTTTGTTTTCCCAAAGTTTCTGAGCTTTGCCTAATACCTGATCAAATGAAACCTCTTTTGCTTCAGCTTCGAAATTGGCTTTGGCTCCTTCATAACTCACATGCGAAAGTGCCACCTTAACTTCAACGCTTTCACCTGAATTCACATCAAAACTAACGAAACCTTTCACTCTTTTGGCTGTTGCTTTCTTTGTATCTGCCTGAATTTTATCATCAATGGCAACACCACTTTGTTCGAATGATTTGGAAAATTTGGCATAGAAATACACTCTTCTATCTCCTCCTTCACCATTACAATGTTTCCAACCTCTTATTTCAGTATCTGATAAGATTTCAATTTCTGTTGCCTGAACATTTTCCATGATATTGTGAGTAGGATCAAGAATTACATTTCCTTGCCCGGCAGTATTGAAAGTATATCTGTGAAACCCAACTCTGGGCGTACAAGTCAATTCAACTTTTACATCGTAATCATCCAAAACAACTGCATAATAACCTGCAGAAGCTTTCTCTTTTTCATGAGAAAATCTTGAGCGAAATCCACTTTCTGGATTTTCTTCTGTACCCGCTTGAATCTTTGTTTCACCAAGAGTTGGCATCAACAAAATATCGCCTAAGCCAGCCAAACCAGCTCCACTAATATGGGTATGTGCAAACCCTTTTAATATGGAATCGCTATAGTGATAACCCGAACACCAATCCCAAGCCTTGAAGTCATTACTGGGACTTAGCTGTACCATACCAAAAGGTAAAGTTGCCCCTGGAAATGTGTGGGCATGACCATCGGTTCCGATCATGGGATCGACATACTGAATGAGTTGTTTGTTATCCGCAAAAAGTCTAGATGTAATAAACAACAAAAGGAATATTTGAATTAATTTCTTCATGAATAAATTGCTTTAGGATACAATACCTTTACATATCCTGCAAATAAAATCCTGCATGGTTAAGATTTTGATTAATTCATGATTAATCCCCCATATATTTCATTATTTCTGACGTTTTCTTCTAATTCTGATATCTCCTTCAGGCAATATGGTCACCCATAAAATTTCAATCAGAAGTAGGAATCTACGAAGTACATCAAAGTACAATGAGAAATAGAAAATGATACTTGTTAACCAAATGATTATCACATTAAACCAAAATGTATCAATCAAATAGTTGCCAAGTCGCTTTTGCGAGGCGAATAAATGAGCTCGTCCATTCTGACTAATTGGTGTTTGAAAAACAGGATCTTTTAGTTGAATAAATTCATCTTTATACCTTATCAACTTATTAATTTCTCTTCTGTTTGTTACAATTTGCTCAATCGCCTCGTTGTGATGGGTATTTTTGTATTCAATAATTTTCTTTCTGTCGCCAAGTTCATCAATAATCTCTTCGTAAACCTGGTCTCTAAGCTTCGATTGTTCTTTGTATTCCTTCCAACCAGCTTGCTTTACATGCTCAAGCCAAATTTGCACTCTTTCTGATGAGTCTCGCAAAACTTGCTTCGATACTTCCAATTCATCTGGAAAAGTATATATATCCGAAAGCTTCAACAGTTCGTTTTTAAATACTCGATAGTGTTTATCATTATTTTCTTTCAACCATGACTTATAGCTTTGCTGCATGGCAGGAATCAAAAATGATGAGCGAAAAGACGATTCACTCATTGCTTTCTCGTATGGGAAAAACTGCTTCTCAAATTCATTATTCTTAAATTGCTCAACCACCAAAGCCTCATATGCCCATCGCGAAGTCATCAAATCTCCAACGATTGGAACATACTTTTGTGTTGTAATGGCAGGATGCAATTTGTTAAAGTTCACAATTACTCCTGAGAACAATAGTTGTGGAACTAAAATAAAAGGTATGGATACATAAACAGCCACAACAGTATTCAATCCTGCTGACAGGTTTAAGCCGATTAAATTGGCACATGCCGAAGCTGTATACAAGATTAACCAATACTCCCAGGTTAAGCCTTTAATCTCCAAAATATAGGTGGCAAGAACAACAAATAAAAAACTCTGTATGGCCGAAATAATCAACATGATAATGACCTTGGAGTTCAGATAGCTCCATCGACTCAAATTCAAAAACTTCTCACGCTTCATCATTCTTCGGTCGTGAAGAATTTCTTCTGCCGAAATAATCAAACCAAGGAATAAGGCAACAACAACTGCCATAAAAATAAAAGAGGGAATATTTTCATTCTTGGCAAATATATAGTCCAAATGATGAGATTCAGAACCGCTAATGTACTTGGTAAAATATCCCAAAATAATGGCTAAAAGTGGTGCCTCCAACAAGGTAATCAGCATGTACTGCCTATTACTAAGTTTCGCTTTAAAATCTCTTGAAAGATAAATTTTCAATTGCTCCCAACGCTTTGGAATACTAAAATAGTTCTTGGGAATCAGTTTTTTTCTACGAGGTTTATGTACCCTGTTTTTCTTCTCAATATTCTCCTTATAGAGTTCATACCAATCATCAGAACTTCTTTTGCGCTTACGAATTTGCTTGCCATATTCGTTCATCATCCTGGCTTCAACAATTCGCAAAATTTGTTCAGAGTTTACATTACCACAGGTTAAGCACTCACTTTCATCAGCTTTAACGTAAAGCGATTGGGTTTTAAAATAAACCACAGCATCAATAGGATTTCCAAAATAAATTACCTTTCCTCCCTGGTCCATCATGATTAGCTTATCCAAAAGCTTAAAAATATCAGACGAAGGTTGATGAATGTTACAAATTACCAATTTGCCTTTTAAAACCTGACGTTTTAGAAGGAGCATTACCTTTTCTGAATCCATGCTCGATAAACCTGAGGTAGGTTCATCAACAAAGAGTACCGAAGGCTCACGCATTAACTCCAATGCAATATTTAATCGCTTTCTCTGTCCTCCACTTAGAACTTTATTTATCGGATCACCAACCTTTAAATCCCTGGCTTCTACCAAATCAAAATCCTCAATGGTTTTGTCAATGATTTCCTCGATTTTCTCATCCGAGGTGCCATCAAAACAAAGTTTGGCATTAAAGTACAAGTTTTCGTACACCGTTAATTCCTCAACTAATAAGTCATCCTGAGGAACATACCCAATAACTCCTTCAAGTTTATCTTTATCCAAATGAAGATCATAACCATTGATATAGATATTTCCCTGACGCAGGGATAAATTCCCATTTAATACATTTAGCAAAGTTGATTTTCCGGTACCACTGCCGCCCATCACGCCTACCAATTGTCCGGAATTCATTTCCAAACTAACAGGATGAATCCCATTATTAGAACCAGGGAACTTAAACTCTATATTTTTCGCAATAAACTGAAGATCAGATAAATTTTTCTTCTCGATAAAAATGGAAGAAATCTGGGAGTAATAAATCGGGTCAATTCTATGACTTCGAATAACCGAACCATAGGATAGAATGTAAGCCCTATCAACCTTAATATTGTGTCCGTTCAAAAAAAGGTTATACTCTCCAAAATATTTCATCAGGAAGGTATTGGTGCTTTCCAGATGCAAAACAAAAATTCTTCCTCGAAGTTTCTCACTCCGAATATGTTTCACCACCTCATGCGACCACTCTTCATTATTATCAATTAATAAAAGATGCTCGTTAAATGGTATAGAAAGTTCATCACCAATCAGAAATTGGCGACCTAATTCAAATTCTTTTTTGGGAATATTAAAGGTTTTTGAAACGGTTTTTACCAAATCCAATTCATCGTGGCCCGTATATTCCGTCTCATCAATAAATTCAAGCAATTGAAGCATGATCCATACCTTCTGCTCCTGCTCTACTTCCTCCACCAATTTTTCACAAACATTTTTTACCTGAGGATGCTTGTTTACAAAACAAACCTCTCCCGTCTCATCGCAATGAGAATCTTTTAAGTATCGCTCAAAATCCTGAAGATACTTCTCAGTCCACTCCTTACTAAACTGTTTCTGAAGCCATACTTCCACAACATCTCGTGCTGCTGTTTCGAATCCCAACTTTTGCTCATCAACAATAATGGCAAAAAGTCTCATTAAGGCTTTCAGTAATGATTCATTCATAGTCTAGGTTTGGAATTGATTTGATTTTGACAAGGCCTAATTTAGATAAATAATACCGATTATTCAATGAGATCAGAGCCAAGTTCACTATTTTCCTTGGCACTTTTCATTGATATATCGGCATTATACTGAGTGTCAATTACTGTGGTATAAAATGAGCTATGGAAACTCCTATTTTAAAGAGATATTTACCATTATCTAAAGAAATCATTTAAAACTCTAAGTTTCAATGGATTTTTTTTTAACCTTAAATTCGTTGAATCCCTCATAAATAAAGACCTGCAGCTCTCTATTGAGCAGCCATCTGTTTGAATATCAAACTCCTTTAAGGTTTTTTAACACTTATTCTCAGGTCTTAACCAATTCTTGCCATACCTTTGTAATGTACTATTAAAAGATAGTATTTTCATAGATTAAAGATTTAGGTTAGTAATTAGTGGTTAGAGAGAATCCCGGACGCCCGTTCGGGATTTTTCTTTTGTATATCCACCAACAAATCCTTCCAAGAATAAGATTTAAACCGATTATTAATTTATAAAAGTCATTAGTCCTTTTTACTCCCAATGGATAACTGATGATATCTCGACATTTAAGTATTCTCCTATAGCTCACACTGAAATTTAAACGACATTATATTTATTTAACATTTGTTCAGTTCGCTTAACGCTTTAACCAACTACATTTGAATCATACAAAACAGAGAAGTTTTTTCATAGGTTAGATTTTAGGTTAGTAATTAGTGGTTAGAGAAAATCCCAGACTAGTTGGTCTGGGATTATTCTTTTTATAATGGTATCAAGCAATAAAATTATAATTCCTTAACATCAGCTTAAAGCAATTCACTATAAGCAAGCATACATTTGTACTGTAAAAAACGCGAAGTTTTTTTCATAGATTAGTGATTTGGGTTACATTTAGTGGTTAGATTTGAAATCCGGGTGGGGACCCGGATTTTTTATTAATTTATCTGAACATGAATATGATCGTCATGCCTTACCGATCTGCAACCTTGAAACCTAACTCTTTTATCATCTAACTTGAGCCTCTGTTTCAAATGCGGCTCAATAAACATCTTTGTGAGTTTTCTTTGACTTAAAATAGCGTCAATTAAAGCATTGGTTCCACTTTTAGAAAACTTGATATCATCATTAATCCTTCCAAGGGTCATATATTTTGGATAATCATACTGAAAATATCCTTTTTGCATACAATTTTTACACTGATCAACCTCATACCTTAGCGGATTTTCAAACACGCCATATCCACTTATAGACTTGCTTTTGTTTACAATTTGTCCATTAATGTCTTCATAAATCAAACTGAAATCAATCTTGCAACCATCATTATGACTGAGGTGTGGCAACAAAGGAAAACCATCAAAAAAGGGGAAACAAGCATCTAAGTAGCGGGCTTTTACTTCTGGATTCTTTTCAGCTAGGTTTTGGGAAATACTTTGCAAAAACTCATGGGTTTCAGTAGTAACATAGTTACGATTCAATAAAACGGTTGCAAAAGTTGCTGCTTGCAAATTATTATTATTTCTGATCTTTTCTCTTCCAAACCATGGGGCAACAAATGGAACAATCAGAAAGCTTGCTGTGACATATAAAACTATAAAAATCACCAGCCTTTTACCCCAAAAAGATAGTCTAATCTTATTGTTTAAAATGACACTAATTAAATAGATCAATCCGCCTATTTGCGTTATAATGGTTAGAAGGACGAATATTATAAATCGACTCAAATATTTTACCAGCTTCATCATTTCTCCAAATACTCCTTTAATCTCTGGTTGATAAAATACTTCCAACCACCTTCACAACTTTCACGTCTGAATTCGGGAACATCATTAGAGAAAGTTTCTATTCCGACGGCTGTCACTCTAATTTTGCAGCCTTCATTTTCTTCGAATAGTTCATAAGTTACCATGGCAAGCCCATCATATCCTTCATATTCCCATTGGCAAACCAATTTCTCGTTTGGAACCACTTCGCAAACTTTCCACAGGTGCATAAACTCACTTTCTCCAGCATCCACATTAAATTGGGTAGTAAAACCAACTTCTGCCTTATGATTTGGCATCTCAGCAAAGAACCATTTTCGCATTTCATTGGGGTCGGTTATGGCCTTCCAAACTTGTTCTTTGCTTTTGGTGAAGCTTTGTTCTGTAATTATTGGAGTGTTATCCTTATTCGTCATATGCAAATTTTTATTTACTCCTTTATTCTAAATAGCTAAAGAAATCTTATTCAATACTTCAACTTAATCTCGATCAACTTCTCAATATCCCTTAGTTGAGATTCATCGGTAATTTCAATTCTTACACCTCTGCCTTCGGCATATTTCTTCGCATTCGAAAGGTCTGTTTTAATGCTTTCAGCAATATCTGTCTGCATAATTTCATCATAAGCTTTTTGTCCGAAAACAAAAGCTACCAAAAAGCGATTCTCTCTTGGTAAAAAGTAGAGAATGGCTCTTTTCTTATCTTTTATGCGAAAGCTCCATCCATAGTTTTTACCAGGATAGTTCCATTCCTCTGTTGCATTAGGGTATTTCTCGTAAACCAAATTGTAAATCCGTTCCCACAAGGGATACAAATCGCCTAATTGATCGCCCACATCATTTAATGTGGGCTTTATGGCTTTGTCGGGGAAAATGCTAATATCATTCATAGCTTTCTGTTTTATAATTCAGCCAATTGTTCTTCAGTGATCTTACGAAAAGCAAATTTATATCCTTCGTAGCCTGCAATACCATAAAATAGAATATCCATTACACTAAATGTTTCCATCATTACATCCAAAGTTAACGAGTAGTCAAACATTACCAATGTTTGCATAAGCGTTAATCCCTCGGCGTTGGCTACATAGCCAATTATGCTAAAAAAGTTACCCAACACACAACTCAAAATCGCAATTATTCCTCCAGATATACCAAATACCTGATCCATACCTTTTCCTGTATAACGCATCGAGAAACCTACTCCAGCGCCAATTGCCAAAGCCATATAACCAATTTGATAATTGGTTGCTACCGTAATCATTCCCCACAATATGGCACCAACAATTCCAACAAATGATCCAGCAACAATTGCCATTGGCAGGTTCTGTTCCATGCGTAATTTTTCAACTTGTTCTTCGGTTAAATGAATGATCACCTCTCCATTTTCATCCACTTCCGTTTGTATGTTTGTCAATTCCACTTCCGGATCGGAACTAAAGTTTGGACATTCATTCTCGAAATTAGCATGCTCATTGGTTAAGGTACAAACCAATCCTTGTTGTAAATCCATTTTTCGGTTTGTACACTGCTTGCATAGTACCAATTGCTCTTCTCTTGTCATAGTTTTAGGGGGTTAAGTTTTATAATTTGGGTTTGTTAATTTTTCTTCGTTTTGGGGCTGTTAAAAATTATAGTAGTATTCCATTCATTACTTTTTACGTTCATAGTAAGTAACAGGTCCATCCACATAGGATTGGTTGATGATTAAGGTATCATTTTCGGTAGAAAAATAGGATTCCGTTCCCTTATTGATGACCAAAACCAATGTAGAATCACTATTGGCATCCATCGAGTTATCGATTCTGTACTTTAGCAGGTATGGATACTTGTGACTCAACACCTCATCTCTGTAATACTCCACCGTATCGTTGGTTTTGAATACAATCTTTTCCTGGTATCCTTCTGATTCGGGCGTAAATTCGCTTCGTGTGCGTGGACTTTCGGTTTTTATCCACTGCCACTCTCCCTGCAGCGATTTGTAGGCCTCATCCAAGGCATTGTACACCAATTTTTCATCGGTACAGGCCATGGATAGGTATACGATACCGATTAAGGTAATCAGGTAGGTAATTTGGTTTTTTGGGGTAATTGCTTTTGGTATCATGCTAATGAATTTTATTGATTCTACTAATTTAAACCATCTAGTTCTTTTCTACCAATCGAATATGTTTCAAATTTTCTTTCATTCCATCTTGCCCATTACTACCGCAAGTCTGTGACTTGTGGCTATAACAACGCTATACCAGCACAATATCTATTAATCCTGTCCCATCGGCATAATCAATTGCGCTACTATACTTGTATTCGTGACATTCAACAACAAATCCTTCTTCCACGGGATTATTGTGTAAATAATTTAGTTTCTGATCTAAAATCTTATTATCCGATAATTCAATAGGATTATTGTTCTGTTGCCAAAACTGAATGTTTTTGTTGTTCCCATTTTTCTTTCCTGCTCGCTCAAACATCCACAACATCCAATCTTTACGGCTTTCTCTTGGATTCTCTCGAATAGCCTTAATGATCTCCTTTGAGGTATATTTTTTTAGATCTCGAACAATATCCTGCATCTTATCTTGTTTAGTGCCAATGATCATATGCACATGACTGGTCATAATTACCCAACCATATACTATTAACCCCTTATTTTTAATACAATAATTTATACTATCCACAAGTATGTCCTTATACTGTGGCCTAACAAATACATCTATCCAATGTACCGTAGCAAAACTTATGAAATACCTACTTTCTTGATCTCTAAATTTATAATTTCGACTCATTGGTATTTTTTGTTATTACCACAAGTCACAGACTTGCGGCAGTTAGGGGTTTGTACTACCTTCGGCAATATCGGCAATTGCAGACATTAAATTCTCATCCTTACGATATGCATATCGAAAGGTATGAATCAGTTCCGATTTCAATTCATTGGCTTTCTCCTGAATATCGGCCCACGAATCCTCGGCCTGATTGGCCTTGTGTTGGTCCTCTACCCATAATGACTGTACTTCGCGACATGCACCAATTCTGGCCTGCAAATCGTCAATTTGTACTTCGGTAACATTTATTGTGGCAAGTTCTGCAATATCGATTCTGGCACATCGAGCCATATCTTCTGCTTCCTGCAAATAAATGTTTACGGGCATTGTAATTGCCACTATACTTTCATCTTCCACAGCCTGAATCTTTTCTTTCAAAGCTGTTAAATGATCAGTATTACTCATTTTGTAACAAGTTTTAGTTTTATAAATGTTTGTTGTAGTAACTTCTGTGTAAAGAAGTAATGAGAGGGTGGTTTGTATACAACATTGTCCGCAGGCAATATTGTTTGTGCGCTTGGTACCATCGAATAAAGAATTTTATTGATACTCCTTACTTTACAATAGTATAGTTAAAGCTAAACATTTTAATTAACACTATAATGTTAAAAAATCTTAAAATATAACTCATACCCAAAGAGCATTGCATGTGAATTTTTAAATTTTCGCTCAAAATTGTAAATTCGCTACGCTGTTAAAAAGAGAAGCATCACCTTGATTCCCTCGAAAAAAGACGGCGAATAAAAATTCAAGTTTTAATCCCTAAATAAAATTTAAACACATGAAAAGAAGTAGTATCATTCTTGCTTTTTTAGCTGTTATTGTAATTTTTAGTGCATGTAATAAAGTACCTCGATCGGGTAAATTAAAGTTTAAGAACAGTGTGGATAGTGTAAGCTATGCATTGGGTTATATCGAAGCGAATAACTACAAGCAAAGTTTCGAACGCGTGCCTTTCCAAATGGATACTGCCGCTATGGTTGAGTTTGCCAAAGCTGTTGCAAAAACAAAACTATCGGAAAGATATGTGGAGTTCAGAAAAAATCAGTTCGAAGGCTTAAACGAGGATATTTTTTACAAAGGATTTCTGAACGAGTTGGCATATGGCAAATCGTATTTCACAAAAATGAGTGCCGATATGTATTTAAACAAAATTTTTAAAGAAGTAAAAACCAAAAAAGACTCTCTTAAAAAAGAGGAAGGAAAAGCCAACCTGGCCAAAGGGAAAAAGTTTTTAGAAGAAAATAAAGCTCGCGAAGGAGTAATCGAAACCGAAAGTGGCTTACAATACGAAATTATTAAAGAAGGTACGGGTAAAATTGCCAAGTTAACCGATAGAGTTAAATGTGTTTACCACGGAACTTTAATCGATGGTACGGTTTTCGATAGCTCGAAAGAGCGTGGCGATACTACTGCTTTTGGTGTAAACCTTGTAATTAAAGGTTGGACCGAAGCGCTACAGTTAATGCCTGAAGGATCGGAATGGAGATTGTACATTCCTGGTAATTTGGCTTACGGTGAAAATGGGAACCAAAAAATTGGCCCAAACGAAACCTTAATTTTCGATATCAATCTGGTTGAAGTGGTTGAAAAGAAAAAATAAGATTTACGATTATAGATATTGATAAAGGGATGCCTATTGGTGTCCCTTTTTTAATTAATAATTAGCAATGTGTAATGAATAATTGTTTTGATTTGAATCGCCTGATTTTCCATCTATCTGTAACACATTCATTCGCCTGTTTGACTTTTGCACTATTCTACCTTTCTACTATTCCACTTTTAGGTAGCTGAGCGGAGTCGAAGCTCCACTTTTACTATTCTTTCAAGTCACTGGCTAAAGCCAAGTGACAAAGGAAAAGAAAGTACCTAATTGGACGTTTTGACCATTCGACTGTTGAACTTTACATGTCGCGAGAAACCCAAAAGATGTAATAACGAACCAAGTCGCGACAATTAAACTAATCATCATTACCCAGGGTGGCATTCGTTTCACTCATTTACCTTGGGCTACAAAGATATTGCTCCTACAGAGCAAAATTCTCTAATCACCCCTATACATAATTAAACCATTCTACTTTTCTACCATTCTACTTTTCTACTTTTCCACCTTCCAAGTGACACAGGAAAAAAAAGTGCTTAATTGGACGGTTTAACTGCTCGACTATTAGACCGTTTGACTTTTTCTTACTACTAAAATAGAACTTTTACTATAAAAATAGTAGGATTTAAAAACCATTCTACTATATTTGTAGTAGAATTATAATCGAAATTGTATATGGATATCAAATCACTTACCAAAGCAGAAGAGCAAATCATGCAGATTTTATGGCAGTTACAAGATGGTACTGTAAAAGAAGTAATCGAAAATTTTAAAGATTCGAAACCTGCATACACCACTGTAGCAACCGTATTAAGTGTGTTGGAAAAGAAAGGATTTGTAAAACATCGTAAGGTAGGAAACACAAAGGTGTTTACTCCTATGGTAAGTAAAACTGATTATACCAAAGTACAATTCTCGTCGCTCTTACGAAACTACTTTAATGGTTCGTTTCCGAAAATGGCAAGCTTTTTTGCCCGCGAAAACGATTTGGATATCTCCGACTTGGAAAATATCATGAAACAAGCCGAAGAGGAAATGAAACAAGATCACGATAAAAACGAATAGTATGAATGTTTATTTTGACTTTCTGATAAAAGCATCGGTCAGCATAGGCATCATGTATGTTCTGTACTGGTTGTTGTTACGCAATTTAACCCACTTTAAGGCCAATCGATATTTTCTACTGGCAAGTGTGGTTCTGGCCATAATCTGTGCAGCATTTCCCCTTAAGTATGAAGTGTTAATGCAAGCTCCAGCAGTAATGCAAAGCTCTGAATATGCGGATCAGTTTCAGCGTGATGTTGCAAACACCATCGTTCAGCAGCCTGAAGATTCCTCAATCAGTATTTGGGGAATTCTATTGGCAGTATACAGTATAGGTTTTGCCTTGGTTCTTCTTCGATTGCTGATTCAATCGTGGAAACCCATACAGATTATTTTTAGAACTACTCCTAAGAAAATAGACGATTACCTGTTGCATGAGAATACGGTTTACAAAATGCCATTCTCATTCTTTAACAGGATTTTAATTCATCCCGAATATTTTAAACAAAACGAGATAAATGACATTTTAACTCATGAAAAAGTGCACATTCAAGAGCGTCATTGGATCGATTTGTTCATTATAGAGCTGTTAACAGTGTTTTTTTGGTTCAACCCATTTATTTGGCTGTTTGAACGTGCTATTAAACAAAACCATGAATACCTGGCCGACAAAGGTGTATTATCCCGGGGCCAATCACCAGTCAGGTATCAGGCTTTATTAATTAACCAGCTAATGGGCACAAAAGTTATTGGCATGGCCAATCATCTGAATTTTGCCCTCGGCCCAACCCGATTTAAAATGATGACGAAAGAAAAATGTTCGAAGCGAAAATTGTACCGAATGATTTGGCTTCTGCCGGTATTGGCATTATTGATGTACTCGTTTGCTCAGCCTGAATACAAGGTGCAAGCACAGGGACAAAAAAAGAATGAAACCAAAACGGTTATTGTTCCTGACAACAAAGAATTGGAACACAATTTAACTGATGGTACTATAGTTACAATTCCAGGAGGAACAACTCTTACTTATCCTGTGAAATCTAAAAAGAACAAAGGAGAGGTAAAAAAGAATGATGAAACAAAATTTGATGTTAGTGATTCTAAGGTTCCTTTTAAGGTGAAAAACAAGAAAGGAAATATCAATACACTTTCTAATGTTGAAAAGCCTAAAACAAGCAAAAAAGTTCCTGCTAGAATTAAAGGTACAGTAAAGGATGAGAATGGAAATCCTATTCAGGGTGCCTCCATTATACTAAAAGGAAGTACAATGGGAACCATTACTGATGCAGATGGTAAATATGAATTTGAAAAGCCAGTAGGTGAAAATGGAGGTTTAATTGCCATACATCCTGGGTATGAACAAAAATCCAACTCCTTATCTCATGAATCAGGTTCTGATTATTTAAAGCATGATTTTATCATGGAAGCTGTTGATTCTGATGATAAAAAAGACCAGCAAAAAGCAATTAAAGTTTCTGGTACCGTAAAAGATGTGAATGGAAATCCTATGCCGGGAACTTCTGTGGTATTAAAAGGTAGTACTTTAGGAACGGTTGCTGACAGACAAGGAAAGTATGAAATTGAAATACCTGCAGGATCTAAAGTTGCATTTGTAGCTTCTTTTGTTGGTTACCAAACGCATGCCACCAAAGGTTCTCTTCCTGAAACCAATAAGCCTATGGAGGTGAATTTCACCATGAAACGAGAAGTGATTGGCATTTCAGCTAATGATCTTAAAAAGGCTGGAGACGTTCCTCCGCCACCGCCACCACCAGCTCCTGAAACTCCAAAAGATTCTGACGAACTTGTATTTTATATTGTAGAGGAAATGCCACAATATCCACAGGGATTTTATGGACTGGCACAACATGTAAAAAAACAATCTGCGAATATCAAGGAGAGTTTCTTCTTCGAAGGTAAAACGTTAAAAGGAAATGCTACTGTTGGTTTTACTGTAAACCCTAAAGGAGAAGTAAACAATATTCAAATCCTTAAAAAATCGAATGAGGTAGCAGCCGAAGCTGCAAAAATTATTGCTTCGAAAATGGAGGCTTGGAAACCTGGTTCTCAACGTGGTAAAAAAGTCGCTGTTGATTTTGCAATGGAACTAGAGTTCTAAACAAAAAAACATTTCGATATTATTCTAAAAAAGTGCTGTTCACACAGATCTTATTGTGTATAACAGCACTTTTTGCATTGTACTATTTGGTATTATTCTGCCTTTAACCGGTTCTCTAATCTGAACTTTCAGCATTCCCAACTGAAACAATTTATAAAAACTTGTCGATTTTTCCCTTTTGCCTAATTTATATCCTTAAAATCTCTTTCTATCTTTAGCTGATTCTTAAAAACAACAGAAATGGGAAAAATAAGATGCGAGTGGGCAGGCAACGATCCACTATATTGCGACTATCACGATAATGAATGGGGCGTGCCGCTCCATGATGATCAAATGCTATTTGAATTCTTGATTTTAGAAGGAGCTCAGGCGGGTTTAAGTTGGATTACTGTACTTCGAAAAAGAGAAAACTACCGCAAGGCTTTTGATAATTTCGATCCGAATATTGTGGCCAAATACGATCAAAAAAAGGTGGATGAACTACTGCAAAATGAAGGCATCATCCGAAATAAATTGAAAATTAATTCGGCCATAAAAAATGCCAAGGCTTTTCTTAAAGTTCAAAAAGAGTTTGGCAGTTTCGACAAGTACATTTGGAGTTTTACAGGTGGCAAAACCATTAAAAATGTATGGAAAAACTTGTCTGAAGTACCCGCACTTACCGATGAAGCTACTGCCATGAGTAAGGATTTAAAAAAGCGAGGTTTTAATTTTGTGGGGCCAACCATTTGCTATGCTTTTATGCAGGCAACTGGTATGGTTAACGATCATACAACCGATTGTTTTAGATACAATGCGAAATAAAAAAAGGATGTCCAAAAAGTAAGTGCCAAGCTTGTGGTATCATATTGAAATATTTTATTCTCAAATCCAGAGACTCTTAATTACGCTAAGAATAACAATAATGTTCAACTTTTTGGACTCCCCCATATTTTTTTAGGATTTAAAAGTAATAGGAACCGTATAGGAACAATGAACTGGCTTTCCTTTTTCTTTTCCCGGACTCCATATTGGCATACCTTTTACTAGTTCCAATGCAATTGCATCAACTTCTTTATTTCCGGATCCTCTTGTCATACGTACATTATCAATTTTGCCTTCTTTCGTTATAATAAAGGTCACGAAACACCTCTGTCCTGTAATGTATTTGGGGTCTAATTCACTAATTTTTTGCTTCAAATATATTTGAATATTTTCATGCCCACCTGGAAACTCCGGCATTTCCTCTACAATTACATAAACATGTTCTCCTTTGTACTTTTTAGGCGACTTGCGTTTCAAATTCGTTTCGCTAAACTTATTATCCTCCTTAGTCACATCACTTTCCTTATCAAGAGCTATTTTTAGAAAGTAACCTTTTTCCGTTGTTTTTCCTTTCAATACAAAGTCTTTAACCGCTATATTCTTTGTTTGTAAAGCCACGAACGACACATTTATGCTTGCACTTTTTGCAGCACTAATTTCAAATTTACCATAACGATTCGCGACTGTACCATAAGTTGTTCCTTCAACAATTACAGTTGCACCAGGAATAGGTTTACCATCACTTGCAAGAACAACTCCTGTTATTTTCACTTTCTCCTGATTAGATACTTCTGTAACTACAGGAGAATCGGCATATACTTTCTCAATTTTTAAATTAAAGATTACTACTGCTAAAATTACTGGTAGCATAACTAGTAACTTAAAGCGCCTATTTTTTGAACTTTTATCTTTTGACATCATAATCATTCTTTTTTTATTAATGGAATAATTTAAGTTGTTGGCTAAACCAACCACTTCGGCTCCCATTAGTTGATTAATTAATAGTGCCTGATACTGTCCAATGCTAAAGCCGCGCGCTATAACTTCATCATCAGCCAATAATTCATGCGTTTGTTTTATTGCGATTTGAAAAAGCCATACAAATGGATTAAACCAAAATATGATGCTTAGAATTTCCACCAAAAGCAGATCGATCCAGTGCTTTTGAAGTGCATGAACTTTTTCATGTATAAATATATTTCTTAAGTCTTCATTTTCGAACTCTTCCCTGTTGATCACAACATATCCAAAGAAGCTAAATGCAGGTATTTTCTCATCAAGGAGTATTACTTTACAGTTGTCTTTCACTATAAACTCCTTTCCTTTAATCATGCTCCATATCTGCCAAACCTTTATGCTGCTTCTCATCAACAACACCAAGGAAACCATTAAATAGAATCCCATTAAAATCTGAGGTATGCTGTAAAACGTTTTATTTTCGGACAAGGACTCTGGCATTGATCCAGCTATCCATTCACCAACAGATAAGTCACTTGAAACATTTACCTGTGAAGTTTCAACAAGCACTGTATATGGTATTTTTACAAGAGGTAGAAAAGCTGCCAGAACAATACTCATCATTAGAAACCACCTGATTTCGGTAAAAAACCTTTCGTTTCTTAAAAACAGGAAATACAAGACGTAAAAAACTGCCAGAATTCCTGAGGACTGCATTAAATAATGGAAGAATTCATTCATATCTATTTCTCCTTCTCAATTTGTTCTTTGGCTATCTTTATCATCTCTTCCAACTCCTGAATGCTTAGCTTATTATCCTTTGCAAAAAAAGATGCCATTCGAGAAAATGAGCCATTAAAATAATTTTTTACCAAAGCCCCAGCTTTAAAACCTGAATAATCTTCTTTCGAAATTTTAACCGCAAACAAATGTGATTTTCCAGCTGGAATTTTATCAGCAAATCCCTTCTTTTCTAGTGCATTCATCACTGTTGCAACAGTTGTATATGCGGGCTTTGGATCTGGAAAGTTTGAAACCACCTCTCTTACATTGGCTTTTTTTAATTCCCATAATATCTGCATCACTTGTTCTTCAGCTTTGGTCAACTCCTTCATCTTAACATTTACTTTTAGATTAATCTACTACAAACTTAGTACTAAATTTTTAGTAGACAAATTTATATACTAAAAATTTAGTAGATAAATTTATTTTTAAACTGCAAGTATTGATAAATGCCAGCTATTTTGCTAACTATGCAAAAAAATTGAGCATGGAAACTTTTGAATTATCTAAAGAATCATATACCCTTTGGGACCGAATTAGAAAAGAATTGTCGCTTTTGTTTTTACTTGTGGTTATACTTCTATTCTTTGTAGGATTTAAATTTGTTTATTTCTCTGCTATAATTGTAATGTATTCACTCTTATTATTGCTTAAACGCAATAGAATTATTACATCCATATCTTTTGATGATCAAAATCAAGAGTTGCACATACAGTATTACTATTTCATTTTCGTCAGAGGAAAAGAAAAGATTCCCTACTCCAAACTAAATTATAAATTGAGCATGAAACGATTTGGTTTTGGTGCAGCAACTCAAACTTTGGAAATATTTAAAGGAAAGATTCTATCTGCGGAACTCAGAAAAGATGGAAAATGGAGTTGGCCAGAGGAAAAAACGAACACCATTTGTAATAAGCTATCAACCATTCATAAATAAACTAGGAATAATTTCTTTTAAGGTATAATTCTTGATAGATCCTTCGAGAGAATCTCAATTTATTTATCTTTGAGAATAGTGTATAACCGTAGAAAATAAAATACTATTCGAAGTTCAGCTACATATTGTTTATTAATAGTCATCCTATTGAGCTATTTTTATTCTGCAAATGCACAGCAGAACATTCCCAAAGACAGCCTTGTAAAACCCACTAAAAATATAGATTTACCCGATAGTACCATAATCATTTCACGCGATACTATCGTATTTTTAATGGATACAGTAAGCGAACGAAAAAAGGATTCTCATAAAAGCGGAAGCAAATTCTATCATGCAATACAACGAGGAGCTTATAAACGTAAATTTACCAAAGAGCTTTACAAATTATTTTTTGTAGCTCCCGATAAAATTTCTCCTACCGATACCATAAAAACAGAACGTAGTGAAACTGCCTTTGTTATTTACCAGGGGAAAACAATCAGAAATATTGAGGTAAGAGTTCTTGAGCCTTTCGGTTCTAGCCTGCACGATACTACGAAAGTTGCCAATAGCTGGATAGAAAGAGCAGGTAACGACCTTCACCATACCAGTAGACGTGGACATTTAAAAAAAATGTTACATCTAAAAGAAGGAGATAAACTGGATGCTTATACACTTGCTGACAATGAAAGGTTGATTAGACAACTAAACTATATTAAAGATGCATTCTTTAGGGTTATACCTGTAAAAGGCTCAAATAAATTTGTGGATATACAACTATGGGTAAAAGATCAGTTTTCCTGGGGGATTGACGTGGATCTTGGTTCAAATTTATCTACTGAGTTCGAAATTTACAGCCGAAACCTATACGGCATTGGCCATGAATTCAGCAATAAATTCCATTACGATAGTAATGAAGATCAAAAGTTTGGATATTCAGGGAGATACACAATTCGTAATATCAAAAGAAGTTTTATTGACGCCAGTTTAATCTACGAAAATACATATGAAAAATCAGTAATTGGAATTGATTTTGAACGAGATTTTGAAACCTACAACACCAAAAGAGCTGGTGGGTTGAGCTTATCTAAAACCATGCGTTCAGACAAAATCATGGACGACGATCCGATTCGGAACGAAGTACCTCTGGATTTTAATTATGGGAATCTATGGTATGGAACTTCGATAAAACTAGACTCTAAAAATTTATTTGCCAGACGAAAGATGTACTTCACAGGAAGAATTGCCAGTAGAAAGTTTTTTGAAAGGCCGGAAACTGGTCCTGAACTAAATCAATTTTTCCACAATAACATCCTGTACCTTGGCGGGATCAGTATTAGTCAAACACAATATTACAAAAGTAACCTGATCTATAATTTTGGTAGAACCGAGGATATTCCTTATGGATTTTTAACGCAAATGAATTTTGGATACGAAGATCGAGAATACTCACACCGTTTATATTTGGGTTTTGATTTTCAGAAAGCAAGCTATGTTAGTAAAACAAGAAGTTACCTTTTTAATCGCTTAGCTATTGGTGGATTTTTCAATTCAAAACGTTTTGAACAGGGAAGCTTAATCGCCCAATCGAAATTCTTCAGTCGAATTCGAAAATTGGGAGCATTGAGATTCCGTAATTTTGGAGATTTAAAATACACCTTAGGTATCCGAAGATTTCCTGAAGAATTTATCACGATTAATAACAAACACGGCATTCGTGGATTTAAAAGTAAAGAAGTCATCGGAAACCAAAAATTGAGCTTAAATTTGGAAAGCGTAGCTTTTACACCATACATGCTAGGTGGTTTTAAATTTGCCTTCTATACATTTGGAGATCTTGGAGTTATTGGCAGTAATCAGAAACACATTTTTAAAGGTGATTATTACTACGGATTAGGTTTTGGTGTGCGATTACACAATGAAAACCTTGTATTCAAAACCATACAGCTACGTTTGGCATTTTATCCAAAAGCTCCAAGCGATTTTCAGTCTACGGCCTTCCGTTTATCAGGCGAAGAACGTCCTCGATTTAATGATTTTAAAGTCGGTCAGCCTGATGTTGTTCCATATGAATAGATTGTTCAAGCTTAAATCCTACTTTCTTTCCAGTTGGCAAATCTTAAATACAACCAAGATCCAAAAGCCAAAAAGCCAGCATAAAAATACTCCGATACCCAAACGCCGGAAATAGATAGTTGGAATACTTCAATCAGCAAATAAACCCCTCCCAGATAACATACCAGCACCACAATTTCAATGAGCATGGCATGAAAAGTATTGCCTGTTCCTGAAACGCCCTGAAACAAGGTAATCGCGATAGGAAATAATAAAGCGGCACCAAAAATCACATACAAAACAGGTTTGGTTTCTAAAATCAAACCAGGTTCTTCTGTGTAAATCGATATTACCAATTCCGGACTGATTAAACTCATCCCAACCAAAGTCAAAACAGCTAAAAACGATAATTTTATGGTTCTGAAAATAACCGGCATTACCTCCTTGGGTTCTCCTTCGCCTAACACTTGACTCACCAAGGTATTTGCAGCTGATGCAAATGCCCATACAGGAACCATAATCAGTACATATATACTTCTGATAATGTTGGAGATAGCCAATTCCCTCTCTCCCATTTTCTCAACCAATAAAAAGAATACAAACCAGCATGAAAGTGCCAGGAAATTTTGTATCATCATTGGAAAAGATACTTTTAGCAATCGTGAATATAGTTCCCTATCCACCTTTGGAAAAGCAAACAGTTGGTATTTTTTTATTGGAGTTTTTCTAAAAGTATAAACCAGAAAAAACACTAGCACACAAGCTTCTGCAATAACCGATGCCAATGCTGCTCCTTTAATACCCATTTCTGGAAAACCAAACTCGCCGAATATTAAAGCATAATCGAAAAAGATATTCACGATTGCCATAAAGGCGGTACTCCAGCTGATCACTTTGGTCTTGGCAATTCCAATATAAAATGCCCTGAACAACAAATTGATGCAGGCGAATAAAATCCCCCAAGCGCGCACAGAAATGTAATCGGTACTTGCTTGAAAAATGGCATCTGATTGAACGATCCCCTTCAGAATTGGAGGGGCTTGAATCTGCATAAACCCTAATAAAAGTATGGCCAGAATCAACAGAAAATACAAAGCATGATCAAAAGTTTTTCCTACTCTTTCATAGTTGCCTTCGCCGTACCTACGTGCAATAACAATTTGGGTACCCAAACCAAATCCCCAACCAAGCATCACCACGGCAAAATAGAAAATGGTAGCAATGGCTGCAGCTCCTAATGCTACTTCACTTAGGTGTCCCAAAAAAGCAGTATCGGTTAAGGCAATGATATTCTGCGCCACAGAACCCAAAATAATGGGATAGGCAATCTTCCAAATGTTTCTATAATCAGTTTGTATTTTCACGCTAAAACTCTATAAAATAAAAAAGCCGGCTTCTTAAATTGAAGCCGGCGAAAATTAGTTCTTTTATTTCAGATAATCATCAAAATAATTGCTGACTTTCTGCTTTAAGTGAATTCGATCTCGACCTCGAACATTGTGTTCTGCTCTTGGATATGGGAAGTAATCAACTTGAACATTATTCTTGATACATTCGCGAATGAAATTCAAGCTATGCTGCCACAAAACGGTTGGATCAATGGCTCCCTGGCAAATTAAAAGTTTTCCTTTTAAATCTTTCGCTTTCGCGATTAAGGAAGTCTTTGCATATCCTTCAGGGTTTTCATCAGGAGTATCCATATAGCGTTCACCATACATTGCCTCGTACCATTTCCAATCGATTACCGGTCCTCCGGCAACAGCAACTTTAAATACGTCTGGATAATTCGTAATTAACGAAATGGTCATGAAACCACCATAACTCCATCCGTGTACACCAATTTTATCGGCATCAACATATGGCAATGATTTTAAAAACTCAACACCTTTCATTTGATCAGCCATTTCTGGTTGTCCACACTGGCGATGAATCACAGCTTCAAATTCTTTACCTCTGTTTGCTGAGCCTCTGTTGTCCAAAATATAAAGTAAGTATCCATTTTGAGCCATATATTGTTCCCACAAACGTGAGCCTCCCATGTATCTGTTGGTAACCAACTGAGCATGCGGACCTCCATAAACATATACCACAACCGGATATTTTTTATTCGGATCGAAATCAGCTGGTTTAACCATTCTATAATGAAGGTCGGTAACTCCATCAGCAGATTTAATCGTTCCCAATGAAATTTCGCCCAAATTGTAATCCTTCAATTTGTTTTCTGCCTTCACCAATTCTTTTACGAATTTCCCTCTGGTATCAGCTACATTTATAATTCTTGGTATGTTAAGACTACTGTAATTGTCCAAAATGTATTTTCCATCGGCACTTACCTGTACGCTGTGATAGCCTTCATCTTTGGTTAATCTATATCTTTTACCAGTTTTCAAGTTCAACTTGTAAGCATGTCTATCTATCGGACTTACTTCGGTAGATACATAGAACATGTACTTTTCGCCTTTATCGAAACCTAGTATTTCAGTAATTTCCCAATCTCCGAAAGTTAATTGTTTAATCAACTTTCCTTCCGTATTGTACAAATAAGCATGATTAAATCCATGACGGTTGTTGGTTTGATAAATGAACAAATTTGGCTTGTTCTTCAGGAATACCAATTTGTGCGATGGTTCAACCCAACGATCATCTTTCTCTTCAAATAAAGTGGTTACAAACTTACCTGTTTCAGCTTCGTATTTATTCAATTTGGCATGATTCGAAGCACGATTCAATACCTGAATGTAAATGTATTTGTTATCAGCTCCCCAAGAAATATTGGTCAAATATTGATCTGATCCGAAATCATCCGGTTTGATCCATGAAGTTTTCTTTGTATTCAAATTGTAAACACCCAAGCTAACCACTTCGCTGCCCATTCCTGCCATAGGATATTTAATCTCTCTTAAATCACCCACTCTCGTGTTGATATCAACCAAAGGAAAAGAAGTTACATTGGTTTCGTTTTTTCTGTAAAATGCCAATTGCTTTCCGTTAGGAGACCAAAAAATTCCTCCGCTAATTCCATATTCGCTTCTACTAACCGCCTGACCATTTACAATATTTTTATCTGCATCTGAAGTTACAGCAATCTCTTGTCCATCTTTACCTGCGATATACAGATTGTTTTCAATCGTATAAGCTGTAGTATTTGATGCATCACAAAAATTCTTGTTTTCGGCTTTTGAATTTACCTTCAGGTTCAGCAATACATTTTTTGCTACAAAATCATAATGAATCAAAGCTCCTCGAAAGTTGAATTCCATCACATTTGCTGATTGCCATGAGAAACGAGGCATTCTTTTCAATGATTCTATTTTATTTGCTTTTAAACCTGCATTCAATTCTTCCAAACTTAATAATACCTTTGGTTCGTTTTCAGGTTTTGCAAGCATAATTTTATTCTCTTTCACATAAGTGTATTCACTTAAATCTCCTCTCCACGATAATTGTGACAAGTTTTCTGGATAAAATTGTCTCCACTGCCCTAAAATAGCATCCTCCATAGACATTTTTTTTGTCTGTGCCTCCAAGCTTAGGAAAACCCCACAATTAATTAATAAATAGACTAAAAGGAATATTCTTTTCATCTTGTTTAATTTGTTGTTAAATATCTTTTTAATTTTTTTTGCATTCAAATGTATCCTTTTTAGTATAAATACAGTAATAATGTTAGAATAAATTAATCAGGACGACTGCCAATTGATTTGATATTTGTAAAAATCAAGTTGAAAAAACTACTAGATTAAATTACTAATCGTTTTCAAACAGTTTGAAAACAGCTAAGTAAATCGTGTTTTTTCTTCATAATTGGTTCAACTAATTAAAGAAAAAAGAAATGCCAAAGAAAAGAATCCCGAACAGTGTTAAATTTCTATTTTTAATAGCAATTGCAGCAATTGCTACATTTTTAATATTGCAGCCTTCTGAAACCACAACCAAAGAAGTAGCCATTAAAAAAGAAACTGAAGCTGAAATTATGGCTGATGTAGAAAAAACAGGAAATATTTTTAAGTACAATAACATCTTGTTTAGCTTGCCATCACCGTATCAGATTTCATTATTGCTTGAAAAATCAGGAATCTCATACAACAAAGATTTACTGAACTCAACTAAAAAATCGGGTGATTACATTGATAATTTTAGCAAAGCAATCAATTTTGGTGTTTATGGTTCCGATTTAGGTTATATCAACATTTACAAACAAACTCAGGATGCTGCAAGCTATTTTGCCGTTCTTAAAATTTTATCGCAAGAAATTGGTTTATACAACGCCATGGATAAACCAACTGTTGAAAGAATTGAAAACAATATTGAAAACAGGGATTCACTTTTGGTAATTGTTAGTAATACTTATCGCAAAATAGATAACTACTTAAAAGCAAATAAGCGCGAAGATACCGGTGCATTAATCTTAGCAGGTGGATGGATTGAATCTGTTTATTTGTTAACTCAGCAAATTAAAGAAAAACCAAACAAGGAATTAATAGATCGCATTTCGGAACAGAAACGTCCACTTGAAAACCTTATTAAATTGCTTGTTCCTTATTCCAACGAATCAAAAGATTATTATTTCTTGGTAGATAAACTAATTGACCTTGCCTACACATTTGATGAAATTGAGGAACAATACAAATATGTAGCTCCTATTACTGATTCGCATAAAAAGCTTACTATCGTAAAAAGCAAATCAGAATTGATCATGAAAAAGGAACAGTTAGTTAAAATCACAGAAAAAGTTTCTATAATCCGTGAACACATTATTAAATAAACTGAGAAAATCTTTACCTATGAGACTTAAATATACCATTATACTATTTTTCTTACTATCTTTTTTTGCACTGAGTACAAAGGCTCAATCAGATGTAACTCTTAAGAATTGTACCAAGCATTTGGGAACCGAATTCATATCGGATGGGCAACAATACAAAGCTTTGTTATCCGGTGGCGAAATTGCCGAATTTCATACTACTTTTTATGCAGGAAATCATTATAGAATTGTTAGTGCCACAGGTAAAGATGAAGGCAATGTAATTTTTTCAATTTATGATCAGGAAAACCATTTGATTTTCACCAATCGAGACCATAAATATTCTCCTTACTGGGATTTTAAATTCGAAAACTCAATGAACTGTACAATCGAAGCTAAATTGAACCAAAAAAATATAAGTTCAGGTTTCGTATTAATGTTAATTGGATTCAAGCAATAATTAAACAACTACTCTTGAGAAGGCTGACAACCTACATTAACCCTACCATTCTATGAGCGAACGGATACTAAAAGCTTTAATGCAACTCTTTGCTATCATTGCACACCCACAAAATTCAGCAACTGATAGACGTAGAATGGTATCTAAATATTTGAAGCAACATCTTGATCAAGAAACTGCCGATGAATATTTAGTTCTTTACGATAAGCACTACGAAGAGAATCAGAAAAGAAAAAACAAAAAATCCAAAATAAAGAAATACACTTCGGCAAGTTCAGTACGTGTTTTACGCATTTGTACCGAAATTAACGAAGAGTTGATTATCAGACAAAAGGTTGTTGTACTCATTCAACTTCTCGAATTTTTAAATTCTGAAGATGAAATTACTGAACAAGAATTTGCCTTTGTCGAAACTGTAGCCGATACATTTAATCTGCCCAAGGAAGGCTATGAAAGGCTTCGAAACTTTGTACTTAATGATTTTACCGAGATTAAGCCATCAAGCAGATTACTTACAGTAAGCAATTCCGAATCGAACCATGAAATTGGGGAACATTACTACTCGCCTGGATTAATTGGTAAAATCAAAATTCTTAGATTACAAACAGTAGATATGTTTGTGATGCGATTCAAAGGAATTGATGAATTATTCATGAACGGACAATCCTTAAATCCTAAACGAGTTCATGTTCTAAGTCAAGGTTCATCCATTCGTAATCCTAAAATCGACCCCATTTACTTTAGCGATATTGTTGGTACATTTTATCGTGACAATAAACAAAAAAGAGTAGTTTTTGAAGCTCAAAATATCGAATATCGATTCAAAGAGGATAACATAGGTGTACATGACCTTTCGTTCAAGGAAGAATCAGGCAAAATGGTTGGAATTATTGGATCGAGTGGTTCAGGTAAAACAACTTTATTAAACGTTTTAAACGGATCAACCGAACCTGGCAAAGGAAATGTTGTAATTAATGGTTATGATATTACTTTCGATAAATCGAAACTTGAAGGTGTAATTGGCCATGTATCACAGGATGATTTGTTGATTGAATCGCTTACCGTTTTTGAAAACCTATACTATAATGCTAAACTTTGTTTTGACAAGCACAGTAGTTTTCAATTAATCAGATTGGTTTTAAAACTTTTAAAAGATTTAGGATTATATGAGGCTCGTAATCTGAAAGTAGGAAATCCTTTAGATAAAAAAATTAGTGGTGGACAGCGCAAAAGATTGAATATTGCACTGGAATTAATTCGCGAACCATCGGTTTTATTTCTTGATGAGCCAACATCTGGATTATCTTCAAGAGATTCAGCCAAACTTATGGATTTACTGAAAAATCTAGCTTTAAAAGGCAAATTAATCTTTGTGGTAATTCATCAGCCAGCTTCGGATATTTTTAAAATGTTCGATCGATTGTTAATATTGGATACTGGCGGGTATCTTATCTTTAATGGAAATCCTTTGGATGCCATTACCTATTTTAAATCGCAAACTTTAAGAGCAAATCGTACCGAAAGTGAATGTAATTCTTGTGGTAATGTTGATGCAGATCAGATCTTTAATATTGTAGAGTCGGAAGTACTCGATGAATATGGTAATCCTACTCAAATAAGAAAAGTTTCACCAGTTCAATGGTATCAAAGATTTAAAGATCACAATAAGAATGGCAAAGACATAAATGATACGAAAGAATTACCACCAGTAAGCTTTAAAATTCCTTCAGCATTAAAACAGTTTTGGGTATTTACCAAGCGTGATGTTATTTCAAAGTTTGCCAATCGTCAGTATTTATTCATCAACCTATTCGAGACGCCTCTATTGGCATTAATTCTATCGTATATTATCAAGTATTATAATGTTGACGCAGGAAATGAACTTGGCTACACTTTTAGCAACAATAGCAACATGCCAGTTTACCTGTTCATGGCAGTTATAGTAGCCCTTTTTATTGGCTTAACTTTAAGTGCTGAAGAAATCATAAAGGATAGAAAAATACTAAAAAGAGAACGTTTCTTAAACCTCAGTAAATCTGGATATTTGATATCGAAAATTGTTATTCTATTTACAATTTCAGCCTTTCAGGCATTCTTATTCACCATTATAGGCAATTCCATACTGGAAATCAAAGGGATGTTTTTTGAATATTGGCTTGCCTTATTCAGCGCCTGGTGTTTTGCCAATATGCTTGGTTTAATTATATCTGATAGTTTTAAAACGGTTATTACAATTTATATCCTAATTCCATTTATTCTGATTCCTCAGTTAATTCTTAGTGGTATAATTGTAAAGTTCGATAAATTAAACCCCAACATCTCGGCTCCAAACTCTATTCCGTGGTATGGAGAAATAATTACAGCTCGATGGGCTTATGAAGCATTAGCTGTAAAGCAGTTTAAGAATAATAAATTTAATGCAAATTTCTACGTTTACGAGAAGCTAATGAGCAAAGCTGACTATCGTAAAAATTATTGGCTACCTATCCTTAAAAACAAATTAAACGAATGTGAAAGATATTTAAACCAACCTGATAAGCTTGAAAAATTAGAATCTAATCTGGTTTTATTAAGAAATGAATTATCTCTGGAAGATTTAGAAAAATTGGCCTTCCATTTTGAAAGAATGGATTACCTATCACCTATCAAATTAGATGATTTAACGATTAAAAACCTACGTACCTATTTCGACAAACTGAATAGATACTACATTAATTTGTATAATATTTCGAACCGAAAAAAGGATGAACATTTGGTTGAAATTCAGAAACAATACAACAACAAACAAGAGTTTGTTAAAATGAAAAAAGAATACTCTAATGAAAGATTAACCGAATTTGTGCGTAACAGCAACGACATTGAAAGAATTATTGAGTATAACCATCGATTGTATCAAAAGATTGATCCGATATATAGAGATCCTGAATGCAAATTTCTAAAAGCGCATTTTTATGCACCACAAAAGTGCGTGTTTGGTAAGTACTATGATACTTATTGGGTGAACATTATTGTTATTTGGTGTTCAAGTATAGTTTTATACGTTGTATTGTATTTGGGCTTGCTTAAAAAAGTTTTGGGTATTTTCGAACATCGAATTAAGAAAAGAAGTTACAATTCATAAGTACCTGAATTGGATGATACAAAAAACTGCAACCTAAAAGATTGCAGTTTTTTTGTATATCTAATTGTATAACAATTTATTCATCATCCTCAATCATATTGAAAGGAATCTTTACAATAGACTGATAATCTTCACCAGCTTCCAACATGTCCTCATCATCCATTTCGTAATGCCAATTGATGATCACTTTTTTTCCTCGTTTAAAAATAGTTTCCAATTTCTTAAATACATCCAAAATACATTTCGACGAACTGGTGTTAAAATACTCCAATCTAATAGAAACTTTAGTCTCTTCCTGTGGCTCGTTAATATACGAATCCAGCCACTCCATTACGGGCTTGTAAAAATCAAGCGAGTTTTCTGGAATTGAACGACCTTCAATTAAAAAAGTTCCTTTTTCTCCATCAAAATTAATACTCGGAGTTTTTGGGCTACCTTCTAAAACTAGTGAATTCATGGAAGTTATACTTTAAGTTTTATATTACAACATCAATAGAAAGGAATAAATAGTCGGGATTATAATCAATAAATTGATATTCCATATTATTGCCACTTTTTCTAGCAATCTCTACCATTCCTAAACCGCCACCTCCTTTTTCGGAGAATTGCTCATTACTTAATATAATTCGATATAAATTTTTGGTTTCTTCCAACGACAAAGTATTGATCTGGTCAATTCTATCACGAATTAGTTTTAATCCTTCAATTTTTATGAAGTTACCAACACTAATGCGATATTGCATTCCTTCATCTCTTAAAATAAGTACTCCGAATTTGTTGTAATCGACATTCAAATCAGCTGGAACTTCTCCATGATGATGAAGATTTTGCACCAGCTCTATTAAAACATTAAAAATTTTCTTGAATATCTTTGGAGACTCGTCCTTTGCCTTAAGAATCCTCTCAATCGAATTTAGAATTCGAGTAACATCCTCATCTTCAATTCTGCCTTTGTAATCAAAAATAGCATCTTCATCTATTTTTTCTTCATACCATTGGTTAAGGTCAAAATTCATAAATATAAAGGTTAGGGTTACTCAATAACAAAATTAGCAAATTATCTCAGAGTTAAAAGTGAAGCAGGATCAAATTTCCGGCTTAGCTCCTATTTATCTTTCTTATAATTATCCTTCTTTTTACCTTCGAACATGGTGTATTTCTGAAATTTACATTCAAGCGCACCATTATAAAGAGTAATTTTTCTTGATGGTCGTAAACCAACACTATCAAAACACTCTTTACCATAACTCAATATCCAAGCATCATAACCAGAAAAATTGTGTTTTAACCTTTCCCCAATCATCGCATACAATCCTTCTAAATCTTTAGGCCTTAAACGCTCTCCATAAGGTGGATTGGTAATCAAAAGTCCTTTTTCAACGGGAGGCACAAACTGTTGGAATGGAGTTACATTCAATTTAATTTTTCTTCTTAAACCTGCATTACGAATATTCTCTTCAGCAATTTCCATGGCTTTATCAGAGATATCAGCTCCAATAATTTTTCCTTCGTAATCAACCTCAGTTTCTTCATTGTAGATATCGTCCCACAAATCCTCATCGAAATCCTTCCATTTTTGGAATCCAAACTCTTTGCGATACAATCCAGGAGGAATATTGTAAGCGATTAGTGCAGCCTCTATTAAAATGGTTCCCGATCCACACATTGGGTCAATAAAATTAGATTTCTTATCCCAACCTGAAAGTAAAATTAGACCTGCTGCCAGCACTTCATTTAGAGGAGCTGCGGTTTCTCCTACTCGATATCCTCTTTTGTGCAATGATTCTCCAGAGCTATCCAACGAAACTGTACAGGTATTTCTATCGATATGAATGTTAACACGTAATGTAGGATTCATCATTCTTACCGAAGGACGATCTCCTGTTGCATAAAAGAATTGATCTACAATAGCATCTTTTACACGGTAAGTAACAAATTTTGAGTGTTTAAAGTCATCCGAACTAATTGTACTATCTATTGCAATAGTATCTTTATTGCCGATGTACTCACTCCAGTCAATTTCCTGAATTCCTTTATACAACTCGTCGGTATCGTGAGCTGTAAACTTGTGAATTGGTTTAATCACTCGGGTGGCTGTTCTCAAATGCAAGTTTGCTTTATATAGCAACGTTTTATCACCCACAAAGCTCACCGCACGTTTTAAAATTCTAATCTCCTCTGCGCCTAATTGTTCTAATTCATTAGACAATACTTCCTCTAAACCATGAAAGGTTTTTGCTATTAATCTGAATTTACCCGAGTCTGTTTTCACAACCATCTTTTTAAATCTACATCTAAACTATTTCAATTATCGAATCATCGAAAACGTCATTTCTTAACAAATTTAAAGTACTTGTCTTTAATTCGATTTTCGGCTACAAAATTAATCTTTAACACCTAAAAACATAGGCTTTTAATCAGATATTCAAAAAAAAAGCCGAAAGCGATGCTTTCGGCTCATAATCAGCAATTAATCGCTAATCAATTCGGTATCGTATAATTTAGGATTTATGAGTACCTCAATGGCCTTTTGAACAAATTCGTTCTCGCTATTCACGATTTTATAGTACTCTGAACTTTCCCATAAATCTCTTGCCAGCAATGCTTTTACATGCAACTTTATATCGTCCACTACTGCATTGTAATCTTCTTCATTTTTCTCAATACCTTCTTTTTCTCCCAAAGCAACAATTTCTTCCATCATTTCATCGCTTACTTTGAAATTCTTCGAGAAAGAATCAAATTTTGGATACTTCTTTCTTAATGATTCAAAGTTTTTATCCATATAGTTCACCACATATGGGTAAATCACATTTTTACGAACCAATAAGTTGAAATATTTATAGTTTGCTGTTGTATCAATAGGAATAAAAATATCAGGCATAATTCCACCGCCACCATATACAGTTCTTTTCTTCACCAAAGTACTGTATTTTAAAGAATCAGGAAAATGAATACTATCAGCATTAATCATTTCTCCAGATTTGTAACGGTTCAAAATATCCAAATGATAATCTTTTAAACCATTTTCGTATGGTTTTTGAATGCATCTTCCTGTAGGAGTATAATAATGTGCCGTAGTTAATCGAATCATAGAACCATCTGAAAGTGGGAATTGTCTTTGAACCAATCCTTTTCCAAATGTTCTTCGACCAATAATTACACCTCTGTCCCAATCTTGAACTGCTCCTGATACAATTTCAGAAGCCGAAGCGGAACCTTCATCCAAAAGAATTACAACTCTTCCTTCTTTAAAAATTCCTTTTTCGGTAGAAATATTCTCTCTTCTAGGAGTTGATAAACCTTTGGTATATACAATTAGCTTTTCCGCATCCATAAACTGATCAACCATTTCAATGGCTGCAGTCATGAATCCTCCTCCATTACCTCGTAAATCGAGAATCAGATCTTTCATTTTTTGAGCTTTTAACTTAGTTAAAGCCTCTAAAAACTCATCTGAAGTCGTGAGGGCAAATCGATTTAACTTCATGTAACCAATCTGCTTGTTAATCATATATGCTGCATCCAAACTTTGAATTGGAATTTTATCGCGAGTAATTACAAACTCTAGCAACTCTTTTTCTTTCTTTCTCTTTACCTTCAAATTTACAATGGTTCCCTTCTCACCTCTCAAACGTTTATGCACATCAGTATTTTTCATGCCAATCGCCGCAACATTTTCGTTGTCAATCTCCAGAATTCTATCGCCGGCACGAAGCCCAACCTTTTCTGAAGGTCCTCCAGGGATTGTTGCTACCACCATTAAAGTATCACGCAACAAGTTAAATTGAATTCCAATACCACTAAAACTTCCTTGCAAGGCTTCATTCATCTCTTTAATCTCATCCTTGCTGATATAGATTGAGTGAGGATCAAGCTCGGCCAGAACTTTTATAATTGCATCTTCAGTCAATTTCTCAACATTTACAGTATCTACATAAAATGCATCCACTAGAGCCAATAAATTTTGATATTTTATTGCCTGTTGTTTTACTGATTGAGCTCTAAGCGTTCCTCCAATTGCAAAAACACTTAAGAATAAAAGCGTAAAGCCATTCCTCAAAAATTTTTTCAAACTACTCATATAAATTATGCTTTTTAATAAATTTTGCGCAAATTGATTGTACTTTACAGAACTTGACGAAAGATACAATCTTTTTTAAGAAATACGGGCATTGAATTCAACAAACATGAAACATAAAGCCAATATATTACTGATTGGATTTACTTATTCTTTAAGTATTGAATCTCTGCCTGGAATTAATTTTTCTAAATGCAATTCATTTGATGAGTTAACCGAATTGCTTCTTTCAAATGAATACAAATTAATTATCTCTAAATTTAAACTTGGCGATAAAACGGCCTTAGATATAAATGAAACTTTAGAGTCTTTAAAAACTTACTACTCTAATTCAAAATCATTCAAACTACTCATTTTAACCTCAACCGAAGAAGAGGATAATATATGTAAGGTAAATAAACTTTTGTATTTCCCCGAGGAAATGAATCTAAAATCGTTAATTCTTAAATTAATTGATTTGCCTCGCGAACCCCAAAAGACAGACAAAGAGCTTGCCATTATCGATTTTAAAGAGCTTTTTATTCGCGTTGATAATAATCGAACCTTTATTAAGGAGGTTATTGAGAAATTTTTTAGCATTAAAGAATCTCGAATCTCAGAAATTCAAGTTCCTTTAGAAAGTGGAGATTATAAAAAAGCTAAAGATTCTGCTCACAAATTAAAAGGAGTTTTAGCCAATTTCTCAATGCTAGAGGCAAAAGCTACTATTATTGAATTGGAACAAATTATACTCTCTGAAGATATGGTGAAATCACTAAGCAAATTGAAGGAGTTGAATGATAAGATTGATCTTGCAAAAGAATTCTACTTATCAAACCAAGATCAATTTGAAACGATATAAAAAACGGTAGCACTTTTTAAGTACTACCGCTATATCTTATTTTCTACAAATTTATTCCCACTCAATAGTTGCTGGTGGTTTAGAGCTTACATCGTAAACAACTCTATTTACACCTTTTACATTATTGATGATTTTGTTAGAAGTTTTAGCAAGAAACTCATATGGTAAATGTGACCAGTCTGCTGTCATTCCATCAGTAGAACCAACAGCACGAAGAGCTACTACACTTTCATAGGTACGCTCATCTCCCATTACTCCAACCGATTGAACTGGCAATAACATAGCACCTGCTTGCCAAACATCATCATATAATCCATCTTCTTTCAAACCTGAAATGAAAATATCATCAACTTCTTGAAGAATTCTCACTTTTTCAGCAGTAATATCACCAAGAATACGAATACCTAATCCAGGACCTGGGAATGGATGACGATTAATAAACTTATCTTCTAATCCCATGCTACGACCTACTCTTCGAACTTCGTCTTTAAACAAAAGTTTTAAAGGTTCAACTACCTTAAGCTTCATATAATCAGGCAGACCACCTACATTGTGATGCGACTTAATGGTCTGAGAAGGACCTCCTGTAACAGAAACAGATTCGATTACATCAGGATAAATTGTTCCTTGACCTAACCATTTTGCATTTTCTACTTTATGAGATTCTTCATCGAATACTTCCACAAATGCATTACCAATAATCTTACGTTTCTTTTCAGGATCTGTAACACCAGCCAAGGCAGAAATAAACTTTTCTCCTGCATCAACACCAGTTACATTTAAACCTAGTGATTCGTATTTTTTCAATACATCTGTAAACTCATTCTTACGCAAAAGTCCATTGTCAACAAAAATACAATAAAGGTTTTTGCCAATTGCCTTATGCAACAACATAGCAGCAACAGTTGAATCAACACCACCTGATAATCCAAGAATTACACGCTCATCACCCAATTGGGCTTTTAATTCTGCAACTGTTGTTTCAACAAATGCATCTGGAGTCCAATCTTGCGAACATCCACAAATGCCAACAATAAAGTTTTCTAATAAAACAATACCTTCGGTACTGTGATAAACCTCTGGATGGAATTGAATACCATAAGTTGTTTCACCTTCAATTGCAAAAGCAGCATTTTCTACATCAGATGTACTTGCTGTTACTTTATAATTTGCAGGCATTCTTTCAATGGTATCACCATGCGACATCCAAACCTGAGAATTCAAGCTAATTCCTTTTAAAAGAGCACAGCTATTATCAACCGAAGTTAAATTAGCACGACCATATTCTCTTTTGTTTGATGCCATTACTTCACCACCAAAGCAATGAGCTAAATGCTGAGCACCATAACAAACTCCAAGAAGTGGTAATTTGCCTTTTATTTCTGATAAATCTGGAATTGGAGCTTTTTCGTCTCTAACTGAGAACGGACTTCCTGATAAAATTACCCCCTTAATCGACTCATCGATTGCCGGTGGATTATTATAAGGATGAATTTCACAATACACGTTTAATTCACGAACACGTCTTGCAATTAACTGAGTGTACTGTGAGCCAAAATCTAAAATCAGAATTTTTTCCTGCATAAACTTACAAATTGAGGGTTGTTCAGTAATCTTATTTGGCGTACAAAGATACACAAATTTGTGACTTTAAAACGCCTTAATTAAGAATTCAAAAAACAAGTATGCAATAAAAAGAACCCCTGAGGAATTCCTCAGGGGCTGCTCATTATTTGAATTTCTTAAGTAAATCTTTTACTGCATCTTTGTGAATGGTATATCCCATCATTTTCAGCTTCACATAGTCTTCATGGAAGAAGTAGTATCCAAACTCAGCTGAGTTTTCATCAATATTACGAGAACCAGAACTTGAATCCTTAATCAAATACCAATCTTTTCCTTCTTTGTCAACATAGTAACCGACCATATGCATACCATGATCATCAGTAGTAGATCCGTTAGAGAAACGGAACTGACGAGCATCTTCGTTAATATATGCTGATGGAATATCAAAGCTAGGAACCATTGCACAATTTGTTGTTCTCAAGAAACCGGCTTCCGAAACATCTCCACCAATACTCATGGTGTATCCTTTACGAATTGCTTTCTTAATTGACTCCATATATTCATCAAGAGGAACATTATAATACTCTTCTGAATGCCACCAGTTATCAGGCACTTTGTATTCTACTTGCTTCCAATATGGCTCTTGCTTATAAGAAAGAATTTCTACATAATCATCAGGATTAAGTATTAAATAATCTTTCAAATAAGTTTTAGGCGTATACTCCTTACCCTCTACAGTAAATTTTGTTGGAGGAGTTCCCATATAATGATTCATGATCGATTTGATTGTAGCCAATGCTTCTTCTTCGTTCCAAGCATTGCTTTTTTTCAAACCATTCAAGAATGCCATCATTTCAGTATACATTTTCTCATGAGTATGGAATTTTCTTCCATTCAACAATCCTGTATAAGCCGATTGAGGACAAGCGCCATAAATCTTCCACATTCTTGCTACTGAGTTACCTTCCGCACCTTGTCCAAATACAGAATTTCCTCTTTCTTGAATAAAACGACGAGCTTTTTCTATGTACTCACAGTAAACTGTGTATAATTCTGAAATATCTACTTTCTTCTTGTGTAAACGATAAACTTCTGATTCGTAAAACGAAGTAGTCGAAAAACACCAGCATGTTCCAGTATTTCCTTGTGAAATGGTAGGGTAAGCCCACTCTGTATTGTCTTTGTACAATTCAATTTTATTTGGAAGATCATACGAACTTTGATCCATAAAGAAGCGTTTATCTACAGCTTTCTTTTCCAGTTGAGCATCAACCATTCTAATATCCTTTAAAATCGAATTTTGATAATAACCTGGTTCGTACTCTTTAAATTTAGATTTGTCTTGTTTTTGTTGTGCAAAAACAGATGAACTTACGGCAACAGCCATAAGCACGATTAAAATCTTTTTCATGTTTGTTGGTTTTAGTGTCAAATTGAACAATCGAAATTAAGGATTTCTCTTTCGAGAAACCACATAATTCTTTCGAGATGCTAATTTATTAAAAAAAGTTGATTGCTGATTCCTTTAGCGATTAAGTTCTATTGAGAACTTGCCACCATCTTCAGCCAGATGTGTATTTTCGAAAACGAGCTTTGCCTCTTTCAAGTGAGCATCCAATGTTTTAAAGCGCGTAGAAAAGTGTCCAATAATTAACTTTTTTGCATTGGCTTCATCGGCCATTTTAGCTGCCTGTTCCGCTGTAGAATGATAGGTTGCCTTTGCAAGTTTGGCTTCTGTTTTTAGAAAAGTGGCCTCATGATACAATAAATCCACATTTTCAATAACGGGGATGATCTTTTTATAAGGAGCTGTATCAGTACAAAAAGCATAGGAACGAGCTGGCAAAGGACCTTTGGTAAGCTTTTTATTTGGAATCACCTCGCCTTCTTCGGTCACAAAATCTTCACCCATTTTTAAGGACTGGCGACAACGAATCGGAACATTGTAAAAATCCAACAAATCTGCAATCAAAGTACGAGGTCTATCCTTCTCCTTGAATAAAAATCCGGCACAAGGCATTGCACCATGCTTTAATGGGAAAGATTGGACAATCACTTTGTCATCTTCGAAAAGAGTTTGTGTTTCTTTACCAAAGATAGTGTGGAAGTAAATATTGTATTGTTTCCTGGTTTCAAGAAGCTCCAACTGAAATGTAATCAACTTCTCGAGCTTACTATGTCCATATATATGCAGATCGGATTTTCGCCCCTGAAGAGCATAAGTAGAAAGCAATCCGATTAGGCCAAATATATGATCGCCGTGAGTATGCGATATAAAGATATGATTGATACGACTCATGGGAACTCTGAATCGCTTCATTTGAATCTGTGTACCTTCACCACAGTCAATTAAAAAGAACCGCTCAAGTACATTGAGCACTTGAGCGGTTGGATATCTTTTGGTTGTTGGTAAAGCAGAGTTACTGCCTAAGATTGTTACTTCAAATTTCACCAATTACTTGTTTAATTCAATTTGAGCTTTCATAGTAGAAACAGCTTCATCCATATTGTAAGCAATATTTAGAACTGAATCCAACTGTGAAATAGAAACCAATCTTTCAACAGCAGGCTGCAAGCCATACAGAACAAATGTTCCGTTGGCATTTTTACACAACCTATTCGCTACAAGAATTGCACTAAGACCAGAAGAATCACAATAAGTACATGGAGTTAAATCCAAAAGAATATTTTTCTCACCGTTTCCAGAAATTAAAACCAATTCCGATTTTAAAGCAGGAGCAATATGAGTATCCAGTTTGTCTTTCAATACCTGCACTAAAGTGTATCCATCTTTCTTGTCAATCTTGAAGTCCATAGTTACCTTATTTTTTATTTTTCGTCTTTACCGCCTTCTAATTGCGATTTAAGAGCAGCTAATTCTGATATATCACCTAAGGTAGTCTTTTCTAGTGAATCTTTCACCTTTTTAACCCCTTTTTTCGTTGATTTAGCAGCTTCTTTTTTCGCAGCAGTCTCTTCAGCTTTCTTCACATCTTCGAAAGTTCTTGAGTGTGAAAGGATAATTCTCTTAGCAGCTTTAGAGAACTCAATTACTTTGAATTGTAATTTCTCTTCAACTTTAGCTTGAGCACCATCTTCTTTCACAAGGTGACGTGGAGTAGCGAATCCTTCAACACCGTAAGGAAGAGCGATAACAGCTCCTTTTTCGAATACTTCTACGATAGTACCTTCATGGATAGAATCAGTTGTAAAGATTGTTTCGAATACATCCCATGGATTTTCTTCCAATTGCTTGTGACCTAAGCTTAATCTTCTGTTGTCCTTGTCGATTTCAAGAACTTTAACTTCGATTTCAGCACCAATTTGAGTGAATTCAGCTGGGTGCTTCACTTTCTTAGTCCAAGATAGATCTGAGATGTGGATCAATCCGTCAACACCTTCTTCGATTTCTACGAATACACCGAAGTTAGTGAAGTTACGAACTTTAGCAGTGTGCTTAGAGTTAACAGCATATTTAGTGTCAATCTCAGCCCATGGATCAGCTTTCAATTGCTTGATACCAAGAGACATTTTTCTCTCTTCGCGATCCAAAGTTAAAATTTGAGCTTCTACTTCGTCTCCAACTTTCATGAAATCCTGAGCAGATCTTAGGTGCTGTGACCAAGACATTTCAGAAACGTGAATCAAACCTTCAACACCAGTAGCGATTTCAACGAATGCACCGTAGTCAGCCATAACAACTACTTTACCTTTTACAGTATCACCTACTTTCAACTCTGCATCTAGAGCATCCCATGGGTGTGGAGTAAGTTGTTTAAGACCTAGAGCGATACGTTTCTTATCGTCATCGAAATCAAGGATTACAACGTTCAATTTCTGATCAAGCTCAACAATTTCGCTTGGGTGAGTTACTCTACCCCAAGATAGATCTGTAATGTGAATCAAACCGTCAACTCCACCCAAGTCGATGAATACACCGTATGAAGTGATGTTCTTAACAGTTCCTTCCAATACCTGACCTTTTTCAAGCTTAGCAATAATTTCTTTCTTCTGTTGTTCAAGTTCAGCTTCGATAAGAGCTTTGTGAGAAACAACAACGTTTTTGAATTCGTGGTTGATTTTAACAACTTTGAATTCCATAGTTTTACCAACGTAAACATCGTAGTCACGGATAGGCTTAACGTCGATTTGTGAACCTGGCAAGAAAGCCTCGATTCCAAATACGTCAACGATCATACCACCTTTTGTACGACACTTGATGTAACCTTTGATAATTTCGTCATTTTCAAGAGCCGAGTTAACTCTATCCCATGAACGTAAAGCACGAGCTTTTTTGTGTGAAAGAACTAATTGTCCTTTTTTGTCTTCTTGAGACTCAACGTAAACTTCAACAGTATCACCAACTGTTAATTCAGGATTATATCTGAATTCGTTTAAGCTTACAATACCATCTGATTTGTAACCAATATTGATTACAACTTCTCTTTTGTTCAAAGAAATAACTGTACCATCAATTACTTCTTTTTCAGCAACTGTAGATAAAGTTTTATCATACATTGCTTCTAATTCGGTTCTCTTTTCACCTGCGAAACCTTCGTCGTTAGTGAAAGCATCCCAATCAAATTCTGCGTCTGGTGCAGAATTGTCAACTTTTTTGTTTTCTTCAACCATGTGTTAAACTACTGATTTACTAATAAATTAGACATTATATATAAAATTCCGTGCAAAAGTATAAATTATTCCGGAAGAATATACAAGTTACGACATTTTTTTCGCAAAATCTTGCAATAAAACATACACTTAGAGGGGAATTGTACTATTTAGAATGCCATATTTAAATTAAGAATTATAAATGATGAATGATGATTTTTCATCCTAACACATTCTTTTTTCTCTACTCCATACAAAACAATTTTTCTGATTTAAACTGGCATAATTTCATTTCTCCCTTACCTTTGCAATAAATTTTGTAGAATAATTTAATAATAATGAGTCTAGAAAAAGAATTACAATCACGCTCTTCGGTTTGCGAGTTGTGTGGTACTAGCGAAGGTTTAAAGCCATATGAAGTTGCTCCATCAAACGGATCGGCCGACCAACACATTTTGGTTTGTGGAACTTGCTACGAACAAATGGAAGACAAGGATAAAATGGATGCCAATCACTGGCGTTGTTTGAATGATAGCATGTGGAGCACAGTTCCTGCTGTACAAGTAATGGCATGGAGAATGCTGAACCGATTGAAAGCAGAAGGCTGGCCTCAAGATTTACTAGACATGCTTTACTTGGACGAAGAAACCATGGCTTGGGCACAAGCAACAGGCGAAGGTGAAGATGATGAAGACAAAGTAAAACATATTGACAGTAATGGTGTTGAGTTACAACCTGGCGATAGCGTGGTATTGATTAAAGACCTTAAAGTTTCGGGTGCAGGATTTACCGCCAAACGTGGTACTGCAGTACGTAGAATCTCTTTGGTTGCCGATGATCCAACCCATATTGAAGGGCGTGTAGAAGGACAACAAATCTACATTCTTACCAAGTATGTGAAGAAAATGTAATAATCTGCGTATAGCGATTACCAAAAAACAGGAACTCCGATTGGGGTACCTGTTTTTTTTATATCATACTATCTACATTCTATCCTAATCCATTTCTTTCTAAAAACACTTATTGCTGCAACAAGTCCAATTGATAGCAATACTATCAATACAGAAAAGACATACTTCCAAAACTCACTAACTCCACCCATAAAAGCAAAAACACCAACCACTTACAAAAAACTATTCTTTAAATCTTCCGTAGTAAAATTGCAAGAACCACTAAAGAGGCAAAAATGCTGCTTTTAAGAGACTATTACTTTAATTTATTTTGTTTTATTTTACAGTTAGAAAACTTAATCCGTAAGCAATTACTTAAAAAACTATCTATATGAACATTACTATTGTTGGTACAGGTTACGTTGGTCTTGTTTCGGGAACCTGTTTTGCAGAAACTGGTATTACCGTTACTTGTGTTGATGTTGATCAAAAAAAAATTGACAACCTAAACAAAGGCATTATTCCTATATACGAACCAGGATTAACTCCTATGGTGAAGCGTAATATGGAAAAAGGCCGCTTATCATTCTCAACCAGTTTAAAAGATAGTATAACAGAAGCCGATGCTGTATTTATTGCAGTGGGTACTCCTCCTGACGAAGATGGTAGTGCTGATTTACAATACGTACTTGGTGTTGCCCGCGAAATAGGCAAGTATGCTCAACACTATATGGTGGTGGTTACAAAAAGTACTGTACCAATTGGAACAGCTAAACAGGTTAAAGCTGCCATTCAGGATGAACTGGACAAAAGAAATTCAGACCTGACTTTTGATGTAGCATCAAACCCTGAATTCTTGAAAGAAGGTGCAGCAATCGATGATTTCTTGAAACCGGATCGCGTAGTGATTGGGACAGAATCGGAGAAAGCACAGAAGGTGATGAAAAGGTTGTATAAACCATTCTTAATGAACAATCATCCTGTAATTTTTATGGATATTCCTTCTGCCGAGATGACCAAATATGCGGCCAATTCAATGCTGGCTACAAAAATCTCATTCATGAATGATATCGCAAATCTATGCGAAATTGTTGGTGCCGATGTGAACAATGTGCGTAAAGGTATTGGATCGGATTCTCGTATTGGAAATAAATTTATTTACCCGGGAACTGGTTACGGCGGGTCTTGCTTCCCTAAAGATGTTCAGGCATTGGTAAAAACATCAGAGCAGGAAGGACATCCTCTTGAGATACTTAAATCGGTTGAATTGGTAAACAATCGACAAAAAAGTGTGCTTTACAAGAAGGTAATGTCTCATTTCGATGGAGATATTAAAGGGAAGAAATTTGGCATTTGGGGATTGTCCTTTAAACCAAACACCGATGATATGCGTGAAGCTCCAGCATTGGTAGTTATTGACAAGCTACTTAATGAAGGTGCTGAAGTGGTTGCCTACGATCCTGTTGCGATGAAAGAGTGTAACCGAAGAATTGGTGATTCTATTCAATATGCAAAAGATCAATATGAAGCATTAATCGATGCTGATGCTCTTATTATAATTACCGAATGGAACGAATTTAAAGTTCCAAACTTCCGAGTAATGGAGAAACTATTGAAAAACAAGATCATTTTTGATGGACGCAACATTTACGACATTGATGAAATGAGAGACAATGGGTACACCTACTACTCTATCGGTAGAGAAGTTATTGGCATAGAAAGTAAGGCTATTGCTAAATAATTAATTATTAACTTACAACATCAATTCCTTCCAATATTGGGAGGAATTTAACTATACACACATGAAACGAGTACTTGTTACCGGAGGTGCAGGGTTCATTGGATCACACTTGTGCGAGCGCCTACTTAGAGAAGGGAATGATGTAATTTGCCTTGACAACTATTTTACTGGCTCGAAAAAAAATATTGCCCATCTTCTTGATGATCATTACTTTGAATTGGTGCGACATGATGTTACTACGCCATATTTTGCCGAGGTTGACGAAATTTACAACTTGGCCTGTCCAGCATCGCCAATTCATTATCAATACAATCCGATAAAAACCATTAAAACTTCAGTTATGGGTGCCATTAACATGTTGGGATTGGCCAAACGTGTTAAAGCAAGAATCTTACAGGCCTCTACCAGTGAAGTTTATGGCGATCCTGAAATTCATCCCCAAACAGAAGACTATTGGGGAAATGTAAACCCAATTGGAGTTCGCTCTTGCTATGATGAAGGGAAACGTTGTGCCGAAACCTTATTTATGGATTATCACAACCAAAATAATGTTGATATAAAAATCATACGTATTTTCAATACTTATGGCCCAAACATGAATCCAGATGATGGGCGTGTTGTATCGAACTTCATTGTGCAGGCATTACAAAACGAAGACATAACCATTTTTGGTGATGGATCGCAAACCAGAAGTTTCCAGTATGTTGATGATTTGGTGGAAGGCATGTCGAGAATGATGCAGACTCCTCGTAACTTTACAGGACCTGTTAATATTGGAAATCCAAACGAATTTACCATTCTAGAACTCGCTCAAAATGTAATTGAATTAACCAATTCAAAGTCTAAAATCATCCATCTTCCTTTGCCACAAGATGATCCTACACAAAGACAACCAGATATTAGTCTTGCCAAAAAGGAACTGAACAATTGGGAACCAAAAATTCAATTAAGGGAAGGATTGTTAAAAACGATCTCCTATTTTGATACTCTTTTAAAAAATCAATAGCACAATGCCATAAATATTACATCCAAAAACAAGAAACACCCAAGCATTTATTTTAAGTCAATTTATCACACTGTAAATCTGCAATAATAAATATGAAAGGAATTATATTAGCCGGAGGGTCGGGCACACGCCTTTATCCAATTACAAAAAGCATCTCAAAACAAATTATCCCAATTTACGACAAACCGATGATCTACTATCCATTGTCGGTTTTAATGCTAGCTGGCATTAAGGAGATTCTTATCATTTCAACGCCAAAAGATCTCCCTCTTTATAAGGATTTATTTGATGATGGCAGTCAATATGGGCTGGATATTTCTTATGCCGAACAACCTTCTCCTGATGGTTTGGCACAGGCTTTTATTATTGGTGAAGAGTTTATTGGAGACAGTCCTGTTTGTATGATTCTTGGGGATAACCTTTACTATGGATATGAGTTTAGCAAACAATTGGTAGAATCGGCAAAGTTAACAAATGGAGCTTCAGTATTTGGATATCACGTAAATGATCCTGAAAGATATGGTGTTGCAGAGTTTGACAAGAACGGATTAGTGAAAAGCATAGAAGAAAAACCTCAAAACCCAAAATCAAACTATGCAGTAACAGGTTTATATTTCTACGACAACACGGTTGTTGAGAAAGCAAAATCATTAAAACCTTCGAAACGCGGAGAGCTTGAAATTACCGATCTTAATAAAATCTATTTACAAGAAGGCAAATTAAAACTAAGAGTTCTTGGTCGAGGCATAGCATGGCTGGATACAGGCACCCATGAAAGCATGTTGCAAGCCTCCAATTTTATTGCTACCATTGAGCAACGACAAGGCTTAAAGGTTGCTTGTATAGAAGAAATTGCCTATAGAAATGGATTTATTAACAAAGATCAACTGTTAGAACTTGCCAAACCACTACTTAAAAATACTTATGGAGAGTATTTGGTAAATGTTGCAAATGAAACCATCACTCGTTTAGAAAATTGACATGGAAATAATAAAAACAGAAATTCCCGATTTATTAATTATACAACCTAGAGTATTTGAAGATGAAAGAGGTTATTTCTTCGAAAGTTATAACGAGAAAGAATTCCTTAAACACGATCTAAACTTGAATTTTATTCAAGATAATGAATCCAAATCAGGATATGGTGTAATAAGAGGTTTGCACTATCAACTCGCTCCATACTCTCAAACAAAACTGGTTCGCGTAATCGAAGGTAAAGTTTTCGATGTAGCCGTTGACTTAAGAGAAGGATCACCTACTTTTGGAAAATGGAGAGGAATTGAATTATCAGCTGAAAACAAAATACAGTTTCTTATACCAAGAGGCTTCGCTCATGGATTCTCAGTACTAAGCGAAACAGCAACTTTCGTTTACAAGTGCGACAACCTATATAATCCGGAAGCTGAAAGAGGTCTTAATTTTAACGATCCAAGTTTAAATATTGATTGGAGAATAGATCCTAAAAATGCGATCATTTCGCCAAAGGATAAGGTCTTGCCAAACTTTAACGAAGCTGAAAGAAATTTCAAATTTGGAAAATAAAAGTCGCCTATGACAAATATTTTAGTAACAGGAAGCAATGGACAATTGGGTTCTGAAATCAAAGAACTATCTAAGAATTATCCAAATGTCCAATTTGTTTTTACCGATATTGAAGAACTAGACATCACTTCTTTTACTGACATAGAAAGCTTTGTAGCAGATAAAAACTTTAGTTATCTGATAAATTGTGCAGCATATACAAATGTAGACGGAGCTGAAGAAAATATTGAATTGGCAGAGCTTTTAAACGCCGAAGCTGTGAAGAATTTGGCTATCATTTCGAAGCAAAACAATATTATTCCAATTCACATCTCAACGGACTATGTGTTTTCTGGTAAAGGATTCAAACCATACAACGAAGAAGAACAAACCGGGCCACAAGGTGTTTATGGAAATACCAAATTAAAAGGTGAAAATTACCTTCAAAAAATTTGTCCAAATCACATCACAATTAGAACTTCCTGGCTGTATTCTCCATTCGGGAAAAATTTTTTGAAAACCATGTTGAATCTGGGACAGGAAAGAGAGGAATTACAAGTTGTTGTTGACCAGATTGGCACCCCAACCTACGCGCACGATCTAGCCTTGTGCATAATGCATATCATCGAAAGATTAGAGAAAGACAATCAGTTCAAAGATTTTGGCATTTACCATTACTCAAACGAAGGCGTTTGCAGCTGGTTCGATTTCGCAACTGAAATACAAATTATTGCCGGTAATAAATGTAAAATTAACAGCACTGACAGCGAGAGCTTTAAAACTTTGGCAAAAAGACCACACTATAGCGTCTTGAATAAATCAAAAATTAAACATATTTTTGAACTTGATATTCCACACTGGAGGGGAAGGATATCGCATTGTATCAATCGTATAAAAAGTTAACCAAGAAATTTTTCGAAAATGGACAAAACGGAAATTTTAGACAGTGTAATTGAAACAGCCAACAAATGGCTAGAGGGGAATTATGATCAAGCGACAAAAGATGCTGTAAAAGAACTTCTTGATCAGGAAGATAAAACGGCTTTAATAGATTCATTTTATAAAGATTTAGAGTTTGGAACAGGTGGATTAAGAGGAAAAATGGGACCTGGAACCAACCGTATGAATATTTATACAGTAGGTGCTGCAACTCAAGGATTGGCAAACTACTTAAACAAATCATTTACTAACAAAGAACAAATTTCGGTTTGTATTGGATATGATTGCCGAAACAACAGTAAATTGTTTTCTGATACCGTAGCAAACATCTTCTCGGCTAACGGAATCAAAGCCTACATTTTCGAAGACTTACGCCCTACTCCAGAAATGTCATTTGCAATTCGTCATTTGGGATGTCAGTCAGGTGTTATCATCACAGCATCACATAACCCAAAAGAATACAATGGATACAAGGCATATTGGGAAGATGGGTCTCAATTGGTGCCTCCACACGATAAAAATGTAATTAACGAAGTAAAGGCAGTAAAGGTAGAAGACATCAAATTTGAAGGAAATCCTGATTTGATTGAAGTTTTAGGTGCTGAAATGGACAAGCTTTACCTTGATACCGTTAAGACTCTAAGTCTATCTCCTGAAGCCATTCAGAATCAGAAAGATTTGAAAATTGTATTTACGCCCTTGCATGGAACAACGGTAAAATTGGTTCCCGATTCATTGGCAAATTACGGTTTTGAAAATGTAATTCACATTCCTGAACAAGATGTAGTTGACGGTAACTTCCCTACGGTTTGGTCTGCAAATCCAGAAGAGCCAGAAGCATTAAAAATGGCCGTTGATAAAGCTGATGAAGTTGATGCTGATTTGGTAATGGCTTGTGATCCTGATGGAGACAGATTGGGAATTTCTGTTAAAAATGACAAAGGCGAATGGGAAATTATCAACGGTAATCAAACTGCTTTAATTTTCACATATTACTTGATTAAAAGAAGACGTGAGTTAGGTTTACTTACCGGTAATGATTACGTTGTAAAAACGATTGTAACTACAGAATTATTTAAGGATGTAGCAGAAAAAAACAATGTAGAATGTTTCGATGCATACACCGGATTTAAATGGATTGCGGATGTAATGCGCAAAAATCCTGAAAAGAATTATGTAGGTGGAGGTGAAGAATCATTCGGTTACATGCCAGGTGATTTTACTCGTGACAAAGATGCTGTATCATCTTGTAGCATAATGGCGGAAATTGCAGCGTGGGCGAAAGATCAAGGCAAAAACCTTTTTGACATCTTAAAAGAAATCTATTTAGAGTATGGATTCTCTAAGGAAAAAATGATTTACATCGTTCGTGAAGGCTTGCAAGGATCTCAGGAAATTGCACAGATGATGCACGATTACAGGTTTAATACACCAAAAGAAATTAACGGATCGCCAGTTGTGTTAATTAAAGATTACACTACAAGAAAAGCCACAAACCCAATTACAGGAGAGGCTAACGATCTTGATTTCGAAACAACTGCAGATGTTCTTCAAATTTACTTAGACGATGGATCTAAAATTTCTGTTCGTCCTTCTGGTACTGAACCAAAAATCAAATACTATTTCGAGGTACGTGAAGAATTGCCTTCTTTAGAAGATTTCTATGCTACTGAAGAAAAAGCAAACAAAAAAATTGAAGGAATAATAGATTCTTTGAATTTAAACTAATATTTTTAGGGTAGCGTTACTGCTACCCTACACTTATTTTATTTATGGACACCAAGAAAACAATTCTTTCTGTTGACGACTCACCTATCAACAACAAGTTGATTGAGGCATATTTTAGACGTGATTATGAAGTAATTTCAAAGGAAAGTGGCCAACAAGCCCTTGCCTGGTTAGAAGGAAATATTCCTGATGTGATTTTACTAGATATCATGATGCCCGTAATGGATGGAATTGAAGTTCTTGAACGAATTCAGGCAAACGATAGGCTAAAAGAAATTCCCGTAATTATGGTTACGGCGAAAACTGAGATGGAAAGCATTAAGGCTACTCTAAACCTAGGTGCTCAAGACTACGTTAAAAAGCCTATTGATTTTACCGAGTTACAAACAAAGGTCCTGATTGCATTCCAAATTAATGAACAAAAACAGGAAATCTCTAAATACAAATCCTATTATGACATTCATCAGGGAATGATTCATGCGCAACGCATTCAACGATCCATTCTTCCCGATGCAGAGCATTTTAGAAGATTATATCCTAAATCATTCATCATTAATTTACCCAAGCACGTAGTAGGAGGAGATTTTTATTGGGTTCAGCAAAGTTTCCACAAAAATAGCATTGGTGTTTTCGATTGTACAGGCCATGGTGTTCCTGCGGCTATGCTAACTGTGATGGGACAAATGGAATTACACACCTTGTCTCAAAATGGTAACGAAATACAAGCTGAACAGATTTTCCCTTTATTAAGCAGAAAATTTAGCAAGCTATTAAACACATCGGCAGACACTTACACTCAATACGATGGAATGGATGGTATTTTCTGTTCAATTTATCCACAAGAACAATTAATTGAGTTTGTTGGTGCCAAAAGATCATTGGTTTTAATTAGAGAAAATAATTCTCAACTAATTGTAAACAGAGAAAACACAGAGGCCAAATTGAGCAACGAACAATTCTCGTTATTTGAAATTGCCGGAGACAGAAACTCAATTGGAAAGGAGTCTGAGTTTGTTGAATTTACAGTCAATGAGATTAAGTTCTTACCAGGCGATAGAATATTCTTGTATAGCGATGGAATTACCGACCAATTGGGTGGTGATCAGCAAAAAAGACTGAAAAGAAAACAGTTTTTTGAAAAATTGCTTGAAATCCAAACCAAATCCATCAATCTTCAAAAATCAGATATATTTACTTGGCTAGAAAAGTGGAAAAGTAACTATGAACAAACCGATGATATACTTGTTGTAGGGATTGAACTTTAAAATTCTGGTTCGTTAGGAAAAAATTCTTTCTTAAAATTTACAAGATACAATTTCTCTGTAGCACGCGTCAAAGCTGTATACAGCCATCTGTAATATTCTCTATTCAGCAATTCATCAGCAAGGTACCCTTGATCAACAAATACAGCTTTCCACTGTCCTCCCTGTGCTTTGTGACAAGTGACCGCATATGCAAACTTAACTTGCAGGGCATTAAAGAATTTATTGTTTCTAACTTTCTCGTAACGTTTTTTCTTGACTCTGATATCGGAATAATCTTCTGCAATGGTAAAAAAAAGCTGTTTGGTCTCCTCATATCCTAACGAAGCTGTTTCAATATCTAAAGTATCCAACAATATCATGGTATCCAACTCCACATCATTGTAGTCGGGAAAACGAACGGTAACCTCCGCATATCGGTAACCATACAATTCAATATGCTTATGAAGCTTTACAATCTCAACAATATCACCATTGGCAATAAAATCCATATTTTCGATATCGTGAGCCCAGAAATAGTTATTCTTCACAACCATTAACAAATCTCCTGCAGAGATTTCTTCTTCACGATACATTACAGTATTTCGAATCCCCTGGTTAAATCGATTTGCTCGTTTATTCGATCTACTTATCACAATTGTATCCTCAACACCATACTTATAATGAGCAGAAGACAACTCTTCAATCAGTTCACCTCCACCTATTTTGTAAATATCCGGATAATTCTGAGTACTTAAAACCGGAAATCCTTCTCTCTCCTCATTTAGCATGTTTCTTAATTCAGTAGCGTTCATCAGAATTCCAGATTCCTCATTTTGTCTAACCACCTGTCTTAAAATCAACTCTTCTACATCAAAATGATAACATGCACGCAATTCTTCAGGATCAAGAGCTGGACTAATATCCAAACCCACAGGAGGCAACTGAGCTGAATCTCCAATCAATATTAATCTGCAATTTTTCCCGGAATAAACATATTCAATCAAATCATCCAACAAGCAACCTGAACCAAAGAGTGAGGCTTCTGGTGAATAATTTGAAATCATTGAGGCTTCATCAACAATAAATACAGTATTGGCATTTAAGTTTCTATCCTTTACAAAAACAGCCTCTGCATCGGCAAGCGATTTTTGTCGGTATATTTTTTTGTGAATGGTAAAAGCAGGCTTTTTTGCATACTGACTTAACACTTTTGCCGCCCTACCGGTAGGTGCTAACAAGACTGATTTTATTTTAAAATCACTCAAAGTTGAAGTTAGAGCACTTACCAAAGTTGTTTTTCCAGTTCCTGCATATCCTTTTAACAAAAATATACTTTGATTTTGAACTCGGGTCACAAAATCCGCTAAACCAACTATAGCCTTAGTTTGATCGCTTGTTGGAGCAAAATTAAGGTGTTCCTTAATCTTCTCAGCCACATGATTTTTTAGCATTTCCGTTAAATTTTATGGATATAAAAATAGCCAAATAGATTTTTTTTTTAAATTTGCAGACAAACTTACACAAACTAATAAGAATAAAAATGAAAAAAGTCTTTCAAATCTTACTTGCCATAGCAATTGTTGCACTAGCTTACTTAAGCTACCAAAGTATTAACAAACCACTTGAATATGGTAAAATTAAGAAGCAACGTTACGATAAAATTATCAATCAATTAAAAGATATTCGTAAGGCGCAAGTTGCTTATAAAGATGTTAATGGTAAGTATACAGGGAGTTTCGATACATTGATCAGTTTTATCAAGACCGATTCAATGCCATTGGTAAAGTCAGAAGGTACACTTACCGATGAGCAATATGAATCTGGTATGACTGAGAGAGAAGCTGTACAGAAAGGTTTCATCATTCGTGATACCATCATGATTTCAGCTCTTGATACTCTTTTTGGAAAAGAATACCCAATCGAAAACTTAAGATTTGTTCCTTTCACAAAAGGTAAACACCAATTTAAGATGGGTGCTGGTGTATTCGTTACTGGTTCTCAAGTTAAAGTTCAAGTTTTCGAAGCTAAGGTTTCTAACATGATTATTTTCGAAGATATTTACGACGAATACAGTGAAGAAATTAAAGAAGATAACGGTAACCGTATTCGTTTGAACAAATATCCTGGTTTAATGGTTGGTTCTCTTGAAGAAGCGAACAACAACGCTGGTAACTGGGAGTAAACAAACACAAACTGTTTATGAACAACCTTGTATTTGTTGATTCAACATTTGATAAAGACAAATCGAAAGAATATAAATTATCCATCCGAGTTAGCTCGGATGGATTTTCTTTTTCTATACTCAATGCAAATAAGCACTGTGTAGCTCTGGAACGATTTAAAGCATTCAAACAAAATACCGAAGCTGACACTTTAAATTCATTTAAAGAATTAATTAGAAACAACGAATTTCTCAATTTAGAATACAGTTCTGTTGCTGTTCTTTGGGTTTCTAATCAAGCTGTAATCATTCCAAATGAATTTTTCAGTGAAGAATTTGCTTTTGATGGCTACCAGCTGTGTCACAATTTAAGTAGTGATGAAGAGTTGCATTGGAACGATTTGAATCATTTGAATTCGAAGAATGTTTTTGCTATACCTTTATCTTTTAAAGAGATTCTTGTAAAGCAATTTTCGACAATAGAATTCTTCCACCACTCTACTCCTTTCTATAAAACTGCAATAAAGGATGAGATTTCTGATAATCATCCTAAGGTTTATGTGAATTTGCAAAAGGAATATTTCCATATTATAATTCCTGATAGAAATGGCAAACATTTTATAAATAACTTTGCATACAAAGAGGATGCTGACCTTGCCTATCACATTTTAAATGTATACAAGCAGCAAAAACTAAATCACGAAAGAAGTAAGTTAATCCTTGATGGTTTGGTACAAGAAGAAAGTAAATCCATTCAGTTGCTAAAAAAATACCTTGCAAATGTTGAGGTAAAACTTTTACCAGCTAAGCTTAGAATTAAAAATGAGATTCCACACAAGGAATACAATCAATTCATTAATCTTTTAAATTTAACCGAGTGCGAATAGTTAGTGGAACTCACAAAGGAAGAAGAATAACACCAGATAAAAGCTTTAAAGCTCGTCCAACAACCGATTTTGCAAAAGAGAACTTGTTTAATGTTTTAAATAACATCGTAGACATTGAAGAGTTAAGTGTTCTTGATCTTTTTGGAGGCACAGGTGGTATTAGTTATGAATTTGCCTCAAGAGGAGCTGAGAAAGTAATATGCGTTGAACTAAATCATCGACATTTTGCTTTTATTCAAAAAACAGTTCAGGAACTAGGATTAGATCAAATTCTTCCTATAAAATCAGATGTATTCCGTTTTGTGAAATCATGTCGTCAAAAGTTTGATATGATATTTGCAGATCCTCCGTTTGATTTAAAAACCTTAAACACCATTCCTGATTTGATATTTGAAAAAGAATTATTGAATGAAAATGGTACTTTAATTGTTGAACATGGATCTAAAAATGACTTCTCATCTCATCCAAATTTCACAGAAAAAAGAACATACGGAAGTGTTAACTTTAGTTTTTTTGAATACAAATAATCAACCTTCACCAGCAAGCAAAAAAAGAAGCATATTATCATCAAGGTGTAACACACTCAAAACCGCTATATTACTGAGATAACTAAGTTTTAATCTCAAAAAAAACGTAACGAAATATTGCAAGTAAAAAAACTTGCATTATCTTTGCATCGCTATCAAAAAAACGGTCTGGTAGTTCAGTTGGTTAGAATACATGCCTGTCACGCATGGGGTCGCGAGTTCGAGTCTCGTCCAGACCGCTAAGAAGAGAAAGTTCTTTAAAATATTGAAACAAGAATAATCGAAGTTTAGGATTATTTAAGAACAATACCAATTTGGTCTGGTAGTTCAGTTGGTTAGAATACATGCCTGTCACGCATGGGGTCGCGAGTTCGAGTCTCGTCCAGACCGCCAAAATTTGTTCTTAAAAAATTCTGGTCTGGTAGTTCAGTTGGTTAGAATACATGCCTGTCACGCATGGGGTCGCGAGTTCGAGTCTCGTCCAGACCGCTAAAGATTATTCTTGAAAATTTTGGTCTGGTAGTTCAGTTGGTTAGAATACATGCCTGTCACGCATGGGGTCGCGAGTTCGAGTCTCGTCCAGACCGCCAAAACATTAGTTCT
>NZ_JALPNU010000020.1 GCF_030851345.1 Marinifilum sp. D714
AATGGGGCAACGACTCAAACCATAACTGTAAATACAAGTGGAAACTATTCAGTAGTTGTTACCGACGCCAATGGTTGTTCAGCAACGGATGATGTGAATGTTACTGTTCATCCAAATCCGGTTGTAAACCTTGGTTTAGATCAAGAAAGCTGTGCTGGTGGAACAATTACCTTGGATGCCAGGAATCCTGGGGCAACTTACCTGTGGTCAAACGGTGAAACCACACAAGACATTACAGTATCAACTTCAGGAAACTATTCAGTAGTTGTAACAGATGCAAATGGTTGTTCTGCAACAGATGATGTAAATGTAACGATTCATCCAAATCCGGTTGTAAACCTTGGTTTAGATCAAGAAACCTGTGCTGGTGGAACAATTACCTTGGATGCCGGGAATCCTGGGGCAACTTACCTGTGGTCAAATGGAGCAACCACTCAAACCATAACTGTAAATACAAGTGGAAATTATTCAGTAGTAGTAACCGACGCCAATGGTTGTTCAGCAACGGATGATGTGAATGTAAATATTTTGCCATCTTTTGAATTTGATTTGACTTACACGACCAATTTAGTTTGTCATGGTGATTCAACTTATATAGAAGGTCCTGATGTTGCTGGCTATAAATATCAATGGAGTAAAGATGGAATTGATATTGCAGGAGCAAACGAATATTCAATTACCATTGGAGAATCTGGCAGATACAACTTGCAAATAGTAAACTTAGAAGGGTGTATTGCTGAAGATGGGATAGATGTAGAGATTATTCAATTGCCAAACTCACCATTGCCAAATCGAGTAGATATGTGTTATGGGGAATCTGTAAAATTAGATATTGGTGAAGGAGTTGACTTTTTATGGAGTGATGGTGTTACGACACAGACTAGACAAGTGTCTGAAGCAGGAATTTACCATGTGAAAGTTCAGGATATAAATGGTTGTATTGGAAACGATTCTGTTGAAGTTGTAGTGCATGATTTACCAATTGTTGATCTAGGACCTGATTTGTATATCTGTGAAGGAGAGGAATTAATTTTGGAAGCTCCAGAGGGATATTATACGGAATGGATTCCTGGAGGAGAAACAAGGGCAATTTATGTGTATGAGGAAGGTAACTTTATTCTTCGAACAGCTGATGAGTTTGGTTGCACCGGAGAAGATGATATCAATATTTTCGTGCATAAAAATCCGGATGTTTACTTGGGTAGAGATACTGTGATTGCTGAGGGAACATCTATTATTCTTGATGCAGGAAGCGGATATGTAGAATATGAGTGGAGCAACCAGGAAGATTCACAATATTTAAAAGTAGAAAAGGATGGAGAATATGCAGTAAACGTTGTAGATATTAATGGCTGTAGGGGTAATGGAAAAGTTAAAGTAGCTGTTAATCCAAGACCATCGATTAATTTAGGCGGAAGTGCTGGTATTTGTGAAGGAACTGCATTGATGTTGGATGCAGGAAATTGGGAAAGGTACTTATGGAGTACTGGAGATACAACAAGAACTATTACTGTAAACAAAACTGGTGATTATACCGTACAAGTTTGGGATATGTATGGAATAATGGGAACTGATATAATTAGTGTTGAAGTATATCCAGTACCAGAGGTTAGTATTGCTTCTGATACTTTAAGCATGTATAAAGGTCAGACTTTGACCTTAGATGTAGGATCTGGTTATTCTGCTTATTATTGGAATACCGGATCTGATTGGAGAAGTATAGAAGTTGATGATGCAGGAGATTATAGCGTACAGGTTGAGAATGAATTTGGTTGTATTGCTCAAGCTTCAATTGCAGTTAAATTATTGGAGCCTAAAATGGTTGTACCAAATGTATTTACACCCAATGGTAAAGGTCCAAATGAAATATTTTATCCGGTTTTCAAAGGAATCGTAACTGATTTTGAAATGTATATTTATACACGTTGGGGGGAGCAAGTGTTTAAACTTGAAAAGGATATGGTTGCCAATAATGAGTTGAAACATGAAGGGTGGAATGGAACTTATAAAGGTAAGGATTCCGAGATTGGAGTTTACGTTTGGATCATCTTTTATGAAGGGAAAGAAAGAGGACACGGAACAGTAACACTGTTTAGATAATGATCGGAAAAGAACTGAAAATATTAACACTATTAATTAGCATGATGAGTGCTCTCAATATTTATTCACAGGATGTTGAGTTCTCGCAGTTCTATGCAAATAAGGTTTATTTAAATCCAGCATTTGCAGGTTCTGATTTTGATGCTCGTGTTGCTATGAATTATAGGAATCAATGGCCTGAAATCAGTTCTGCATATGTGACTTATAGTGTTTCTTACGATCAGTATGTAAATCCACTAGGTGGTGGTGTAGGATTACAGGTGATGCAAGATGAACAGGGAGATGGAACGATTAGTACAACCACAATAAGTGGAATGTATGCTTATACTCTAAGAATATCAAGGAGTTTGGCTATTAAAGCAGGCTTTCAAACCTCTTTTATTCAAAGAAAATTGAATGATTCGAACTTTACCTTTCCTGATCAAACGGATGAATTTTATATTAATGGTTTAATTAGTCCGTTTACAGGGGAAAGTGCAATTGATCATCTTAGCCGCAATTATATTGATTTTTCATCAGGTTTAATAGCATCTTATAAAAATTGGTTTATTGGTTTTGCTGCTCACCATTTAACTGAGCCTGATGAAGCTTATAAGGAGGAGAGTGATTATTCTAAATTGCCAAGAAAATATACTTTTCATTGTGGAGTTAATGTACCTGTTTTTAGAAGAGGTTTGCATCAGACTGATATTGGGTTAGCACCTAATTTTCTTTATCAGCAGCAGGGAACAAATAAGCAATTAAATTATGGACTATATTTGTCGAAAGGATCTTTTATTGTAGGCATGTGGTATCGCGATAACCTTGAATTAGAATATGATGCGGTTATTCTGCAATTGGGCGTAATGAGAGATTGGTGGCAAGTGGCTTATAGTTACGATAAAACTATTTCAAAATTGATTCATACAAATACAGGTGCTCACGAGATCTCATTTTTAATGAGATTTAAAAATAGTAGAAGAAATAAAACCAGTTGTAGGGAAATTGCATTAAGAAGAAGAAGACAAGTTGGAAGAATTAAATGTCCTCATTTCTAAATCATTTCGTTTATCAAGCTTAGTAAATTTTTCTTGATAATTGGTTTTGCAATATAACCATCAAATCCAGAGTCCATTATTTGTTCTTTCTCGTTTGCCAGTGCATAAGCAGTTTGAGCGACAATTTTAATTTCAGGATTATCCTTTTTAATCAATTTTAAAGTATCATATCCATTTAATTCTGGCATTTGAAGATCTAATAAGACCAAATCAAAATGTGAAGAACCACATTTTTTGATAGCAGTAAGTCCATTATCTGCCGATGACATGCTTACTCCAGTAGATTGAAGCATTTGCTTTATCAATGTGATGTTTACATTGTAATCATCAACAATGAGTATTTTTTTACCTGTTAAATCTTTATTAACACCATTTCTACTCATTTTCTTAATAGGTGAAGAGCTCGATTTATCATCAACTATGTACGGGATGCTAACAAAGAAACTACTCCCTACATCCTCAGTTGATTCTACCCACATGTCACCATTTAGCAATTCTGATAACTTTTTAGAAATGGATAGTCCTAAACCAGTTCCTCCGTATCTTCTGGCATGAGAATCATCTGCTTGACGAAATCTGCTGAATATTATTTTTTGTTTCTCTGAAGAGATTCCAATTCCTGTATCTTCAACTGTAAAAATAAGTTTGCTTTCATTTAATTGATATGAGACATGAATACTTCCCTTTTCGGTAAATTTTAAGGCATTTTCCACCAAGTTTGTGATGATTTGCTTCAGTCTTAAAGGATCTGTGTAGATAACAGATTCTGAATCCTCCAGGCCTTTAGTAAATTTTAGTTCAATATGATCTCTACTCTTACTGGTTTTTATCTTTTCAAAAGTGTGATAAAGTTCGTCGAACAGTTGATTAAGACAGTAATAAGTTTTGGAAATTTTAAGTTTACCAGACTCAATTTTTGAGAAGTCAATAATATCATTAATAAGATTTAATAGTGAATTTCCACTGTTTCTAATATGGATAAAAAACTGTTGTCGGGTTTCAAAAGGCAAATCATCTTCTTGCAATAATTCAGAAAAACCAATGATTGCGTTCATTGGAGTACGAATTTCGTGTGACATATTCGCCAAAAAGGATGATTTTAGTCGATCAGATTCTTCTGCTTTTTCTCTTGCAATTTGAAGTTCATTTTCTTTTTGGGTTCTGATATCAATCATACGATTGATGGTTGTTCCCATATCTTGAAATTCAGAAAAATGAAGTTCGTCAATATCTACCTTATACAGTTGGGTGGATGCCTTTCTAAAGAAATTGTTGATTGAGGTGAAATTCTGTTTCATTTTAACAGAAATGGTCTTCGATGTAATATAGATAATCACAATTGCAATTACAATTAACAATACAATCTGTAGAATGTACTTTCGGACATTACCTCTTAACTCGTTTCTGGCAATTTCAATATTTTTATCCAGTTCACTTGTGTTTACACCTGCACCAATGATCCAATCCCATTCTTTAATGAACTTTACGTATGAAATTTTTTCAGAATCTTCTGTGTTAGGTAGTTTGTAATTTACAAAAACCGATTTATCCAGCTTGGCCGCATTGATTAATCGTTTTACATTTTCGCGACGTATCTTGTTGCTGTAGTCCTTGAAATTTTTTCCAATACTGGCTGAATCGGCATGTAGTAAACATGTACCATCTTTTTTATAAACAAAGAAGTAGTTGTCTTGATTCATGTTTATCTGACTTATGCGAATAAGTGTTTCCTTCTGAATTTCAGGTTGAAGATCATCTAAGTAAGCAAAGCTTCCAAAATACCAATTGTATGGAGCAAACTTCTTAATATAAGAGATTTTAGTATACGCATTGTACTTATTTTTCACCTCTTTACTGTTCACATATTTTGTAAAACCACTATCCTTGTATTTTATCAATTCTACTTCATTCTTAACGATGTAATTACCATTGATATCTTTGAAATTGATTAAGCTTTTGTTTTCATTTTCTTTCGATAGTGGATATAGAATACCTTTGCCACTTAAATTATTGATAAAAATATAACCTCTGTCATTGGTAAATCGCAATGGAGAAATGGCTTCTTTAATGCGTTTTTTTATTTCAACATCACTTAGTTTTCCTTTGTTTTGATTGTAAATGTAAATGGCGATGGAATGTGCTTGATCCACAAAATTCTGAAGTCTATTTTTTAATCTTGATTCAGATCTTGTGTTTTGGTAATTAATGAAATCGATACATTCATTAGACTTGCTTACTAAAATATCTTTCTGTTCTTCAATGTAATCCTTTTTAAGATTCTCTGATTCAGTATTGAATTCATTAAACTTGGTATATATCCAAATTCCACCAAATCCGACCAGAAATGTAATAGTCAGAACTAAGAACAGCATAAAATAGGCTCTACTTATACTTGTTTTATTTTTGATAGTTTTGCTAGGGGTTGAATTCATATTGCTATTACGAAATCAAATTTGGAATTGGCTAAGTATCTGATTAAAAATAGGATTAAAAAATTGAAATCCAAGATCAATTTCATTCTTTATATTGTCATCTACAGGTAATCCGTCAAAATCATTATTGTCTTTTATTTTGTTGAGAATTCCAGTATTGTACCTCTTTACTTTTTGATTGATTACAAAATGGGGAATTGTATGATATTCTGCTTTTAACCTGAATTGATTTTCCTTAATTAGTCCATTTATCATTAAGAAATTGTATAAGTCGAGGAAATGAATCGATGATTTTGCAAGGAATACACGCAATTCAAAATTAATTGAAAGAGGAATTTCATAGTAGAATGAAAAATTGTCACTTTTATTTTGACGATATTCAATGATAACTCTGTTTTTATTGACGTTTACATGGTCAAACTCAAAATTCCATTCCAATTCAGGAATGTGTTTAAACTCTTTTTTTATGGCGTAAAGAGTTATTAATCTTGGATATGCTGTGTATGTAAAGTTTTGATTATGTGCAAACAATTCAAAGGCTTTCTTGATATTTACTTTTTCTAAGTTCAAAAGCATATTTAATCTTGTTTAAGTTATCAGATTGGCAAAGTTAGTTTATTGTTTAAATCTATTATTCTAGTTTATCCTGTTTTGTAATAGAATTAAGAATTCTTTTTACGATGTTTTTGTTGATATGTTTGTTTAAATATTGATATATAATGATTTTGGTTGGAAATTTTAAGGGATCGCGATGTGCCAATGTAACTTGACACATTTGACACCTTAATTTTCCTTGTATAATTATTATAATTGTATTATGAACCTAGTTATCAAAACACAACTAACTATTTTATTTCTTTTTTTAGCTGCTTTTAAAGGAATTGCCGCTTATAGTTCAACAGGTGATTTTACTCAACTGGATGGATTACCATGTAATAGTGTAAATCATATTTTTGAGGATTCCAGAGGGATGATTTGGCTAGCAACAGATGCTGGACTATGTGAGTTTAATGGCTTTGAGGTAAAATATAGAAAAGAATTAAATCGCTTGCAAGGTGAAAAGGTAACCAGTATTACGGAGAATAAAAATGGAAACTTAATAATAGCCGCGACAGGGGTTGGAGTATGTGAATTTGATGGAGAACATTTGGAGGTCATTTCTACGCAGGAAAATAACGAATTATATGATATTCGTTCGGTTAATGTGTTGGATAATAAACTAATTGTAGGAACTTCAGATGGCATTTACTTATCTAATGTTCTAGATACACTTGGTGAATTTTCTTTAGTAAAAGGGACGAAAGAATTAAATGTTTTAGAGGCTGTATCAAATAATAATGCAGTGGTCATTTTTCCTAAATTAGAGCAAAAGGCTTATAAATTTGAATCAGGTAGTTTTTCAAAAATAGTTAATGGAAAACTTCAGATTCTGGAATTTGGAAAACGGTTTTATGGAGAACTTGAAGTAGGGCAACAAGTATCACTAATTGTGGATAGTCAAAGAATTCGATGTGATGTATTAAATGTTTTGTCTAATCAGAACGAAAGAGTTGTTTTGCTGCGTTACTTTAAAAATGGATTGCAGTTTAGAAAGTTAATTTCTATAAGAAATAATATTTGTGTAGATCTTCTTGCGGAGAACGATTTGGATGATATTTTTGTTCAATGTGTGTTTAAGCATAGTTTAATGGGGGATATTTGGTTAGGGACTAAAAATCATGGCCTAATCAGTTTGAAGCAATCAATATTTAAGTTATATGATGTATCATCTTTAATACCATCTTGTAATGAAATTATAGATTTGCTTTCGTATTCAGATGGTTCAGTAGTTGTAGCAGGAAGAAATGGTATTGCAAAAATTAAGAATGAAAAAGTAATAATATCCATAAACCAGAAAGAGTTTCTCAAATTACTTCCAAATTCGAAGAAGAAAAAAGAGCTTATTATTAATGATATTGAACTAAAAGGCAATATGATTTGGGTTGCCACTAATTGTGGTTTTTATACTTGGAATTGTAAGTCTTTTTTGCTGACCTATAAAAATATATCTGTTGCTAGGAACTTCATAATTACATCAAATGGAAATTTGTTTTGTTATAACGGATCTCAGTTTTTCACTTGTGGGATAAATGATGATTCTGTAGATACAAAGTGGAATTTATCAAAAGGAGAGGAAGTTGAAATAACCAAAATAATTGAGTTTAATTCCTACATCTGGGTAGCAACAGAAACTCATGGAATTTATCGATTTGGAGAGAATAAAGTCAAAAAATTTGGTCGAAATAATATTGGAATTCATAATGTTGTTAATGATATGCTTGTTTTACCAGATTCATGTGTAATTGCAGGTGGTAATAACGGCATTGTCTACAAGTTGAAAATTGAAGGAGATGAATTAGTCATTATAGATTCTCTTGACCAGGGTGATGGGTTGGAAGGTATTTCTGTTCATGGATTTCAATATCATAAAGATGGTTCTATTTGGTGTGGAACCAATTTAGGAGTACATAGGTTTGAATACAAAACGTGGCACCCAGATTCTGTTGTGAAATATAGATTTTGGAATGCAAATAAAAAAGTAGAGTTTAGGGGAAAAGAATCAGTTGTTGATGAATATGATAACATATGGGTGAAGTCGAATTATGCTGTAATGAAAATAGAAGCCAATGATTTCATTAGTGATAATGCAGCTTATAAACCAACTTTATTGGAAGTAAAGGTGAAAGATAGCAATTGGAGATTTAAAAAATCAGAATTTGATAAATGGACAAAAACACCTAATAATCCTATTCATCTAAGTTACGATGAGAATTATTTTAGACTGCATTATGGTATGTTGTATTGTGATGCATTGGAAAATATCAGGTATCGATATAGATTGGTAGGTTTGGATAACCATTGGTCGGATTGGGTAAAGTCGAATGAAGTGGTTTATTCAAATTTGAGAGGAGGAGAATATATCTTTGAGATTGAAGCCAGGAAGTTGAGTTCTGGAAAGATTGGAAAATATTCAATTGATATAATCCTTGAAATTGCATGGTGGAAAACCGTTTGGTTTTGGTTACTAATTATTAGTATTCTAGGTGCACTAACTTACTTTGCCCTTAATCTTTTTAAATCAAGAGTTAAACTTGAAGAAAAGCAAAGAACTAAGCAGTTTAATAGAGTTATTGGTTTAAAAATCCGAGCATTGCAGCATCAGCTTGATCCTCACTTTATTTTTAATTCACTCAATTCTATTCAAAGTTATATTCTTGAGGATGATGAAGATAAAGCTTTGGAGTACTTATCAGATTTTTCGATGGTTCTAAGAAATAACATAAAGAACGCCAGTAAAAACCTGATATTATTAAGTGAGGAGGTGGCTTATTTAAAATTATATCTGAAGCTGGAGCAAATGCGATTTGAAGAGAAATTTACATTTCAGATCAACTTGGATGACAAAATAAACTCATTGGGTATTAAGATTCCACCTATGTTGATTCAACCATTTTTAGAGCATGCCATAAGAAATGGAATTAGTAAACTTGACCGAATGGGGAAGATCGTAATCCGTTTTATTTTGGAAGATGATGGCTATCTAAAATGTGAAATTACAGACAATGGATTAGGCAATCGAAAAATCGATCTAACAAATGCTGAATCGGAAATAGTAAAAGGTAATTCACTGCAGATAACCTGCGATAGAATGAAATTACTCAATAAGGTTTTAACTAATGGTAGAACTTACTCTTATCAGATAAATGAATGTGTTGATTCTAAAACAAATTTTTCTGGTGTGAAAACAGTTTTGGGATTCCCTAAATTGGAATTGTAATAATGCCTTAGTTATATAGGTTTTCTTGAACCATTTTGTCATAAGCCTCAAAAATATCGAAAAGCAATGGGTGCTCTATCGAAAAACTTATTGAATTGATTCTATTTATTGGTAATACCATAGGCGATGTACCAGTTAAAAAAGCTGCTTCGTATTGTGGAATTTCCTCATATGCAATGGATCTGTAATGGATTGGAATATCAAGCTGATCTGCAATTTTTAAGACTTTACTTCGAACTATGCCATTAAGCACTTCATTGTCTGGTGAAGTATATAGGGCATTATCTTTAATAAAAAATAAATTGGAACGACTTCCTTCCGTAATATTACCAAGTTTGTTCAGAAGAATGACTTCAAAAATATCCGCTTCAGCAATAAGATTATTGGTTTTTGAACGCAATTTGTGATTGTAGACTTTAGCTGTTGGAGTTGGTCTTTCTGCCTGGTGAATTAGAGTTCTAACTCCATTTTTGTATTGAGATGCAGTTGGATAGGAATGTTTAACGAAATAGGCATAGAAATTTTTTACTTTACCCTCAAAATTAAATACCAACTTAATATTTCCTTCTTCGCAGTCGTTTTTTTCTACTAAAGTTTTTATACATCTCTGGAGTTGGTCAAAGTTGTACATTATTTCCAAACCTACTTTTTTCGATGATTTTGTAAGTCGGGAATAATGTTCGCAAAGAAAAACTGCTTTACCAGATATAATTCTTACCACTTCATACAAGGAAGTTCCTTTCAAAAGATAAGAATCTTTAAAATTCTCAGATGCTTTAAGTTTATCGTTGTGTAGGTATAAATATTGGAAACATTCACTCATACTCGTATCGCCTCTAATCAGATCAGTAATATTGCAAAATAAGTGTTATTTGCCAGTATATCCAATTCCAAACAAATAATTTAAACAAGACCATAGGGTAGTAGTTTGTTCAGTTTAATTTGTATTTTAGCATGTATCAAATAAAAAACATCATATATGGCAAGTAAAAAAGAGTTCAAAAAAGATGTGAATTTTCTTACTAATGAAATAGTAATGAGAGGAATGATTCATCTTGAATTTTTCGGAGATAAAAATTCTGATCAGATTTTTGAAATAATGAATAGCGCAGTTAGTTCGAGAAATGATTATATCGCAAGAATTAATGATAGGTTGACAGGAAAAAATGCTAAGGAAATTAAAGCGCATTTCAAATCGATTTACGACGATTTATTAAAATCAACCCATGATTTGCTGGAAAAAATTGATGGACTTGATATACAGGTAAAATAAAAACAAAAAGGAGTTTGAATATTCAAACTCCTTTTTGTTTTATTCCATATTTGAGCTTAGGGTTTTCTGAAAGTTCCTACACCAGTAAGGATGGCTTTGGCTATTTGTTCTTCTTCGCCTCCTTCACTTTGCGATAAATGCCACATGGTATGAATTACAGGTCCCATTTCATCAAGCTCAAAGCGTCCGGTCCAGCAAGCTAATGATCCATACTTTCCGAAGTCTACCATAAAAGCAATTACATTGTTATTGATTTTTCCACTAATTTCAAACTTTTCTTCAAAACTAGGTTGGCCAATGGCAGTTTGAAAGGTTCCACTTACACGGTTATCAATTACAGCTAAATCCATTTCGGAATTGTATTGATTTCTCCATTTTCCATTCAAATTAATTGTCATGTTGTTAAGGTTTAAAGGTGACTTAATTTCTTTTGTATACTGAAGTTAGTTCGAAATAATTAATCATCAAAATTAAATGAACTACTTGTACATATATTTTTCCTTAAGACCAGCCGAATTTACATAGCCTCTGTACATTCCTGAAGTATTCATTTTCATGGCTGGATTGCCATATTTATCTAATGCAACAAAACCACCTAAACCATTAATTTGATTTAATTTCTCTAACACGATATTTGTAGCATTATCCAAGCTTAAGTTTTGATATTCCATTAAAGAAGAAATGTCCCTGGCAATTCCTAATCTAATAAAGTATTCCCCATGACCAGTACAGGATACTGCGCAAGTTTTATTATTTGCATATGTGCCAGCTCCTATTATTGGAGAATCACCAATTCGTCCGAAGCGCTTATTGGTCATTCCCCCTGTTGATGTTCCTGCAGCCAAATTTCCCTCCTTGTCTAAAGCTACACAGCCAACAGTACCATGCCTGTCTGTTCTTTTCATTTCACGTTCTTTATTCAATATTTGCTGCAAATAATTCCACCTGCGTTCTGTGAAAAAATATGAACTATCCACTATTGTAAGCCCTTCTTGCTTGGCAAATATTGAAGCTCCTATACCACTTAACATTACATGTTCAGAGTTTTCCATCACTTTTCGGGCAGCACTAATTGGATTTTTAATATTACCAACACCAGCAACCGCTCCTGCATTCAGGTCTTTTCCCCACATAATTGAAGCATCGAGTTCGTTTTTCCCAGAATGGGTAAATACAGAACCTTTACCAGCATTAAAAAGTGGAGAATTTTCAAGTACATGTATGGTAAGCTCAACGGCATCAAGTGCTGATCCTCCGTTTTTCAGAACAGAATCTCCTACACTTAAGGCTTCATCCAATTTGTTGAAGTATTCTTTTTCTCGCTCGGGACTCATGTTTTTCTTAAGAATAGTACCAGCACCACCATGAATACACAACGCATATTCCAATTTCCCAGGTTCTTTGGGTGAGTTATTACATGAAATGATTAGAAATAAAAGTAGTGTTGATAAGAGTAGGGTTAAGTTTTTCATGATTGGTTTCTTTTGGGTAAAAAAATAGTGTCAAAAAAGCTTTGACACTAAATTAGTTTTTTGAGTGGGATTATCATTTTATATCTGAAGAAACTTAATTCTTCTTAGGCATATTTTTTTTAATAATGGCCAACAATTCTTCCTCAGTATATGGTTTGGAAATAAAGGCATCACAACCGGCTTCGGACATTTTATTACTTTCGTCTCGAAAAGCATAAGCAGACTGGGCTACAATAGGAACTGAAGGGTTCTTCTTTTTGATTTCTCTTGTAGCTTGATATCCATTGATTTTAGGTAACTGGATATCCATAAGAACCAAATCAAAATGGTTGTCCTGAAATTTTTCAACGGCTTCTAAACCATCTTGCGACCATGTAACATTTGCATTTACTTTTTTAAGAACCTCATTGATGTATAAGAAATTTGATTCAATATCTTCGGCAACAAGGATATTTTTACCTGAAAAATCAAGAGGATTATTTTCGTAACTTATGATTTTGTTTTGTATAATGGTTTCGTCATCAATTACAAATTCAACAAAGAATTTACTTCCTTTATCAGGATCAGAAGTAAACCATATTTTACCTCCAAGTAATTCAGTTAAACTTTTCGAGATGGTTAACCCCAGACCTGTTCCACCATGTTCAGCTCCGTTATTGCTTGCTTGTCTGAATCGATCATATATTAAAGCTTGATCTTTATATGGAATTCCAATCCCTGTATCTTTTACAAAAAATCTTAAATGATTTTCAATAATCTCAATACCGAAATCGATTCTTCCTTTGTTAGTGAATTTTAAGGCATTTCGCAGCAGATTAATCAAGATTTGTTTTAGTCTAATTTGATCAGAATGAATAGAGATATTCTCAATTCTTTCAGGAATGTGCAGATTGATTTTAACATCGGTTTTGCCATTTTTTATTTTTTGTTCTTCGAATACTTGTCGAAGTTCTTCAAGAACAGGATATACATAGAAGGTAGACTTATTAATCTTAAGCTGTTTCGATTCAATCATTGAAATATCAATGATGTCGTTGACCAAAGTTAGAAGGATGTGTCCATTATCATTGATAATATTTGTATAATACTGATGTTTCTCTTTAGAATTGGTAAATGCCATTAATTTCGAGAAGCCAATAATAGCATTCATAGGAGTTCGAATTTCGTGAGACATATTAGCCAGAAATGAAGTTTTTAATCTATCGGCTTGCTCTGCTTTTTCTTTTGCTTTTAGCAATTCCAGAGTTCGGATTTTTACCAAACTTTCAAGGTTTTTTTGATGATCAGCTAGAAGAGATTCCGCATTTTTTCTTTCCTCGATTTCAAGATTTAAATTTTTGTTCGACTTTTTGGCAATGATATAAAATCGGTAAACGACTCCCGAAAAAAGAATGATTAAGCCAACAATAACAATAAGAAAAGTGTTAGTTAGCCTCTCTTTTTTTAGTTTTTCTTCTTTTAAGAATTGCTCTTTGGCGTGTAACTGTACAAGATTTTCTCGCTTTTCTTTTTCATTTTGCATTTGAATCCAACCAATTCTGTTTTCTGCCTGAGCATTGTACAGTTGATTGTAAACATTTACATATTCTTTATAATATTTGAGTGATTGATTGTAATCGTTCTTTTCCTCGAAAATGTCAGAAAGATTGCGATAGTTCTCAGCAATTAAGGTCTTACGATTTATCTTTTTGGCTAAATTCAAGCTTTTTTTCAAATAATGAATGGCTTGATTGACATCTTTTTTTTCTCTGGATAGTGCAGCTAGGTTATTGTAAACAGAACCTAAGCCTCCTAAGTTACCTGTGCTTTTATTAATTTCAATCGATAAATTTAAATAAGCTTCAGCCTTGTTAAAATTTTGTTTCTTGATATAAATGAGTCCAATATTGGTATAACAAGAAGCTATGCCTTTTAGGTTATCAATTGATTTTTGAATTTGAAGTGATCTTTCGTAATTGGAAAGGGCTAGATCAAAATCTTTTAATTGTAGATGCGCATTTCCAATTAGTCGAAACACATTTGCAGTTCCTTTGGCATATCCTATTTGATTATTTAAGGCTATTGCCTTGTTGTAGTTTTCTATGGCAAGTTTGTAATCACGCATAGCATAGGAAATCAAACCTAAATTTTCATAGCATTTTGCGATGTTCTTCTTTGACTCTAATTCTTTAAAAAGCTTTAATGCTTTGTGTTGATATTCAATTGCCTTATCGTTTTGATTCATTGACTGGAATACTTCTCCCATTCCCATGTACGAACTGGCCATTCCATTTTTTGACTCAAGTTCGAAACTCAAATTCAACGACTTGGTGAATAATTCAATAGCTGTATTTCTGTTGCCCAAAGTATTCTGTAATGCAGCGAGTTGATTTAAGCTGTATGCAATATTTTTAATTAAATTGTTTTCTTCGCCAAGTTGTAAAGCCTTGTTAAAATATTCTATGGCATAATCTGTTTTGTTGATTTCCTTATAGGTTGTTCCAAGTGCGTTTAGAGAGTAGCAAATTCCCGAGGTGTTTTTGTATTTTTTATTTAAATTAAGTGCTTTCAAGTAGAATGTTAAAGCCTCGGTATAATGGCAGGTTTCTAATTGAAGATTTCCCAGAGCATTATAACTGTAGGCATATGACAGTGTGTCGCGATGTTTCTTTTTTAGTTCTAAACTTTTATTGTAAAAACTATCAGCTTTAGCGTAATTACATTTTCTAAGATTTAACTCTCCGTAATAGCTGTATAGGAAACTGATTCTAGTTGTATCACTTACACTTTCCCAGTAATCAAATGATGTATCAAAGCAATTTTGTGCTTTTTCCATATCTCCTCGGTAAAGATAAATACGCCCCATTAACTCATTTGCAAATGCAAATTTGTCCATTTGTTCTGCTTCCAGAGATTTATCTGCTAATAGTTTTGCTGTTGCTAATGCTTTGGGATTACTTTTGTAATAGTAGGATTCGGCCTCAAAATATAATTTATTTAAATCCGATATTACTGCTTTTTTGCGAAAAGGTTCAGAATCGGGGGTAGAATAGCTGTGTGTTGCAATAACAACGCATACAAGCAATAATAGTATGTTCTTCATTCGTCGGGGCATAAGAATGTTCAGATACTTTAAGATTAATTATCAGATATGGTGATTCAGAGAGTTAGGCTCAAAGTTGTCATGCAAATTAAACGTAATAATTAATTAATTATTGCAACATGTCAAAGGTAAAGAATGCCTGGCAGATTGATGTTAAATAAAGTGTTGTTTTTGAGAGAAAGAATAATGTTAGGTGTGAATGACTTTTTTTACATTACGGATAGCAATTCATTTTATTCCTATTATCTTTGCGGATTCAGATTGAGGGACTTAATATGAATTGATTTTGTTTAAAAAGAGCAAATGAATGGCAAGTCCGGTTTTAAGGATGAAATTGAAGTAGAATTCGAAATACAGAATTTCCAAATGAGTATTGAAAGTATTATTAAAAGCAAAGTAGTTGAGGCCGTAAATTCATGTTACGGACAAGGTATTGAGGAGAAAACCGTTCAGATTCAGAAAACCCGAAGAGAGTTCGAAGGTGATTTAACTGTTGTTGTTTTTCCATTCCTGCGCTTTTCTAAAAAGTCACCAGAGGAAACAGCAAATGAACTTGGGCAGTTTTTAACTGAAAATATCGAGGCGGTATCAGCATTTAATGTTGTGAAAGGGTTCTTGAATTTGGTAATTGATAATTCACACTGGATTTCTGTACTGAACGAAGCTGTAAAAACAGAAAACTACGGATTTACGCCATTAGCAGAAGGTGCTAAAAAGGTGATGATTGAGTATTCATCTCCAAATACAAATAAACCACTTCACTTGGGACACATTCGTAACAACCTGTTAGGATATTCGGTTGCCCAGATTTTAAAGGCCAACGGTTACGAAGTAATCAAGGTAAACCTGGTAAACGACCGTGGTATCCACATCTGTAAGTCGATGTTGGCTTGGTTGCGTTTTGGCGAAGGAGAAACTCCTGAGTCAACAGGAATTAAAGGTGACCACTTGGTAGGTAAATACTATGTGAAATTCGATCAGGAATACAAGAAAGAAATTGAAGCTCTTGTGGCGGAAGGAATGGAAGCTGATGAAGCCAAAAAGCAAGCTCCACTTTTGTTAGAAGCTCAGGAAATGTTGCGTAAGTGGGAGGCAGGCGATGAAGAAACTGTTGCTCTTTGGCGCAAGATGAACGACTGGGTTTTAGAAGGTTTCGATATCACTTACAAAAAAATGGGTGTTGATTTCGATAAGGTTTATTTCGAATCAGATACTTATAAGAAAGGGAAAGCAATTGTTGAAAAAGGATTGGCTGATGGCGAGTTGTATCAAAAAGATACAGGTTCAGTTTGGGCTAACCTTGAAGCAGATGGCTTAGATCATAAATTATTGCTTCGTGATGACGGAACTTCAGTATACATGACTCAGGATATTGGAACAGCTTTTGAGCGTTTCGACGAGTTCAATATCGACGAGCATGTTTACGTTGTAGGTAACGAGCAAAATTATCATTTCCAGGTATTGTCCTTAATTCTTGGCAAGCTTGGATATGAGTGGCACGATAAAATTCAGCACTTATCATACGGTATGGTTGAATTGCCTGAAGGTAAAATGAAATCGCGTGAAGGTACTGTTGTTGATGCCGACGATTTGATGGAAGAGATGGTAAATACTGCACGCGAAACTTCTAAAGAGCTTGGTAAATTGGAAGGTTACTCTGAAGAAGAAGCTGAAGATGTATACGAAAAAGTAGCAATGGGTGCATTAAAATACTTTATCCTTAAAGTTGATCCTAAGAAAAACATGATGTTTAATCCTAAGGAATCTATAGACTTTAATGGGAATACAGGTCCATTCATTCAATACACTTATGCTCGTATTCAATCGGTGGTAAAAAAAGCAATTGACACAGGATTTGAAATTCCTGAAGCAGCTTCGTCTAATTTGAACATCTCTGAAAAAGAATCATTCCTAATTCAGATGGTTGCAAATTACCCAACAGTTATTAAGGAAGCTGGAAAAGAAACCAGCCCTGCTCAAATCTCGAACTATGTATACGACTTAGTGAAGGAATACAACCAATTCTATCACGATCATCCAATCGCGAAAGAGGAAAATACCGATCTAAGAGCTTTCCGTTTAGTACTTTCTAAGCAAATCGGAGAGATCATAAAATCAGGTATGAGCCTGTTGGGAATTGGTGTTCCGGAAAGAATGTAATTTTAATAATACATGATATTTAAAAGCAGATCTTCAATTTGAGGATCTGCTTTTTTATTATCCATTTTTCACCTCACCCTAACCCTCTCCTTTGAGGAGAGGGAATTGAAACTGCCAAGTTTTAAGCATAGTGAATTACTTGCAGAATACTCCCCTTCTTCCCAAGGAGAAGGGGTAGGGGATGAGGTGATTTATAAGAGAATAGTTGAAAGGATAAATATATAGCATTGGATTTACCATAGTTGCATGTAGTTGTAGAGACGGCATTAATGCCGTCTTTACTTGATTATATACCAAATGTTGTATGGGTATAAAAAGCGGTATTGTATTTGGTGCAATGTAACCTTCAACCTCGCATTTCAATTTGTTTACATTTTTCGTGACTTTTCTTCCTGATTCACTTTAGCTATACGCATATTTTTTTATTTTTGCAGGGAAATATAAATACGTAGAATAATGTTTGAAAATCTTAACGAAAGACTTGAGCGATCGTTCCAGATATTAAAGGGACAGGGGAAAATTACTGAAATCAATGTGGCCGAAACATTGAAGGATGTAAGACGCGCTTTATTGGATGCCGATGTTAACTTTAAAATTGCCAAGTCGTTTACCAATACCGTAAAAGAAAAAGCATTAGGACAAAACGTACTTACTGCCTTGAAACCTAACCAGGTGATGGTGAAAATTGTTCACGATGAACTGGCTGAGTTAATGGGTGGAACTCATGTTGATATCAACACTCAGGGAAAACCTGCCGTAATATTAATTGCCGGATTGCAAGGTTCTGGTAAAACCACATTCTCAGGAAAATTAGCGAATTTGTTAAAAACAAAACGCTCTATGAATCCTTTGTTGGTTGCCTGTGATGTTTATCGTCCTGCTGCGATTGATCAGTTGCATGTATTGGGAGAGCAAATTGGTGTTCCAGTATACTCTGATAAAGAAAATAAAAACCCGGTAAAAATTGCCAAAGCTGCTATTAAAGAAGCTAAAGCAAATGGCAACGATCTTGTAATTGTCGATACTGCTGGTCGTTTGGCTATCGATGAGGAGATGATGAACGAGATTGAAGCCGTTAAAAAGTCTATCGATCCAACCGAAACTCTTTTCGTAGTCGATTCTATGACTGGTCAGGATGCCGTGAACACAGCAAAAGAGTTTAACGACAGATTGGATTTCGATGGTGTTGTTCTTACCAAGTTAGATGGTGATACCCGAGGTGGTGCTGCATTATCAATTCGTTCGGTAGTTAACAAGCCAATTAAGTTTGTTGGTACAGGTGAAAAAATGGAAGCACTTGATGTTTTCCACCCTGAACGTATGGCCGATCGTATTTTGGGTATGGGTGATATCGTATCACTTGTAGAGCGTGCTCAGGAACAATTCGATGCTGAGGAAGCTAAGAAACTTCAGAAGAAGATCGCCAAGAACCAATTCAACTTTAACGATTTCTTGTCTCAGATTTCTCAGATCAAGAAAATGGGTAACCTTAAAGATTTGGCTTCTATGATTCCTGGTGTAGGTAAAGCATTGAAGAATATCGATATCGATGATGATGCCTTCAAAGGTGTTGAAGCGATTATCTTCTCAATGACTCCTGCAGAACGTGAAGATCCAAAACTAATTAATGGTTCGAGAAGAAAAAGGATTGCCGATGGTTCTGGTTCTACCATTCAGGATGTGAACAGGCTGATTAAGCAATTCGACGAGACCAGGAAATTAATGAAAATGATGTCGAAAGGCGGAAACATGTCCAGAATGATGGGTAACATGGGACGCAGAAAATAATAAAACCATATACGAAATGCTTGACTCTGCGGTCAGGCATTTTTTTAATAACAAAGCTAACAAACCATGGAATTAATCGACGGGAAAAAGATTTCTAACGAGGTGAAGCAGGAAATTGCTGCCGAAGTTGAACAAATTAAAAAAGCAGGTGGAAAAACTCCACATCTTGCTGCTATGATTGTTGGACACGATGGTGCCAGCGAAACTTATGTTGCTGCTAAAGTAAAAGCTTGTCATGCTGTAGGTTTTGAGTCTTCAGAATTTCGTTTCGAAGATGATATTACAGAAGAGCAACTTTTGGCAGAAATCCGTAAGGTAAACGAGAATGATGACATCGACGGATTGATTGTTCAGTTGCCACTTCCTAAGCACATTTCTGAGACCAAGGTAATCGAAACCATTCGTCCGGAAAAAGATGTTGATGGATTCCACCCTATGAACGTAGGAAAAATGGTAGCTAGCCTTCCAACTTACCTTCCTGCAACTCCGGCTGGTATTGTTGAGTTGTTAAAGCGTTACAATATCGAAACATCAGGTAAAAACTGTGTAGTAATTGGTCGTTCAAACATCGTTGGTACTCCAATGAGTGTTTTAATGTCGCGTAAAGCTGCTTATGGCGATTGTACCGTTACTTTGTGTCACAGTAGAACCAAAAACATTGCAGAAATTACCCGTCAAGCGGATATCGTAATCGTAGCATTGGGAATGAAAGAATTCCTTACAGGCGATATGGTGAAAGAAGGAGCTGTAATTATTGATGTGGGTATTCATCGTGTGAAATCTGACAAAACCAAGTCGGGATGGAAATTACTTGGAGATGTGAAATTCGATGAGGTTGCACCAAAAGCATCATTCATTACTCCGGTTCCTGGTGGTGTTGGACCAATGACTATCGTTTCATTGCTTCAAAATACACTATTGGCAAGTAAGAAAGAGATTTACAAATAGGTCTCAGAATCAAAATATTCAAGCAGGCTTCTAATTTTAGGAGCCTGTTTTTTTATGCTCCTCAGATTTATAATCTGAGGTTATCCGAGTAAGAGATTTATAATCTCACTGATTACTATTGAGATAAATATCTCATACTCCTAACCTGTGAATTTCAAATTCACAGGAGCGATGGTTTCTCTAATACTTATTTGAGTAAAGACAGCATGAATGCTGTCTCTAGCAAGGTCAATTAATCCTTTGTAGTAAATACAAGGCATTGCCTTGTATTTAGTAACTCATAAAGTATAAGCTGACACAGTTTATTGAATAGACCCTCGTTCTACCTGCGACCTGCATCGTTCCGATCACCATCTGCACTGTTCGACCTTCCGTTGGAGTCGTTCGTTCTGCTGTCGGGACTGTTCGATCTACCAATGGAGTCGTTCGACCTGCTATCTGCATCGTTCCGATCACCATCTGAGCCGTACGACCTGCCGATGTTTCCCTCTTTGTTAATAAATGCACCGTGCGACCTGCCAACTGCACGCTCATACCTGCCATCTGCATCGAGAGACCTACCAACTGCACGCTCATACCTGTCATCTGCATCGAGAGACCTACCAACTGCACACTCATACCTGTCATCTGCACGCTCAATGTTGATATCTGCACGCTCATTGTTAATAAGTACAATGCATTTGGTAGGTGTAAGGCTGTATTTATCAGATAGTAAGGCACAGATGACAGAAAAAAGGCTCACAATGGCAGGTAAGAGCATGCAAATGCTCACTCGGAGTGTGTTAATGACAGAATTGACTTTGCCATTGGGTATTAGGAGCTGACTACTGATAGCTAAGAGTTCTGCATTGCTAATGCCTAAGGGAATGCTTTCAATATTACATTCTGTAGAGACGTAGCACTGCTACGTCTTTGCAAATCATATAGTGTAGATTTTGAAAATCATTTCGCTCTGATTAGATTTGCATCATTCAAAACAACAATTATGACACAAGATTTTAAGGATTTAGTCAATTATTACCACGCAAAGAAGATTGAGGGGATGGATTTCTCTCAAATCAGAAAAGAAATGAAAGACAAAGGTGTTGATGAGAATACCATTAAAAGTGTTGTTCGAGAGATTGACAATAAAATTCTTGCAGGAGATGTAAAGAAGTCTGGAAAGCTTGATGCAAGACAATTAAGATTGATAGGTTGGGCACTGATGATAGTTGGAGGTGTTGCTACTTTGGGCTTGTATCTAAAATGGTTCGATCTTAAAGGTTATCACTTCTTAGCCTACGGACCCGTTATAGCTGGATATTTAATGATTGTTGCAGCAAGAAGAGCACAGAAGAAGATCTCATAATTCACATCAGATAATTATGAGAATTAGTCTTGATTTGGTGATTTTTGATCATGATTTAAGGCTATTTAATCTACAAAAAAGCAGGTAATTTTAGGGCAAATTTACGTTTGTCAATAAAATCATAACATTCCTAAATTTCAGAGGCATTTTTAGAACAAATTTGCCTCTTTTTTTGTAACTTATATAGAACGAGTCTTAATAAGAAGAATCTTTCTTATTGTCGTTACTATTCTTGTTGTTTCTTTTAAAATTGGGGTGTTATGAGGAGATTGTATTTGTGGACGGAAATGTTATTCTTGTTTATTGGGCTACCATTATTGTATTATTTTGAAATGATCCCTGTCCATAAAGCAATACCCCTTGTGCTTGTGTTTTTTTATTGTCTATTTATTATTATAAAAGACAAAAAATTTGATCGTGAGATATTTAGAATTAAACGAGACTATCCTTGGCAGGACTTTCTTTTAAAAGGATCGATTCTTTTAATCATTACCTCCATTTGGGTATATATATTTCGAACCGATGTCTTTTTCCACTTGCCACGTAATAATTTTTGGATTTGGGTTGCTGTAATTGTGAGTTATCCCATATGGTCGGCTTACACACAAGAATTTATTTTCCGAGCTTTCTATTATCACCGATACAAGTTATTATTTACCAATCCTGTTGTGATGCTTCTGGTAAATGCGGTTTGTTTTGCCATGGCTCACATCATATTTCGCAATTGGATGGCATTAATTTTCACTTTTATTGGTAGTATCATATTTTCTTATACCTACTTGCGCAATAAATCGCTAAATGCAGTATTTCTTGAGCATTCGCTTTATGGGAATATATTATTTACCAATGGTTTGGGCATTTACTTTTATTTGCCAATGTAATATTACGGCATGAGTGAGTAATATTAAGCATGTTTTACTTGGGTTTGCATACGGCTATTTAATCGTAAAATTCCCAGACAAGCCATTACTACCAACGAAGATCCAATGATTTCCTGTGTGGTAAATATCTCATTGAAAACCAACACTCCTATTATCACATTTACAATTGGAATGAGCATGTGAAATGGCGATCCGGTGGCTATGGAAACATGTCGATAGCCTTCGGTGTTCAACAACTGCGCACATGCCGATGCCAGACCTATAAATATTAATATATAGCTACTGGTAACCGGACCGGTTAGTTCGGGAAGGTTGGCCGGAACGAGAAATATCCAGAACCCAACAATGGATTGTGCAAAAAAGATGGCATAAGAGTTATCGGTACCATGCAATTTCTTCACAATTAATATGGATACTGCATTGGTTATTGCACTGAGCATGGCCAGAAAATCAAACCATCCAAAACTCCACGACTTGCCAGCTTCGGTATACTGAAATGAAACCATAACAATGCCAATTAGTGCCAATAGCATCATCAACCATTTTGCAGTATGAATTTTTTCTTTCAAGACTATGGCACTCAATAAGGAAGCAAACAAAGGGTAGGAGTAAGAGTAAACCGAGGCTTTTCCCATTCCTATTTTTACAATGGCCAAATAGAACAAGGCAACCGATGCTGTGCCGGTAATTCCTCTTAAAAGAAGCAATGGGCTGCGAACAAATTTAAGATCTATTTTTCGCATCATGGCCAATATGCCAATAACGCCTACACCTATGGCGAATCGAACAAAAACTGTAATGTATGTGCTTACATGAGACATGCTTCGTACTAGAGTAGTCATAATGCCAAATGCAATTACTGACAATATCATAAGAAATATGCCATAAGAACTTCCTTCTCGTTTCATTTCAATATGCTCGTGTTAAATTCGCGACAAAGGTAGAGGCTTTTATGGCGGATACCAGCAAAATGCTTAAAAATCTTATTTTAATTGATCCTTGATGTCTTTTGTGATGTTAGATTTAACATCACCTGTGTGAGCTGTAGATTTGTTTTCAATTAACATGATTTTGCATTCGGATTGAGCAGATACGCGATGTTGAAGTCCTTTTTTAACGATGAATAATTCACCTTCATTCATAACAAAAGGTTCTGCACCTTCTACTTCCATTAGCAGACTCCCTTCGATAATTAAAAACATTTCATCTTCGTTTTTGTGATCGTGCCATGGCAGTTCATCACCTTTGATTTTGGCAATTTTCACATATACATCGTTTACTTCGCCAAGCACTTTGGGTGAAAAGTAATCTTTAATATTATCAAAGTTCTCTTTTAAGTTGATCTTCATGCTCCTGGATTTTAATATAGGAAACTAATATAAGTAAAGATTCGTGATCTTTTGTAACTTTAATCTATGCCAAATCTTATTCATATCGTATATGTAAGCTTTTCGAGGAACCAACTTTCGGAGTTGGAACTCGATCAGTTATTGTCTGAAATCAGACCAAAGAACTTGGCAAACGGAGTAACAGGTTTGCTTCTGTATAATGATGAGATTTTTATTCAGGTAATAGAAGGAGAAACAGACACAATTCGCACGCTATACGATATATTGCAGAAAGATAGGCGCCATACCAATATTGTAAAGATATTAGAGGAGAAAATAGATCAAAGATCTTTCCCGGATTGGAGCATGGGATATCAGAAACTAAGCAAGGAAGATTCGAAAGATTTACCAGGTTTTACTGATGTAATGTCTTCCAATGACATTAGAAATTCTCTAAAGCAAAGTTCACAAGCCATTGTTGATTTAATTGTGAAGTTTATGAAATATACCTGAGGCTTACTTCAAAGCCATCCATTTAATTTTCAACTGAAACTCTTCAGCTTTTTTGTTGCCGATTAAAAAAGCTACCTCCGACAATTGATCGGCATTAAAATTAGGATAACTCAATCGCCTGCCACGAAAACTGGCATAAAAATCTTTGAATGGGATCTCAATAACCTGCCAATCACCTGTTGTGGTGAAGTAATTGATGTGTGAGTGAGACTGGGAAGTTTGTGATTTTAATCGGACTTGATATCGCTTGCCATCACCTTTAATCTTCATCACTATTTTGGAATGAGAAGCAATTTCAATGGGATCAAAAATATGTTTTACCATGGCAAAACCTCCATTGTTTTCCAACGAAACATAGCCCTTAAATACGGCACAGTTTTCACCGTTCAGGAAAATTCCTGAATCCGATCTTCCACCCATCACCACATCGTTTACAATGTACCAATCCGATAGATTTGTATCACTGGTGAAATCGGCCAATACTTTTGTGTCCGCATTCGTTAACATCTGTAATAGAATTAATAGTGTTCCCATGCATTAAAAACAAGTATGGTGCCGAATTGTTTTGGATGTAAAGGCGTTGAGGGAAAAAATTAATCTTCGAGCAGTTCTAGCTCTTCCTCACCTTCATCTATTAACCTAAGAACTTCAAGAAGCTCCTTTGATAATATTGGAGCTGGAGGTTTCGGCCTATATCCATTAGGGAAAAACCAAATTCCAATAGGATGATATTCTATTAGTGCTATCTTTTCTTTAAAAGAAGCTTCAATGTAATTTTTGTCAAAGTAGAATTGAGCACTTTCGTTCCTTAATTCTATCATAGATGAGTTAGTGATGTTAATTACTTTTTTAATTAATCTCCAGTCTGTTCTTTTTAATGTTGAATCTGGAATTAATTGTGTTTTCACATATAAAGCTCCTTTACTTACTAGTACAGTATCTAGAAGTGGGATAATCATGATTCTTTTTTCAGGAAGTTCATCACTTTCATGTTTGTTTAGGATGAAATGTTTAAAGAGTGGTTTTATAGAATCTAAATGTAATTTGTCTCCTACCCTTGAACTTAATTGATTGTTGCGATCAATGTTCACATAGAACACGTTTCTGTGTTTAATGCTCATATCATAAACATCATTAGAACATAGATAATAATTGAGTTCAGTTTTTTGTATTAATGTATCTACTCTTTCAATTGCTGATATAGTACCATAAGGATACTTCACAATTGAGTCATTCAAAAAATGAATAAGCTTTTGTTCTTCAAGACTATCAGTAGAGTTCATGAAACAATTGAACAGTTCAGCTAATTTCAATTCTTCATATCGGACTTGTTCTTTTTGTTCAGTGCACTTTAAGAATAAAAAAGAGGTAATAATTGCAATGAGTATAAGATGGTTTGATTTCATGTTTTATTTTGAGTAGATGAAAAGTAGTTGTAAGTTAATGAAAAAGCATAGATTATGTGTGGTTGTGACATAAGTTTGTTAAGATCATTTATAGATAACAAGAATTTAATTGAGATTTGTATCTCAGATGATAATATTTCGTAAATTTGGTTCAGTCAAAAGATGTTGATATGTACGTGAATCATACTTTAACATACAGTTACCGCAGACTTTTTAGTTGTTTAATAATCTATTCTTAAACAATTGTCCTTCCAATGGCAATGTGTTGGTGCACTTTGCTGTCACAAGCTACATTTTATTTTTAAGTACTGATATTCCTATCTGGAATGCATATGCAGTACCCAAAAACATCGTTTCGAATAGATTAATAGAAAAACAATGACAATAGATAAAACCATTCCGCAAAGAGCGGCAAAGTCGGGAAGTAACTTCGATAAAATCAAGGGACAAGGCCCGGGCATGAATGATAGAATAAAGCAACTAAGAAAAGTAAGTGTTGATACTGAACCATCACTTTCTATTGAGCGTGCTTTAATTGAAACTGAGTTTTACAAGGAAAATTACGGCAAATACTCAATTCCAGTATTGCGTGCCAAAACTTTCTACGAAATATGTAAGCACAAAACCATTTACATTGGCGATGGAGAATTGATTGTAGGCGAGCGTGGGCCTTCTCCAAAATCGGTTCCAACTTTTCCTGAGTTAACCTGCCACAGTGTTGATGACTTGAATGTTTTAAATACTAGAGAATTACAGCGTTACACCATTTCACAGGAAGAAATTGATACTTATGCCAGGGAAGTAATTCCTTATTGGGAAGGTCGTACCCAACGAGAAAGAATTTTTAATCATGTACCAGAGGAGTGGAAGGCAGCTTACGAGGCAGGTTTGTTCACGGAGTTTATGGAACAGCGTGCACCAGGCCACACTACTTTAGACGGTAAGATTTATAAAAAGGGATTACTGGAATTTAAGAAAGACATTCAGGAGCATATTGACCGTTTGGATTACATGAATGATGATGAAGCTACCGATAAATTAGAGGAGCTTCAGGCAATGGCCATCTCTTGTGATGCGGCAATTCTGTTATCGGAGCGTCATGCAGATATGGCTGAAGAATTGGCAGCGAAAGAAGAAGACGAAACCAGAAAAGAAGAATTATTGAAAATTGCAGAGGTTTGTCGTTGGGTCCCTGCCAATGCACCAAGAACATTCTGGGAAGCCATTCAGATGTACTGGTGGATGCACTTGGGAACCATTACAGAATTGAATGGTTGGGATGCCATGAATCCAGGTCATTTCGATCAGCACCTTGAACCTTTTTACAATAAAGAATCGGCAGAAGGAAAACTAAGCAGAGATGAGGCAAAAGAATTGCTTTCTTGTTTCTGGATTAAGGTGAACAATCAGCCAGCACCTCCAAAGGTTGGAATCACAGCTCGCGAAAGTGGAACTTACAACGACTTTACCAACATTAACATTGGTGGTGTAAGAAAAGATGGATCTGACGGGGTAAGCGAGGTTTCCTATATCATGCTTGACATTATTGAAGACCTGCACATTTTACAGCCTGGTAGTTCCATTCACATTAGTTCTCGTACTCCTGAAAGATTCTTAAAGGCAGGATGTAACGTAATCCGCCAGGGACATGGCTATCCTTCGGTATTTAATCCGGATGTTTACATCATGGAAATGTTGGGACATGGAAAGACAATTGAAGATGCTCGCGAAGGAGGATGTAGCGGATGTATTGAAGTTGGAGCCTTTGGTAAGGAAGCTTACGTTTTGACTGGGTACTTGAATGTTCCAAAAATACTCGAGGTAACCTTAAACAATGGAATCGATCCGGTAACTGGAAAGAAAGCAGGTATCGAAACTGGAGATCCAAGAGCTTTTACTTCCTACAATGAGTTGTACGAGGCGTTTTTGAAGCAGGTGAATTTTGTTGTCGATCAGAAAATCAGGGTGAGCAATTACATTGACAGAATGTTTGCCAAATATGCACCAGCTCCTTTGTTGTCTGTATTAACTGATGATTGTATTGCTCGAGGCAGAGATTATTACAATGCTGGTCCGCGTTACAATACCAACTACATTCAGTGTACCGGATTGGGAACGGTAACCGATAGTTTATCCACTTTAAAGAAACATGTTTTCGAGGATAAGAATTTCAGTATTGATACCATATTGGATGCGGTTGCAATCAATTTTGAGGGAGAGGAAGTATTGCGTCAAACCATTTTGAACAATACGCCATTCTTTGGAAATGATGATGATTATGCTGATGATATCGCCTTGAAGGTTTATAATGATTTGTTTGCAGCAATTGATGGAAAACCAAATACAAAAGGAGAGACTTTCCATTTGAATATGCTTTCGACTACTTGCCACGTTTACTTTGGTAAAGTTATGGGAGCTACTCCCAATGGACGATTGGCGGGAAAATCCATTTCTGATGGAACTTCGCCTTCGCATGGTTGCGATACTCACGGACCTTCAGCCGTAATCCGATCGCTTACCAAATTGGATCACACGAAATCAGGCGGAACTTTGTTGAATCAACGTTTCTTGCCAAGTTTGTTGAAGCGTGATGAAGATATTGCCAAATTATCGAAATTGATCAGATCCTACTTCTCATTGGGAGGGCATCACATTCAGTTTAATATTGTGGATACAGCAACCTTATTGGCTGCACAAAAAACACCTGAAGATTATAAGGATTTACTGGTGAGGATGGCAGGATACAGCGATTACTTCAATGATATGAATGCAGATTTGCAGCAGGAAGTAATCGACAGAACAGAAAATGAATCGTTTTAATGGGTAAAGCATTAATTTTTGATATCAAAAGATATGCAATCAATGACGGACCGGGAATTAGAGTGACAATCTTTTATAAAGGTTGTCCTTTGTCCTGTGTTTGGTGTCATAATCCTGAAAGCATATCGCCATATGCACAAAAAATGTATACCGAATCGAAATGCATTGGTTCGGTAAAGTGCGTTGAAATTTGTCCGGAATCGGCATTGGAATTAACGAGGCAAGGCATTGTAACCGACGTTGAAAAGTGTACTTTGTGTGGCAAGTGTGCCATGGTTTGTCCTACCAAGGCCATCGAGATGTCTGGGAAAGTATACTCGAGCGATGAGTTGATGAAGATTATCGAAAGGGAAACCATATTCTTTGATCATTCGGAAGGTGGAGTTACTTTTTCGGGAGGTGAGCCATTGATGCATCACAAAGGTTTGATTGAAATTTTGGACAAATGTGCAGAAAAAGACATTCACAGAGTTGTGGATACCACTTTGTTTGCCAAATCGGAAGTTGTATTGGAAGTGGCCAAGCGAACCAATTTATTCCTGGTTGACTTTAAAGCTTTCGAGTCGGAAGTACACAGGAAATATACAGGGGTAAATAATGAATTGATATTAAAGAATATACAGTTGTTGGCGGAAAATAATGCTGACTTCATTATCAGGGTTCCCTTTATAAAAGGTGTGAATGCTGATGAGGAAACAGTTGAGAGAATGGCGGACTTCTTGTCTACAATTCCCTGGAAGCGCAAGGAAGTTAACTTGTTGCCTTATCACGATGTGGGAAAACACAAACATACAAAATTGGGATCGGAGTATTTGGTGGAAAATATGGAGGTTCCAAGTGAAGATGAATTGGCAAGAGCACAAGAAATATTTGCCGAGTATGGAATTTCAGCAAGTGTTGGTGGCTAGGAAGTAATAAAATAATATTGGTTTGGAGAGCAGTGGTATCATTATGGTATTGCTGCTTTTTTATTTAGAATCATTTAAAATAAATTCTATCTTTAATGAATGTTACACCTTAATGAGAGATATAGGTTTATGGTAGCATTGATCGTACTGATTGGCATGTTTCCAATCGAATCTTACTCTCGGAATAATAAGAAAGCAATGAAAGTTCAACATACAAACCGATTGGCTCAGGAGAATAGTCCATACTTGTTGCAGCATGCACATAATCCAGTTGATTGGTATCCATGGGGAGAAGAAGCCTTGCAAAAGGCAAAGAATGAGAATAAAGTAATACAGGTTAGTATTGGTTATGCTGCCTGTCATTGGTGTCATGTAATGGAACGCGAGAGTTTCGAGAATGAAGAGATTGCTAAAATTATGAACGAATTTTTCGTTTGTATTAAAGTAGATAGAGAGGAGCGACCAGACATTGATAGAATCTACATGGATGCTGTGCAATTAATGACGGGTAGTGGTGGTTGGCCACTCAACTGTTTCGCCATGCCTGATGGAAAACCATTTTTTGGAGGAACCTATTTTCGACCAAATGATTGGGTAAGAGTACTACAAGGTATTCAAAATGCATGGTTAAGTGAGAAAGATAAAGTTGAAAAAGTAGCTGATCAAATTTCAGAAGGAGTAAGGAGTAATGAACTGATTGAAGTAAAATCGGAATCCAAAGCATTTGATATAAATGATGTGACATTGGGTTATGAAAATTGGCAAAAGGATTTCGATAAAGTTGAAGGTGGCAATAATCGCGCCCCTAAATTTCCATTGCCAGGCTCTCTTCAGTTTTTGCTTCGTTATTATCATGCCAGCAAAGATCAATCGGCTTTGGATCATGTAGTGCTTACATTGGATAAAATGGCGGCAGGAGGAATTTATGATCAAATTGGAGGCGGATTTGCCAGATATTCAGTGGATGCCATTTGGAAAGTCCCTCATTTTGAAAAGATGCTATACGATAATGCTCAATTGGTAAGTTTATATGCTGAAGCCTATAGTCTGACGAAAATTAAAGAGTACAAAAGGGTAGTTGAGGAGACATTGGATTTTATTGATCGCGAACTGAGTTTGCCAAATGGAGGATTTTATTCTTCTTTGGATGCCGATAGCGAAGGTGTTGAAGGCAAATTCTATGTTTGGGAAAAATCAGAAATAGAAAGTGTTTTAAAAGAAGATGCCGAATGGTTTTGCGAGTATTTTGGTGTTAGCGAAAAAGCGAATTGGGAAGAAGGAAACATTTTAATGATTTCGGCCGATAAAAAGGATCTTGCTACGAAATTAGGAATTACGATAGAGCAATTTGATGAGAAAATAAAGAACGCTTCGAATAAATTGCTCTTAAAGCGTGAAGAAAGAATACGCCCAGGTTTGGATGATAAGGCTTTAACGAGTTGGAATGCATTGATGATTAAAGGATTTGTAGATGCTTACAAGGCTTTGGGAAAACAAGAATATCTGGAAAGAGCTGAGAAAGCAATACATTTTATTGAAACAAACTTGATGAAAGGAGAAGGCCATTTGCACCGAAATTACAAGGATGGAGTTTCGAAAATCAATGCTTTTCTGGACGATTATTCTTTTACCATAGAAGCCTATGTTTCCTTGTATCAGGCCAGTTTTAAAGAAGATTATTTAATTAAAGCTGATCGATTGAAGAAGGTGGTAATGACACATTTTTCAGACGAAAAATCAGGAATGTTTTTTTATACATCTAATGAGGATCCTGATTTAATAGCGAGAAAAATGGAACTGCTGGACAATGTAATTCCATCATCAAATTCTTCCATGGCAAAATCTCTTTTCCTGTTGGGAACCTACCTGGAGAAGGAAGCTTACAAGGAAAGGTCGAAGCAAATGCTTGCCAATGTTTACGAACGAATGTTAAAAGTACCATCCTATCATTTTAATTGGGGACAATTGTTTTTTTACTTGGCTAATTCAACTTACGAATTGGTGATAATGGGTGATTTAGCAATGGATGAGAAACAAAAAATAGAATCTTTGTTTTTGCCTAATGTGCTTATTTCAGGAAGTTTAACCGAGAGTGAGTTGCCTTTGTTGAAAAATCGTTATGTTTCTAAACAAACAACTTTTTATCTTTGCAAAAATAGAACTTGTAAAATTCCCGTTACTAATGTAAGGGAATTATTGGATCAGTTACAAGAAGAAATATCAGAATAAACTAAAAACCAAATAATAATGACAAGGAAAACAACCTGTAACGTACTATTAGCAGGATTGGTATTTGTATTGGCTGCCTGCGCTACTGTACCAATCACCGGACGTAAACAAATGAATCTTTTCCCTGAGAGTGAAATGATTTCAACAAGTCTTACGCAATATGATGCTTTTTTGAAGGAAAATAAACTTTCGAAAGACAAAGCAAAAGTAGCCATGGTTAAATCATGTGGCGATCGTATAGCTAAGGCGGTAGAAGAATTTATGAATGCCAATGGAATGGGAGATAGAGTTGCCAATTTTAAATGGGAATTTAATTTGGTAGAAGATGATACGCCAAATGCATGGTGTATGCCTGGAGGAAAAGTGGTTTTCTATACTGGTATTTTACCATACACTCAAACTGAAACCGGATTGGCAGTTGTTATGGGACACGAAATTGCTCATGCCGTAGCGCGTCATGGTAATGAACGCATGAGTCAACAAATGGGAATTCAAGCTTTGGGACAAGGTTTGGCAATAGCTTTAAATGAAAAACCTGCAGAAACACAAAAGATCTGGATGACTGCCTTTGGTGTTGGTGCCAATGTTGGTGTAATGCTGCCATTCTCTCGTTCACATGAAAATGAAGCAGATAAAATGGGGCTGATTTTTATGGCAATGGCAGGTTACAATCCTGCTGAAGCGGTTGAATTCTGGAAAAGAATGGGCGAAAGTGGTGGACAAAAACCACCGGAGTTCCTTTCAACTCACCCCGCAGATGATACTCGAGTGGCAAACCTAAAAGCTTTTCTTCCGGAAGCAATGAAGTATTATAAAAAGAAATAAGAGTCTTGTAAGGACACAAAAATACATTTAGAATAAACGCAGAGGATTACATTCCTTTGCGTTTTTTATTTATAAAGTTGACTTTACCTATTCTTAGAGTCGTAGTTCAGTTGGAAATAAATAATTTCGAATTACTTACGCAATTCTTCCTTGTTTTCCAGATGTTCAGAATTCCAAATTTCTTCAGGAATGCTATCGTCATCTTCCGGCATAATAACTCGTGGTTTTTGAGGACCTTCGTTTCGATAAGCCAAAGCATAAGTTAAGCCAGAAATTGCTCCAAACAGGTGTCCTTCCCAGGAAACATCCTTTAAGATTGGAAAGATTCCCCAAAAAAATCCTCCATAAAGGAAAACCACAACAAAGGAAATGGCTATTAATCGATAGTAATTTCGGAAAATACCACTAAAAAACAGAAAGGAAGCGAATGAGTACACCAATCCGCTGGCACCAATATGATAGGCTTCACGAGCACCTATCCAAACCAAAATATTGGTAGTTAGGTAACAAAGAATAAAAATTCGGTATGACAGAGGTCGATAGAAATAAAATATTCCCCAACTCAGCACAAAAAAAGGTACCGAATTGGCCATTAAATGCTGAAAATCTCCATGTATTAAAGGACTTGTGATAATTCCCACTAAACCTTTAACATGTAATGGGAAAACACCCAGTTTTGTAAAATTCAAACCCAATCCCCATTCAAAAATCTTAATTGCCCAAATTAGAATCAAAAAAGCGAGCGGAAAAATTAAACTGTGTTTCAGTTTTAATTGTTCAAATTCTTTGTTGTATGGTTCAGGTTTTCTCAAATAATCTACTGGTTGATTTCACTTTCATTGTTAGCAGATTCCGGAATAAATTCAGGAGCTGATTTGTCCACCAATTTGCCATCGATACACTCAACGGTTCTGGCTGGGAATTTTTTTAGCAAATCGTGTTGGTGTGTGGCCATGATTACAGTTCGTCCGTTCCTGCTAATGTCCATCATTAATTGAGCCAGTTCATCCGAAGTTTCAGGATCTAAATTACCAGTAGGTTCATCAGCCAGAATAATATCAGGAGAATTAAGTAGGGCGCGAGCAATTACAACACGCTGTTGTTCACCACCCGATAGCTCATGTGGCATTTTGTAACCTTTGTTGCCCATGTGAACCTTTTCCAGAACCTCTACAATTCTGTTTTCGATTTCTTTTTTGTTTTTCCAACCCGTTGCTTTTAAAACAAACTCCAGATTCTCTTTCACCGATCGGTCGGTTAACAATTGAAAATCCTGAAATACAATTCCAATTTTTCTGCGTAAGAATGGAACCTGCTTGCGCTTGATAATTGGCAGATAGTATCCGGCAACCGATCCACCACCTTCTGTTAAAGGCAAATCTGCATATAAAGTTTTTAGTAGACTCGATTTTCCACTTCCAACTTTACCAATCAAATAGACAAATTCGTTTTTTTCGATTTTCAGATTTACATCGGTAAGAATAATGTTATCCGCTTGACGGATAGTCGCATTTTTTAATTCTATTATTGCAGATTCTGACATGTGTGTTCGTTTTACGAGTTGTAATACAGATCGTATTTAATCCCGATAATTATCGGGAGATCGATAACTTCATTTTGTTTGTTATTGATTTTTAAATATCTACCGGCATTATACTTCAATCATTTTGATATGTAAATGGTATAATAAATACGTCGATTTACAAATCTAAAAAATTATTTCTCGTATCACTTTTTTCTTCATCATTAATTCTTAACAAAAGAGACAATTTTTCTGAAGAAGCTTCGTTTGAAAGTACTGTAAAGAAGTATATTATTTTTACCTTTAAGGCTGGTTTTAAAAATTACGAAATACTGTAAGTATAGTACTTTCGGAATCATTAATTCACTCAATAATACCTACACACAAAAGCATGAGAAGCAGATATTTATTATGGATATTTTTGTCGCTACTTTTGATAAGTATCGGCAATTCATCGCAAGCTCAAAAATCTTTAAATCATTATTCCGATGCTCAAATTTGGCAATCGGCCAATGAAAAGTTTCAAAACAAGAATTTTGGAGCTGCTCGCAAAGAGTTTCAAGAGTTTATAAATAGAAGTAGTACTGAATTTTCCGATAAAAGATCTCAAGCAGAGTTCTTCAAGGCACTTTGCTCTATAGAATTGTTTCGACCAGGTGCAGAAGAGGAGATGAAAGCTTTTATTAGAAATTACCCGGAGAGCAATAAAATTCAATTGGCCTATTTTCAATTAGGGCGCCAGCAATATCGCAACAAAAAATACAAGGCAGCTCTGTTGTGGTTCAAGCAGGTGGATCCGTATTTGTTGAAAAATGATGATTTAACTGAATACCGATTCAAGATTGCTTATTCGTATTTCCGAAAAGCGGATTATGAGAATGCCAGAAAGAATTTTTACGAGATTATTGAGGTATCGGGTGATTACAATGCTCCGGCAAATTACTACTATTCGCATATTGCTTATTTAAATAAGAATTACCAAACCGCTTTAAGCGGATTTGAAAAGTTGGAGTCCAATAGAACTTTTGCTCCAATTGTACCTTATTACATTTGCCAGATTTACTTTTTGCAAGAACGATATCAGGATCTTTTAAATTATGCACCTAAATACTTGGATGATGCAAGTGTGAAGCGACAAGATGAAATTGCCAAAATGATTGGTTTGGCTTATTATCAGGAAAAGGAATATGCCAAAGCCATACCATATCTTGAAAAAGGAAAGAAGAGCTTGGTTCGCGAGGAAAAATTTGCTTACGGATATTGTCTTTACAAGCAAAAAAGATATGAAGATGCCATTCCACAGTTCGAAAAAGTGGGAGGTGAAGATGATGAAATGCTTCAGGTGGCGACTTTCTGTTTGGCAGATTCTTACTTAAAATCGGGAAATAAAAATGGAGCTAAAGCGGCATTTGCCAGTGCAGCAAGAATGGATTTCGATAAGAATATGCAGCAAGATGCTTTATTTAACTATGCCAAGCTAACTTACGAACTATCCTATTCTCCTTTTAACGAAACCATTAAGGCCTTCGATGAATATTTGCAAAAATATCCTGATTCGGATCGAAATGATGAGGCTTACGATTATTTGGTGAAGGTGTATATGACCACCAGAAATTATTCGGATGCCATTGCTTCCATGGATAAAATCAGGAACAAAACGCCTGAAATTGAGAAGGCGTATCAGCGTGTTTCTTTCCTTCGTGGATTAGAGTTAATGAAACAACTGAAGTACGAAGAAGCCATTCAGGCTTTCGATTTGTCTTGGAAATACCGCATGTACAACTCGAATATTTCAGCCGAGAGATTATATTGGAAAGCGGAAGCGAATTATCGTTTGGGCAATTTGAAAGAGGCAATTACGCAGTTTAAAACTTTCTTGGTTTCGCCAGGATCGGGAACTTCTGAATATTTTGGACAAGCTTATTACAATATTGCTTATGCCAATTTCGATTTGGATAAATATGATGAGGCATCGGATTGGTTCAGAAAGTTTGTAAATCAGGCCAACGAAAAGGACGAGTTTGTTTCGGATGCCTACAATCGTATTGGTGATTGTTTCTTTTTGAATAGAGAATACAATAAAGCAGCTGAATTTTATGCAAAAGCAGCTGCTACATCAGGTTGGGATGCAGATTATGCCTTGTATCAACAAGCTTTTTGTATGGGATTGTTAAATCAACCGAACGAAAAAGCCAGATTGCTTGAACAAGTGAAAACGAAATACCCAACATCACAATATTCTGATGATGCATTGTATGAGTTGGCAAGAGCTAAAGTGAAGATGAATGAGCAACGTGAAGCTGCCGGTTTATATCAAGAATTGGTTAAAAATCACTCCAATAGTAGTTTTGCTGCAAAATCATTGGTGCAATTGGGTTTAATGAATTACAATCTCAAAGAATATGAAAAAGCCATTTTAAATTATAAAGCAGTAATTACTGAATATCCGCAAAGTCAAGAAAAGAAAAGTGCATTAATTGGTCTTAAGAACGTATATGTCGATTTAAATAAAGTAAATGAATATTTTGCATTTGTTGAATCGGTAGGCAATGGTTCAATGGTAAGGAGCTCAGAGAAGGATTCATTAACCTATATTTCTGCAGAAAGACTATATATGTCAGGTGAGACAGAGCAAGGAATTAGAGCTTTTGAGAATTACCTTTCTACTTTCCCATCAGGAATGTTCAGGTTGAATGCTCAATATTACAAGGCTGATGCTGCTTTGAATAGTCAGGATTATGAAAGTGCTCTAGTTGGATTTGAAGAGGTTATTAACCAGCCAGATAATTTATTTACGGAAAAAGCTTTATTGGCGGCTTCTCAATTAAATTTTAAAAATAGAAGTTTTGATAGATCTAAAAATCAATATCAGCGATTAATAAAAACTGCAGAGATTCCGGAAAATATTAATGTTGCTAAGGTTGGCTATTTGCGATCGGTATATGGTTTGAGTGAATTTGATCAAGTGATTTTGGCTGCTAAAGATGTTCTTGAAATGCCAAAAGTACAAGAGGAAATGATTCGTGAGGCTACATTTAAAAGAGCAAAAGCATATTTGAGTTTAGATAAGAAAACAGATGCTTTAAAGGATCTGAAGATATTATCAAAGGAAGTTCAAAGTGTGGAAGGTGCAGAGGCTAAATTCAGAATTGCTGAAGTATATTATGCGCAAAACAAATGGGATGAAGCCGAGAAAGAGATTAACAACTTTATTGAAATGAACTCGCCGCATCATTATTGGTTGGCGGAAAGTTTCTTGTTGCTTTCGGATGTGTTTCTAAAAAAGAATGATGAGTTCCAGGCCAAATATACACTGCAAAGTATCGTTGACAATTATGGCTCGAAAGAAGATGGTATTTTTGAGCGAGCTCAGAAGAAACTGAATGTTTTATTGGAAGCTGAGAAGCAGAAAGAGAAGGAAGTTGCCAGCAAATCGGTGGAACTTCAATTTGAAGGAACAGATAGCATTCAGAATAAAAAACTATTTGAAGAAAACTCTGCCAAAAGAGATTCTTTAGGATTGGATGAGGAACGGTTGATGTTGCAGGAAATGTTAGAAGAAGAAAAAGAAGTTGAGTAGCATGATAATTAGAGAAACAATGTTGAAAAAGATTTTATTAGCAATTGTAGTTTTCGGTTTTTCCTACTCAATTGCCTGGTCACAAGAACAAAGAGAGTTAGATAAAGAAGTTAAGGTAAGAACAACTTATCAGCCTAAAATAAATAAGGCTTTAAGATTAGGGAAACTTCCGGTAATTCAAGATACAAGCACATTTACACCAAGCTTTGATTATTTTATTCAGGCAAAACCATTAAATGTAGGTTTTTCGCCAGCAGAGATTCCAGCTGCTAGAATTGTGGGAGAACCATTGAAAAAATTGAATTCCCATACTTTAACTATTGCTGGAGGAAATTATTCTACTCTTTTTGGAGATTATCGATTTAATAATCAACGGTCAAAAACTGCAGATATAGGAGTTCATTTAAGACATTATTCGAGCAATGGAAAATTGAAACTGGAGGATGATGATAAAGTGAAACCTGATTTTTCTGAGCAATTGGCAGAAGTATATGGAACTGCATACCTTGATGAAGGAAAGGTATCAGGAAAATTGTTTTACAAGCATACAGGATTCAATTATTTTGGCTTTCCACAATCGGATGACTTAGAGGGAACCACAACTAATTTATTCCCATACGCTGAGCAAAAACTAAACAATTTTGGTTTAAATGCTTTGTATCAGTCTAACTTTAAAGATGAGGAGCAATTGAATTTTGGTTTGGGATTAAAGTATGAACACTTTTCTGATGATATCGATGCAAATGAAAATGATATTTTAATCTCAGGAAATGCCAGAATTAGAAGAGGAGATGCATTTTGGAGCCTTAGATCGGAGTTTGATTATTTTGCCATTGATGGGTTAAACCATTGGGAAGATTCAAACTGGGTTTCTGAAAGAAAGACCCTAAAATGGAGTTTAAATCCTCAATATTTGTTGCAAACCGGGAACTTTAATCTTCAGTTGGGAGTGAATGCTGTTTTGGCAACTGGTGATGATTCTGAAACCAAACTGTATCCAGATGTAAAAGTGGATTTCGAGGCAATTGACGGAATTATGAGTTTGTTTGCAGGCTTGAATGGCGATTTAAAGATGAATTGTTACAAAGATATTGTAGAAGAAAATCGATTCATTTATTCAGGTTTGAACGTTTCGCCAAGCAATATAAAGTATAAATTATTCGGTGGAATTAGAGGAAGTATGTCTTCCAACTCATCGTTTACTTTACAGGCAGAGTATTCAGCTATCGATAATCAATATTTCTTTATTCAGGAAAATGTTAAAATTCCTCAGGGAATGACCATTTCAGGTGTTCCATATTCCAATAAATTTGGAGTTGTTTACGATGATGTTAATGTACTTCGATTGGGTGCTGAATTAACCATTGGGTGGACCGAGAAGTTGGAATTAAATTCATCAGTTTGGTACAACAACTATTCAATGGATGAATTGGGAGAAGCTTGGCACATGCCGGAATTTGAAATGCAAGTCAACGCAATATATTCTTTTGCAAATGATTTAACTTTTAACGCTGGCGTTAATATGATTGGAGAGCGTTCTACTTTTCTTGTAAGATATGATTTAACTAAAGTAGAAAAGTTAGAAGCGGTCTATGATTTAAATGTAGGAGCCAATTATAGCGTAAACGAATATTTTTCAGCTTTTGCGCAAGTAAATAACTTATTTGCGGATAAGTATTACCAATGGGATGGATATCCTTCGCAAGGACTTAATTTTTTACTTGGAATAAAAGTTAACTTGTAAGAATTTAAAACAACAAAATATTAAGGGATGTCACTACTGGCATCCCTTTTGTTATTACTGACGATAATATATTGTAGATTGAATAGTTTTTACTAGCTTTATTTTAATTAAATTTTCTCAACCACATGAATTTGAACTTTACTTCGCGATATGCGAGCGTTATTATCTCATTATTTACTTTGTTACTGATATCGGGTTCGGTATTCGCTCAACAGGCGGAACGCTGGAAATTATCCGTTAATAATGACAGAAAGCCCTTAGAGATTTTAATGGATATTGGTGAAGAGGATCTCGGAGTTACCTACTTGTTTGATATCACAAGAGATACTTTAAATATGTCTTTTGTAGCAGAAGAGGCGCTTAACTGGAAAAAACACGGTGTTAGTGTATATGCTATGCCCAAAGGCAAAGAAGTTCTAAAATTAAAATTAGATGATGCAGACCTGGAAAATGTGCAGGTTGTATTTTATAGAATGTGGAAGGCCATGCCCAAAGGATTTAAAAACGTAACAACCCTGTTTGAATTGCGTGAATATGGTGTTACAGAAACAGGAAAGAAAGTAGATAATTTCATCATTAAGTTTAAAATGAAACGACCACGAAGAGGACAATCAATTTCCTTTTAAGATGGTGATTTTCAAATAAACATAAACTAAATTTGGGTTTTGCTATTTTTTGTGTTTAAATTGCCTTCGTCAAAAAACAGTATTGTGCATTATTTTTAATGACTTTCCTGCCCTTAGATTCATCATTTTTATTATCTTTGTTTAACTTTTGTTTTTTGGCTTTAGTTGTCTGGTAAGGTGTTGATATTTAAGAGTTTTGATCTTGTGTATGAATGGTTCATTTTCCAGTTTTTGAGAATTAAAAATCAAGCCATTAAACTTTCTGAAAATTGCACAAAAAATATTAGAATTTGGAATTGATAATCAGAGGCTGTTTTTTGATTATCTTCTAATTTCTTTTTCGAAAAACTAAAGATCTGTTAGATGAGTGATTTAGAAAATAAACCAAATGGAAATGCCGAATATTCCGCGGATAGTATTCAGGTATTAGAAGGTTTGGAAGCGGTTCGTAAACGCCCTTCCATGTACATTGGAGATGTTAATGTTAAAGGTTTACATCATTTGGTGTATGAGGTAGTAGATAACTCGATTGATGAGGCTCTTGCAGGTTACTGTAAGAATATTGAAGTTTTTATCAACGAGGACAATTCTATTACAGTTAAGGATGATGGACGTGGTATTCCAACTGAAATTCATCAGAAAGAGAAAAAATCAGCACTTGAGGTAGTAATGACAGTACTACACGCCGGGGGTAAGTTTAATAAAGATTCATACAAAGTTTCTGGTGGTCTGCATGGAGTTGGTGTTTCTTGTGTAAATGCTTTGTCAACTCATTTGCGTGCTGAAATTCATCGTGAAGGTAAGGTGTATTTGCAAGAGTATTCGCAAGGAAAGCCTTACGATGATATCAAAGTTATTGGTGAAACCGATGTTACAGGAACTATAGTGTCGTTTAAGCCGGATGAATCAATTTTCTTAACTACGGAATACAAGTACGATATTCTTGCAGCAAGAATGAGAGAATTGGCTTTCTTGAATAAGAATATTCGTTTGAGCATTACCGATAAACGTGAGAAGAACGAAGAGGGTGAATATCGTAATGATTCTTTCTATTCTGAAGAAGGCTTGAAAGAGTTTGTTGAGTATCTTGATGCAACCCGTGAGCGTTTAATTGAAGATACGATTCACGTATCAACAGAAAAGAATGATGTTCCTGTTGAGATTGCACTTCAATACAATACTTCTTTCTCTGAAAATATCCACTCCTACGTTAATAATATTAATACCATTGAAGGTGGTACTCACCTTACAGGTTTCCGTAGAGGTTTAACGCGTACGTTAAAGAATTTCGCTGAAAAGTCTGGAATGTTGGCTAAGCTGAAGTTCGACATTAGTGGTGATGACTTCCGTGAAGGTTTAACTGCGGTTGTTTCTGTAAAAGTTGCAGAGCCACAATTCGAAGGACAGACAAAGACCAAGTTAGGTAACTCTGAAGTTTCTGCAGCTGTTGATCAAGCTGTTAGTGCTTCTCTATCGAACTACTTGGAAGAACATCCAAAGGATGCTAAAACGATTGTTCAAAAGGTGATTATGGCAGCTACGGCTCGTCATGCAGCTCGTAAAGCAAGAGAATTAGTACAAAGAAAAACGGTTCTTGGTGGTTCAGGTCTTCCTGGTAAATTATCTGACTGTTCTGATAAGGATCCTGCAAACTGCGAGATTTTCCTTGTCGAGGGAGATTCGGCAGGTGGTACTGCTAAGCAAGGTCGTGATCGTAAATTTCAGGCAATTCTTCCTTTGAAAGGTAAGATTTTGAATGTTGAAAAAGCGATGCAGCATAAGGTGTTCGAAAGTGATGAGATTAAAAATATCTTTACAGCTCTAGGAATTACCTTTGGTACCGAAGATGACAGCAAGGCTGTTAACATGGAAAAGCTACGTTATCACAAGATTGTAATCATGTGTGATGCGGATGTCGACGGTAGCCACATTGCAACTTTAATTATGACATTCTTCTTCCGTTATATGAAACCACTTATCGAAAATGGATACTTGTATATTGCAACTCCTCCATTGTATTTGGTGAAAAAAGGAAAGAATTCAGAATATTGCTGGAACGAGGATCAAAGACTTCGCTTGATTGAAGAATGGGGTGGAGGAAAAGAAAGTTCTATGCACATCCAGCGTTACAAAGGTCTTGGTGAGATGAGTGCGGAACAATTGTGGGAAACTACGATGAACCCAGAATTCCGTACTTTACGTCAGGTAACCATTGAAAATGCAGCTGAAGCTGATCATGTATTCTCAATGTTGATGGGAGATGAGGTTCCACCACGTAGAGAATTTATCGAGAAAAATGCAACTTACGCAAATATTGATGCATAAGTTCTAAATACAAAACAGAAGCCCTTGAGAATTTCTCAGGGGCTTTTTTGAATAATTAATCGTCTTCGTCTTATTTAAATTAAGAGTCATGAATATCTGCGTATTTTGTTCTTCAAGCAATTCTTTGGATGAAAAGTATTTTAAGGAAGCTACTGAACTTGGAAAATTAATTGGTTTAAATCATCACGGATTGGTTTATGGAGGAACCAATGTTGGCTTAATGAATGAGGTGGCTGAAGCTGTGAAAACATCGGGAGGAAAAGTGTTAGGGGTTATTCCTAAGTTGATCAATGATTATGGAATTTCTGCTGACTTTTTAGATGAATTAATTATTACACCTGATATGGCTGAAAGAAAAAAGCTATTACGCGATAAATCGGATGCTTTTGTTGCACTTCCTGGTGGTTTTGGAACATTAGAGGAAATATTGGAGGTAATCACGTTAAAGCAATTGGGCTATCACAATAAACCTGTTGTGTTTATTAATACAAATGGCTTTTATGAGAATTTAAAAGCTCAATTTGAACTATCTTATCAAGAAAAGTTTGCTAAACCTGAATACAGCAAATTGTTCTACTTTGCCACAGACTACAAAGATGCAATTTCCTATATAGAGAACTACAAACAAGAAGTTAGGGGAACAAAATGGGATTAGTTTATTGAGAATTGCTTATTGATTGAATCCAATAAAGTTTTGGTTTTAACTGGTTTTACGATGTAATCATCACAACCTGCAGCAAAGGCTTTGGTTTTGTTTTCTTCTTCAACAAAAGCAGTTTGTCCAATAATTGGAATTGCTGAATTTCGATGCTTTATTCTCTTGGTAGCTTCGTATCCATTCATAACTGGCATCTGAATATCCATTAAAACAATATCAACCTTAACCGATTCACACAATGAAATAGCTTCAATGCCATTTTTAGCCCAAAATATTTGAGCCTGAGTGTGTTCTAGCGCAGTTTTAAAATAAGTAAAGTTATTTCTTTGATCATCAACAATCAGAATTTTCTTGCCACCCCAATTGTAATGGTTTTCTTTGCGAAATTCATCTTCTTTCTCAATGCTAAATGGAAACTGTATATAAAAACAGGTTCCTTCATTTTCTATTGATTCTACTCTTATTTTGCCACCAAGAACCTCTGTTAATCTATGGGTAATTGTTAGACCTAATCCTGTTCCACCATATTGCCTGGTGTCTGATCCGTCAATTTGTCTGAAAGACATGAAGATATCCTTTAAAGCACTTTCAGGAATACCAATGCCAGTGTCTTTTACATATATTTCAATGGCAGATTCATTTTCTATGGTTTGATATCCAAATTCTACTGAACCTTCATTTGTAAATTTGATTGCATTATCTAAAACATTGGATAAAAGTTGTTCTAATCTTTTTGCATCGGTAAACAAAAGAGCATCTTTATCGCTTAGTGCTTTTTGTACTTGTAGTGTAATGTGAGATTTATTGATACTATTTTTTAGCCCATAAAATTTCTCAAATAGAACAGTAAGAATGCCATTTAGATTATAATTTGCCCAATTCAAATTGATTTGTCTCGATTCAATTTTTGACAAATCAATAATATTATTTATGAGCTGTAGAAGGTTGTTACTACTTTGTTTTATTAGTTCTCCATATTCAAGTCTTTCATTTTCATTGATATTTTGAGAGGTCATAATATCGGTAAATCCGATAATATGATTCATTGGAGTTCGAATTTCATGAGACATATTTGCCAAAAATGCTGATTTTAAAAGGTCTGATTCTTCGGCTTTGTTTTTGGCTTCGGTTAAGTGTTGCTCATATAGTTTTCGTTGTGTGATATCACGGTAAATTCCGAAAATTGCGATAGGTTTATCGTCAATTATTATTGGATTCCCTACGATGGATACATCAATCAATTCTCCAGTTTTGCATTTTCGTTTGGTTTCTATTTCAACAAGCTGCCCATTGGTAGTTAAGGTATTTAATTTATTTGCTTCTTCTTGTCTTTCTTCATCGGCAAGTAAATTGTCAATACCTACACCTTTTATATCTTCCAAAGTGTAGCCAAAAAGTTCAGTGAATTTTTTATTGATTTTAATTCCTTTGCTTTCATTGTCAGTAATGGCAATCGCTTCTGGTGAATTTTCGAATAATTGTTCAAAATATGCAGTTTCGATATTTAACTGTTGCTCAATTTTGTCACGTTTTGAAATCATTTGATTTGCTAGCTCACCTAATTCCTTGTATTCCTTAAATTGTAAAGATGAGATATTTATTCTTAGCGATTCGGATGCTGCTTTTTCAAAAAAACGAGTAAATACGTATAGACCAGTTTTTGTAATTCGAACCATATATCGCGAGAAAATGATAATGCAAATCACAACCAGAGCTACAAGAATTACCCCATTAAGAATATAGTTATTTACATTTGCTTGCAATTCATCATTTCTATTTTTAATGGTTTGGTTCAGTTCGTCAAGATGAATACCAGAACCTATAATCCATTGCCAGTCTTTATAGGATTTTGCATAAGTTAATTTTGGTAAGGGGCGTTCAATTGAGTTTGCAAAAGGATCAAGATATTCTATAAATCCACCTTCAGAATCAGTTCCCCTCGAAATGAATTCTCTTACAATCCTGTTTCCATTTCTATCAGATATGTTCCATAAGTTTCTCCCAACCAATACTTTATTCGTGTGGGCAAGGCATGTTCCATCAAAGCTTATAACTGTGATAGTGAAATCATCATCAAATCGTAAATCGGTAATTTTTTCTAATATTTTCTCTTGAATTTCAAGTTTATAATTGTTTACATATTGAGTGCAGCCAATATACCAATCGAACTCTTTAAATATTTTAACAAAAGAAATCTTGGGATGAATTTTCTGACTATTTTCTGCTTGCCAGGAATAGTCCGTGTAACCTTCTCCTACTGATTTGACAGTTTCAATTTCATTTTGGATAATCGGAACACCATAAACATCTTTTACCTGAAGTTTGTTTCGCCCAATCCTCTCAGGATTTTCAGGATCCATAATTACGGTTCCATTTAATTTGTTAATGTAGAAGTAGCCATCTCCATTATTAAAGCGAACCGATTTTAATGCATTGATTATTAATTTTTGAAGCTCTTTTTTTGTTAGTTTGTCCTTATAGCTTTTGTATAAATTAGTTGCAATGCTGTGTGCTTCGTAAACTCTACTACTAATATCTTTCTTTAATAGGTTTCTGGTTTGCAACCTTTCATTTTCAATATAATTGATAAGAGTTTGAGTTTCCTGTTGTAAGGTTTTCTTCTGGTTTTTTAAGAAATCTTGCCTTATTTGAAGCGACTCTCGTTGAAACTTTTGTTTTTCTTGTTGGATGACAAACAAACCAAATACAAGAATTAATCCCAATGATATGGAAAGCAATGAAAAAAGAAAAACTTTCGAAATGCTTTTGTTGTTAAAGAGTTTAGTGAGAATGAACTTCATACAATCGAAACAGCGATTTTAAATATTTACAGTTCCTGAAAATACTTTTCTTGCAGGCCCAATAAGCCAAACATTATTAATATTTTGTGTGTCTAATCTTTCAAAACGAACTTCTAGGTTTCCACCTTTGGTTGTTATTTTGAAATGTTCTTTGTTTTTTTCATATCCGGAACCAATTGCAGATGCAACTACACCAGTACCACAAGAATAGGTTTCATCTTCTACTCCTCGTTCGTAGGTACTTACCTGTATTCCTTCATCATTGAAAGAAACAAAATTTACATTTGTACCTTCTTTTGCAAATCTTTCATTGTACCGAATTGCCTTTCCATTTTTGTATGTATCAAAGTTTGCATGGGAATCAATGAATTCAACGTAATGCGGCGACCCAGTATTCATGTAGTAATGATTTTCGCCCTTTTCGATACCAGATACATTGATCATTTTCAGACTAACCTGCACGAAATCATTTTCATCTTTCACCAAGGCCTCATGTTCTCCATCTACTGCAATAAATAGTGTCTTATCCTTGATAATCCCTAAATGATATGCAAACGCAACAATACATCTTCCACCATTTCCGCACATGCTGGCTTCACCACCATCCGAATTGAAGTACCTCATGCGAAAATCGTAACCTTCAGCATTCTCCAATAACATTAAACCATCTGCACCAATACCAAATCTTCTATGGCACAAGTGTCCAATTAACTTTTTGTTATCTGGGGTTATAATATTATTACGGTTATCAATCAAAACAAAATCATTTCCAGTTCCCTGATATTTCCAAAATTTAATCTGCATTCTTGTGTAATCCTGTTAATAAGTGTTAAATACGTTAAAATTCAAAACACTTCTAAACTTATATCGTTAAAATTGTAGCATAAAAGTAAGAATCTTATTGGTTTTACCCTTATTTCAAAAAGTGAAAAGTGCAAGAATTTGATGAATGTTAATTCAATGATAATTAACTATTGATTATATGAATCTGTTTTCGTAACTTTTTATGTTCGAAACAGGATGTGTAAATTGCCGATAAGATGGATCCTAAGTTTCACTCTTAAAATTTTTATTGCATTATGAAAGCTAAAATGTTTTTTGGAAGAGTTTTAACTGCAGTATTTGGTGGGGGTATTGCCATTATTTTATTTGTATTATTTGTTGATAAAGAAGAAAAGATTATCACGGTAAAGGAGCCAAATGCGATACAATTAGCAAGTCTTCCGCAAAATGTGACAGGTCAGGTTGATTTAACGCTGGCCGCAGAATCATCAGTAAAATCGGTAGTACACGTAAAAACTTTATATACGAACGAAGAGTATCAATCCAATCCATTTTACGACTTTCTATTTGGAAATAGTAAAAGAGACTATCAACCACAGCCAAGTTTAGGTTCAGGTTCAGGAGTAATTATTTCTGATGATGGTTATATCGTGACAAATAATCATGTTGTGAAAGGTTCGAATTTAATTAATGTAGTTTTACAAGATAAGAGATCCTATGAGGCAAAGTTGGTTGGACAGGATCCATATACCGATTTGGCATTGATTAAAATTGAGGAAGAAGATTTGCCTGCCATGAGTTTTGGAAATTCTGATGAATTAAAATTAGGAGAGTGGGTTTTGGCGGTAGGAAATCCGTTTAATTTGACTTCCACAGTTACCGCTGGTATTATAAGTGCTAAAGCCAGAAATCTTGGTATCATGAGCAATAGGATGAGTATTGAATCGTTCTTACAGACAGATGCAGCAGTAAACCCTGGAAATAGTGGTGGAGCCCTTGTTGACACCAAGGGAAGGTTGGTAGGTATTAATACAGCAATTGAGTCAAGAACGGGCTCGTACTCAGGATATTCATTTGCAATACCAGTTACAATTGTAAAGAAGGTAATTGACGATTTAAAAGAATTTGGTAAGGTACAACGTGCTATGCTAGGGGTTTCAATTCAAAGTGTAGATGCTAATTTGGCTGAGGAATATGGACTGGAAAAGATAGAAGGGGTTTATATTGCGGAACTTACAGATGGTGGTGCTGCAGGAGGAGTTGGAATGAAAAGAGGAGATGTTATTCTAGAAATTAATAGTAAAGAAGTAAACTCTGGTGCCGAACTGCAAGAACAAGTGAGCAAGTATCGCCCTGGAGATGAAATAGAGGTTTTAATAAAAAGAGATGGCAAAAAGAAACAATTTGATGTCGTTTTACGTAATAGGTTAGGAAATACGGAAGTGATAAAATCAAGTGATTTGGCTTTCCTGGGTGCTGAATTCGAGCCAATTTCTACTAAAGAGAAATATCGACTTCAAATAAATAGGGGAGTTAAAGTAAAGAATCTGCGTGGTGGAAAGTTGAAAGAGGAGAATATTAGAGAAGGTTTTATTATTTACAAAATTAACAATACACCAATTTATAAAGTAAAAGATATCGAAGAGGCATTGCAGAGCGTTAAGGATGGCGGAGTATTTATTTCCGGTATATATCCTAACGGCAGCGTGAAGTACTATGCCTTTTCTCTTAAGGATAATGAATAGAAATCAAACGAGAAAAATATAAATATTCGAATAAAATGGCAATTAATTTTGACTTTTTTTATTAAAAAGTCTAATTTTGCGAAATATTTTCGATGAAAAGGGACTATGAGACAATTAAAGATAACTAAATCAATTACCAATCGTGAGAGTGCGTCGTTAGACAAGTACTTGCAAGAGATTGGTAAAGAAGATCTTATTACAGTTGAGGAAGAGGTTGAATTGGCGCAGCGAATCAAAAAAGGCGACCAAAGAGCTTTGGAAAAGTTAACCAGAGCAAATTTGCGTTTCGTTGTTTCTGTAGCTAAGCAGTACCAAAATCAGGGATTGAGTCTACCAGACTTGATCAATGAAGGAAACTTGGGATTGATTAAAGCAGCAGAAAAGTTTGATGAAACTCGTGGATTTAAATTCATTTCTTATGCTGTATGGTGGATTCGTCAGTCTATCCTTCAGGCTTTGGCAGAGCAGTCTCGAATCGTTCGATTACCATTGAACCAGGTTGGTTCGTTGAACAAGATCAACAAAGCATTTTCGAAATTCGAGCAAGAACATGAAAGAAAGCCATCTCCTGAAGAATTAGCAGAGTCCTTGGAGTTACCTGCAGATAAAGTTGCAGATACCCTACGTGTTTCAGGTCGTCACATTTCTGTCGATGCTCCGTTTGTTGACGGAGAAGACAACAGTTTGTTGGATGTATTGGTGAATGATGATTCTCCAATCGCAGACAGAAGTCTCTTGAATGAGTCCTTAACCAGAGAAATTGATAGAGCTTTAGCTACTCTAACTGAGAGAGAAAGCGATATTATTAAACTTTTCTTCGGTATTGGTATTCAAGAAATGACCTTAGAAGAAATTGGCGAAAAATTTGGATTGACACGTGAGCGTGTTCGTCAGATTAAAGAAAAAGCGATTCGTCGTTTGCGTCATACTTCACGAAGCAAATTATTGAAATCATATTTGGGATAACAGTTCCCGCGAGATAACTAAAGCAGTTTCGAAAGAAACTGCTTTTTTATTTTCCTTTATTTTGAGTTTTTCACTTTCAATTGTTCCTGTAGTTTGTACATCTCATCTCGATATTGAGCAGCTTGTAAGAAATCCATATCTTTTGCAGCTTTTTGCATTAATTTCTTCGTTTTCTCAATACTCTTTTCCAAACTTTCTTTACTCATGTATTGTACCACAGGATCAGCTGCAATTTCAACACTTTCAGGACCTGCATAAGCATCTGGTTCTGCTTTCTGAGTTTGTTCGATAATGCTTTTCTTTGATTTTACAATTTGCTGTGGTGTAATGCCATGTTTCTCATTGTAAGCTAATTGTTTCTCGCGACGACGATTGGTAGAATCAATTGTTTCTTTCATAGATTTGGTAATCTTATCAGCATACATGATGACCTTACCATTCACATTACGAGCAGCTCTACCTGAAGTCTGAATTAGCGATCGGGTAGAGCGAAGGAAACCTTCTTTGTCAGCATCAAGAATTGCTACCAATGAAACTTCCGGTAAATCCAAACCTTCACGAAGTAAGTTCACACCAATCAAAACATCGAACTCTCCATTTCTAAGGTCTTCCATAATTTTAATTCGATCTAATGTGTCAACATCAGAGTGGATGTAACGACAGCGAATGCTTAAATTGGCAAAGTACTCCGATAATTCTTCTGCCATTCGTTTTGTAAGAGTAGTAACCAATGTACGCTCATCTTTTTCTGTTCTTTCATTGATTTCTGCTATTAAATCGTCAATCTGATTTAAGCTTGGGCGAACATCAATTTGAGGATCAAGTAATCCGGTAGGTCGAATTACCTGTTCAACCACAACACCTTCGCATTTTTCCAGTTCGTAATCAGCAGGAGTTGCACTAACATATATGGTTTGATTGGTTACTTCTTCGAATTCTTCAAATTTTAATGGTCTGTTATCAAGTGCAGCAGGCAAACGGAATCCATATTCTACCAAATTGATTTTTCTGGAATGATCGCCACCATACATGGCACGAATTTGAGGAATGGTAACATGACTTTCGTCGATTACCATTAGGAAATCATCTGGGAAGTAGTCTATTAAGCAGAAAGGGCGAGTTCCAGCAGGTCTTCCATCAAAATATCTTGAATAATTCTCGATACCAGAACAGTGCCCCAATTCCCGAATCATTTCCAGGTCGAAACTTACTTTTTCTTCCAATCGTTTTGCTTCCAAATGTTTCCCGATTTCTTTGAGGAAAGCAACATGTGCAACCATATCATCTTGTATTTGATGAATGGCCGATTGAACTCGATCTTTACTGGTAACAAATATATTGGCTGGGTAAATGGTAATTCGGTCGTAATCTTCAATTTTTAATCCATTGATCGGATCGAAAGAATAGATTTCATCAATTTCATCATCCCAGAAAATAATTCTGTAGGCAAAATCAGCGTAAGCAGGATAGATATCAACAGTGTCACCTTTTACACGAAAATGTCCCCGTTCAAATTCCACTTCATTTCTGGAATATAGAGCATCAACAAATGCAAACAGAAGCTTATTGCGCGAAATAACCTGACCTTTTTCCAAAACCGTAACATTGTTGTGGAAATCTTCCGGGTTACCAATACCGTACAAGCAGGAAACCGATGAAACTACAATTACATCTTTTCTTCCTGAAAGTAGAGATGAAGTTGCACTAAGCCTTAACTTTTCAATCTCATCATTAATGGAAAGATCTTTCTCTATATATGTGTCGGTTACAGGAAGGTAAGCTTCTGGTTGATAATAATCGTAGTACGAAACAAAATACTCGACGGCATTATTGGGGAAGAAATTTTTAAACTCACCATAAAGCTGTGCCGCAAGGGTTTTATTATGACTTAAAACCAAAGTAGGCCTTTGAACTTCCTGAATTACATTTGCCACGGTAAATGTTTTACCCGAACCTGTAACCCCAAGAAGAGTTTGAAATGGAGAACCATCGTTCAGTCCATTACTAAGTTCTTCAATCGCCTCAGGCTGATCGCCTGTTGGTTTAAATTTCGATACAATTTTAAAATCCATACCCCTCTTTTTTAATCTTATACCATTTATTAGTAATCGAGAGCTATTTATGACTCTCGTTGTATTTTGGTATAATGCCGATTTATAATTTACAAGTCATTGTACGTGAAGTGTACAAATGGCTTAAATAAATTAATAATCGGTGCTACAAAGCAACGCTAAAATAGAGAAACAATGTGAAACGAGCATGATTTAAATAATTATTAAATACAAATTGTTATAATTATTTAAATCTTGGGGCTTCCTCCCGATAATTATCGGGATGGCAAAGCCATGTAAAATATAAACAGATGAACTTGAAAATGTTTTCGGTACAAAAAATGCCGACTATTTTAAATAGCCGGCAGTACTTTATATTGAGATAAGTCTACTGTGAAATTTTAAAGTAAACCGGAAAGTGGTCGCTGTATCCTCCGTAGTAATTCGGACCGCCATAGGTTCTACTAGGAACAAGTATACCTTTCTTGTTTTTGTAACAAATCCACACTTCTTTAAATATCTTTCCAGCATCGAAAGAGGTATGAAGTCCGTTTTTCTCATTCAACAATGAGTTTGAAACAATTAAATTATCAAGCATGTTCCAATTGCCTCTATAATTGTAGGTTCCTTCTCCTTTGGCATCCATATTATAAACAAGGTTGTACAAATATGAAGGATTTGATGAGTTTTGATTGTTACCTGCACTTAATGTTTGGCTAACCGATTTGTTGTTGGGTTCATCGTTAAAGTCACCCATAATGATGATGTTTGCCAAAGGGTTTTTGGATTGAATATCATTAACAGCATTTTTCAATTGTTCGGCAACAAATACTCTGTTCTTTTCCGATTTTTCTAAACCGCCTCGCCTCGAAGGCCAATGATTTACAAAGACATGAACCGTATCTGTTCCAATGATACCCTCTACATATAAAATGTCGCGAGTTTTGTAATTTGGTTCCCAAGGAAATTGAATGCCAATTGCTTCATGCTTTAGATATTTAAAATCCTCTTTCTTGTAGATCAGGGCACAATCAATACCTCTTTTATCAGGACTTTCGCTATGTGCAATTCCATAATTTCCTTCAATTAAAGTCTCTTGTTTACAAAGATCTTCGATTACTTTTTTGTTTTCAATTTCGCATAAACCGATAATGCTTGGTAAACCTAATGTGTCAATTGAAGAAAGAACCTGAGCTAATTTTTCCAATTTATCCTGATATCGTTCACCATTGAACTTTAATTTTCCTTCGGGAGTAAAATCATCATCCCATTTTTCCGGGTGGTTAATCGTGTCGAATAAATTTTCGACATTATAGAATGCAATAGTATATTCCCTTGTTTGCTTACTACAAGATGCTATTACGAGTGCAACGGAAATTAGTAAAAGTAATTTTTTTAACATGATATGTGCTTATTGATTTAGTAATATGGAGTAACATCAGTAACCATCATACCTGCTTTTTCGGCTGCTTGTATTCCTAATAGTCCATCCTCAAATACCTGGCAAAATTTAGGATCTACTCCCATTAACTCGGCACATTTCAAAAAGGTTTCTGGCTCTGGCTTATGATTGTTTACATCATCAGCACTAACCAAAATAGGAATGTACTTATCCAAGCCAAGAATCTCCATCGTTTCTTGAGCTATATTCCTCTTTCCTCCTGTGCCTACTGCCATTGGAATTTGGTTGTGGTATTTATAAACCAAGTCAGTTACAGGTTTAATTTCAGTTATCTTATGCATCTCCTTTGCAAAAAATTCTTCTTTAATAACGGAAAACTCTTGCGGATCAATAGAATGGTTGTATTCCTTATTCAGTTTTTCGATAATTTTAGAGGATGGCATTCCTGCACAAGCAGATAACCATTCAAATGAGTATGTTACGCCCATTATTTCTGCTGCTTTTTTCCATGCTTCAAAATGTAATGGCATGGTGTCAGCAAGTGTTCCATCTAAATCAAAAATTAAGGCTTTTGTATCGGCATGTATATTTATCGATTTCATATTCATTCTCTTAGTAGGTTCAACTTCACAATTTATTCGATTTATTATATCTTCTGATTTTAATAATTAACAATATTAATTCAGATCCGATATAAAAGAAAGCGCAAATTATTAATTATTTCTTAATTAATGCCATGCTTAACTTTATAATTTATAAATGCTTTATTGAATTTCATGCGAATAGTTTAAGATGTGAATTATATTGATTATCTGTTTGTTGAATTCTTTAATTTTTTTTATTTTTCTATCGATTTGTAAAACATTTTCGAAAGGCATACGTTTGAAGTAATGTCTACATTATTAGAATTAAAAGTGAGGTTTATGAAGTTTGTACAGAGAAGTTTGATTCTATTATTTGTTCTATTTAGTGTTTCAGTAAGTGCCAAAAAAATGTCGGAAGCGGAAAAACGAGCTGACGTTATTACCAAGTGGATGACAAAAAAACTGGAACTAAGTTCCGATCAGGTATTAAAAATTCAGGTTTTAAATTTGGAATGTGAGAAAGAAATAGATCGTCTTACTAATGAAAAGGCGGGTTTTTCCTGCATGCAAGCTGTTCGCGATAGTTTGCTTCAAAAAGAGGTTTGCTTCAAAGAAATTTTAACAGATACTCAATTGGCCAGTTACAAAAAGTCGAAGTGTGAGTTAAAAGAGAAACTCAAAAAAATGTTTAAAAGACTCTAACGTTTAAATAATATATCCTCATTCCCAACCGAAATTCGGTTGGGTTTTTTTAGCTAAAAATTCTTGTAAGAGAAAAAAAGATAAAAAAATCTGAAATATTTTAGTGTTTGTAACATCCGTTACACTTTTTCGAAATTCAATGTAAGATATTTGTAGTGTCAAAAGGAGATAAGGCATGGCGAAAATAAATTCTTTTACTTCTTTTTGATTTTGTAAATTGAATAAACCGAAAATAAATAACACTAAAAAAATACTATTATGAGCATGTTTTGTTATCAATGTCAGGAAGCAGCTAAAGGGACTGGTTGTACAATTAAAGGAGTTTGTGGTAAGACCGATGAGGTTGCAAACATTCAGGATCTACTAATGTATGTAATGAAAGGAATTTCATTGTACAGCGTAAAAGCTCGCGAAGCTGGTGTTGAAAATGAGAAAGTAAACAATTTCATTATGACTGGATTGTTTATGACGATCACTAACGCAAACTTCGATAAAGTAAAATTCGTTGAAGCAATTCGCGAAGGATTAAAATTAAGAGAAGAAATTAAAAAGCAAGCTGAAGAAGCTGGTGTTTCTTTCGGCGATCTTCATCACTCTGCAACTTGGTTTGCTGATTCAGAAAATGATTTTGACGCTAAAGCTCGTGTAGTTGGTATTTTGGCTACAGAAAACGAGGATGTACGTTCATTGCGTGAGTTGTTAACTTACGGTTTGAAAGGTTTGGCAGCTTACACAGAACACGCTTACAACTTAGGTTTCGAAAAAGCTGAATTGTACGCTTTCATGCAAGAAGCTTTGGTAGCAACTACTGATGATACTCTTTCTGCTGATGATTTGGTTGCTATGGTAATGAAGTGTGGTGCTAATGGTGTAACTGCAATGGCTACTTTGGATGAAGCAAATACATCTGCTTACGGTAATCCAGAAGTAACAGAAGTTAATATTGGGGTTAGCAACAAGCCAGGTATCTTGATTTCAGGTCACGATTTGAAAGATATGGAAGAGCTGTTGAAGCAAACTGAAGGAACTGGTGTTGATGTTTACACTCACTCAGAAATGTTGCCAGCAAACTACTATCCTGCATTTAAAAAGTATGAGCACTTTGTAGGTAACTACGGAAATGCATGGTGGAAGCAGAACGAAGAGTTCGAAACTTTCAACGGACCAATCTTGTTCACTACCAACTGTATTGTTCCTCCTAAAGCGACTTCAACGTATAAGGATAAAGTATACACTACTGGTGCATCAGGTTTCCCAGGATTCAAGCACATTGCTGCTGACGAAAATGGAAAGAAAGACTTCTCAGAAATTATTGAATTAGCGAAGACTTGTGCTGCTCCAACTGAAATTGAAAAAGGTAAAATTGTTGGTGGATTTGCTCACAACCAGGTAATGCAAGTTGCTGATAAAGTTGTTGATGCTGTAAAATCAGGTGCTATCCGTAAGTTCTTTGTAATGGCGGGTTGCGACGGTAGAATGAAAGATCGTAATTACTATACTGAATTTGCTTCTAAATTACCACAAGATACAGTAATCTTAACTGCAGGTTGTGCCAAGTATCGTTACAACAAATTGGAGTTAGGTGATATCGGAGGTATTCCACGTGTATTGGATGCTGGTCAGTGTAACGACTCTTACTCATTGGCAGTAATTGCATTAAAATTGAAAGAAGTATTTGAATTGAACGATATCAACGACCTTCCAATTGCTTACAACATTGCTTGGTATGAACAAAAAGCGGTTATCGTATTGCTAGCACTTCTTCACTTGGGAGTTAAGAACATCCATTTAGGACCTACATTGCCAGCATTCCTATCTCCAAACGTAGCAAAAGTATTGGTAGAAACATTCGGAATTGGCGGAATTGGTGCTGTAGACGAAGACATGAAAATGTTCTTGAACTAGTATAACTGATAAATTTGCGCCCTGAGTGAAGTATGATAAGAAGGAGTTTGTACAGGGCGCAATTTCACTTACCGATAATGGTTTAGTAAAATTTTTAGGGTTAAAGTAAAAAATGTCTGATTGAATGATTATGGTTCTTTCGGACTTTTTTTTTGTTATTATCTTCATCGTATGGCTAAAAGCAAAACAATACAGTTTCTAAAAAAATATCACAAGTGGCCATCATTGGTACTTACTCTGTTTATTATCCTGTTTTCCATTTCGGGGATTATCATGAACCACCGTGCTTTGTTTTCTTCTTGCGATGTAAATCGTAAGTATTTGGGATCGGAATATCAGTATAATAATTGGAACAAAGCTGCTGTGAAATCAGCAATTCATTTAAGTGATGAGGTATCCTTGATATATGGAAATATTGGGGTTTGGAAAAGTTCTGACAATTTAAAATCCTTCTCTGATTTGAATTCCGGATTTCCTGAGGGAATTGATAATAGAAAGATTGAGAAAATCATTCAAACAAAATCAGGAGAACTGTTTGCAGGAACACTTTTGGGCCTTTATCAACACAGGGATAATGAATGGAATAAACTTGAACTTTCGGTGAAGGAGGAGAGAGTTGTGGATTTTATGGAGATTGGTGAGGATCTTTATATCTTAACCAGAAGTAACCTGCTAAAGAAAGTTGATGATACCTTCGAAATTGTAAATATTCCAGCCAGTAAGGATTACGATGGTAAAACAAGCCTGTTCAAAACCCTTTGGGAAATTCATAGTGGCGAGGCTTTTGGCATATTCGGGAAGTTGTTTGTGGATTTTATTGGATTTATATTTCTATTCTTAAGCTTTAGTGGTTTGGTTTACTTCTTTTTTCCCGATTGGATCAAAAGAATCAAGAAAAGAGGAGGGGGGGGCAAAAGAAAAATCAGCTTTCTAAAATTCAACTTAAAGTGGCACAATCACTTTGGGAATTGGCTGATTATCTTTCTCATTTTAACCACCATTACAGGAATGTTTCTTCGCCCGCCATTGTTAATTGCCATTGCCAATAGTCGTGTAGATAAGATTCCATTTACTCATCTCGATAATCCCAATCCCTGGTACGATCAATTGCGAAGAGTTCTTTACGATGAAGAGTTGAACAGAGTGATGCTGGCAACCAACGAAGGCATTTATTATAGCGATAACCTGTTTGAAACAGCTCCCGAAAGATTCGAGCATCAACCTCCGGTTTCGGTAATGGGAGTTAATGTACTCGAAAAGGCAGGTGAAGACCAGTATTTGGTTGGTTCGTTTAGTGGTATTTTTTATTGGATGCCCGAAAGAAATTTGATCTTCGATTACATTACCAAACGACCACATGTCCCAGTTCGCAGAATGGGACCCCCCATTGCAGCACATCCTATCGCAGGTTATTTAAAAGATAAAGAAGGAAGAGAGATTCTTTTCGATTACAATTTGGGAGCAGGAAATATAAGTGACGATACGGGATTTACCAGTATGCCAGCAGAAATTCAGGAGAGCCCCATGTCCTTATGGAACCTTTGCTTGGAAGTACATACCGGCCGCATCTACCAATATATTTTTGGAAAAATGTACATCTTGTTTATCCCGATTGCAGGACTTACAATTTTGTGGATTCTAATTGTTGGATACTTGTTGTATAGAAAACAAAGAAAAGTTTAAACTTCAAAAAAGAAATAGAAGTGAAATGTCTTATGCACTAATTATGAAGTGAAAGTGATCTGCTGATCACGTGCTCAATGCAATTCCATATTCTGCTGATTTATCTATCAATGCATTTTTTATGCACAATATTTAAAGTGTAAAAACTCAATTTCATCGCAATAAAAAGGTCTTTGTCGAATTTTTATGAATCATTAGGCAGAAGAAGAATGTTCTCGCTTAACATTATATATATTTGTCTTTACTCAAACGATATCATAATACAATTACTTAAATTTTAGATGAATGGAATTAACTATTGAGAATTTAACAAAGACCTACAGCAATGGTGTTAAGGCATTGAATAATGTTAATATTAAAATAGGCACTGGAATGTTCGGTCTGCTAGGACCAAATGGAGCTGGAAAGTCAACATTGATGCGTACAATTGCAACTCTGCAAGAAGGTGATAGCGGTCGTATTGTGTTTGATGGTACGGATATCATGGAAAACAAAATGGCTTTGCGTAATACACTGGGATATTTACCACAAAGCTTTGGCGTTTATCCTAAAATGTCAGCCGAAGATTTATTGATGCACTTTGCTGAATTAAAGGGGATTTCAAACAAACAAGAGCGTAAAGAGATTGTTGATGCCGTGCTTGAACAAACCAATTTAACAGAAGCAAGAAAGAAAAATGTTGCAGGTTATTCAGGAGGTATGAAGCAACGTTTTGGTATTGCTCAACTTTTGCTTAACAACCCGAAACTGATTATTGTAGATGAGCCAACAGCTGGATTGGACCCGGCTGAGCGCAGTCGATTTTTGAACGTATTGCGCGAGATTGGTACCAACCATATTGTTATTTTCTCAACCCATATTGTAGAGGATGTAAAGGAATTATGTACCGACATGGCCATAATGAATGGCGGAAGCATTCTAACACATAAAACTCCAAAGCAATCGGTAGAGGAGTTGCAAGGTAAAATGTGGACCAAATGTATCGAGCGTTCTGCTTTAAACGAGCACAAGGAGAAATATGATATTCTTTCCAGCCGATTCAACGATGACAACAGTATGAATATAAATGTATATTCAGAAACGCAGCCCGACGAATTGTTTACACCAAAGGAAGCGGATCTTGAAGATGTATATTTTGTTACACTTAAAGCATCGAATTAATTATGGGCAAGTTTAATACATTATTTAAGTTTGAGCTAAAATACTGGCTCAAAAACCCAGCTACATACATCTATTCAGCGGTACTTTTGGTGATATCAACTTTGATTATGGCTGGTAGCTTAGGGGTGTTCGACTCAAGTACAGCTACTGTAGCATCAGTTCGTTTGGCCAATTCACCTATTGCTTTGTTCAATAGTTTTGGCATCCTTACTTTGGGGTATTTTCTATTGCCTTCCATTGTAGGAGGTTCTGTGAATAGAGATTTCAGTTCCGAAATGCACTCTATATTATATTCCTATCCATTTAAGAAATCGGAATACATTCTTGCCAAGTTTCTAAGTTCTATTGTGGTAACTTTGGCCATATTCTTAATATTTGGTTTGGGTTTTATTATAGCGCCATTACTTCCTGGGGTTAATCCGGAATTACTTGGGCCATTCAGACCATTGGCATTTTTACAGATATATGGTATGGTAATTTTACCTAACATACTTCTGTTTGGAGCCATCGTGTTTGGTATAATTACTTTCACAAGAAACTTAGGTGCAGGTTTCATTACCATGATTGTACTGTTTTTTGTACAGGGTATTGCAGACAATTACATGAGCCAGTTGGATAGTAAAACATTGGCTGCACTTCTGGATCCTTTCGGAGCATCAGCCATTCAGAATGCAACTGAATATTGGAATGTGGCAGAGCGTAATACGAATCTGCTACCCATGGATGGATTGGTTCTCATCAACAGAATCATTTGGATATCGGTATCATTATTGATTTTTTCGCTTACCTACTACAAATTTCAGTTTACTCAGAATGCCTTGAGTTTCCGTTGGTTCACTAAAAAGAGTGCGGTAGTTACAAAAGATAATTTCAACAATTTAAGGGATATCAATCTTCCGAAGGTAAACATTGACAATAGTTTCAATTGGAACATCAAGCTGATGTGGAGCATTTCGAAATTGAATTTTAAATTCATCATTAAATCGGTTCCATTTATGGTTATGGTGGCAGTAGGAGTACTATTTATGGTAATAGGTCACAATACCACCATGAATCTGTTTGGTACAACTACCTATTCTACCACCTGGAAAATGTTGTTGATTCCAAGCTCAATGTTCAAATTGTTTATTCTACTGATTACCTTTTTGTATTCGGGAATGTTGGTACAGCGCGAGCGCAGAGCAAAGATGTTTGAGTTGGTAGATGTTACACATACACCAAACTGGGTTCAGTATTTCTCTAAGTTTATTGCCTTAATCAAGATGCAGGTGTTGCTACTATTCGTAGTGATGGCAACATGTATTGTAATTCAGCTTTCTGAGGGATACTACGACATTGAGCCGATACATTATCTTACTGAGCTCTTCCTGTTTATGCTTCCATCTTACATTGTTTGGGCAGGATTATCCTTATTCGTTCAGTCTCTGTTTGCAAACTTTTACATTGGCTTTTTTATTCTATTCATCTTTTCGATCATCAGTCCTTTTGCTTCGAAAATTGGAATTGAGCAAAACATATTCAAGTTCAATGCAGGACCATCAATCAATTATTCTGATATGGATGGATATGGCAGGGGAGTAGCTGCCTTCATGTTTTATCGACTTTACTGGCTATTGTTCTCTTCATCTTTATTGGTTTTAGGTTTGGCCATTTGGCGTCGAGGTGTTAGAGAAACTGTTAAGATTCGTTTCCGAAGAGCAAAGGAAAACTTAAGTCGTGCGTTGTATGTCTCACTGGCAGTTTGTCTTATCGGTTTTATCGCCGTTGGGTCATACATTTACTGGTTCGATAATGTTTTAAACGAATACAAATCGGCGAAACAAAGTGAGTTGGATAGAGTAGAGTTTGAGAAAACTTATTCGAAGTATTACAACATTCCTCAGCCTCGTATTGTTGATGCGAAAATTGATGTTGATTTATTCCCTGAAACCAACGATTTAAAAGTAAAGGGAGACTATATCGTGAAGAACAAGAGCAATGCGCCTATTGACTCTATTCATATCAATTACCAATACAAGAATACTGCAGTTAGCTTTTCAAGAAAGGCAGAGTTGGTGAGTAATGATACCGTATTCCAATACAATATCTACAAGTTAGAAAAGCCTTTAATGCCAGGAGATTCTATGCAAATGCATTTTACATTGAGCAATCAAAAGAATCATTTTTTACAATACAATTCTCCTGTAATTGGTAATGGAACTTTCTTTAATAATGGTAGTTTCCCAAGCTTTGGTTATTCACGTTCAGGAGAGTTAAGCGATAATACGGTGCGAAAGCAATACGGTTTGCCAAAACGTGATAGAATGGCAGCACCTACCGATACTTCGGCATTAGGAAACACTTACATTTCGGAATGCGCCGACTGGGTGAATTTTGAAACCACAGTAAGCACCTCTGCGGATCAGATTGCAATTGCTCCGGGCTATTTGCAAGAAAAAAGAGTTGAAGGGGATAGAGCTTATTACCATTACAAAATGGATGCTCCAATTCTGAATTTCTACTCTTGGGTGTCAGGAAAATATGAGGTTTATACCGATAAGTATGAGGATATCAATATTGAAATCTATTATCACAAAGGCCATGATTACAATATTGCCGATATGGTTGAAGCAGTGAAAGCTTCGCTTAAGCATTATGGCGAAAACTATTCTCCTTACCAGCACAAACAGGTGCGTATTATCGAATTTCCAAGAACTTACGGAACATTTGCTCAGTCTTTCCCAAACACTATTCCATTCTCAGAAGCCATTGGTTTCATTGCAAAAGAGGATAAGTCGAAAGAGGGAGCCGTGAACTATGCATACCATGTAACCGCTCACGAAATGGCACATCAATGGTGGGCACACCAGGTAATTGGAGCAAATGTTAAGGGAGCAACTTTAATGTCGGAAAGTTTGTCTGAATACTCGGCAATAAAGGTTTTGGAGCAGAAATATCCTAAGAACAAAATCCGCAAGTTCATGAAAGAGGAACTGAATGGATATTTGAGAGGAAGAGGTTCTGAGCAGGTGAAAGAACAGCCTTTAATGTATAACGAAAATCAACAATACATTCACTACAATAAGGGTGCAATTGCCATGTATGCCATTGCTGATTATATGGGAGAAAACAACTTGCATAAAGCACTTAGTGAGTATGTTAGCGATGTTGCTTTCCAGGAGCCTCCATACACCACATCTTTAGAGTTTGTTGATTTAATGAAGCAACACATGCCTGATAGTATGGACTATGTGATTACCGATATGCTTGAAACCATTACGCTTTTCGATAATAAAGTGGATAGTGCTTACGTATCGAAAACCGAAGATGGAAAGTATAAGGTCGATTTTGTTGTTGAGGCTCAGAAGTACAGGGTGATTAACAGTAAGAACGAAGAAAATAAAGAGCTTTCGAGTGACGATTCATCGGTTAACATCTCCATAAATACCAAGAAAAGAGAGGATGATAAGCAATACATCGATATGAATGATTGGATTGACCTTGCCATTTTTGTTGAAGACGAAAACAAGGAGGAGCAAGAGATTCTATTCAAGAAAGTTCACATTACTGCGAAAGAAAACAAGTTCTCGTTTATTGTGGATAAGAAGCCACATAGTGTTGGTATTGATCCTTATCACAAATTAATCGACAGAAAAACAGCAGATAATACTGAGAAGCTTAAGGAGAAGAAAGAGAATTCAACTACCAAAGACAAGTCGGTATCATAGGCTGTAAAAAATAAAGCGTTCAAAAGCTATTCCGTAAAGGGATAGCTTTTTTTTTTGAAAGTCATTTAAGTGTAACAAAAGTAGGTAACGGTACTCTGTACCTTTACGTTCGTTAGATCAATTGGCCTATAAATATTGTGGTGCTCCGCACCATAGGTAATGGTGAATTTTGATTCATGAATAAAGCAGCAGAGCTGCTTAATATTTATAGTTTTATCATGTAAGTGTATACACAGGTGCAGGGCACCGTAACTCTCATTTTGTTGGCAATTTAAGGGGGATTATAGCTAGAACTGATTGTAGTAATCAATTTCTATGGCCTCTACTATAAGAAATCATTCAATATTTAACGAAAGTGCGTATCTTTGTCAGGTTCTTAAAATAGTACCATATGTTTAACTTTGAAGAGATAAATCTGGACCGCATTGTAGTTCACAATGTTGGAAATAAACACCTTGAGGAGGATCTAAAACTTTCTAAATCGGAAATCGAAATTGATGATGATGATGTTAGAGATGTACTGCTAAAGTATTTTCTTACAGCCTTTAACAAGGAAGAATTCTATCATTTCCAAAACGAGGCCGGCATAAACATGAACGAAGTATACTGCTATGCTTCTGAATTTTTTGAGAACAACGAAAGCTTTTACGATCAATCTACCAATATTGCGGTTCACTTGTACGAGAAATCGAACCACCCAAATATTAAAGGAGGAGAGTTTTATCTGGTTGCCTTTTCGGGATGCGTGGTCGACGGTGAAGTTTGCAATGCATTGGGGATTTTCAAATCGGAAAATAAAGACACTTTCTTAAAGGTGTACCAGAAGAATGAAAACTTTGAATTGGGCTGTGAGAATGGCATTAACATCAAGAAGTTGGATAAAGGTTGCTTGATTTTTAATACCGAAAAAGAGAAAGGCTACAAGGTTTGTATTGTCGATAAGACCAATCCGAACAAAGATGCTTTATACTGGAAGGAAGATTTCCTGGATTTGAAACTTCGTGAGGATAACTTTTACCATACCCAGAATTACCTTGATATGTGTAAGGGCTTTATTGGCGATGTGTACAACGATGAGAATGAGGTTGCCAAGGCCGATCAGATTGATTTGATGAACAAGTCGATCAACTTTTTTAAGGACAAGAAAGAGTTTAACGAAGACCTGTTTAAGCAAGAAGTAATTGAAGAACCTGAGGTTGCCAATGCTTTCGATGAGTACAAAGAATATTATCAGAACGAGCGTGGGACTTCTGTTGAATCGGAATTTGACATTAGCAATGATGCCGTGAAAGGAGAACAGCGCTACTTTAAACATGTGCTAAAACTGGACAAGAACTTTCATGTTTATATTCACGGACAGCGCAAGTTTATTGAGAAAGGCTACGATGCAGCTCGTGATTTGAGTTACTATAAACTGTTCTTCCGAGAAGAAAACTAGGTAAAGACGCAAGGCTTTGCGTCTGGATGTGAAAATAAATTGTTTGATGTAACAATTTAAAAGATATAATTAGAAGCTTTCTCCTACGGGGGAAAGCTTTTTTATTTACATGTTACTTGCCCAAGTCAATGCGTAATTCCTATGCGACGCATTTATAATGCCTTGAACATTGTTGCTAGAGTTCTAAAGTTCGTCGATCTACGTCAATGGTCTGCTCATACTCTTTTATCTATTGTAGCTGCATGTTTAAGCAGGTATGATGCTAGTTTATGACTTGTTGTTGGTATTTAAAGGCATTTCGAAGGAGCGGAATGATAGATTAGCGACGACAAGCCTTTGGGATGTGGCGACAAGCCATTGGGAAGCGACGACAAGCCATTGGGAAGCGACGACAAGCCATTGGGAAGTGGCGACAAGCCTTTGGCTAAGGCCGGAACTTCATTGGCTAAGGTCGGAATGACATTGGCTAATGACCCTTCCTAAAATAGCTTGACAGATTATTACTTAAATTTGGGGAATATTAGATTGATTATTCCCTAATAGGTACTGCAAATATATACTTAAA
>NZ_JALPNU010000021.1 GCF_030851345.1 Marinifilum sp. D714
AGGTGAAAATGATGATTAAAAAGAAATTCTGTGGAGTGAGGCACGAACGTAACTATTATTTCTTTTCATCATTAAACCGTTATGGGTCGCCGAGTGCTTTCACCTAGACTTTTTGATTCTTTTGTGGTAATGACAAAAGAATAGCCCGTCTGGCTCAAAGACAAGACAAAGAATTCATATTCGTCGCAAGAACCTCTCAGACCAAACAGCATCAACCCTTGCGACGATAATAAACTGCATCAATAACCCAGGGCGGCGGTCATTATCATTCCCTTGCCCTGGGCTGAATGATCTTTGCCTTTCAGGCAAATTGCCATTTTAATGCCATTTAATATAAATAATAGGAAAACCAGATTAATGTAATGACTCGAATATAGATTCAAACCTCAATTTTTGTGAGGATCGGCATCAGCTAGGTAAGTGGGGCCCCATAGGAGAGAAAGCAGCAAATAGAAATGCTGTCGAACGAAGCATGAGTGAGACTATCTATTTCTATTCGCTTTTGATCCGTTATGGGTCACTGAGTAGATGCGCCGTAGATTCTTTGCAAACTTTCTCATCAATGGAGAAAAGTTTGAGCCCGTCTGGCTTGAAGACAAGACCAACAATTCATGTTCGTCGCAATAAACCAGCCAGACCATACAACATCAACCCTTGCGACGATCATTATCATTCCCTTGCCCTGGGCTGAATGATCTTTGCCCTTCAGGCAATTTTAATGTATCTCTTTTATATTAGTTGTTCTTTTTCTTATCTAAGGAATAAGGATAGAATTAACTTGAGTACAAATAAAAAATTAGATCTGTATTCTGAAAAACATCCTGCAAGATTTCTTTTCTACTATTCTACTTTTTTACTTTTATTTATCTTTGCCACCTAAACATGAAAGATATGATCCGATCAATAAAACAAGCATTTGATATAATAGACACAAAAGCAACTGGCATTCCTTATGAAGCAATCGACTATTTAAGAAATCACGAAACTTGTGATGAGTTGAATGAAAAGCTCGTATATGCACTTAAAAACGCCTATAGCGGAAAGGCCTATTATTCAGAAAAACACAGGGTCATGTTACCAGCACCTTTGTGGTATGCAGTGGTTGCCGAGAAACATTTATCCGAAGAGCTTTTCGAGCCTTTATTAGAAATGTTTACTACTGAGGAAGACTGGGATGTAATGAACGAACAAGCAGTCTATTTGGTCGGATTGTTGGCCAAAGCATTTCCGGGTGCTTTTCTCGAGAAAGTATTATTCTTTATTGAAGAGAACATCAGGAAAGAAAACAAAACCCCATACATTTTCTGTTTCGAAGCAATTTACTATGCGCAGGATAATCATTTCGAGGGAATTCATGCCATGCTCGATAAAGAAAATTTCCATTGGGTAGATCACTACGTAAGAGTATTGGGTGATTTAATGCGACAAGATACGCTTGCAAAATTCAAGGAGATTCTGCCAAAGTTCGAAGGAAAGCATACTGCTATCGAATTACAGTACTACATTGATGTAATGGAAGGGAAGATTACCGACTTTCAAAAAGGAGTAGCATTCTGCGAAATGCGCGATCCGGAGTGGAAGAATCATTACCAACATATGGAGCAGATGTTTGCGAGTGCTCAATCGCCAATACAGCAAGAGGTAAAAGTCAACCGTAACGATGCCTGTCCTTGTGGATCAGGAAAGAAGTACAAGAATTGTTGCTTGCAGAAACTGTCGTAAGAAATAAATAATAGCATAATAAAACGGTTTTACTACAATGTGGTAAAACCGTTTTTTAATAAACCCAAGCGCCAACTACAAGTTTATATTTTTAAAATTTACTTGATATATAAAGTAGTATGGATAAAAGACAGATTGCATAAAGTGCAAATCCAGCCAATGTTTCCTTTTTAATATTTTTAAGCATCTTGTTTATGTTTTTGAATTAGCTGTTTAACTTGATTTCTTCTGGCAATTACCCAATTTAAAATGCCACCTACAGGACAAAAGAATCGGCAAAAGAAATTCGAAAAGAACAAGGCTCCTATGAGTGCTGCAGGCAAAATATACCACTGAATGCCTTCGCCTTTTAAAGAGAACAACATTGCAAAGGGCTCATAAGACGATAAACTTGGATTTTGAGATATAAAGATCAGGATCAACGACAACCAAATCAAAAAGTTTGGAGTGAATGCCAAAACTTTCCCAAGTGATTGATCCATTTTAATATTAATTCCAGATATTTGATGCAGCAACATTTGACTGGCTCTAAAAGGACAAATGGCGGTACAATACACATTTTTACCCCAAATGATGATTATACTTAATGTTGCAGCAACCAGCAGCCACCAGCTTAAATGAGTGTGAATATCCGGAAAGTATCCCAATAATATTCTACCAAAGTGAGTCAGCGAAAGCGAGGCATTAAATAAAAAGCCAATAAACACCAAGGCTAAAAACAGGTTGAAATATATTAGTTTCTTACTCTTAAAATAGATCGCCAAAAAGGCAATGGTAATGATCAAGGCAACAATCCCCTCTTTGGGAGTAAGTCTCCAGCTTTTCTCAATTTGCGGAGTTTCAAGCTGAAATACCTTATGAGCAATTTGGTAGGAAGCATCACGCGCTGCATTGGCAATGGCCAGCGAACTCACCGTTGCTCCCGATACGGCTTCTACATCCTTTTTTAATTGAAATTCATCATTCAAACTTTTCTCTTCGTATTGTTTGTAGTATTTCTTATTGGTTAGTTTTGCAACAAATGATGGTGTTTCAAAGCTTTTAATAAGCTCTGCTCCAATAATTAGTCCACTGGTATCGCTTACAACTGCTACCTGCAATGGTCCACCATAACCTTGAGATGAACCTGTTGATAAATATCCATAAGGCTTTTCGTTTTTATAAAGGGGATATATTCCTTCCTTTGCTTCTTTCAGTTGAAGGTCTTCAGATTGAAGTATTTTTAAATGCTCAAGTTCATGGGAGTGATCGGTAAAGATGATACCATAGCAAAAAGCTATGCCCAGACTTATCCAGGCGATCCAATTGATATATTTTTTCATCTGTTTAAATTTATCTTCATTTGTCAGATGGTCCCGAAAGCTTTCGAGATCACAAGAAATTCAATCATTTACCTGTGTGTAAATTATATGATTGAATTTACATGTTCGGTTCATGTACTGTATTGAATCCTAATGAATGGAGATCGAAGCCATACGTATCTATGACTCCGAATCTCCTGAAACAAAAACTATTTGCTTGCCGCTTTTTTTAATGCCAGTTTCCTCGATAAAAGAAGCAGAATGAGCGAAGGAATCACGAAAACGATTAATCCCATACTTGCTGCTCTTGGCTCACCTTCAAGTATTGAACTAAAGGACCAGGCGATACCAAATATGAATAAGAAAACCCCAATGCAGATGCTTATCCATGTAGAGATATTAAATTTCAATTTTTGATTGTAATAATATATGAGTCCTGTGGCAAGAGTGGTGATTACGCCCAGGGAAAAAAACAATATTTCTATACCTGTAAATATCATGTGTTTGATTTTTTAAATGTGATTAATATGTATTGCAGTGTGAAGCAACCTGCAATACATTATGCTTTAATGTCCATCGTAGCTTTTGCCTTCAGGACTGTAGAATTTCTTAATGGATTCCTTGTCTTCTACATTACCATATCCAAAGAGTATATCCATTTCACGCATCAGGTCGTGCACCGGACCAGGCATTGCTGCCGTAATGCTATCCACCAATCTGTGATGCCAAAAGTCAGGCTTGTTGTACGGACAGGATGCCATACAAATTCCGCAATCATCTCCCAATTCACCCCATAGTTTAAAGCATTTTTTAGCATCAACATGATACTTTTTAACGCCCTTCACATTGTACCAGGCATTGTCTTTATTGTCGTGAGTTGGCTCAAATGATGGTTCTTTATCGAATGAAATGGCTTTGGTTGGACATGCATCGGCACAGCGCATGCAGTTTTTACAAAAATCCATTACGCCGAATGACTTTGGCTTGTCGTATTCTACAAAGTCAAAATCGGTATATACCTTTGCCAGTCTAACACGAGGACCATACTTATAAGTAACTGCTTGTCCTAATCTTGAAGCTTCCCCCAATCCTGCAGCGATAGCATATGGCACACTTAATCCCATATCATTACCGGCAGAAACAGCGTTAAATCCAAGGTTTTTAAGATATACAGCCAACTGATAAGGAACTTTTGCCATTTCCGAATAGCCAGCTCCTGCAGCGGCACTTCCTACAAAAGAAGGAGAGGTGGAAATTCCCTCGTAATCCATATTGAAAGCCAATACAATCACTGTTTTTGGCTCAAAGGGGAAGTCACTCCAGTCGTTAACAAATTTATCAGGTCCCCAATTGTGGAGTTCTTCCATTTGCTCCTTACTAGGCGGAGCCAACAATGGTTTTCTGAATAAAGGAGACACAGGGTTCAGGAATTTACTGTAATCCCATCTTTTATCTCTTCGAGTGATTCCTACCAAATCAGCACCAAAAAGTTTTGCTGCTCTTTTAATTTGATTGGCTGCCTCTTGTTTACTTTCGAATTGGTATTTCTCTTTTACTACATAGTCGTTATCAAATAGAGCAAATTGCACCTTATCAGTACGCTGTTCCCATGAATTTACTCCAAAGTTGGGCACTGCAGCCGGACTTGGACCTGCAGCATAATTATTCATGGCCCAGGCACCAGCTAACAGGGCTTTATCAGCTTGATTGTAACCGATTTTGTCGTTGTCGTAAGCAAAGTTCATTTTCTGAACAAAAGCTTGCCCGTCTGCAACAATATCATCTTCTACAGTTTCACCAATTGCCCGTATTTCGTTCACGAAAAACGATCGGGCTTGCACATGATCCCAATTTCGAGGTGGAACATAGTCTGATCGTACTTCTACGGGAAAATCATCATGTGTGGTTACAATTTTATCCACAAGACGTTTGTCCAATTCTTTGGCTGCAGTTTTTTGCGGAAAAGTAGTTAAGGCACCTGCACCAACAGCGGCTGTTATTCCTCCAATTTTAAAGAAATCTCTTCGATTTAACTTTGATGAATTTTCGTTTTTACTCATTGCGTCAATGTTTTTGTTACAGTTCAAATCTGCAGCTAAAACATTGATATTGCGACAAAACCAATAATTTCGGACGTACTCCAATTTTATCGGACCATCAATTGCCTCATTTTAAATCGAAAACTATTCGAGTTCTTTCAAGAATTGGGAGGGGGTTTGATTGGTGAATTTTTTAAAAGCAGCATTAAAGGTAGCTTTCGATTTAAATCCAGCCTCGAAGGCCAATGCCAATATGGTGTAATTCTTGTATGCTTCCAGTTTCGATAAACGCTTAAATTCCTCAACTCTGTAATTGTTGATATAATCATTAAAACTTTGATTCATTAATCCATTCATGGTTTCTGAAATCTCATGGGAAGAGATGTTACATTGCTGAGAGAAACTTGACAAGTTCAGATCTGGATCAAGATATGGCTTTTCACTTTCCATAAGCTGATTCATTTTGATTACATTCTTTTCGGCCAATTCGCGGGTAAGTTTCGATTTGTCATATTTTTTGAATCCACCTAATCCTACTTTTTCGGTGCTTAAATGCAAAGTTCTGGGTTCACTTACAATTACATAGGAAATGGCATAGCCCAAAAACATCAAAAAACTCAGGTTAATGATATCCATGGTGGCTTCGGAACCTGATACAAAGAGTGGGAGATTGGTTTTAATTTCAAGAATAACAAAATGCAAACTCATCATGAAGCAAAGCAACTTAATCAGGCCTGTTCTTTTCTTGTTGTAATTAAATATACTTAGCGACATTCCTTTGATTTGATAAAAATTCCCAATCATCTTTAAAATCAAGAAAGGATAAATCAGGGAAAGGGAAACAAGAATGTTTTTTGCAATTAGTAGATATGTACTTTTTAGCGAATTGGTATTCAGATATAAAATAAAGATGACTCCGTTTATTAAGAAAGGAAGCAGATGTAATAAACTTACTTTTGTGAATTTAAGTTTTCCATACAATACCGACATTACATAGTAATATACCACCAGAGGAGCCATAGTGGCAATAGGAACTACGCTGTAGGGCCAATTTGAATCTAATGCGATAAATCCTTTATAAAAGAAATAGTAGTAAACGTAGTGGAATATAATATTAATGAATATAAGCTTTAAAATAAAGTTAGGCAGAGTTCTGAATTTTTTACGCAGCAATATCAGGATCAAACCAATAATTTGGGCTGAACAAAAAAGAATCAAATAGGGAATATTCATATGAGAAAATCGATAGTTTAGATTTTTCGAAATGTAAAGTATTTTTTAAAAAATCGCAAAATAGCTTGTTTCAAAGAGGACTTAAAAAGCATGGATTTAGAGCTTACAACCTGACTGCCAATCCTAATGAAAATGCACTGTTTTTTGCATCAGAGTTCACTTTATCCTCATTAAATAGTTTATTAATGCCGTGGTAATACCTTGCTTGTATACAAAATTGATCATTTATTTCATATTCCATTCCTACTACAGCTCCATAGTCAAAATCTTCAAAAGTATCTCCACTAATTTCATCATTGACAACTGGTAAATACAAATCTTCAGGATCTTCGTTTGAACGAATTAAAAATCCTAGTTGTGGTCCGAATACAAACTTAAATTGTTGGAAGTTTCTTAATTTGAATTGAATCAGTAGTGGGACGGTAATATAATCCAAGTCAATTGTAACCGATTCTCCATTTACATGATCTCGAAAGCCCTGCATGGAGTAATTGATTTCTGTCTGAAGGCTTGTAATATCACTTAACCGATAGGTGAGCATTCCTCCTGCATAGGCTGCAAATTTATAATTACCTCCATTATCTTCTCCTTGGTAATTCCCTAAATTAAATCCGCCCCTTATTCCAGCTTGAAATTCTTGAGCAATTAGTAATGTAGGCACAAGCAAAAATACCAGTACAATTAGTTTTTTCATCTCACTATAGTTTAGTACACAACATTTCCAATTTACGATAATTTAAATGAAATGAGCATGATTCCTATTACTTATTTGTACATTTGATTTCTTAATAAATTACAATAATGAATGTACCCGATACCCTAAAAATAGATTTGTACAATAAAGCGCAAGAGCTAATTCAATCGAAAATCAAGGCAAACAATGAGTCGCTATCCGCATTAAAAGAATCTGTTGCGAGTGAAACCAAAAGTACAGCAGGAGACAAGCATGAAACGGGTAGAGCAATGATGCATCTTGAGCAAGAAAAGGTGATGCGACAACTAACAAATAACCAAAAACTTAAAAGCATTGTCGATAGGATTAATCCTGAAATCGAAAATGAAACTGTTCAGCTAGGTTCATTGGTAATAACCAACCACATATCTTTTTACGTTTTGGCAGGTTTGGGACAAATGGAATTGAATGGACAGTACTATTTTGTCGTTTCATTTCAATCCGAATTGGTACAAGCCTTTAAAGGAAAACGTAAAGGTGATTCACTTACATTTAAAGAACAAAATTATACCATACAAGAAATCTTATAGATATCCTTTAGGAATTAGGACAGGTGATTGGCTCGTTTGATTAACTCTTTATTGATATTTTTTATCAGACCAGGACCACCATATATAAATCCAGTATAGATTTGAACCAATGAGGCTCCAGCATCTAATTTTTCCATAGCATCTTCAACAGTCATGATACCACCCACACCAACAATTGGTATCTTTCCATTCGATTTTTTGTGAATGTATCGTATTACTTCCGTAGATTTTTGCTTTAATGGATTTCCGCTTAAGCCACCTGCACCAATTGCTTCAATTTCTTCATCCGAATAGCTTAATCCATCTCTCGAAATGGTTGTATTTGTGGCTACAATACCAGCGATTCTCGTTTCCGTAACGATTTCAATAATATCATCCAACTGAGCCTCATTAACATCAGGAGCAATCTTTAGCAGAATTGCTTTGGTTTTCTTTTTGATTTTATTCAATCCCATTAATTTATTCAAGAGATCTTTTAATGGTTCCTTATCCTGCAATGCCCTAAGGTTGGGAGTATTGGGAGAGCTTACATTCACTACAAAGTAATCAACGTAAGGATACAATGCTTCAAAACAGTTGATATAATCATCGCTGGCAAGTTCGTTAGGTGTGACTTTGTTTTTTCCAATGTTCCCTCCGATGATAATATTGGTTTTCTTCTTCTTTAAACGCTTTACAGCTTCCAAAACTCCATCATTATTAAATCCCATTCTATTTACAATGGCCTTATCATTTACAAATCTGAAAAGACGGGGTTTTGGATTTCCTTCCTGAGGTTTTGGAGTAAGTGTTCCAATTTCGATAAAGCCAAATCCCATACTGCCTAGCATATCAAATGCTTCAGCATTTTTATCCAAACCTGCTGCAAGACCAACGGGGTTTGGAAATCTTAAACCAAACAATTCACGCTCCAATAATGGATCTTTTTTCGAAAAGAATAGTGATGAAATTTTTCGAAAGAGAGTAATCCTTTGAAAGAATATCAAGCATGAGAATGTAAACTTGTGTATTTTCTCAGCATCAAATTGAATTAATAGAGGACGTATGATTAGGCGATATAAACTCATTTTGTAATATTGTTTTGCACAAAGATAACAGGATATTTTGAAGAAAAAGAGTATTGTGTCCGATTTAAGGGGGTAGGATGTTATAATGCCTGGTAAATATTCACAAAACCAAAAATATAACTGGTTTAATAGCTGAGTTTTACTGCTGTTAATGTTACGATCAGTAATTTATTAGTAATATCAATTTTGCTTATAAAAAGCATCAAAAAAAATTTGTCATAAGTCAGAATATTCTTAAATTCGTTATACGATTTTTGTTTAGAAAAACTACTGCATTAAATATACTAAGTATTGCATAATGAGTAAACTAAGAGAGATTAAGCTCAACCATTTTCAACTAAATGTTCTTTTAGATGAAGAGGAAAAAGCAGCTTACGACTACATTGTTCAAGAGGGTACATATTGTGTGCATTGCAAAGAAATGTGTACAAAAGGTGTAGACGTAAAAGAAAACTTTCTGAATGATATGAATGATATCCTGATCAAAGGAACTTGCAAAAAATGTAATGGCAGAGTAAGCAGGTTTATTGAGTATGGAGAATTCGACGATTTTCGGGAAAAAGCACTTCGATTCAGAATATCCATTGGAGCTGAATAAATGATTTTAATATGGTCCTCCTTATTGTATGATAAGGAGGATTTTTTTTGTTAAAAGCTTAATGTGATTTTAAAATTCAGACAAGCCTATTAGTTGTTTAATAATAGTTAAAGTGCTGAAAATCTGAATGTATACACTAAGATTAAATTGTCGAAAAAAAGAAAAATATTGTATATTTAATAGTACACTATTAACAATACAATATGAAGAATGATAAGATTATTATAAATTTCTGCCCAACTGGAATGGTGCCCACCAAAAATATGACACCTTTTGTGCCGATTTCTCCTCAAGAAATTATTGAACAAACCCATGAGGCATACGAAATTGGGATTACAATAGCTCATCTTCACGCACGAGGAGAAGATGATGTACCAACTTACAAAAAAAATGTTTATCGAGATATTTTTGAAGGAGTACGAAAATACTGTCCCGATTTGATTATTTGTGGCAGCACTTCAGGCAGGAACTTTCCAGAATTTGAAAAAAGATCAGAGGTAATTGAGCTTAAGCCTGACATGTGCTCGCTGACATTAAGTAGTCTTAATTTTGTGAAACAAGCATCAGTAAATGCTCCTGATATGGTTCAGCGCTTGGCAATTAAAATGAAGGAATATGGTGTAAGAACCGAACTGGAGTGTTTCGATTTGGGAATGATTAACTACGGTAAATATTTAATTAAAAAGGGAATTGTTGAAGGCCCTTTTTATTGGAATTTACTATTTGGAAATATTGCTGGTTTTCAAGCAAATTTTCAACAAATAGGAACAGCCTTGTCCGAAATTCCAGAGAATCATTTTATTGGTTTAGCAGGCTTAGCAGCCGATCAGCTTAAAGTGAATGCAGCCGCAATTGCTATGGGGTATGGAGTTAGAGTAGGGCTTGAGGATAACATTTGGTGGGATGAAAGTAGGTCGCGTCATACAAGCAATGTTGAGTTGGTACAGCGAATACATTCGTTAATTACAATACACGATAAACAGTTTTTTACTCCTAAAGAATTTGGTCAACTTGGATTTAGAAATAATGAAGTCGCAAAAGAATTTGTATCAGCTACTAGGATTTGATCCGAATTGGGTTTGTGTTATACATGATTTACTCTATTACAATCATGAGAATGAGATTAGTCTAAAAGTTTTTCTGAATATTGAGATGCAGACTAAGCTTAATGATCACTTGATGAATATTCCTTTTCAAAAAGCAGATAAAAAAGATATTAACGGCAATTTACCACTGCTATTTGGATTGGCAAGTCCTAAAAATAAATATCCAGTCTACCAGAGTTTTGCAGGAACTGTAGAGAGGAAGGATTACAACAATTTAATAGCAGAATCATCTATAATTAGTGTTAGCAGTCAATATGATAAAGCATTATTAATTGATCATCAGTGTGTGATTAGTGCTCAAACCAGTATTGGTTTTGGTGTGAGTATTAAGCGAGGTGCAAAAATAGGCCATCACAATATCATTGGAGATTTTACTGATATTAATCCTGGAGTAATAACTTCAGGAAGCGTAATTATAGGAAAAGGTTGTGAAATCGGTTCAGGTGCAATTATCAAGAACAATGTAAAAATTGGCGACAACTCATTTGTAGGAATGGGCAGTGTTGTTACTAAAAACATTCCACCCAATAGCATCGCATTTGGAAATCCATGCAAGCTAATTCGGAAGAATGATATGTGGAATTTTGATTATACCGATTAGAAATAAAATAGACTTTGGATGATACAAAACCAAAGTCTATTTCGTTTTCAATTGATATGTAAATTATGGCTGGTTACTGGTACTCGGATATTTTAAAAGCAGTCTTTAATTCATCTTGAAGTGATGTGATTTCTTTTTCTATTCTTTTGAATGTTGACTTATCCAGTTCGGTTAGGTTTTTAAGCAAAACTTCATTTTCAGGCCAATCATTATCTAGTATTAAATTTACTTGCCATTTAATTCTTAAATGCATCAGAAAGTTATACATGGCCTCTATTTCTTCTGCCGTCTTTTCAGGAATAACACCTAGTGCCATCAATTGATTCAAGCGCAAAAGGCTATTTGTTTCTCGAATAGAATGGTGCAAAGCATGAATTCTTAAATAGCCAATAATTGGCTGTAAAAACCTTTTAATATCAACGGATTTCTTATCGAAGCTAGGCTTAACTCCAATTACGGTTTTTGCTAGCTGATTGTAAAAATCATGATTATGCCTCAATTCTGAATAAACATGTTCAAAAAGATTATCTACCAAAGAATTATCACCATAAATACTTCTTAAATCTAAAAAAATAGAACTATCCAATACATTTGGCATATCAGGATTGCCAATCCAATTTGAGAAGTAGTTTTTCCAAACATCAAGGGAATTACACCATTCAGGATTTCCAGCCATTAAATCACCTTTACATCGCGAGTACCCAATGGCATGCAGGTTTTCATTAATGATCTCAGAAAGTTTCAAAAAGTAGGATTTGTTCTCATCACTATGATCAACAAAAATAATGGCATTGTCTTGATCGGCTTTTAAAGTTTGTTCAGAACGACCTTCACTGCCCATTGTGATAAAGGCAAACTTACATGGTGCAGGGCCAACTTCCTGAATTGCAAGTTCAATAATTCTGGAGCTTATGGTATCTGCTATGGAAGTGATTATGCGCGATACACTATTAATGTTCTCGGAGCTCGTAAAAACAGCTTGTATTAATATCGGTATCTTGTTATAAATGCGTTTAATACTTTCCACATTATTACAATCATTAATCTGATTGATTAAATGAGTTAGCGAGTTTTGTTGCATTTCCAAACACTGTTTGCTACTGATATTGCCTATAATATTACCATATTCATTCTCAATTAAGAGGTGGGATACATTGCTTTGTTTAAAACGTAAAATTGCTTCATATAGCAAAGCATCATGTTTGATACTGATCACAGGGGCAGTCATAATTGTAGCTACGGTATCATCAGTACTTTTTTCACTTGCCAATACTCTTGTTCTTAAATCAGTATCGGTAACAATTCCAATGATTTGATCACTTTCTTTAATACAAGTTAATTTACAGTTCTGATCAGTCATTAGTTTGGCAGCTTCTTTAATATTAGTATTTAATTGACAACATACATTTTTTTGAATCAGGTTGTCAATAGGTTGATTCATCAACTGTAAAGAAAGCTGAATGTCTTCTGAAATTTTATTAGCATCTAATCTTAAACGTTTTTTTTCAGTTACATTTTTGGCAACAATAATGTATCCTACTTCGCCCGATAGTCTAATTTGTGTAACAGAAACTACCACAGTTTCGCGACCAGCTTGGGCATTTACCAGTTCTGTTTCGAAAGTAGAGGTTTTCTGAGGATTCTCTATTTTACTTACCAAATCGGTCCAGCTCATTTTGAACAAGCTTGAAAAATTAGAGCCTACAATGCTTTCCCTATCGAATAACTTTGTGAATTTATTGTTGGCAAAAACTACCTTATCATCTACTAACATTAGTGTTCCTTCAGTAGATGCATTCACAAGGCTTTTGTATTTTTGAATGGATGAAAGAAGTTGTTGTTCCGCTTTTAACCTCTTTTCCTCAATAATTCTAGTTTGTCGGAGTACGTAAAGTAAAATAAAACCAATAAAAAGAATAATGGTGAAGGATATTTTTAATAAGGTCTTTTTTAATTGACTGATTTCCATTTCAACATCATCCAAATAAATTCCGGTACCAATTACCCAATTCCAATCCGAAAAACCTTTTACATAGGATAATTTGGGAGAAATTTTAGAGGCATCATCTTTCCATTGCCAGTAGTACTGAATAAATCCTTCACCCTCTTTTTTTACCAGATCTGCAGCATCAGCAAATAGCTTGTTCTCATGATTGTCGGAGTAATTGGAAAGGTCAGTATTGTTAAGTTCTGGACGATAGGGATGCATTATCATTTTTGGACTGTTGGTAATGATCCAGAAATAATCTTTCTGTTCGTTGCCATATCTCATTTTACCAACATGTTCCGAAGCCTTTTCTTTTGCATCCGCCAAACTAATTTCTCCCTTGAGATAAGCCTCCTGATATTCGGATAATACACTCCAGGCAGCATTGGTTAGTTCGGAAATCATTTCTTTCTTACGATCCATCATACTGCGCTCGAATAATGGAATCAGAATCAGATAGAATGTAATAACAAACATTGAAATTGCAATGATGGTTGGGATTACAATGCTGTATATAAATTTGTTGTTGGCTTTTTTCATGAATTAAGGAGTTTGAAAAGGAGTAGAAAAAATCTACTAATTGAACTCAGGTAAATATAGTAAAACTTATTAGTCGGATTCATACAATGTATGATTAAAGCTGACTGCTTCATGAAAACCAATAAAGTAATTCTACAATTCACAATACTGGCTCTGAGTTTATAAAATACCATTTTTAATCTATGGTTGAAAACATGAGTTATTAATGAGGGAATGTATATTGTGAATGTGGATCACTCGCATTCAAATACTTGTAATATCAATAGAAAGCTTGGGTTTAAATAGAAAGAATATTAAATAGTAAAACACAGGCAGTGTACTCTTGCTTTTTAACAAAAAATGATTTGTTTTGTAGTGCAAATTAAAAATTACATACCATGTTGAATAATATTCTAAGATTGATTATTGCTGGAATTCTACTGTTGGGTTCAATCTTTCTATTCATAAATTCTTTTATAGGATTAGGAGTGTTGGCAGTATTGTTGTCCGGATTATTTGTCCTTACACATTTTAAGAATGAGAAAAACCTAATCGCCTTTTATTTTTTAAGGAAAAATAAGTTTGAATCAGCGGGAAAAGTTTTAGCAGGAGTAAAGCACCCAGAAAGAATGATCAAAAGTCAGGAGGCATATTATTACTATTTAACTGGATTGATTCATTCGCAAGAGCATAAAAACAACCAGGCGGAAAAGCAGTTTAAAAAAGCCTTGAATACTGGCCTAAGAATGAAAACAGATAAGGCAGTGGCGAATTTAAACTTGTCAGGAATTTACCTTTCAAGAAGAAATAAAAAACTGTCTAAATATTACTTGCAGGAAGCCAAGAATTTAGACAAACAAAAAATGCTTTCAGCTCAAATTAAAGAGATTGAACACATGATGAAGAGAATATAAAGCTGTTCTAATTGATAAAACTTAACCTGACATATTCTTTGTCAGGTTTTTTTGTACTAAAAAACTTTAGCTAGAACAATATCAAATATCAGTACAGAACCTCCTGGAATGGCTCCATAATCAGTATTTCCATAGGCCAAATGCGATGGGATGATTAAAATTCCTTCTCCACCTTCTTTAAAATAGGATAATCCTTCTTTCCAACCTTCGATAACTACCGATAGGTTAATTTCCAGATTTTCACTTTTATCGAAAATATTGCCACTGGTTAAGTAACCAATATAAGCAATTGAGACATTGCTCTCAGGAGTGGGGCTTTTACCTTCTCCCTTGTTTACGATTACATAGTGCAAACCTGATTCTGTTCTTTGCGTATCAAGCTGATGTTTTGAGATATATGCCTGAATCTCTTTTTCGTTAAGTTGCTTAAATTTGTTTTTCTTCATGATAATAGTACTATCTTGCAACAACAAAATTAGATATTAAAATCATGCATCCTATTTTTTGTTTTATTGGAGGAGCAATTCGTTTTGCAATTCTGTATATACAATCTTTAATTTTAGGAAAGGAGAGACCCAAGTACATGATGGTTTGTCAGAACAAATCAAATGCATGGTTTGGCTTTCTGCTTATTATTCCTTTGTTGCTTTTGTATTTGCTGATAAACCAGTGGTGAGATATGATATCATATTTCAAGAATATCTATATCAGCTTGCACAAAAATATTTTTGGCAAAATTCATTTCTTCAGTGTTTGCTTCTCTTAAAAAAGAAAACTCTTTTCTGATGCCATGATTTCGCATCTTAATTAAAGTTTTTCCAACATTAGGAGATACCGATTTCATTAGCCTGGCAATTTCTCGCAATTCACTTTCGTCATTATTGTAATTGGGAGTCAAAACAAAACGAAGTTCCTTCAGCTTGTTTTTATCGTTTAAGTATTCAATTGATTTTAAGACCTTCTCGTTAGAATAGCCTGTTATTTGCTTGTGTGTTTTAGCAGAATATGCCTTGATATCCAGCATTACGCCATCAATTAAGGGGAGGAGAGACTCCCATTCTTCCTGCTCGATATTCCCGTTGGAATCAATTAAAATGGATAAATGTTTTAAGTCGTAATGCAATTTGATTTCTTGAAATAACAAGCCTAAGAATGGAGCATGAAGCATTACTTCCCCACCTGATACGGTAATACCCGAAATAAAATCCTTTACTTCAAGAATTTCAGAAATAATATCCTCAACCGACATTTGTTTGTAAAAAGGGCTACTGTTTTCAGGACAAACATTAAGACATTCATCACAACGCGTGCAAGTGTTCTCGTTGTGGATGATTCGTTTGTTTTTAGAATCAATTTGCAAACTGTTTGTGGGACATGTATCAACACAAGTGCCACACAAATTGCACAATCCTATGGTGTGGGAATTGTGGCAATACATACAGTTTAAATTGCATTCCTGAAAGAAAATAACCATGCGATTACCTGGTCCATCAATCACACTCGATTTGATTATTCCACTAATATTTGCTTGCAACTTGCTCATTGGAAATTACTCTTTTCGAAACACGATTGTCTACATTGGCATTGTCCATAGAATTGGCCGCAAACAGAGCACTGCCATATCTTGATCCTTCTTCTCGGAACTCTTTTAAATCGCTTCTTCGAACCAAATATCCGGTAATACGGATAAACTCACCATTCGATAAATTAAAGGTAAACATTCTCATCCCTTTTTTAAATGCACCTTTGATAATATCCACAATTGCCGAAGGATTTCTTTTCACTGTTTCATCAAAGTGGAAAATATCACTAATTCCACCATTAAACAGGTGATGATGTGGAGCTACTGTGTTAATATGTGTATAGATATCAGGCTCACTTCCAATTGGAATTCGAGCTCCAGCACTTTCCTCTATATCAATATCGATACCTGATTGAGCATGAAAAAAAGCTTTGCCATTATTTCCTTTGCAGTAAGGAAGCTCCCTTGCATCCACAATTTTCTTCATTTCTTCCAAAATAAGATGTGCAAGCTGATTGGCTTCTTTATCTTTTCCATAGCTAAGTTCCTTACCACTGCGTTTCATCAATTGGTTTACACATTCGGCAAGACCATAAAAACCAAACATAGCTGAGAAGTTATCCAGGGAAATAATTCCTTCTTTGGCAAGAAAATCTGTATCGTAATACTTAACACATTCTACCAGGTATTTGCTTCTTGCTTCGATAACATCCAATGTCATCTCACAATATTTTTTCAATGTACCAGATATGAAACTTTCAGCATTACCACTGTGTAAATCCGTTATCTTTTTAAGATTTAAACGAATAAGAGTATGAGAACCACCACCTACAGGCAAAGAGTTGTAACAACTCACTACACCATATTCTCCTTTAAAATCAGAAGTAGTCATTTTGTGATTGGCAATATGTGGTTTTGCTACTTCAAATACGGTTTTGTTGGCCTCAAGCAGAAGTTCATCGGATGTAATTTCCGGATCGTATTTTAATGTAAGGTTCGGAACAACCTGTTTTAATTCCCGTTCAATTCTTAAAATTACTCTGGCAATTGCATTGTCTTCTGGTCCTATGTTGATATGAACAAAAGCATCAGGAAGCGTTCGGTCGATGAATCTCCAAAACAGTTTCAACTTATTGTAGATCTCTTCTTCTGATAAATCACCAACATAATCAAGTAATAATGTATCGATATTACCAAGGTATACTGAATATCCAGTAATAGAAGGAACCTGAATATAGAGTATCGATAGAAAATTAATCGCCTCATCGAAATTTGTAGGAGGTTCTAACTCAAGATAGTTTACTCCATTTTTTAAGGCGTAGGCATAATCAGGTAGAACATATCTCGGACGATAAGGAGCATTACCTTCAAATAGGTCACAAATAATTTTCTCGTTTAAGGCTTCAGTTGCTTCTTTGGAGATGACAGGATAATCTTGTGTGCTTTCTGCAATGTAAGCCAAATGATGCTTTTTTTGTCGATAATCTAAATTACCATCGGTAAGAACTTGTAATACTCTATCTTTAATTTCTTCCATTCTTCTACTTTCTACATTCAATTCAATCCAACGGATTTTAATGCCTCAAAAATATACAAAAGAATGTAGGGCAATACAAGAAATCAGAAAATATATTAAGAATGAATATTTTGTTTGGTTCACCAATTAAGTTTTTACTATTTTGCAGCTAAGAAATCAATTAGGATAGCTTAAATGGAGGATGAAAAGATTATTGAGGAATTAAGTAGTCAAATTAATCGAAACTTGAAACAAGTAAGAAAAGTGACGTGGTTAATTAAAGGTTACCAGCTAAATGATCATGGTCATGTAACACACTTGAATATTGCCAAGTGTAATTTAAAAGGGAAGTGGCCTTCTGCTTTATTTAAATTAACACATTTACAAGTTTTGGATATTCAGGAAAATCAATTGGAATCTATTCCCGAAGAAATTAAAGAACTTAGGAACTTATCATGCCTTGATATTCGCAACAATCAGATTCAAGAATTACCTCAATCAATAACTACTTTACCAGTGCTTCAAAAGTTATACCTTGGAAATAATCTATTTACCAAAGTTCCTGAATTGATTCAATATTGTGCTACATTAAAACTAATCGATTTTACTGATAATTTGTTATCCGAAGGCATAGAGTATATTTTAAAATCTACATCAATAAGCAATATATATCTAAGAAATAACCGTATAAGATACTTTCCTTTCCACCTACTTAAACCCAATAGAATTACTGAGTTAAATGTAATGGAAAATAATATTGAAAACCCACAGGAGAATTTATCAAGGGTGAAAAATTTTTTGTTTTAATAAAAAAAAGGTGACTACAGAGTAAAAAAACAGCCACCTTTCAATTACTATCTGGGTTTTAGGATTTTATAATTTACTTTCACAACTTCATTTCTGAAAGGCATATCATACAAGTTGTAATGATCATCGATATATGGATCATATTCAGGATGAAATTCATCATCGTGTAATGGATATTTACGAATAAAACCTGGGAAACCAGTTGATGGATTTAAATCAAACCAGTATACATCCCGAGGGTTCAAATGAATGTATATACGAAAGTCATGCTCATAAACATCGGGGCGGTAAATATAACCGCGCTCATTTAGCGAATGGATATCTGCTCGATCCCAATGGGCAACAATTCCATTTACTTCAACCCATCCATTTTCCAGTTGAACAGGCCTACTATTTTTATCCCTGATAAAAACCTGTACTTCCTTATTGTTATTGTAATCCTGTGCGATTCGTACAGAAACTTTTAATAGCGATGGATCAGTCAATTCAATATCGCTAAGGGCAGATTTGCTGCATGATTGCATGCTCAATAAACCTAGGAGAAATAATAGTGTATATATTCGTGCTTTCATATTTTTATAGTATTGATTTACTACTATGACAGCCATCTAAACTAATACACGTATTAAAAAGATGATTTTTTGGCAAGAAATTGAAAAAATTAAATCTATTACCTGCCTTTTGCTAAATATTTTAATTATCCTATAGATAAAATTGTTTTCATGCTAGGTATAAATCTATATATTTGACCTGTATAATACTTGCCTTATGAAAAGCTTTCTACTTACTATACTTCTTTTAATATTATTTTTTTCAAACTGCAATGCTAATTCTACTATACAAACAAATAGGCTTGATAGTTTGGAAACAAAACTTATCAGTACTTCAGGACAAGCAAAGCTAGATGTATTATTGAAACTTTGTGAAAGCCTGGTGGAAAAAGATTCTGAGAAATGTATTCTTTACAGTAGGCAGGCCCTTGATTTGGCTAGAGAATTGAGACAAGCTGATAATGAAATTGAGGCATTAATATATTTGGGGCGCGAACACTCTAATTTGGGAAATTATTTTGAAGGTCTTCAGACATTTAAGAAAGCCCAAAAAATTGCTATTGAAAATGACTTGGATTATTCTTTAGTAAATGCATTGAACGAAATAGGAATTACTTATTTTCATATAGGAAACTATAAAGAAGCTCAGACCTATTATTTCAAAGCCCTCGAAAAGGCTGAATTAATAGGGTATAAAGAAAGGGTAATAGTCTTGCAGAATAATATTGCAATTATCTATTCCATTTATAAAGATCACGATAAAGCTCTGGAATTATTTACTAACTTGTTGCATATCTACGAAAATGAAAATGATTCAATTCAGATTGCACTTACTTCAGTTAACATTTCTAATATATACGATGAATTAGGCAAATACGAAGAGGGATTACAATATTTAAATAAAGCCATCCCTATTTTTATTTCTTCGGGAAATAAACTGAAACTTTCGTCTACCTTAAATAATCGAGGAAGTATTTATTTTAAAGTAGGGAAAGTTGATAAGGCATTGAATGATTATAGGGATGCATTAAAAATTGCAGAACAGAATAATTTTGAAAGTGGCATTATTTCCTCATCTATAAATTTAGGACAATATTTCCTATATAATAAGAGAAATGAAAAAGCAATCGAGTTCTATGAAAAAGCACTAAAAATATCACTTGAAAACCATGATAAAGCACGTGTAATGGAATGTTATGAAGGACTTGCCAATGCATACGAATTATCAGGGAATTATAAAATGGCATTGAGTAATACACGACTTTATATCTCATACAAGGATGAAATATATAATGAGAAAACTCAGAAGCAAATTAGTGAGATTCAAATAAAGTACGAAACTGAAAAAAAAGAGAATGAGATTGAGTTTTTACAAGCTCGTATAAAAACACAAAAGAGAAATCTTCTTATTATTCTGGGTGGTTTACTTGTTATCAGCGTGCTGATATTGAGACTTCTGAGGTTAAAGCAGACTAGTCTGGAACGGAAAAACCTTCTTTTAGAACAAGAAAAACAAATGGATCAGCTTGCCCTGCAAAAAATGGAAGCTGAAACAAGAGAAAAGGAACAGGAGAACTTACGATTGAACGAAGAGATGATGGCCAATGAGGAGATTAACAGGTTGAAGCAACTCAAGTACAAAACAGAATTGAAACACAAAGAGCGAGAGTTAGCAGCCAATGCTTTGCACATGGTAAGTAAAAACGAAACGCTGAATAGTTTTAAAAAACTTGCAGAAGATGCATTACTGGCTCAAAATGCTGAAGTAAAAATAGCTTTAAGAAAGCTGATTCAAGAAATAGAAAGTAATATTCACTTAGACCAGGATTGGGATAAGTTTAAAATGCACTTCGAGGAAGTGCATCAGGGATTTTTTAAGAGTTTGTTGGAGAGGCATGCCGATTTGAACACAAATGAGTTAAGGTTTTGCGCCTATCTGAGGTTGAATTTGGATGCCAAAGAAATTGCCAGAATCTTAAATATTTCTGTTAATGCTATTGAGAAACGTCGATATAGATTGAGAAAAAAGCTAAGTTTAGAGTCAACTGATAGCTTATTTGAATATATAAATCGATTCTAATTTCATGTTAAAAGTAAGTTCTAAATGTCCACTGCATGGCAAATAAGAATGTGATGATCTATATACTGAAACTTGATCAATAAACACCATTAAAATTCCACTTTTTAACTAGCGACCCCTTTTGTCTGGGTATGCAATAAGCTTGCGACCCCTTTTGTCTGTGTTGTAGGTTAGGTGTTTACGCAATTGTTGAGATAATTTTAAACGCAAGAATTTGAAGTCTCCCAAAGCTTCTGAATTCTTTGAAAAATTATTAACCAACAATAAATACCAGCCAGAGTGAAAAGGAAGACAAAAGAATTCCGACAGTTTTTTGAAAGTTTTTACCCAATGCTGTGTTTGTTTGCTCAAAAGTATGTACAAGATTCGGATGTAGCAGCAGATATGGTTCAAGAATCTTTCATTAAGCTTTGGAAAGGAAAGGATGATTTTAAGAATCAAAATGCGGTTAAAGCTTTCTTGTATACTGTAACAAGAAACAATTGTCTGAATTATCTAAAACACAATAAAATTGTTTTGGACCACAGTTTACAGGCTATGGAGAAAGACTTATTTTATAGAGATCATATTATAGAACAGGAAACCTATAAAGCGATTCATGATGCCATAGAAGTTTTACCATCACAAGGAAAGCGCGTAGTTGAAATGAGCATGAGAGGGATAAAAAATCCTGAAATTGCTGAGCGATTAAGCATTTCAGTAAACACGGTAAAATCTGTAAAGGCCAATGCATATCGTTTACTTCGATTAAGATTACAGGATGTTGTTGTTATCCTGATGATTTTACTGTCTCTATAATGACATTATTGCACATACAATGGGTTAAATAATTAGAAAATGTTAGGGCTTATAGGAGCTCTGGCATTTTTTTTTGCAAAAAAAATAATTGATACCCACCCACTTTTATTTCTGGATTGTTTTAGCACTAAATATTTTTAAATGGATAAAATTGACAACAACATAAGAATATCTCAATTGATTGCTCGAGAGGTGAATTATGAACTCACCAGAGAAGAGAAACTTGAGTTAGACAATTGGTTGAATGAAAGCAAAGAAAATCTTGATTTGTATTATAGCATTCGCAATCGTGAAAAATTTTTGGATTGGGATCAACGCTTACATCAAATAAATATTGTAGAGGGATGGAATAGATTCGAATCTACCATTAAACCACGTAGAAACATTGACGCTTTTAAAACGGTTTTAAGATATGCGGCGGTTATTCTGATTCCTCTGTTTTTATCTGGTATTGGATACTATATATATACTGACCTTTCCCACTTGCCTGAACAGTATGCAAAAGTGAATAGTTCTAAACAATCGAAATCAAAGGCAAGATTAATTCTAGCAGATGGTAGCAAAGTAAACCTTGAAAATGAAGAAAATGTTGATTTGAAAGAGAAAGATGGAACCTTGATTGAAAGAAATGCAGGAAGTCTGAAATATCAGAATAGAGCAAATGCGAAATCAAACGTCCTTTATAATACTGTAGAAATTCCCAATGGAGCCAATTATCAGCTTTGTTTGACCGATGGAACCACAGTTTATTTGAATTCGATGAGTGCATTGAAATTTCCTACCAAATTTTCTGGTAAAACAAGGGAAGTGCAATTAACCGGAGAGGCCTACTTCGAGGTAGCCAAAGATAGGGAACATCCATTTTTAGTGAATGTGTCAGGAACAAGAATAGAGGTCTTGGGAACTTCCTTCAATGTAAAAGCTTACAGTGATGAAAGTGAAATTGTTACCACTTTGGTTGAAGGGAATGTAAAGGTAAATGCTTCTGTGAGTGGAAAATCTACATTACTTAAACCTGGACAACAGGCTGTAGTTGATGATAAAATGAGAGAAATACTTGTTCAGGATGTTGATGTAGATCTGTTTACATCATGGAAGGAAGGTATCTTTTTGTTTAAGGCAAAGAGACTTGAAGACATCATGAATGAATTGACTCGTTGGTACGATTTAAAAGTTTTTTACATGAATCCAGTAGTAAAAGATCTTCGTTTTGGAGGTCATTTTAACAAGGATGAAGAAATTGAATCCATTATGGAAATGTTTGAATTAACCAGAAAAATAAATGTAGAAGTAAATGGAAGAACCATTCTAATTAGTGCAAAATAAAACAGGAAATGCTGTAACATTTCCTGCGTCAGATATTTCTGCTGTAACAGAAATAAAAATTTAAGTGTAACCTAAATTAACACAAAGTTATGAAAAAATGTTGGAACGATGGCTTTCGAATCCGAAAGTTGTTTAAAATGTTGTTATTTATGAAGATACTAGCCTTGTTTTTACTGGCCAGTGTGATGAGCGTATCGGCAAATACCTTAGCGCAGGATGCCAGAGTTACCCTTAACTTGAATGGGGCAGACCTTGAGCAGGTACTGTGGGAGATTCACGAACAAACAGGCCTGATCTTCCTTTACAGCTCGGAAGATGTTGAGGGAGTAAACGATGTATCCGTTGAAGCAAAGGATGAAACAGTTAAATCTGTACTGAAACATTGCTTAAAAGACAGTGAACTTGAATATGAATTCAAGAAAGAAGCAATTACACTTCGAAAGAGTGTAAAGCAGGGCCAACCATCGGGAGAGGCTCAACAAGAGAAGACAAGAAAGATTTCCGGAGTGGTCGTAGATGATCAAGGGCTTTCTCTACCTGGAGTGTCTGTTTTGTTAAAAGGAACAACAACAGGAGTTTCCACTAATTTCGATGGGGAGTTTACATTGGAAATCCCTGCCACAGGAAAATCTACATTACTTTTTTCTTTTATTGGAATGCAATCTCAGGAGGTGATTGTAACCAATCAAACGAATCTGAATATTATAATGACAACCGACTCAGAGCAATTGGGAGAGGTAGTTGTTGTATCAGATGGTTTTCGTAAGGTCGATCGTCGTTTGTTTACCGGTTCTGCTGCAACGGTAAAGGCTGAAGAGGCCAAAGTAGCTGGTGTTGTTGATGTAGGGCAAATGCTGGAAGGTAAGGCTGCTGGTGTATCTGTACAAACCGTATCCGGAACCTTTGGTGCTGCACCTAAAATTCGCGTTCGTGGTGCCTCTTCCATTTATGGAGATCAGAAACCTCTTTGGGTTGTGGATAATGTAGTATTGGAAGATGTTGTAGATGTTTCTCCTGATGATCTATCATCTGGTGATGCTGCTACGCTAATTAGTTCTGCGGTTGCTGGATTGAACTCTGATGATATTGAAAAATTTGAGATTTTGAAGGATGCTTCGGCTACTGCATTGTATGGTGCACGAGCGATGAATGGAGTAATCGTTATTACCACCAAGCGCGGGAAAAAAGGTGCTACTTCCGTTTCATATTCGGGAGAATTTACAATGAGATTAAAGCCATCTTATTCAAACTATAATATCATGAATTCTCGTGAGCAGATGTCTGTTTATCGTGAATTGGAAGCGAAGGGCTGGTTGAACCATGCGGAGATCTCGCGTCAGAAAAATGGTGGGATTTACAAGAAGATGTACGATTTAATCAATACCTACGATCCGACAACTGGTTTTGGTCTGCAAAATACCCCTGAAGCACGAGCTAAGTTCTTACAGAAATACGAAATGACCAATACCGATTGGTTTGACGAGTTGTTTACCAATAATATAACTCAAAATCACTCAGTTAGTTTAAGAGGTGGTAATGATAAGAGTGCTTTCTATTTCTCAACAAGTTATTACGGAGATAAGGGATGGTCGATTGCTGATGAAGTAGATCGATACACAGTGAATGCCAATGCCTCTGTACAACTAAATGAAAAATTGAAGATTGGTTTTATCACGGCAGGTTCGTTTCGTCAGCAAAAAGCTCCTGGTACCGTGAGTCGTACAGAAGATCCGATAAATGGTGAATACAGCCGTGATTTTGATATCAATCCATTCTCTTACGCATTGAACACCAGTAGAGTGTTGCGTCCATATGATGACAATGGAAACCTGGAATACTATCGTATGAATTATGCCGATTTCAACATCATCAATGAGATGAAAAACAACTATCTGGATATTGATATGTTGGATTTGAAATTGCAGGCAAATATCGATTATGAATTGGTAAAGGGACTGGATCTGAATTTTGTTGGTTCGTTAAGATATGTGAAATCTACCCAGGAGCACAAAATTTTAGAAAATTCAAATATGGCATCGGCATACAGAGCAGCTGATACCTATGAGATTGCTAAGAACAACAAGTTCTTGTTTAAAGATTTAGAAACTCCAAACTCATTACCTAAAGTTGTTCTTCCTAAGGGAGGGTTCTATAATAAGCGTGACAATAGCTTGTTGAACTATTACTTTAGAGGAACTGCCAATTGGAACAAGATCTTTGATGAGATTCATATTGTGAATGTGATGGGTGGTACGGAGATTAAATCTTCCAACAGACAAAATAGCTTCTTCGATGGCATTGGTTACCAGTGGGAAAGAGGTGGTATACCTTACATTGATCCTGACTTTGTAAGACATCAGTTGCAGAACGGAAAATCTTACTATGGTATGCAAGAGTATCGTGACCGTTTCGCAGCATTCTTTGCGACAGGAAGTTATTCTTATGCTGGTAAATACACGATCAATGGTACCTTCCGTTACGATGGTTCAAACCAGTTGGGGAAATCTACTTCAGCTCGTTGGTTGCCTACCTGGAATGTGAGTGGATCCTGGAATGCACATGAGGAGGATTTCTTAAACGATTCCAATACAATTTCTCATCTGTCATTTAGAGCTACTTACGGGTTGACAGCAAGTATGGGAGCTGCAAACAACTCATCATTGGTATTGATGAATCAGGTGACGGACCGTCCTTACATTTCAGAGCAGGAATCTCAAATGTACATTGATGGCCTGGAGAATTCAGAGCTGACATGGGAAAAGCAGTATGAAACCAATGTGGGGATGGATTTAGGTTTGTTCCGTAACAGAATTAACCTGAGTGTGGATGCATACCAACGTAAAGGTTTTGATTTGATTGCTTACATCAAAACTTCTGGTATTGGTGGTGAATTCTGGAAATTTGCCAACTATGCCGATATGGAATCTCATGGTATTGAGTTTACGCTAACCACACACAATGTAAAGACTGATGATTTCAAATGGAAAACCAACTTGACTTTTGCTTACAACAAGAACGAGATTACGAAGTTGAAATCTTTCCAGAATATTTACAACCTGGTGAAAGATGTTGGAGGACCATTGGAGGGATATCCGGTGAGAAGTTTGTTCTCGATTAAATACAAGGGACTGAATAGTGAAGGTTTACCTACATTTATTAACGAAAAAGGTGAAACTACAGTTAGTGATTTGGATTTTCAGTCAAACGACATCGATCATCTCAAGTATGAAGGATCTATTGATCCAAAAGTTACAGGTGGTTTAGGTAATGTTTTCACTTATAAAAACTGGAAGTTGAATGTATTCATGACCTACCAATTTGGAAATAAGGTAAGATTACGTCCTCAGTTCAAAGCGAAATATTCAGATCTGGATGCAATGCCTAAGGAGTTTTACGACCGTTGGATGCTAAAGGGTGATGAAGAGATTACCGATATTCCAACCATATTATCGCAGCGTCAGTACAATGTAAACTATAGCAAGGCTTACAATGGATACAATTTATCTACAGCACGTGTTGCTGATGGTTCTTTTGTAAGAATGAAAGAGATCTCTCTTGCTTACAGCCTGCCTAAAAAATTCTTATCAGGTATTGGATTTAACAGTGCTTCCCTGAAGTTGCAAGGATCGAATTTATTCCTAATACATTCTGATGATAAGCTGAATGGACAAGATCCTGAGTTTATGGGTTCAGGAGGTGTAGCAATGCCGGTTCCTAAGCAATATACCTTATCGGTAAAACTTGGTTTTTAAATAGTGAAGAAGATCGATAAAAAATAAGACAATGAAGAAAATTAAAAATATAGCCTTAGTCTTTTTGGGGATGACCATGTTGTCTTCATGTAATGACTACTTAGATGAAACACCTGATAACAGGACTGTTTTGGATTCACCTGAAGCGGTGAGCGAATTGTTGGTATCAGCTTACCCTGAAGCTTTCTATCATGGATTTGCTGAAGTAATGTCTGATAATGCAGGAGATAAGGGAGTTGGACAATATGTTGCAGAATATATACCCAATGGAGATGCTTACTACTGGGAGGATACAGCTTCCGATTCGTACGATACGCCTACCTTTTATTGGAATGCTTGTTATGCTGCAATTGCTGCAGCCAATCACGCTTTAGATGCGATTGAAAAGGTTTCGGATAAAGAAAATTATACCGCCCAAAAGGGAGAGGCCCTGGCAGCACGTGCCTATGCACATTTTATGTTGGTGAATTTGTTTGGAAAGCACTACAATCCTGCTACTGCAGAGAGCGATTTGGGAGTGCCTTTTGTTGAAGAACCAGAGAAAGTAGTATTTAAAGATTACAAAAGAGCTTCAGTAAAAGAGGTATATGACAAAATTGAGACTGATATTGAGGAAGCAGCCAAGCTGATTAGAGATGATAGTTATGCTGTTGGTAAATATCACTTTACACAGGCGGCGCTTCATGCATTTGCATCACGTTTCTATTTGTTCAAAGGCGACTGGGATAAAGTAATTGAGCATTCAGATATTGTTCTGGGTAGTGATCCATCAAGTAAATTGAGAGACTGGAACGGAAAATATCTTACCTATGAAGCAAGTGAACTTTGGGCGCAGTATACAAAGGCTGAAGAAGCTTCTAATATCATGTTGGCCAGAGGTTATACCAATTGGGGGAATGGTGCTGTTGTATTCCGCTATTCTCTTTCGGCTCCTAAGATTGGTGAGTTGTTTGGGAAAGACCCAATCACAGATGAAATGCGTTTCGAAATGACGATTGGCGACAAAGTTTTGTATGCCGCGAGTTCACAGCAGCTAGGATTTATCCCGAAATTTAAAGGCAGAATTGAAAGTCATGACAACAATCCTGATCAGGGATATGCTAATATGGTTGCACCGCTTTTTACCACAGAAGAAGTTCTGTTTAACAGGGCTGAAGCCTACCTGATGAAAAAAGATTATGCTGCTGTATTAACGGATTTGGACAGCTATCTTCAAAAAAGGGTTAGATCATATAATCCGGAAAACAAAGTTGATTTGGAGAAAATACAGAAGGAATATGAAATGGCTGATGGACCTGAATTGGCTCCTTACTACACAGTTGAAGAGGGACAGAAATACTACTTATGGTATTTGTTGGATTTGCGTCGTCGTGAGTTTGTTCATGAAGGAATCAGATGGTTCGATGTGAAGCGATTCAATTTTGAAATTACTCATGATATTATTGATGGTGGCTCGATTACCTTACCGAAGGATGATAATCGCAGAGTGATTCAAATTCCTGAACAAGCGATCGCTATTGGTTTGCAAGCAAACCCTAGATAAACAAGGAAAGAAATGAGTTATTTTCTCCTTACGGAGTTATTGGAACTAAAAAGGAGAATGATTAATAAAATAAAATTTAAGAGATGAAAAAATATATATGTTTTCTAATGCTGGGACTCCTGTTTTTAGGGGCGTGTAGCAGTGATGATGATTTGGGAGAATCATTAATTGATACCTCTACGCCAGAACTGAACGAAGTGGATGAATGGATCAGAGAAAATTATACCTATCCCTATAATGTAGAAGTGAAATACAAGTGGGACAATTCAGAGTTGGACAACACAAAAATTCTAACACCTACTGAGTTGGAGCGTGTGATTCCTTTCCTTGAAAAAATGAAGGAAATTTGGGTCGATCCTTATGCAAAGAATGGGGGAGAAGATTTTATGAGAGCTTATATTCCCAAGCAGATGGTATTGGTAGGAAGCCACAATTATGAAGATAATGGGGGTATCGTATTGGGTCAGGCCGAAGGGGGAAGAAAGATCACCATTTTCGACTTGAACTACATTGACTTTGATTTGTCAGGCTTAAACAGGTGGGAGAAACGTAGTGCAATGGAACCTATTCTTCGCGTTTTTAAAACCATGCACCACGAGTTTGGTCATATTCTTCATCAGACAATAGCTTATCCTGTGGAATACAAGAAACTAACTACAGGTTATACATCTAACTGGATGAATTTTAGTAATTCTGAAGCAAGAGGAATGGGATTTATTACAGCTTATTCTCTGTTAAACCCTGATGAAGATTTTGTGGAGATGTTATCAGAATTCCTAACCCGCAGTAACGAGGATTGGAATGAGTTGATTGATAAGATCAAAGTATACGATGAAAACTATTATACAGATGAAGATGCATCGAAATTAGCCAGAGCTAAGATCCGTGAGAAAGAGAAAATGATTGCGGATTACATGTTGCAGATTTGGAAGATTGATATCTATAAACTGCAGGCTGATATTGCCGTAGTTTTGGACGGGTTGAGTAATTAATTCATAGAAAACAAGAGTGTTATGAAAAAAAGATATATAAATATAATATGTTCCATGCTTGTTTTGTTTACGGCATGTGACAACGATTTTGAAAGTGAGTTTGAGCTTGCGCCAGACGAAAGGGCTGCTATAGCTGTTAATGAGTTTAAAGATGCTTTAACCTCATCAGAACATGGATGGCTTACCCATTACTATCCTAATCCAACAAAATTAGGATCATTTGCCTTTCATTTTAAATTTGATGAGACAGGTACCGTAAATATGAATTGGGATTTTTCAGATTTCCCTGATGAATCGGAATATTCAGTAAAGATGTTTGAAAAGCCAGTTTTGATTTTCGACACCTATAGCAAATTTTCAAAGATGACTGATCCGGAAATTGGAGAACCAGGAAAAGGATTTGGTGGTGAACTGGAGTTTAGCATGAACAAGAAATCAGCTGATGGAGATACCCTGTATCTTGCAGAGAGAGTAAGTGGAGATCCAATGGTATTGGTTAAAGCTACAGCGGAAACACCTGCTCAACTAAGAGAATACGCCAAGCACACTAAACATCTTGAGAGAGCTAATGAACAGGTAGTGGTACCTTTTTACTTCAACTTATCTGTTGAAGGTTGGGATACCAAAGTAAATATGGTATATAGCGGAGATAAGCTTATTGCTTTTCTTAACTATGTAGATAATGGAGAAGTAAAGCACGAGCTGATGCCAATCAACTTTACTCATGAAGGTTTTGAATTTCATCATCCAGTAGTGTTGAACGGTATTGGTGCTAGATCTTTTAAATATGATGAAGCAAAAAATCAGTTCGATGTAACGGATGCTGGTGTCATAGGTGTATTTAAGTATGAAGCAGATTGTCCTGCTCACTTTGATGGGATGACCGATAAGTTTTTTGGCCCCAAAACATTTGGTGGTGATGCAAAAATTGTTAGTCCTAAATTAGCCAATTTGATTGATGGTGTTTATCCTGATGCGGCATTCAGTTATTTTTCTACATCTACCTATGTGGCTTCCTGGTTTCCTTGTACATCCAATTTAAATTTTGAAGATTGGAATTCTCTTAAGTTTAAAGTTAACTATAACAAGAAAACTGAGGATGTTGTTGAGATGGAATTTCTTGGTTATGAAACAGGTTGGTCTGCACCATTTGATGATCTGGAATATATTGAAGGATTAATGTCTACTGAGAAAGGTCAGGCTATTAAAGATATAGTGGCAAGCCCTAAGGGATGGACTATTGTTCCTGTTGAATTAAAGGAGTATGGGTCATCTTATTACCTGGTAAGTAATGAGGATCCAGAGATGTACATGTGCTTTGGATTAACTTATGATGATGACGAAGATTAATTAGACTTTTGAATACCCTTCCGCTTATGTATTTAATCCTATTACAAGCGGAGGGGGTATTATTAATCACATTAAAAAATAAAAATGTTCGACACAAGTTTCGGATTAAAAACCTGGATATACCCTGGGTTGATCTGGGGAGTGATTATGTTTGTTGGCGTTACGATGTTTGTGGTTGAAACCAGTGATGAGCTGATAACATGGAAACAATTGTATACCCTTCCTATTTATTTAATTGGCGGTTTAGTATTTCAATATTTGCAATTTAAGCGTTTAAACAAAAAAGGAAGACGAGAAATTGGGCAGAAAACTGATGCCAGAGGATAATTACTTACATGTTGATTTTATTGGTAGTCAACACAAACTAAATTTTTAATTGAAAAGATATAAAAAGATACAATACAAATGGATAAATGGACGAAGTTCCATTGAACACATTATATGCAAAGAAACTTACCGAAATTTAGAGGATTATATCTTAAACTTCTGTCATTTGGTTGAGCTGGTTGAATGCCTTCAGCCTAAATTTGTGGTATTGAATTTTCATGATTCTAATCTATTTCCCAATGAAGAGCTTACAAATTTTATGAGTAGGTGCTTTTTTAGACCTCTTATAAATTCAGGAGTAACTGAAATATTAATCGTGATTGATGGAGAGGAAAGAAATAAGTATTGTAATGTTAAAATTCCTAGCGGTAAAATAGAGATGTTTCGCTCCAAAGAGGAACTAAACTCTTTCCTAACAGATTAATTCCAGTAGATTAGATATAGGGTGTTACGTTATGTAAAAAAAAATAGATCTTCGGAAATATGATCGAAAGTAATGAAAAGAAGTAGACTGTATTCTTTCTTGTAGGATGAAAAATTTACTTTTAGATGTTGTTTTAGTGGGTGGTTAGAGGGCTTTCTCCAATATTCATACACATCCTTAAAAAAACCGATGGGAAAGCCCTCTCACATTCTCACAAATCTAACTATTATTTTATATATCATCTCAAGAAGTACTAAATGCTCCTTGAGTTTGTTCAAAAAGACCATCAAGATTGTAATTCGCGGTGATACAGAGAATTATCTGAATGCAATAATTCAACTGGTTCTCATTTCAAAACTTACCAGCTGTACATGGCATTTCCCAATAAAATGTCCTTAATAAGCACTTAAATCATATTAAATTTATTTCAATAAATGCAGAGAGGATATGCTACATTATCTCTTTGTATGGGTAAAAAGCACACATTATTCTAGTAAGAGCTAAATTTTCTTGATGTATTCAGACATCAAGTTTGCATTAGCATTTTAGCCTTAAAATTTGTAACTTATTAATTCTTTGCAACGAAGGCTATTTATATGTGTGTAAAATTAGGGTTAGTCTTCATTAGAGCGATTTCATTAATAGGTGTTTAGAATGAGTGTGTAAGAGATTAGATGTGTTTGATGAAATCGCTCTTTCCTTTTTATTTGAATTTTTCCAGTTAATTTCAGCATTTCTGAACTCAACTAATGATCCAAATCAAGAGACAACCTATTGTATTTAAACTTGTTGTCAACCAGATACTTTATGACTTCTATACCAAGCTGAATCCAACCCATAGGTCCTTTTGCAATTTTAATGGCAATGGAAATAACCTCACCTAAAAATTCAGATACTTCTTTAAGTGCATTGGTAATCCACCTGTTTTTGCGGATGTGTTCCTCAATTAATTCCTTGTCTGTTCCAATAACTGTGGTTAAACTGTCGAAGTTAAAATCGTAATCGGTGATCAGTTGGCTGTTGGTATTTTGGGTTTTTACAATCCTTTTTGAAAAGAAAAAGGATAATGCTGTTTTGGCCATATGAAATGCCTTTTTTAACTCTCGTACTAAGATCTTAATTCCATTTTTAAACCATTTAAACAGGTTTTTTATCGATTGTATAACCCATTTAATGCCATCTTTTATAAAATTACTAATGCGTTTGAAAAATCGACCAATGGAACGAAGTAATCTTTTACCTCCTCTTGTTTTGGATTTTCGATTCGAAGGAGATTCAAATTCAGCTTTTATTTGCTGATCAATCACTTTTAATACCTCTTTTTTATCTTCTTCGTCTTCCAGTTGATTAATAATGGTGCTAAATTCCTCTGATATGGTTTCCATTTTCTTATCACTTTCCATCCTGACAAGTACAGGAAGCAGTGCTTTAAACAGATAGTTAACATTTAAAACCCATCTGTCGTTTCCCAAGCGCATTAGCAAATCACTCATTTTATACCCTTGCTTTCCACCATAGCTTTCGTGTATATAAGAAATAAGAGAATGAATACCAGTAATGCTTAAAGGACCAAGATCATTATCGAGCTTGCCTTGATAATTACCCAATAACCACAATCTAATTTGTACCAAACGAGTCATAAGCTGATGCAATTGATCGTTTTGAAAGCTATCGAATGCAACTTTCTTTTTTTGAACCAAGTTTAAAGTGTTTTGGCTCTCTTGTGGAATAAATGACAACCTTGATTCGAATCTTTTTTTGTTACTTGTAAACCTAACACCTTGATCCTTTAATTTTTTGTAAGAGTTTTTAAAATAGATAAGGTGTCGATAGTCAGAGTTAGGGTAGAAATCTTGTTTTGCAATTGCCAAGGAAAGATTCTCTATATTACCCAATAGTTCAATGATTTGTTCATGATCTGAAATGTTACACCATGATCCTAATAGGTTAAGATGCTTTGTGAGATCATCGGATAATTGATTGGTTATACTTTTATTGAATATGGAAAGAATTCCCAATCGCCAGTTAAGAATTCTGGATAGAATAGGGTTTTGACTAATTTTTTTTATTGGGTAATGATGAAGTTCAAATTCACCTTCCAAAGAGGATATTTCATGCAGAAAGTCAAGTTCCTCTTCAGAAAGCAATTGGCTTTTAAATGTGCCAAAACGATCTATACCTTTATGGAAATCCTGCTTGTACAATTCATATTCTTGTCTGAATAAAGAAATGCCTTCCTCTAATTGCTCAAAGCTGGCAGTTTGTTTTCCACTGTTGCGATCGAGTTCAATGTAACCCAAATTATCCAGAACTTCCTCACACTCTAGCTTATGAATGGCAGTGAAATTTACCTCTGTTTCAGGTTTCAAAAACTCATTCTTAAAAATTTCTTGTATAGACATGATCTAGGATTTATTCAGCTTCTTTCTCATGAATTGTAGAAAATTCACAAATTGCTTTTGAATACTAACAGTATATTTTCCATACCCTGATGCATCAGAATCCTGATCTTCATTGGCTTCTAAATAAGGATTAATTTCTTGGGCATTTTGTGCCTTTAATTCGTCCCAGATGCTTGAAGCTTGAAAAGAGTTTTCCTTAAGATTAATCTTAAGGGTACAGAAAATATACTTGACTTTTTGTTTCACAGTTTCAGATGATAAAACTTATTATTTGATTACATCTTTAAGCGTATTGTAAATGGTATTGAAAAGAGTTTTGCGGGTTTCCAGGGCAGAATCAACCAGGATACTATGATCTTCTACCAGAGCAGTAAGTTCTTCTTTGCTGTTTACAAAATTTACAGCATCTCCATCCAGTTCAAAGCGCGTATAGGCTACCAAATCAGATTGAGCAAGGTTTTTTCGAATGGCTTCGAATACATTTTCATTTGATCCCTTGGTAAGATCAAATTTGTTATCATTTGCATTGGTTAAAGTTGCAACTTCAAGGGTTGCGACATCATTAATTGCCTTTTTTATAGGCTCTACATTGATACTCATAATAGTTTGTGTTTAATTAGTAATATTATAGGAGCGATCTGCTGATAAAATCCCAAACTGCTTTGCGGTTTTTACTTGAACAGATCAATAATTCGTTGTGTAGTTGTGTGAATTGTTGATTTTCTTTCGATAATACCTGAACGGCATCACCACCTAATTCAACCTTCCCATAGGATAGAAGCTTTGCGGATGAACTATCAAAATCACTTTTTTCAATGATAGCTACTTCGTTGCTGTTGAGGTCTTGTATCAGTTCCTTAACAGCCTTTTTAAATTCTGACATACTAAGATATAACGCTTAAGTAAATTTAATGAGTCGATTATTGTAATAGCTTTTAATTACTCTCTTGTTCAATTCAATAAAACTCAAGAGTAATCAATTAATTTTCATAAAAAGTTACAACTAAAAATACAAAAGACAAAAATAATTTTAACTTAATTCATGTTAGGAGAGATGTAATACATAAAAGAGCCTTATAACGAGGTATTAAGGTGTGATGCGGGAGACAGGCTTACAATAGAATAAATGGTTACTTTTAATTTTGCTTAATAGTTTTGTGAATCATTACAATTCTCTGGAGTGAAAGTAAAAGACTTAATGTAGACTAAATAAAAGTTAGTTTAGGCTGTGAAGATTATTTTTATTTCTATTTTTGCCATCCTTATTATAAAAAGTAAATGAAAGTATTAAAACAAAGCCAATGGGCTCGCACGTTAACATTCCGACGCTGGGGTGGTAAAAACTATTCTTTATTTCAGGCAATTAGCAAGCAGGTGAAAATTACAGTTCTACTTGTGGCTTACTTAATTGTTATCAGTCCTGAAATTGTTTTTGCTCAAAACCAGTCATCGGAGGTAAGCATGCAGTACGACCTTGATGAGATCAAAGTCAGTGCCCAAAGATCGCCTGTTACCTACTCGCAGGTGGCGCGGATTGTATCCGTAATCGAGAGAGAGGAAATTGAGGCTGCCCCTGTGCAGAGTATTCAGGAACTATTGGAATATGCTCTTAGTGTTGATGTCAGACAAAGAGGTGTTCATGGTGTTCAGGCCGATATTTCGGTTCGTGGAGGTTCCTTCGATCAAACCTTAATTCTTTTAAATGGCATCAATATCTCCGATCCACAAACCGGACATCACAACTTCAATCTTCCGGTAAGTTTAAAAAACATTTCAAGAGTGGAAATCCTGCAAGGACCTGCAGCACGTGTATATGGCCCAAATGCATTTTCGGGAGCCATTAATATCATTACCGGAGAAAATAAGAATCATGAATTGAATGTTGATCTTGTTTATGGAGATTACAATTTGTCGGATTTGAATGCAAACTATGCGTTTAGTACCGGAAAACTACAACATTTTGTAGCTGCAAATCGAAAATCTTCCGATGGATACATAGACAATACCGATTTCGAAACGCATAACATTTTTTACCATACACAGCTTGAAAGTGATCCTGGAAAGTTGGATGTGCAATTGGGCTACACACAAAAAGGATTTGGAGCCAATAGTTTCTATACGCCCAAATTTCCAAATCAGTACGAAAAAACCAAAACAACATTTGCATCCCTGCAATACGAAACAGGAAAGAAACTACACTTTAAACCTTCATTATACTGGCGCCGTCATCAGGATCGTTTCGAATTGTTTCGCGATAATCCGGCAAGTTGGTATACCACACACAACTATCACCTAACCGATGTATTAGGGGCAGGTTTAAATACATGGTTCAGTTCCAGTTTGGGAAAAACTTCCTTTGGAGCTGAATTTCGATCAGAAAACATTTGGAGCAATGTGTTGGGAGAAGAAATGGATGAGCCCATTAAAGTTCCAGGAGAAAGTGGTCAGTATTTTACCCGATCTCACTCCAGATCACATATTTCCTATTTTGCCGAGCATTCCTTATACCTAAACAAGTGGAGTATCTCGGTAGGAGCCATGTTCAACTGGATATCCGATCTGGATTTTGATTGGAAGGTTTATCCAGGTATTGATGTGGCTTATCAGATTAGCGATGATTTGAAAGTTTACTCGTCGGTAAACTCTTCTATGCGCATGCCTACATTTACCGATTTGTACTACAATGGTCCTAGCAATATCGGTAATCCCGATTTAAAGCCAGAAAAGTCATTGACTTTCGAAGGAGGTTTTAAATTCAATAACAAAAGCTTAAAAACACATATCAATACTTTTTACCGAAATGGTAAGGATTTAATCGATTGGGTAAGAGAAAATGAGGAAGAGAAGTGGAAAACACAAAATCTAATAGAGGTAAACTCATTTGGAATTGAGACCGGACTTGATATTTCACCAGAGAGATTATTTGGGAAATCGATCTTCCTTAAAAAAGTGAAGCTGAATTACTCTTACATTAAACTGGATAAGGGAAGTGATGAGTATTTTTCCAACTATGTATTGGATAACCTGAAGCATAAATTCGATTTAACGGTGAATCATGGCATATGGAATAAGCTGTCGGCCAATTGGCAATTGAGTTACCAGGACCGAAATGGCAGCTATATGAATTTCGAGAATGGTGAATACACTGGCGAAGTGGCTTACGATCCTTTCTGGTTGCTGAATTTAAAATTGCAATGGCAGCACAAGAATTTGAAATTATATTCAAGTATAACCAATCTGTTGGATGAAAAATACAATGATATAGGTAACCTACAGCAACCTGGTCGTTGGTTTATATTCGGACTACATTACAAACTGAAATTCAATTAAGATATTATTTTTGTAATCCACATTAATTTACAGGTAAATCCTCCTTTTAAGGGGGATTTTTTTTGTCCTCATATTCAACGTGCTGTTAGATGAGTTAGCAATAAAAGTTTAACAAGTAGATTCAAGGCATTGCTTTGGACTTACCATCATTTCATGAAGCAATGGCAAAGACAGCATAAATACGGTATTTACTTAATAGGAAAATGTACTTTGAGAAAGAAGAGTAAGTCGGTTTTGTGAATCAAAATAGCGTGATAAGATAATAACATGAGTTTTCTATCAATAATGTAATCATTTGGTCAGTTAATACTTTTTTTTGGTCATATTGTGCAAGTGGAAAACCTTTGTTTTTGCTTGTTTTACGCAAGTGTTAAGATTGGGATTGGTAGTCTCGATTTTATACTTTGATCAGATATTACTAGTTGATTTTGGCCTATGTGCATTTGAAACTGGAAGTAAAAGAGTCAAATTTTTTAAATTTAGATGCGTTGCAAGAGTGGTATAAACAATGTGGGAGATTGGGTGCCACTCTTGTTTTTTCTATCTTTGAATTTTAGGAAAAAATTGGGATGCTTAGAAGTATTTTAACTTGTTTTTTTATTTTACCTATAGTCTGTAGTTTTCAACTTCAGGCGACAAATTATTTTCAAAAGTTAAGCAAATTTACTACCGAACATGGTATTGTCAACAACACCATCTATTCTATTTTCCAGGATTCGACTGGAGGAATGTGGTTTGGAACTTTAGAAGGATTAAGTTCTTATAATGGACTTGTATTTTCTTCCTATCCAATGACAGATTCTGAAATGGGATATCCCATTACTCTAATCGATCAACTTAGTAAAGATCAACTCCTCTTGGGAACAAGTAATGGCAGCTATTTATTTTCAATCTCAAACAAGGAGTATCAGAAAATTGATATCCCCGGAGATTTTTCAATGCTTACCGCTCTATTTAAAATTCATAACCGGAGTTATCTCAGTACAAAATCAGGAATTTATGAATGGGATGATCAGAACAGGATTGGCATGAAACGATTTGATCATTCGATTACTTGCAAACAGCTTTTTCCTAATGGGGATTTACTGTTGGGAACCGCAGGGAGCGGAGTTTGGCAAGCAGAATTGAATTCGGATTCCTTATTGGTACTAAATAAAAGCTATCCGGAACTTCAACATGAATCTGTGAAGGCGATTTCATTTTTGAAAGAGGGAGAGCCTGTAATACTTACCGAAAATGCGCTATGGATGATGCAAGAAGAAAAGCTGGTACCTGTAATAGAAGGCTCCTTTTCCTCTATGAATATCTCACAACACAATGAAATACTTTTGGGAACTTTTGGTGAATTCATTCAACAGATATACAAAGAAGGAGATAGGTATACCTTAAAGGATTACATTAACAGGGACAATGAGATTTTCAATGACTTTTACGATGCTCAAATTAATGTGCTGTTTAAGGATCATTCCGGATCAGTATGGATAGGCACCAATCGAGCAGGACTGGATAGAATAGATAGAAAAAAGATAACCTACAAAAAATACGAAAGTGATATTCAGGATCGTGAGCCTGAAGCAGGTTATATCAATGCACTCTTTCAGAATGAGAAGGGGAGAGTTTGGGTAGGAACTTCAGGCAAAGGCTTGTACTATCTGGATCGGGAAAAGCAGTGCTTAACACCGACGCCTATTTTTCCCGGGAATTTGAATGATTTGTATGTAGAAGCCATCTTGCAACACAAAGACAAGCTCTATGTGGGAACAAGACATATGGGTATCATTACCGCATCGGTAGTAGCAGGTGAAAATACACAGGTCGTTGCATCAGGACAATTGTTCTCCAAAGAAGCAGGCCTGGCAAAAAATGACTACATCTATGCCTTAAAGCACTATAATGAAAAATTATATATCTGTTCTTCTAAAGGGACATTTGTATACGGATTTGATAATAATAACTTTTCGAAGTTAGATTCAGTATCTTCCATTAATTTTGCCCTCGATTCCTTGGATAATCAGTGGATTCTATCCTATAGAATGGAACTTTATTTCAATCAACAAAAATTGGAGTTTGGGACTGAAGTTTCAGATTTTCATATTGGTAATAATGGTGAAGTTTGGCTTGCTACAGGCAAAGGAGTGGCATTTTTACCAAATGTGAATGCAAAGCCTTTATTTTACAATCCAGCAAAGAAGGTGATTGAGTTTACCTCTATACGAAGGGATAAAGATGGGTATTTTTGGTTAGGATCCCGAATGGGTATTTATCGATTCGATCCGCAATCTAAACTTTTTGCGAGTTATCAAATCACAGGAGGATCAAAAGCGAATAGTTTTAACCATGCTAAGTTATTGGAAGGTCTGGAAGGTGAATTTTATTGGGGAAGTAACGATGGAGTGGTTTCAATTAATCCGCAGGCATGCAGTTATCTTCCCAAACCAATGTTTGAAGTAGAGCAGGGAAAAAAAGAAGAAGCATCCATATTTAATGTCTACAACTTCTCCTATAATCATCAAGAGGAAAATGGACTCGCTTATCGGTTCTTTCATCCCGATTCAAGTTGGAATTACTTGCCTGGAGACAAGGCTGTATTGGATTTTTCCCATCTGGACAGAGGTTCATATCAATTGGATATTGCCGCAATCAATGCAGATGGAATCATGAATGACAAGTTTAAATCATTCCATTTCCAGATCAAGCGTTCCCTGAATGCTACGCTAAGCCTGTGGGGAATTATTCTGATTGCATTGGCAGGTATTGTTTTCTGGTATTGGAAGGGAAGAAAAGCAGACTTGGCTTCAATAGTTGAGGAAAAAGAACAGCCTGAAACACCGGAAGATAAAGTTTACAGGGAATGGACTCAGGATGAGTTCATGCAAAGGGCTCTAATCGTTATTGAAGAGAATCTTTCGGATAATTCTTTTGGTGTGAATGAGCTTTATCTGGCAATACAAATGAGCAAATCGAACTTCTACCGCAAGTTGAAGAAATTTACTGATTTGTCGCCCAATGAATTGATTCGTTTCGTTCGTTTGAGAAAATCTGCACAATTATTAATTGAGGCGAAACAAAGTGTCAACGAAATCGCCTACGAGGTGGGATTCAATTCGCCTTCTTATTTTACTCGTTGCTTTAAACAACAGTTTGGCATCGCCCCATCGGAATATAAAGAGCATTACAACACGCTTTGCTGTGCACCCGAAAAAGCACTTTAGTGCGCTGAATTTATCTAATTTTTCATTTTTGAATTCCTCTTGCTTAAAATCCTTTGATTTTAAGCCAAAATGGTCATTCCGTACAGATTTTTGGTCAGCTTTTACAAGCTGTAATGCCCTGTTTTCAGTTGTTTTGGACAAGTCAAAGTTTGACTTTACTGCTTGTTTGAATCGTTCAGGTAGAATGAAATTTACAAGCTTAATATTCCAGGGATGCTCCCACCTTCCCTTGTGAAAAACAATTGTATTAATATTTAATCTAACCAAAAATTTATGAAAGAAATCACAGGAAGTTTAGCAAGGCAAGGCACTTTGCTAAAGAAAAGTTTTTCATGGATTGCAGGCTTGTGTTGTAGTGCATCATTACTTACGGTCACTCCGGCATTTGCTTCATCCAGTTATGAAGAAGCAGTTCTAGTTGCAGAGCAAAATCAGGAAAAACTGGTGGAAGGAAAGGTGGTAGATAAGAATGGTGAGGCTCTAATTGGCGTAAACATCCTTATAAAAGGAACTACAACAGGAACAATTACTGATTTTGATGGGAACTACAAACTGAATGTATCGGAGGATGCAGTGCTTGTATTCACTTTCATTGGGTATCTCAATCAGGAGCTTGCAGTGGCAAATCAAACTACCATTAATGTAACGCTTGAAGAGGATGTAATGGGATTAGACGAAATAGTGGTGGTAGGATATGGAACCCAAAAGAAAGCCAATCTTACCGGTTCTGTATCTGCCGTGAAAGGAGACGAAATGGTAAAGAAACCTATGACGGATGCCAGACAAGCCCTTCAGGGAGTTTCAACTGGTGTTACCATTGTAGATCGTGGTGGAGCTCCGGGTGAGGAAGACTTGAATATCAATATTCGTGGTATCGGATCCTTATCGGCAAGTACACATCCATTGATTTTAGTTGATGGGATTGAGATGTCGATGAGTGATGTGAATCCAAATGATATCGAAAGTGTATCCATACTAAAAGATGCTGCATCTTCATCTATTTATGGTGCTAAAGCTGCCAATGGGGTAATTCTTATTACCACGAAACGAGGCAAAGAAGGTGGATATAAAGTAGATTACAATGGATACTATGGATGGCAAACCCCTGCAACCTTGCCTGAATTGGTTGGCGCAGAAGATTATCTGAACTTGGTTAATGAAGCCTTGGTAAATGCTGGTATGAACCCGAAATACTCGCAGGAGTACATTCAGAAAACGGTTGAAGGAAATGATCCGATAAATTATCCATATGTGAATTTGTTTGAAGAGCTTTTTGAAACCGCTCCAGTTTTTAACCAATCTGTTCGAATTAGCGGTGGGAATGAGAAATCTAAAATTGCATTATCTCTAAATCACATGAAGCAGAACGGGATGTTGAAGAATGTGGAATCAGAGCGCTTTGGTTTTCGATTGAATACCGACTTTCAGGTGAAAGATAACTTCAAAGTAAGAGCTGATGTTTCCTTTAACCGAAGAGACAATGAAAGGCCAAACAGAATGAATAGTGCCATAGGTGCAATTGTAGGTACTTCACCAGTTACTGTACTGAAACATCCCAATGGTGTTTATGGATTAAACAAGGACAATACCAACGCTTTGGCATGTTTGGAAGTAGGAGGAATGAATGAAGAAAACAAAGAGGCTCTTAACTTGAAAATTGGTGCTGATTTGGAGGTCTTGAGTGGATTAACCCTGCGATCGGATCTTTCCTATAAAAGCATTAATAACAGGTATAAGAATTATACTGCAGCCTATGATTTCAGGAATCCTGAAAATCCTGATGAAATAGTTCACAGGTGGACACCAAGTAAGTTGGTAGACGGACGTTGGAATCAGCAGGAAATTAACTTTAAAGCTTTGTTGGATTATAACAAAACTTTTGGTGATCATTCTTTCCATGTACTAACAGGTATTGATGTAACCGAAAACAAAGCTTACGTAATTAAAGGTGAAAGAACCAATATCTACAGCGATGATTATGTGGAGCTAAACACTGGTGATGCCGAAGGTCAAACCAACAAAGGATACCAGGAAGATTGGGCATTACTTTCTTACCTGGGAAGAGTAAACTATACCTACAAAGGCAAATATTTACTGGAAGGAAACATCCGTTACGATGGTTCATCTCGTTTTGCGAAAGGAAACAAGTGGGGTGTTTTTCCATCCTTCTCAGCAGGATGGAGAATGTCTGAAGAAGATTTTATGATCTCCCTAGACTTTGTTGATAATCTAAAGTTGAGAGGGAGTTGGGGACAGTTAGGAAATCAGAATATTGGTTACTATAAATTTACCTCTACAGTCTATGCCGATTTCCCATACAATTTTAATGATACAGAAGTAAACGGTTATTCCCAGTGGTACTATGCAAATACTGATATTACCTGGGAAACCACTGAAATGATTGATTTTGGCTTTGATTTGACCTTATTCAATAACAAGCTGGAAGTTGTTGCCGACTGGTATCAGAAAGACACTAAAGATGTATTGCTGGTACTTCCAATTTCTTACCTGACTGGTTTAGGGGCATCGGAAACCAATGCCGGGAAAGTTCGCAATACCGGATGGGAGCTTTCTGTTACGCACCGAAATAATATCAATGATTTTAACTACTCGCTAGGTTTCAATATCTCTGATGTGAAAAATGAGTTGGTAGATTTTGCAGGGAACGAACCTTCCATAAGCGGATGGACCATATTGAAAGAAGGAGAATCTGTGAATGCGTTTTACGGATATGAATCAGATGGTTTGTTCCAGACGCAGGAAGAGATTGACAATCATGCGACCCAACCAAATCAATCGCAGCTAAAGCCTGGTGATATTAAATTGGTAGATCAAAATGGTGATGGTGAAATTAACGATGAAGACCGCAAGGTAATAGGTTCTTCTATACCAAGATACAGCGTCGGATTAAACCTGTATATGGAGTACAAAGGATTTGATTGCTCTGCCTTTATGCAAGGAGTCATGAAAGCTGAAAATTATTTCTATGGAGCTCCAAACGAAGGACCAGCTTATGAGATTTTCACAACCAAAAGAGTGCTGGATCGCTGGACGCCTGATAATCCAGATGCATCCTTCCCAAGATTAGAAGCTGCTTCGAACAAAAACAACTATTTGTATAATGATTTCTGGCTTAGAGATGCTTCTTACCTAAGACTGAAGAACCTTCAAATTGGTTATTCTCTTCCTAAATCTGTTTTGGAGAAATGGAAAATCGATAAGATGAGATTCTACATTGGAGGAACCAATCTGTTCACGATAACAGATGTGGAATCTGGATTGGATCCTGAAACCTACGATGGAAGACCAAATTATTATCCTCCGGTATCAACTTACACAATGGGAGTACAACTTCGTTTCTAGATGTGCTTTATTGATTCGTTTAACTTGAAAAATATTAACAGATGAAAAAAAATATAATAGGTCTGGCTTGTGCATTACTATTTGTATTAGCGGGCTGTAGCGAAGATTTCCTGGAGCGTTCACCTAGCGATCAGGTATCATCAACAAACTTCTTTACGCAAGAGAAAGATTTGGTTTATGCGGTGAATGCGGTTTATGCATCAATAGGCTTTAACAGCTGGGAAACAACTTATGGATACTCGACAGATTTGTTGCGCATTGAAAACTTAACCGATAATGCTCTGGATCATCATTCATGGAATGCCGGATATCGTCTGGCAGACGGAACTGCTTCGGCATACGATTGGTATGTGGAACATCGTTGGAGAGAGCGATACAGAGGAATTCAAAGAGCGAATAGAATATTTGAAGGTGCTGATGGTGTAACGGACATAAATGCTGAGAAAAAGGCACGATTATTAGCAGAAGCAAAATTTCTTAGAGCCTATTTCTATTTTGATTTGGTTTATCTATTTGGTGATGTACCATTTATAACAAATAGTGTAACCCCTGATGAAGCTGCTGAAAGTACAAGAACAGCAAAGCAAACAATTCTTGATGCGATGGTTACTGATCTTACTGCAGCCGCAACAGATTTACCGACCTCTTATTCCAGCGATAATCTTGGTCGGGCAACCAAAGGTGCTGCATTATCATTAAAAGCCCGCATCTTGCTTTACCAGGAAAAATGGGGAGAAGCAGCCGCTGCTGCCAAAGAAGTTATGGATTTGACTGTTTATACCATATATCCTAGTTATCAGGAAATGTTTACCTATGAAGGGATTAATAATTCAGAGGTGATTTTCGACTTGCAGGAAATGCACGAGAAGCAATGGAATTTCACTTTGCAGAATTATGGGCCTAACTCTGTAGGAGGTTGGAGTAGTGGTTGTCCTTTGCAATCATTGGTTGATACTTATGAATGTACTGATGGTAAAACCATTGATGTATCCCCATTATTCGATGCAAACAATCCATACGCAAACCGTGATCCTCGTTTGACTCATTCCATTCTTTACCCTGGTCATGACTGGCGTGGTGGTGTTTTCAATTCCATTCCGGGAGCAACTTATCCTGGAAAAGAAATTATTGCAGGCGATGATTTGACCGATGGAACAGGAGGACAATGGAACAAGACAGCAACAGGCTACAACTGGCTGAAATACATCTCTGAAGATGATATTGACAATGGTGATTATTGGAATGGAGCCATACATTTTATTTTGATTCGATATGCGGAAGTATTATTAACCTATGCTGAAGCGAAAATAGAGAATGATGATATCGATCAGTCAGTTTATGATGCAATCAACGAAGTGCGTCAGCGCCCTGATGTAAATATGCCTTTGATTACAACTGGTAAATCCAAAGAAGAACTTCGTACAATTGTGCGTCGTGAGCGCAGAGTAGAGTTAGCTTTTGAAGGTTTGCGCCTTTTGGATATTCGTAGATGGAAAATCGCTGAAAATGTAATGCCGGGAGTACCAAATGGACTTACATACACCGATCCAAACTCAGGGGAAGAGGTGACCCTTTCATGGGGAGAACGCACCTTTAACCCCAATAAACACTATCTGTGGCCTATTCCACAAGCCGAAATAGATATTTCACATTTAGAACAAAACCCTGGATGGTAAAACCATTTATTCCCGGAGGAATTCCTCCGGGAATGTTTAAACAAATACTTAGCCCTAAAATGATTGAGAGAATAGAACTGGTTTTTAACAAGTAAAGAGTGTGACTTGGGAATTATAGAATATGATTCCAAGTCATGAAATGTAAAGCTGATATGAAACGTACAGGAGAAAATAACTCACTTATGAGGATGATTATTTATAAATGGTAAGTTTCATATGGCAACTGTAGACAAATTATAATCAAATGAAAAGAACAATTGTAGCAATGGTCTTCTGGTGCCTCATTCAAAATGCAATGGGGCAGGAAAAGGTCTTTCCGGGGGCTGATGAACAAACTCCATCAAAGGCCCAGTATTTTTCCTGGATCAACAATACCAACGAGGGAGCAACTGAAGAGCATACCTTAATTAATCTGGAATTTTTCCAATGGCTTCAGGATGAGTATGGGATGATTTTGGATATTTATGCTTTTGATGCAGGAGCCATTGATGGAAAACGCTTTTATGGAAGCATCTATTCAGACCGCTTTAAAGAGCAGTTTCCCAATGGATTTGACCCTATGTATAAAAAGGCGAAGGCCATGGGAACCCGACTGGGAGTGTGGGGAGGACCCGATGGTTTTGGAGAGAGTGAAGAGGAAAAACAGGCACGTATCAATCAGATGGTAAGACTTTGTAAAGATTATGAATTTGCCCTCTTTAAATTTGATGCGGTATGTGGGCCATTGCGTCCTGAAAAAGAAGGTGCATTTATAAAGATGATGCAGGAGTGTCGCACTTACAGTCCCGACTTGATTCTTTTGAATCACCGATTGGGATTGAACAAAGGAAAACCATATGCAACAACCTTTTTATGGGGAGGACAGGAAACTTATATTGATGTGTTTACATCCAATACCACCACAGCTCCTCACCACAGGGCAGGAGCATTGGAAAGAGGATTGGTTCCAGGTTTGAAAAGATTGACTGAGGATCATGGGGTTTGTATTTCCTCCTGTCTGGATTATTGGGATGACGATTTGATTCTTCAGGCTTTTAATCGTAGTATGATATTGGCGCCGGAGATTTATGGCAACCCATGGTTGTTGAAAGATGAGGAATTTGCGAAGCTGGCAAGAATTTACAATCTGCATCGCAAGTATGGTGAAATTCTGGTTCATGGAATGGTATTGCCTGAAGAGAAGTATGGAAAATCTGCAGTGTCAAGGGGTGATAAGGTTACAAGGTTGCTTACCTTAAGAAATTTGACTTGGGAGCCTATTATTTACAAGATACAATTAGATCAGGAGATTGGATTGAATGTAGAAAGCAAAATTGAAGTACGCCAGTTCCATCCTACAGAAAAAATATTAGGCTCTTATCAGGCTGGGAGTGAAGTTGAAGTTAAGGTTGATCCATTTCGCTCATGCTTAATTTTGGCAACAGCCAAACCATGTAATGAACCTGGAGTAATAGGTGCTGAGTATGAGGTGGTACGAAATATTCCTGGAAAATCGACTCTTATCAAACTATTGGGAATGCCTGGGACCAATTCGAAAATTCAGCTTGTGAATGCTGAGAATTACAGTACAGCAACTCTTAATGGAAAATCAGTTTCCCCATTACTCAAAGGAAAGTCGCTTAAGCTTAAATTTGAGGGAGAAGCCTTGAAGCAGGAAGCTCACCGAAAATTGGCTGATTTAGCAGAGGTTGATATTCCACAGGACGCACAAGCACTTTACGAGGCAACCTGTTATGCGGCCGACAACAATGCACTGGAGGTTCGATCACTGGAGAGATCAGGAGCAAGCAATATCCTTCAGGTTCAAAAGGCTCGAGATGCTTTCTTTAATCAATCCGTTTTTGTAGAAAGAGGAGTGTGGGATAAGAACCTGTTTGATGGCGATAACGAGACAGGGTTTTGGCCTAGCAGAAAATACAATATCGACCAGAAAGTGGAAGGAGGATGTTTTCGTCTTGATTTGGGTGAAATTACTGATGTCGGCCAGTTAATTATTAGGGTTCCCGATGATTTTTCGCTGCAACCATTATTGAAAGATGAAGGAAATTACGCTGAAGTTTCTACTGATCTGAAAAGCTGGAAGACGATTACTTACTATGCAGGGGAAGAAATGAGAATTGATATCAACGGATCGGTTCGCTACATCAGATTGTGGGAGCAGCCAGGACGAATTGTGGAAGTTGAAGCCTGGAAGGATGGACAGATGTTGGATAGAAGCAAATGGAGCGCATCCAATCTGTTTGCACATACAAACAGGAAAAAAGCCCAAAAGGCATGGAGTGCAAAATTCAATCTGGATGAAATTCCTGAGGGGAGCTACTTGTCAATTGCTATTGAAGGGAAGCATGGAACAGAAGGGGCCTATGCTGCTGCAAAAATAGATGGTAAACTGGTGGGATGTCCCGATAGAAGCGTTTCTTTTCCATCCAATACATGGGAATTTGTAAACGCTAAAAGAGATAGCAATTACACCTATTACCTTCCATTAAATAAAAGCATGAAAGGAAAAGAGATTGAAGTGTTTGTTATCGGCTTCGACAAGGAAAATCTCGATTTCAAACCGGAAGTATGGATTTCTGCCTACCCAACACCATATCAAAATCAAATCTTAGAACTAACCAAATAAACGTGAATCATGACTAAAAAAATAATTTGCTTTTTTAGCCTTTGCCTGTGCATAAGTGCGGTATTTGCAAAGGACTATCAATTGCAATCGCCAGATAAGAAAACAAGCATACGGATTCAAACGGGAGAGGACTTAACTTTTTCAGTGCAATACAGGAAAATTCCTCTGCTTAATCCTACGGTAATTGCTCTCGAATTGGAGGGGATCATCCTGGGCAAAGAGCCGAAAGTAATCCAAAAGAACACCAATTCCCTAAACAGAGAGATTAAGCCGGAAGTATGTGAAAAGAGTGAACTGATTCAGGAAAATTTCAACGAACTGAAACTGACTTTCGAAAAAGGATTTGATGTGGTTTTCAGGGCTTACAACAATGGTGTTGCCTATCGATTTGGCACTCACTTGCCGGGTGAAATAACTGTGAAATCAGAAAAGGGAAATTTTAATTTTCCGGAAAACAATTTGGTGTACTGGCCAAAGGAAAGAAGCTTCCATTCCAACAATCAGGTCTATTATGAATTTACTTCTCTGGGAGAGCTATCCTTAAAGGATCTGGGCAGTTTGCCGGTATTAATGGATACAGGAAAAGGTGTGAAGCTTGTGATTGGGGAAACTGATCTGGAAGATTATCCGGGAATGTGGTTCAATGGAGCAGAAGGGAATACTCTGGTTTCTACTTTTCCTGCTTACCCAAATAAAACAGAACAGGTGGGCGATAGAGATGTATTCGTTAGGGATAGAAAGGATTACATAGCCAAAACCAAGGGAAGCAGAACATTTCCTTGGCGCTACGTTGCCATAGCTGAAAAAGATGGAGATTTAATAACCAATCAACTTTCCTGGTTGCTGGCTGATCCTTGCGAAATTAAAGATCCTTCCTGGATTAAACCTGGAAAAGTGGCCTGGGATTGGTGGAATGCCAATAATGTGTATGGCGTTGATTTTCGTGCCGGAATTAATACCGAAACCTACAAGTATTATATCGATTTTGCTGCTGATTATGGCTTGGAATACATCATTCTGGATGAAGGTTGGTATGAGCTGGGAAATTTACTAAAGATCGTTCCTGAAATGGATATGGAGGAACTTACCAGCTATGCAAAAAAGAAAGGAGTAGGACTCATTCTTTGGGTGGTATGGAAAACATTAGACGACCAGTTGGAGCCTGCCTTGGATCAGTTCCAAAAATGGGGAATCAAAGGCATCAAGGTGGATTTTATGGATAAGGATGACCAATGGATGGTAAACTACTATCACAAGATTGCCAAAGAATCGGCAAAGAGAGAGATTCTCGTGGATTTCCACGGTTCATACAAGCCAGCAGGTTTGAGAAGAAAATACCCGAATGTGCTTACCCGCGAAGGAGTAAATGGAGGAGAGCAGTACAAATGGAGCCTTAGACAAACTCCCGAGCATAACCTGATTACCCCTTTTTCACGAATGGTGGCTGGCCCAATGGATTATACGCCAGGAGCAATGAACAATGCTCAAAAGAAAAATTACAAACCAATATTCGATCGTCCTATGAGCATGGGAACACGTTGCCACCAGTTGGCCATGTATGTTGCTTACGAGAGTCCATTGCAAATGCTTTGTGATAATCCATCAAATTACCGAAAAGAACCAGAGTGCATGAAGTTTTTGTCCGCTGTACCTGCAGTTTGGGATGAAACCAAAGTATTGGATGCAAAAATATCCGACTACCTGCTTCTTGCCAGAAGAAAAGGAAAAGAGTGGTATTTGGGTGCCATGACCGATTGGGATGCACGTATACTGCAATTTGATCTTTCTTTCTTACCAAAGGGAAAAAAATACAAAATGACCATTTATCAGGACGGGATCAATGCAGACAGAAATGCCACAGATTTTAAAATGAAAGAAATTATTGTAGACAATACTTTTCAATATGAGTTGAAAATGGCTCCCGGTGGAGGAATGGCTGCCATGATTCAGCCGCTTTAATTGATAAAATAAAAAACTCACAATGCCTACTTCATGGATGAATCATAAATTTTCATTTGAGGTTTTAAACAACGCTCGCTTGTAAGAATAATTGTTTAATTAAGGAGGTGCAGGAATGTACCTCCCTTTGCCATTAAAGGGAATTACAATCTAGTTAATCTTTATCACTTGATGATCTAAAATGTTTAATGAGAATTCAATTTAAAGTTTGTAGGATTTAAAAGTTGGTTGTGTTATTGTCAGTTGTTAAGGGGTTTATGTAGAAAAAATATTAATGACATTTCATTAATCGAAAGAAATAGTTTTGTTTCTAAATTATATTGTTAATTTTATAGGTGACTACTATAAAATTGAATCTTATGGCAAAAAAGAGGAAAAAAGCAAAACCCCAGGTTAAAAGGAAGCAAAACAACTCACCTTATCAGAATAGCCTACTCAGAAAGAAATATTTAAAAATTATTGAGGCAGTTTGCGAAAAAATGAATTGTGCCGATTCATTCAAGTTGCTCAGCAAGGAAGAAAAAATAAGAGCTTTTGGATGTTCAGTTTTTGTTCTAAAATTAAAAACCAATAAGAAACAGCACTATACATCGGATTGTATAAAGTTCTTTGATGACTTTGTAAACGATTTCTTCTCAAATCCAATGAATTGTGTGTGGAAAAGCAAAGTAATTGAACTTACAAATTATGAACTTCTTGTGGCAAATTATTTTATTACCTCATTTAATAAGGATTACCCCGAACGCTATGAATTTTTAATGGATGCCTTTCAGCCCATGGTAGAATACATCGGTGATTTTGAAAGTCATTTTGGAAAGATGATTCAACACTATGCTTTTGTAGCCAATGCCACCAATATCTTCGACTATAATGTGTACATTTTAAAATTGAATGTAAAGGTTAAAGAATATCCCACGCTGAGAATGAATTGGGAATCATCTTTAGAAAGTATTGCTCCAAGAGAAAGTTCCTATGAGGAAGAGGGAAGGAATAGAGCTGTTTTTCAACTCGGATACGTAAACAATGGTTTTGAAATGAATTGGACTTTTGTACGAACCAAAGATTTGAAAGGCTTGTACAAGGGCAAAAAGAAATACCTTCCAGTGTGTATTCAACGACATGCCTACCATAGAATTTTAAGCAGGCTTAAACCTTTATTCGATACCGAAGTGGTTTGGGCTATGAATTACAACCTGAGACATGATTTACACATTGAATTTTACAATGGACGCATTTTAATTCCTTTTTACTATTTCGAAACCAAGTGTGGATATTTTTTTGCCACTATAAATAAGAATCGACTTATTATTAAAACCTTCCTGTTTTTAACTCACCATTCAACACCCGAGGGCGATAAATTGGGGGAACTATCCGGACTTAGTAAGGAAGAAATTTCCTATTGGAAAATAGATACCCTACAAAATTTTATTGATACCAATTTAAGAGAGAATGAGCAGATGATAGAATTATTTGAAAAAGCTGACTTAAGTCATTTATTCGATATGCAGATTAACCACGGACATGAATCAGATGGGAAGGATTACAACTGGAATGCCTTATCACAATACATCAAACGTGGCAAAACCGAAATGTTCGACGAAGGGACTGAAGAGGTTAGGGAGCTTTTGGTAGAAGATGCGAATGAGATAGAATAAATTCTGTTCTATTGATTTCTCTCAACCTTTCGGATTCATTCGAATGTAATATCAGGCTGGTGGGTTTGCAGAATGATTTCAATTATCTTCCAAAATTTCATTAATCTATATTAGACAGAGACGCAAGGCCTTGTGTCTGTACAAGATAAATTCCCAAATAAATACCGCATAGCCAGCGCCCGATTGAAGGATTGGGATTATGGTTGCAATGCCATTTATTTTGTGACCATTTGCACCCATAAACGGGAACATTACTTTGGTGAAATCATCGATGGCAAAATGCAATTGAATGCGATAAAGGAAATGGTGCAGAAAGAATGGATAAAAACACCCGAATTAAGGCCAGATATGAATTTGGAATTGGGCGAATTTGTGGTAATGCCCAATCATTTTCATGCCATCATCACCATCGGCAAAAACAAATACAATACACGTATAGACGCGATGCCTCGCGTCTATACGTTTGATCAAACCAAAAATAACAAAGACGCCAGGCATGGCGTCTCTACCTTTGGGGCGCAATCGAAAAATTTGGCATCCATTATTCGTGGGTTCAAATCATCGGTAACGGTAATGGCTCGCAAAACAAATCCCAAATTCGCATGGCAATCCCGATTTCACGATCACATCATCCGCGATTTTGATTCCTACCACCGAATAGAACAATACATCCAGAATAATCCTGCCAGATGGAAAGAGGATGAATATACATCACCATGATTAGACTGGTGGTTTTACGGATGATTGTCATAAAAACGCTGAATTGTTAGTGTTTATGCGTGTTTTAAATTGATCTTATTGCAAAAAAAATGGCTTCATCCGCCAGAGTTCGGACTCGTCAAAAAAATAAATGACCTGTTCCGCGAGCGGACGGGCTTCCCAAAAAGTTTTTTGAGTAGTTCCGCCAACGGACGAGCTTCTCAAAAAAATAAACGATCACTTCCGCCAGCGTGCGGGCTTGTCAAAAAAATAAATAACCTGTTCCGCGAGCGGACGAGCTTCCCAAAAAAATTTTTGAGTAGTTCCGCCAGCGGACGAACCTCCCAAAAAAATAAATGATTCGATCCGCCAGCGTACGGGCCTTCCAAAAAGTAAAAATTGTTGTTTCTAAAATATAGGGATGTCTTCTGGGCGTATGACATTAGCATCCATTTGTTCATGCATGCCCTTTTTAAAAAAAGCTATGGAATTGGTCTGTTTTGGCAATATGCCTGAGAAATTGCAGAATTATCAAATACTGACAATAATAAAATTTTTTATTTGTGATATTGCAGGGTAATGTGCTTGGTAATTCTGGCAAATGCGGAGTGATCAAATGTTTAATGTGATGATGTGAGGTGTGAAAAATGAATAAAAACTTTGTGTGTTTTACAGAATAATATAAATTTATATTCGTTAAGATGATGTTGTTGGTTCATCAATAAAAATCTTTTCGTATGATAATAAAATTAATTTTTAGCATGCTGCGCTTAAATGAGTTTTTAAGTTATTGCGGCGAAATCATTGCCTTTCTAAAAGCAATGGATAAGGAAGGTTTACAAATCAATACCATTATTGATGGTTTTGACTCTAACTATGAAAAAGCAATTGAGGTTGCCAATCGTAATCGGTCCAGTAAGTATACCGAGTTGTTGAAAGAGAAGGATCATCGCAGAGATGAATCTTATATTGCCTTTCGCAACATGATTGAGGCCTGCACGCATCGCAAATCAGCTGAGATAGCCGAAATCGCGGAAAACCTGTGTGTACTGCTTCGCTCACACGACTGGTCTTTACAGCGATTGGGCAGGGCAGAGCAATCGGCTAAATTGGCAAGTTTGGCAAAAGAGTTATCGTCAGCCGAAAATACCCAAGCGCTTGCAAGCTTATCTGCAACAGAGTGGTATCAGGATTTACTTGATGATAATGCAGCCTTTTTACAATTGCAGGAAGACAAAACCAAAGCCCAGGCTGCTGAAGAGGATTACGACTCTTTAGAAGTGTACAAGGAGCTACAGGTTACATGTGAGCAATTGTTTGAAAGCATTGAGGTGTTGAATCGTATTGCTCCAAACGAAAAGTACACGAAAATGATCAATTTCATTAACGATTGTACACAGCGTTATCAGGCCATAGCGAAAACTCGCTCAACCAAAAATGAAAAAGCAAAAGAAGTAAGTGAAGAAACCGAAGAACAAGAGGCATAAATAAAAAAAGCAGAGGCTCCACAAATTCTCGAGTTAAACCGACGAAAGTTTTAAAAGGGAATTAAGGGCCTCAGCTTACCAACAAAAATAAGAGCATTTTGTTAGTATTTATCTATCCTCGAAAACTTTTATACCAACAACATTTTATAACGGGTTAATCCTCCTTTTTTAAGGGGGATTTTTTTGTGGGATCATCTTCTCAGCCTGATCATTTGTATGCGGAGGAGCTCCAATTAGGGTAGAGGTATAGGCTTTTAATAAAAAAGCCCCCAAATTGGAGGCTTTCTAAATGATATATTTGGATTGGTTTATTTACCGATACAAAAGTTTTTGAATATATTTCCCAGAACTTCATCTGTTGAGATGTCACCAGTGATTTCACCAAGGAAATGAAGGCATTCACGGATGTCTTGTGCCAGGAAGTCGGTTGGGATCTGTGTTTGCAGTCCGTCATTTACACGATCGATGCTGCCCAAGGCGTTTTTAAGGGCTTCAAAGTGGCGAATGTTGGTTACAATCACATCCTGCTCGTTTACCTTGCTCATGTTCACCGATTTTAGCAGTTCGGCGGTAAGCGCATCGATATTTTGCTTCTGCTTGGCTGAAATGAACAACAATTTGTCTTCGGTTTGCATGCCAATTAAGTTTTTGGCAATCTCCTGAGGGTTTTCAATCAAATCAATCTTGTTAATACAAACCACAAGGTGCTGGGAATCGCGATCAATGGTTTTGTTCACGCTGGCAAGCGATTCGTTAATGCGATCCATATCGCGGTCGGCATCAACCAATAGCATTACAATTTGTGCCTGCTTCATTTTGCTGTAGGTACGCTCAATCCCCATGCTCTCGATACGATCCTTGGTAGTTCTGATACCCGCTGTATCGATAAAACGGAAGGTAATTCCGCCCAAATTGATGGTGTCTTCAATCACATCGCGGGTTGTCCCCTCAATATCCGATACAATGGCTCTGTCTTCGTTCAAAAGGGCATTCAGCAGGGTAGATTTCCCAACATTGGTATTTCCTACAATGGCTACAGGAACTCCATTCTTAATCACATTCCCCAGCTCGAAGGAATCCACCAATTTCTGAATCAGGCTTTGAATTTCGTTTACCAGATTGGTCAATTGTGTTCTGTCGGCAAATTCAACATCTTCCTCGCTAAAATCAAGCTCCAGCTCAATTAAAGAGATGAAATTGAGCAATCGCTCACGCAAACCGGCAATCTCGCTCGAAAAGCCACCACGCATTTGCTGTAAGGCCACTTTATGGGCAGCAGCAGAGTTGGAAGCAATTAAATCGGCAACCGCCTCGGCCTGCGAAAGGTCCATTTTACCGTTTAGAAAGGCACGCTGGGTAAACTCACCCGGATTGGCTGTACGAGCTCCATTCTTGATTAAAGTCTGCAAAATGCGGTGCTGAATAAAAGGTGCACCATGACAAGCGATTTCAACCGAATTTTCGCCGGTGTAAGAGTGTGGAGCTTTGAACAGGCTTACCAGCACTTCATCAATCACCTCACCTTCATCCTGAATGGTTCCAAAATGTACGGTGTTGGCTTTTTGTTCACTTATTTTTTTGCTTTTAACAGGCGTAAAAACTTTCTCGCAAATGTCGAGAGCATGTTCTCCCGAAAGGCGCACAATGGCAATGGCTCCATTACCCGGAGCAGTTGATATTGCGCATATGGTAGATTGATCGATCATAAACAAATCATTTAAATATTGAATACAGGCCATATTGCCCGTTCCAGATTTAGAATCAACAAAGATAGTTGAGAATTATGAATTATAAATGCTGAATGATGAATTATCAATTGTGAATTTTAAAAATGGGATTTGGGATCTTGGGTTTTGAGATTTGATTTTCAAATATCCCTACATTTTGGTATTGCTAAAGCATCATATTTTCGATTGATTTGTGTAATTAATCTAAATAAGAACAGTATGATATACAACAGAACGTCTAATGGCTGTTTATTTAAATGTGATTCCTGCCAGTCTATTCATATGGAATTCAATAATATGAACATCAATTTTTCGACCAAGGATAAATATTATCAGTTTGCGGAATATCTTCACGATATTAATATTGCGGCGGTGGTAAAGCAGAATGCTCATTCCCCTTATCAAAGAAAAATTATAATTCCCATTGGGGGCGGTAGCTGTAATTTCATGTTGCATCCTGGTGAATTAGAGGATTTAAAAAGACTTTGTTTATTGCATCTCGATACAAATATCCTCAACATGTCGAAACTTGAGATCGATTTTAGTCTAAACTAAATAAGTTTCCTACTTTTGCTTCTCATTTATTAAATACCTTAAATTAATGAAGAACATTACAGGACGTTGGTCGTTTAACGAAGATTTTGGCTTTGGTACCGATGAAGGTTTTGCCGAATTTACCCAAGAAGGAAAGAAGATTACAGGAGTAGTAGTTTATACCGAACGAATTGAAGGAGAAACTCCTTTTCGTGTTCAGCAAGATGTAGAAGGTAATTTCGATGGCACCAACTTTAGCGTAACTGGGACAAAAGTGGAGCTTTTGGATTGTGAAAAACAGTTTGAGTATCATTTGGATACCTGGGAAGGAGTCTTGAATTCTCAGAACCAAATTGTGGGTCACAGCTACGATCACCATGAGTGTTATGGTGTTTTTGTGATGAAGCCAATTGAGTAATTAAAGTGAAATTTTTTTTGTAAAAAATCTACGTTTGAAAATCAGGATGTTGTAGCTGAATCTTGCATTTTTAAAGGGATTGGTGAGATTTTTTATCGAAAAGAATTTTGTGGGAAAAGAAAAAAACCTCATATTTGCACCGCAATCAACGAAACGCGGATGTGGCGTAATTGGTAGCCGCGCTAGACTTAGGATCTAGTGCCGAGAGGCGTGGGGGTTCGAGTCCCTTCATCCGCACAGAAAAGGATCAACGAAAGTTGGTCCTTTTTTTATACCCATGATTTTGATGGGATGTTTTAAGCTTCTTTATTTACTGATGAGTGTGTAAGGAAAAAACCTTCAAATTGGTTTTGTAAATACGGCACTAATGCCGTATTTACGAAGAAGTCTTATATTTTAAAAGCAAACTTTTTCGATAACCCTAAATCCCCTAAAAGGGACTTTTGCTTGTACACTTTTTATAGTTTGCTGCTCATTATTAATTGATAATTGTTCATTTCTTATTGTTCCCTGATTAGCTCATTAATCTAAATATCGCGATAGCAAACAAGTAGAATCTTAAAAAGCGGAATAAGCCATAGAACAAGTACTTTTTAAAGCTAAATCTGATAATTCCGGAAGCAATGCTTACAATAGAGAAAGGAATTGGGAGTAATGCCCCTACAATAATTAGAAATCCTCCCCATTTTCGGATGTTTTGGATGTGTTTGCCAATTTTTACTTCAATCCAGTTCTTCAGGCTAGGGATGCGTAGCACCAATCGCCCAATGGCATAGGAAACACAACCGCCCAAATAGGATAGAAGCGCCAATATCGATAGATATACAATAGGGCTAGGAAGGGTTTTAACCCACGCAATGAACAGTTCCGGAGGAATAAGACCCAGAAATGATTCGGAGACAAAGAATACACTTAACAGGCCAATGGTAGGCAAATCCTTAGTTGTTGTATAGAAAAGGTTCTCAAAATCGAGCACATAGTATTCCAGAAAGAACAACAAACCTACAATCAGAAGTAGGGGTAAAATTGCCTTCTTTAAATTCGAAATGATAAAATTATAAAATCCGGTGTATGAATAGTATTGGTGTAAGAGCACAAGTCTTGGTTTACGGCTCTTCTTGCTTGATTGTAATTTCATAAAACAACTATAATTCTCGCAGCAATGCAAGATTTAAAAATTAAACATGAACTACCTAACTCATTGAATGGATGAGCTACAAATGGTAATGGATAAGATAAAATATTGGTTTACAGCTGGGGTGGCGGCGTTGTCAACTGAAAGATTTTGGTATCAGATATCTGACAATCTTGAAAATGCTCCTGTAGAATTAGGTTCGCGAAAAATGTATAATTACATTTCGAAAATTCATCTATATCTTCGCTGTCCATCTCTTCCAGATCGGAAGAAGTATCCTGTGAATCGGAATTATTCTCTACATTATGGGAAAGAGAAGTCTCCTGCTGAATGTCAATTGAATTCAGCATAGTAGCCAGTACCAGTAGTAAACTCACCAGCAAAACAAATATTGGTTTCTCTTTCATTTTCGATAACATGATAGGCAAAAGTATTAAAAATAGACACACAACAAACCTTATTGAAAAGAAAATTATGAAACTTTAACAAGTAGGGAAAACCCCCATACGATTTAGGATTGCACCTGTTTTATTCCTTTGCACACTGCCATACTTTTGTATCAAAACAAAATGCTATGGAGAACAGGAACAAAGATCACAACAGAATATTGATTCTGGCAGATTTCTCAGAAGGAAATCAGGCAGCAGTAGATTTTGCTATGAATTATCTTTCTACAGAGGATTCAAAGATATATTTTATTCAAACCTGGCAAAAACCCTCATACGGTGCATCAATGGTAAGGGATTTGGCTCCTATCTTAAAAGATATTTCTGATCGGGAATTGAAAGCTTTAAAATCAGATACAGTCAAGAATTATCATTTGGATGCTGCAGATATAGAGTTGTTATCGTACGAAGGTGAATTGACTGATTTTTTTAATACCGAAATGTATAAACAGTATTCATGGCAGGTAGTGTTTGCTTTAAATGATTTTTACAACGATTTACAGCGCAATCCGAGGTTTAAAAATATCCTTACTTCGGTAAAACAACCTCTTTATGTGTTACAGAATTGTAAGTCAGCAGGAAGTGTAAAAAATATATGTATTAGCAATTCAAATTCAGAAAATTCTGAAGCAATACTTGGTCCATTACAAAAAATCTGTACGAATCAGAAATGTAATGTTCATGTTGGATTAGACCTAAACGATATTTCGGTTCATGATAAAGCGAAGTTGGTGAAATTGTATTCATCTGCTTGCTACGATGCTACAATTAGGTTTGAGAATCTAACAAAAGACCATAAGCCAGACCTAACCGTAGAGGATTGTATATTATGGATATACAATGAGAAGAAAACAGAATTCGAAGAGAAAAATCTTTTTAGCTATTTCGACAAATGGTTTGTGAAGAGTAAGGGAATAACTGTTGGTAATTTTTAAAGGGGGTGAGGATGAAAACAAATAGATTTAATCGGATATTGGTACCTGTGAGCTTGGCTGTTGAAAGTACTACAGCTTTTAAACAAGCATTGTATTTCAGGAAAAAGTTTGGAGCTGAAATCACTTTGTTGCATGTGGTTCAGAAGATGGGGGGCTTATCTAATGTGTTTCAGCCTAATCTTAAAAACAGCCTTCAGGGAAGAGGGATGGTGCGCTTAATTCGTTTTGCTAAAATGCATTTCAGGGGAAGAATACCAGACGATGTGAATCTTAGAGTGGAAGTGGGCAATCATGTCCAAACAATCAAAAATATAATCGATTCAGAGCCTTTCGATTTGGTCATTCTAAACAGAAGCAATCGAATTGATGGCTTGTCGGAAAGATACAATAGCAATAGTGTGAATCAGATCATACGCGAGTCAAGATGCCCAATTATAAGTGTAAATGATAGATGGACGGGAAGTGGCATAAGAAGCATATTGGTTCCGGTTGATATCTCAAGGAAATCGAGAGATTTGGTGAACTGGTCGATAAAGCTGGGGACAGTATTCAATGCAAAAATCAAATTGCTGGCTGCATTAACGGTTAATATAGAACTTAAAAGAAGCTTGGCATATAAGAAAACCATAATTATGAAGCATCTTATCGAACGTGAAGGGGTACAGTGTTCGGTGGATATTGTGGAGAAGGAGAATCACGCCAGAAACGATGTTTTGATTGAAGGAGCAAGAAAAACATCGGCGGATATCCTATTGGTTCAAGGAACTCAGGAATTAATGTTTAGCAACTCGCCAAGCGAAAAGCTATTGAGTGATTTCTTGCAAAGTTCGAGCAGGCCAATTTTTAGTTTGGCGGTAAAAGACGAAGGATTTGTTTCCAGTTTGTTAATGATGAACAACAAACGGGTAGAACTCACGGATAGAATATCCAATAGAGTATTTAAGTGGTGATTACAAATATACAATTTACAAACCAACCAAGGCAGATCAGAAGAGAAAATCATAATTTATAATTGATTATTAGGGGATATACGAATGATTTTCTTCGGAAAGCTTCCAATAGAATATTGAAATAATGGAACCATAGTTAGTTTTTGGAAGCTTTCCATTCTGATCAGTTGGAAAAAATGTGGCGATTACTGCTAACCAATTATTCATTACAATAAAATATTTAGTAGATTTGATTTAAATGTAACTCTGGATATTATTTTCAATGAATAGAAGGTTTTTTGTAAAGCAAAAGATTGCCCTGATTTTAATTGGTTTTAGTCTTGTGGCTATAGCTGCTATTTTATATGTTTTAGATCGTAGTTCTGATCTGGATAATGAGCATATTGCTTTGGTTGAGAATTCAGAAAAGATAGAAACCAAGGTGTATGATATTCGTATCAAGTATGGCGATTACCAGGAGGATGCAAATTCTGCATTATCCTTCGCTATCGATTCACTATTTACCAAAGTTTATCAGAATATCGAAAACATTCAAAATATTGCTTCCAGAAAGTTTGAATTTAACACAAGCGAGAATAGCAATTTCATGATCGCACTAATGGAAGTAAAGAGCACCATTCTTGATTTTGATTCAATAGTTAGAAATGATCAGGTTCCATCTCAAGATAAAAATCTCAAACAAAGTGTTAGTGCATTTGCCAAAACTTTCGCGGATTATGAGAAAGCCTTGCATCTTTACATTTATCAAACCAATCAAAAGTTTAAGCGAAATATCTTTATCCTACTCGCTTTTATCTTGATCCTTCTTTTAGGTAGTTTGTTTTTGGTGATTCGTTTAATGAATTCTTTAACCAATGCTCATTTGCAATTGGTGCGCAATACTATGACTGTTGAGCAGCGTGAAAGAAAAAGAATCGCAAGGGAACTGCATGATGGATTGGGTGCCTTACTATCAAGCATTGGCTTGTATGGCAAAATGTTGGGCAAAGAGTTAACAGAGAATAAAACTTCTTTGGATAAGGTGCAGCAAATCAATCAGCTGTCTAAGCAAGCGCTTGTTACGGTATCTGAAGTGATTAATAACTTGAATCCTTCTGTTTTAAACAGGTACAATCTTCAGGAATCTTTGCAGCGTTTAGTAGATAAAATCAATAACCTTGATAATGTAGATGTTACTTTGCAGATGGACGAGTTTAAGGGTAAGCCTCTTCAAAGTACACAGGTTGTGATTTACAGAATATGTAGTGAATTGATAAATAACACCTTAAAGCATGCTAAGGCCACCGATATACAAATAAAATTATCCGGAGAAGGTATCTTGGTGCTACGCTACTCTGATAATGGTGTTGGCTTTGATTTTGATAGAATGAAAGCCAAAGATGGAAAAGGCATGGGCTTACAGAATATAATTGAGCGAGTTGAATCCATTAATGGAAGCTATAATGTTCAAACTTCACAGAACAAAGGCTTTAAGATAAAAATTCAATTTACACTGAGTAAATCAAAACAAAAATAGATGGATAAAATAAAAGTAATATTAGTTGACGATCATAAGATATTTAGAGACGGATTTCGTATGCTTTTACAGTCTTTTTCGTTTGTGGAAGTTATTGCTGAAGCATCAAATGGAAATGAGTTTCTTTCATTGATTGAAGATCATTCGGCCGATATTATATTTATGGACATCAATATGCCACAACTAGATGGTGTAGAGGCTAGTCAAAAAGCTCTCGAAAAGTATCCTGATTTAAAAATTATAGCCTTAACCACATTTCTTGATGATGATTACCTGGAACAAATGCTGATGGCTGGGGTAGAAGGTTATATGCTGAAAAGTGCCGAAATAGAAGAGTTTGAAAAGGCAATTGTGAAGGTGTATGAAGGAGGAAATTACTTTTCTGATGAAATTGTAAGTCTCTTGTCGGATAAACTCAATATGCTTCGCAAAAAGAGAAAAAAGAAAGATGATTTGCCTGAATTTACGGATAGAGAAAAAGAGGTATTGGAATTGATTTGCAAAGGATATGGTAACAAGCAAATTGCAGAGGCAACATTTTTAAGTATAAAGACCATAGAGAAGCATAAAAGTAGTTTGTTCCAGAAAACAGGAACCTACAATACGGTTAATTTGGTGATTTATGCATTTAAGCACCAAATCATTAAATTTTAGACTTTACTATGTTTTTTATTTAGAACAATTTTTTGTCTAAATTGTTATTCCTTCAGCTTAGATGCGAAGTAGGGAAAACCCCATTGTACATCGCACTTCTGATTAATATTTTCGCAATATATTTGATTGGTTAACCAGATGCTAACGTCATAGTTTTAGAGATAAAAACCACAGACTGTTAGCATTAAATTTTAGGGAAAGATGATTCAATTTTTAAAAAAGCAAAAATTATTTCATAGGATTAAAGATCCTTTGGTTGAATTCGTTCGATTAGAAGCGTTTAGTGGTATTGTTTTAATGTTTTTTACCGTTATGGCTTTGGTATTGGCCAATTCTGCCATAGGAGAATCTTTTATTGCTTATTGGAGCAATTATTTTGGAGTTCAATTCGGAGACTGGAGTCTAAAAAAGTCTTTCCTTCATTGGATTAATGATGGTTTAATGGCAGTTTTCTTTTTTGTGGTTGGATTAGAAATCAAACGAGAACTATTGACCGGTGGATTATCTTCCATAAAAAAAGCGAGTTTGCCAATTTTTGCAGCCATTGGTGGTATGTTAATTCCAGCATTAATATATGTAAGTTTTAATACACAGGGGTCAGGAACACATGGATGGGGAGTTCCAATGGCAACAGATATAGCGTTTGCGTTAGGTATTCTAATTCTACTGGGTAAACGAATTCCAATTTCGCTTAAATTACTACTTACTTCCATAGCCATTGTAGATGACATTGGCGCAGTAATGGTCATTGCATTATATTATACAAACGAAATAGATTGGATATACCTTTTATATGGTGGAGGAATTTATGCCATACTTTGGACTCTAAACAGTTTAAAAGTAAGAAATATATCAGTTTACTTGATATTTGGAGTATTCCTTTGGTATGTGCTTTTAAAATCGGGTGTGCATGCTACCTTGGCAGGAATTTTATTGGCTCTTACCATACCAGCGCGAGCAAGTAAAAATCTGTTCCAATTTATTGGTTCAAATCAGGAACTTTTGGAGGATTTGGAGACAAAAACATCTAAGCTTTCAAAGAAACCAGATGAGAAATTTATACAATCCTCGGTTAGTTCTATCGAAAGTATCTGTATAAAGGTAATTTCCCCACTGCAAAGATTGGAACATATGCTCCATCCATGGGTAGCCTACTTAATTGTTCCTCTGTTTGCTTTTGCAAATGCTGGGGTAATTATAAATACAGAATTAACCGATAGAATATTTGAACCAATATCCATTGGAATTATTACAGGGCTTTTTGTAGGTAAACCATTGGGAATATTCTTGTTTTCATGGCTTGGAGTTAAAATGAAGCTAGCTCAAAAACCAAATGAAATATGTTGGTCACAGATATTGGGGATTGGTTTCTTGGGAGGAATAGGTTTCACCATGTCATTTTTTGTATCTCAATTGGCATTTACGGATTCTGAAGTTCTGAGCTTAGCCAAATTTGCGGTATTAATTGCATCTCTTTTCTCAGGAATAACAGGATTTTTAATACTGAAACTGTTTTGTAAAAATCAACAATAGTTTTTTCATAAGTTTTCATTGTTTAATTGACAGCCGAAGTTCACACTTCGGCTTTTTTTTGAAAAAAAATATCATCATATAATTTACTTGTTTATCAGACAGTTTAGTGTTGAATAGCCCTAAAACAGGGGAGTGTGGCGATATTTTTTAATCAGAATGTTTTGTAGTAAAGAAAAAATCCACCATATTTGCATCGCAATCAAACGCAACGCGGATGTGGCGTAATTGGTAGCCGCGCTAGACTTAGGATCTAGTGCCTTCGGGCGTGGGGGTTCGAGTCCCTTCATCCGCACTTAAAAAGGATCAACTGGTGTTGATCCTTTTTTTTGTATATATTCTAAAAACACTTTGCTGCTCATTCTGGATCAAGATGAAAACTGGATCAAGTGGAAAAGTTGTGGGGAGTGTATATTTCGGATCAAGTGGAAAAGTTGTGGGGAGTGTATATTTCATGCATAAATTTTTGAAAGTCTAAATAGAAAGAACTCTATTTCCCTCACACCTCTGAAAGCAGTTCTAAAAGCCTTTATTTTAGCATTGAAAGATTC
>NZ_JALPNU010000022.1 GCF_030851345.1 Marinifilum sp. D714
AAGCATTTAGCACATTTCTACCCTACATTTGTAATGTACAAAACAGAGAAAGTTTTTTCATAGAATTAGATTTAGGTTAGTAAATAGTGGTTAGAAGAAAATCCCGAACTTGCGAGTTCGGGATTTTTCTTTGGGATAAATTCAAGTTCAGATTTTGAAAAAAAGACTTTTTAATCTTTATTTGTAATGAATTTAAATAAACAAACTAAACTATGGAAGAAGTAAAATCACCATGTATTAAAATCTGTCGCCAAGACAGCAACGGCGTATGTTTTGGATGTCAGCGAACTACAGAAGAAATAGGAAACTGGTCGCTATACAACGATGAAGAGAAAAAAGATGTACTAGAGAAAGCCAGAAAAAGAACCAATGCTCCAGATACATCTTCAGGCGTATTCTTTAGATAGATCCTTATCATACATAAAACATTTTGTTCTTTTTTATAACTTTACGGTCCTTTTCAAATCACATTATCAGAAAATAAGCCAAAACGGATGAAACTAAAATCAATCTTTTATGCTATGATTATCATGCTGATATTTTCGGCATGTGGACCTCAAAAAGCAGAACAGTTACAATTAAAAATATACGGAACCAGTGATGTTCACGGAGCATTGTTTCCATACGATTTGGTAAACGAACAGGAAACTTCCAGCTCGCTGGCTCAGGTATACGAATATGTTAGCAAGCAGAGAAAAAAAGCCGATTCGGAAGTAATCTTGCTGGACAATGGCGACATCCTACAGGGCGATCCTTTGGTTTACTATTCGAACTTCGAAAAAACGGAAACCAAACACATTTGTGCTGATGTAATGAATTACATGGGATACGATGCAGCTACGGTTGGGAATCATGACATTGAGCCAGGACATGCGGTATACGATAAAGTGGTAAATGAGTTGAATTTCCCATGGATGGCTGCTAATGCGGTAAAGAACTCCGATGGCAAACCATATTTCCAACCCTATACCATAATCGAGAAACAAGGTGTAAAAATTGCAGTTTTGGGTTTGATTACTCCTGCAATTCCGAAATGGTTGCCAGAGAAAATTTGGTCGGGAATGCATTTCGAACCTATGGTTGAATCAGCTCAAAAGTGGATAAAAACCATTCAGGAAAAAGAACAGCCTGATTTTGTGATTGGATTATTCCACTCTGGTGCCGGCGAAGAACATGAAAATGAAATGAGCCATGAAAATGCTTCTATTCTGGTGGCCAAACAAGTTCCAGGTATCGATATGGTGATTTGTGGGCACGATCATCATGAGCAAATTGCGTGGTTCGAAAATACGGATAAAGAAAAAGTTTTGGTGATCAATCCTAAAAGTAGAGCTCAATTTTTGGCTGAAGTTGTGGTTGATTTAAAATGGAACAACGAGAAGAACTCCTACGACAAAACTTTAAAACCAAATTTGGTACAAATTTCCGATGTTCAAAAATCGAAAGCATACGTTGAACATTTTACGCCTTTGTTTAAAGAAGTAGAGGCTTATGTATCGCGAAAAGTAGGAAGCTTTAAAACAAGCATATCCACAAAGGATGCCATGTTTGGTGATTCTCCTTTTATCGATTTGATTCAGAACATTCAAATGGATTTGGCTGATGCAGACATTTCTTTTGCTGCTCCCCTATCCTACAATGCTACTATCGATTCGGGTGAACTTCAGGTTCGTGATCTGTTTAAGCTATATCGATTTGAGAATTTGTTGTACACCATGAACCTAACCGGAAAAGAAGTTAAAGATTTCCTGGAGTTTAGTTACAACAACTGGTTTCAGCAAATGAAATCGGCAAATGATCCGATGCTATACATTTCAACAACTGAAAAAGGCAGCCGATTGACCACCATGTTCTTCAATTATGATTCGGCAGAAGGAATTGATTATACTGTTGATGTTTCGAAACCATATGGCAATCGAATCAAGATCTTGGGAATGAGTTCGGGTGAAAAATTCGATGAAAACAAAACCTACCGCGTTGCTCTAAATTCTTATCGTGGAAATGGCGGCGGTAATCACCTGACCGAAGGTTCTGGCTTAACGAAAGAAGAATTAACCAGTCGATTGATTAACTCAACCACCAAAGATCTTCGCTACTACCTAATGAAGTGGATAGAGGAAAAAGGAATGGTTAACATTAAATGTGACAACAACTGGAAAGTAGTTCCTGAAAAATGGCATGCTACAGCAAGTAAAAGGGAATATGAATTGCTTTATGGGAAAAGATAGATTTTAACCACACCCTACTTCGTTAAAACTTCGGAGGGCAAAGAGAAGTACAATAAGGATATCACAAAGTCTCACAAAGGAAGAATTAAATCTTTTGTGAGACTTTTTTATTTTGTGTTTGCATGTCAAGCAACTTGAAAATGCTAGATATGTAATTTACTTCTAGGCCTTGGAGTTCAACATTCGAAATATCTTTCAATATGAAAGTATTATTTTTAAAATAAGATATTAAATGCCAATTAATAAAGCATGCAATACATAGCATGAAAATTTAAAATAATAACTTTACACAAACTCACTAAATAATTATTAATAAAGTTTTTTTGTTATAAAACATTAAATACCATCAATATACACTAAACAATAGTACAATAGCCAATTATACCATTATAACAATCCCAAAATCCTTAACATTCTTATAACTTATAGATAATTTTTTATTTAACTTGTTAATGTTATAAATTTTATTACATTTGATCTTTTAAACAATTAACATATTTGAAAATGAAAAAATTTTTTACTCTAATTTTAGCCTGCCTTACATTTGCAGGTGTTGCTACAGCACAATCAGATTCGTTTAAATCCTTCAGAGTTGATGCAGGTTTACTTTATGCTATGCCAGGTGGTGATGCATTAGATGCTGGAGTTGGTTATTATTTAAATCCAAAGTATCATATTACTGATAACGTATTGTTAGGTGCAAAATTAGAAGGTGCTGTTATGGGTGCTGCTAATGACGATGCTTTTGATGTTTCAGCAGTAGTATCTTACGCTGCTACATTTGATTATTACTTCAACACCAATTCTTTCCGTCCATTTGTAGGTGCAGATGCTGGTATTTATAGCTTAGGTAATGTTGAGTTCAATGGTTCAAATGAATTTGCTACTGTTGAAGGTGAAATTGATCTTGGAACAAAATTTGGTTTTGCTCCGAAAGTAGGGTTTTCATACGGACATTTTGACCTTGCTCTTCAATATAACCTAATCATGGGTCAGGAAGATGGATATGACGAGTATAACTATTTCTCTATTAAAATGGGATTCCATTTTGGTGGTGGAAAAAAATAGTAACAACTTATAGAAACGATAAAGGATGTCATATTATGACATCCTTTTTTATACTACAAAAAGTGAATCAACACTCATAAATAATGCGGAAAATCTCACGCAAGCATTCTTGTCTTTGCTCAATAAAGCCCATGTGTCCTGATGTTTGCAATACAAAAGGAGTTAAATTATTCTCTTTGGCAATTTGCCCAGCTACCTGTAGTGGAATAAAATTGTCCATTTTTCCAATGATACTCACTTTGGGCATATCCAGAGCTTTTACCACATGATTTCGATCAGGACGATTCATCATGGCTTCCAAGGCAGCTATAATTCCTTTATCAGAAGTATTACAAGCAATTTTGGTGATTCTTTCTATTTCGTGTTCAAACTTTTTCAGGTTGTTATTCGAAAAGGTGTTAGGAATGCTGGTTTTACAAATCAGTTCCTTTTTTCCACTTTTCACCAGTTCAATTTCCTTCTTTCTATTGGCTTTTTTCTCTTCGGTATCAGGATTCGGTGTTGAATGAAACAAGCAAAAACTTTCCAGTTTTTCCTTAAATAAATCGGCGTAAGCCAATGCTACATATCCTCCCATGGAGTGTCCTATGATATTAATTCGCTTCAAATTCAAATGCTCAGCCAATTGGTCAACAGCTTCTGCCATCTGATCAATACTGCAAGAATCGCTTTTTAATTCAGAATATCCATGCCCTGGTAAATCAACCGTAATTACTCTGGCCAATCGGGAAAGATCATTGGCAAAAGTTTCGAATGTTTCTACGGATTCAAGATATCCATGAAGAAGAACTACCGTATTTCCCCTCCCATTATCTCTGTATCGTAATCGACAATTTTCCAGTTCTAAATACTGATCCATATGCAAATTTGATATTTTAACAAGTAACACACAGCAAAAGAGCAAATTGTATTCTTATCGGATAAAACAATTTTTTACAAGTTTTAATGACATTCTAAATTAGTAGAATATCAAAAAAGCTTGTTCTATAACATACAAATATTTAATAAATTGCATCGTTTTGAAAAAATACATTACAGAAAATATTCCTTAATTGGTTTATAGTTAGAATTATACCTAGTTTTATGATTCTAATTTTCTAAAAATCTGAATTATAGGATTATCCTAGAATCAATCTAAATAAATTGTATATGTTCCTAAATATTGTTTCAGCCATAGGGAGCGTCTACATTTGCAATGAATTATAGTAAAAGCTTATAATAAACAGTCTAATTAAATCTTTAAACTTATGAGCAGTTTTTTAAGTTCATCTATTGGAAAGAAGTTGATAATGAGTTTATCAGGTCTTTTCCTTGTACTATTTTTATTGGTGCACTTGATCTTGAACTCCTTCTTGATGTTTGATAACACAGGAGAGTTATTTAATGCAGGAGCACACTTTATGGCAATGCCGGTAATCCGCTTTGGTTTACAGCCAGTTTTATTTGGTGGTTTTATCGTGCACATCATCTATGCAATCATCTTGACTTTGCAAAACCAGAAAGCTCGTCCTCAAAAGTATGCTTCGCAGAACTTGAGTAACAGCAGTACTTGGTCTTCAAGAAACATGTTTGTTTTAGGTGGTCTTGTATTGGTTTTCATTGCAATGCACTTGATGCATTTCTTCGTGCCAATTCAGATTCAAGGAAATGTACATGACGATTATCAATTGGTAAAGAACCTATTTACTAATGGATCAACAGGCCTGGTATACACTGGTCTTTATGTAGTTGGTGCAATCTTATTGGGATTACACTTAGCTCACGGTTTCTGGTCAGCATTCCAGTCTATCGGAATGAGTAATATTATTTGGAGAGCTCGTTTGGAAAAAGCGGGTTACATCTACGCAATTATTATTTCTGGCGGATTCATTATTATTCCTTTGTATTTACACTTTTTTGCTTAATTGTTAATATTTAAACGGTTATGACAGTATTAAATTCGAAAATTCCAGCCGGACCATTAGCTGAAAAGTGGTCGAAACACAAAGCTGCTATTAAAGTAGTTAGTCCTGCGAATAAGAGAAAATTAGATATTATCGTTGTAGGAACCGGTTTGGCCGGTGGATCTGCTGCCGCTTCTTTGGCAGAAATGGGATACAACGTAAAAGCATTTTGCTACCAGGATTCAGGCCGTAGAGCTCACTCTATTGCTGCTCAGGGTGGTATTAACGCTGCTAAAAACTATCAAAACGATAATGACTCTATTTATCGTTTGTTCTATGATACAATTAAAGGTGGTGACTACCGTGCACGTGAGGCAAACGTATACCGTTTGGCTGAGGTAAGTGGTGACATCATCGACCAATGTGTTGCTCAAGGTGTACCTTTTGCACGTGAGTATGGTGGAACTCTATCTAACCGTTCATTCGGTGGTGTATTGGTAAGCCGTACTTTCTATGCTCGCGGTCAAACCGGACAGCAGCTATTATTAGGTTGTTACGCTTCTATGAACCGCATGATCGGACAAGGTAAGATCGAAATGCACGAGCGTAACGAAATGTTAGATCTTGTGATTGTTGACGGAAAAGCTCGTGGTATCATCACTCGTAACTTGGTTACTGGTGAAATTGAACGTCACGGTGCACATGCAGTTGTAATTGCAACTGGTGGTTACGGTAACGTATTCTTCCTATCAACCAACGCAATGGGATGTAACGGTGGTGCTGCTTGGCAAGCATACAAAAACGGAGCATTCTTCGGAAACCCATGTTTCGTGCAGATTCACCCAACTTGTATTCCTGTTCACGGTGAGCAGCAATCTAAGTTGACTTTGATGTCTGAATCTCTTCGTAACGATGGACGTGTATGGGTTCCTAAGAAGAAGGAAGACGCAATTAAATTGCAGAAAGGTGAAATGGGACCAAATGATATCGCTGATGAAGATCGTGATTTCTATTTGGAAAGAAGATACCCATCATACGGTAACTTAGTACCACGTGACGTTGCTTCTCGTGCTGCTAAAGAGCGTTGCGATGCTGGATTCGGTGTTAACGCTGAAGGAAAAGCTGTTTACCTTGATTTTAAATATTCAATCGAAAGATTAGGACAGGATGTAATCGAAGCTCGTTATGGAAACTTATTCCAGATGTACGAAAAGATTACTGACGTAGATCCTTACAAAGAGCCAATGCAGATTTATCCTGCAATCCACTATTCAATGGGTGGAACTTGGGTTGATTATAACTTGATGACTTCCGTTCCAGGTTTGTATGCAATTGGTGAGGCTAACTTCTCTGATCATGGTGGTAACCGTCTTGGTGCTTCTGCTTTGATGCAAGGTTTGGCTGATGGTTACTTCGTATTGCCATACACAATTGGTGATTACTTAGCTGACGAAATTCAGACTCCACGTATCGACTTGAATCACCCAGAATTCGACAAGAAAGAGAAAGCTGTTAACGAACGTCTACAGAGACTATACAACGTAAAAGGTAGCAAATCTGTTGACTCATTCCACAAGCGTTTAGGAAACATCATGTGGGATTACGTGGGTATGGCTCGTAACGAAGAAGGTTTGAAATATGCAATTACTGAGATTGCTAAGATCAAAGAAGACTTCTATAAGGATGTTCGCATCCCAGGTGATTTCGATGCAATGAATATCGAACTTGAGAAAGCAGGTCGTGTAGCAGATTTCCTTGAATTGGGTGATTTGATGGCTCGTGATGCTTTGAATCGTAACGAATCTTGTGGTGGTCACTATCGTGAAGAATCAGTAACTGAAGAAGGCGAAGCTAAACGTGACGATGACAACTTTACTTATGTGTCATGCTGGGAGTACAAAGGTGAAAACCAAGAGCCAGTATTGCATAAGGAAGATTTAGTGTTTGAAACTGTAGAATTGACACAACGTTCATACAAGTAAACCATGGCAGATAAAGTAATTAAAGAATTAACTATAAAGGTTTGGCGTCAAAAAAACGCTAAAACTGCAGGTAAGTTTGAAACTTACAAAATCAATGACATTTCTGGAGGTACTTCTTTCCTTGAAATGTTGGATATTTTGAATGAGCAATTGATTAACGATGGACAAGAGCCTATCGCATTTGATCACGATTGTCGTGAGGGTATCTGCGGTATGTGTAGCTTGTTTATCAACGGACGTGCTCATGGACCAGACGATGACATTACAACATGTCAGTTGCACATGCGTAAATTCAACGAAGGCGAAACAATCACTATTGAGCCATGGAGAGCCGGTGCTTTCCCTGTAATCAAAGACTTGATTGTTGACCGTACTGCTTTTGAAAAAGTATTACAAGCTGGTGGTTACATTTCAGTAAATACTGGTGGTGTACCTGATGGTAATGCAATTCCAATCTCACAAGATGATGCAGAAGAAGCAATGGATGCTGCTGCTTGTATCGGTTGTGGTGCTTGTGTTGCAACTTGTAAGAACTCTTCAGCTATGTTGTTCGTTTCTGCTAAAGTTTCTCACTTGGCTAAATTGCCACAAGGACGTGTTGAAGCTTCTCGTCGTGCGAAGAACATGGTAGCGAAAATGGATGAGCTAGGTTTTGGTAACTGTACCAACACTGGTGCTTGTGAGGTGGAATGTCCTAAGGGAATTTCTATCGCAAACATCGCTCGTTTGAATCGCGAATTCTTATCAGCTAAGATTAAAGACTAATTAGACTGAAATCCAAATATGGTGAGCGCTGCCCTTAGGTAGCGCTCTTTTTTTTATTGCACTAATGCATATGATTTTCTCAGACCGAGAATAAGTCTGGATGAAATCGTATTTTTTCCTAATGCAAACTTGAAGATAGAGATTGGTTGGAAACAGGTTTCAAAACTTGTTTGACCTTAATGTAATCCTCATCCTTTGTATAGATTGAAATCCGAACGCGAAAAATTCCCTCATTTAAATTTCCGACTTGTTTTGCTGCTTCTTTGGATAAATCTATAATACGTCCTTTTGCAAAGGGACCTCTATCATTAATTAAGACGATTACAGAGCGTTTATTTTCCAAATTGACCACTTTCACCCAAGTTCCAAAAGGAAGGCTCCTGTGAGCTGCTGTGTACTTCCATTGGTGAAATATCTCGCCAGAACTCGTTTTTCTTCCTTCAAAATAGTCAGAGTAAAAGCTAGCTTTACCTTCTTCAGAATAATCTACTTTCTCCTGAGATTTTACCGAGGAGAAAAAGATACTCAAAAATAAAGCGATACAAATTATCTTCATCTGTCTTTTAATGTGATGATGAAATAAAGATGCATAAAAAAATCCGGCCTATTGACCGGATCTTAATCTATATTTTTAGCCGAATTTATTCTCCAGTATCTTGTTGCATATTCATTTGGTATGCTTCTCTTGCTACTCTGTCAACCAAATTCTTAACAAAGTACATATCGTGCATCGAGCTAAAGATCTCATTAAGTTGTTCTAAGGTTTCTTCTCCAATCAATTCTGATAGGATCACTTCCTCTTGCGTACCGTCTTCATTTGTAAAAGTAATTTGGATATCAAATCCATGACGACAGAATGCATCATCTGATTCATCTTCCTCACCCTCTTCAGTGTTTGCTTTTGGAAGAACTGTAATTACAGCATCCTCTTCCAATTCACCATCACGATATACCATATACTCTTCGCTTGAAGAATTCTTCACAATCTTGATATTGCCTATTGTCAAAGCATATTCGTATTCTGCTTCAGCTTCTTCTGTAGAACGAATATATTCCACTTCTTCCATGAATAATACTTCACCATCTTTCTTCAAATTGTAAGCGAATTCGGTTGTATCGCCAAACTGAAACTCATGACCCACTGAATATCCATTAGGGAAGCTAAACTCTGATTCATAATCCCAGCTCATATTTGTTGACATGTTCATGTTCCAATCAACAAAAATTGCTCCTGCAGCTTCTTCTTCAATTGTAATATCAGCATCTAATAAGTAGTCAAACTCAAACCCTTCGCTATTCATTACTGTTGAAGAGTTGTATTGTGAAGCGGTAATATTAAAATCATTATCTAATTCTGAATCACCATCTTCCCCTACATACAGTTTCCAAGGTCTTGTAGCCTTTTCCTGAGGTAAATTGATTACGAAAAAATCACTATCTCCCACTCTTTCAAATGCTGAATTCCAATAACCATTACCCATTTTAGTACTAGTTCCTTCATCTGGTACAGGAAGAATATAATCATAAACACCTTTAATATCTTCAAGAGTAATGGTGTGACCATATGAAAATCTTTCGTCCGATTCTTCTTCTGTTCCTTCTTTTGTATTATCACTCATGGTGATCAGTCCATATCCTTCTGAGGCAGTAATTTCATCAACAGCAACTGCTAATGATTGAGTCTCTGAAGTAAGATTCTGTTCTAATGATTGATTCTGTTCTGGTGTTTTATCATCAGAACTTGAACAACTCCAAAGTGCGGCTGAAAAAGCCAACAACATTCCTACAGCAACAATGTTTCTTTTCATATCCTTAAATTTTAGTTGATAATCTTTCGAATGTGATTTTCCAGTATTTTACAACTGGTTTCGATTAAAAATTTCGTTTAATTTCTCATCTTAAATCCTTTACAATTAAAATACCGAAATCAAGCGAATATACCCTACTCTATTTCACAATTAAACTAACAATCTATAAACGTAGCAGTTATGCTTTTTATTACAGATGGTCAAAAATACTTGTAAAAGAAAAAGAATTATCAATTGTGGAATTTAATGGACAAGTTCTGTGGAATTGTTCTACAATAATGAAAATCAACAAAAAACCACCTCCAAATAGAGATAGTTTTAAAATTTTAAGCCTAATCAGGTCATTTCTTGTGGACCATTGTATGAAAATTTATCGCAGCAGGAAATTCACAGGAGCTATATTATATAATTTCACTGGTTTTCCATCCTTTATCGCAGGTCTCCATTTATTGCAGGCTTTAATGGCTTCAATTGCTGCTTCATCAAGATAAGGGTCTACTTTTTTCAAAATTTGAATATCAGCAAGCATGCCTGATTCATCAACTGCAAACAAAACCAAAACACATCCAGATATTCCATTTTCCTGACAAATTCTTGGATATTCAATATTGTGTGCCAAATCTTTAGCAAATCCATCATCTCCTCCTTTATATTCGGCAATAGTATCTGCATTTGCATAAATATTGTTAGGCAGATTTCTACCTTTAAAAATAGTGTATGATTGAACCATTAATTCTTCATTAAATACCTCAATACCTACTACATTATTGTCGTATAGGCTCTGCCATTGTCCAACTCTATGCAAAGGAAACATCTTTTTGCTTAAACCCTTTTTCCTTAATTTTCCTTCATAATTATACTCCTCTACCTGATAACCTCCATTTATCTTTTTATAAGATCTGATAATATTATTGGTACCACCACCGATAGCATAACGTCCATTTCTCATTCGCTTTATGATCTCTGTTTTTTCAAGCTTCCATTGGTTGTTTTTTAACTCAAAAGTCATCATAACGGACTTCTTATCATTCTTCCTTTGGAATACCACTTGTCTATCGGCACCATGTATTGTATCGCATGGAGCATGACCTTTGTAATAAACTATTGTGTCGCTCTGGGAATATAAGGTTTGAGTGAAAAACAGAGCAACAATTAAAATCAATGTATATTTCATAATTACAATTTTATTATTGCATAAAAGTATGCATAATTATTCTATGATTCACTTATAATTTTCATTTATATAAAATCTTAACTGCGAACGGTAAAATAGAAACATATATTTTTTGTATATTCGCAAATCACAATACCATTATTGCTTAAACCATATTAATTAATGCCTTACCGCAGATTACCAAATACCGACACGGCACGTGTACGTGCTCTTAAAGCAGCCTTAAGTATCAGTATGAGAGTCAATCGTTTTGACTTGGCTTTCTCCTACTCTTTGTACCAAAGAATCGAAACTTTTGTTCCTCATTACGAGCTTGCCATAAGAAATCACAGGCAGGCATTAAGTCAGCAATCGAGTAAAAGCAAAGAGTACAACGAGAAACTGAGAAAAGCTCGCTTGTATGTATCTCATTTTATACAAGTTTTAAACTTTTGCATCATTCGAGGTGAAATGAAACCTGAGGTACGTGAATTTTACGGCATTCGCAAAAATTCGAAAGCCACTCCTTCCCTATTAAAAGATTCGAAAGTAATTGAGTGGGGAGAAAAATTGATTAAAGGTGAGCAGGAAAGAACCAGAATGGGGGGAAATCCAATTTACAGTCCTTCCATTGCACTGGTGCGCGTTAATTGTGACAATTTTAAACAAGCATTCAATTATCAAAAAACACTACAAAATAATACCCATCGTTTCTCCGAAAAAGTTGCCGAATTTAGGGAAGATGCTGATAAGCTTATTCTTGATCTTTGGAATCAAGTTGAAAAGAAGTTTGGATCGCTAAGTGATGAAGAAAAGCGTGCAAAATGTTCAGAATATGGTGTTGTATATGTTTGGAGAAAAGGTGAACTTGAAAAGTTAGAACAAGTTAAAATAGCCGAGAAAGCATCACTAAGCCTTCCTTTTACAGATGCTTCTGAAAACTCGTAGCAACAACAAAACAATTATCATCGAAATTAAACCTGTGAACCAATAATTTTCGTTGGCTCCTATGGTTTCCATTTCTTTTGGAACATTTCCTTTATCAATATAATATTTGGTAATAACAGCCATTCCATTGTTTACCAAATGTGCGATTATTGGAACCCATAAGCTTCGTGACCAAATCAATAAATATCCGAAAAGTATTCCCATTGCCATACGTGGCAATAAGCCGTAAAATTGCATGTGAAGTGCCGCAAAGAAGAATGCTGTAATAATAATTCCCCAATGAATATTATTTGTAAGCTTTCCGAAAATTCCCTGTAAAACTCCACGAAATAAAAGCTCTTCTCCAATCGCAGGAATCAATGCAATAACCACAAGATTCACCAATAAATCCGAAGTTGAGTTCATAACCAAAAACTTCTCGGTTACAACTTTTGCTTGTTCCTCACTATTTTTCATCCAGGTTTCGATACCCGACATGAATTCTGGTAAACTTAAATGGGAATTCAGCTGTGCCAGAAGATTAATCATAGGAAGTGAAAAAATGATAATAAATGTTGCCAACAATACCTTTGATACATTGGTACTTTCAGCCAAAAACAAATATTCACGCACTTTTTTACTTACCAAAAATGCAATAATAAAAGGAGGAATTATAAACATTCCAACAGAATAAACCGACTGATAAAATTTTAGAACCGAAATATTTACAGTATCACTGTTTATATCAATTGCTTGTAAATCTGTAAAAATGTTAATGTCAAAAAATATTAATGCCAACACAGTACCTACAAACATGGCTAGCAGGAAAGATACAACTACTGCAATTAAACTAATTATCAAATGGGTAAATGGGCTATGATGACTAAAAGATCCTTTTAACATGTTTCTTTTTTTTGGTTGAAACACAAAATTAGCAACAAAAGGCAATTATCAAATTCCAAATCTCAAATCAATACTCCGTTATGAAGCAAATCATGTGTGTGGTAATTTGACAATTCGACTGTTCGAGACTTTATTATATCTTTGTGCACTGATTTTTACCGAATATAAAAAAAGCTGAAGTGAAGATAGGAAATTTGGACTTAGGGAAACAGCCAGTTTTATTGGCTCCAATGGAAGATGTTACCAATCCTCCATTTAGAGTGTTGTGTAAGCGTTATGGTGCCGATTTAATGTACACGGAGTTTATCTCATCGGATGCATTGATTCGTTCGGTAAACAGAACTATGAAAAAGCTTACCATCTTGGAAGAAGAGCGTCCTGTGGCCATTCAGATTTACGGGAAAGAGGTTGATCCAATGGTTGAAGCTGCCAAAATTGTTGAAGAAGCCAAGCCTGATTTTCTTGATTTAAACTTTGGTTGTCCGGTAAGAAAAGTTGCCAGCAAAGGTGCAGGATCGGGAATGCTTCGAAACATTCCACAGCTTCTAAAAATTACTGAAGAAGTTGTAAAAGCAGTAGATATTCCCGTAACGGTTAAAACCAGATTGGGTTGGGATGCTGATTCAAAAATTATTGTTGAGCTTGCAGAACAACTTCAGGACGTTGGTATTGCAGGCCTTACCATTCACGGAAGAACCCGTTGCCAAATGTATAAAGGTGAAGCAGATTGGACCTTAATTGGTGAGGTAAAAAACAATCCAAGAATGCACATTCCGATTATTGGAAATGGTGATATTACCAATCCTGTAAAGGCAAAAGAGGCCTTTGATAAATATGGTGTTGATGCCATTATGATTGGACGTGCTGCCGTTGGAAAACCATGGATTTTTAGGGATGTGAAACACTATCTGAAAACTGGAGAATTGCTTCCTCCCGCAACCGTTGCTCAACAGGTAGACATGCTAAAAGAACAAATCGATGCTGCTATTGACTGGATTGATGAAAGAAGAGGAATCTTACACATGCGCAGACATATGGCAGGCATGTTTAAAGGATTGTACAATTTTAAGCAAACTCGTATCGATATGCTTCGTGCGGATCACTATGATGATTTAATGGTAATTCTGAATAAAATTACATCAGAATGGGGCGAACTACAAATAGAAGAAGATTAAAAAAATCACATACTAAACGACACAAAAAACGCAAAGACATCTCATCTTTGCGTTTTTTGTGTTTTTTGCTCTCTTAACCAAGCACTATTTTAAAATCTTAGGAAGCTCTTTAATAAAATAATCAGGGTTAAAAACATCGTATTCTTCAACTCTCCTGCTCCATTGCATACTTGATTTTGTGATGTATCCTTTCTGTAATGCTCTAATTTGATCTTCATTTAAAGTAAGTTCAGCTTTAAATATCGTAAAACCGTAATTCGGATATTCTTTGGGCTCAAAATCTCTTGAATAATTCAGGCTTACAATTTCTCCATTAGACAATTCTAAATCGATTTTTGACCTCTTTGTGATAAAACCAAAAAATCGAAAACCTTCCTCATCCATTATCTTCCATTCAGTTTTAAGAATCACTTTTTCTTCATCTGCTACCAACTGAAAATCACATTTTACAATATTCTTGTTTTCCGAAAACTTTTTGAGTTTTAAACTAACTCCTTTTATAACTGTTTCAGGTGTTAATTCCACCTTTTTCAGTACAATTGGTTTAGATAGTTCAAAGTCTGATTTAACTGGAGCCTTTGGTTTAAGATCAGCTTTTTTTACTTCTTCATACTTCCAGGTTCCATTGTCATAGAGCAATACAACTCTTCCATCAGGAGTTCTCAATCTCATTTGTGCATCTACTGTATAGATGCTACAAAAAAGAAGTACTGCAACAAGCAATAAGTTCTTCATTATTCAATAATTTGAGGTAATGATTTTATAAAATATGAAGGAGCAACAACTTTATATTCTTCTGTTCTTCTGCTCCAAGTCATATGTGCTTTATAAACTATAGAGTTTCTCAACAAACGAATTTGTTCTTCGTTTAATTCCAGTTCTGCTGAGTAAGTCGAAAATCCATATTTCTCATATTCTTTAGGCTCAAACTCTTTGGTATAAACCAAATCAATTATTTTGCCGCCTATTAATTCCAAAGAGATCTTGTTTCCTTCTTTTATGAATCCAAAATACGAATAGGCTTCACCGTTCATAATTTTCCAGTCTGTTTTCAATACGGCTTTTCCATCTTTCGATATTAAAGTAAAATCGCAACGAACGATATTTTTGTGTTTAAAATATTTTGAGAGTTTTTCACTTTGTCCCTCAATAAATGCCATTTTTTCAAGGGTAGCATCTTTCAAACTAATAGGAGAATTGTCTACACCAGATACATTGGTTGGTACTGCAACTTCTCCTGCTTTCTTTTGAATCTCCTTAGTATCTGTATTGGGAAGTTTTACATCGACATAAGTCCAGGTTCCATTGTCGTAAAGAATAACAACTTTTCCATCGGAAGTTAAGGCTGTTTGCTGAGCATTTACAAAGATTGAAATTCCAAATGCTAGCACACAGAATACAAAAATCTTCTTCATTTCGGTAATTTTTAATAAGTTATTGCCATTAGAAATCAACTTGATTCCTATTCATTAATCGGTAGTGGGAAATACTTATCAGTTAAACTGCAAGTATCTTTTGGTAATGTATTGTACAGGAAAACGCGATGCGAAATACCCAATCAGTACAACCGTTATAAAGATGATAAAAATATCAGAAAGATGCACATTTACAGGATAAGAGTTCATAAAGAAACTTCCAGCGGCCAATTTTACAAATCCGAATTTGATTTGTAGAAAACAAACTATTATGCCCAAAATTACCCCTAAAAGCGCACCTGAAATAGAAATCAAACAACCCTCGATTAGAAACAATTGTCTTATGGTTTTCTCATTGGCACCCAAACTTCTTAAGGTGCTAACATCCTCTTTTTTATCCAATATCAGCATGGTTAACGAACCTATGATATTAAAAGAAGCTATCACCAAAATAAAAGATAAAATGAAGAAGACTGCGGTCTTTTCTGTCTTCATCATTTTATAAATAACATCATGCAATTCGAAACGATTTTTTACCTGAAAATCATCACCGATTATTTCTTGTATTTCAGATTTTACCTCATCAATATCTTCAGAATCATTTATTCCGAGCTCGATGGCACTTACTTCGTTTTGATAACTGAATAATTTTCGTGCAAAACTTAAAGGAACCAAGGTATATTGTGTATCAAAATCGGCTTGAATCTGAAAAAAACCCGATGGCCATATGATCTCAGAATTAAATGCATTCATTGGATTGTGTCCGACCGTAGCATTACGTTTTGGCACATAAAACTTTATTGGATCAACAAAGGTTAATCCTACACCCAAATCTAATGCTACACCATACCCCAACACGGCAAACTGATACTTTTTTGTATCCAACACAAAACTCCCATCCGTTATCATGGTATCAATTCCCGTCATCAGGCTAAAGTTTTCATCAACTCCTTTTACAATTGCAGGTCGTTGACGATTGCCATATTTGAGAAGTGCATTTTCTTCCAAAACTTCGGAATAGAATGCCACTTGTTCCATGTCTTTAATTTGTCTGAAAATTGAATCGGGAACAAATGTTTTGCCTTTTGCAGGAAGTATTTTTAAATCGGGATCAAAACTACTAAACTGCTTATCAATAAATTGATTCAAACCATTAAAGGCAGACAGCACAATCACCAAAGCCATGGTACCAACCGTAACACCAACTACTGAAATTAGTGAAATGATATTGATAACATTCTGTTTTTTCTTGGAAAACAGGTATCGCCTGGCTATGTGAAAAGGTAGATTCAAATTCGGTGGAAGAGTTTATGACAATAGGTTGTCGATATTCTCAATATAATCCAAAGAATCATCAATATAGAATGCCAATTCGGGAACCACTCTTAATTGTTTACCAACTTTGGTTCCTAGAATTCTACGGATGTTTTTGGTGTTCATTCTAACCACCTCAAGCGTTTCTTCCGACTTGTCTGAAGGGAAAATACTAAGATACACCTTTGCAAGTCCCAAATCCGGGCTAATTCTTACAGTGGTAACCGATATCATTTTTCCTCCAAATAGATTTCGTCCTTCCTGCTGAAAAATCAATCCTAAATCCTTTTGTAATAATCTTGAAACTTTGCTTTGTCTTGTGGTCTCCATATATACTTTTCTAAATTTTATACAAAGATATAATAAAGTCTTGAAAAGTCTTGAAAAGTAGAAGAGCGGAAAAGTTAAAGTTCTTTAATAAAAGCATTTGCTTTTTATACATTTGCAGCATGCTTGAATTCATCGAATATGGATATTGGGGATTGTTTCTGGCAAGTTTTTTGGCAGCAACCATTCTTCCTTTTAGCTCAGAGGCAATTCTTAGCCTTTGTGTTTATTCTGGTTTTGATATCAGCTTGACTATAGCAATTGCAAGTTTAGGCAATTGGTTAGGTGGCTTAACGGGTTACTATTTAGGATACTTGGGTAAATTGGAGAGAATCGAAAAATGGTTAAAAATTAAACCTGATAAAGCGATTAAATCCAAAGAGTTTCTCAGAAATAAAGGAAATGCGCTTGCCTTTTTTGCTTTTCTTCCTTTTATAGGGGATATGATTCCAATCGGATTAGGATTATTACGCACCAATCCATACTGGATGGCACTTTTTATGGCAGCCGGTAAAGTTTGCAGATATGTGGTTTGGGCCTGGCTAACAGTGCAAGCTCTGTCTTAAAATCCCAAACATCAAATCTCAAAAATCAAATTAAATTTTCAATAACGATAGAATTACCTAATACTATTTTATTTATCGGATAGGTTTCATAATTTTGTCGAACTAAAATTTTTAAGTATAAACAGCTCATATTTGAGCGATTAATGAATTGAATAATGAAGACAGTAGTAAGTGGAATTCGATCTACAGGTAACTTACACCTGGGAAATTACTTCGGAGCGGTGAAGAACTTTGTGCAAATGCAAAACGATAACAATTGCTTTTTCTTTATTGCTGATTGGCATTCCCTGACTACGCACCCAACTCCTGCAGATCTTCACATCAACGTAAAGCGCGTATTGGCAGAATACCTGGCTTGTGGAATTGATCCTGAAAAAGCAACAGTTTACGTACAAAGTGATGTACCAGAAATTCCTGAATTGTATTTGTTGATGAACATGAATGCATATTTGGGTGAGTTGGAAAGAACAACTTCTTTTAAGGATAAAGCTCGTAAACAACCAGAAAATGTTAATGCAGGTTTGTTAACGTATCCTGTACTGATGGCTGCGGATATTTTGATTCACAAAGCTCATCAGGTTCCAGTAGGAAAAGATCAGGAGCAAAATTTGGAAATGGCACGTAAATTTGCACGTCGTTTCAACAACATTTATGGCGAAGAAACTTTCCCAATTCCTCAACCTTATTCATACACAGGCGAGTTTATTAAAGTTCCTGGATTAGATGGATCGGGTAAAATGGGTAAATCGGAAGGAAATGCAATTTGTTTGGTTGATGATCCAAAAGATATCCGTAAGAAAGTAATGAAAGCCGTTTCGGACAGTGGTCCAACTGAAATGAACCAGGAAAAACCTGAAGCAATTCAGAACCTGTTTACACTAATGGATATTGTTTCTGCAAAGGATACTTACGATTTCTTTAACGACAAGTACAACAATTGTGAAATTCGCTATGGCGATATGAAAAAACAGTTGGCTGAAGATATTATCAACTTTACAAGCCCGATTCGCGAGCGTATTTTAGACATCATGCAAGATGATGCATACTTACACAAGGTAACCAAATTGGGAGCTGAAAAAGCACGTGAAAGTGCTGTTAAAACAATTGAAGAAGTTCGCAGATTAATTGGTTTTAGAAAATTCTAAACTCAGTATATTTAAAAGAAAAAGCCAGTTTTTAAGCTGGCTTTTTTTTAATTCAAAATTTTCTCCAGAAAACTCTCAAAAATACTTTCCACTTTCTCTAAAGATGCATTCAATCGATGATCACCTTCAATCAAATGCAGTGTACATTTCGACTCTTTGGCATATCGAACCGAATGTTCGTAAGGTATAACTTCATCCGATTTTCCGTGAACAATTTGAATATTCTTACAATTCATCGGATACTCCTGTTTTGCATATCCTTCTAAATATAAAGCCGGAGCCATTAGAAAAATGGCTTTCGGATTAATCTTCTCTGAAGCTACCAAAGAAACATATCCGCCCATACTTGAACCAACCAATATAAAATCCTTCTTTTCTCCCTTTAAATAGTTTAAAAGCTGACTTGCACGATCATCGGGATTAGAATATGCCCGATAATCCAAACTATCTATTTCGAATCCTTTTTTCTTAGCGATTTCGCTTAATCTCTTTATTTTGGTTCCCCAAGGGCCACTTTCTTTGCCATGTGAAAAAACAACTTTCATTTTATGTTTCTACTTTAAGTTTTTCTAATATTCCAATGCCAATTCTTTGCCATCAATTACGCGGAATGCACCTTCGGCCAGTGCTTCCATTTCATTTTCTCCGGGGTATACAAAGAATTCCGTTAAACAGCCAACATAATCCTTTAAATCTGCAATAAAACGATCGGAATAAGCAATGCCTCCTGTAATAATAATTCCATTGGCTTTGCATTTCATTGCTGCATGGTAAGCACCAATTTCCTTGGCAATCTGGTACACAAAGGCATCATAAACCAACTTAGCTTTTTCATTCCCTTCTTCAATCAATTCGAAAACATCGCGCAAATCATCAACTCCCAAATAAGCTTTTAATCCACTGTTTTTGCTTAAAAGAGTTTCCACCTCTTTTCTTGGTTTCGAGTAGCACAAATCCATAATTCCGCGCGTAGGAATTGCACCTGCACGATTCGGAGAAAATGGCCCCATTCCCATCAAAGCATCATTTACGTCGGTAATTTTTCCACCTTCAACCGAGGCAATGGAAATTCCTCCTCCCAAATGAGCAATCACATACTTGGCATCTTCATAGGCAATTCCTTGCTGAGCTGCAATTTTTCTTGCTGTCATTTTCATATTTAAGGGATGTCCCCTACGATTCCTTTCAATACCAGGAACCCCTGAAATTTGAGCTTTTTCTATAATGTTTCCAGCCGAAACAGGATCTACCGTATAACTTTCATCTAAACCAAGGTGTTCGGCCAATTTGTTGGCCAGCATACTTCCTAAATTCGATGCATGATCTCCATATTTTCCGGTACGTGCATCTTCTAAAAACTCATTACTAATGCGATATGTTCCTCCTTCCAAAGGTTTTACAATTCCACCCCTCCCTACAATACCAACCACTGAAAAATCTTTTTCAGTCAGCATACCATTCAAACAGTCTTTTAACATTTCAAATCTGTATTCAAACTGATCGGCAACTCGATGAAACTGATCCAAATCCTTTTGCAAATGTCTTGCAACAAAATCTTCAACCAGTCCTTCTCTGTTGTATAGGGCAATTTTTGTTGAGGTTGATCCTGGATTAATTACAACCACTATTTCATTTACATTCATAGTTAAAGTATTATCTTCTTATTCTATTTTTTACTTTCCCCCATTCATCAGTTGACAAAAAACTTTCATCCATATTGGTAATCATATCCTGCATTTTTTTCATGGGAATGGCCAAACTCAATGTATTTTCAGGTACATATGGACGTGCAGAAACATCAAACATTCCCAGAACCGCCTTCGGTTTTTCTTTTTTACTTTCCTGATAGGGAAAAGTAACTATCGAACCACAACCCGATGAAAAAGGTACAATTGTACTCTGCAAATCAGTTTGATCGTAATTGGCTAATGTAAACAAACCTGACAAAACATCGGGTTTAGCAAAAAAGATTACCACTTCGGGCTCATCTTCTTCTGACAATTGATCCCACCTTTTAAAACTGATGTATTTCGCTGGAGCAGGATAAACTGGAAACTGATTGATCACTTTTTGGGCAATATCACTATTCTTAAGATATCTTTCCTTTCCTGTAGAAAGAAAGTTAGCCAATCCCGGCACAAATTCTGCAAATCCGCAATAGGTTTTTCCTCCACCACAACTTACCGAATCAGCAGAAAAACTTAAGCTTTCTCCTTTTCTTATCTTGTTTAGCTGACCAATAATACACATCCAGTTTTTCGGTCTGATTTCTTCATCTTGCAATCGATCGTTTCCGTACCAAAAAGCAATGGGAAGATTGGTTTCTTCACCAAAATAGTTCTTAAACTTTTCAATAAAATTTTCTTTTACGTTGATATCCATATCTTTTGGTTTTAGGCTTATATAAAAATATTAAATTTGAGTTCAATATCATCAAACAAGAAGAATTAAATACAATAACAGAAATTGACAAAAAAAGATATCTTTGTATGAATAAGGCAAAAGAATTTTCCATGAACAAAGAGCTCTTAATCGAAAAGTACAACGTTCCTGTACCACGATACACAAGTTATCCAACCGTACCATTTTGGGGAGATGAAAGACCAGATGCAAAAGAATGGTTGAAAATAGTTAAACGCACTTTTGATGAATCGAATTCGACAAAAGGAATTAGTATTTACGTGCACCTTCCCTATTGCGAACGTCTTTGTACTTATTGCGCCTGCACAAAAGTCATCACACGCGATCATGGCGTTGAAGACAAATATATAGATGCATTACTGCAGGAGTGGAAAATCTATCTGAATACTTTTGGTGAAAAGCCTGTTCTAAGAGAATTGCATTTGGGTGGAGGTACTCCAACTTTCTTTAGTCCGGAAAACCTTAAAAAACTGATTAATGGCATTAAAGAACATGCCGTTTTGCATCCTGAATATGAATTCAGTTTCGAAGGGCATCCAAACAATACCACAAGAAAGCATTTGCAAGCTTTGTATGATGTTGGATTTAGAAGAGTAAGCTTTGGAGTTCAGGATTTCGACCCAGAAGTACAGCGTGTGATTAACCGCAAGCAAAGTTTCGAAATTGTAAAAGAGGTAACCGAAACTGCCAGAGAAATTGGCTATAAATCAGTAAATTTTGATTTGATTTACGGATTGCCTAAACAACAAATTTCATCGGTTCGAGACACGTTCGAGAAAGTTTCGGAGCTGAAACCTGATAGAATTGCTTACTATTCTTACGCACATGTACCTTGGAAAACCAAAGGTCAGCGAATGTTTACCGATGCCGATATTCCGGATAGTGCAGGAAAAAGAGCTTTGTACGATCTAGGAAAAGAAAAACTGGCAGAACTAAACTACAGCGATATTGGAATGGATCACTTCTCCTTGCCGCACGACGAGTTGTTCGTGGCCAGGGAAGAAAAACGCTTGCATCGAAATTTTATGGGATACAATACTTCCCATACTGAATTGTTGATTGGATTAGGCGCCTCGTCTATTTCTGATGCAAAATATGCTTACGCACAAAACCCAAAAGAAATTCACCTGTACAAAGCAGCTTGTGAAAAAGGTGAATTGGATTTGGTGAAAGGTTATTATCTTACAGATGAAGATTTGACGGTAAAAAGAGCCATACTAGACATTACCTGTCGTCGTGAGTTGTTCTTTACCGATGAACTAAAGAAATACCTTCCTGAGAGCATTACCGAAGAATTGACGGTAATGAAGGAAGAAGGCATTATTGAACTGGACGAGGAAAAACTAGTGGTTACCGATTTAGGTATGATTTTCTTGAGAAACATTGCCAAACCATTCGACAACAAACTGCGCTACTCACAAAAAGGTGGCGATAAAATGTTTTCGAAAGCGATATAAAAGATTAATACTCCCAAATAATAAAAGCTTTAAGTCCAATTGCAAAAATGTAGTTGGACTTTTCTGCCTTTTTATTTTTCCAACAATTCAAGACTTTTACAAAAAAAAGAGGTCCCAAAAAAGAACCTCTCCTAAGCTAATTATATCCAGTGTTACCATCTGCCGTGGCCTCTATGAAAACCTTTGCCTTTGCATGCTCTACTCATAAAGATCACCAACTGATCCTCATCAAGGATTTCGCGAACTTCCATTTGATGTTCATATTTCTTTTTCGCCAAAGTGTTTTGGATATCCGCCAAGCGGTTTACGTTGGCAATTAATACTTTTTTATCCGGATTTTCATCCGTCATTAAATTTCTTTGCTTCAATCTTAGCTCTTCGGCCTCATCGCGTAAAGATTTGGTATCTTTCATATGAGCCAAACGCAATTCTTTCATTTTTGCCTGCTGATCATCACTCAAATCAAGCATATTTCCTTTGCCAGCTTGCATGCCTTTTTGTGCACCCATGCCTCTTTTAGCTTGCATTTGTCCATGTCCATGCTTACCATGCATTCTACCCTGTGCCATTCCTTTCTTTCCACCACGGCCTTGTTTCATTCCCATTCGGTGATTTGGTCGGGCATCAGCGCGCAATAATTGCTCCTCGGTTAAAAACGAACGCATTTCCATTCGCATATCTAATTTCTGAAGGTGCAATTCCTTCTTCAAAGCAGTCATCTTATCGATATTGGCATAAACTTGCGATTGATTTGGTTTCTCAGCCGAAACCAAAGTTTGTTGCTTTGCCTGTAACTCATTTAATTCATTCTTGATATCAAGAGTTTGCTTGGCGTACTTGGTACGCGCCTCTTTCATCTGTTCTTTTTGTGCATCGCTAAGATTACAACGCATCCCTTTTCTGCATTGTTCGCTTCTTTGTCCGCGTTGCCCTCTATTTTGTTGTGCATATAGGTTCGACATTCCAGCCACCACAAACATGCAAATCATTCCAACTATTACTGACTTTTTCATCTATCTAAAATTTTAATGTTCTCATTTACTAATTTCAGCGCTTTTTAAAATCGAATTCGGTTCTTTGACTTTTGAAAAGTTGGAAGGTTTAATTGGCTTTGATTTTTTTGAATTTTTAAAACCATCTGATAACAAAAAAAGAGACTCACTTTGCAGCAAGTCCCTTCTTCTATTTTATTTTAAAATCTTATTCTAAAAATGTGTTTCGGCTTCTATTAAGGTTTTATCCAACTCCCTAATGATTGGGTAAAATCCGATATCATCAATTAAATCCCGAGCTATATAAGCTTTCAGTTGTGTTTCTATCACTTTACGCGATTGTCTTAATCCTTTCGAATCTGGTTTTACTCCCTTTTTATCAGCGTAAGCTACCAGGTTCTTAATAATGGCTTTGTCCTTCACAAAATTTAATACATCCTTGTGAGTTTTTAAACCTTGCATTTGTTCTCTATACTGATCTACAAAAGAGAATGCATACTGGTAGATGATGCCTTTTCTTCTCAAATCACGGAAATAATTTGAATATCCCGAAGTATCAACAGGAATGAAAACATCTGGCATGATACCACCGCCTCCGTAAACGGTATTTCCGCCTGGAGTTGTAAATTTTAATGAATCATTAAAGTGGATAGAATCTTTTTTCTCAAACTCTCCATGAATGAATCGAAGATTCAAATCATTGTAATACTCTTCTTTGCCGTTATTGTATGGTTTCTGAATACATCGGCCTGTTGGTGTATAGTAACGAGCAACTGTTAAACGCAATGCAGAACCATCAGGCAATCGTCTTTGTTCTTGCACCAAACCTTTACCAAACGAACGGCGTCCAACAATTTTACCTCTGTCGTTATCCTGTATTGCACCAGCAAAAATTTCACTTGCCGAAGCCGAAACCTCATCAATCAACACGATAACCGGTAAATCCTGAAATCTACCATTTCCATTTGATTTATAATCGGTTCTAGGCTGTGATTTGCCTTCAGTATAAACCATCATTTGATTCTCAGAAAGGAACTCGTTGATCATGTTGGTAGCCTCAGACAAATAACCTCCTGTATTTCCTCGAAGATCAACAATCAATTTCTTCACTCCTTCGGATTCCAACCTCTCTAATCCTTCTGAAAACTCGAAATAAGTTGTTGCTGCAAAACGGCTCACTTTAATGTATCCAACTTCATCATTAATCATATAAGCAACATCAACACTTGGAACTGGTATTGATCCTCTTAACAACTCCATTTCTAAAGTTTCATTGCTGCTTCTGCGATAAACACCAACTTTTACGGGAGTACCTTTGGGTCCCTTTAGTCGACCAATAATATCACTATCTTTTAATTCTTTACCAACAATGGAAGTGTCATTAACGGTAACCAATCTGTCACCAGCTTTAATGCCTGCCAATTCAGAAGGTCCACCTGGAATAACGCGTACAATTGCTACTGTATCCTGATAACGAATAAATTGTACGCCAATCCCACCAAAATTTCCTTTCAAATCTTCATTTACTCTCTGTAAATCCTTAGCTGGAATGTATACGGTATGCGGATCCAGATCTTTCAGCAGGGCAGGAATTGCCTGCTCTACCAAATCTGCAGAACTAATGGTATCTACATAATCCGATTCAACCATATCCAACACAACCTCCAGCTTACTACCCGCTTTAGGCAGTTGGAAAATTGTTGATTCTCCTTTACTGTTTCCTTGAAACAGGGAGTTAATAAACATACCAACTACAATGGCTAAGGTTATTAGAATTGGTAGGAATATTGCACTTCTTTTATTGTTGTAACTCATGTATTTTATTTTAATTCTCTTCGTTCAAATTGATATATTTTGTTTCAATACCTGCTCTTTTCAACAAATCAATTCCATCAGAGCTATGATACTCTTCTGAATAAATCACACGAACAATTCCGGCTTGAATAATCAACTTTGCACACTCAATACAAGGGGAAGCGGTAACATATAAAGTAGCATTCTCACTACTGTTACCCGATTTTGCCACTTTGGTAATAGCATTGGCTTCTGCATGTAGTACGTAAGGTTTGGTCTTAAAGTTGTCATCTTCGCATACATTTTCGAAGCCAGAAGGTGTTCCATTGTAACCGTCAGAGATGATCATTTTATCTTTTACGATTAAAGCTCCCACCTGTCTTCTTTTACAATATGAATTTTCAGCCCACACCAGAGCCATTCTCAAATATCTCCTGTCTAACTTATCTTGCTTACTTAGCACACTAACTGATTCTTTATTCATCATATTTTCAATCCATATTATGTAATTCTAACAAATGTATAAAAATATATTGGTAGTTCATCCTGATAGTTTAGGAATCCTCAAAACTCACCATAATCTATTGACCACGAATTAAAATACATTTACCTCCATTTTTTGCCTATTTGTCAATTTTTTAGTTATTTTTAGTGCAAGCTGTCAAACACAATAGTTTAGGTAGAATTATTGGTTTTTGTTTATAATTTAAGCTTTTGCCCACAACACCCATAACAAACTAAATACCAGTTAGATTAAACAAACAAATATACTTATTCATCCTATTAAAGAATTGTTTAAAATCTTAAAAAAATCAAAAATTTAAAAAAGATATATTGAATTCATTTCTCATTCAACTATTTTTTCGAAAATCCAATTAATTACAAGCTGTATAAATCTACTATAACCAAAATCTATTGAATGAAGCATTTCTACCCCTATTTACATACTACTCTATTATTTGTTTTCTTGTTATTCTCCAATCACTTCATTGCAATTGGAGCCCAGGTACCACCTGACAGTTCGATTGATTTAAGCATTGATAAATCAGCAATCTGCGAAGGAGAAACCATAAGCATTTTTTTAGCTAGTAGTGAAGTTGGTGTTGAATACCAGCTAAAAGCCAATGGTGCGAACGAGGGTACTCCAATTAACGGAACCGGCTCTCAAATATCGTTTAGCTCACAGCCAAATGTAACAACTACATATAGTGTTACAGCTACCAATACAAATACAAGCGAAAGTGTTGATCTGACAGAAACTGTTGCTGTAACGGTTAACGCTGGGCCAAATTTAAATTTGGTGGTTACAGCATCTGAAACACAGATCTGTAAAGACGAAGGCGTAATCATTTCGGTTGAAAGTACTGAATCTGGCTACAGTTACCTTTTAAATAACGGACCAGATGACTTTCCTCCAGCAATAGTTGGAAATGGAGGAACAATTCAATTCCCACAAGTTTTTCCGGCCAGTAACACAACCTACCAGGTATTTGTAAGTGGCGGTTCCTGTTACGATCAAATCATGCTAAACAATACTGCCTCAATTAATGTGGCAGCTGCTCCTAAAATTGATCTGGCTGCTTACGCAGATAACAATCAAATTTGTATTGGCGAATCGGTAAACATTACCATAGAAAATTCGGAGATTGGAATTGACTACCAAATATTTGATGGAAGTACATATGTTGCAGGACCATTAACGGGAAATAGCAGTAATCTGATTTTTACATTAACACCAACCAGTACAGAGCTATATACCATAAGAGCTTTTGGTGCTAATTGTTTGAACTATTACAATCTGGATCAAAAAATATTGGTAACAGTCGGAACAACTCCAAGAACAGATATCAATTTGAATGCCGATGATACTGAGCTTTGTCTTGGTGAAACTGCTGTGATTAGTTTAGAGGAATCAGAAAATGGAGTGGAATATCAACTTACCAATGGCACTAATCCGGTAGGAACTCCAATAACAGGCGATGGAAATTCAATTTCTTTTGCAGGAGTAAGCCCTAATGCAACTACCACCTACCATGTTAAAATTAACTCAACAGAGTGTTCTGAAACCAAAAACCTGGATAACACCATTGAGATTAAAGTTAAGCCTCAAGCCGATATCACGCTTAATGTAACACCAAACTTTGCTGATATTTGCGAAGGCGAGAACATTTCCATATTCGTAGAGGGAAGTGAAAATGATGTAGATTATCAATTGTATGATGGAAGTTCAACAATTGGATCGAGCATAACAGGAAACGGAGGAAGTATTGAGTTTAATCTTTCGCCAAGTTCTTCGAAAACTTACGAAGTTAAGGCAATCAAAAACAATTGTAGTACAGTAAATACTTTAAATCAGAATGCCACAATTACTGTAAATCCAAAACCTGAATTGGATCTTGTTGTAAAAGCGAGTCCAGCTGAAATTTGCGAAGGTGAATCTACAGTTATCAGTATTGAAAACACAGAGAACGATGTACAATATCAATTGAAGGATGCATCTGGAAATATTGGTTCTCCTATTGCTGGCAATGGCAGTCAAATCGATTTTCCGGCAGTTAGTCCGCTTAGCTCAACCAATTACCTGGTAGATGCTATAAAATCTACCTGTTCAACCGCATACGAATTCACCAATCAAGCTACGGTTACCGTTCATCCGCAACCAGCAGGTACAATCAATTATTCTGTTAATCCCGCTGCAATTTGTGAAAGTGAAATTATTGCAGTTACCATTACTGGAAGTGAAAATACAATCAAGTATGAAGTGATTGGTAGTACTGAAGGTAAATTAGGAGAAGTTGAAGGCAATGGCACTGACATTAGCATCTTTATTAAGCCCAAACAATCGCAAACACTAAGTATTCAAGCGCAAAACTTACTGTGTGCCTCTTCTGTTGTTTATCCTAACACCAGTAACATTACTGTAAACACAGGACCAAAACTCGATTTAGCAGTTACAGCAGATCACAATCAGATTTGTGAAAGTTTAAATACTCCTGTGGTAATTTCAGTTGAAAATTCTGAATCAGGATTATCTTATTGGTTAAAGGATCAAACCGGATTGGTTTTGGACATGGCAACTGGAAACAGCGGAACACTTAACTTCACCTCGGTTTCGCCAACAACAAGCACAACCTACATTGTGGAAACAACCATGTCTGGATGTAATGACAGACTTGATTTACAAAACACATATGATCTAGCAGTGATTCCATTGCCAGTTACAACCATGGATGTTAGCATTTCAGAACCTGAAATTTGTGTTGGAGAAAACACCATTATCTCCATTGATTCAAGTGAGGTAGGCGTACAATATCAACTTTTTGATGGTACTTATTTGGAAGGAGATCCTGTTGATGGAACAGGCTCAGCCTTATCATTTCCAGAATTCTCACCATTCCGTTCCGTAACCTACCAGGTAATTGCCACAAACGAAGCCTGTGGTACTCAGCAAACCCTTGATAAAAGCATAAAAGTTAACGTAGGTTTACAACCTGAAATTCATCTTCATCCTACAATCGACAAACATACCATTTGCGAAGGAGAGCAAGTTGTTGTTTCACTAACTCCTACCGACACGAGAGTTCAATATCAGCTTTGGGAAGGAAACACAGCCATTGGATCTCCTATAACAGGTAACAACGAAACAGTCAACTTCGAACCAACAGCTCCTGCCAATTCAGCTACCTATAGGATTGAAGCATTAGGAGAAAGATGTTTGGCTCCGGTTGACATACGATACACAGTAGATGTTGATGTTCACCATTCTCCTGAAATCAGTAAAACCATTTTAAGCAGTCGTGATACCATTTGTGCAGGCGAAGAGGTCGTTATTTCAGTAGAAAACAGTCAAGCTGATATTTTTTATCAATTGCATGATGGTAGCAAGCTAATCGAACCCAATGTTGTTGGAAATGGTGGCACCATTCAATTTCCAGAACAATATCCGAGCACTAGCAGTACATACACAGTGTATGCTCACGAAACAGTTTGTACCGATCCGCTTGCTCTTGACAATACCAAATTGATCACAGTTCCGGATATCAGTACCAATTCCATTGAAAACTTTGCTACTCCGGAAGATTTTTGCGAAGGAGAAGCCATTGATATTGAATTAACCAGTACAATTTCTGGCATAGAATACGTACTTCAGGATGGTGACAACATTCTTTCAGAGATTGTTGGAGATGGAGGTCCAATAGTATTTGAAGATATCGTTCCAAACATCAACTCCAACTTGTATGTAAGCGTTGGAAACTGTAACGATGAACTAATCGCAGCTAAACCTAATTACACATTGCAAAGCAATCCAAAACTGCAGATTGTTAGCACCGATGTGCACACAGGATACGATGGCAACCTTGTAATTTCGGTTTCGGAAGGTGTTGCTCCTTATACCTACATCATTAATCCGGGAGAAACTACCACAAGTGATAATCCAGTTTATGAACTTACCAATCTTGAATCTGGTACTTACCAGGTTTTGGTAGTTGATGGAAATGCCTGTCGCTCTTCTGATGCCGGACAATTGGTTGAAATAAAGCTGGATGAAGATCAGCAAATCATTGTTAACAACGCTTTAACTCCTAATGGAGATGGAATAAATGATACCTGGAAAATTCATTACGATCTGAGTCTTGGAAGCCCGGAAGTATACGTTTTTAATATCTACGGTCAGGAAGTTTACCACTCCAAATCATATCAAAACGATTGGAAAGGAAGCTTTAATGGTTCAATTCTACCTAATGGTGCATACTATTATCTAATCGAATTTGAATCAGAAGAAATTAAACCTGTAAAAGGAAGCTTATCAATTCTGGGAAATTAAAACCATTCACAATGAAACCATTTTACGCTACTAAATATATTCCGATATTCATTTTTATTTTGGTTTGTTTCTGCGGAAGTAAGCTACAGGCGCAGCAGGTTCCCTTGCTCGACCAATACTATATCAATCCTACAGTGTACAACCCTGCTGCTACAGGAGCCAACAACCTGTTTAATGCATACTTGTTAAGGAATCAGAAATTTGCTGATTTTGATGGTGGGCAGGTTACACATGTTTTTACTGCCGATGCTGCTCTGAAAGAAGCAAAATACGGACTTGGTTTTAGTTTGGTAAACGACAATGTTGGAATTTTTGACAACACACAAGCACTGGCAAGCTATTCTTATAGACTTGAGATTGCTACCGATCACTTTTTAAGGTTTGGTCTGTCGGCCGGAATATCTGATTTTAGGGTAAACATGAACGATTTAAGAGCAAATCCCGACGATCCTTACCTGATTAATACAGATTTTAAAAATACCGAACTCATGGCAAATATGGGTTTGTATTACACCTTTAAAAATGTAGTGGTAGGCTTAACCATTCCGCAACTTTTAAACAACTCGGTAAGTGAAAGCAGAGATGGATCTGAATCATCCTACAATCTGGTTCGTCATGCCATGCTAAGCGGAGGTTACGAGTTTAAAATTCCGCGCATAAAAGATTTAAGTGTTACGCCATACCTTATGATGAGATATGCAGATAGCTCTCCTGTTCAGTTTGATGTAAATGTTATTGCCAAACTTGCAGACAAAGGCTGGTTCGCAGTAAATTACAGAGACGATTTTTCGGTTGGACTAAATGTGGGTGTGAATGTATTAAAGAACTTTGTAATTGGATATTCCTACGATATTGGCATACAAAAAACAGGAAGGTATTCATCCAATAATCATGAGTTCCTTATCGGATATCGATTAAAATCAAAAAAGAAAAGAGAACCAGAAAGGATTCTAGACAATGATGTAAGTACCTTAAAATCATTATTGGCTGAGAAATACAAAAAGATTGACCGCTTGCGCCACGAACTGGAACAAATGGAGAAAGAAGAGAAAATGAGCGATGAAGATCGGGATGGTGTACCTGATGAAAAAGACGATTGTCCGGGAACTCCACCTTTCTATATCGTTGATGAAAATGGTTGTCCTGTAGATTCTGATCAGGATGGAGTGGTAGATAGTGAAGATTACTGTCCTGAAATTCCTGGTATTGCAGCAAACAATGGCTGTCCTGAACAAAAGGAGGAAAGAATTGAAATGGAAGAGCGTTTGGAAAACATCTATTTTGCCTTCGGTAAGTATGAATTAACCGAATATTCTCGCAGGAAACTGGTTACTGTTATCAAAATGATGGTAGAAAACAATTCTTACATTCTTAAAATGCATGGCCATACTGATGATATTGGATCCGATGATTCGAATATCGAATTGGCCTATAAACGTCTTACAACGGTTAAAAACTATTTAATTTTAAATGGTGTTCCCGACAATCGAATTATCATTATTCCGCACGGAGAAAGCAATCCGGTTGTAGCAAATACCGACAAACAAAGCAGGGCCAACAACAGACGTGTAACTTTCGAAATTTACGACTATCAATAATAACCTGATTTCGATTAAAAAGCCCGATATGAATTCATATCGGGCTTTTTAACTATTTCGATTTCTTTATTTAAAAAGAAAAACTTTTCTTTCCTGAGATCCCGGACGACCAATAATGTTTTTGATATAGTCATTCTTTTCGTTCAAAACTCCAGCTTTCTGAATATATCCTTTTCCCATTGGCATGCTTGCTCCCCAAGCACCACTTGGACTGCAATTCTCAAAATCGGTAATTTTTACAATGGTATGTACACCTACAGTAATAATACAGGTTTTGTAAGTTTTAGCAAGCTCTAATGTTTCATTGATATTGTCTTTGGTCAATTCAATTGTTTTATCCGCTTGTTTTTCAGCTAATTTATTGATGGTAACAATTGGCTGCCCCAAATCTGCAAATTCATCATTAAAACTAATTGAACCTGCAACAAATTCTTTCAATACTTCAAGTTTCGTATTCTGTGCACTTAATGAAAATCCAATCAGCACAAATAGTATAACTATTGATTTTTTCATGGTTGGGATTTTATATTAATAAAGATTAAACTGTTAATTGATATACAAATCTACAAAATATGTTCACTTAATTCTATATTTTATTTAAAATAAATTCCATCCTAGCCAAAATTCCTTACGCATGGAGCAGTTTACAAGTACTTGTTACAAACGAAAAAAAGCCTACACCTCACCCCAAGCTTTCTTTTACTAACCACTATTTACTAACCTACGAGAAACTACTTGTTTCTTTTCTCTATTGTAAAACTATCTTATTTAATCGTTATACCTCGATTATTTTGAAATTTAAATGGTATAAATTGATCTCAATGGAAGTTAAAGAAACTTAAGCTTCGTTTTCTTGAAATGCATACAAAATAAAAAACCCGGCTGGTAAGCCGGGTAATCTATTTAAACTCCTAATCTATTATTCTATGAAAAAACCTAATCTATCTCTTTTGTCTGTAACAAATGTATTTAACATTTTGGTTAACAAATGAGAAGAAGTGTTAAAGAATGTGAAAATTTACAGATCCTTGGATTTATTTGAGTTTAACTTGCACAAGTTTTTAGAATGCATTCAACCTGTCCTCCAACCCCTGGCTTGTTGGCAGGGAATGATTGTTCAAAGGCTGCCGTTCCTACTGTAAAGGCAGCAGCATCGGTAGCTTTTACTGCTTCTATCCTCGATACACTATCAATACTTCCTGCTACAATAATCGGTTTTTTTGATAGTTTACATACTTCTTTAATTAAACTCGGAATATCTTCCTCTACGTGTCGGTAAGCCAATAAATCCAACCCATCTACTCCATCAAGACTGGTTATTTCTTCGGCTTGTGTAGCTATTTCAGTAATACTTCCCTTCAAAATACTTGGATGATCTTCAACCCGACCTACAAAAGGATAATATTTTAATGAATGATCTTTCACCAAAGGAGCAATTAGTTCTGGTCTTGTACCGCCTAACAGATAATCTACATTTAAATCCATCGCTACCTTTGCAGAGTTAATTTCACTCTCCGAATCTAAACTTACCACTTCCAGATAAACCGTGGCTCCTTCCTGTTTCAAATCTTGTGTTAACTCTTTTAGCTCTTCAAAAGGCAATCCAACATCCTTAAAACCGATATGTTTTGCTCCCTCTGCCACAATTTCCTTCACATACTTTCTGGCATCTTGTACAGTTTTATCATCCCTGGTTAGCATGAATATAAGATCTATGCTCATCTCTCTCATCAATTGTTTATTGTTAGTATTAGTGTTGTGTGTTTTAATGAGTGCAAATATACTTTATCCATTCATTTCCAAAGAATTTATATTGAAGGAAGTATTCTTTATGAGGTTGATTTCCTCTTTTGATTGGTTATTTCATGATTCAAACTACGGATAGCTCGAAATCAATTATAAAATACCAGATACAGCCTGGAAGAAATGTCAGGCTTTTTTGTATTCATGAATTGAGAATAATTAAACACTCTAGCTTTTATCGAACTTCCTTTCATGAATTAGCGGGGATCAATCTTTTTTAGATATTTTTTGCAACAACAGACAGACTTTTCTGTTTTTTATATACATTTGCATCATGGAAAAACTAAAACCGAAAGAAAGAATAATGAATGTTGCCATTGAACTATTCCATAGGCAAGGTTACAACTCAACTGGTATTAATCAAATTATAAAAGAATCAAAAGTAGCTAAAGCAAGCTTTTATGACCATTTCGAATCAAAAGAAAAGTTAGCTATTGAATACCTAAAACGAAGACATTTGGTATGGTTTGGTGGCTTAACTGAATTTACCAGTAAAGCTAAAAATTCTAGGGAGATAATATTGAAATCATTTGAATATCTTAAATCTATGAATGAGAAGGAGGAATTTAGTGGCTGTGTCTTTTTGAATATGCTTTCTGAACTTAAAAGTGAAAATGAAGAGATATCTGAAATTATCAAAAATCACAAGTTTGATCTGCAACAATTCTTTTCAGAAAATATTGCCGATAATTTGAAAGCCTTTCAAATATATATGCTTTTTGAAGCTTGTTTAATTACAAGTCAAGTTTATCGAAATCAAAATCAGGTTGATAAGACAATTGACTTATTAAAATCGGAAATTCTACCATGAGAGATTATCTATTAAAAATAAAAACCAACTCATCAAGTCCAAGCAGTCTGGGATTCAAGTTCTCAATATTCTCAGGACTGGGAGGGTTTATTGCTATAATGACCGTTTCACTCCTAACCTATCATTTTAATGCTCCGTTTTTAATGGCGCCATTTGGAGCAACCTGTGTGCTTGCCTTTGGGGTACCCAATAGTCCGTTAGCACAGCCAAGAAACATTATTGGTGGGCATTTATTATCAACAGTAATTGGTATTGGCTGTTTTTACTTATTGGGGGACGAATGGTATTCACTAGCCCTTGGTGTTGGCTTAGCTATTGGAGTAATGCAATTAACAGGCACAACACATCCACCTGCTGGGGCTGACCCAATTGTGGTTATTCTTGGGGCAAAAGGACTTGCGTTTATTTTTAATCCCGTCCTTTCAGGAGCCATTGTTATAACAATTATTGCAATACTTTTTAATAACTTGAGCAAAAACAGATCCTATCCATCCTATTGGATTTAATTCTAAAGTAAGAACATATTGTTCTTGATAATTTTAAGAGTATTAGACATGATTCTATGATAGAGCCCCCATCACACGAAACAAAGTTCGCTGAAATCAATCCTTTCGTGTGCTTATATCTAAAGTAAAAACAAATACAGCCTGGCAGAAATGTCAGGCTTTTTGTATTCAAGAACAACAATACTTTAAAATTACCAGTAACTCAATTTTGTCTACTTTACACCGAGCTTTTCTATAATACCTATTTCTAGAGGGGTGTGGCATTATTTTTCTCCAGCCAGACTCTCGCCGAGCAAAAAGTTGATCATCTGGCTCTCCCCAGAGGGTCAAAAAATCAAAAATTGAACTCCTAAATTGCGCCAGAGGGTCTCCGAGCAATTTTTTGAGCTGCTGACTGACGCCAGCACACGACCGAGGGAAAAATTGACTTCCTGGCTGGCCACAGGCAATCAATTTGCAAAAATTGAGATCCTGAATTGCGCCAGAGGCTGAATTTTCAAATTCTTGATAGACTGGCGCAAGAAAAATATCCTAGCCCAACAATATCCATAAAAAAATCCTTCCGAATATCATCGAAAGGATTTGTAGCACCATGTATCTTATCAGTTATTCTCAAAATTTTCAATAATGTGAGTTAATCGTTCAATTTTATTTTCAAAATCTAACTGCTTTATTTCTAAATTATTTATCATTTGATACAAATTAGCCGAATGATTACCTAAATCAAAACTCATGTATGATTTTACCGCCCAAACTTCTAAAATATCTTCCTGATTTATGGTTTTTATTGGATAACTAGTATTATCACTCTTCAGAATTAATTGATTACGTTCCTTCAAGCGATTTAAAACCCTTTTCACCACCACACCCGACTTAAGCACAACAACATATACTAATCCATCCTTTATTAATTCGACATCATCAACTGCCATAGCAAAAACCCACGAACTATTTGTTAAAGTGGGTTCCATACTATCGCCAGAAACTTGGAATCCTCTAAAAGTGGCTCCTTGAAATTCAGGGCGTGGTATAGAAAATGCAGGTTGTTGTTCCAGATATTGGGCGTTATCAATATTTTCAGGATATCCCGCAGATGCTCTTACATCCAACATTAAAATATTCTCCCTGTCATTACTATCAACTGTAATACACTTAGGAATTACAGACTGATTGTGCTGATTACTTAAATCATATTTTGCTTCTATTCTCGATTTATTCTTGAAGGGTTCACCTTTGCCTGTCAATAGCCATTCAATGCTTACACATTCAAACTTTCTTGTAATATCAGAAAGAATATCAAAGCTTGGTTTATTTTTGGCGTTAAGTACATTATATATTTTATCAGCACGAGAGTAGCCTAGAAGCCTTGAAAATGCCAGTGGACTATAGCCAAGTCTGGTTATAATCAATTCAAATCTTTGACTGTAATCATTATTATTATGACTCATGAAATTTATTTTGATTTTGCACAATACAATTTTTATTGTATGTTTGTACTAGTTTATTGAGCAAATATAGTAAAAATAAAGACCTTTATCAAGAAAAATAAGTGTATAATCAATAGTGAATCAGGCAGTAAGATTCCTATTAGATTATATAAACAACTGATTAGCAAGGAATGAAACAATTTTATTCGATTACAATAATTATCGTAACCGAACACAATAATAATGCATAATTAAGTGAAATTAAAAAATGTCAAGTATATTTTTTCGCTAGTTATTTATAGTAACGAATACATATTTATTAACAATAAGAAATAAAACAAATGACTACAAACAGATTAAGTATTTAAAAGAAGAAGCATATTGTGAAGGTTATTATAGAAATGCTTATTCATAGACTGATGTTTATAATCTACCTGAAGGAGCACAAGGAAAAAATATAACATTCGAGATTTTTCAATCAAAACACCCTATGGTTTGTTAAAAAAACGGATAACCCAATTTAAGAAACTTAATCCTAAAGGTTATGACCTTTTATGACTTTCTTTCGAGCTCATTATATTCCAGATAGAATCACGATTAACATTAATCTAAATTATTTTATGAATATTGTTACAATAGTAATATATCAAAAAAATCTAATGCGGCTAGCTTTATTCTTAAAATAAGATTAATAAACTCACCTATATCGCTACAATAAATTAAAACCTAAAGACTGATTTACAACTATTTAAACTTACATTGAACATGGGATACAATAAACGAAATTTACTAATAAAGATAATCGAAGTACAAAATATTTATGTAGAGCATTCCAAGAGAGGAGCAACAGGAAAATGGATTTTTAATGAACTAATTCATCCAAAGTTCAGGATTAGCAGAGCTACATTTTACAATTACCTTGGAACAAATGCAAAAAAGGAACTAAAGGAATTAGATGCAAACAATAAAGGGAAGCTTGTTTCTAAAATTAGCTAAAGTATTAGGTTTAAAATTGTGGAATTCCGGTTATTGATCTAATCATTAGCCGGGATTTAAAGGCTCATCAGAATTGTCCTTAATTTTAATATCTCAACAAATATCTTATTGATTTTTCTATGTCCATCAATACTTAAGTTTGAATTAAGTATAAAGCAAGAATGGCATACTAATATAAGGCTGGATAATATGGTGTTGAGATTATATACTGAAAAGCAAGGATTTTTTTATCTGAATCCAAAGCCTCCAATCTATTAATTGTAATCGGACCTGTCTCTTCACTTACAACATTACGAAGAAGTACAGGTAACTTTTTCAATAACTTGAAATCCGTACAATCCGAATCTTCCTTTTCATCTATTTTTTTCTCAAAAATCACCTTTAAGGTAAAAACCATTTCTCCTATTGGATACTTGTCATTCGGACAAGGATAATCTATCGATCTAAGTTTGAATAAAACAAGTGGCAAGACATTGTTTTTATAATCACTTCTTTCAAACTGATTAAGATCCCACTCATAGTTTAATTGAGGTAGGAAACCTTCTTCTACAAACTTTTCAATAGATTTTTTAATTGATAAATACAACTCTTCCATAATTATTAACTTTTTAATTTATTAATGCACATTAACTCCTAACCCATACGCGAGTAAAATCAAAAAAAACAAACATCTATTTTTTATTATGATTTTTATTTATTCCTCTTGGCACATTATTACCTTTTGCCGAAACTAAAAACTATACCAACTATTTTATTGAATAAATATGATAAAACTAATAGAAGCTTCAAGAAAATAGTCTAATGATTAGACTATTACATACAACTGTTATATAGTTTTTTGGAGCTACTCAAAATGATTCACAACTTTGAAATCGAAACAAGGAAAAAGTATTTTATTTATCTAGAGTTTGCCTTATAAATTTAAAGAAACAAATTCAACCTCTATAAAGGATAATGGGATTCAAGAAAATCAATTCTTATTTTATGTATATATTATCTTGAGTTTACACTCTAAATAAACCCAGAATAAAAATATAGAACCAATACATAAAACAAAGGCAAACCAATTAAATCAAATCAAAAATGGACAGAAATATTATTGCCAAAATAATTAACGAAACAGCAAACAAATCGGAAGAAGATTTACTACGTAGCCTGGAAAAAAAAATTAAGGCCGCAGATAGTGCCGGTGACTTCAAGGCACAGGCAGATTATTGGAAAGAACAATATCAAAACTTACGAAAACAATGTATTCGTGCCTTAAACGGCAAAAATGGCTTAAAACGACTAAGCGAGATTCTTGAGGAAGATGTGTACACATTAACAATTTAAAAATATAGCCAATGGAAAAAAAAGTAAACATTACACTTGGTCAGGTTTTGTCAATGGCTTTAACTGTTTTTATTATCACCCTTGGGGGTTGGATTAACATGAGCGGAAGAGTAAAAGCTCTTGAAGTAGAAACAGATATTCGCATTAGGCAATTAGAGACACAAGTGCAGAAAAACAGGGACTATTTTCACAAAATTCTGGATGAAGTACAGCAGGTGAAAATTGTTCTTGAGAACAAAAAAGACAGGGAGAAATAACAATGACATTCACTTTTAGCAAGAGGTCATTGAATCGACTTGGGAAAGTTGATCAGCGATTACAGCAACTAATGCATAACACGATTACCTTAAGTCCCATTGATTTTGGAATACCTGAATATGGCGGCTTAAGAACCGAAGAAGAACAACAACAATTGTATCAAAAAGGCCTGTCGAAATGCGATGGCTACAAGATCAAAAGCTATCACCAAACAGGAAATGCAATTGACATCTATGCCTATGTAAATGGCAAGGCCTCCTGGGACAAGATTCACCTGGCAATTATCGCCGGAGTAATTCTGGGAGAAGCAAATCGAATGAAGCTGAATATTAAGTGGGGTGGCACATTTGGTAGTGACACATTTAAAGGCTGGGACATGCCACATTTCGAGCTAAGTACAGTTTAAATTATCAATCATGGGATTTTTATCAAGCAAACGATCAGAAAAAATAATTGACGGAGCCATTAAAGGCATCGATGCCCTTTTCTTTACCAAAGAGGAGAAAGCGCAGCAATCGTTAAAAGTTGCCGATGCTCAAATGCAATTCCTCAAGACAACTCTAAGTGAAAACTCGGCAAGATCATTAACCCGCAGATACCTTGCCCTGGCAATAGTTGGTGTATTTCTGCTCCTTATACTGGGAGCAGGCCTTGCCTACCCTATGAACCAGGAATACGCAAAATTTCTGTTCCAGCTGGTTGGTGCATTAAACACACTGGTAATGATGGTGGCCGGATTCTTTTTCGGAGCTTACATGATTGGTTCGCACATTTGGGGAAATGGGCGAGCAAGAGAAAAAACAAAGTAATCACCAAAGGCTAAGTTCTTAGCAACAATGGCACAACAAATTCATTAAAAATTGAATCCCTCCCTTCTTCGATGAAATGATTTCATCAGTGCCATTACTTGCATGCCACTCAAGCCAATACCAAATTATATTGGTATTCAACCAAAAATGTGGCATGCAAGAAACAATTAAATATCTACTGGAAAAAGTACATACCACTTTCGGCTAAAAAAATAGAATAATGCAAAATGCAGGTAGCGACGGAAAGTTGTATGTTTTTTTCCTAAGTGGATATGATCCGGATATTCAAAAATCTTCAGATAAGGGATTATTAATTAAATGCAAGTAGCATTAAAAGATATTAATTATGGATATAAAAAATTTAATAACAAACAACGCCATTTTAGCCTTGCTCCTGGAACAACAGGAGATTGAACAAGTAAAGCAAGAAGTTGGCCTTGTTCCTGGTGAAGATGGGTATGAAACACATGCCGGAAAATTCTATACCTCTGCCGATGTCATTACCTTAAGAGAAAATGCAGACTTTGGCCTTGGTTCAACCAGTTTTACCGGGTTGGTAGCTAAAAAATACGATGGAATTAATGATGGGCAATTGGTATTTGATGCCGATGGATATGCTCGTGTAGGTGATAAAGGTAGCCTGCAAATGATTGCCACTCGTGAGGATGCTCCTTTAAGCAATGGAATTGCATTCTATGACAACGATACCCGTAAATTTAAAACCAAAGCAGAATCTATCTTATCGGTAGCACAATCGGTAAATGCCAATAAGTTGGATAACATTGAATCATTCCGTTACTTAAGAAATGACATCAATAATCCAAAACTAAGGGTAAGTGGCGGATTAACATTTACCTTAGAGGCTGATTCCGACAACTCAAACGAATCTGATAATGTTTCATTCATACTATCTCAGGATGGTGGCGGAACAACAGCCACTCTAGGCTTAAACAGTTCAAACGACCTTTACCTTAATCATGGTAGCAAGCAGGTGTTCAAATATGACGAAGGCAATGAAGATGTAATATTCAATTCAACCATTCATTCCTCGGCAAAGTTCAACAAAACAGTATTGTATTCGCCAGAAAGTACAACTGATATCATGAATATCCGCAGGTATGGAAAAGATCATACGGTACTAAACGTGTGGAGTCCTCCTCAAGAAGCATGGGGAGGTGCCAAAGAATCTACTTTATCATTGGTGCGAGGTAATCTCAACGAGTATTTTATGGACATCTACAATATGGATTACGGATTGTCCGATCATGGGAATTATCTGGATTATGGAAAGCCGGAAATGGGAATTAGACTCCAGAAAAGAGGAAGCGGAACCTATACCCCATTCTATATTGAGTATGGAGATGGAACCAAAGAGTTTAAAGCAATTACAATCCTGCCAAATGGTACAGATACAGTTAACCATACTTCGGTAGAACTAAATAGATTAATTGCTAATTACGATGGAAACAGAAAATTCGAAACGACTTCAGAAGGCACTAAAACAACTGGTAATCACACCATTTTCAACAACAATGGACTTGGCGAAATAGGTTGTAAAAATAGCTCCTGGTTTCATTTTGAAACAGACAGACCAGCCTTTTATTTCAATAAAAGTATACATGCAACAGACCGTTTTGCTGTTTATGGCACGAACACCTACCTGGCTAACGGAATGTTAAAATTGAATTCAAACGATTGGATCAAACATACCGATGCTGTAAACGAAGGTTGGGAAATTGTTACTGACGGAACAAAAGATTTTGAAATTCTTAGAAATATAGGAATCATATCGCATAGAGATACTACATTTAAAGGTACTATAGGAACAGCTCCGTTTATCTCTGGAATTGGAGGCAAAGGAACCTGGAGAATATCACAAAATGCAAACGCTGAATTTGATAACCTCGATTTAAGAGAAGGCCTAACATGCAATACTTTCACCAATAATAAAATTAATATCTCAAATGGTGATTTAATTGTATCAGATACGGATACAATTGAGTATGTAGCTAGTAATATATTATATTTTTCAAAAGAGCAACCATTTCGAGTAGGTGATATTTTAAGATGCCAGGGCTCAAGCTCTCCCGGCAACATTAAATCCTACTACATTACAGTAGAAAGTGAAGGGACATCCCAGAGTCGAACCGATGATGAAGGTGAATTGATGAAGTATATCACATTCACGGAAAAAACCGGTTCTGGTACAATTGAAATTGGAGACATTCTACTAAGATGGAACAGTTCAGATACGGATGGAAAAGGATTACTTTATTTGAGTTCCAGCTCTAATTACGCTCCATTTTATGATGTGATATATGACGGACAAACGAAAGCCAGATTCGGACGTTTGGATGGAATTACCAGTTCAACAGGTAAGGTTCTTTCAGGCTATGGCTTGTGGGCACAAAACGGATACTTTGAAGGTTGGCTGAATGCCAAGGAAGGTTTAATTGCAAATTGTACCATTAATTCTGATTCTGTTTCTACTCCTGGATGGACTTTACATTCCAATGGTTCAGGAAATTTAGCCAATGGTGCTATTGTGTGGGATAAAGATGGAAAAACTACACTGGGATCAGGTGTTACGCTTCAGTGGGAACATCTTAGTGCAGAATCACAAGCCAATCTTGTTGGACCACAAGGAGTAAAAGGTGATCCGGGTAATGATGGAGTGACTACATACACCTGGATAAAGTATGCTGATAGTGCGTCAGGTTCAGGTTTGTCAAATTCACCTATTGGTAAAGAATACATTGGTTTTGCATATAATAAAACATCAGCCACTGAATCAAATAACGCTGCTGATTATTCATGGTCTTTAGTTAAAGGAGACAAAGGGGATACAGGAGTGAAAGGTGACTCTGGTGCAGATGGTGTCACAACCTATACATGGATTAAATATTCTGATTTTGCTGATGGAACAAACCTTTATGATACGCCAAATTCAAACACCCTATACATCGGAATTGCCACTAATAAAACATCTTCGACTGAAAGCACCAATAAAGCAGACTACAAATGGTCTTTGTTTAAGGGTGATAAAGGCGACAAAGGAGATCCCGGAACCAATGGTGTAAATGGACAAGATGGTAGAGATGGAAAAGACTCCCCAGTACTATATTTCAATACTGAATCCAGAACCTTCCCTACGCGGACTAATTATGCCGGTGGTACCAAATATACATTTACTTCTGCCTGGGCTGGTCCTGCTACCATTTGGGTAAGAGCAAGAGATGCTGAAGGTGCCGTACATTGTGGTTTAAATTCAGCTGACATTGGTACCATGAACGGTCCGAATGAGACAATATTGTGGTATAAATTTGATTGCACCTTATTAGCCGGGTCAAATGAAATTTCAATCTGGTCAACTACAGAAGATGCAGGTTCAATCTATGAACTTATCGTTAAAGCTGAGCCAATAAAGAACACCTATATTGATGCTACTGGCTTATATACTGGTACGATCTCAGCAAATAAAATCAATGCAGGAACTTTAAGCGCTGACAGAATTGGTGCAAACTCAATAAGCGCAACAAAAATCAAAACCAATGAGTTGGTTGTTGGCGATAATATTGCTATGGGTTCTAACGCTACAATAAGCTGGAATAATATAACAGATACATCTAGTTTAACTACTGGAATATCTAACGCCCAGGATGCAGCAGATAGTGCAAATTCTTTAGCAATTACTCTTAGAGATACTCAAGGAATGGCATACTCTAAAACAATTACTGTTGGAGGAGATGCAAGATATTTCTATCCTGTTATCATTAAACACGGTAATCAATATGTACAAAGACGTATCGTTGTTAGAAGAGGCTATAATGAAACTGCTCCTCATAATAATACATACTGGAATAACTCCACGACTCACTTTGGAGCTTTAGGACTTGACATTAGAGCTAACTTTGGAGGTTGGGGTGGCACTACATATGGTTGGACTGTCGACGACTTGAAACAACAGTATAACACTGGTTATGGTGGTTGTTTCGGCGGAGCAGAAAATTGCATGCACCAGATGGGTTTTGCTATTTTCCTTAGAGGTGGTGGAGCTGTGTACCATTTATATTCAGAACAGACAGTAGATAATGCACAGGTATGTTTAAGTCAGGATAAAATCTATGACCATTCTAATGACAGTTATGATGCTTATGCCCCAGCACCTAAGGATAGCTCCAGTTTAAGCGTTAGAAGTGCGATTACAGCCTTGATTACAGCACACAGAAATGTGGATGGTAATCTAGCGACAACAATTACTAATGACACGCTCACAACCACTAATGTTATTGCTACTAACTTAAAAGTAAAAGCTGCGAACATTCAAGACAAGCTGTCAGCAGATAAAATAGATGTGAGTACATTATATGTAGGTACAGGTGGTATTAGACTAGATAATTCAGCTATTATAAGTTGGAATAATATATCAAGTAAACCAAGTATACCTACAGTCACATCAGTAACTAACGCACAAAACAAAGCCAATGACGCTTACATTAAAGCTGTAGCAGCGCAGAGCGAATTAGACGATAAAAATGATACTTGGGTAACTACTTTGACAAGAAACACTATTACTACATCTTATCTAAATGCTCAAGAGATAACATCATTAGGAGCTGTAAATGCAGGTAGTTTTAACATCAATAATAAATTTAAGGTAGATGCTAATGGTTATTTAACGTCGACTTCTGGTACTATTGGTGGCTTTACCATTGGTGTAAACAACTTAGTTGGAAATGGAGAAAGAGACATCTATTATACATCAGGATCTGGTTCGACAGCAGGATCAACAAAAAAAGTACAAACGAAAATTGATATTAATAAAAATGAAGCAAATATCAGATTAACTCATTCATCTACAAGTGGTGTTTTATCTGGAGTTGCGGAGTTAGGATCAGATGGAATACTATGTAATAGTGCTGGTAAGAGATGTGTAAGTGCCACAACTGGACTTGATTATCGTGCATCCGTTGTAGGATTAGGTTTTGGTTCGATGAGTTCTAGAACCTATGGTAGTCAAGAGTATAATATGATGTGCGGTGTGTTCGGACTTGGAAGTAATTCTGCCTCTTCACCTTGCCCTACATACGGAGGATATTTTACTGGAGGTGGAGTTTATGCAAGCCGATTAGTAGTTGGTTCATATACTAGTACAGGTAGTACTTCTTCTGGTAGTCCAAGTACACTAGATGCCAGCAAATATAGCTCATTTATATTAGGCTACTCATCATCCAGACGATACTACAAATTAACCAATGGTGTTGAAGGGCAAATCGTATACCTATTCAACCGTAATGATAGCGCAAGTGCTTATATACAAACTGGAGTGCTAGCAGATAATTGGGAATATGAAGTACAAGGTGGTGTTGGACTTACCCTAATGTATGTTACAGACACATTCTATGGAGGTACTGTTTCTGGTGATCGCTGGGTAATTGTTGGAAGATACGATCAAAATTGGTAACAGATTTATCAACACAAAAAAATCTAAAGTTATTCTCTATCAACGATTTTATTGATACACACAAACTACCGAATTCAATCAATTAGAAACATTTTACAATATGCTAGCTCCAATATGTTAATGTGCTGGCTTAACCCAGAAATTTAAAAAAATGAACCGAACAAGTATATTTTAATCATGCATATTACACAGCGAAGAATGATTAAAATTTCTTGGTAGGTCCATGTAACAATTAAAAGAAAATTTAAACACATGAAAAACAAAAATTTGTACGAGTTAAAAGAGGTAATCAACCGTGTTAACAAGAAGGGAAACAACAAGTTCAAATTGGCCTTGCTATTGAATGAAAAGATGATTGATGAACGCATTGAGTCCATTGACAAATTGCGTGAACAATCGGAAGAATACAAAGCTTTTGAGCAAAAGAGACATGAATTGATTGCATCTCATGCTGAATTAGATGAAAATGGACAAGTGATCGTTTATTCACAACCTGATGGAAAAGGAAGTATTACAAATGATGGTTATGGCTACCCAAACATTGTAAAAGAGAAAAAGAAGTACGAAAAACAATTGACTGAATTGCAAGAAGAAAACAAAGAGGTAGTTGAAGCAGAAATTAAAAAACAATCCGATTTTGTAGAAACCCTTGATCAGGAAATAGATCCTGCCATTGAATTCAGCTCAATTCCTTTCGATGCTGTACCGGAAATCGAATATGAAGAAATGAAAGTCTTAATGCCTTTCATCGAAAAGTAAAAACAAACTAATGTGTTAACAACTAACACAACTTTACTATCCCTTAAATGAAGAAATGAATATCCGGATCTGAAATTTGAAATTACTTTTTCTTCTTTTCCCCAACAAGAAAGTAATACCATCTCATAAGCCTCTAACAAGGGATACAACTCAAACAAAATAGCATACCCTTAATTTTCAATAAATAAAATTGAAAATTGGCGGACCGACAGAACTGTATGCTGGCGGCCTGCCCGGGGTATCCTATGCTATAAATTGAAACATCAAATACTGCTTTTACATTGATCCTCAGCAGTATTTAATAAACAAATATCAATATGATACATGAAAAAGATATATTTGACGATTTAGGTCCAGGAGGAGAACCTGAAAGACTTGAACCTGAATCAGGTAAACAACACAGTTCGTTCATGATTACCGGTCGCGTGTTCGATCATTCCACTTCAGGCTTGGGCAAAGGCTTGTATGTGTATGCCTATCAACACGATTCAGATAAAAACCTGATCTACAGAAAAAAAACTGCCTGTAGAGCTGATGGTAGCTTTAGCATTCAGTTTCTTGCAAGCGAACTGATTATTAATAACAATCCAGACATCAACAATCCTGTTGAACTTTTCGTTTACCAGGGAGGCACACAACTTGGCCTGGTTGGAAATGGTAATGTAGAAATTAGAACCATACAACCCCTTTATCTAAAGAATCTGTTTATTGCTTCAAGATCATCGGTAAGTGGTGTTGTTAAGCGCCAGAACTATGTGAATGCAGCAGGTTGTCTTATTGAATTATACAGAGATGCTGACAACGACAGCTCTACTGCTACTTTAATTGATGGAGCAAAAGCTTTTACCAACATTAATGGAGAATATAAAATTCCCTATTATGGTAATGAAAAAAATGCTTTACGATTAAAATTCTATAATAATGAGGATGTTTTATCGGAATTCGCAAGTACCAATCCTTCTATTTTAGGCGATACCGCAACTGAAATTACGACAGAAGTAGTTAACGCAAGCGGCAATTACTCCGAAGGTGAGTGGTTCGAAGTAATCACAGAGACAAATAGTAAAATTTACGAATACGTTTCGAATACTTCTGAAAGTGGTAAGGTAAACGCAAGCTTGGTTTCATGGGTAGATGAAAGTACTCCATTGGAAAAGCTTTTTTACAGAAGAGTGTTCAATGACAGTAATCATAAATATTACCGGGTACTCGATAAAAAGGTAGTTTACCACTCCGATGGAAAAGCACGGGAAACCTACATTCGCATTCCGGAAAGTGTTACCTCCGGACAGATTACATTACACAATCATTATATCGAAACCTACAATTCCTACTGGTCTCCACAATTGGTAACAAGCAATCAAGAAGAGGAGATTAATTACTTATTTGAAACCAATACTCTGGACGAATACTCACGAATCATTAACCGTGAGGAAGAATTAATTCCTGCAAGCAATACAGCAGACAGCACCACCCCTACTCGTAGCTTAATTAAAGGATACAGTGCAGAAGAGACTCCATTTGTAGCCTCACTAATTGGTGTAAGCGAAGAGGATGTGCAGAACCTGAGCCAGGCTCGCGATTTTAAAAATCAGATGAAGTTGGAAGATTACGAAGCAATTCTGTTTGGCCTGGTCAACAAGGGTGTAAAACTGGATGTTGCAGTTTTCTTTAGCATGTCTGACAATACTTTACGTGCAAAAATTCAGGAAGCTATTGATGATCGTACGATTCCAACAAAGGACATTACAAAAGCTCTGGAAGACATTAGAACCAGACTACTTGCTGTGGTAGCCAAAGAGTTCACCGAGGTGTTCACAGGCATTGAAAGTGACGCTGTAAAAGCTGTTATGGCTGATGCTACAAAGAAAGATGCCTTCATCAAAACAATGGCCCAATTCTCTTATGAGAATACCGATTTAACAGAAGAATTAGAGGGTGATTTTTGGCAGGCATTGCCTTTTGATGCAAATGAAGAAGCACAATTGGAACTTGCCATTCAATACAGTGAGGTTTGCAATGCCAATGAGAAGTTTGTGAACCAGTTTTTAGTATTAAACGCAACATCTAATCTTAAAGAATTACTGCCTTTCAGTAATTTACTAAAGATGACTCGAACTGAAATTAAAAATAAAATAACTGCTGATGTATTGGCTTCTGATGATATGCCAGAAGGAATAACAACAGCAGAAGCTTACGCTAATTTTATTTACAATCAGATTGAGGATAAATTTGCTACTGAATCTCTTCTTTTTGATTTGGCACAACCGAATGTAGATTTCGCAATTGAAGGAGAGACCAATTTAACAACAATGTTCAATGCCTTAAGAGTCAAATTAATTGATGAAAGCATGATTAGCAGCGCTCATTTCTATGGCATTGTTGATACTGCCGGTTCCACATTTGACATTGAAAAAGGACCTGTTCGTGATTTCCTTAAAACCACCACAGTAGATAATGCTCTAAGTACATTCTATTCAAGTTTAGGTGCATACACTAAAGAAGACTTTATTAACTTCTTGACTACTATTCAGCGTGTGTACAGCATTACGTCTGAAGGTAAGTATGATACCATTAAAGCTTTAATAGATAATGCTTACCTATCGGCTTACGACATCGTAAAAGCTGGCAGAAAAAATTTCATCAATAAAATGAATGCTGTTTTAGAGGATGAAGTATGCCTTAAGTTATACAGCACTGCCGAGTACAAAGTAAATAAAGCACTTGCCATTTTAAACAAATATTCAGGAAGCGCCAATTCGGGAATGCCTGTTATAGTTAAAGACAAGAAACTTTCATCCGACAATAAAAGTGAGGTTCAATTGTTGAGCTTGCCTGAAATGTCAATTCTTTTTGGTGATCAGGATGTAACAGATACCAAACATGGTGAATCAGTATTAGGACCGGCTGCTTATTTAGTAGATGTACTAAATGTATTGAAACAATTCAAAGTAAGTGATACCGAGAATGAAATCACTTTATACGAAAAGCTGATCAAACGTCGTCCGGATATTGCAGAAGTTCCATTGAACTGCACCAATGCATTAACTCCTTTACCATACATCGATTTGGTAATGGAAATATTGGAAAATGCAATATATCATCATGAAAATGGAAACTATTCAATTGATAAATGGGACACCACAAAAACCGAAGAACAGCTAAAAACCGATCCTGAATACACACAGTATTCCGTGTATGATAAAATCAAGAAAAACACCATCAATTCATGGCTATCGAAACCTTTCGATTTGTTTAGTGAAGAGCTAAAGCTGTTTGGCAAAGCCTTGGGAATTAATAGAACCAAACTGGCCGAACCATACTACAAAATGGTTGAAAATGCGGTAAATCCATATTTCGACGTTTTGGGAATGACCAGTGAAGAACAGGTACTTTTCCCTGAAAACCCAACAAATACAAACACTGTACTTGACTTTGTTTTCGATACTGTTTTTGGAGAAAATCCTAATCCTGCAGCACCTACTAAATTACCTGTAAAAGAATTTATTGAAAAGTCAGTAATGACACTTGATGAATTCTATGCCTTGATTGCCTCCTACTACGTAAATCCATACGTAACAGATGGTGAAAACGATCAACGCTTTACCATCCACTACAGTGGAAAACAGGAATTGAGTACAGCTTTTCTTGATTTTGGCTCAACCGACAGGTTGAAGGCATTCTTAATGCGCATGTTCCAATTCCGCAGATTAATGATGCTTACCGAATGGTCGACTCCTGTATTGGATGCAATTTTACTATTGAATCCGGCATACAAAGCCTACTACAAAACCATTAACAGCAACAATCAACTGATTACTTTAGCAGCAGCAGAAAGAATCGGTTATGCGAAAATGCAACAGGAATATCTTGGATTGTCCGACAATCAGATTGCATGTATATTCGGTAAGGCTGTTGTATTGGAATACAATAATACCACATCTTTCATCAACCAAAACTTTATTGACAATGATTTGCCAAAAGAGCATAAAGAAACATTAAAAGAGTGGTTAACCATTGGCGATGAAAGCGGAGCTCCTTTAAATGCTGCAGCTTACAATTCTGAAGGCGAAGCCCATGTATTTATGGAATATCTGCAGGAAGCAATGAACCTAACTGAAGAAGAGCTATTGGCCCTTTCAAACTTCCTGGAGCAAAATACCGACAAAAAGCCAAAATTAACTGCAAAAGGTATTCAAAATATGATCACTGCCTGGCAGTTAGCCGAAGGATATGGTTTAAAAATTGAGGAATTCCTGGCATACTGTAAACTCATTCAGTTTGATGTTACAACAGATTTAGTTAAAAGCGTAGAAACACTAAGCAATGTTCAAAAAACCGTAATTGCCAACCAAACGAATGTAATGGAATTATTGTTCCTTTTGCAACATTTCGGAAGTGCAGACGAGTTAGAGGAATTTGAGAAGAAAGCAAAGAAAATTGTTGCTAATATTCTTGACAAAAAAGATGAGTTAAAACCAGAACTTGAAGAAGGTAATGATAAATTAACCTCAGATCAGAAAAAAGACTGGGCAAATGCCTTAAAGCCTGTAATTGAAGAACAATTGAATCTTACCACAAAATTGGAATTAGCATTCGTCTCAAAGGTACTGGAACAAAAATCCATTGATGGTAAGGATCTTGCCAACTATACAGCAGATCCGGGAATTGATGAGGCTTCCGTTGTAGAAACCAAGCTGCTTTCTGCTATCAAGTCTTGCCTTAAAAGTTTGTCTCTTTCCGAGGAAATGAACATTAACCTGGAAGATTTGGCTCACATAGATAGCAGTCCTGTAAACATCTTTAACTTGCCTATGGATTCTGCGCAGCCAGTTTCCTACGAAGATTTCGCAAAACTTGCTGCGATTTGCCAGGCCAAGCAATTTCTTTTGGATGGGAAGAATGGATTTGACTTTTACAATCAAATTCTTTCAACTGATAAAGCGAACCTTACTCTTTCAAATTATATCGGCTGGCATGCTATTCTAACAGACTGGCAACACAATGACGAGTTGGAAACCAACAAGTACAACAGCAACCTGAAATGGTTCCTGCAAGCTGGAGAAATCAATCAGTTTTTAAACAGATATGGCATTCAATCTGCCGATGCACTGAAACTGATTAAATGGAACTGGACCGATCTTGCGGAAGCAGAACAATCAGTTAAAAGCATTGCCAAACTTGCTCAGGAAAAAGCCAATACTGCTGTTTACAAGGCAGAAATGAGTACAGGACGCGACCAGCTTAGAATGAAGCAGCGAGATGCACTGGTACACTACCTGTTTGAGAAAAAGAGTGAACAGTTTACAGATATCTACGATCTGTATTCCTACTTCATGATTGATACTCAAATGACACCAGCTGTTGCAAGCAGCCGTATTCTTCAGGCAACATTAACAGTGCAGTCCTTTATTCAACGTATTCAACTGGGACTTGAAACCGACATTGCATTCACCAAAGAAGATGCCAAGAAATGGGAATGGATGAGCTTGTATCGTGTGTGGGAAGCCAATCGTAAAATCTTCCTGTATCCTGAAAACTGGCTGGAACCTGAGTTGCGCGACAACAAAACCCCATTCTTTAAGGATTTGGAAAAAGACCTTACCGGGAAAGAAATTACCAAGGAAACGGTTAACGATTCCTACATGGATTACATTTCCAAATTCGAACAAGTGGCCAATATTGAAATCTGCCAGTTGTACAACGAGGAGCACAATAACTTCACTGTGCTGCATGTAATTGGTCGTTCTCGATTCGAACCTCGTGAGTATTTCTACCGCAAGCTGGTGAATGAATCCTACTGGACACCATGGGAGAAAATGGGCATTGAGATCAACAGTGAGCACATTGCTCCTGCCATTATTAAAGATCGTTTGGTAGCTTTCTGGCTGGAATGTAACGATGTAGCCAAGGAACCTAGCGATGATGATTTATCTGTAAAAAATCCATCGGAAGGATCAACCATTACTCCAAAACGTGCACAAAAGCAGTTGGAGATGAAGCTTTGCTGGAGTGAACTTATCGACAACAAATGGACTCGCAAACGTACTTGTGAAGACAAAGTATTGGTTGACAATTCAGGAACAGATCAGAAATATGATTACCGTCTGGTTTATGACAACGGCGATAGCAAGTACTTACACATTTTGAATGACCCAAAAACTTTCTTAGGCGAAAACAAAGGCCATAGCTTCTCCGTGGAGTGTTTCAATCATATTCACCTTACAAAGCAAGGAAGTTTTGTAGGCAAGGACTATGTAATGCCTCAAGGTATGAGTACCTATGGGCAAAAAGTGCAGATGAAGAATTCCAAAAAATGGTTGTCATTACCGGTAGCTGCTACCAATGGCATTGCCTATACCAACAATGTGGTTGAAAATAGTAAAGGACGCACCCGTTTGGTTTATCCTCATCAATACAAGCATTTCATCAGCAACGCTCCTTTTGTTGTAGAAACCAATCTACAATCAGTGGTATTCATTCCAAGAGTTAAAGCAGAACGAAGCTCAGTACTTTTGAAAAAAGTGATTCGATATACCTATACAGAACCTAAGTTCAGACCAATCAGAAGGTACTATCATCCTGAGCATTCATGTCGTAACCACGAAGACAGATATTATCGTGAAGACAGATACTATCGTGAAGAGAGAAATCATGACAGGTGGAGAAGAGATGAGCGTTGTGACTACAGAATGCCTCATTACTTCACCCATGAGCATGAGTTCATGTGCGTAATTAAAGAACCACAAATTAATAAGGAAGTTATTTATGAACCAGTGAATGCTGATCTGCTAATGGCAGAACCATTGACCTTCAAGCCTGAGATGATTGCCGGACTGGCTTATCATCCATACATGGAGAACTTACGTTCCAACCTGCAACGATATGGTATTGATGGAATTCTTGATCCTTTAGGCATTGCCCATAAAGATCACCAGCTATTGCCACAGCAAGCCAATACAGATCTTTTAAAAGATTTTGAATTGAACAACGAAGTGGTGAAAAATACACTGGAAGTTACAGAACCTGAAGACAACAAGAAGTACATCGCAGAGAAATTCGAATATGATTTAGCTGGTGCCTACTCCATTTACAATTGGGAGCTGTTTTTCCATATTCCATTCCTGTTGGCAAACCGTTTCTTGATTGAAGGCAATTATGAAGAAGCATTAAGATGGATGCATTACATTTTTGACCCGCGAGAAACTGAAGGTGAAGATGCTTCCAGATACTGGAAATTTAAGCCGTTTGCCGATTACAATGCTACAACTGGTATTGAGGATCTGTTATTCGACTTGAACATGAAAGAAGATCAGGATCCTTCGAATATAGAGTTGAACAAGCAGATTGAAATGTGGAGCAGCGATCCGTTTAAACCTCACAATGTAGCTCAGATGCGACCTGGTGCTTATATGAAAGCAGTAATCATGCGTTACCTGGATATTATTATTGCTCATGGCGATAACCAGTTCCGCATTGATACCACGGAATCCATCAACGAAGCCATGCAGTATTATATGATTGCAGCCCAGTTATTAGGTCGTAAACCTGAAGTTCTTGAAACGGAAATATTGGTACCTAAAACCTATGGTGAAATGAACAGCGATGGCATGGGCAATGCCATTGAGTACTTTGAGGAAGGATTGATTAAACCAGAAAATGCAGCCTACTTTGAAAAGTACGTAGAGTCAAATGAATTGGAAATTGCTTCGAAACCATTTAGCAAAGAGAAGGATCAAAAAGGAATGCTAACCGATGTATACGGAGCAATGGAACACGATGGTAATGTGGCCAAGCTTTACTTTGGCATTCCAAAGAATGACAAAATGCTTGCCTACTGGGATCGAGTAGCCGACAGATTATTCAAGATTCGTCATAGCCTGAATATTGATGGAATTAAGCGAACCGTTGCCTTGTTTGCTCCTCCAATCGATCCGGCATTATTGATCCGTGCACGAATGGCAGGCATTAAAATTGGTGAACTTTTGAATCCAGGCAAAGCCAACTCTACTGACTACCGATTCCAAACTCTTCTGCAACGTGCTTTGGAAATTTGTGGAGAAGTAAAATCATTGGGATCACAATTGTTATCGGCTCTCGAAAAAGGAGAAACGGAAAAGATTAGCGTACTTCGCACTCAGCACGAAAACAAACTGATTGATGAGATTACAAGTATCAAGACCAAAAGTGTAGAAGAATCCGAAGAGGCCATTGAACAACTGAAATTGCAACAGGAAAATACCCAGTTTAGGGAAAAATACTATCGCAAGAAGAAAAAGATTAGCGGTAGAGAGCAGCAGCAGTTGAATTATATGAATCAGGCAATGAAACTACAGATTCAATCTCAGGCTCTTCAACTTGCAGCTTCAAGCGCTTCCTTATTGCCAGATGTAGAAGCTGGTGCCAATGGCTTTGGAGGTTCACCATTATTTTCAATAAAATGGGGTGGAGAAAAGCTTTCTCGTGGAATGGCAATTATTTCGTCTTCTTTAAGTGTGCTAAGTTCAATTTCTAGTCAAAAAGGTACGAAAGCAGGTATCATTGCCGGCTACGAACGCCGTAAGCAAGACTGGAACTTCCAGGCTGATATGGCAAAGCGCGAATTGGAGCAATTGAAGCAACAGGAGTTATCGGCTGAAATTCGAAAGGCAATTGCCATTAAAGATTTGGAAAATCATGAGCTACAGGTAAAGCAAAATCAAGAATATTTTGATGTATTGAGCAACAAATTCACCAATAAGGATTTGTATTTCAGAATGGCAGATGCTATTACAGTTGTATATCGCGATGCCTTTAACCTGGCATTCGAAATGGCCAAGCAGGCAGAAGGAGCTTACCATTACGAGCTGACTCCTGACAAAGTAAGACAGCCATTAACCAATAACTTTTTCAATGCACAGGATAAAGGCTTACTTGCCGGTGAAAAATTGTATACAGAGCTTAAGAAAATGGAGGCCGATTACCTGGCCAATAACAAGCGCAAGTATGAATTGACCAAGCATGTATCACTAGCCATGTTGGATCCACAACAAATTTTAGATTTAAGAAGCAGTGGAACCTGTCAGATTGTAATTCCTGAAGTACTTTACGATTTAGATCATCCAGGACATGTAAAACGCCGAATCAAAAGCGTATCCTTAAGCATTCCTTGTGTGGCTGGGGCTTACACTTCCATATCAGCGAATTTAAGCATTGCCGATCAGAATGTGAAAGTGAAGAACATGGCAACCAGCAGCGCAGTTAGCGATAGCGGATTGTTTGAGTTGAATTTCAACGATGCCCGATACCTGCCATTTGAAGGAGCCGATGCAGCCAACGTTTGGAACCTGTCCTTGCCTACTGCCATGCGTCAGTTTGACTACAGTAGCATTAACGATGTTATCATGCATATCAATTATACTGCTGAAGAAGGATCTGCACAAGACAAAACCAATGCAGAAAACAATCTGATTACCAGTTTAAATCAGCTTACCGAAGGCAACAGCCTGGCTTCTATGTTCAGTCTGAAAGCACAATACCCTGAAGCTTGGGCTAAAGTAGGAAGTGAGAATGTAAGCATTGAGATTAAGAGGTCGCAATTGCCATTCTACTTGCAAGGCAAAACCATTGAAGTTGAAGCTGTACAAGGCATCAAATTGAAAGGTGAAACTCAGGATGATCCTATCATTTTAACAACAAATGGTTTAAACAGCAGCAAAGAATTGGCTGATAAGCTAACTGTAGACATATCAAGCAATGCAAACATTCCTGTCAGCGATGACTTTATGATTGTTATGAAATATACCATTGCATAGAGTAAGAATTCATTCTAGCAGCGGAATTTGAACTTCTCATTCTTGAATCAAATCATGCTGTAAGAAGTGTTTCCTTCCGGAAGTCCCGTCACCTAATTATACCGATAAATAATAATTGGTCTTACGAATCGCAAGGGCAACCTGCCCTTGCAACGGGACTTCCCTTTTAATTATGCAAGCAATTAGAGACTTGAATCATTTTTCATTACACATTACTAATTGATAATTAATTTTCTTATGAACTTCAATCAATCGGAACAATCCGAACAACATAGCAATTCTCAAACATCAGCATTACCACAATCAAATATAAAACCGATTGGGCAGGCCGCTGATGCTGAGAAAAATGATGGGGCTCAAAAAGGGCCTCAATCTTTGATTAACCTCCCCAAGGGAGGTGGTGCAATTCAAGGGATTGGCGAAAAGTTCGAAACCAATCCAGTCACTGGAACCTTCTCGATGAGCGCTCCCCTGTCCATTAGTCCTGGACGAAATGGCTTTACCCCACAACTGGGACTATCCTACAATTCGGGTGGTGGAAATTCCGCTTTTGGTTTGGGCTGGAGTGTTGGCATTCCTAACATTACTCGCAAAACTGACAAAGGCTTGCCTCAATACGATGACAACAACGAATCGGATACCTTCATTCTTTCAGGAGCCGAAGATTTGGTGCCTGTTGATGAAGCAACACAAAGCCAAGGTGATTATGTGATTAAACGCTACAGACCTCGTACCGAAGGTTTGTTTGCCCAAATAGAACAATGGCGCAACACCACAAATGGCGAAGTACACTGGCGCACCATCTCCAAAGAAAATCTTACATCCATATATGGAAAAGATGCATCCGCCAGAATTGCCCATCCCAATGATTCCACAAAAATATTCAGCTGGTATTTGCAAGAGTCTTACGACGCATTGGGGAACCTGATGCGATATACCTACCTGAAGGAAAACAGCGACAATGTTTCACCTGATGAATACGAAAAACATCGCCTGGCAAGCAACAAAGCCTTTACCAACATCTATCCCAACCAGGTGCTATATGGCAACACCAATATGTACGAGCCTGTTGATGGAAATTATGCAGGCAATTGGCTTTTTACCCTGGCCTTCGACTATGGCAACTACAGCACTTACAACAGCAATGGAAGTACTGTAACACCAACGGCAAGCTGGAACAAACGTCAGGATCCTTTCTCGGTGTACCGGGCAGGATTCGAAATGCGTACCTATCGTTTGTGCGAACGTGTCCTCATGTTTCATCATTTCACAAACGACCTGGGAGCCAATGCCCAATTGGTAAAATCTACCAAACTACAGTACAGCAAGGATGAACACATGGCACAACTCATGCAGGTGGAACATGTTGCTCACGATGGTGCACAAACTGCATCAATGCCTCCTTTAAGTTTTACCTACAGCAAAGCACAGGTAAGCGGCAAATTACATAGCGTCAAGCAAGATGCGATGGACAACCTACCCAATGCTTTGGCAACATCAGGTTGGCAATGGGCCGATTTGCATGGTGAAGGCATTAGCTCTCTGCTAAAAACCGAAAATGAAGCCTGGTATTACAAGCCGAACCTGGGCGATGCCCACTGGACCGACAGCAGCGAAACCATAACCGATCCAACTCCTGTTTTTGGAGAAGTACAACAGCTAGACCTAAAGCCCAATGTAAAACAAGCTCGTGCTGCTTCTTTTTACCTGGGCGATGTAAACAGCGATTCGCAAGCCGAAATGATTGTTCACGCTCCCGGCATTCATGGATATTACAGCTATGAGGATGGTGAGTGGCAAAATTTTCAGTCATTCAACAACATGCCCAATGTTGACATGAACCATCCGGATGTGAAGCAAATTGATCTTTCGGGCGATGGTTTGGGCGACTTGCTAATTAGTCGTGGCAATTACTTCGAACTCTACCTTTCGGCAGGGAAAGAAGGATACAAAGGCTATCGTAAGATAGATATGGGTCATGATGATGATTTGGCTCCCGTAATACTCTTCTCCGATGCCAAAAACTCCGTTTACCTGGCTGACATGACAGGCGATGGCTTGAGCGACATTGTGCGCATCACACACCATTCGGTTTGCTACTGGCCAAACATGGGTTATGGTCGTTTTGGCGAAAAAGTGTTAATGGCCAATCCGCCATTATTGGATGCGCCCGATCGTTTTAACCCATCGCGAGTACTTTTAACTGATGTTGATGGCACGGGCACAACCGATATCATCTATTTAAATGCCTCACAAGTTGCCTACTATAAAAACCAGGCTGGTAACTCCTGGAGCAATGCAAACTTTATCAGTGCTTTCCCGGCTGTTGATAATTTATCGCAGGTATCGGTAAGCGATCTAATGGGAAATGGTACGTCCTGTTTGGTTTGGTCTTCCCCATTACCACACCACCAGCATCACTTGCTTTTTGTGGAACTTACATCAGGCATTAAGCCCTATTTGTTAACGGCTTTCGAAAACAATATGGGCCGCAAGGTGAATTTGCAATATGCTCCCTCTACCAAATTCTACATGCAGGATAAATTGGCTGGCAAGCCATGGTTCACCCGTCTCCCCTTCCCTGTTCAGGTATTGGAACGCGTAGAAGATCTCGAGCAAGTAAGCAATACCAAACTGGTAAGTAAATATGCTTACCACCACGGACATTACGATGTATACGAGCGCGAATTCCGGGGTTTTGGTATGGTAGAACAATGGGATACCGAAGATCTTGTAGATTCTACTAACGGGTATCAAGATCCTGTATACACAAAAAGCTGGTTTCACAATGGCATTTACAAAAACAGAGAGGCAATTTCTACGCAATTTGCACAGGAATATTTTAAGGGCGATAGCCAGGCCTGGACACTTCCCGATTCTGTTTTGCCTTCAGGCTTAAGCCACGAAGAAGAACGTGAAGCATGTCGTGCACTGCGTGGGCAATTGTTACGTTCCGAGATTTATGCCAAGGATGGATCAGGCAAAGAAGACCTTCCTTATATGGTGGAAGAAAAAAACATGACCGTAAAGCTCTTGCAAGCCAAGGGCCAAAACAAACATGCCGTGTTTTTGCCGATTAACAACGAGGCCATCTCTTACCATTACGAAAGAGATGCAAATGATCCAAGAATTGCCCATACGCTAACTTTAAACACCGATGATTACGGCAATGTATTGGATTCTTTTAGCATTGCTTATCCTCGTCGTTCTGCTTTGGCTACCAACGAACAGAAAAGTTTAAAAGTGCTTTGCTCACAAAACGCTTACATCAACCGTTCCGAAAGCAATCTGCAAATGATTGGGATTGCTTATGAAAGCAAACAGCTGGAATTTACGGGTTTGGTGTATACCGGAAATCCTTTCAACAAGGAAAGTTTGCAGGCAGCTTTGGATTTTGCCAACGAAATTAATTTCTCTGCTGCACCCTCAAGCAAATTGGAAAAGCGTTGTTTTCAACATCAGAAATCATTTTTCTACGATGAGGCTTTAACAGGAAGCTTGCCATTGGGACAAATTGCATCTCATGCCTTGCCTTACAAATCGCTTGCAGCTGATTTAACTGAAGATCTGATCAACAAGGTAGATCTTTCGGGCGAGAAATACAGCATAGAACGCTTATCCAATGAGGCAGCTTACGTGTTTGAACCAGGAACTGGTGATCAGTCCGGAGTTTGGTGGATTCCTTCGGAAGTGGTCAGCTTTAACAAACTGGCTTTCTACCTGCCAGGCATGCAGACCGATGCTTTTGGGAACAAAACCCACATGACATACGATGCCTATCATTTGATGCTGACCGGAACCACAGATGCCCTGGGTTTTAAAAACACAGCCGAGATAGACTATCGCGTATTGCAGGTAAAAAAACTGACCGATCCCAATGGAAATGGACAGGAATTGGCTTTTGACACCCGTGGAATGGTGAAGGCAGTGGCATTATTTGGTTCCAAGGATGAAGGCGATACCCTTGCCGACCCAAGCATGAAATACAGCTACGATTTGGATGCCTGGACCCGCGAGCAAAAACCAGCACAGGGACATGTACAGTTGCATGTGAAACACGGACCTTTGAACAGCCAATGGGTAGAGAGCTATGAATACACCGGTGGCTGGGGAAACCTGGTAATGACCAAAGTTCAGGCCGAAGATGGCAAAGCCATGCAGGTAAGCGCTGATGGTTCAGTACAAACCGTACAAACTTCAAACCGCTGGACAGGCACCGGGCGTAGCGTATTCAACAACAAAGGCATGGTGGTACGCCAGTACGAACCCTATTTTAGTACCACACACGAATTTGAAGATGAAGATGTATTGGTTCAACATGGTGTAAGCCCGGTATTATATTACGATCCGACAGGACGTAACATACGCACCAATCTTCCCGATGGTACCTTTACCAAAGTGGAGTTTACCCTTGGGAACAGCGCAATTACGACCAAAACGATACAGTTTTGGAAAGTAAATGGTACACCAATTTGGGAAGTCCCGACCCAACCGGTTCCGAACCTGCCGACCTAAATGAAAGGGCTGCATGGCTCGCTGCCAAACATGCCGATACGCCGCAGGTACGTTATTTCGACAATATGGGCCGCGAGTATATGGTGGAGGACGACAATGGCAGCGATGGCAAATACCGTGTGCATACCAAGCTTGATATTGCAGGTCGCCCCGTAGAAGTTACCGATGCCAAAAACAGGCTGATGACCACCAATACTTTTGCCATGCAACAAGCCTTGCAAGTACACAATATCGACTCGGGTACACGCACAATGCTGAACGATGCAGGCGGGCAGCCACTATACCTATGGGACAGCCGAAATCCTGCGCTGCCGCACGAATCCTTTCGTGTGGTTTATACCTACGATGCCCTGCGACGCCCATTAGCTACTTACTTAAAAGAAGAAAACAATACTGAAATAAAAGTACAAGAACAGGTTTATGGTACCTCAGATTTTCTGAACAACATCGGGCAGTTGGAATTCCAGTACGACCAAAGTGGCCGCACACAAATGGTAAGCTACGACTTTAAAGGAAACCCTGAAATGACAGGCAAAACCTTTTACTCCGATTACCAGGGCTACCGAGATTTAGCTAAAAGTCAGGCATTACAAGCCAAAGTCTACACCTCTGAAATTGCAGTTGATGCCCTTAACCGCCCGGTGAGCAAAACCCTACCCGATGGCTCGGTGGAAACCTACCAGTACAACAAGGCAGGATTGCTGGAAAGCATGAGCTCTGGCGGAAAAGCCTACATCAACAACATCAATTACAACGAGAAAGGACAGCGCACCGATATCTATTATGCCAATGGCAGCAAAACCAAATATGAATACGATGCAAAAACCTTTCGCTTAACGCGATTGCTGACCTCTCGAAATACAGGAAAGGATATTCTGCAAGACCTGAATTATACCTACGACCCTGTAGGCAATATTGTAGAACAGGTTGACAAGGCACAGCAAACTTTCTATTACAGCAACTCTGTAATTGAGCCCAAAGGACAATACGAGTACGATGCCCTGTACCGTTTAACAAAAGCCACCGGACGTGAGTTGAACAGCCTGGCCATGCCAACACATAGCGATTTTGCCAACAACATTGGCCTTCCCAATACGGCTGCCAATGCCATGCAAAACTATACGCATAACTACAGCTACGACCAACTGGGGAACATGGAAAAGGTAAATGCCGAAGGCAGTTGGACACGCAACTACTTTTACAACGCCCACAACAATTACCTTTTGGGACATACTGATGGAGTGAACGAGTACACCTACGATGCCCATGGCAATATGCTAAGCATGCCACACCTGCAAGCCATGCACTGGGATTACAACGATTGGCTGAGCCAGGTAGAACTGGATGCCAATGGCAACAAGGCCTTTTATGTGTACAATGCAGGAGGAGAACGCGTGCGAAAAGTAGTAGTAAAAGGCAATATTCGAGAGGAACGATATTATTTTGGTGATTTCGAAATATATCATAAATTTGTTAGCAATTCACTGGTAACAGAGCGCACAACTGTTAATATCTCAGACGATAAGAAAAAGATTGCAACAGCCGAAACGCTCACCATTGATCAAGGTTCTTTGACAGTTGACCCTGTAGCAATCATCCGCTACCAGTACGACAACCATTTGGGTTCTGCCTCATTAGAGTTAGACGAAAGTGCCGATATCATTTCTTACGAGGAGTACCATCCTTTTGGAACTACCTCATACCGAAGTGGCCGCAGCGAGACCGAAACCTCTCAAAAGCGCTACAAATATGTAGGCAAAGAACGTGATGAGGAAACCGGACTCTACTATTATGGCTTCCGTTACTATGCAGCCTGGATTTGCAGGTTTGTGAGTGTGGATCCTGATTTTTTACAATATCCAATATTAACACCATTCTGTAATGCAGCCAACAATCCTATCACTTTAACCGATTATAAAGGAAGAGGTCCAATTTTTGGAAAAGAAAAAGCAAAAGGAGCTAATTATATTACAGGGCTTGGATATGGTATTGTAGATGGAGCTGCTGAAACCGTAGATTCTGCTAAATTTGTTGGTTATCTGGGCACGTACCTTACCAAAAAGCAAAACCCATTGTCAATGGTTGGACACCTGGGCTTGACTTATTTTGATTCTGGTTATAGAAACTTTTCTCAAACCATGGATCAAATTCCAACAATTGCATTAACTGTTGCCCAACAATTTATAAGTGATGAAAATTTCAGACATCAAGTTGCAACTAATTTAACTGAATCAATAAGTGCAATTCCTGGGGCAATAGGTGATTATTTTAGAGAACTAACTTTTCAGGAAGGAAACGGTGTAGCGGGATATCAGCATGGTAAGATTCTGTTTGAAGTATTAGTAGAAGTAGCTACCGCTGGTGCAGGTAATGCAAAACACATAGCTACCTTGCTCAAAAAAGGAGGCAAAGAACTTACTGAATTTCTTGTCAGACAAGGTGTGCCTGAGTTGCTTGAGAAAAAATTTACAAAGAGTTTTCTTGATCCAACGGACGGTATTAACTACACAAGACGTGTAGCAGGAAAACATCATCTTTTTCCTGTGTCTTTAGGAAATAATCTGCGTTACGGACATAAATCATTAACAAACCTTGGAAGTACTAAACATACGATATTACAAGGAGCTCTTGATGATCATTTAAAAACGGTCAAAAAAACATTATCCGACGGAACAATAGTGGATATGTTTGCTAGAAAAGGTAATAGTAGAGCAAAAATTAAAAAGAACTTCACCCTTGAAGAACGAATTCAAGCTGTTGATGATTTTTATAAAACTTTTGACAATGGAAGCTACTATCCAGCTTTTAGAATGGAATTAAATGCTGCAACAAAGGCTGACAAATTAAAATAATAAATTGATATGAGTAATTTTAGAAAAGAAGAAGAATATGAGGAAATGGCTGCAACATTTCAGGTATTCATTATACATTGGCTTAATGATTCTCTAATCCGTCAAGGAATAAAAGATAAGGAAACAAGACGAAAAATCGTAAAAGATTTCGGATTTCCTTTTTCAATATGGAAAGACCAATATTGGTTTAAAGATGATGATGATAATAAAGTTTTCCCTTTAATAGCATTTTCAACCAAAGGTCCTGCTGCTGATATGGATATAGAAGATCTTGGAGATGTTTATTTACCTACCAAAGGATTCTCCTTTAAAGGATATTGGAATGGTAACATTTCATATTACTATGACGAAATAAATGAAAATATTGAAGAAATTCCAACTGGTTTAGATTAATTAAATACCCCCTGATAGTCCGAGCATGAACTAACTGCTGGTACGAGCGTTTTCCGCTCGTATCTATTTTCAAAGAAAATAATGTAAACACAACCCACTTGCAGCAATGTGAGTGGGTTTTTTCTTTCAACCCCCCGC
>NZ_JALPNU010000023.1 GCF_030851345.1 Marinifilum sp. D714
ATATAAGAAGTGCCTAAAGTACTTATAATACTTGGAGTACTTAGAGTATTGGTGCTGTCAAATGCAAGCTTAAATAAGTAATTGTAGGTTTATATCGTATGCTTTAACTATAAGTACTTTAGGTGCTATTTAGTAACTCACCCACCATAAATCTTATAGGACCAATTTTATGATTGAGATTATTCGGTGGGGTATGATTTATAATGGGTAATTATATAAGAGGTGCCTAAAGTACTTGTAATACTTGGAGTACTTAGAGTATTGGTGCTGTTACATGCAAGCTTAAATGAGTAATTGTAGGTTTATACCGTATGCTTTAACTTTAAGTACTTAAGGCACTTTAAGTATTTTAAGTACTATTTAGTAACTTTAGTCATCATGTTAAATCCACAATCAGAATTTATGGAAATACTTGGAATTGATATAGGAGGTTCGGGAATTAAAGGAGCACCGGTTAATGTAGAAACGGGAAAGCAGTTGGAGGAACGATTTAGAATCCCAACACCCCAGCCATCTACACCAAAAGCTGTTGCTGATGTGATAAAGAAAATTGTTGAGCATTTCAATTGGGATGGTCCTGTTGGTTGTGGTTTTCCAAGCATCATTTCTCACGGAAAAGCCATGGCCCATGGCAATTTGGATAAGTCCTGGGTAGGTGTTCAGGTGGATGAACTTTTCAGTAGGAAAACGGGATTGGATGTTACTGTTGTGAATGATGCGGATGCAGCAGGATTGGCAGAAATGAAATATGGAGTGGGGAGAGGTAAATCAGGCCTGGTGGTAATGATAACCATAGGAACAGGAATTGGCTCAGGAGTTTTCTATAATGGGCAATTGTTACCCAATTTTGAATTGGGCCAATTGAAATACAAGAATGGCAAGAAAATAGAAAAATATGCTGCCGATTCGGTTCGAAAAAAGCAAGACTTGAGTTTTACCGCCTGGGGAAAACGATTCAACGAATTTCTTCATCATGTGAATGTAATATGTGCCCCCGATTATTTTATTATTGGAGGAGGAGTCAGCAAGAAATTGGATAAGTTTGAAAGCGAAATTGATGTGGAGGTGCCCGTATTGCTTGCCGAGTTTCAAAATGGAGCGGGTATTATTGGGGCTGCTGTTAGTGCCAATGGGATAAAATAAAAAGCTTCAATACTTTTTTATATAACAAAGGGATGGTAGATTGTTTTCTACCATCCCTTTGTTGAGTGGAATTGCTTATTGCTAAACTGTTTCTTCCACTTTTTTCTTGCTTACTTCATCGATAGTAAAGCCCCATGCACCAAGTTTTTTTGTGTCGTTTGGGAAATGAGCTTTCAACAAATCACGAATTTGCTTGATATCATTAATGATTTCTTTAGCCATTTTCGCTTTTTGCTCGTTTAACTCTTCTTTTAATCGATTTGCATCATTTGCTTTTTCCTGATAATCGATCATGTTGTTAACCTTTCCTTCAATTGCGGCTATGTCGATTACAGAATTTAATAAGCTAGCTTCACCATCCGCATCATTTTTTCGTTTAATGTCAGCGAACAAACCAGCTAAATAATTAGCATTGCCTTTGATTTTGATTTGTGCCATATTATTTGAATTTAAAAATTTATTTTTTGAACAATTAAATTTATCAAAAATGCATTTGGTTAAATTATAATCATATTGTTTTTATGAAATTTAAAATCGTTTTAAATTAGTAAACTTATGAATATTATATGTTATTTGTGTTGTGATTATGTCTGTATTGTAGATCTCATGGGAGTTTGCTTTATTGTGTGATTTATAGTTGTGTAGCTAGATTTCAATTGAAATATGAGAAAAACGCAGGGTAAATGTCAAATGATTCGCGTTGAAAGTTGAATATTTAACGTAAAAACATGAGGTTTAAACGTAGAAAGCTGACATAACAAAGTTGAAAGTTGATGTTTTAACGTTCGGAAGAGAGTGTGCAACTTAAAAACCTCAGCTTTCAAAATTAAAAGCAGAGGTTTCAATGTTGAAAGCTTAGCTTCCAATGTTTTTTGTTGTCTTTCCATGCTTGAATGACATAGTTTTTGATTGAAAAGACAGCCTTTTGCGTTGAAAGTTGAACTTTTAATGTTGAAACTTCAGCTGGCAATGTTGCTCACTCAGCTTACAATATTGAAACCACAGCTAGCAATGTTGCCGGCACAGCTTTCAACATTGAAAACACAAGTATTAAGATTAAAAGAACAGGAATTAAGGTTGAAAGCTCAGGAAATAACATTAAAAGTTCAGCTTTTAATGGGAGCATAGCTGTACGTTACGAAGAAAAACGATCCTAATATAATGCCTGTAAATTAATCCCTCCGCTGCCGCAAGAATTTTTTCTTGTGGCTTTCTTATTTGAGTTTGTTCCAGTCAGATTATCTAGACGTGTTTTATCCTTTATTTGGAATTATTCTGTGAAGAAAATTCAACTCTCTTAATAATGTTTTGTTAATTTTATCAAACGAAAGGATAAAACACTTTTACGTTGGGCAGCATGCTGCAGACGAGTGCATTAGACTCAGACTTGTGAAAAAGTGGATAAGGAAAATAGACTGATTTTTAAAATAATAGATTCAATTTATAAAAAAATATAGATGAAATATCGAATTAAGGATACGAAAACAACTCTAAAAATAATTGGAATTTATCAGATATTAGGTGGAATTTTTGGACTTTGTATCTCTGGATGGCTCTTAATGCGAACAGGACAAATTAATGGTCCGATACTGTTGATTTTTTTAGTTGCAATTGGACTGTATCTCTTTTCAATTCAATCAGGTAACTTGATTCTACAGAAAAACAGAGTGAAACGTGGAATAATATACTCAATGATTCATCATGCGATTCAAGTAATTGCGATATCAACAGGTGAATATAAATATGAATACTATTCAGGTGCAAAAGGAACGATTGGATTTGAATTTACAAAAGGATTCGAATTTAACTTTGGCATTGGATTATCGGAATTCAATTTTACGATTAACAGCGATTCTGGAGAATTATTCCTGTTTGTAAATATTTTCGCAATTATCGTTTTGATTGTTCTAAATGACATTTACAAAGATCTATTTTCTATAAAGACTAATGATTCAGATTTGATAGCAGAGGACTCTTTGAATGATTCAATTACGGATAATGAATAAGCACGACTGCCCAACAATAAATATAAGCAATAGCGGTTTCTGTGGGTATTCGGGAGGTGGTGGTTCTAATCAGCCCCGCCAAATCTACCGATTTGTCTATTTAATATTGTGTAGCTTTGGCTACTTTGTAACTGGATAAGGAACCGCTTTAAAGTCCGCTACTGCTCATATTATTAACGTTGGCAGCAAACAATTATGACAGAAGAAGATATAAAATATTCAATCGAGACAGGAGAATTAAAATTATCAAATTGGGACAGGTTTACTCATTTTAGTTTACCTGGTTCTTTATTCCTTGTGCCTGTTATTATAGTAATTATTCACCTGTGGTTCTTTTTTAAGGGAAATTCTATTCCATTAGTAAAAGAAAACATTTTGATTTTTATAGTGCCCGTTTTTGTACCCACAACACTTGGAATATTATTTTATAAAATTCAAAAGAATAGATTACAGTTCAAATCTATTGAAACGAAATTGACATGAGAGGAATTAGCTAAAGTGATTGAAGATATATCTACAAGACTTGAATGGAAACCTGTAATAGTTGAAAAAAATGTTTTCATTGCAAAGACCAGTCCCGGTTTCTTTTCTGGCAGTTGGGGAGAACAGATCACTGTACTGTTCGACAAAAACAAAGTTTTAGTTAATAGTATATGCGATCCAGATAAACAAAGCTCTGTGGTCTCAATGGGAAGAAATAAAAAAAACACCAACTGTTTGATTAGAGAGATTAAGAATGTCAGCTGCTAGCAAAAGTTGAAATTTATAGGCGGTGACGCTTAACCAGATAATGTAACAAAAACAATAAACGTAGGAGGAACTTGATAAAGCGGTGGTTTAAAATCGCCCACAAATTTTAGCAAGACCGTTAGTGGCAAGCAAAACAGACCGAACAATTTAAGTATGGAACAAGAACAAGCAATACCAACAGTTTATTTTTATATTCCTGAACAAGTTACGATTCTTGATTTAAGTGGTGTTTTGCAAGTGTTTGAGGAAGCTAAATTTTTAGGATTTAATTATCATTTTGAATTCATCAGCAGTCAGTCAAAGATAAATTGCTCTTCTGGTTTAGAATTATCCGCACTAAATGATTTTAGAGAAACTAAGCCAACTAAAAATGACATTATCTTCATATCTGGTGCAAGTACACATCAAATGATTCACGGTAAGGAAGACCAATCCTTTTTCGACTGGTTAAAAAGAGCTCACTCTAATGAAACAACCATTTGCAGTATTTGTAGCGGTGCTTTTCTTCTGGCCAAATCAGGACTTCTAAATCACAAAGAGTGTACTACGCATTGGGGTTTCATAAAGAAAATGAAAACAGAATTTCCACTACTGAAAATACAGGACAATACTTTATTTACGAAGTCTGATAATATTTATACCAGTGCAGGAGTAGTTACAGGTATTGATTTGGCTTTATTTTTAATTGAGGAAAGGCATGGAAAACGGATTGCAACTGAGGTTGCGAAAGGATTAGTTGTTTATAAAAGAAGACACGCTACAGACGAACAGGAAAGCGTGTATTTGCAAAACAGAAGTCATCAGGATGAAAAGATTCATATTGTACAAGATTGGATCATCCATAATTTAGAGGATGCTTCTACCATTGAAAATTTGGCAGAATTGGTACATGTTAGTCCACGGAACTTGACCAGAACCTTTAAAAAACGAACAGGTGTTACCATTGCCGAATACCGTACAAAATTGAGAATTGAAAAAGCTAAAAGTTTATTGAGTAATTCAGATTATAAAATTGAACACATCGCCAATTTGTGTGGTTACAGAACTTCAAAACAATTGCGAATGGTACTCGAAAAACACCATGAATCTTTACCGTCTGAGATTAAAAACAAGCTGTCCTAAAATGACTATAGTTTGACCTTTTTCATCATGCATTACCAAAGTACTTTTACCATTATTAACTAAAGAATTAAAATAATGAGTTTAAAAGAGCAAAATGCAGCACTAATCTTAATTGACTTTCAAAAAGGTTTTGACCAAGGCGAGTATCTGGATAAGAACAGGAATAATAAAGATGCCGAAAAGAATGCATCTATAATTCTAAACAAATGGAGAGAATTAAATTTACCTGTTTTTCATATCATTCATAGTTCAATAAATCCAAATTCACGCTTTCGTGAATCGAGGTCAGGATTTGAAATAAAAGATGAAGTAAAACCAATAAAGGGAGAACCAGTGATTAAAAAAAATGTCCACAGCGCATTTATCGGTACAGATTTAAAAGAAAGATTGGACAAGCAAGGAATCAATAGCCTGGTAATTATTGGGATGACCACCAACCATTGTGTGTCAACATCGACTAGAATGGCTGGGGACTTCGGATTTGATACTTTTTTAATATCAGATGCCACTGCAACATTTGACAGAATAGGAATTAATGGAGAAAAATTCTCAGCAGAAATTATTCATCAAACAGCTTTGGCTAATTTGAATAATGATTTTGCAAAGGTGGTTGATACAAAAAGATTACTTGAATTGGTAGAATAAAAGTCAGCCGCTAACAATAAAATGTACGTAATGCGGGGAAATGTATTATTTGAAACTTTTATACATTTACTAAAATAGTAGGGGTTTTATCGTTTTGTGCTTCTAAATCCCGCATTACGTATATTCGAGCCGTTGCAAATGGACTTGTGTTTTGATTTTGTCATTTCCACCGCTGCCGCATGAATCCTTTCTTGTGGCTTAATGATAGGAAATATATATCATGTAATATACTGCGATAGTTGGATTTTGCGCAGACGGCATTGTCCAACCATGTTTTATCCTTTATTTGGAATTATTCTGAAAATAAAACTCTATTCTCTTGATAATGTTTGGTTAACTTTAGGAAACAAAAGGATAAAACACTTTTACGTTGTAGCACATACTAAAAAATGAGACGTAGAAATAAAATATTGATTTGGATTGGAATAATATTCCTGCTTCTTATTGGAGCCTATTATTTAATTCTGCCTAGAATCATCGGGGAAATCTTATCAGCAGAGCCCAGAGATCCAAAACTTGAAATTTCAGAAACAAATGAGATTGGATGGTGGAGTTATCAAGAATCTCTAAAAGTTGACTCATTTCAAGTAGAATTTGTTGAAAGCAAACTCAATTTATTTAATAGCAAATCGCTGATTGAATACACTGTAAAAGGTAAATTATCGACTGATGGACATTGGAGACCATCAATCAAGAAAATTCATGTTTCTCAAAGATTTTTAAGACGGTATGACAGGGATTTACATCCTTATCTTGATTCAGATACAACGAAAATACCTGAGGCAATAATTGAAATCACGCCTGTGATAAAAGTTACTAATGATGACAATTACAACGGTGAAGAAATAGAGTTTGAATTTACAAATGAATTAAAGCTAGAATCGTTTCATTGGGGAAATAATTGGGTTCGTTTTCAATGTGCCGATAAACAGCAGGATTTGATTCTAAAACAAAGGAAATAAAAGTACGATACTACAACAAAAGTAACCATTGCACAACCAAGTAGTATTTCTAAAAGCAATAATATAAAAGCCTTAAAAGCATGTGAGTTCACAAGCTTTTAAGGCTTTATTTTTGATTTTGTCATTAAATTAGAATACTCTATTTCATCCGTACAAAATTGCCTTTGGCAAATCCGCTTCCTTGCACAATGGAACATTTGGAAGCTTTTCCGTTTCCAACACTGGCATCGGTAATTTTGATTTCTCCAATTTTGGTATCAACACTTCCCAAAGAGATGCCTGTGTCAGGATCAATCAGGTCTTCACCTTTGCTGTAAACCGCAAATACATCACCAACTTGCAAGCCATCTGCTTCTCCCGAGTTGATAAACACAACACCTTCTTTTTCGGTGATAACTTTGGCTTGCCAAGGAATGTTATTGGCGTTGTTATCTATCATGGCTACTACATCTTCAATGGCTTCGCGAGCTGCTTTTCCAACCAATGATTCATCAAAATCCTTTTGGTCCTTAAAGGCAAGTTTCTTGGTTCTTAATTTTAGGCCTTTTGCCGATTTCTTTTTGCGAACATTCTCGGCAGTAATAATTTCTCCAGTATTTGTATTTACCATGCGAACATCCACACCTACTACAGCTTGCTGGTTCGATACACCAATTCCTAAGCCTTTAACAGCACCGCCGGTTTCTCCTCTTTTGTATCCAAATTCTGATACCGATCCGATTACAGCAATCTCAACACCCAAAACCTGACCCATTTTTGCTGCACTTTGTTGGGTAACCCTACCAGACTGACCAAAATCTTGCTCATTCAGGATCCTATCAATTTCGGCACGTTCCATTACCCTGTAATTGCCCGACTTTACCAGTGCAGTGGTCAGCATATCACTTACTCCATCGCCAACTCCTTTGTTGTTCCACCATCTCCAGCTTTTATCGGTTTTATCTTCAAACACAAAGACTGCAATTCGCTTTTTGATTTGTGGTTGTTGCGCTGATATTTTAAAAGCCATGAAAGAAAACAAGATCAGCAGAGCACTTATCCTGATTAGATTTCCGATTTTTTTCATTTTGGTTTAAGTTTAGTTAATATCTTAAAAATCAATAGATAAAGTAAGTTACGGAAATTTGAGGAGCTTGTAAAGGGGCTTCTTTTTGAATGTGGAATTGCCTATTAATGTGAATGGCATTTTTTAAGCAGATGTTTCTTTGTCGTGAATGAACCTAAAAAGTAGGGTAATCCCTATGTCAGTAATGGGGATGCCCCTGTTTTAAGGACTTTCTTTTTCATATACTTTCATCAAGTCAAAAATTCAAAGGAATAAGAACAAAACTATTGATGTAAAAAAGATCTGTAAGTCTTGTATTTGCTGGCCTTTTCAAATGTTCTTGATAAGCAAGAAGATGTGTCTTGTTTTGGCTTCGGATGACTTAATCCTATAAATTTTATACAGAAAGAATATCTGTTGGTGAATTTGATCTTGTCCGATAGTTAATGATGACATGAAGTGTGCAACTATAAACTAATACATTATGAGTACAAACGATAAAATAAAGCAATTAACAGATAAGATTTATCTGGAAGGTATTGAGGAGGCAAAGAAAGAAGCAGAGGTAATTATCAGCAAAGCAAAAAAGGAAGCTGAGGAAATTATTGCATCTGCAAAAAAGATGGAAACAGAGCTTAGCAAGCAAATGCAAGAGAAAGCATCAGAAGTAAGAAAGAATACAGAATCGGAATTAAAATTAGCCGCTCGACAATTTACAAGCTCTTTGAAGCATCAAATCTCAAATGAAATTGTAAATGCCCAGGTTGATACTACGGTACAGGAGGCATTTAAGGATAAAGATTTTGTGCAAAATATGATTCTTAGCATGCTTAACAAATGGAATCCCGAAAGTGCAGAATCAATGAGCGTTAATCTATTGCTTTCTAAGGAGGATGAAGCCGACTTGACTAAGTTTTTTAATGAGAAAGCAAAAGAGATATTAAATGCCGGTTTGGAAATCAACTTTATACCAACCATAAAAAAAGGATTTAAGATTGCACCTAAAGACAGTAGTTACCACATTAACTTCACTGATGAGAGTTTTGAAAACTACTTTAAAAGCTATTTGAAAGACAAGACCAAGAAGTTGATTTTTGACTAATCTGTAGGAGTAGAATGTATATGGATTTTACATTATTTAAAAGAAATTACTACTGCTTGATATCTGGACTTCCTGATTTGGTTCTTGAAAGAAAAAAGGCAGGGGATGGTGATTTAAGTCTGCAGTTTAAAAATGAAATTACTGAACAGCTTCATTCAAAGGATTATGAATTAGCGAAATTGTTGTACTTGCAATACGACAATAAAAACTTCCAGAATCTGCTTTCTAATGAAGAGGATGAATTTATTCCACTAGGGAATTATACTCATGAATATTTAGAGCAGCAGATCAATGAGCCTACAAGTCTGCTTGACTACATGCGTGATTTGCTTAAAGAATTCAATAAAGAGATTGATCAGGAAAATGATTTGAATAAGCTACAGGAATTCTATTATGAGTATGTATTGAAGACGAAGAACAAATTTCTGAAAGAGTGGTTTCTGTTTGATCTGAATATGAAAAATATTCTAACGGCTGTGAATTGTAAAAAGTACAATTACGAACTAAGGAAACATTTGATTTCAACTACTTATAATCAATCAGTTCTTGCATATCTTCTTACAGATTATTCAAATTCAGAAGATTTGTTGGAGCATGTTCCATATGCTGATGAAATCCTTCAGATTGCTGAATCTGACATGGACATCACGGCAAAGGAGAAGGAGCTGGATTTAATCAGATGGAAGTTTCTGGATGAGCAAACACTGTTCAATTACTTTACAATTGAGAATATACTTGCCTATATCATCAAATGTGAGATGGTTGATCGTTGGATGAAAATTGATGATGAATCAGGCAAGGAGCTGTTTACCAAATTGATTCATAATCTTAAAAGTAGTTATGAATTCTCCGATGAGTTTAGCTTGAGAAATAGTAGAACAGCTGAGAATTAGAAAGGTTTAAAAAATACAACTTACAATGAATACAAAAGGAAAGGTGGTTGGAATTATTGCCAATCTTGTGACTGTTAAGGTTGATGGACCAGTTTCGCAAAACGAGATTTGCTATATCCATACAAACGAAGTAAAACTAATGGCAGAGGTCATTAGAATCAGTAAGGAAAATACATATATACAGGTTTTTGAAAGCACCAGGGGACTTAAACCTGGAACCGAGGTGGTTTTTACCGGCCATATGCTGGAAGCAACTCTTGGACCGGGAATCCTATCAAAAATATATGATGGATTGCAGCACGATTTGAATAAAATGGAAGGTGTAATGCTACAAAAGGGAGATTACACTTCTGCTTTGGATGATGATAAACTTTGGGAATTTACTCCCATTGCAAAGGAAGGTGATGCTGTTGTTGCTGCTTCATGGTTGGGTGAAGTTAAGGAAAACTGGATGCCTCATAAAATAATGGTTCCCTTTAAGCTTGAAGGCTCTTATACTGTAAAAAGCATTGTAGCAAAAGGGGAATACAAAATAAATGATACCATTGCAGTTTTGCTAGACGCAGATGGGAATGAGATTCCGGTTTGTATGGTTCAGAAATGGCCCGTGAAATTGCCTATTAAATCTTATAGCGAAAAACCGCGTCCTTTCAAATTGATGGAAACAGGAGTTCGTGTAATCGATAGTTTAAATCCAATTGTAGAAGGTGGTACAGGTTTTATTCCAGGTCCCTTTGGAACAGGAAAAACTGTATTGCAGCATGCCCTTTCGAAACAAGCTGATGCTGATATGATTATTGTTGCAGCTTGTGGTGAACGTGCGAATGAGGTGGTAGAGATTTTTGCTGAATTCCCGGAATTAGAGGATCCAAGGTCTGGACGAAAGTTAATGGAGCGAACAACCATTATTGCAAATACTTCGAATATGCCAGTTGCGGCTCGTGAAGCTTCTGTTTATACAGCAATGACCATTGCAGAGTATTATCGTTCCATGGGTTTAAAAATACTTTTACTTGCTGACTCTACTTCTCGTTGGGCTCAGGCCTTACGTGAAATGTCGAACAGGATGGAAGAATTGCCTGGCCCGGATGCGTTCCCAATGGATTTGCCTGCAATTATTTCTAATTTCTATGCGCGTGCAGGTTTCGTATTCTTGAACAATGGAAATTCTGGTTCAGTAACATTTGTAGGAACGGTTTCGCCTGCTGGTGGTAACCTGAAAGAACCTGTGACCGAATCAACTAAAAAAGCAGCAAGATGTTTTTATGCTCTTTCACAGGAGAGAGCTGACAGAAAAAGATATCCGGCAATTGATGCTGTTGATAGTTACTCAAAATATATTGAATACCCGGAATTACAGGATTTTATAAAGGAGAATGTTTCTCCGGAGTGGGTTGATAATATACTTCTGGCTAAGAATATTTTGATTAAGGGGAGAGAAGCTTATGAGCAGATCAATATTCTTGGTGATGATGGTGTGCCAGTTGATTACCATGAAGAGTTCTGGAAATCAGAAGTGATCGACTTTGTGATTCTACAGCAAGATGCATTTGATAAGATTGATGCTTCTTCTTCAATAGAAAGACAGCAGTATATGATGAAGAAAGTTCTTGGAGTATACCATGCAAAATTCAATTTTGAGACCTTCGAAGAAGTTAATCCATACTTCAAGAGAATCATCAATGTTTGCAAACAGATGAACTACTCTGAATTTAAATCAGAATCATTTCAGAAATCCGAAAAAGAGCTTGAGGAAATCATCAGCGAGAAGATCATGATGAACTAATTAAGGTTGTGAATAAGTAACAATAATACAAGAAAATGGGAACAACAGCATTTCAAAAAATACACACAAAAATTGAACACATTACGAAAGCAACTTGTTCGTTACGCGCAGAAGGTGTTGGGTACGAGGAAATGGCTTCGGTTGATGGTCGGTTGGCTCAGGTAGTTAAAATTGAAGGTGATTTAATCACACTACAGATTTTTTCGGGAACGGAAGGAATTTCAACGGATGCAGAAGTTATATTTTTAGGGCATGCACCCAAATTAACCGTAGGAGAGGAATTGAGTGGAAGATTCTTTAATGCATACGGAGAACCAATAGACGGTGGCCCTGATGTTGATGGTAAAGAAATTGAAATTGGTGGCCCTTCGGTTAATCCGGTTAGAAGAGAGCAGCCATCAGAATTGATTGCTACAGGAATTGCAGGTATCGACTTGAATAATACATTGGTAACAGGACAGAAGATTCCATTCTTTGCAGATCCTGATCAGCCTTTTAATCAAGTTATGGCAATGGTAGCTTTGCGTGCCAAAGCGGATAAGATTGTACTTGGAGGTATGGGGCTAACCAATGATGATTACCTGTTCTTCAAGAATGTTTTTGAAAATGCAGGAGCACTGGATCGAATCACAAGTTTTGTGAATACCACTGATGATCCACCTGTAGAGCGCTTATTGGTGCCGGACATGGCCTTAACTGCTGCTGAATATTTTGCAGTTGAAGAAAACAAGAATGTACTGGTACTCTTAACGGATATGACACTTTATGCAGATGCTTTAAGTATCGTATCCAACCGAATGGACCAAATTCCATCAAAGGATAGTATGCCTGGTTCGCTTTATAGTGACTTGGCAAGATTGTACGAGAAAGCAGTGCAATTTCCTGAGGGAGGTTCCATTACCATTATTGCAGTAACTACCTTATCAGGCGGTGATATTACTCATGCAATTCCTGATAATACGGGATATATTACTGAAGGACAATTGTTCTTGAGAAGAGATACGGATATTGGAAAGGTAATCATTGATCCGTTCCGAAGCTTGTCAAGATTAAAGCAACTTGTTATTGGAAAAAAGACAAGAGAAGATCATCCTCAGGTAATGAATGCATCCATTCGTTTATATGCCGATGCCGCTAATGCAAAAACAAAGTTGGAAAATGGTTTTGACTTAACGGATTATGATGAGAGAACCATCAAGTTTGCAAAGAATTATTCAGAGAAACTCTTGGCTATAGATATTAACATTGATATAGACGAAATGACCAATACAGCATGGGATCTTTTAAACAGTCATTTTTCTGTTTCGGAGATTGGTATTAAAGCTGAGTTGGTAGAAAAATACGGAAATAGAAATGGCAATTAAATTTCAATACAATAAAACAGCTCTCCAAGGTCTTAATAAGCAACTTAAAATGAGAGAGAAGGCTCTTCCTGTGATAAAAAACAAGGAAACAGCCTTGCGTATTGAGGTGAAAAGAGCAAAAGCAAAGGTTAAAGATTTGGATGAGCAACTGTTGCATAAAATGGACGCTTACTCCATATCTCCAGGAATTTGGAACGAGTTCAATTCCAATTTGATTTCGATTGCAGATATCAAAACAAGTACAAAAAAAATAGCTGGGGTTAAAACTCCTGTTCTAGAGAAAGTAGATTTTCATATCGAGGATTACAGCTTGTTTGAAAACCCAAAGTGGTATGCCGAAGGAATCTGCATTCTTAAGAAACTAGGTGAAATTGTCTTGGAGCGAGAGTTTTATAATCGGAAAATGGAGCTGCTGAACTATGCCAGAAGAAAAACTACTCAGAAAGTTAATCTTTACGAAAAGGTTCAAATTCCTGGTTATAATGATGCAATCAGAAAGATAAAACGATTTTTGGAGGATGAGGAAAACCTTTCAAAATCTTCGCAGAAAATAGTTAAGAATCGTCAACAAAAACAGGAGGCTGAATCATGATTGTTCCAATGCAAAAATACTCATTCCTTATTTATCACAAGGAATACAAAGATTTCTTGAAGGAACTGCAGGAGCTTGGAGTACTGCATGTAGTTGAAAAGGATAATATTAAAAAGGCAGAAGACGATGTAAAGCATCAATTCTTATCTGATATTGATTTTTTGATTCAATTCCTGCAAAAAAGAGAAATAGCTCAAGGAGTTGATTCCAACAATAAAGATGTACTTAAACTTGTTGAGGATGTAAAGCAGAAACAAAAGGATTTGGCTGCATTGCAACAAGAAATGGATGCTGCATATAAAGAGCTTGAAATTGCAAAACCATGGGGTGAATTTTCTATTGAGAGCATTCAAAAACTTAAGGAGCAGGATATTTACCTCAGATTTTTCATCGGATCCAAAAAGAAGTTCGAGGAGTTACTTCAAAGTAATCTTCCGGTAGAATTGATTTCTGAAAACAATGGTAAGGTTTACTTTATTCTTGTGCAGGAAGGAGTCGAGGAAATTTCAATTGATGCTGAAGAGGTGAATATTCCTGGTTTAGGGATGACTGAAATAGAGAATACCATTAAGGAATTGGAATGCAAAATTGATCAAATCAATGAAGCTTTTGATACCTATGCAGCAAGTTCTATTCCTCTTCTTGAAAAGAGTAAACAGGAGAATCTTCAATTGTTAAAAATCAATGAAGTAGTAAGTAATACATCTTTCGAGCTTGAAGAAAAATTAATGGTGCTGGAAGGTTGGGTTCCGGAAACATGCAAGACCGAGGTTGATGAATTTATTAAGAGAACAAAGGTCTTGCATTATATAGATCAGGCAAGTTTAAAAGATAAAGTTCCAATACTATTAAAGAACAATCGCTTTAGTAAATTATTTGAGCCGGTAGGTGCAATGTTTTCTTTGCCATCCTATTCAGAATTGGATTTAACTGTATTTTTTGCACCATTCTTTATGTTGTTTTTTGGGTTTTGCCTGGGAGATGCAGGTTATGGACTTTTGTTTGTAATTGGTGCAGGATTATACAAGTTCAAAGCAAAGAATGAGATAAAACCATTTTTGTCTTTGATTCAGTTATTGGGTGTTGCTACAATTGTTTTTGGAGCAATTTCAGGAACCTTATTTGGAGTCAACTTAATAGAAACAGAAATACCGGTAATTGCAGAATACAAATCATTATTTCTGAATCCTGATAAAATGTTTAATCTGGCACTTCTGCTGGGTGGAATACAAATCATTTACGGATTATTCATTAAGGCAGCGAATCAGATCAAACAATATGGATTTGTTTATTCTTTAGCAACTTTTGGATGGTTAATCACCATTCTGGGAGGAACAATTTATGCTGTTTTGACCAGTACAGGCATCATACCTGAGAATAGTGTGCTCTTGTACTCTATTTTATCGATAGGAGGCTTTTTTATCTTGTTTTTTAGTGATCCGGAAGTAAATGTATTTTCAAGAATTGGAAAGGGAGTTTGGGATGTATACTCAACGGTAACAGGCATTTTTGGAGATCTTTTGTCGTATATCAGGCTTTTTGCATTAGGATTATCAAGTGCGATTCTTGGTTTTGTGATTAATGATATTGCGATGCAAATTTTAGGATCGTCTAAAATTTTAGGACCTGTGTTCTTTGTCATTTTCCTATTGATAGGCCATACTTTAAACATACTGATTTCCTCGCTTGGATCATTTGTTCACCCAATGCGATTAACATTTGTAGAATTCTATAAGAATGCAGGATTTCAGGGTGGTGGTGAAGGGTATAAACCCTTTTCAAATAAACTGTAACAATCAAAATTAAAACGAATAATAATTAATATTTAAAAAGGAGAGATTTATTATGACTACAGCAATTATTCTAGCGTATGTTGGATTAGCTATAATGCTTATTTTTTCAGGAGTAGGAAGCGCAATTGGTGTTTCAAAAGGGGGAAATGCAACGGTTGGAGCATTGAAGAAAAAACCGGAAGGTTTTGGTAGTTTCCTGCTTTTAAGTGCATTACCAGGTACTCAAGGCTTGTACGGTTTTGCTGGTTTCTTTATCATTAATAGTTCAGGTGTAATTTCCGCTGACATGACAATGCTTCAAGCGGTTGCTATTTTAGCTGCGGGTTTAACTTTAGGCTTTGTAGGATTCTTTTCAGCTTTAAACCAAGGTGGTGTTACTTCTAATGGTATTGCCGGAATCGGATCAGGACATGACATTTTTGGTAAAACAATGGTATTGGCTGTATTCCCGGAATTGTATGCGATCATTGCATTTGCTGCAACATTCCTTATCAGTGCAGGATTGTAATCAAGTTTTACACAATAATATTCAGGCATTAATTTTTGGATCATTTAATTAACGCGCATATGCCTGTTGTGAGCCCGGACTATCATCCGGGCTCTTTATATTATAGAACCTATCTTGATTTCATGCTAAGGATACAAAAAAAGAGACACCCAAAGGCATCTCTTTTCATTGATTGAAACATAGGTCTATATATAACATGCAGTGACCTATTGTACCAACAATTATGTATCGGTATTATCTTCTAGCTTGATCGATCAGTTTTAAGTCTGCCAATGCAATGGCAGTAGCAGCTTCAATAATCACTGGGATGCGAAGTGCAATGCAGGCATCGTGACGACCTTCAATCAGCAGTTCTTCTACCTTTCCTTTGGCAAAGTTCATGGTGTTCTGAGTTTTCCCAATTGATGAGGTTGGTTTGATGGCTACGCGGAAAACCAATTCATTGCCATTGGTAATTCCACCATTGATACCACCTGCGTGATTGGTTTCTGTTTTTCCAGTTTCATCGATAAAGTTATCGTTGTGCTCCGAGCCTTTCATTTTAGCTGCTTCGAAACCCGAACCAAACTCAATACCCTTGGTTGCAGGAATGGCAAATATCAGATGGGAAATCATTGATTCAACCGAATCGAAAAATGGTTCTCCATATCCTATTGGAAGATTGTTTGCTTTACACTCCACAATTCCTCCAATGGAATCATGTTCCAATAAAGCTTCCTCAATGGCAGCATCAAAATCGGTTCTACCACCTATTTCGGTAAGTTTGGCATCAATGCTAACATCTCCCAATATCTTTTTCGCTACCACACCAGCTGCTACAATTCCCAGGGTAATTCTACCCGAAAAGTGACCGCCTCCTGTGTAGTCGTTGTTCTTTCCAAATTTATGCTGCGCCACAAAATCGGCATGTCCCGGACGTGGGCTATCCAATAAATTGCTGTAATCCTTCGATTGGGTATTCTTGTTTCTAAACAGGATAATGATTGGAGCTCCCGTTGTTTTGCCTTCAAAAGTTCCACTTAAAATGGCTGGTAAATCCTTCTCTATACGTGGTGTTGTTCCTCTTGCTCCAGATTTTCTGCGACCTAAATCGTGCATTAAATCTTCTTCTGTAAGAGGAATTCCTGCCGGACAACCGTCAATGGTAATTCCAACTCCTTTACCATGTGATTCACCAAATATGCTTAATCTGAATATTCTTCCGAAATTGTTCATGTTCTATGCTTCTTATGCTATGTGTGCTCTAAATTAATGTTTTTGTCATGATAACATTGTCAATATATTCGCCATCATGTGTTTTTATGAATTTTTCTTGCCTACCACTTTCTTCAAAACCAAATTTGCGGTACATGTGTAAGCCTAATAAGTTGGATCCAAATGCTTGTAGCCATAAAAGTTCAATTTCCTGATTTCTTTCGTAGCAATCAATCATTTTCTGAAACAGAAGAGAACCGACGCCATTGTTTTGCCAAGCTTCATGAACACCCATGCCAATGTATCCCGTATGCTTGAGCATGCTTCTTCTGCTGGATGTAACATCAATATTGCCAATAATTTCACCTTCATATTCCGCAATTAGCAATAAGCTGTTTGGAGCAGAATTTAGCTCATTAATCCAGTTTTCAATTTCTGTATCCGACTTATCAAATTCCTCTCTTGTAAAAGGAATGGTAACTCCATTAATATAGGAAAGAATACAATTTCTAAGTGAATGAGCATCCGAAATACTTGCCTCACGAAGTGTAGTTTCTTTGCCAGATTTGCTTGTGTGTATAGAAGGATCGACTTTCATCGTTAGTGTATTATTTTATTCTTTAAAGTTCATTTCATTTTTGATTTCAACTCCTTGTTTCAACAATTGTTCTGCAGTTAGCCCATTTCCTTTGATTTTATTTCCTGTGAAACTGCCATCGTAAATCATTCCACATCCACAAGATGGACTATTGGCTTTTAAAATGGCTTGTTTACAGTCCAGGATTTTAGCAATCTCAGCTACCTTTTCAGCTCCTAGCAGGAATTGTGCTGTGCAATCAACTTGATCCTTTGTCATCACCTTTAATTGATTGTTCTCTTTCACAATTTCGCAAGGAGTTCGTGGGGTAGACAAGCCACCTAATTCTTCAGGACACAATGCAATGGCTTTTCCCGATAAAACCAGTTCTTTGATTTCAGCTACCAGGTTGTCATTGCCATCGTATCTGCATTTTACTCCTGCCAAACAGGAACTAACTATGATCATTGATATTGATTTTTATACAAATTGACTTTTGAAATAGAATTCTGCAACGCCGCCACCAATTTTTCTCAAATCTGTGAAAAAATCCGGATAAGATTTTGCAACACAATCATGATCACCAATTTCGACTGGATATTTTGAATTTAATCCGGCAACAGCCAATGCCATTGCAATCCTGTGATCGTTATTACTGTTTGTAATACCGCCAATTAATCTTCCTCCCGGGATTACCATTTCATCGCCTTCAATTCTGATAGGTACAGCAAGTTTTCCAAATTCTTTCTGAAGTACAATACCTCTGTTGCTTTCCTTGTGCTCCAGTCGGTGTACTCCTTTAATTCTTGTATCGCCATTACAATGAACCCCTAAAGCTACCAGAGGAGGGAAAAGGTCAGGACAATGAGTTGCATCAAATTCAAAGGCGTTCAATCCTTTCTTTTCAACCGTCAGGCTGTTGCCATTCCAATGTAAACTTGCTCCACATTTTTTCAAAGCATCCAAAATGGCAATGTCGGCCTGGTACGAATATGGATTCAAATTTTCAAGGGTAAGTTTACCTTTCAATGCTCCTGCTACCAGAAGTGGTGCCGCTGAACTCCAATCGGCTTCCACTGTGTATTCTATGGCTTTGTACTGCTGATTTCCTTTGATGGTAAAGCGCTTGTAATTTTCATGGCTGATTTCAATCCCAAAATCCTTTAACAAATCAATGGTCATGTTGATATAAGGAATGCTCTTGAGGTTGGTTACCTCCAAAATCGTATCTTCTTTCCTGCAAGGCAATGCCATTAAAAGACCTGTTAAGAACTGAGAACCCAATGCCCCGTTGGTCACGGCAGTATTATTTTTATAGCCACCTTCCAACTCGATGGGAAGTAATCCTTTACCTGGGTTTTTACATTCTATTCCCAGTGCTTCCAGTCCTTCAAGAATATTGTGAACCGGACGTTTCAGAATACTTCCACGACCATTAATACATACTGGTTCGGGATTTAAAGCCAAAATAGGAGAGAACATTCTTAATGATAATCCTGATTCTCCTACCATTACAGATTTGGCAGCATTCTCTTTATTGCTTTTTACAAGGATTTTGTGTCCCAAATCCGTAAGATCGGCACCCATTTTTTGAATAATGTTGCTTGCTGCCGTAGCATCATCACACCTGCATGGATTGAGAATACCTGTTTCACCTTTTGCCAAAGCAGCGGCTGCCAATGCTCGTTGCATCATGCTTTTCGAGCTGGGAGGAGTAATGCTCCCTTTTATATTTGAATTTTGAATTCGAACTCTCATTGTTTTGTGGTTATTGTATTGGTTTTGGGTCTTTGCAAAGCTGAATGACCTTGCTTTTTAAATCTTCAATTGGAATTGACTTGATGCAAGCTTCTCCAATTTTTGTTAATAGTATAAAGTCGATAGAAGAGCGATTCTTTTTCTTGTCTTTAATCAGAAAATCATTAATGGTTCCCGCAGGAACTTCATGATCAACAGGTAGCTTGAATTTCTTGAGAAGAGAAATGACCTCTGAGCTTTGCTCAGTATTCAAGCCACACAATTCTTCTGATAGTTTTGTTGCCAAAGCCATTCCTACTGATACGGCCTCGCCATGCGTTAAATCAGAATTGTTTTCGATAGCATGACCAATGGTGTGACCAAAATTCAACTTTTTACGCTCACCTCTTTCAAATGGATCGTTGTTTACAACATCAGTTTTGATTGATACTGCTCTGTAAATCAAATCTTCCATTAGTTTTGGTTCCAACTTTAACAGTGCATCCTTATTGTCTTTCAAAAACTCGAAAAGATCTTTATCCTTAATGAAAGCATGTTTAATCACTTCTCCAAAACCACTTCTCACTTCGCGTTCAGGCAATGTTTTTAGCAGTTGCGGATCGCAAATTACAAACTGGGGAGGATTGAAAACACCAATCATATTTTTGAGCTTGCCAAAATTGATTCCGTTTTTTCCGCCAACACTTGCATCTACTTGCGATAAAAGGGAAGTAGAGATGAATCCAAACTCTAATCCTCGCATAAAGATAGAAGCAACAAAGCCTGTAACATCACAGACCAATCCGCCACCCATTCCCAATAGGTAGCTGTTTCTATCGGCTCCGGATTCAAGCAATTTTTCTACAATCTTTTCTACCGATGACCAGGTTTTAATCCCTTCGCCACAGCCAATTATAATGTGATCAAAATCATCGATAAAACTTTTGTAATGAGCGTATATATTTTCATCGCAAATTAAAAAGCACTTCTTCTCAGGTAAGTATTTTTTAATGTTAAGATAGGATTCACCAATTAAGATTGTGCTGTTCTGATTTTCGATGTGTATGCTTTTCATTTTTTTATATAGATGTTAGATTTTAGAGGATAGATATGAGAATTAAATACCTTAACTCTCATATCTAAGTTCTTTTATCTCAAGTTACGAATTCATGATGTCTTCCTGCTGGTTGATTGACTCCTGGTGAATTGCTTTGAACAAATTATTAATGAATTGTTCACTGAATCCTTTTTTCTTCCCGTTTTCAAGGCTCTTTTCAAGAATCTGTCCCCAACGTTTATTTTGTAATACAGTAATGTTATTTTCTTTTTTGTAATGACCAATTGTTTTGGCAACCTGCATTCTGTTTTCCAGTAATTCCAAAAGTTTCTGATCGAAGTCATCAATTAAGTGTCTCAATTCACCCAATGTGTTATTGATCACTTCGTTGTCAGCTTCAGGATCACGAAGCACTAAGTTAGCTAAAAGTTCTTCAAGTGTCTTAGGAGTCAGCTGTTGTTTTGCATCACTCCATGCTTCTTCTGGTTTGCAGTGCGATTCAATAATCAAACCTTCGTAGTTCAAATCCATCGATTTTTGAGTTACTTCTTCCAGGTAAGCTCTGTCACCGGTAATGTGGCTAGGATCGCAGAACATTGGCAAGTTTGGCAATCTTCTTTTCATCTCAATTGGAATCTGCCATTGCGGATCGTTTCTGTATTTTAATTTTTGGTAGGTAGAAAAACCTCTGTGAATTGCAGCTAGTTTGGTTAAACCTACTGCACTTAGTCTTTCAATTGCTCCAATCCATAATTCCAAATCTGGATTAATAGGATTTTTTACCAATACCGGAATATCATGACCTCGTAATGCATCTGCAATTTCTTGTACAGCGAAAGGATTTACAGTAGTTCTTGCGCCAATCCAAAGAATATCAACACCTGCACCAAGCGCCAATTCAACATGTTTTGCGTTGGCAACCTCAGTTGCGGTTAGCATTCCTGTTTCAGCTTTAACCTTTTGTAGCCAGATTAACCCTTGGGCGCCAATTCCTTCGAAACTATTTGGGCGAGTTCTTGGTTTCCAGATACCTGCACGGAAAATAGGAATTCCTGCGGCTTTGATTCCTCTTGCTGTTTCCAATACTTGTTCTTCTGTTTCAGCACTACAAGGACCACCAATAATTAATGGTCTGTCAATATTTTCGATTGGCCAACTGCTTAGTTCTGCTATTTCAATTTTTTTGCTCATTCTGTTTTGATATTTACTCTTATTCCGAGTGATTAAAAATTTGGTTTATTTCTTGCTTTTTCCTTAATACTTTATCCTTTTCAGGCTCTTCTTATTCTTTTTGCATTCTTAATGGTTTCAGCTTCATTTCTTTCTTTTTTATCTAAAACCCTACGAATGTCATTGGCTTCATTAATCAAATCATCAACTCCTTTTAAATCGTCATGTTCAATTCGATCTTTAAATTGCTGTAGTGTATCGATATATTTTTGAAGGACTTTACCAATGTTCTTTTTGTTCTGATGGAAAATTGGTGTCCACATTTCGGCCGAACTTTTTGCCAATCGAACGGTAGAGTCGAAACCACCACTTGCCAATTCAAAAATGTGTTTGTCTTTCTTTTCCTTCTGCAAAACGGTTAGCGACAAGGCGAATGCGCTGATATGCGAAAGGTGAGAAACATAGGCAGTTTGTCTGTCGTGTACCTCTGCATCCATGTATACGCATCGCATTTGTAATGTGTGAAACATGTCGCTAATCATGTTAACCGCTTCTTTGTCCGAATCTTCAGGATTACAAATAATAGAACATTTGCCATCAAACAATCCTGAGTGTGCCGCTTGTGGACCAGAAAATTCGGTACCCGCCATTGGGTGGGCAGGAACATATTGCTTTCTTTTTGGATGATTTGCTATGGATTCTATCAACTGTTCTTTAGTCGATCCCAAATCGGTTACAATCTGCTGATCTACCATGTCCATTATTTGCGGAAGAGATTTAAGACATGCACTTACCGGAATGGCAAGAATTACCAGATGAGATGATTCAACCGCAGTTCTTAAATCCTGTATTTCATCTGCAATACCCAACTTTTTGGCTTGATGTGCATGCATTGGATTATTGTCCACTCCAATCACCTTGTCAGCAAATCCTCTTTGCTTTAAATCCAAAGCAATAGAGCCACCAATTAGTCCTAATCCTATAACTGAAACTATCATTTTTTAGTTTTTTCTTGATTTTTCGATACGTTGAATTGCCTCATTCATTACAGATTCGCTGCTGCATAAAGAAATTCTGATGTATCTTTTTCCTTGCTCTCCAAAAATTCCTCCAGGAGTAATAAATACTTTTACTTGCTTTAAAATCTCATCACTTAATTCGTAACAATCTTTGTACTGATCAGGAATTGATGCCCAAACAAACATTCCACTTTGATCCTGGCTCGGCTTACAATTGATCAATTTCATTAATGAAAAAACCAACTCTCTTCTGGTTTTGTAAACCTGATTGATCGATTCGTACCAGCTTTTGTCATGACTTAGAGCTTTAATGGCAGCTTGTTGTACTGGATAGAACATTCCAGAATCCATATTGGTTTTAACTTTTAAAACCGGTTCCAGAAGTTCTTTGCTTCCGCAGATCATTCCAACTCTCCAGCCTGGCATATTGTGCGACTTGCTTAATGAGTTCAGTTCCAGACAACAATCTTTGGCTCCTTCAATACTCATAATGCTCATTGGCTGATCGTTCAGAATAAAGCTGTATGGATTGTCGTTTACAATCAATATTTTGTGCCTTCTTCCAAATGTAACAATCTTCTTCAATAAATCTTTGCTGGCTCTTGCTCCAGTTGGCATGTGTGGATAATTGATCCACATGATTTTTACCTTTGACAGATCTCTTTTTTCCAATTCATCAAGATCTGGTTGCCAATTTTGCTCTTCGCAAAGCGGATAAGAAATGATTTTACCACTCAGTAAATTGCTTACCGACTTGTAAGTTGGATAGGACGGATCTGGTATTAAAACTTCGTCGCCTTCATTTAGGTAAGCCAAAGAAGTTATCATGATGCCTTCCTTCGATCCCATAAGTGGCAGAACTTCACTATCAGGATTAATGTCCACATCAAAATAAGTTTTGTACCAGTTCGAAAATCCCTGGCGTAAGGCAGGAATTCCCTGGTAGCTCTGATATCCATGACTTTTGGGATGAATACATGCTTCCTTTAATGAGTTCCATGTGTCTTCAGAAGGAGTCATATCCGGATCTCCAATTCCAAGGTTTAGAACTTTTACTTCACCCTCGTTCATACGAGCAATCTCCTTCAGTTTTACTGAGAAGTAGTACTCCTTAATTACCTGAGTTCTGTTAGCTGGTTGAATCATTTCTATGTTTGTTAAAAATTGTGGTTTTGGTTTTGTTCAAAAAAAAATCCTGCTCTTTTCGGGCAGGATCGTTTATACTTTTTACTTGAGTTATGGTATAAGGCATCCCGCCCGATTTGTGTTAAACCAGAAATAATAAAAGTAAAATCGGTATGTAAATGCTTTGTTACTCATGCTTCAATTTATTCATAAAAAAAGGTCTTACCTGTTGGGCAAGACCTTTGATTTATATTCTTCGTATTACTACATATCAATTCTCGCCCTTATCTTGTTGGATAAAAGTAAAACCAGAAATAATAAAAATTAGAAATGTATGTAGATACTGTTTTCATCACTGTTTTTTGCGTTAATTCTGATTCAAATGTATGAATTAATTTTTTACCTGCAAATTTAAATTGCTTTACTTAATGAAACGTTAACGTTTGAGTAGGTTAATTTAGATTGCTCTTTAGTTAGTAAAATCAGGCTTTTCAGAACTTTTTAAAGAATTTTAATTTTTCTGTTGTTGTTATGAGAATATGGGGGAAGATTTTGAAAATAATCTCTTTTTTCAATACTACCCCTTCTAAAAAAGGGTGTGATGGAAATAATCTTAAGGTTAAACATGAAATTTAAAAATTAACAAAAAAAACACATTCGCTTTGAAGTGTAATGTTTAAAAGGGATACAGAGCTTGTGGAGAATAGAAATTTAAGGTGAATTGAAAAATTGTATTTGGAATTTGAAAAAATAATTCTTTAGATTTGTAGAGACAAAAAACGAAAAAAATGTTCGGATTAAATAGCAAATATTGGTGGTGGTACAACTGTAATCTCTCAAATACCATGAGCGGAAGTGTCCTCCCTATGTGCTAAAATCAAACGAAAGAAAAGATAAAGCAAGCGGCCTACTGAAACTCAGTAGGCCGCTTTTTTTTTAACCAGTCCTGAAATAACTATTAGTCATGATAAAATTTAAATACCTGAAAAAAGAAATGCTTGCCGATGTAATTACACCGGTGAGTATGTACCTAAAACTTCGAGATCGATTTCCTTGTGCGATTCTATTGGAGAGTTCGGATTATCATAGTCCGGAAAATGCAAGTTCTTTTATTGCCTTGGAACCAATTGCCAGTATTCAGTTAAAGGATGGTGATTTGATTGAGGAAGTTTTTGGGAACAGGCAATATATTGATGCAAGAGGAAAAGGCAAACGATTTGTTTCGGATCGATTGAAAGCTTTTGTCAATCAATTTGATTTGGAAGACAAGGAGAATGTGACCAAGGCAAATGCTCTTTTTGGGTATACAGCTTACGATGCTGTGCCTTTTTTCGAGGATTTAGAATTTAATACAGATAAAAAACAATCTGGAATTCCGCAAATGCGCTATTCTCTTTATCGTTTTATCATTGAGGTAAACCACTTTAACAATACCTTGAAGATTATTGAGTTGGTGGAAAATGGAAATGAATCCAGAATTCGTGAAGTTTCTGATCTGTTGAGAAACAGAACTTTGCCAGCTTTTACTTTTTCGTTGGAAGGACAGGAGCAATCCAATATGGGTGACAAGACCTATATGGATATGGTAAGCAAAGGAAAACAACATTGCAAGAGAGGAGACGTTTTCCAGATTGTATTGTCAAGACAATTTTCACATGATTATAAAGGTGATGATTTTAACTTGTATCGTGCACTTCGATCAATTAATCCATCGCCTTATTTGTTCTATTTCGATTATGGTTCGTACCGAATTATGGGCTCTTCGCCTGAGGCACAAATCGAAATCAAGAACAAGAAAGCATACATCCATCCAATTGCCGGAACATTTAAACGTACTGGCGATGCTGTAAAAGATGCAGCTTTGGCCGAGGAACTACTTAACGATGAGAAGGAGCAAAGCGAACATGTAATGTTGGTGGATCTGGCAAGAAACGATTTGAGTCGTGATGCACAAAATATCAAAGTGGAAACCTTCCGCGAGGTGCAATACTTTTCGCATGTAATTCACCTGGTGTCGAAGGTATCAGGAGAGTTACCTGATGATTACAATCCATTCCAGTTGATGGGAGATACCTTTCCTGCAGGAACTTTATCGGGAGCACCAAAATACAGAGCCATGCAATTGATCGACCATTATGAACCAACTGCACGTGGTTTTTACGGTGGTTGCATTGGAGCTTTGGGTTTTAATGGAGAGGTAAATCAAGCCATTATGATTCGTTCTTTCCTAAGCAAGAACAACAGATTGTATTATCAGGCAGGTGCTGGAGTAGTTGAAAAATCGAGCGAAGAGAGTGAATTAAACGAGGTAAGTAACAAGCTGGCAGCTTTGCGTAAAGCAATGGAATTGGCACAAAATATTTAGACTATGAAAATTTTGGTATTAGATAATTACGATTCGTTCACCTATAATTTGGTTGAATATCTGCGAAAGCTGGGAGCTAATGATATTGAAGTTTACAGAAACAGAGAAATAGAACTGAAGGAAGTAGCCAAATACGATAAGATTTTATTGTCTCCAGGTCCTGGGATTCCTGATGAGGCAGGCATTCTAAAAGACTTGATTAAAGAATATGCAGCTACAAAATCGATTTTGGGTGTTTGTTTGGGAGAGCAGGCTATTGCAGAGGTTTTTGGTGGTAGTATCGAAAATTTAAATACGGTATATCATGGTGTGGCAACTTCTATTTTCAGAACAGAATCCGATCAAGGAGTTTTAAAAGGAATTGAGCAGGAATTTAAGGCAGCAAGATATCATTCGTGGAACGTGGTAGAGAAGGATTTGCCTGATTGTCTTGAAATTACTTGTCGTGATTCGGAAGGTGCAATTATGGGAATTCGCCACAAAGAATATGATGTAGAAGGTGTTCAATTTCATCCTGAATCAGTTTTAACTCCTGATGGAATGAAGATGATTGAGAATTGGCTTGGGAGTGAATGAGTGAATGTGGAGAGTTTGCTGCAAATAATGAAGGATGATTAGAAATTTAAATACTAAAAGCTGTGAGCTGACAGCTGAATGCTTAAAAAGATAACATGAAAAATATATTACAACACTTATTCGAACACAAAAGCCTGAAACAAGAGGAAGCCAAGGAGGTTCTGATTCAGATTACCAAAGGGGAATTCAATGAATTTCAAATCACCTCTTTTCTAACGGTTTTCATGATGCGTAGCATTACGGTTGAAGAGTTGACCGGTTTTCGTGAGGCATTATTGGAGCTTGGGATCTCTGTTGATTTATCGGAATACAATGGAGTTGATTTGTGTGGAACAGGAGGTGATGGAAAAAATACCTTTAATATATCAACCTTAGCATCATTTGTTGTAGCTGGGGCAGGCGAAATGGTTACCAAACATGGGAATTATGGTGTTTCTTCATTAAGTGGTTCTTCAAATGTGATGGAAGAATTGGGTTACCAGTTTAAAAGCAAGGAAGAAGATCTGAAAAGAGATTTGGACAAAGCTGGAATCTGCTTTTTGCATGCACCATTATTCAATCCTGCCATGAAGAATATTGCTCCAATTCGTCGTAACTTGGGTGTACGAACTTTCTTTAACATGCTGGGCCCCTTGGTGAATCCTTCGAAACCAAAGCATCAGATTGTTGGTGTGTTTGATTTGGAATTGGCACGATTGTATCAGTATTTGCTGCAGCAAACCGATTCAAAATATACCATTATTCATGGTGTTGATGGTTACGATGAGGTTTCATTAACCGATAAGGTAAAACTGATTGGAAATTGCATGGAAGAATTGTTAGAACCAGAAGAATTGGGGTATAGAAAACTAAATCCAAGCGAATTGTATGGAGGAGAGAGTGTAGCGCAGGCAGCTAAGATATTTACTGATATCCTAAAAGGAGAGGGAACCGATGCGCAAAATGCTGTGGTTACCCGAAATGCAGGTTTGGCAATTCATTGTCTGCATCCTGAAATCAGCAGGGGTGATGCAATTGCAAGAGCGGTTGAGTCTTTAGAATCTGGAAAGGCATATGAGGTGTTGAAGAAATTAACGAACTAGAAGATGAGTGCAAAAGCAAATATATTAGATCAGATCGTTCAGAAGAAGTTGTCTGAAGTTGCTGTGCAAAAAATGAAGCAGCCTATTTACCAGGTAATGAGTGAGGAGAATTTCAAGAGAAAGTGCTATTCGGCAAAAGAATCGATAACGAAAGCAGGAGCCTCTGGTGTAATTGCTGAATTCAAGCGTCAATCTCCTTCAAAGGGTGTAATCAATGGAACTGCAACTCCAAATGAGGTGGTAGGAAAATACCAGCAAGCTGGTGCATCAATGGTTTCGGTCTTAACAGATGAGAGTTTCTTTGGCGCAAAGGCTGAAGATTTTGATACTGCAAGGAAAACATTACAAATTCCACTTCTACGCAAAGAATTCATTGTTGATCCTTACCAGATTTACCAATCGAAAGCCATGGGAGCTGATGTAATTCTTCTGATTGCAGCTATCCTAACGCCTCAACGTTGTATGGATTTTGCTTTCCTGGCAAAGGAATTGGGTATGGAAGTGCTTCTTGAACTTCACGATGAATCGGAACTTGAACATGTAAATAAGTTTGTGGATTTGGTAGGTATCAACAATCGAAACTTAAAGACTTTTGTGGTTGATACCGATAAATCGATTCAACTGGCCAGTAAGTTACCTGAAGATATGATTCGCGTGGCGGAGAGTGGCTTAAGTAATTCGGGTATCGTGAAAGAAATGAGAGACAAAGGATTTCAGGCATTCCTGATGGGAGAGTATTTTATGAAACAAGAATCCCCGGGAGACGCCTGCAAAGAACTAATCAGAGAGATTAGCAATAAATGATGATTTATATTTCCCGAAGGGAGAATGATAAGGTAATAGGAATCAAGTTTGATAATAATTTATCTTTTGCAGAAACCAAAATCCCCCTTTCAGGGTGAATTAGGGGGGGTAAACTCGAAATAAAACAACCTAACTCAAATTAACCAAAATGAAAATCAAAGTTTGTGGATTAAAATATAGCAAGAACATCAAGGAGTTGACGCAATTGCCAGTCGATTATGCAGGATTTATCTTCTATCCAAAATCACCAAGATATGTTGGCGAAGAATTTGAAGCTGCAATTCCAGCCCTATTTCCCAAAAGCACTCGTAAAGTTGGGGTTTTTGTGAACGAAGAATTGGATGTATTATTGGTAAAAGGAGAGAAATACAAGCTGGATGCCATGCAGTTGCATGGTGGCGAATCAGTAGAATACTGCCAAAAAGTAAAAGAAGCAGGTTTTGAGGTGATTAAAGCCTTTCAAATGAATGATAGCTTTCAATTTAATAGCTTGGATGAATATGAAAATGTTTGTGATTTCTACCTATTCGATACCAAAACTGAAAACTACGGAGGTAGTGGCAGAAAATTCAATTGGAAGGTATTGGAAAATTACAAAGGATCGACTCCATTTTTCCTGAGCGGTGGAATAGGAGCTCAAGATGCGGAGCAGATTAAACAATTGTCACACGATAAGCTTTATGCTCTGGATCTGAATTCAGGATTTGAATTGCAACCTGCTAAGAAAAATGCAGATCAGTTGGAGATCTTCCTAAACAAATTAGAATTGAATACAATGAACAAAGATAAATATGCAGTTGACGAAAGAGGTTACTATGGAGAATTCGGTGGAGCTTATATTCCTGAATTGCTTCGTAAAAATGTAGATGAACTGCAGGAGAATTACCTAAAGATATTGGCCTCGGAGCAATTCAAGAAAGATTATGCTCGTTTATTGGATAACTATGTTGGTCGTCCTACGCCATTGACCAAAGCCGGAAATCTGTCAAAACGATATGGAACCAATATCTACCTGAAGCGTGAGGATTTAACCCACACGGGAGCACATAAAATCAACAATACCATTGGGCAAATTCTATTGGCCAAGTATATGGGAAAGAAGAGAATTATTGCCGAAACAGGAGCAGGTCAGCATGGTGTGGCAACAGCTACGGTTTGCGCCTTGTTTGGCTTGGAGTGTATAGTGTATATGGGAGCCTTGGATGTAGAAAGGCAAGCACCCAATGTGGCCCGTATGAAAATGTTGGGAGCGAAGGTAGTTCCTGCAATTTCGGGAAATCAAACCTTGAAAGATGCTACCAACGAAGCGATTCGCGATTGGATTGCAAACCCAGAGTCATTCTACCTAATTGGATCGGTGGTTGGCCCACACCCTTATCCTGATTTGGTAACGCGCCTACAATCGATTATTTCGAAAGAAATTCGCGAGCAATTGGAAAAGGAGACAGGAAATCCAAATCCAAACTATGTAATTGCATGTGTTGGTGGAGGAAGTAATGCTGCTGGTGCATTTTACCATTACCTGAATGAGAAAGATGTGAATCTGGTAGCAGTTGAAGCCTCTGGATTGGGAGTTGACAGTGGAGAAACTGCAGCAACCATCACTATTGGTGATATCGGTTTTATCCACGGAAGCAAAACCATGTTGATGCAGGATGAAGATGGTCAAATTACTGAACCGTACTCCATATCTGCAGGATTGGATTACCCTGGAGTTGGGCCATTGCATGCTCATTTGGCTGTTTCGGGAAGAGCGCAATTCCTGTCGGCTACCGATGATGAGGCACTCAATGCCGCCAAAGTGTTGGCAGAATCAGAAGGCATTATTCCGGCATTGGAATCGGCACATGCACTGGCTGCACTGGAAAAAATACAGTTCAAGAATGATGATGTGGTAGTGCTGAATCTTTCGGGACGTGGCGATAAGGATATGGAAACCTACATGAAGAAATTCAATTAATATTTGAATTTCGTACAGACGCACTATTTTTTAAGTACAGACGCACGGCCGTGCGTCTCTAATAAAACTAACAATGAACAGAATCGATCAATTATTTCAAAATAAACAAAAGGATATCTTATCCATCTACTTTCCTGCGGGATATCCTAAACTGGAAGATACGCTTCCAACCTTACAACTATTGCAAGCTAAAGGTGTCGACTTGGTAGAAATTGGCATCCCTTTTTCTGATCCTTTGGCAGATGGACCAGTAATTCAATCCGCAGCCAAACAGGCTTTGGACAATGGCATGAGCTTGCAGCTTTTGTTTGATCAGCTAAAAGATGCACGAAAAACAATTAAAATACCTTTGATTTTAATGGGCTACTGGAATACCGTTTACAAATTTGGTGTAGATGCTTTTCTCACAGAATGCCAAAATGTAGGAATTGATGGCGTAATCTTACCTGATTTACCTTTGGAAGAGTACCAGGAAGAATACAAAGTAAAATTTGAGGCAGCGGGAGTGCACAATGTCTTATTGGTAACACCGCAGACTACCGATAAGCGTTTGGCCATTATCGAGAAAGCTGCCAGTGGATTTTTATACATGGTTTCTACAGCTGCCACAACGGGTGGGGCATTGCAAGCCAGTAAAGAACGCGAAGCTTACTTCAAGAAAATTGCAGCTCTTGATATTCCATCTCTTATTGGTTTCGGAATACATGACAAAGCTAGTTTCCAACATGCAGCCAGCTTTTCGAATGGTGCCATAATTGGAACCGCATTTATTAAGGCATTAGAAAAAGGAAATACTTCAGAATTTCTGGAATCCTTACAATAAAGAACTACTCCCGTCAGTTTTTACAGTCTGATGGCAGTTTCAAATAGCATTCAAAAATAAAGCCAAGGCAATCCCTTGACTCTAACTATCAACCATTTTATGAATTACCGCACGTGTTTTCTCGTGCGGTGTTTTTTTAGAGCAAGTTCCAATTCGTAACACCAATATTAAAAGGGAAATCGATAGAATGGGACTATTCAAAAACTTGTACTCCTCTGGTTGTGTAAGAAAGACCTTGTTGACCAGAGGTAGAAATCATTACAGCTTCAAATAGTGGGGGATTTTTATCATTGTTCATGGCCCAGTCAAAAATAAAATTTGCACCAGAACCTCCCTCAGTATCCTGCTCTTCAATAATAATTTCCAAAGTTTCAAGTGGCTTTAAATAAATGGGCTTTTTTAGGTATTGCCTGATGTTCTCGCCAACTGTATTGTAATAATTTGACTTAAGCAGAAAAACCGAATCATTTACAGATACATTGCGGATGCTTACCGTAGTGGTAAGATCAAATGTTCTGTGTTCGTGATGATGATAGATGTGAGAATAAACCGGAAGGTATGTTTTTCCATGAAAATACTTCTCAATACTATCGATCTTGATTTCTTTGCTTTCCCAACTTCCTTGTTTAATAGGATATTTATTTGACTTGTCACTACAAGCCATTACAATCAGGAGTAGAATCAGTATTTCAATTGTTTTTCTCATGTTCTCAATTATTTATTGACTGGTAAGTAATTCCAATTTTGAAGATACTGATTTTTTTCAATCGCAATATTCTTACACAAAAGAAGTTTAAAGAAATACACAAGATTAGATTCATTACCAAAAGGGGTTGTCTTTCTATCCAATCTGGCCAAAGATGCTTGACATGTAATCAAATTGTGATCGATGATTAGACAGGCATTTAAGTTTCTGGATTTCTTTTTGGATTTTAACCTATTGTGCTTAAAATATTTTCAATAAATCCATAATGCTAGTGTACAATACCATAGGAACTAATACGATCCATCCTATCCATATTGAAGCATTTTGAGGTAATTTGATGAATTGATCTAAAAGTAAAGCAATCAAAAATCTGGTGTCTGTAATTGGGCTTGGAATAATATGTATGCAGATATATGCTAATAGAATAATAGATATTCTTCTTAAGAAAGGGAATGGTTCTGGAAAAACATTACCCAAAGTAACAAAGCCACCATTTCTTTTAACAGTTTCTTCCTTACCAAATATCAAACACATTTGATTAAAATAATTGGACATAAATACATTTCCTGCATTTAATGATTTTAATAACGATTTTTTTTCATTTGTACGCTTTAAGGTTTCCTCGATATTTATGCCTATTGTGCCATATTCATCTTTTTGCACATCCATAAAAATCAAATCATTTGAATTGTTTCTTCGAATACCCAGTTGGACAGCTTTGTTCCGATTTAATTGTATGCTTTTTGCAAAATCTCGATAGAAAAATGTGGTATCGTTATTCACAGTAATGATTTCATCTCCTTTTTTAATCCCAGCATCATATGCATAGCTAATTGGAATAACTGATTCTACTCTTAAGGGATATTTGGCAAAAACAGGATAGAATAGCTCACTCTTTTGGGAAATGATTTCTTGAATGGCTTTGTTCGAATCAATTACAAGTTCTTGCACAGAATCGTTTCTATTGATGGTAAAATGACCAGCTTTATTTAGAAGCATGATTTTCTTAATATCATTGAATCTTTCATATGACTTTCCTTCAATCTTAAGAATTTCATCACCAGTTCTAAAGCCTAATTCATAACCTGTTGAATCAACATAAATACCATTTTCATTAACATTGTCAATAGAAAGGTAAACACGATTTGTAGTATAATAACTTATAGCATATAGGATGGTAGCAATTAAATAAAGCATGACAAATCCACCGAGAATTCCACCTAACCTCTTTGTAAAGGGATATTCTCTTTTCCGCCAAATAGGAGTAGGTTTTCTTTTTTCATTGTCATGAATTTCATAGATCTTAAACAACCAAGGAATGGGAATTACAATGCCAATGGAAAAAGTAACATCAAATAGTCTAAATCGACAAAGAGTGGGAGAATAACCAATTTGATAATGATTGTGGTGCATTCCCAATAGTTTACAAGCGATAGCCTTACCGGTCAACAATATTGTTCCAATAATCAGATAATAATACCACAAATACAATAAGCCCATAAATTTATGTTGTTTGTTTCAAGTTGTGTATGGATAAAAATCAATTTAGATTATTTTATAAAAGTAGCAATATGTCAAGCATCTCAAAGAAGCTAGACATGTAAATATTAAAGAACTGACTTGGCTCGCAATTAAAATTGATATCCAAATCGTAATGTTGCCCAAGGATAAACTTCCCAATCTTTTTCGTCAAACAGGAGTGGAGTTAGTCCTACACCCCAATAATACTTATCTTTTAAGATGGAACGTTTGTAGCCTAATTGAGCAAATAATGCTAATGTAGGATCCTTCAACTTTTCGCTAAAACCAATATGTGGATTGTCCGAAAGATATGGTGTAAAAGCCAAACCTGTTTCCCATGTATGCTTTTTAAATTTCTTGTAAACTTTTACTTGTATCGGGAATCTGGGGGAGGAATGACCACCAATTAATGATGGAGAAAATCCTATTCCCATTCTGATCCCAAAATTGTTTTGAATAGGTAGACTTTTGTCATAGTTAATGGAATAATGACCAGCCGCCCCAAGTAGTTCAATAAAAACACTATTGTTTTTTGTTCTTTGGTTTTGAGCTTTAGCTGAAAATAATGTCAGAATTAAAAGACATAGGTTTAGTATATTTTTGATCATATATTTGTTGATATTAAAAATCCCACTCCTTCTGAATATAGTTCAGGCGAAGACGTAGTAATTCATTGTTTTTGACACCCTCATGCATCAATTTGTTGATGTGCTTTTTGTAGAAATAAAAGCTGTATGTAATCAGACTAAGGCCAATGGCAAAAACAATTCCCATCGATTCCCAATCCTTTTCTGGTTGCGTTACATTCACAACTATTTCTATCGACATGAATAGCAAAAACATAACTAACCAGCCGAGCATTTTTCTAATAACCACTTGTTTGCTTTTCTTGAACAATAGGCCAGGGGTTTCGCCTTCTTTTAAATCAGCTTGCAATTCTTCAATGCATAGCTGCTTCTCTTCTTGAAGGATTTGTCTGTCGAAACCTCTTTCTTTTAATAGTTTACCTGCGATTATTTTCTTCTCAAAATTGTAGGCACCATCGTGTCTGAAATAAAAGAACAATTCATCTGTGCTTTCTTGTTCCAGTGATTTTTTTAGTGTTGTGTTCATGTGATTGGCTTTGTATGCTTATAAATTTCCTCAAATAGGAGAGTTTAATTTTCGATTATTTTGTACTGCTTTGATTCTATCTGTTCGAGTGAATAATTTGGTTCAACGATTTCATTCCCATTTTTGTCAACATATCCATAAGTGCCAACAATCGATTTAACCAATGCCAATCCTTCTTCAATTTCATTAAACTTTCCAATTTTCAAATATTTCGCAGGGATTATTTCATTGCCATTTTTATCTATCATTCCATATGTACGAACAATCGATTTGACCAATGCCAATCCTTCTCCAAGTTCATTAAATGTTCCAATTTTTGAATATTTGGCTGGAATCACTTCTTTACCACTTTTATCGATCATTCCAAATTCACCGGTAATCGATTTTACCAACGCTAAATTTCCATTATCTCTGGTGAACTTTTCTATTTTCTTGTAAACAGCAGGAACAACTTCTTTTCCACTTCGGTCTATCATTCCATATTCACCAGTAATCGATTTTACTTTTGCCCAATTCTTCTGGTATTCACCATACTCATGTATTTTTCTGTAGTCTGCTTGCGAATAAACAGTTATTGTGGTTAAAAGCAATAATATAAGGTTTAATAATTTTTTCATTAATAGTATGTTTTTAAGTTTATTTTTTATAGTGTACTGCAAGGGATAATTGCGTGATAATTTCTTGGCATTTCAGCACATAGTTTGAGCGAGGAGGATTGATTTTTCCTACCAACTTTCAATTACTTTTGCAGCACTGGTATTTCTGATAAAAATGATTCCATCAAATCTGTCTGCCAACCTACCAATTCTGAAATGATGTCTTTTCTTGCCTTCAGCGGCAAAGATGGTTCCAACAGCCCTGTGATATAAATTATCATGAATGAATTTATTTATCTTCTCATTTTCTTTTGCTGACCTTACATCGAAAATAAAATTTTCAAATTTACACAGAGCAAAAACAGCGTCGCTCGATTTCTTAGGTGATATGGCAGGTACTCCAAAACTATCAAAAGCTCTCTTTGTTCTATTAAAGCCAATTATATCACCATTGTTAAAGCCAAAACCAAAGGAATAATACTGCTCACCAAATTTCTCTTTCAGGTAATAGCCTACAGGTTTCTGAACCGATTTTGCTTTATCATTCTTCACATGCTCATTGTGTGCCCAGAATACAGCCTTTCGATTTTGTTCAAACTCGCATATCCAGGCAATATTTTCTGCCATAAATTTATCGCGCAGCACAATCCAGTTTTTGGCATTGTCCATTCGCAATTCAAAATTTTGTTCCAGTTCACGCTTACAATGCAGCATGAAGTCATATTCCTTCGATTGTTTATCCTTCAGTTTCGCAAAAGCAGTATTCAGCTCTCCAAGCACTTCATCTTTCCAGTTATCACCCTTCTCGGATAATAGTTTTAGCAAATCCTGCTCAATGATCATATTCAAGTACTGGGTAAGCTTATCAGTCAAACAGTCATGATGGGCCAAATATTTCTTTAACTTACGGGAAACGCCGTATTCGCTATTGATATCACATCCGTAAAAGCGAATTTTATCCTCCAGGTCTCTGTCCACATTAAAAGCTTTAATCCATTCAATAAAAGCTACAAATTCTTGCCTATACCAAACACCATAATCAAGTTCCTTTAATCCATCTTTAATACTTCCTTTTCCATGAAGCACATAATCGTTCATCGCTTTCGATCCCGAAAAATCTCCCTCAATAATAAAAAGCCTGTATCCCTCATGCATGGCCAGATATTTCATCATCCTGTGTTTATACAAAAAGAATTCACTGGTTCCGTGCGTTGCTTCACCCAAACCAATCAGTTTCTTGTTCTTCACAAACTCAGAAATCCCTTTCAGATCATCGAAATCATCTTCTGGAGAAATTGTTTTTAGTTCAATAATATTCTTATTCAATTCTTTAACCAATTCTTTCTGGGCAAACATATGATGAGCCAACAGGCATATCATAGCAAGTAAAATGATTTTTTTATTCATTTGGATTTATATAAGTTATTTAACTTTGGAATTATTGTTATTTGGTTGTGCACAAGCTATAGAATTGTGCAAGCAGGATAAATACAATGTCACAGGTATTCCACTTATTATTCATTTCATAATACATACAATTTTGAGTGTGTTGTAAACCTTTATATTTACTAATTGCCGAATTTATACATCTTGCCTGATCATTCCAAGAAAAGCATTATTGTTTACTCTTATGGGAGTGTAATTTTTAAACCTTATAAATTATGAAATATATTTTGCACTTTGGGAGCTAATTTGTGTATTGTGCCAGATGCTGATTGTTATTTAGAATTTGTGAACCCAGAAAAATCATACGTCCCCTTCACTTTTTAATGGTATAAGAATATTATTAGTTTTTTCATAAAGTTTAGGGTAGATAAAGATTATATTTTATAAGTGGTTGAAAAAGAAACATTGAAAAGTTGCCTTTTTAAAAATATATTTTGCATAAAAATAAAATATTTCAAATTGACTTAAAACAGGCATGAGTAGTGGGATAGAAGCTTTAATTGAATATAAAAAATGAACAAGTATAAATAAAAATCAATAAAAAAATTTTCTTAGTAATAAATTTATTCATAGATTAGTTAGTGTTATGGTAAAATTGAGAATTGACTCATCTCGGTTGTTTAAATTTATCTTTTTTGGAGAAGGATTTGTGGAGAAGGATAATATTAATCTTTTAAATGTATTATTATGTCTGATCAGCAAAATTTACTGGATCACCTGGAAGAAATTAAAGCAGTACCTGAAGAAAATATCAAGTATTGTGACATTCCGTACTGGATTTTTATTGGAGAGGCTGAATCTTTGCATTCTCGCGCCACGCAAGATTTGCCTATGCTACAGGCCTTTAATTTCGATGCTACCAAGCTCGAACGTTTGTTAAGCCTTACGGGAGCCATGCGCACAGCACAGGCCAATTGGGAAACCAAGCAAACCCTGAAGCAAGTGGCCATTGAAAACTGGAGAAAAGAAGCTCCGACCATGTATGAACTTCATGACGAACTTATCGATTTTATGGAATTTGCTTTCCGAAATCGTGAGGATTTGCTAAAGCGTCTGTCGACCATTAAGGAAGGAGATTCGAAAGCAGATACCATACAGGATATGGCAAGCTTGTCGGTATTGGGAAAAGACAATGTGGAATTGCTAACGGCCGTTAATTTTGAAGTGGAAAAATTGGATAAAGCAGCCGAAATTGCCGATAGAATGGGAACCCTATTGGGCGAGGTGAATGGTAAAATGTATTTCGAGGATGACATTAAACTGACTAGAGATAAATGCTATACTCTCTTGCGAGAGGTAGTAGGTGAGATTCGAGATTACGGGAAGTTTGTATTCCGAAAAAATCAAGAAAAACGTCAGGCTTACGTTAGTAAATACAATCGTGAGCGAATGATTGCCTATCGTAAAGCTAAGGCTGAGGAAGCGAATTTATAGCACAATTAAGTATGAAATAGTTTTGCAATTTTTTTTATTAATAATTTGCAGTTATAGTTGTAAAATGGAGAGTAGCAGTACTCTCCATTTTTATTGAATAGATCTTTTATGTTTCTGCACAGAAATATGGTATATCCGCACGCTCAGTAAGCTTTTCTGCACGCCAAGAAACTTGTTTTGCACAGCAAAGTATTTCATCCGCACATCTTGGAAGTATTTCCGAATGCAAATTTTTTTGTTCCGCACGTAGAGATATTTCTTCTGAACGCCCGGGAAATTCTTCCGCACGCAAAAGTGCCCCTTCCGCACGCCCGGAAATTTATTCCGCACACATAAAGAGATGTTGTCGACCTGTGCGGAAGTACTCAAATTGGGTGCGGAACTACTGGTTTTGTGTGCACAAATGAAATTGTAGTTCTCGAAAGCTATGAATTTAATCACGGAAAGTACATTATATGATACGGAAAAGCTTTTTGATGATACAGAACCACTTTGCAGATTTCTGACATCAGTTCATTCCAAGCCTTTAGCATGTAAATACTTCATTTCAACTAATAGGTAATTCTACCTCCCAAAAAACTATTAAATTAGGGTAAACATCAAAAAAAGAAAGACATATGATTTTAGGAGTATCAGAGTGGCTAAGCGTAAAATTGGGCTGGGATGTCACATTTATTAGAGTTGCCTTTGTAGTATCGGTATTGGTTTTTGGAGTAGGGATTGGCCTGTATCTGATTTTGTGGCTGGTAAAAATGTTCTCTAATTAGAGTAAATCAAAAGGTTTATTAAGTCGGGGCCATAGAAGCACAAGAGACACTGTTTATCAGTGTCTTTTTTTTTGTATGCAAAGCATTTGGATATGTAACTGATCATCTTGCTGTTTAAGAGAAATTAACCTGTCAATGGATAGGCTGTAAATGAAATAATGTAACTTTTATCAGGAAAATTAATTATTTAGTCGTATAATTGTAGTCGTTCGTCAATTCTAAAGGGTTTTTACTATTAACATCAGTGAGCCATAAAATAAACTTGAACAAACTAAAGTTTATGACTGAAGTTATATGAAAAAAGTATTGCTTGCAGAATGAAATTTTTGATAGAATAAAAATGAATGTAGGGGATAAGATCATTTATTCGGTGTAGTAATAATGATTTTGAAAATTATTAATTGCACTCATGAAATTGAATTTTAGAAAAGATAAAAGCAATATACCATTACGAATAATTAAAAATTAAAAAGAACTATGAAGAAAAATGTATTGTTGATTTTGGCAGCATTTGTGTTTGGAGTGTTTGTTACAGCATGCGATGATTCATCAAGCAAAGATGCTACAACAGGAAAATTGAAACTTGAATTAACTGATGCTCCGTTTCCAACCGATTTGGTAGCTGAAGCAAATGTTACGATCAATAAAATTGAAATTCGCAAAAGTGGCGAATCAGAAGAGAATCCGTTTGTTCTTTTAAGCGAAGAAGAAAGAACGTTCAATTTGCTTACTTTAAGCAATGGGGTAACAGCTAATTTGGTAGATATGGATATCGAGGTTGGTTCTTATGATTTAATCAGATTGTATGTTGACCAAGCTGAAATTGTACTGAAAGATGGTACCAAGTATGATTTGAAAGTTCCAAGTGGAGCACAAACCGGTATTAAAATTTTTATTGATCCATCTGTTGAGGTTGCTGGTGGTTTAACTGCCGAATTGTTATTGGATTTTAATGTAAGCAAGTCGTTTGTTGTACAGGGTAACCCTGATACTCCTGCAGGAATTAACGGATTTATTTTTAAGCCTACCATTAAAGCTTCTAACTTATCGACTGCAGGTAGATTGGTTGGTACTGTATTCGATGCTGAGCAAGTAGGAATTGAAGGTGTTGAGGTAGCGATTATTGCTGCTGATACTGTTTATACTACTTCATTTACGGGTGAGAATGGCGAATACACTGTTTTGGGTATTGATGCAGGTACTTATAATGTTGAGTATGCCAAAGAAGGTTTTGAGTCTGCTCTTGTAGAAGGTATTGCAATTACTGCTGCCAATCAAACAGAGCAAGATGTAACTTTACAAGCTGTAGTGGAAGAAACTACAGATGGTACCGAAGGATAATAAAAATTAGGGTCGAACAATAATGCAATGTCCCCGTCAGGAATTTTTTTCCTGATGGGGATTTTTATTTGAAATTCTGGAATAGTTGGAATAGTGAAAAAGTAGAAATGTATGGGATTACATACTTGTAGTCTATGGGTTCTTTATCCTTGCAATGGGAGTTTCATTACAGAATGAATATGATCTTATTGGTTTGTAGTTCTTTCATATTTGATCTTATCACCTTCTTCAATGCCAAACTTATCGCAAAATCCACCAATCACCTCAACTACATATTTTGCCTTTTTAATGGATGGGATGTTTTGCTCTGATAAAGGCACAGCACGTTCATGAATTCGTACAATTTCAAAATTGCTGTTCACGTAGATGATATCCAAAGAAATATAGGTTTCTTTCATCCAGAAATTCTGAGTTTTTTCGATATCCATAATAAACAACATTCCTTGTTGATCGCTCATGGAATAACGGTACATTAAACCTTGGACAGTTTCCGCTAGACCTTCTGCAATCTCAATATCTATGGTTCTGATCGTTGAATTGTCCTGTTTGCTCATAAAGGATAGTTCACCTTCTTTTGTAAAAGGAATTTCTATTTTATTATTGCTTTGATCAGCAGATCTTTTAAAATTTGGCTGAACAGCCAGAAAGATCAAAGCGATACCTATTGTAATAAGAGCAATAATTTGGAATAATGAGGTTTTCCTTTTTGCTGATTTTCTTTTCTTATTCTTTTTGCTTGCTTGTTTCATGGTTTAAATTCGTTATTTCTTTTCGAGCATTCCTGCCGTTTTTATAAAGTTATCTGCTTTTTCTTGTTCAGCTTTGGTTGAAAGACTCACAATAATAAAAATCAAAGCCGAACCAATCATTCCATAGGCTGCTTGTTGCACTGAGGCAATCTCCCAGGCAGTTGGTAATGCAACGCCAAGCGCAACCAACAGGTTGTAAGTTGAAAACACCAGTCCGAAGATAATGGAAAGGGTAGCGGCCATAGAATTTCCTCTTTTCCAGATAAAGGCCAATATTAATGGCACGAAAGCTCCTGTAGCCAGAAAATCGGAACCAATCCAGGTTATTTTTAGGATGGAGCGTATTTCAATGGCAATTAGTAAGCCAAGTAAAGCAATTACCAGTGTGGCAATTTTTCCTACCCATACCATTTCGTGGTTTTTGGCGCTTGGCTTGAATCGGTTCTTAAAAACATCAACACTCAAAACCAAGGCTCCGGTATTGATCATGGAATCCATGGTTGACATGATGGCTGAGCACAAACCTACGAATAACAATGCAGCCAAACCCAAAGGCATGTAATCTTGAATTATGGCAGGCACAATTCCTCCTTCGGGCACCGATTCATATATACCCAGGCTAAGCATGCCAGTTAAGGTTACCATTAAATACAATGGAATGAATACAATAAAAGCTAATCCCATCATTTTTTTTGCATCGCCAGGTTGTTTTGCAGCTGATATTCTTTGCCATATATTGGCCTGTATCATCCACGAACAGCCAAAAGTGATGATGAACACAAAATTGTTGGATAAATTGTGGAAGAAGGAAAAGAACTCAGGTTTGTTTCTGCTTAACGCGATTTCCTGCACTTTTTCGAATCCACCCGAATGATTGTACGCAAATATGAAAAGCACAATGGCTGCCATTAAAAGGAATACAAACTGAATGATATCGGTTACAACAACGCCTTTAAATCCGCCAAAGAAAGAATAAAGCACAACAATACTGGTTCCGACTAATGCTGCAATCTTATAATCTATATCGAAGAAGGATTGGAAAAATTTTCCGATAACAACCGCCTGTGTGGCTACACCCAAAATCATGAATATCAAAATGAGAATGGATAGGAGTAGAGCTACTGTTTTGTTGTAGCGCATCTCCATGATTTGTGGTTGTGTAATGGTTCCTACTTTGCGAATGGCTTTTGAAAAAAGATACATCAGAAAAGTGGAAAATAGCACAGGCATGCCATAAATCCAGAAGGAGGAAAGTCCCTGGTTGAATCCATGATCGACCAAATCGATGGAAGATCCACCGCCCCACCAGGATGCTATAAATGTTATTGCCAATGCCCAAAAGGGAAGTTGACGTCCGGCCAAAAAATAATCTTCGGTGTTTTTACTTGCTTTCGATCGCAAAACAATAAACATGATTCCTGCGAAATAAGCAATGAGTAGAAGTATTGAAATATTTTGAAGTTGATTCATTCTTGAAGTTTAAAATTAATAGTGCTGTTTGCCACAGCATTTCTTAAATTTCAATCCGCTTCCGCATGGGCAAGGACTGTTTCTGCTGATACTTTGTTTGGCACGAAGCAATTTTCTTTGCGACATATTCTGGTTAAAAATCTCTTCCAGCAATTGATACAGTTCAGGATGAGCACTGGCCAATAGTTTTGGCCTTTCGAAAAAGTATTCACTGATTACTGCAAAAAATTCGGCCTTGTTGGTTGCTCCATAAGGATTGATGTCCGACTTTTCTTCGTAGATTTCATCAATTTTCTTGCTGATTAAGTCCAGCCAGGGAATAGAGTATTGCTTTTCCATCAATATAGAGGGAAGGCCATCTATCTTGCCATCCATTTTATCGATAAGGTGAACAAACTCATGAATTGCCGTATTTTTCTTATCCGATTCATTCGAGAAACCATGAAGTAGAGCAGGCTTTGAAAGAATCATTTTGCCTTCCATATAACCAGTCCCAACCATGCCCAATATTCTGGCGTCTTCACCTTGCGTTTCAAATTTGTCGTTAAAGCTGTTGGGGTAAAGCAGCACCTCAAACAGGTTGGTGTATTTCCAATTGGGAAATTCGAAAACTGGAATTATGGCACTGGCTGCAACCAAAACTCTATCGGTATCATCTACCTTGGTATGGATTCCAGTAATTCTACAGTTTAATAAAAACTCTTGAATCTTATACTCAAATCTTGTTTTTTCTTCAGCCGTAAGGCTATTGTAGAAACTGACTTTTTGAATCAGAATGTTTCTCCAATTGCCTGGGAAAGGTTTTTTTGGTGATATCCAGTTTTTATTGGACCATAATTTTTTAAAAAAAAGATAGGCCAATATGCCTATAGAGAGGATTGCAATGTACTTCATGAAATATGATATTCTTACTTGTTGATTAGACTGTAAATTGTTTCATCCCAATATTTCCCGTTGGTGAATGAATGCTCTTTTAAATGTGCTTCTTTTTCGAAGCCACGCTTTTCCAATAGTTGTATTGATGCCTGATTTCCATCTAAGATATAAGCATAAATTTTGTGTAATGATAATGATGATTTTCCAAATTGGATGATTTTATCAATAATTTCGGACATAAACCCATTGTTCCAATGTTTTTGTATGATTCCATAACCAATTTCGGCTCGGCTGTGTTCTTTTGAGATATCAAATAATCCACCATATCCAATGTCTTCGACAGTTTCTTTTAGAGTAAATACCCACCAATAAGCAGTTTCTTTCTTGTTGGCCTCTAAAAAGAAATTTAATTTTTCGATAGCCTTAATTTTTGATTGAAATGGTTCCCTAACAATATACTTCAAACAATCTTCCGAAGAATTGAATTTATAAACAATGTCTACATCCGTAGATTTCATCTCGCGAATAATCAGCCTTTTACTGTTAAGCTTAGGAAAGTGTTTATACATGTTCGGGTTTATGAATGATGATTTGCTAAATAAAATAAAAACTAAAGATAGCAAAGTATGTTGAATATGATTCTTCGTTTTGAATAGGGTGAATGATCCCAATTCTTGGATAAATCAACTAAAAGAGCCAACTAATTTGATGATTATTCTTGAAATACTGCTAAATTTGTAGCTTGTATAATCTCAAAACGTTTATGGAGTACATCGAATATATTGAAAGGGAGAGTGGTGAAGTGAAAAAAGAGGTAGTGCCCGGTAAGGGTATGCTAAAATGGCTTTATGGATCTTTCTTTGGAAAAGCATCGTTGCATGTACTTGTAAAGAGAAAGGTAGTTTCGGCTGTTGGAGGTAGATTTATGAATAGCCGATTATCTAAAGGACAAATCAAGCGTTTTGTTAAAAAAAATGGGATAGATCTTTCCATTTATCATGAAACTGATAGTAAATCATATAAACATTTTAACGATTTCTTCTATCGAAAAATTCAAGATAAAAAGCGTCCTATTGGAGATGGCATTGTTTCACCAGCTGATGGAAAAATTCTTGCATTTCCTTCGCTTAAAGATGTAGATTCTTTCTTTATAAAAGGATCGGAATTTTCTGTTAATAGCTTTTTAGGAAATAGTCAATTAGCAGAGAAGTATGTTGATGGAGCAATGGCTATTGTTCGATTGGCCCCAGCCGATTATCATCGTTATCATTTTCCAGCGGGAGGAATAATTACAGAATCAAAAAAGATTAAAGGAAAGTACTTTTCGGTTTCGCCGTTGGCTTTAAAGAAGAGTTTAGAAATATTTTGTCAGAATCAGCGAGCGTATAGCATTCTGAAAACCGAAGAGTATGGCGATATTTTGATTTCTGAGGTTGGAGCAACTATGGTAGGTAGTATTATACAAACCTACAAGAAAGATACATTTGTAGAGAAGGGAAGTGAGAAAGGGTATTTTGCTTTTGGTGGATCTACAGTTGTTTTATTCTTCGAGAAGGATAAAGTTGTTTTCGATAAAGATATTGTAGAAAATACTCGACACGGCTACGAAACATCAATAAAAATGGGCGAAAATATTGCCAGAAAACATCAATAATTCAAGCTTTGTTTTGCAAGTCTTATCACCACTATAAGCGGATTAATTTATAGTGGAATTTTTCTCTATAATAAATCACTTCATGACTTTATAGATAAGTTGAAACCAGTTTAACTGGGAATGCTTTTTTACTTCAATTGCGAGAGGCAGTTCATTGTGATATCCCAAAAGTTCATCTTATGCTAATGTAAGCAGTTTAAAATCCATGCCAAGTTTTTTTGATTTCTCTTATAAATTAAAGGGTTCGCCAAATTCGAATTGTTTTGGGAGAGAAAAATATGTAACTTAAGTATTATTCACTAAATACTTGCTGAAATGAAAAAGATATTGCTATTGGTTACGTTTGCTTTGTTATGCAGTATTGGCATGGCACAGCAGGAAAGATTTTTAGTCTTTGATTTTATGAAGGTTGCTGATGATATGGAGAATGATTATTGGGAGACAGAAACCTTCTTTGAAAAAATACATGAACAACGCCTAAAGGATGGAGAAATACTAGGCTGGGATCTTTGGTCGCTTAAGCCAGGAGGAAGCGAACAAGGGTATCAGTACCTCACCGTTACCATTTACGATGATCCGGTTAAGGCTATGGCGAATGGAGATGTTTTTGCAGCTGCAAAAAAAGCATACCCTAATATGTCGGATAAGGAATTGAAAGCAGAGTTGAAGGAGTCATTTGGTTCGCGACAGTTAAGCAAAAGAATTTTCATGAAGGTAATTGCTGCTACCAATGATAATTTTAAAATGGAAGTGGGTACGGTAATGCGCATGAATTTTATGGAAGCTGTAGAAGGCAAATTCGATGAGTATGAGAAGGCTGAAAAGGAAGTGTTCCTTCCAATTCATCAGAAAAGAGTTGATGCAAAAACGATGAGTCATTGGAGCTTAACACGTGTGTTGATGCCATCGGGAAGTAGTGTGCGTATGACGCATATGACTTTTGATATGTTTGAGGGATATTTGCACTATTTTGATGCTTATGGTAGAAATGAGGTGTTTAATGTAGATGATGAAACACAAGTCAAAATTGAGGAAGCCATAAAATTGAGAGATCTGAATTGGTCGTACATTGGAATCATGAAGAAAACTGTGAAGTGATCAGTTGGAGTTTGATGTATATGACTTAATGATATAAATAAAAATTGATGAGGCGCAAGGTATTGCGCCTTTTTCTTTTCTACTAGGTGAGAAATGAGTGTTAAAGTAAAAAGGAGATAAATGCAAAAGCATCATCTCCTTTTCTTTCATAGTTAGTGGTTAGTCGGGTACTGTGTTCATAATCACATACCAACTCCATTCATCGGGATTGCCTTCACCAACGCTTGGTGTATATCTGAAAATCCCAATGTTTTTTCCTCCCTTTAAATACCGATTCACTATGGACAAATCATTAATCGAATTCCAAATAGACTCTAGAGGGTAGTCAACTCCTTCTTCAGGAAAAATGATTTGAAACCTTTCATCAGCAGGTTTCTCTATTTCTTCATCCAAATACAGGAAATTATCAGGATGATAAAGTCTTTTGGGAAATTTTCTATAGCCAGTGCCATCCCAAATTATGGAACCATCAAAAATAAGTTCTTCCCTGGGTTCATAAAAAAGTGAAATGCTCCCAAAATCTCCAGGTGATACATATTCAACACTTATCGGAATCGTATCTGAGTTGTTAAACTCTGAGTGAAGAAATAGTTCAATTCCTCCCTCAAATTCAAAATCGGTATAGTTAATCTTTAGCAAAACTACAGAGTTGTCGTGGGTGTGATAGATGTAGTCATTGTCATTATCGTCTAAACAACCTGTTAGTATACCCATTAATAAAATCAATATCCACTTCTTCATCGCATCTTTCCTTTAGAGTTATACTTGTTTGATTATAACAAAAATAGTACCCAAATTGTATCTGTATTTGTCATTTTTCAGACCATTTGTACAATTAAATGATGAAGAAATGTGAAATGGGTTGCGTGAAGATATTCTTAATATTAGGATTTGAGTTATCATTCCTTTGATAAAATCCCTACTTGTTATAAGTAGGGAATCCTCTCTTAAAATTTATCAGAGTAAAATATTTTGATTAAGACTTATTGTTTATAAATTTGGTTGCACTGTAATTTTTACAATGTTTGGCCAAGGTAAAAAGAAAAAGAAGAGCAATGCGTTATACTTACCTTAACAACATTAAAGCAAGGAATCTAAAATTAGACGATCAATTATATGAATAATCAGATAATCTTATTAGCTATTTTATCTATTCTAACTCTTTCATTTAAATCAGATAAAAATAAAGTTGTTTTCAAATATCCAAAGTTGAAAGGTGTGGATATTGTGATGAATACAAGTGTATTTAGAAAATTCAAAAAAGAGTGGAGAGGGAAAGATTATTATTATCTGTGTGAAAAAGGACAGAATGATATAGTTTGTTCAGTATTATTTTACAAGTTGAATGAAAAAGAAAAAATGATGTATGTTGATTTGACAAGAGCAATGATTGGTAAGGAATGTCCAGAAGTTAGCCCAGTATTTCCATTAGAGTACTTTTCCAATTACTCAAATCTAAAAAAATATGAAACTAACCATAGTAAATGGGGAAATTTAAAAGGTGACTTTATGTTTCGCCATGCGGACATAAAGGAGTTTAATGGAGCTAAAATAAATCAAAAGCATATGTATGCTTACACAATGGTAGATAATGATTTATTTGTGAATATTCATTTGTCTAAAATATTTTGTACTAAAAATGATTCAATATTTATGGCAGAAATACTGAATAGCTTAAACATTAGGAATTGATGTCAAGGCTTTATAACCGTATTGTTTGAGTTAATCTGAAAGAAAATGAATATTGTATGATGGAGCAAAAAATATTTTATTCCCAAGGAACAAAAAACTCAATCGATTTTAAAGAATCACCACTTCTACCTACAAAAAACTAACAAACTTAAATGAACAAACGAATACTACTATTCCTATTCTCAATTGCCTTATTCACTCTATGTGCTTGCGACAATAAAAAGGAAGAGACTGATAATGTCAAAGTAAATCGATTGGATACCCTTTTTAATGAGCTTTTCGAAGAAGGAAAATTCAATGGAAATGTTCTCATTGCCGAAAATGGAAAGGCCATCTACGAAAAGAGTTTAGGATTGGCCAATGAGATTTCGAAACAACAATTAAACATCGAGACAAGATTTGAATTGGCATCGGTTTCCAAACAGTTTACAGCCATGGGAATTGTACAACTTCAAAAAGAAAACAAACTGTCATACCAGGATGATTTCAGCAAGTACTTACCCGAACTGGACTTTTACAAAGGAATTACCATACACGACCTGTTGATCCACACATCGGGTTTGGCAGATTATATGGAGTTGGCAATCGCTCATTGGGACAAATCAAAAATTGCAAACAATGAGAATATGATTCAGCTTTTTGAAAAAGTGAAACCAGAACTTGAATTCGAGCCAGGTGAAAAGTTTAGTTATAGCAACACAGGCTACATGTTGTTGGCTACCATTATCGAAAGAGTTAGTGGCAAATCCTTTGAAGGCTATTTAAAGGAAAAAATATTTGATCCTCTTCAAATGACGAATACATTTGTTTACAGAAGATGGTATCAGCCTGAAGACCTAGACAACTATGCACAAGGCTATATTTATTCAGACAGCCTGGCGCAAATTGTTTTGCCTTACGAAGCGAATCGCAAAACCGTTTACCTGGATGGAATTGTTGGCGATGGAATCGTAAACTCAACTGTATATGACTTGTTGAAATGGGATAGAGCACTTTATGGAGATGATTTGGTGAATGATGAAGACAAGAAAATCATATTTTCATCCTACAAATTAAATAATGGTTCTGAAACCAAATATGGCTATGGTTGGCAAATCTCCAATAGCAAGGTATACGGAAGAAGAGTTGCACATGCAGGCAGTTGGGCTGGTTACGAAACCTATATCGAAAGACATTCGGATAAAGATAAAACCATAATCATTCTTCAAAACCATTCAACTCCTAAAACTGAAATTCCTTCGAGTGATATCTGTAAAATCTTGTACAATCAGCCTATTGAAAAAGAAATTCATCTTGACACTACCATCCTCAAACCTTATTCAGGATTATATGAAAATGCAAAAGGAAAGGAATACCACCTTCAATTCAAGGAGAAACAACTGTTCTTTCTGCCTAAGCCAGAGATAGAATTGAGACTTATCCCGGTTTCGAAAACCAAATTTATAGTGGATCGGGTAAGTCCTGAACTTACCTTTACTTTTATCTTGAATGAAAAAGGAGAGGTTGAGAAATGTAGATTCACACAAGTGGAAAAGGAAGTTGATAGAGAGTTGATACGGAAAAGCTAACTAATGGGTAAACTTATAATTTTCATATTAATCATTCTGCCATCTTCTCTGTTTGGACAAAAGCGAAGTAATAAATTGTCAATAGATATCGATGGAGACAATGAACTCGAACAAATTCTATTTGTTGATGACTATAAAGGAGAATATGACATCAATGAATTTAATAAGTTTTGTATTGTTAGTGGATCGGACACCATTTGTGTTGAGAATCCTGAAGTTTGGGTTGAGCAAAAGCATTTGTACGAAATTGCAGATGAATGCGAGGATAATCGATTTGGTTTCTTTAGACGGAATGGTAAAGCTTTGATTTGGCTAACTGGGTATCAGTATGGATGTTGTTTAAATAGAACTACATTTTTGGAATGGACGGGCGATTCACTGAACACATTATTCGATAAGGAATTTGAAGTGTCTGATATCAGAACGATTGATGAAAAGAAATACGTAATCGGTAATTTTTCCATGGCAGAAGTATATGGAGATATGGAAGGCGACTTTTATTTTTCAAGCTATTTCCCAGAAGAGTATCGATTGTTGGATGATAGCCTGAAAATTGATAAGAAATTAACCATTGAAAGAAATTTACCGAGTGTATTGCTGGAAGATTCTGTTGATGTTTATTCTGCCAGTATCGTTCATGTCAATCTTACTGGGCGGCATATCATGGTCAGTAAAGATTTAGAATATTCTGTAAGTGTGAGAGATTATGGAATCATTTCATTGACTAAACTAGAGAAGGATTATTTTAAGAATTTTACCAAGTCGCAACTAAGAATTGCTAGAAATGAAATATTTGCCTTTCATGGTTATTCTTTTAAATCTGAAGATTTGAAAGAAGTATTCAATAAAAAGTACTGGTATAAGCCTAGTAATATGAGTTCAAAGTCCATATCAGAAAAACTAACGCCAATAGAAAAGTACAATATAAACCTGATCAGAGAGATTGAATTGAAAGTTGATAACTAATATCTAACCATTCTCTATTTGTAAGACTTCCATTTGACAAAAACATAAAAATTAAAAACAAATGAAAAAGAAATATCTTATAGGCTTCTTGTTAATTCTATCTTTTTATTGTAAAGGCAATGATTTAACTATGGTATCAAAGCTTTTAACGACTAGTACTTATTCACCATCAGTGTTGATGAATGATAGAATATTCTACCAAGAGGTCAGAGGTGATTCGATTCCTTCGGTAACTAAGAATGGAGTAAAGTTCTTTTATTCTTTTGCAATACGATATTATACATCCGATAATAACTTTATAAGTACACTACAAAATGGAGGTTCCAAAAATTATATTCATCCTGATATAACAGCAGTTATGGATGGAGTTTTCAAGCAATATAAAATTGAAGAAATATATAGCTTTAAGAGACAGGAGGTTGAAGATCTTCTTCTTAAAATGCTAAGGGAGAAATTTGAAAAAAATAATATAAAAATTGATGCTTTACTAATAAGAAGCATTGACTTTTCAGAAGTATTAAAGCAACAAATATATGAGCGACTTGTGAAAGAAGAAGAGGAGAGAAAAGCCAGAATGTAAAACTTTAAAAAATTACTGAGAACTTTTCTGCAATATCCTTAGATTATACCTTTAAACTCATCAACTCAAAATGGTATTTAATTCATATGGAAATACTTTACTTATTAAAAAGAGAAGCAAGAGCTTGCTTCTCTATAGTTAGGCTGTACGATTTAATCATCGCATACCCTTAATCAAACTTCTTTTCGAAAGGGTCTATATTTGAAATTTTAAGATTGACTTCTTTTACTTCCTCAAGGAGTTGATCGGGATAAATGATTGTATTTTTAAAAATGACCAGTTCTATGTCACGTGTGTTTTGAATGTTTTCAAGAGGATTGGCATTCAATAGTACCAAATCGGCCAATTTGTTTTCATCAACACTTCCCATTCTTTTTTCTTTGTTCATGTAAGTGGCCGCATTTATGGTGGCGGTTTGAAGTGCTTCAGCATTCGAAAGCCCGGCATTCACAAAATATTCAAGCTCATCATGTAAATTAAAACCAGCACATCCCTGATCGGAACCCGCTATAATTTTTATTCCTTCTGTCTGCATTTGATAAAGTAATTTCTCCTGCAGTTTCAACTCTCGCTCAAAAGGCTTCATTTTTTTCAGCTTTTCCGCATCGGGGCGATATCTTTTCTGAACAGGAGGAGGGAAAAAATCATATCGATTGTCGGTATATACCCAATCCAATTCGTTGTATTGAAAGCGATGTTTCACGCCAAGAGTAGGACATTGATACATGTTGTATTTGCTTAATTCATGAATTACAGAATCAGCCTTTGTCTGATCGAAAGACCAAAGCGCTTTGGTAGTGCAACCCATGATTTGCATTTTCATAATTCCTGATAGATTTTCTTCTTTCGAAGCAACACCAAGCAAGCTATCCAGTCTTGCATGTAAAAACTTCTCCCGTGTCGAGCAAGCCAGGAGCAAACCGTTTAAGTGTTCATTCGATTTTTGTCCTAATTTTGCCGCTTCAATTAATCCTATGCTGTAGGGAACATGTCCTGCAAATTCAAAATTTAATCGATTACATTCATTAGCAATGGCCATGTATTGATCTTTGGACACCAAACTAAGCAATTTGATGAATTCACTTTCACTTTTCTTTGCCTCTTGAACAATTTGAATGGCCTGCTTGCAACTTTTAACCGGAATCTCATTTTCGAACCATGGAGTAGGACCATCTATAATTTGGCTGGAAAACGTGATTCTAGGCACATTGCTATTTTGTTCCGTGCTATCTTGCCATTCCATGCGATACCCTGTCATTTCACGGACGCCAACAACGCCCTTGGCCAGGTACATTTTCAGATATTCTTTATCAGGAAAATAAAAATGCACATGCATATCCCAGAGTCCGGGGATCAAGTACTTGCCTTTTCCATTAATAACTTGAGTAGAATCATTTGCTGACAGCTGATTTCCAGTCGTTATTTTTTTTATGACTTGTTGTTGAATGCCAACGTCTTTATTTTTTACGATACTGCCTGTTTCAACATCAACGATATTTACATTTTGAATGATGATATCGTAATTTTCACTTCTTGATGGAAAAATAAATAGTGTGCATAAGAGTAAGCATAAGCTTATTTGTTTCATTTTTAGGTGTTTTTATTATTAGTTAAAGGTTTGTAAAAGCTTGTCTAAAAAGTACCAACGACGTGAAACATTTGATTTTCAAATCCGGAGATCACTCTGCCGAAACTTTCGGATCAGAATGCCAATTATTATTGGACTTTGAGACAGTCTCTAGGCTTAAACTGTGACGAATGAAAACAGCATTTGACTACAGAGAAATTAATTAATATTATTATTTATTTGTAAGGTGCTTATAGATAGAAGGGTGGAGGAGTGAATAAATGATATTAAAAGTTTTGTTTATTTCTCTTCGTTGTCGAACTTTGTTTTCCACGGCAACCTTGAGGAAATTACAAATTGAAAAACACCAATTGAAAATGCAAAGAAACAGACTCCACTACTTCTTTCTAATCATACTGACTATCATTATCGGCTTGGCCTCAAGACATTTTTCCAACTATTTACCCGAAATCATCAATTTGGGATTGGGAGATGCCTTATGGGCATTGATGATGTATTGGATGCTTGCCTTTGCTTTTCCTGCAGCAAGTATTAGGAACTTGACAGCAATGGCATTGACTATCTGTTTTCTGGTTGAATTTAGCCAACTGATACAGGTCGATTGGTTAAATACATTGCGTAGCAATAGGTTTGCCGCATTGGTTTTGGGACAAGGCTTTTTATGGTCGGACCTTTTGGCCTATACCACTGGAGTAGCAAGTGGCATGTGTATTGAAATGAATTTGATGAGGAGGAGAGTAGCTTCATAGCTAATCCATTTGCCTGAATGGCAAACATCTTTATAACCCAGGGCAAGGGAGAGAAAACGACCGCCGCCCTGGCTTAATAGCATCGTCTTGAAATCGTCGCAACTGCAAACCTCAATAGGTCTGGAATTAAAAATGCGACGAAATAAAATTTAAATCTATTTTGTCCTTACCCAAAACACCCTCACAAATAAACTGATCAAACAAACCTCTAATCTTTGCACAACTTCCTCTCTTCAAGGAGAGGATTGAGGAGAGGTGATTTGGAAGAGAAAACACCTCATTCTATCTTTCTCCTCAAGGAGAAAAGAACGCGTGTCGTAAAAAAAGCATAACACAAATTATCAATTTCCTGAAGGGCATACAACAATAGCCCAAGGGGAGGGAGAGAAAACGACCGCCGCCCTGGGTTAATAGCACCATCTTGAAATCGTCGCAACTGCAAACCTCAATAGGTCTGGAATAACTAATGCGACGAAATAAAATTTAAATCTATTTTGTCTGCACCCAAAACACCCTCACAAATAAACTGATCAAACAAACCTCTAATCTTTGCACACCTTCCTCTCCTCAAGGAGAGGATTAAGGTGAGGTGATATGAGAGAGAAAACACCTCATTCTATCTTTCTCCTTGAGGAGAAAAGAACACATGATGTAGAAAAAATGCATACCACAAATTTTTCATTTTCCTGAAGGGCAAATAGCAACAGCCCAGGGCAAGGGAGAGAAAACACCTCATTCTATCTTTCTCCTTGAGGAGAAAAGAACACATGATGTAGGAAAAATGCATACCACAAATTTTTCATTTTCCTGAAGGGCATACAGCAATAGCCTAAGACAACGGAGTGATAACGACCGCCCTCTGGCTTAATAGCACCGTCTTGAAATCGTCGCAACTGCAAATCTCAATAAGTCTGGAATTAAAAATGCGACGAAATATATAGCATTGCGTTTCAAGATCAATGTTTCCCTTTTAGGAAACCGTAGCGGAGCGAAGCTCGTGAACACAATTGAAAATTGAGTTTAATGTGAACAAACTGTCGACAGACTAAAGGGTGAAGTAGTATAAGCAACAGCACCCCTCTGCCTGTCGGCATCTCCCCTGAAAAGGGAGAATTAAGAGATTAAAATATTGTATAGGTAATTCTTTGTTTCATAATATTCATGTAAATAAATGTGTATAAAGAGTAGCTTCATAGTTAATCCATTTGCCTGAAGGGCAAACAGCAACAGCCCAGGGCAAGGGAGAGAAAACGACCGCTGCCCTGGGGTAGTAGCCCCGTCTTGAAATCGTCGCAACTGCAAACCTCAATAAGTCTGGAATAACTAATGCGACGAAATGAAATTTAAATATATTTTGTCCTTACCCAAAACACCCTCACAAATAAACTGATCAAACAAACCTCTAATCTTTGCACAACTTCCCCTCCTCAAGGAGAGGATTAAGGTGAGGTGATATACAATTACGATCGACCTGACTACAGAACCAAACTTGCTAAAAAAGAACAACAACTTAACTTCTCATTGAACAATACACAATTCGTGTGTCATAATGTTTATTTGAATTGAAGAGTTGCTTGTGCTGAAAATAATATTTTTATAAAAAAATCACCTCCGCTATAATCCTTCTATTTGTATTGAAAATACTAGTGCTTTGTGTTGTTGTGAATGGATGTATTTATCTGATAAACAAACAAAAATTAAATATTAATCACAGTTTTATTTGGAAATTAAAGAAATAATTCTCTAAATTTATGTAACAATTCAACCAAGAAACTACTAGAGTAGCAAATTATAAGTAGAATCTGATTCTACTTCACACTGTAAATACAACAAAGACCATCAGGTCGGTGTATTTTACATTTGCTGAATGACTCCCTCGATTCCGATAAGCATCGGTACTTCGCTGTTAGCAAAACTTAGGCTCATAATTATTGGATCTGCATGATCTGCAGATTGGTCTACATTCTCAACAAATGGAAGAAAATTCTTCCAGATAGCATGTAAGCCAAAAATCATTAATGGTAAATCTAACAAGAACGGAAATAGATCCAACGGAAAAGCAAATAGATCGTGCGGAAATATAAATAGAAAGAGCGGAAAATGAAATAGACTGTACGGAAATGAAAATGGAGGCAACGAAAAAGGAAATGGACTGTACGGAAATGAAAATAGATCATTAAAAAATGGAAATAGATTGTACAAAAATGAAAATAGAAACATCGGAAAAGGAAATAAATCCTTTCAGATTTCAGCTAAATCAAAAAAATGAAAGTGCTGATAGATGAACAAACGAAACCAATTAAATCTCTTATGTCGCGTGATGTTTTATACTAAAACCATAATTGCGCAACTCTGTGTCTTTTTGATGATTAACAACTGCTTAAAAACTTAATAAAATGGATAATGCTAGTAATTTAAAATTAGATTCTTTTGTACAAACCAATACGGCTTTGACTGAGAATGCGAGTATTTATGAAGCCAATGTGAGCACCAAAGCCCAGGCGGATCAGTTCGCTTCGGATCTGGAGCAACTTTTAAACTTGAAAGAGGAAGCCGATCAGCCTGTAAAATGGTTGATAGGTGAAAAAAATGCAGTGAAGAAATCTCTGATAGAGAAGCTCTATCTTTTATGCAATGGATTGGTCTGTTATGCCAACTCTGTGCCAAATAGTGAGATATTGGAGAAAGCAAGTACTGGCAAATATGCTTTAAGGAACCTCAGTGAATTGGACTTGATTGATTTTTACAAGCAGTGCGTAGGCATTGCCAGGCAGCATGTGGCCGATTTGCCACCCTTTGGCCCTAGCGAAGAAAGCATAACGGCTGTAGAGACCGATGGCAAAGCCTTTGAACAAAAACGTTCCGATCTGATTCTTTTAAAAGAGGACAAGGCCACTGCCAGAAATGAATTCAATCTTTTACTGAAGAAGATCAATAAGCTTTTAAATGGCAAGTTGGATTATAGCATAGAAAACCTGCGTACTACTCATCCTGATTTTGTGAATTACTATTTTGCAGCCCGACAAAAGGCCAAGGGAGTACAACGCCATTACGATCTGTTGGGCTACTTAAAAGACAAGGCTACCGGCAAAGCCATTGCCCTGGGCAAGGTTTCGGTAGAAGGTTTGGATTTGACTACCCACATTACCGCGAACGGTACTTTTAGGTTCAAGCATTTCCCGGAAGGAGAGCACCGACTCATTATCGAAAATATCAATTACAAAACTTTATATGTTCCAATCCGCCGCTATGCTTCTGAACGAAGCAAACTGTATTTGGAAATGGAAGCCATTCCTTTAGAGGTAATTTAAGTATTGAAAAACTTTGTTTGTTCCATACTCTGGTAAAGGTTGAATGGTATTGGAAGAGGAACAAACAAAACCAAGCTGTGGTAGGAGTGCCACAGCTTTTTTATTACCCAATCATAATTATGTAGACTTATTCTATTTTATGTCTGCTGGTTATTTTACTCTCGTAATCTTATTGTTTGCTATTGGATTTTCATAAATTTGATTGACAAGAAATTCAACTTGTGTTTATTACTCCTATATGGGGGGATAAACACAATACATTGAATGAATAATGGAGAAATAAACGCAATTGTGTTTATTTATAAGTTGTGCAACATATCCGAACATCACATAAACATTGAAATGAAAGTCAAAATATTCAATTTTCTGTTTTTAATGATTCTATTCGCTTCTTGCGATAAATTTTCCCGTGAAAAATATCCTCAGTTAGCTTCTAAAACAGAAAGTTATAAATATATAAATAGTTGCTATTCTGCTGAATTTGAAAATATAGACAAAATTCCAACTGAAATGCAGAATAAAATTACTTCTTTTTTAAAAAGCAGATTAGGAAATAAAAACTTTAAAGAATTAGAATTTAAAAGTGGTTATGTCCTATCAGACAAGCCAATTGAAATAGAAAGAACAGAAAGCGAAAGTAAAATCTTAGCACTTCTTGGTCAAGACAAACAAAAGGTTGATTGCGACACAATATTAGATTTTCCAATTTACTCAGTTGTTTATGAGCTAAAAAAACCTGAAATCGGAATTGAAATAATTGGACTGAATTTAATGCTTGACAGAAATGGAAAACTGATTAAAGACATTGATTTCCCAAAAGCGGAATTTGCTGATAAAATAATACCAATAGATTCTGTACACTCGGAATTAATTCGTAGAAAAATCCCATACAAAAAACTGAATATCGACTTGTGGTTTGACAAAAGAACCGAATCTTTTGTTTGGTCTACTAATACATTAATTCGAGAAGGAAGTATAGCTGGACCAAGTTGTTTTCCAGAAGTTTATTACCATTTTAAAATGAACGCAAATAATGGTGAAATAACAGAGTTTGATATTGAAAAAACAGAAGAATATTTTTTTGGAAGTGATAATCATTACGTTGAATAAAAATACGTTGCACAACACGCTAGTATAAAGCATATGGCGTTCGTAGCTTTTAGGAAGTGTAGTTCACTAATCGAATACCGCCAAATCTTTGATTTGGCTTTAGGAATGAAAAGATAAAAACAAATAAAAGATTTGGCTCAGAGGAGTTTTGGAAGGTTTGGTTCGTTAAAGTGCCATACGCTTCATCTAGCCAACCGTTATGCGCAATTTTAAAACACAGAGATGCTGACAAAATAATATAATATGAAAATTGAAAAAATAACTATCACCAAACTATTTGGAGAGTACGATTACGAGATTCCTTTAGAAAATAATAAGTTAATCTTAGTTGCAGAAAATGGTTCTGGAAAGACCACTATTGTAAACTTGATTTACTTCTTCTTATCTAGGCAATGGACAAAATTACTTAGATACAATTTCGGTAGTATTGGTGCAATTGTAAACGAAAAAGAGTTTAGTATAACAAAACAGGATATTGATATTTTAAACTCATCTAAGTTTCAACGTTATCTTAAAAGATATCCGTCAAATATTAAAGACAAAATATACGAACTCCTAATAAGTGCCGACCCTTTTGAAATTATAAAGAATCCATTCAAATTTGAGTATACAGCTGATAGACTTAATATTCCATCGCATTTAATATTTGAACTTTCAAATATGATAAATTCTGAACAGCTCACCCTTTTTAATGAAATAATCCCATCAAAGGGTAAGAGTTTAGAAAATTTAATTGATTCACAAATACTTTATCTACCAACTTATCGAAGAATAGAACAAGACTTGAAGAATATCTTTCCTGATATGGAGTCAGACATTGATAAGTTTCGAAAAAGGAAACGTCATAGAGAACCCAATGATTCAAGCTATGTAGAATTGGTTGAATTTGGAATGGAAGATGTTGAAGATAAAATTAATAGAAGACTATATGAGATTAAAGAGGATTTAGGTAATAAAATTAAGAATAACCTTACAGGTGGTTATCTTAGGGATGTAATAAACAAGACGTATCAAAACATATCATATGAGCAAGTTCAAACGTTTAACGAAACTGCTTTGAGTTCTATTTTAAGTAGAATTGATGAATCTGTATTGTCAAAACAGGAGAAAAATCGACTATTACACTTTGTAAATGAAGTTAACAACAAAGGTGCAATTGATAGAGAAGAAAATAAAATCGTTGCTTATTTCATTTATAGGCTTTCAGCAATTTACAAGGAGCTAATGGATGAAGAAAAAGATATTCAAAGGTTTGTTTCAATTTGCAACGAATTTTCAGCCAATAAGAAATTCGTTTATGATAATATTAACTTCAAAATTACTGTACATCCATATATTAAATCTAGAATTAGGAAAAAAGAAACTATTGAGTTAAAAGACCTCAGTTCAGGAGAGAAACAAATAGTTTCCTTATTTAGTCATATTTATTTATCAAGGGAAAAGAAATTCTTTATAATTATTGATGAGCCAGAATTATCCCTTTCTGTACCTTGGCAGCAAAGATTCTTGCTAGATATTTCCAGTAATGAGTATTGTGATGGAATTTTAGCCGTAACCCATTCCCCATTTATTTTTGAAAATGAAATGGAAGTATATGCAGCAGCATTAAACTCATTTATTAAATAGCAGGTATGGGGTTTTTAGAATATTTAAAAAATGCGGCAAAATCACCAGTTACAGCTCAAACCAAATTTATGCAGCAATATAAACAGGCTGATAACTCGATTCACGTTTTCTTAGAGGGGAAAGATGACCCATCATTTTATTCAAACTACATTGAAAGAAATAAAAGAAAAGGTCAAAGAATATATTTCTACAATTCCAAGAATAAGGCTGGAGTTTATTATAATCATTCCAAAATAAACTGGAGTGTGTACAAGAAAGAACGAATACTTTTTTTCGTCGATAAAGATTTTAGCGACATATTGAATGAAGAGTACGCTTCTGACCAGAATATTTTTGTTACTAGATTCTATTCCATAGAAAATTACTTAGTGTCAAGGACTCTATTTTCTAGATGCTTAAGGGAGATATTTGGAATAAATGATGACAAAGTTATTGCGAGAATTTCTAAGGAGTTTGTAAAATCACTTGCAGAATTTCACAAGGCAATAGAACCGTTAACATCAGTATTGTTATACTACCGAAAGAATAATATTCCAGTCAATCTTAACAACATAGATTTCAATCAGATTTTCAATGTTAATATTGGGGATAAAGTTACTGTCAAGAGTAATATACAGCAGTACTTAGTTAAATGTACAGGTGTAAAGAGTTTTCCAAAATATACAGAGTTTAAAGAGTGTTTAAGCTTGATTAAACCTGTAGGTAATACAAAATTATATGTTCGGGGGAAATGTGAGTTATGGTTTATGATAAAGTATTTAAACTTATTACCAGCAATTATGAATCAAGATATTGCAAAAGGAGAGCCTAAAATAAAATCTTGTTTAAATATTACCCCAAACAACGCTGTTCAAATTATAGCTCCACGATTAAGAATACCAATGGAATTAAAGAAATTTTTAATTGAAAATCTAAAGAAAAAAAGCGCATAACATTTTGTATAAGTAATGGCAGGAGATGTAGTAAATATCAAGGTTTGTAGCCCGATCAAACTGCATAGCGGTTTGACAGGAAAGAAGCCCGCAAACTGCCACTACTCATACAATTTACCGTTCTAACCAATTAGAAACAAAACGAAAACTACTTAAATGAAAAAGATATCATTAGTATTATCAGGAGGTGGCGCAAGAGGTATTGCACATATAGGAGTTTTGGAAGAATTAGAAAAGCAAGGTTATGAAATTCATTCTATAACAGGAACTTCTATGGGAGCAGTTGTTGGTGGAATTTATGCTGCTGGAAAAATTAAAGAGTTTAAAAAATGGATTTTAGATCTCAATAAAATTGACATTTTTAAATTAGTGGATTTTACACTTTTTAATAGTGGTTTTATTAGAGGAGACAAAGTGTTTGAGGAATTATCAACCTTCATTCCTGACTATCAAATTCAGGACTTACCGATTAAGTTTTCTGCAACTGCCACTGATTTAATTGGTAAAAATGAAGTCCTTTTCACAGACGGAAGTCTGTATAATGCAATGCGTGCTTCGATAGCAATTCCAAATGTTTTAACACCTGTGAAAAATGAAGGTTCTATCCTTGTTGATGGTGGTGTAGTAAATAATATTCCTATCAATCATGCCCAACGAATTGATGATGACCTTTTGATTGCAGTTAATGTTAATGCAGATATTCCCCTACCCAAAAAGAAGAAAAAGAAAGAAGAACGGCATTCTTTTTACCAAAGCACTATTAATAAATTCAACAAGAATTTGAGCGAATTATTCTCTGGCAATAAGAATAATGATTTAAGTTATTTTGATATCATGAATGTGTCATTCGAAATAATGAGAAATGAAATGGTTAAGTTCTCCCTTAAAAATAATCCCCCTGATATTTTAATAGAAACATCACGATATAGCTGTAACGTATATGATTTTTATAAAGCAGATGAATTAATAGAAATGGGGTGTAAAGCAACAATAATAAGTATAAATAATTATAACGAAACTTAGGTCGGATACGAAAAAGCCTGCCAGCGCGAGCTTGTAGCTCGTGTTTTGCGTAGCAGAATGCTTTTCTGCCCAGTGGCAGAGGTTCGGCTATAAGCTCGAACCAGCAAGGGGTATAAACACAATACATTGGATGAATAATGGAGAAATAAACGCAAGTATATTACGCTTATAAACAAGTTGAACAAAAACCGCCTACAGCGGTAGCTTAGAGATAAGGTTGTAACTTGATTAAGTATTTATTCATTAAACTATTTAGTCATGAAAAAA
>NZ_JALPNU010000024.1 GCF_030851345.1 Marinifilum sp. D714
TTGAATAAATCCCTGCATGTTATCGGTTAACATGGCTTCTTTTCCTTTCTTCATGCTCTTGACTTTTTGTGTCAAGCTATTTCAGGGGAAGACATCCTGCCTATTTCTTTAAGCTTACTCTTTGTTGCTGGCATATTTCAGACTAGTGTCTCAAATTTTGTATAAACCTTATTTAAATTTAATGTACTTACATCTGTCAGGGTAAGCCAAATGAAAGTCATTTAATATGGCTCCCTAACATTGAATTGGTTTACCCCAGGCACCAGAAGTCTTTATGCATGCCAAATATATTACATTGAGGCACTAGCTTGTTTAATGACAACAAGAAGGCTTTTCTTGTTGAGCTTCTTCAACAGGCACTGTCATGGCTTTTTCTGGCGGACTTAAATATGGAATTCCCAGGCTTAATCCACGAAGAATGAATAGCACGCCAATAAAAACAATTGCATACGGAATCAGTTTGGTTATTTTTTTGCGCAGTTCCAGTGTAATCATGTTTCCGATAAGAGAAATTGCCAAAAGCATTGGTAAAGTTCCCAGTCCGAATATAAACATGAACAGACTACCGCTAACAGAAGAACCAGTTGCGATAGCACCTGCAATGGCAAAGTATACCAATCCACAAGGCAATAAACCATTTAATAATCCAATCATTAACAATGAGCCATAGCTTCGCTGAGCAAACAGTTTTCCCAATGACATTTTTAATTTGCCTACGAATGAGAATACTCCTTTATCGGCATTGAATCTATTTTTATAGATAGATGGTGTGATTACCGAAAGAATCATGATGGCTCCCATAATGATGGATACCCATTGCTGAAAGCCGCTCATCACCAATCCGCGCCCCAGAAGTCCGAATACCGCTCCCATTACCGCATAGGTAATTGCTCTACCTAAATTGTATAAAACGCCACCAAAGATTCTGGCTAACCACGAATCTGTTTTTAATGGAATTGCCAATGCTATAGGACCGCACATTCCAACACAGTGGAAGCTGCCTAAAAGTCCTAGTGTTAATGCTGATATATATACCATTTTCAAGTTTTTTACCACGAAGTAATCTCAAAGTACTTTCACAAAGTAACACTAAGTAATTTTCACTTAGAAAGTTTGATTTTATAAACCTACAATGAATTTGATTAGTATAGCTTTCCTTTGTGTTAAACTTAGTTAACCTTAGTGGTTAAATTTTTTATTTACTCAAATAAATCGCCTCTTCCTTGTAGTAAGGAATTTTATTATGAACCCAATCTAATTTAATAGTGTATCTGCCTTTAAGCAACTTGTTTGTGTTTAAAACATAAACGCCACTATCGTTTAGGGCTAACTTGTATTTTAAGTCTAAATCGTAATCGGCAGGTCGGTACACAATAATATCACCTTCTACACCAGATTTCATATTGGCAGGAAATGTGATTTCAATATTTTCTCCTACCTGTTCAATTCTAATAGGGTTTTCTAACTGCTGTGCATTTTTAATTTTATTGATTTTATCCTGATGCTTCACCCCAGTAGGATAATAATCCTTCGATACCAGATTTATCTTTTGAGTAGTACTAAATCCAACAAAAATCAATACACCAATAACGTATATCGATGCCATGATTCCCAGTTTTGTTCCCCAATTCAATTTCTTCATCTTATAACTCTCTATATATTTATCAGTCCATTAATTTGGCCCAACAAAAGTTAATTCCACCTCTTCAATTAATTTCTGATCTGCATATACTCCAATGTTAATTGGTACTTTATCGCCTTTAATTTCCGACTTAGGGAGAATGGCAAAAAATACACCTTCTCTTATTGAGCTTGCATCAGCTTTTAATTCTTCACCAATTACCTTAATCTCACCTTCGTGATCCATAATTTTAAAGTGAATTGGCATTTCTTCGGTAGTTTTGTTCACCACCTTAAAGTTATACATATTACTGATTTTACCATTGTCTTGCTGCTGGAACATTAAGCCAGGCGTACGCAGAATAATTGCTTCCAAATCGCTTCTTGAGGCAAACAATCCTATCACAACACCGATTAATGCTGTAAGTACTATTGTATAAGCAATTTTACGAATTGGCCAATTGTTCTTCTTGCCTTCGGCGATATTTTTCTCAGAATCGAAACGAATCAAACCTTTAGGTTTTCCGACCCATTCCATTACCGAATTACATTCATCAATACAGGCAGTACAGTTGATACATTCCAATTGTGTTCCATCACGAACATCTATTCCGGTTGGACAAACATCAACGCATTGATAGCAATCTATGCAATCACCTTTGCCTTCGGCTTCACGATCTTCACCGGCCTCAAGTGGAGCGCGTTCCTCACCACGTTTATAGTCGTAGGCTACAACAATGGTATTGGAATCTAATAAAACACCCTGCAATCTGCCGTAAGGACAAATCATTGAACACACTTGTTCGCGTAATTTTGCAAATACAAAGTACATTACACCTGAGAATGCAAGTGCTATGGTAAATCCAACTTTGTGTTCAGAAATCGGATCGTTTATGATTTTCCATAATTCATCTATTCCAATGATATAGCTCAGAAATGTATTTGTGATAAGAAAGCAGATAGCATAAAATAGAATTGCCTTCAAGCCTTTCTTCCAGAACTTTTCAAAGTTAAAGGATTGAGCATCTAGTTTTCTTTGTTCCTGATGTGACCCTTCGATTAAGTATTCTATTTTTCGAAAGATGAACTCCATGAAAACAGTTTGCGGACAGGTCCATCCACACCAAATTCTACCGTAGCTAACTGTGAAAAATACGATGAAAACAAATAGAGTAATCATCGAAAAAAGAAAGATGTGGAAATCCTGAGGCCAGAATCTTACACCAAACAGAATAAACTTTCGCTCCAGAACATTTAAAAGAAACAAAGGCTCGCCACCAACTTTTACAAATGGTAAGCCGAACATTAACGCAAGTAATGTATAGCTTACAATATTTCTATAGTTATAAAGTTTACCTTTAGGTTTCTGGGCGTAAACCCATTTTCTTTTTCCACTATCATTCAGTGTTGCCAACTGATCACGATAAGTGTTGTAAGGATTTTCAGGAGCCATTGTTTTGTTTGTTGTTGTAATCTAAAAAGCAAAAGAGTCTATCAGGGGTCTCTGATGACTCTTTTATATGATTTATTATTCTACCAGTTCGCCTTGAGCTTCTCTTGCATTAGGAGGATTAGTTCCTTGTAAGCTCATGGTGTAGCTAGCAACTTGTAGCATTTGTTCTGGTGAAAGTTGGTTTTGCCAGGCTAACATTCCTTTTAGAGGCTTACCCACCTTAATAATTTGGTAAACATCCTGCAAAGAACCTCCGTTTAGCCAGTATTTGTCAGTAAGGTTCGGTCCAATCGCATTTCCTTCTCCAACTGCACCGTGACATGCAATACAGTTCTTGTCGTAGATTTCTTTTCCTTTGGCAAGATTGTCTGCATCCGTCATTAAAACCAATGCATTTTCATCAAACTTAGGTTTTGGTTTGTTTGCTTCTGCCAGGGCCATTTCCTTATTGTATTCTGCAATCTGTAAATCATCTCCGAATACATGATAGCGGAAAATGTAAACTGCCGAAAAAACAATGGTTGCATAGAATAGGTACCGCCACCATGTTGGCATTGGATTATTCAATTCTTTGATACCATCGTAGTCGTGATCGCTAATCAAGTGCTTGTTTTCTTCAATATATTTATCGTTATCCATTGGTATAGATTTAGGGTCAATTATTATTTATTTCAGAAGAATCCATATCATCTTCATCAAGAGCATAGCTTTCCATTTGAACGAAATAGGCCTTGTTACTTTTCTTAAAAGCCCACCAAACCATTCCTGCAAAAAACAGGAAGAAAATCAGTAATGAGATGCTTGGAAAGAATCCCACATCTGATATGCCTTGTAAGTAATGACTAACTAATTTCATATTTCTTAGATTTTAGATGAGGTGTTAAAAGTCCCCTCTTTAAAAGGGAACTTTAACCTCTTATCTTTTTATTCTTTTACTGATATATCTCTACCCAAACGCTGTAGGTAAGCAATCAAAGCAATAATCTCTTTGTCGCTTGTAACATCAATTCCATTTGCATTCAAATCAGCAGCAATTTCTTTGGCTTGTTTTTTCAAATCATCGTTTGCCACCTGATCGTAATTAGCTGGATATGGAGCTTCATCGTAAGGAACTCCAAGTGTGGTCATTGCTCTGATCTTCGCTGGGGTTGATGAAATATCCAATTCATCTTTAATCAACCAAGGATATTTCGGCATGATTGATTGTGCATTCATCTTTTGTGGATCCAACATGTGGTTATAATGCCATACATTGGTCTTGTACATTTTACCTCCAGGTACTCCCGAGCGAGCCAAATCCGGACCAGTACGTTTCGATCCCCAAAGATGTGGATGATCGTATACAAACTCACCAGCTTTAGAATACTCACCATAACGCTCCGTTTCAGATCTGAATGGACGAACCATTTGTGAGTGACACGTATTACATCCTTCGCGGATATAAATATCACGACCTTGTAGCTCAAGTGGTGTATATGGTTTCACACTTTCAATGGTTGGCACATTTGATTTAATCAAGTAAGTTGGAATGATCTCGAAAGCACCACCAATTAAAATAGCCACAGTAGAAAGTACCATGAACTGAACAGGTTTTCTCTCTAGCCAACGGTGTAAGCCTTCACCTTTTTCACGTTTCTTAGGTGAATGTAATGCAGGAGCCGAAGCTTCTTCATTATCTGCACATTTACCTGATGCAGCAGTCTTAAATAGGTTATAAACCATCAAGAACAAACTAGTAAAGTATAGTAATCCACCTAGTACACGTACGTGATACATTGGGAGAATCTGAGTAACGGTTTCCAGGAAGTTAGGGTAAGCCAATAATCCGTCAGGAGTAAATTCTTTCCACATGAGGGTTTGAACTACAGCTCCCCAGTACAATGGCAATGCATAGAAAATCATACCTAAAGTTCCCATCCAGAAATGAGCATTTGCCAATTTTTCTGAATACAACTTGGTCTTCCACATTTTTGGGAATAGGTAGTAAAGCATACCAAAAGTTAAGAATCCATTCCAACCCATTGCTCCAATGTGAACGTGAGCAATTGTCCAGTCGGTATAGTGTGTTAATGAGTTCACCCATTTTAATGACATCATTGGACCTTCGAAAGTTGACATACCGTAAGCAGTTACGGCAACCACCATAAATTTCAAGGTTGCACTATCGCGAACTTTATCCCAAGCACCGCGAAGCGTAAGCAATCCATTGAACATACCACCCCACGATGGAGCAATCAACATGATTGAGAATACTACTCCTAGTGATTGAGCCCAATCAGGAAGTGCAGTATATAACAAGTGGTGAGGACCAGCCCAGATATAAAGGAATACCAATGCCCAGAAGTGAATAATCGATAAACGGTATGAATATACCGGACGATTTGCGGCTTTAGGCAAGAAGTAGTACATCAATCCCAAATAAGGAGTAGTTAGGAAGAATGCTACAGCATTGTGTCCGTACCACCATTGTACCAAAGCATCCTGAACACCAGCATAAACTGGGTATGACTGAATCCAACTATAAGGAAGCTCGATTGAGTTACCAATGTGAAGCACTGCAACGGTAACAAAAGTTGCAATGTAGAACCAAATGGAAACATATAGGTGATCAGCTCTACGTCTTAGAATTGTACCAAACATGTTCCATCCAAATACCACCCAAATAATGGTAATTGCGATGTCGATTGGCCATTCCAATTCGGCATACTCTTTACTGGTAGTAATACCCAGCACAAAAGTAATGGCTGCAGAAACAATAATTGCCTGCCATCCCCAAAAGTGAACCCAGCTTAGTTTATCGCTAAACATTCTGGCTTTTAGCAATCGCTGCAACGAATAGTAAACTGCGGCAAAAATACCATTTCCAACAAATGCGAAAATTACCGCATTGGTGTGAATTGGACGAATACGTCCGAAAGTGGTGTATTCTAAATTAAAATTAAAAACAGGGAAAGCAAGCTGCAAGGCTGCCAATAACCCCACCAACATTCCGACTACACCCCAAATAATAGTTGCGTAGGCAAAATATTTAACGATTTTGTTATCGTACGAAAAATGTTGTGTTTCCATTAAATTAAGATTTATGGTTCTTCTTAGCTGTATTTTCTAGATCTAATAATTCTTCTGCCTTCTTCTCTTTGTCTTCGAATAAAATTCTTACTGAAGGAGAGTAGGAGTCATCGTATTGCCCTTTTTTAACGGCCCATAGAAATCCAATTAGGAATCCTCCCGCAACTAGCATACTCACACCGATTAAAACGAACAAAACACTCATGTTAATTAATTTAGTTGAACAGATTTTGCTGATACAAAGTCTTTCTGCTCTATATTTTTATTGTTTGTAATTTTATTTTCTGATTCTTTATTTTTTGCGATTAAGTTGGTAGTAATAGTTGTAAAAGCTACAATCGAAACGGAACTAATTGGCATTAACAATGCTGCTACAATCGGAGATAAAATCCCTTGTATGGCAAAGTAAAGGCCTACAAAATTGTACAAGAACGACAGTAGGAAACTTAATTTTACAATCCAAATACTCTTTTTTGTTATCGATAAGAATCGAGTCAGTTCAGAGAATTTTGAGGATTCCAAAATCGCATCGCATGCAGGTGAAAAATGGTAAACATCATCTGCAATTGAAATTCCCACATCGCTTGACTTTAAAGCTCCGGCATCGTTTAATCCATCACCAATCATCAATACTTTTTTGCCTTCTTTTTTCAATTGGTTGATATATTCCAACTTGTCATTTGGCGATTGATCGTATCGAAGGTTAGATGAGGCTGGGAAAATCTTTTCCAGGTTTTCTCTTTCTGCATCATTATCTCCGGTAAGAACATGCAAATCATATTTCGATGATAAATTTTTAATCAAGTCTGATAAACCTGATCTGTATTGATTGCTTAAAGTAAAGTGACCTTTCACATTTCCATCAACCGAATAATAAACTTCTGTTGTTAGCGATTTGCTTTCTGAAATTCCTTCTGAAATGAATTTTGCTGAACCCAACTTAATTTCGCGTCCATTCACCATACCAGATATTCCCATAGAAGGTAGCTCATGATAATCCTCAACATTCTCCGGACTAATATCTTTAAGATGATCGTAAATCGAGGAACTTAAGATATGAGTTGAATGTCTGGTTAAAGACTTTACGGCTACATAATCTTCAGCTGTCAACTTTTCGCCCTCAAAAGAAATTTTCACTTCATCAGCCTGAGTAATGGTTCCGGTTTTATCGAAAACAATACTGGTAATGGAATTTATTTTCTCAACAACATGAGAACCTTTCAAATAGATTCCCAATCGTCCCATTAATCGCATGGTATTGCCCAAAGCAAAAGGAGCAGATAATGCCAATGCACAAGGACAAGCTACAATCAATACGGATGTAAATGCGAAAATGGCCTTGCTGGTGTCATTAAATAGCCAGTAAACTCCACTTAATGCCGCAATGGCAATAATAATTAGAGTAAAGTGCTTACTGATTCTGTCAATTAATGAATTCAGTTTTGAGGCCTCACTATTTTCTTCATCAAACTGATTCCAAAGCTGAGTCAATCGGCTTTGAACCACATCTTTTTCGATGGTCAGTTCAATGGCACTACCCATTTGTTTACCACCGGCAAAAATCTGATCGCCAGCTTCTTTAAAAACAGGTTTCGATTCTCCTGTTACAAAGCTATAATCAATCTGAGCATCTCCTTTGGTCAGAATACTATCTGCAGGAATCAGTTCCTGATTTCTGATTAGAATGATATCGCCTTTTTTCAATTTTTCAATTGGTGTACTTACCTCTTGGCCATTTTCCATTTTACTAACTGCAACTGGAAAATAGGAGCGATAATCTCTCTCGAAAGATAAAGCCTGATAAGTTCTGTTTTGATACCATTTGCCAATGAGAAGGAAAAATATCAAGCCCGTAAGGGAATCCATAAATCCGGCGCCAGTCCCAGAGAATATTTCATAAGAACTTTGAATGAATAAAGTTATAATTCCCAAGGAAATTGGTACATCGATATTTACAAAACGATGTTTGATTGCTTTGTAAGCTGAAATCATGTAATCATTACCGCTATACAGAAATACCGGAAGAACCAGGAAGAAATTCATCATTCCAAAAAAGTTTTTGAAATGCGTTTCCAAATATTCACTACCAGGAACATATTCAGGTAAACTTAAAAGCATGATGTTTCCAAAACAAAAGCCTGCAATACCTATTTTGTAAAGCAATTTTTTGTTGGCATCCTTGTTTTGCTTTTGTTGAAGCTTGTCTAAAGTAATTTCAGGTACATAGTGAATGGAAGAAAGCAATTCTGCCAACTGGCGAATGCTAACCTGATCAGAATCGAAGGTCAAGCTTACCTCTTTCTTCACAAAATTAACCACCGACTTTAAAACTCCCGAATTGAGAATATTTAAATTTTCGAGCAACCAAATACAGGAGCTACAATGAATAGCAGGAACGTACAATGTAAGTTTACGGATATTTCCTTCGGAGAAATCATACAGTTGATTGGCAATTTCTTCTTCTTCAAGAAATGCAAACTTCTCTTTAAATTTACCGCTCTCGATTTTAATTCCAGGATTAGATTCAAAATCGTAATACGAACATAATTCATTCTCATGCAAAAGCTGGTATACAGTGGAACAACCATTGCAACAAAAGGGTTTATCATCCCACATTACAGGATGCTTACCGCAGTCGTCGCCACAGTGCACACAAATTTGATTTTTTGCTTCTTGCTGCATATTTACCATCTTGCAGAACGTAATTTAAATTCTGACTATGAGAACAGATTCAAGTTTAATTTATATCGTTGTTGCGATAACCGCTCTTCACTTTCTAGTTGGTATTGGATATCTTCTTTACAAGTTGGGAAGGCCTTCAAAATCCCAAAAGGAAGAAAGTGAAGAAACAGATTAGTCTTTGTTTTTGGCCAATTTTGGTAGTTTAATCATCTGGAACAATACCAGGAAGATTACACTCCAGATTGCTAAAACACCACCTACAAAAGTCACAATAATCCAGATTGGAGCATTTGCTCTCGTTCCCCACATTGCTCTTTCATCAAGTGGATTTACAGGATCAGTTGGTACACCAAGAGTTACAACTCTTTTTTCCTCAAGTTTGCCATAGAATGCATCATCAGTTACTTTCACAAGCATGTTCACTTGTCCTTCTCTGTCGCCAGGAAGATCTTTTGGAAACTGAATTTGAACATCTCCACTTTCGTTTGTGTATGGGTCTTCACCTGATACATCAAGGTATCCAAAGCTTCTTTTTACCAAGAAACTCATTTCGATTCCTTGTAGACCTACACGTTTTCCTTTCTTGGTAACACCACTTAATTTGGCCAACATTGTTTTGTCGGCTTCATTAACGTTTAATTCAAATTTAACATCAGTAACTTCTGGATTCTTCACTTCAGCTACCTGTTGTTTCATCTTTTTGTTTTTGTCAAAAGATCTTAAAAAGGTGATCACCATCCATTTGTCTTCATCGCTAATGGTTTTCTCAAAAGTAGGCATTGCACCTTGTCCCTTATTTACCTTGTAGTAAATTTCTCCATCAGATTGTACCAGGAAATTTTGTGAACCCAAATCTGTTGGAGCAACAGGAGCCAAGGGAATCATGTTTGCCATTGTTGGATCACCATGACAAGACTTACAATGTAGATTGTATATTTTCTTACCGGAACTAATATTTTTAGAAGTAGCCTCGTAAGGATTTTGTTTCTTTTTAGCAGAGTTTGGAACGGTCCAACCCTGAGCATTTGCAATTGAGCCTGAGAAAACAAAAATCAGGAACAAAGCAGCTATATTTTTAATTGTATTCTTCATGATTCTTTTCGTTTAGGCATCAATTTTAACTTCAATTCCTTTGCTCTCTGCTGTTTCAACAATTGGTACAACAGGGAAAATTTTTGATAGTACAGTGATAATCAATAGTACCAATGCGAAACTTAGAACTGTAACTGAAATTTCGATCGCAGAAGGATAGTAATGCACAAAATTTTCAGGAACATTTTGAATTGGCAGATGAGGATGAAGCATTGTAGGAATTACAATTACATAACGCTTGAACCAAGCTCCGGCCAATACAAATAATGAAATAATCATGATTGGTAAAGGTTTTCTGAATTTCTTGTTCACCAAAAGGATAATTGGAATAATATTTCCTAATAATTGAGAAGCCCAGAACATGATTGCCCAGTTTCCATAGAATAATTCCTTTAGATGAACGTCATCACCTGTTTTCATTTTATAACCAGGAACCAGAAATTCATTTAAGTTGAAGTACAAGTACACCAAACAAACAGCTACCAAAAGCTTACCCATCTTGTCGAATTGCAAATCAGTGATGTAATCCTGTAGTCTGTAGTTTACTCTAAAGAAATACATGGCAATAATTAAAGCCGCAGAGCCTGCAACAAATGCACCAGCCACGAAATAAGGTCCGAAGATTGTTGTATCCCAACCATTGCGTAATGTTGCTGCAAACAACCATGATGTTACTGTATGAATTGCAAGACCAATCGGAACAATAAGAACCATTAAAGTTCGAATCATTTTATGAAGGTGCTTGTGTTGTTCTGGTGTATTGATATATCCTAGAGAAAGGATATTGTACAACTTCTTCATGATTGGAGAAGCCTTAGTAAGCTCTTTTTTACAGATTGCCAAATCAGGAATCATTGGTAAAATTAGCAACAAGGCACTTACTGTTAGATAAGTAGTGATTACCGTTACATCCCAAAGAATTGGCGACTGAAAACGACCATGAATCATTACGTTTAATACTCTGTCTGGTCGACCCATATCCAAAACAATTACCAAACCTGCAACCGCCACAAAGGCAACGGCTATGATTTCGGCAATTCTGGAGATTGGAGTTATCCAGTCGATTCGGAGTAATCCTAAAATTGAGGAAATTAACATTCCAACCAAACTAACCGCTACAAAGAACACAAAGTTGGCAATGTACAATCCCCATGAAACGTAATCACGCATTCCAGTTACACCTAAGCCTTCTTTCAACTGAATGTAATAGGCCCAACCGCAAACACTAATTACTGTGATCAAAAATACAATCCAAAGTTCAAGACCTTTGTGGTTTTGCATTGGATGTAGAATGTCTTTTTTTATTTTTTCAAACGAAAGAGTAGTTTCTTTCTGTTTAGGTAAGTCATTCATAAGATTTAGTTATTTAGGGCAAATAATTATCTATTGTTTTATTTGATATTTAGTGAAGATTTTCCTCATTTAACAAGTCGCCATTAAACTCAAAGGCTCTATTTTTTGGAGGAAGGTAATATACTCGAGGTTTAGTACCCAACTCTTCCATTAAAGTGTAGCCAGCGTTTTCTTCAATTAATTTTGAGAAACGAACTGTTTCGCCAGTAGTTCCGTTGGTCACGGCATCTTCATTTCTGTCTCCAAAGTAGTATACTCCATTCGGACAGGCAGATACACATGAAGGAAGTTTATCTTCACGCAATCGGTCTGCACTAAACAAACACTTGCTCACAGTACCTTTTTTCTGAGGAACGTTGGCTTCAATATTATAAGTAAGGTCTTTGTACTTCTCAGAATCTTTAGGTTCTGTCCATTGGAAAATACGTGCAGAGTACGGGCAAGCTGCAATACAGAATCGGCAACCAATACACCTCTCGTTGTCGATAAGCACGATACCATCCTGACGCTTGAAAGTTGCATCAACAGGACAAACTTTTGTACAAGGAGGATTGTCGCAATGCTGACAAGGTTTAGGCATGAAGTAAGGAGCTGTATGCTCAGCATCCTGCATTTGAAGTACATTGATATGGTGCTGATCTGCTCTTAGTTGGTGGTGATTCTGACAAGCCGACATACATTTTCGAGCATTTCGACACTTGCTTAGATCAATAACCATTACAAATGATTTACCAGGAATACCTTCACGACCTCTTTTTTGAAGTTCATCAAGAGGTTCATTAACCGTAGGTCGCAATTGGTTTTTGTCTACTTGCACAAGTTGTCCGTCTTGTGTAAGCAAATTCACCATCTCTGCTGGTTTTTTTGCTGCTGCTTTAGCTGCTCCAATTAGAGAAAAGCTACTAACAACACCTGCAGCACCAACTGAAATACCAAAACTTTTCAGGAATTTTCTTCTGCTGTTGTTTGATGTTTCTTCTTTCATTATGATATAAGGTTAGTTTTCAAATAAAATGTCAATTATACCATCTAATTAACTGGAATAATTGAGTGCAACATTAACTCTTTAAAATCATTCTAAATAACAACAGATAACTCTTGATTTTGCTGACCTTAAAGGCTTTTTGTTTAATCTTTTTATGTTTCACCAACGTTTGCGTTGTAACTCAAATATAAAGAAATATATCGAAAACCTGTAGTTGCTATTCGACTTCATTATTGGTCATAGCTTTTTTATTATTTTAATTCATTTTTTTTAATGTTCGATCTAATATTCTGAATGTGTGGTTATTATTGGATTATGCGATTGTTTTGGAAGTTAGAAAGCAATATTTAGTGAAATGATTCATTTCATGCCATTTTAGATGGAAAATTTGTATTGTTCTATTGCTAAAATCAAGATTAGTAGATAGATGTGAGAAATTTCACACAAGGTACAATTCCCTGTTTATTAAATGTTTATTGATTTTTTAAATGCTAATATAAAAAGTATCTATGTAGGAATGCTTGAATGCTTAGGAATATAGTATACATTTGAATAGTTTATTGATAAGCAATAAGAGACAAAATGCTCTTTTATTAGTGGGGTGAATTACAAAAGATTAGAAAAGCATTAAATCACGGATTATTTATGAAACTACTGTTGTTGCTGAAAAAAATATGGATGTTTTATTACGAGGGATTTGCCGGGCAAAAACCCTGGAGTAGGCAAGTGTGGTTGATTATATTCTTAAAACTATTTATTATGTTTTTTGTTTTAAAGCTATTCTTTTTTCCAAATTTTCTGAAATCAAAATACACTAACGATAAGGATCGCGGTGATTACGTGATTGAACAATTAACTAATCCTAAAAAATAGTAATATGATTGAAAACTTCGACATGTCATTGGTCGATTGGTCCAGAGCTCAATTTGCTTTAACGGCAATGTATCATTGGATATTTGTACCATTGACATTGGGTTTGGCTTTCATTATAGCCATAATGGAAACCATTTATGTGAAAACCGGTAATCCAGAATGGAAAAAGATCACAAAATTTTGGATGACATTGTTTGGAATCAACTTTGCAATTGGTGTTGCTACTGGAATTATTCTCGAATTTGAGTTTGGAACCAACTGGTCGAATTATTCCTGGTTTGTTGGTGATATCTTTGGTGCTCCTTTGGCTGTAGAAGGAATTATGGCCTTTTTTATGGAGTCGACTTTCATTGCAGTGATGTTTTTTGGATGGAACAAAGTAAGCAAGAAGTTTCACCTGATATCTACATGGTTGGTTGCGGTAGGATCAAATCTTTCAGCCTTGTGGATCTTGGTTGCCAATGGTTGGATGCAAAATCCGGTAGGAATGAAATTTAATCCTGATACTGCCAGAAACGAAATGGTAAATTTTTGGGATGTTCTTTTCTCACCAACAGCAATTAATAAATTTTTACATACCATCTCATCGGCATATACTTTAGCAGCAGTTTTTGTAATTGGTGTAAGTGCATGGTATTTATTGAAAAAGTTGAATGTGACTTTTGCCAAGAAAAGTATTGTGGTTGCAGCTGTATTTGGTTTAATTACTTCCTTATTTACAGTAATGACCGGGGACAATTCAGCACGGGAAATTGTCCGTGACCAGCCAATGAAGTTTGCCGCTATGGAAGGTTTATATGATGGTTCGAAAGGGGCAGGATTGGTTGCCTTAGGAGTGATGTCATCTACTTCGGAAAGTGGAAATGACAATATGATGGATTTTAGTTTTAAACTGGAGATTCCAAATTTACTTTCTTATATGGCATATATGGATGGCGATGCCTTTGTTGCTGGGGTAAATGATGTAATTAATGGATATACGGATAATGACGGAGTTGTTCATCCGCCGGTAGCAACCAAAATAGAAATGGGACGCAAGGCCATTCATGCTTTAAAAAACTATAAACAAGCTCAGAAAGATAAGAATGATGCTTTGGCACAAACCTCTTTAAAAGAGCTGAACGAGAACTTTAAGTATTTTGGTTATGGTTATTTTGATGATCCATACAACACTGTACCTCCAATCTCGATAACATTCTATAGCTTTCACATCATGGTAGGATTGGGAATGTGGTTTTTACTGCTGTTTACATTGGCCTTATTGTTCGTTTATAAAGAATCAATTGTTAGTAAAAAATGGTTTTTACGATCTGCGATTTGGAGTATTCCATTGGCTTATGTAGCATCACAAAGTGGGTGGATTGTTGCAGAAATGGGACGTCAGCCATGGGTAATTCAAGATTTGATGCCTACACTAACTGCAGTATCAAATATTGATACAAAATCTGTTCAGATCACTTTCTTTTTGTTTTTGATTGTTTTCACAGGGCTTTTAATTGCTGAGATTAAAATCATGTTGAAACAAATAAAACTTGGACCAAATCATGGAGGGCATTAATCATGTTTGAAAATTTATCACATTTAGCATTACAACAATATTGGTGGGTGATTGACTCACTTTTAGGAAGTATTTTAGTCTTTTTAATGTTCGTTCAAGGAGGCCAAACGTTAATATACAGATTGGGAAAATCTGACGAAGAACGAACTCTTTTGATTAATGCTTTGGGAAGAAAATGGGAGTTTACATTTACCACCCTGGTTACATTCGGAGGAGCAATGTTTGCATCATTCCCATTGTTTTATTCTACCTCTTTTGGAGGTGCCTATTGGGTATGGATGGCCATTCTATTTTGTTTTATCATTCAGGCAGTAGCATACGAGTTTCGTTCCAAACCATCAAATGTTTGGGGAGCAAAAACTTTCGAGGTGTTTTTGTTTATCAACGGTTTGCTGGGAACAATTTTAATTGGCACTGCCGTAGGAACTTTCTTTAATGGAGCAGAATTTACCGTTAATGAATTGAACCAATCAAAATGGGCAAATCCTTATGGTGGATTGGAGGCCGTTTTAAACCTACACAATGTAGCTTTGGGCTTAACGGTTTTCTTTTTGGCGCGTTTGTTGGGAAGCTTGTATTTCATGAATAGTATAGAGCATGACGCAATTTTTAATCGATCGAAAAAGCAATTGTTGTATTGTGGAATTCCATTTTTAGTGGTTTTCTTATTTTTTGCCATTCGCTTATTGTTTATGGATGGTTTTGCGGTTGATGCAGAAACTGGAACCGTAAGTATGGAAGCATACAAATACCTACACAACTTTTTGGCAATGCCATTGGTGCTGATTTTATTCCTTGCAGGTGTTGTTTTGGTGTTGTTTGGCCTAATTAAATCATATTTAGCAGAAAAATATACCAAAGGAATTTGGTTTACCGGCGGAGGAACAATTCTGGTAGTATTTGCGCTTTTCTTGTTGGCAGGATTTAATCATACGGCTTTTTATCCATCTAATGCTGATTTGCAATCTTCATTAACCATTCAGAATGCATCGTCATCTCATTACACTTTAACGGCAATGAGCTATGTATCCTTAATGGTTCCTTTTGTAATAGCTTATATTGTTTGGGCTTGGAGAGCTATCAACAATAAAAAATTAGACTTGGAAGAATTAAGAAATGAAGATCATTTGTACTAAAAATAGAGAATCATGTATTTATCATCAATAATATGGCTTCTTACATGGCCACTCTTAATATATGTAAGTTATAAAGCTGTAAGATATGCTTTAAAAAAGTTTGAATCGAAGCTTGAAGAGTAAGATAATTTGATCGGCAATCGTTTAATGATTGCCGATTATTTTATATGTGTTTTAAGATATCAACTAAAAATGTATTTTTGTGCATCCTAATTTTTAAGATATGAGTGGATTGGATAATATCAAACCTATACATAATTGGTTCAGTAAGAAATTGGATACACATCCAATAGTAATTAGTGGACCTTGTAGTGCAGAGTCTGAAGAGCAATTGGTATCAACAGCAAAGGCTTTAAGCGCTACAGAACAGGTGCAGATATTTCGAGCAGGAGTTTGGAAACCTAGAACCAGGCCAAATTCTTTCGAAGGTAGAGGTGTGGATGCATTGCAGTGGCTGAATACCGTAAAGCAAGAAACTGGACTGTTAACCATGGTAGAGGTGGCATCGCCAAAACATGTTGAAATGTGTTTGCGCCACAATGTTGATATTTTGTGGGTTGGTGCACGAACAACATCAAATCCATTTTCCGTTCAGGAATTGGCAAGTGCGTTGCAAGGGATGAATATACCAGTAATGGTTAAAAATCCCATTAATCCAGATATCAACCTTTGGATTGGTGCTTTAGAGCGCATAAATAAAGCAGGAATCTCAAAGCTTGCAGCAATTCATCGAGGCTTTTATCCATTTGAAAAAACCATACTACGTAATATCCCCAAATGGGAGATTCCTATTGAATTAAAATCTCGCTTTCATAATTTGCCTATTATTTGCGATCCAAGTCATATCGCAGGAAGTAGGAAATACATCCACGAAATGGCTCAGAAGGCGATGGATTTAAATATGGATGGCTTGATGATAGAAAGTCATATTTGTCCTGAAGAAGCATTAAGTGATGCCGATCAACAACTGACACCTGAAGATTTGAATGAATTATTGAGAGGTTTGGTTTGTAGATTACATGTAGTGGGAGATGAGGAGATTGACCAGCTTGTAAAATTTAGAAGTCAAATTGACTCGGTAGATGCACAATTGATTGAATTGCTTGCGCAGCGAATGAATATTGTTGAAGAGATAGGCGAATACAAAAAGGAAAAGAATATGACAATTCTTCAACTTCAGCGATGGGAAAAGGTTCGAGAGCGTGGTGTTGATCTTGCAAAAAGTTTGGGGTTATCAGAGAAGTTTACAACGCAATTGCTAAGAATGATTCACAAAGAAGCCATTCTTAGACAGAATGAAGTAATGAATAGAAAGTAAATTAAAGTACTAGTAACAGCTTTTTTTATTTTTACAGAATCTATATTATTATGGTTTAATCATTCTTTGTGGATATATGTTCATAAAGTTTGTTATTTTATTTAGTTTAAGGTGATCAAAAAATCACCTTATGAAAATCTTAGTTAAATCTTACCTACTTATAACCTGCCTGTTGTTGGTGGGTTATTGTTCTCATGCGAAAGGAATAAAGTATGGGAAATTCTCAAAAGATGAAATCTTATTGTCAGAATGCTCTTACGAAACGGATGCGGTTGCCGTTATTTTAAGCAAAACCTGCGTGGTTGATGTGAGTTATAGATCAATCATTTACCATCATCATGTAAGAATTAAAATTCTTAAGGAAGAAGGTTTGGATAAAGCCAATGTAGAACTTCCATATTGGCGAAAAGATGGATTGGAAAAAATCACTTCAGTCAAGGGACATACCATAAATTTTGATGAGAATAAAGGCAAAGAAGTAACTGATTTGGATGGAAAATCAGTTTTCGATGTTGATTTGAATGAAAGCTACGGAGCTGTGCGATTTGGAATGCCAAATGTAAAGGTAGGGTCAATAATAGAATATAAATATGCGCTAGTTTCCAATTTTTACTCTTATCTGGATACTTGGTATTTTCAAAATGATATTCCAACATTATATAGTTCCATAAAGGCAAATATTCCAGATTCATTTAGGTACAACCAGGTGAGTTTTGGACAAAGGTTAAGAGCAAAATATCCATCGGTAACCAGTAATGAGTGGATATTAACCAATTTAAGTTCGATAAAAGAAGAGCCGTATGTGAATAACTATATGGATTTTGTTGAGCAAATTCGTTTTCAATTAACGGGATACTATAAAAATGCCGATGGAATAGCTGGAGGTATTGAATTTGTTACAGTAAAATCGACATGGGATAAATTGGCCCGCGAATATTTAGAAGCATTCGATTTTTTTGGTAGAAAAGCTTATGCTAGAAAAATTGTGGATCAAATCTTAGTTGGAGGTGAAAACAATTGGGAAAAACTAGAGAAGATATATGACTATGTTCGAACTCATGTAAAGTGGGATGGAGAGTATCGTTTATACCCTAAAAAAACTGCTCCAAGGATTTTAGAAGAAAAGGTAGCATCAAATTCTGAAATAAATTACCTGTTGGTTTTGCTTTTAAGAGAAGCTGGAATAAAGGCCGAACCTGCTTTAACTCGCACCAATAACTTAGGACTTTTACAAAAGAGCTATCCTTTGATGAGTCAGTTCAATCAGGCTTTAGCCTATGTGGAAATATTTGGAAAGAAGCTATTTTTAAATGCTACTTCGCTTCATAGACCATATCAGTTATTGGGAGAAAAAGACTTGAATTATTTTGCTTTGGTGATTGAAAAAAATAAAGTGCGTTGGGAAAAAGTATTGGCCTTTACAAAATCTCGCCAACATTTGGTTTTAAACTATGATTTTACAAATAAAGATGAACCAAGCTGTATGTTTAAAATTATAGAGAGTGGTTATTATGCGGAAAAATCAAGGAAATCGATCAAGAAATATGGCTTGGAAGAATTTCTGAAAGCCATGGTTGATGAATCGGAAGTAGAATTGAATAAAGATTCAGTTCAAATCGTAAATGTTGATAAGGTAAGCAAGCCTTTGGAAATTACATGTAAACTGCCGATGACCGACATGGATTTCGAAAGCGATATGATCTATTTTGAGCCATTCCCTAATGTTATTACAGAAAATCCATTTATAAAAGAGGATAGACAGTATCGCATTGATTTTAATTATTATCGGTATCAATCGATTCTGATCAACCTTAAACTTCCGAAGGACTATCGTGTTGAGGATGCTCCAAAATCAAAAGTCATAAGACTATCAAATGGATTTGGAAAATATTTGATTACAACTCAAAACCAGGGAAATGTTTTGCAAATGAGAACTCTATTTGAGATTAAGAAAACACAATTCAGTAAAGAGTATTACCGAGAGTTGAGAGAGTTATTTACTCATATGCTATCCTCCATAAAGCAACAGGTAGTAATTCAAAAGAACAATACATTATCAGAAAAATAAAATGGAAGAAATGAACACACAGCAGCAAGAGGCTGTTACGACGGAAAAATTGGCATACCCAAGCATTAAGCAATCATGGGGGATAATTGGAATTTTATTGCTAGTTATGATTGGGTATGGTATACCAGCTGGATTAATACAAATTGCGTTGGGAGATACTTTGCAAGGCCCAATGAGTTTTGTTAGTTATGTTGTTCCATTAGGAATAATGATTTTTATTGCTTTAAGTTTTAAAAAGAAAAATCCTAAGAATGAAAGCATTATTGCATTTAATCCATTCCCTTTGGTAATTCTGCCTATGGTGGTAATTGTAACATTAAGCATGTTGGTAATAAATGTTGAAATCATAAGTTGGGTTCCTGCTCCAGAGTGGTTAATGGATTTATTTAAGAACATGATGCAGGACAATATTTGGGGATTTGTAACAGTAGCTATAGCAGCACCTATTTTAGAAGAGTTATTAATGAGAGGAATTGTGCTGGATGGATTACTGAAAAACTATAATCCTTGGAAAGCAATTATTTGGTCGGCAGTATTTTTTGGGATTATACATTTTAATCCATGGCAATTTGTAGTAGCTTTTTCAATAGGGATTGTAATGGGGTATCTATACTGGAAAACAAAATCGCTTGTACTTTGTATGCTTATTCATGCTGTAAATAATGGAACGGCTTTTTTCCTTAGCAAATCGAATCCCGATGCGACTACATGGACAGAGATAATAGGACTAGAAACTACAGGGAGAATCGGATTGTTTATAGCTGCTATTTTAATCGTATGGTTGGCATATCGATATTTCGAAAATTATTTTAAGAAGAATGAAGAGCCAATAGAGGAATCAGAATACAACCAATAACAGAAAAAAGACTAAAAATTAAAAACGCCGCAAAGATAATTTGCGGCGTTTTTAATTATATGGTTTTTTATTTCTTCTTCGTAAGATTATCAATTATCGAAAACAAGATGTAAACAAAAATTACAAGTGGAATTACAAGCCACTTTACCAATACAGCCAATAAAACCAAACTCATTAAAAACAAGTATCTGATTTTGTTATCCTGCCAACTTAGGTTTTTCACTTTTAAGGCAAACATTGGTATTTCTGAAACCAATAGTAAAGATGTGATTACAATGGCAATGATAATATACAGAGGATTGCTTAGCCACTCTTGTAAAAAAGGATAATCGCCATAATATAGCACCAATGGAATAGATGCCCAAAACATGGCATTTGTAGGTGTGTTAACACCAATAAATGATTCTGTCTGTCGAGTGTCAATATTAAATTTTGCCAACCTTAATCCAGAGAAAACAGGAATAAGAAAAGCCGACAAAAGAATGGCAATTTGAGATGCGTCCAGTTCAGCTGGATTAAAATCTGCATGAACATCACCTAAAACGGCATATTTTAAATATGCTAAAGCAATAATTCCAGGTGTAAAACCAAAGCTTACCATATCAGCAAGAGAATCCAATTCCTTACCCATTGGAGAATATGCTTTCAATAATCTGGCAGATAGTCCATCGCAAAAATCGAATACAGCTGCAATTAGTACAAAGGCAGCAGCCAATTCCAAATGACCTTCAACGGCCAGTAAACTTGCTGTGCAGCCCGAAAATAAATTTAAACAGGTAATGGTGTTTGGGATGTGTTTTACAATGCTCATGCTTTCTGTTTTGTTTCTAGACTCACAAAAATAAGTGAATTTTTCGATTCTGCTTATTTACACCCCAATTATGCTACAGATTAAAAAAAGCATGTTATTTTTACGATTCTAGAATTGTACAATATGCGAGTATTACTCACACTCTTTTTACTATTAGGATTTTGTGCATTATCGATGGCGCAAACTTCGGCTCCTACCTACAGTAACGAATTCCTTTCCATAGGAGTTGGTGCCCGATCTTTTGCCATGGGAAATGCCAGTGTTGCCTCTCAATCGAATGTTGAAGCGGCCTATTGGAATCCAGCCTCATTGGTTAAAATCAATAATAAATACGATGTGGCAGCCATGCATGCCGAGTATTTTGGTGGATTATCGGCCTACGATTATGCTGGATTGGCTGTAAAACTAAATAAAGAAAGTGCCATAGCTTTCAGTTTTATCCGTTTTGGGGTAGATGATATCCCGAACACTTTGGAACTAATCGATAAGGATGGAAACCTGCGTTACGACCGCATTACAACTTTTACCTCTGCCGATTATGCCTTACTGATTTCTTATGCCAGAGAAACGGGGATCAAAGGATTAGATGTAGGGGGGAATGTAAAACTAATTTACCGCCATACCGGCGATTTTGCTTCGGCTTATGGATTTGGTATCGATTTGGCAGCAAACTACAGCACATCCTCATGGAAATTTGGAGCACTTTTGCGCGATGCCACAAGTACTTTCAATTCATGGGTGTTTAAAACCGATCAGTTGGAAGAGGTGTTTGCGGTAACCGGCAACGAAATACCGGAGAATTCAACCGAGCTAACTTTGCCAAAACTGATTTTGGGTGTAAGCAGGGAGTTTCAATTGTCTGAAAAGTTTGCCCTATTGGCCGAGTTCAATACCGATCTTACTTTCGATGGCAAACGAAATGTATTGGTACAGGGCGATCCCATAAGTATCGATCCACACATGGGAATAGAAGCTTCTTTTAAAAAGTTCATTTTCCTGCGTGCAGGGGTAAATAATTTTCAGGAAGAAACAGATTTCGACAACAGCAAAAGCTGGACCTTTCAACCCAACTTGGGCCTGGGAATCAACTACAAGAATTTCCGATTGGATTATGCATTAACCGATGTTGGCGATCAATCCATCGCCCGATATTCCAATGTATTTTCTTTGGCTTATTCGTTTGATTAGTGGTTAGTTAATAGAATGATAAGGGCGTTTTATCGATCAATAATTTGTGCAATCCGTTTGTGTACTTAACTTACAATGGCTTTCAAGTTTTAACAATATAATATGATTTATTCTTTGATTTTATGAAATTTACCCCATTCTCAATTTCGCTCTTTACCCAAAATATAGAAGAGTTTATTCGATCACTTATGGCTTATTAGTTTTGAGTATATCAGCAATAATTAGGAAATATATTCATATCTTATAAACTGCGAATAAAGATCTTAATGAAATTGAAATGAAGATACTAAAGGAGTTTAAAGAATTTGCCATTAAAGGTAATATGTTCGATATGGCTATTGGAATCATTATAGGGGTTGCTTTCAATAAAATTGTATCATCGCTGGTGAATGATGTGCTATTGCCAACATTTAGTATGGTAATTGGAAAGGTCAATTTTCAGACGCTTAGCATTGTTTTGCAAGAAAAACAGTTGGATTCCAATGGAGAAATCATACAGGAATTGGTGGAATTGAAATATGGGAACTTTATTCAGGTTACTTTGGATTTTCTCATTATTGCTTTGGTCATTTTTGCAGTGGTAAAGGTGATTAATAACATCAGGCGAAAAGGGGAGGATGTGCAAGATGAAACGATTGCTACACCCAAAGATATAGAGTTGCTTACTGAAATTAGAGATCTGTTAAAGCAGAGAAGTGAAAAATAAGAAAGCAAAAAAAGCAAGCTCAAATAGAACTTGCTTTTCTTTTAGGGTGAAAGACCGGGGTCGAACCGGCGACCTCTGGAACCACAATCCAGCGCTCTAACCAACTGAGCTACATCCACCATGTAATGTAATAAAAAATAAGTAGGGTGAAAGACCGGGGTCGAACCGGCGACCTCTGGAACCACAATCCAGCGCTCTAACCAACTGAGCTACATCCACCATTTTCGCGTTAGCGGTGCAAATATAGAGAAATCCTGACATATCATCCAAATAAAAATGGAAAAAATATTCCCAAAGAATTATAAAGTCTACCTTTGTAGGCAGTTAACAAATTAAAAAAAATGGAATTTTTTATCGACGATAAGGAAACAGAAGCTGTTTTTCAAGAAATATTTAAAAAAGTTCAAATTTTACGCAATGGTGAAACCCATCATGAGATGAAAAAATATGGTTTGAACTATCAGAAATCATTAGGGGCAACAATCGTTAACCTACGAGAGTTGGCAGGTGGGTATTCAAAAGATCATTTGCTGGCACATAAACTTTGGACAAAAGCATTTCGCGAAACAAAAATTTTGGCCAGCTTGTTGGAGGAACCTGAAAAGGTGAATGAGGATCAAATCAATCGTTGGTTCGATGAAATGGATTCCAATGAGCTGATAGAGCAGGTAAGCATGAATTTGTTCATGAATATGCCAAATGTTTATGAATTGATACCTGAATGGCTACAATCAGAAAATTACCGAAGGGTATTGTGCGCAGTGATCATTTCTGGTCGCCTGGCAATGAAAAAGGACGAGGTGAAAGTAAACGATTTGTTCAAATTTGTAGAAATGATTCCAAGCAATATTGATGAATATTATCTGAGAAATCAATTGAAAAGAAGTTTGGGTAAAATGGTTCGCGTTAACAAAGAGATAGCGGATACAATTTGCGATAAGGTTCACGACTTACGTGCCAAGGATGAAAATTGGCAGGAAGTATGGGATGATTTGCAATACGAGATTGAATTGTAGTTTATTTTAAGAATATTTAAGATGCTTATGGGCTAAAAATATAGGAAATCAGAATTAAACAGAGTAAATTTGAAGCTCTAAATTATATCATAAGTATAAAATTATTGTAGATAAATAACTAAAATATATGGCATTAACAAAGAGTTCTAATCCAGTATTAAGTGAGAAAATATTTCAAACTTCAAGAGCAGAAGTTTATGGTGAGACGATGACCATTAATGGTACGGTGAATAAAATTGCAATGTTGCTGTTTTTTGTAGTAGCTGCTGCAAGTTTCACTTGGGGAATGGTTTCTGTAACAAGTACTGGCGAAATTACTTCATCGGTTTATCCTTGGATGATCGGAGGAGCAATTGGAGGCTTAATATTGGCATTGATAACTGTGTTTAAACCAAAAGCATCACCTTATACCGCACCTTTTTATGCATTGTTCGAAGGTTTATTTTTAGGTGGAATTTCTGCATTAATGAATGCTGCATATCCTGGTATTGTAATGCAAGCTGTAGGTTTAACTTTCGGAGTCTTGTTTGCCATGTTATTTGCTTACAAAACAGGTTTAATCAAAGTAACTCAAAAATTTAAGGCAGGAATTGTTGCTGCTACTGGTGGTGTAATGTTATTCTACCTTGTAACCTGGATCATGAACATGTTTGGAATTGGAAATGGATTCTATTACGGTTCAAGTTTAATGAGCATTGGTATTAGTTTGGTGATTGTTGTAATTGCAGCATTAAACCTGGTATTGGATTTTGATTTTATTGAAAAAGGAGCTCAATCGGGAGCACCAAAATATATGGAATGGTACGGCGCATTTGGATTAATGGTAACATTAATTTGGCTGTATGTTGAACTATTAAGATTGTTGGCTAAAATTGCCAATCGCGATTAATTAATTTTGGATATCCATTTAAGAAGTTTCTTGTGAATATTATTGAAGTTACAAATCAGAAGCACCGAACAGAGTTTTTGAATCTGGCTGGAAAGCTATATCAAAATGATTCAAACTATGCTCGCCCGTTGGATGCTGAAATTGAAGGGATTTTTAGTCCAGACAATAACTCTTTCTTTTCTCACGGCAAAGCAATTCGCTGGATCCTGCAAGATGAAAAAGGAGTTACCATTGGTCGTATCGCCGCTTTTATAAATGAGAAGAAAGCTCATACTTATGATCAGCCTACAGGTGGATGTGGATTTTTCGAATGTATCAATGACAAAAAGGCAGCCTTCCTTTTGTTTGATACAGCAAAAAGTTGGCTAAAAGATAATGGTATGGAAGCCATGGATGGTCCGGTTAACTTTGGTGAAAACGACAACCATTGGGGATTGCTGGTGGATGGATTCATTCCGCAAGGATATGGAATGCCATATCATCAGAAGTATTACAAAGCGTTTTTTGAAGAGTATGGATTTAAAGTATTCTTCGAGCAATACAGTTATCATCTTGATTTAAGAAAGAAATTCCCGGAGCGATTTTGGAAAATAGCCGAATGGATTGCAAAGAAACCCGGTTTTACTTTTGAGCATTTCAGATATGATAATACAGAAAAGTATGTACAGGATATCATTGCAGTATACAATGAAGCCTGGAAATTTCATGATAATTTCTCACCAATAGATCCGGAAGATCTTAGAAAGATTGCCAGAGAAGGAAAAGGAGTGATTGAGGAGGAGTTCATTTGGTTTGCTTATCACGAGGGAAAACCAATTGCATTTTTTGTTGCAATGCCTGATATCAATCAGATCCTGATAAAGATGAATGGGAAGTTTAACCTTTGGAACAAGTTAAAATTCTTGTATTATCTGAAAAGAAAAACAATTACCCGTGCCCGTATTACCATTATGGGAGTTGTACCGAAATACCAAAGGTTTGGTGTAGAGTCGGCAATTTTCTGGCATATGGACAAGGTGATGAAACGCAAACCTCATTACAATGAATTGGAATTGTCGTGGGTGGGTGATTTCAATCCAAAAATGATTTCCATTTACGAATCGGTTGGCGGAGTTAAAATGAAGACTCATTTCACCTACAGATACCTTTTTGACCGAAATAAGCCTTTTAATAGAACACCTATTATCCCTCTGGAAAACAGAGGAGATAAGGCAAGGAGGAAAAAAGCGAAGGAAAGTGCAGAATAATTAAATAATTCTTTGCAAAATAAATTACAATATCTACCTTTGCACTCCATTGGAAGAAGATTATAAGAAATTTAAAGGATATTTAAAATGAAAAAGGGAATACATCCGGAAAACTACCGTTTGGTAGCTTTTAAAGACATGTCTAACGAAACTGTTTTTTTAGCGAAGTCTACTGCTAACACTAAAGAAACTATCGAAGTTGAAGGCGTTGAGTACCCATTGGTAAAATTAGAGATTTCTAACACATCTCACCCATTCTATACAGGTAAGATGACTTTGGTAGATACTGCTGGACGTGTAGACAAGTTCATGAACCGTTACAAGAAGTTCAAGAAGTAAGATCAAAAATTACTATAGAAGAAAAGCTCCGATATTCGGAGCTTTTTTTTTGTGCAAATTTCTGAGGAAGAATTACTATGTATAATTAAAGCAAGTTATTCGACTCTTTTTTTGTATTTTTGACCATACATAAAATTTGAAACACACGAATCCTTTGGGGATTTACTATTACTACTGCAATGAATTATATTCTTTTTGATGATGGAGCATGGAACGAATTGCTTCCTCTTACATTTACTCGTCCGGTTTCCGAGATTCGCATAGGGATTACTACCATTCGCGAGAAGTGGGAACGTTTATTAAATACTGAATGTAGCTTTTTAACTCAAGAGTATTTGAGTGAGAAGTATCCTTTAAAAAAGGATGATACGAACATTTTAATCAATGGATCTGTTATAGCAAATAAGGAATTGATTGATGCCGTTCAGAATTTAAAAGAGGGAGATTTCTTAATAGCAAATGACCTTGTGATTGCGGCTTGTTTAAATGCTGATGAGATTGCACAGGTGCAAAAAGAGAAATTGGAAGGTTTAAATACTCTTGAATTCACAGGAGAGTTTGATCAAATTAATAAAGCCTACGATATTTTCTCATTAAATGATAAAATCCTTCGCCAAGATTTTGCTTTGCTTACCGAAGGAAGAGAATCTCAACTCATTTCAGATACAGTGAATGTACTGGGCAAGGAGAATATCTTTGTAGAAGAAGGGGCATCGGTTGAGTTTGCAACATTAAATGCAAAAAAAGGACCAATTTATATTGGCAAAGATGCTGAAATTATGGAGGGTGTTTTGGTTCGCGGACCATTGGCAATGTGTGAGCATTCGGTTCTAAATTTAGGAGCTAAAATTTATGGTGCTACAACACTAGGACCTTATTGTAAATGTGGAGGAGAGTTGAATAATGTAGTAATGTTTGGTTATTCAAATAAGGCTCACGATGGATTTTTGGGTAATGCAGTTCTTGGTGAGTGGTGTAATATTGGTGCAGATACCAATAACTCTAATCTGAAGAATAACTACTCGCAGGTTAAACTTTGGAACTACGTAACCCAAAACTTTGCAAGAACAGGTTTGCAATTTTGTGGAACTATAATGGGTGATCATTCTAAACTTGGAATCAATACCATGCTAAATACAGGTACGGTAATTGGAGTGAGTGCAAATGTATTTGGTTCGGGGTTCCCTCGCAATTTTATTCCGTCTTTTTCTATGGGAGGGAATCATGGATTTAAAGAGTATCGTTTAAATGCAACCTTTGAGGTTGCTGATCTGGTAATGAAACGCAGGGGAAAAGAATTTGATGATGTTGAAAAGAGGATTCTATCTCACATTTTTGAAGTGACAAAAGAGTATAGAAAATCATTTTAGAGAATAAAAGAAGAGTCCTTACAAATAATCGTGAGGACTTTTTTTGTTTGGCACAGGGATTGCCAAGTACATAGCAACAATTTTTTTTTTAGAGGAAGCGACATTTTGTCACACCAGTTTAATAAAAACTTACTTCCTTTACAGATATAATGTAAGAAAGGCAGACGAGATAATGAGTAGTAAGATAGAATTCAATATTAGTGATATAGTTTTGTCGAATATGATGGATGAAGATTCGGATTTTATTCCAATTATAACCGATGAGGATGAAAGTGCATTGGATGAGTTGCAGGTACCTGACACTTTGCCAATACTACCTCTTCGAAATACAGTTTTATTTCCAGGAGTTGTAATTCCAATTTCTGTTGGTAGAGAAAAATCGTTGAAGTTGGTTCGCGAGGTCTACAACAACAAAGGAATGTTGGGAGCAGCTTCTCAAATTGATTTGAGTGTTGAAGAACCACACTTTGAGGATATCAATAAAATTGGTACCGTGGCTCAAATTATCAAAATTCTTGAAATGCCTGATGGAACCACTACGGTGATTCTTCAGGGGAAAAAGCGCTTTGAGCTTGAAGAGATTATTAGCGAAGAACCATTTCATGTAGGTCGTATTAAAACCATCAAGGATCAGCGTCCTGAGGTGGAAGATAACGAGTACAAAGCCTTGGTTTCTTCGGTTAAAGATATTGCCATTAAGGTAATCAAGTTATCACCTCAAATTCCAAACGAAGCTTCATTTGCAATTAAGAACATCGAAGGTTCATCATTCTTGATCAACTTTATTTCAAGTAACTCGGAGATAAAGCATAATCAGAAGCAAAGATTGCTTGAGTTTGATAATATTCGCGATAGAGCAATGAAACTTCTTGAATATTTGGTTCGTGAAGTTCAGGTTCTGGAGTTGAAAGATGATATTCAGTCGAAAGTGAAGACTGATATGGATCAGCAGCAAAGAGAATATTTGTTGCACCAACAAATGAAAACCATTCAGGACGAATTAGGCGGAAGTCCGAACGATCAGGATGTAATGGAGCTGGAAGAAAAAGCCAAAGATAAAAAGTGGGCTGAAGAGGTTGAAGAAACTTTCCAGAAAGAGTTAAAGAAGTTACAAAGGTTGAATCCAGCGGCAGCAGAATATTCAGTTCAATTGAACTATTTGCAGGAATTATTGGATTTACCTTGGAATGAATATACCGAGGATAACTTCGATTTGAAGCATGCACAAAAAGTTTTGGATAATGATCACTTTGGCTTGGAGAAAGTGAAAGATCGTATTATTGAACACTTGGCAGTTCTTAAGTTAAAAGGCGATTTGAAATCTCCAATTTTATGTCTTTACGGACCTCCAGGGGTTGGTAAAACATCATTGGGAAAATCGATTGCTGAGTCTTTGAACAGAAAGTATGTCAGAATGTCTTTGGGTGGATTGCACGATGAATCAGAAATCCGTGGACACAGAAAAACTTATATTGGTGCAATGCCAGGTCGTATCATTCAAGGCATGAAGAAAGCCGGATCATCGAATCCTGTATTCATTTTGGATGAGATTGATAAAGTAGGTAGCGATTTTAGAGGAGATCCATCTTCTGCTTTGCTTGAGGTATTGGATCCGGAGCAAAATAATGCTTTCCACGATAATTTCCTTGAAGTAGATTACGATTTATCGAAAGTGATGTTTGTGGCAACAGCTAATAATGTTGGATCTATTTCGGCACCACTTCGCGACCGTATGGAAATGATTGATGTTAGTGGATACATTCAGGAAGAGAAAGTTGAAATTGCTCGTCGTCACCTGATTCCTAAGCAAATGGAAAATCATGGAATTACTTCAGATCACATTAAAATATCGAAAGAGGTAATTGCTGAGGTGGTTGATAAGTACACTCGTGAGTCTGGTGTTCGTGCATTGGATCAGCGAATAGCTAAAATTATGCGTAGAGTGGCTCGTAAGGTTGCTATGGATGAAAAATACGACATCAATCTTAAATCAGAAGATTTGAAAGAGTATTTGGGAGCAGAAATGTTTAACCGTGAGAAATATCAGGGCAACGATTATGCTGGTGTTGTAACTGGTTTGGCTTGGACTTCGGTAGGAGGTGAAATCCTATTCATTGAATCAAGTCTTTCTGCAGGTAAAGGAAAGCTGACCTTAACTGGTAATCTTGGTGATGTGATGAAAGAATCGGCATTATTGGCTCAGGAATACTTGCGAGCACATTGTGATTCGTTGGAGATTAAGAAAGAAGCTTTTGATGAATGGAACCTTCATGTTCACGTTCCTGAAGGAGCAATTCCAAAAGATGGACCATCAGCAGGTGTAACCATGGTAACAGCAATGGCTTCAGCTTTTACACAGCGTAAGGTGAAGAAAAATATTGCCATGACTGGTGAGATTACATTGAGAGGTAAAGTACTTCCGGTTGGTGGAATTAAGGAAAAAATCCTTGCAGCAAAACGTGCCGGAATTAAGGAGATTATTCTTTGTAATCAGAATAAAAAAGATATCGAAGAAATTAAGGATGTTTACTTGAAAGGATTAAAATTCCATTTTGTAGATGAGATTATGGAAGTTCTTGATATTGCTCTAATGAAGCAGAAAGTGAAGAACCCTCTGAAAATATAATCAGGATAAAAATTAGAAGAAAGGCTCTCAAATCGAGAGCCTTTTTCATTTATTAGACCTTAGTCTCATAAAAATTCTTACTTTTAAGTTCAGTTATTCCTTACTGATATTACACATTTAATTGCTTTTCAAGAATGAACGGAAAAGGGAAATATATTTTGGTAGCCATTGGTCTAATTATTTTAGGATTAATGGTATGGTATTTTAGTAATATTGTTGCTTACATCTTAATTTCTGTGGTTTTATCTTTTATTGGTCGACCTGTTGTCGATTTTTTGAACAAGGTAAAAATCAGGAAATGGACCTGCCCACCTGCTTTATCGGCAGGAATTACCTTAATATTACTTTGGTTTGTAATGGTAATATTTTTTCGAACCTTTATCCCAATGGTTGCTGATCAGGCCGAAGAATTATCTACCATTGATGTAAATGCAGCAGCTCGCAGCTTGGAAGAGCCTATTAAAAATCTGGAAACATTAATTGCAAAATATTCTGCGGAGGGAGATGATTTTAACCTGAAAGCTGTTGTAATTGATAATTTCACCTCTTTTGTAAAGATTTCTGATGTGTCATCGATATTTGGTTCTCTGGCAGGTACATTGGGAAATATATTTATTGCACTCTTCTCCATATCATTCATTACCTTTTTCTTTTTAAAGGATAGCAGTTTATTTACAAGTGGTGTAGTTTTAATGGCACCAGCAAAACACGAAGAAGGGGTACTTCACGTATTAGATTCAATCAAAAACTTATTGATGCGTTACTTTGTGGGCTTGTTTTTTGAAGTAATATTGGTTGGATTTTTGGTTACCATTGGTTTAAGTATAGTTGGTTTGCCTTTTGGAACTGCAGTGGTAATTGGACTTTTTGCAGGAATGATGAATGTGATTCCTTACATTGGGCCAATAATTGGAGCTACATTCGGAATGATTATTGGAATTGCAACCAATATACATGCTGATTTTTATACTGAAATTTTACCATTGCTTGGATATATGGCATTGGTTTTTGCTTGTGTTCAAATTATTGATAACATTTTGTTCCAACCATTAATTTACTCCAATAGTGTGAATGCACATCCACTTGAAATTTTCATTGTAATTATAATGGCAGGAAGTATGGCAGGAATAATTGGAATGATGCTGGCAATACCATCTTATACCATTATGCGCGTGATTGCCAAAGAGTTCTTTAATCAATATCGATTTGTCAAGAAATTAACACAGAATATATAAAGGGAATGGTTTTACATAGCGAATGATAAGATTTTCTAATAAAAAAGAACGCAAAGAATGGATCATCTCTTTGCGTTCTTTGCATTTGTATTTATTAGCGCATTTTGCGTGAAACTTTTTAAATACTTGAAGTTTCGAAGTGATTCTTCAAAACAATCATTTCTTCTTCAAAACTCAATTTTTCTCCATTGTATAATTTCATGATTCGTTCATCAATTTTCACAATTTGCTGAGGTAATTCCAGATGTTGATTGGTGAAAATCATTTCTATATTGGGATGATTCTTTTGAATATTCTCCACCAATTCCATAATCGATTTATTATACTCTACCAGATTATAAACGCCAGAATCTAATCTTCCGCCCAACAAATTATCCAGAATGTTGGTTGTTTTGTCGAGCGAAACAAAGGGTAATTTCTGATTGCCACTGCCGTGAATCCATATTTTGCCAACAAAATGAGAATCGAACAATAATCTGTTTAGAATGCCTTTCATTTTCATGCTCACACCATAACCAAACACATTTCCTAAGCGAATAATTTGAGTGTTGATTTTTGGCATAATGCGCTCTACATGTTGTTCGCCTCGTAACTTCGAATTGCCAAGCGATGAAGTTGGTTCCAACATGGAATAAACATCATATTCTTGATTGGAATAACCGTATACCTCAGTTGAACTGAGATAAATAAATTGTTTAACATCACTGTCTTCAACAGCATAAATCAATTCGGCAGTTCCCCAATTGTTCACTTGTTCGTGTATTTGATGTAGCTTCTCATCATCTGTATTTTCAGCTGCCAAATGATACACAACATCCACATCTTTTATCAAACTGTCAAGTGTTCTCGAATCTAAAAGTTCACCTTTTACAAACTTTACTTTTCCAGGCTTAATTTGAGAATGAAGGAACAGGTTGTAATTATCCTGATTTAAATTATCCAGTACGGTAATATGGCTTACTTTAGAATTTTGATTCAATTTTCGGCACAGTTCGGTACCTATGTATCCGGCTCCTCCGGTAATTAAAACTTTCATGACAGCAATATTTAGTTATTTAAAGCCTATTAAAGTTACAGATTATCTTGCTTTACTGCCAAATAAGTATTGACTCTCTTTTGATTAAGTAAGAATGAATGCAATAAAATATGATATTCGTAAAGAGATTTTTTGTAATAATCTGTTAACTTTAAAAGAAAAAAATATGAGATCACACGAAATTGATTATACAATTAAAGGGCACGATATTCAATTGGTAGAAATTGAATTGGACCCGAATGAAACGGTAATTGCCGAAGCTGGTGCTATGCTTTACATGAAAGAAGGTATTGAATTCGAAGCAAAAATGGGTGATGGTTCGGAGCCTGACAAAGGCTTGTTCGGGAAGTTATTAAGTGCAGCATCAAGAAAAATTACGGGCGAATCTATTTTTATCACTCACTTTACTCATCATGGAGTTGGAAAGAGTCATGTAGCTTTTGCAGCGCCATACCCGGGAACCATTGTTCCTTTGGATTTGGAAAAATTGGGAGGATCGGTAATTGTGCAGCGCGATGCATTTTTATGTGCTGCATTGGGAACAAAAATTAGTATGCACTTCAATCGCAAACTAGGATCTGGATTTTTTGGTGGAGAAGGATTTATTCTACAAAAATTGCAAGGAGATGGTAAGGCTTTTATTCATGCAGGTGGTACTTTAATTGAGCATGAGTTGAACGGAGAAACACTTCGCGTGGATACTGGTTGTGTGGTTGGTTATCAGGAAGGAGTAAATTTTGATATTCAGCAATCAGGAGGATTAAAGTCGATGCTGTTTGGTGGAGAAGGTCTTTTTCTTGCAACTCTTAGCGGAAGAGGAAAAGTTTGGCTTCAATCTATGCCAATTCGTAAGTTGGTGAGCCAGTTAAGTACAGGAGGACCTAATGCTTCGAAAGAGAGCAGTGGCGGAATTTTAGATTCGTTATTGGAGTAATAAAAGTTTAAGAAATTAATTTATAAGATGCTTCATGTTAATGAGGCATCTTTTTATTTTTAGTCACTTCTAAGCACAAAAATTATTTAGAAACTGGTTTTTTTCATTTTTTTTGAAATACAGGAATTCATAGGAAATACTAATAAAAGACAGTAAAGTCTTTTATTGGGTGTGCTAATTATTGCAGTTTGTTATGTGAAAAGGCTGTGATTTAATAGTTTAAATTGTTATATTTGGTAGAGAGCGAGTCATTTGAGAAAAAAGATTCGCCAGGATTGTTTCTTGAAATGTTGATGAATTGTAGGGGAGAAGAGTAAAGAAACAGTCAATTTGACATTGCACGATTGCGAATTGCTATTATATAACCTTATCTGTAATTAATGCCTGACCTATGAGTAAACCCTACAGATTAACATGTGCCTTGTTCATATTTATTTTGCTGCTTGCCCCATTTCAAATTCTTGCTAGTGAGGCTGATTCTACAGCGAAAGATGATCATTCTGGTCATTTCGATTACTTTTTAAATAGTGAAAAGAGAGGCGAAAGATTGTTTAAAGGATTAACCAGAACTCCTGTAGAGTGGCAATCTTGTGTTTCATGTCACAATATCGATTATATCGACACACTAAACTGGAATCCTTCAGCCAAAGCTATTGCAGGAACATTTGCCAATAAATCCATTGCTGAATTTCGTTCGGTTTTAATGTCTCCATTGGGAAAAAAAATGGAGGAATCTCATCAAAACTATTCCTTTTCAGATGAGGAGTTAGGATACATCAAATCCTATTTGCAGAAATTGAATAGCAGTGTTCTTTATGAAACTAAACCAAAGGTGAACAACCTAATTGTGTTTTTCTTTTTGGGCGCACTAATTACCCTGGCTTTGGTGGATCTCTTCTTTACGAAGAAAATCAAATATAAAATTATTCCTGTACTGATTTTTGTATTCGCGTTTGGCTACCAGATTCAGATGCTTGCAGAAGGCGCGATGGCATTAGGTCGCAAGCAGAATTATGCACCGATTCAACCAATCAAATTCTCGCATAAAATACATGCCACCGATAACAAAATTGATTGTCGATATTGTCACACTACCGTTGATGAAAGTAAATCGGCAGGAATACCTCATGTGAACCTATGCCTCAATTGCCATATAATTGTGCGTGAGGGAACCAACTCAGGAAAGTTTGAAATAAACAAGATTCATGCTGCCATTGAAAATAATGCCCCTGTTGAATGGATTCGAATTCATAAACTACCAGATCACGTTTTCTTTAGTCATGCTCAGCATGCAAATGTTGGGAAGAGAGATTGTCAGGAATGTCATGGTTTGGTCGAAGAAATGCATGTGCTGAAACAAGTCGAAGATCTTTCGATGGGCTGGTGTTTGGATTGCCATGATAAAACAGCAGTTGATTTTCGCGAAAATGGATACTATTCTGAATCATTCAAAAAGCTACACGAGGAACTTACTTCGGGTGCAATAGATAGTGTTAGAGTAACGGATATCGGAGGAAGGGAGTGTGCTCGATGTCATTACTAGTAGACTTAGAGTAAAACTCAACCCCCTTAATTTGTATCACTTGATAATCGTTTACCTATGAAGAAATATTGGAAAAGCCTTCCCGAACTTAAAAATGGAAAGAATCCTGTTCCTGATCAACAACCAATGCCAAAAGGGAACTTGGAGCAAATATTAGATATTTTTGACAAGAATGAAAATGGTTCCAAAAGCAACCGTCGCGATTTTTTGAAACTTTGTGGTTTCAGCCTTGCCATTAGTACTGTAGTAGCCAGCTGTGAGAACTCAGTTCAAAAAGCCATTCCCTATTTGATCAAACCTGAAGAAGTAACTCCAGGTAAAGCCAATTATTATGCGTCGAGTTATTCGAAAGGAAGTGATTATTGTAGCATCCTTATAAAAACTCGAGAGGGAAGACCCATTAAGATTGAGGGAAACGATTTATCCGGGGTAACCAATGGTGGGACTAGCTCAAGAGTACAGGCTTCCGTTTTGGATTTGTATGATACAAGTCGATGTAAACATCCTAAGAAAGGAAATCAGAAATTAGCATGGGAAGAACTGGATGAAGCAGTTAAGAAGGAATTAAATCGTCTTAAAAACGCCAATGAACAAGTTGTATTACTCACTTCGAGTATATACAGTCCAAGTACCATTAGTGTTATTCAGAAGTTCATCGCTCAATATCCAAACGTAAAATGGGTACAATATGATAGTCAATCCGCATCGGCACTAATTCAAGCAAACGAAATGTGCTTTGGTAAAGCTGGTGTTGCCGATTACCGATTTGATTATGCAGATATGATTGTAAGTTTTGATGCCGATTTTTTGGGTACATGGTTAATGCCTTTGGAGCATATCAGGCAATATACCAAGAAAAGAAAACTATGCAATGGCAATACTTCCATGTCTCATCATATCCAAATAGAATCAAGATTGTCGCTTACTGGTAGTAATGCAGATAAAAGGATTCCTGTAAAGCCTTCAGAGCAAAGCCTTCTGATTGTGCAGCTTTATAATGAGGTTTTAAAACTGGCAGGAAAGGAGATTTATTCAGTTTCGGAAAGTAATGATAATATAAAGCAAATTGCAAAAGATTTATGGTCGCATAAAGGGAAATCACTGGTAGTGTCAGGATCGAAGGATACCAGTGTACAGGTGATTGTAAACGCCATTAATTTCGAATTGGAGAATTATGGTTCTACTTTAAGGGTAGACAAACAACTGCATACTTTCAAAGCCAATGATTCCGACATGGATCAACTATTGGAAGATATGAAATCCGGTATTATTAAGGGAATAATAAGCTATGGTGTGAATCCGGTCTTCGATTTCTATAAGGGAAAAGAATTTGCAGAATCATTGAAAAAGATTGCTTTTAGTCTGGCCATGGATGAGGTTCCAAATGAAACGACTGCATTGATGAATTTGCTTGCTCCTGATAACCATTTTCTGGAAAGTTGGAACGATTTTGAACCCAAAAGCAATCGATACAGTTTGATGCAGCCTGGAATTCGTCCACTTTTCGACACAAGACAGTTTCAGTCAAGTTTATTGAGTTGGATTGGTGAGGATAGCAACTATCTTAATTTTATAAAAAATCACTGGGAAAGGAACATGTACCCAATGCAAAAAGCATATCCAAATTTTACGACTTTCTGGAACCATACACTGCAGCAAGGTGTATTTGAACCGAGTATAAAGTCAGTATTCGATACGCAATTTAGCTTGGCTAATATAAGCAGCCTTGTGAATCAACTGGCAAAAACAGCAGATAACAAAGGTGTAGAACTGCAATTGTACGAAAGCATTGCCATTGGCGATGGAAAGATGGCCAATAATCCGTGGTTACAGGAAATGCCAGATCCGGTAACGAAAATTTGCTGGGACAATTATTTATGTGTCTCGCCGAAGCAAGCCGAAGAAATGATGTTGGAAACCGGAGATGTAGTTGAACTGAATTCGCAAGTAAAACTTCCAGTGTATGTTCTACCAGGACAGGCATACAATACAGTGGCAGTTGCTACTGGCTATGGGCGTCAGGTTTGCGGCGTTGTTGGGAAGAATGTAGGTGTAAATGTAAACTTCTTACTACAATCCAATGATGATTTTTTAGGAGATGTCAAGCTGGCAAAAACTAGCGAAAAATATGATTTGGCCATGACGCAAACGCATCATTCTATGGAAGGAAGAGCCATTGTTCGTGAAGCTGGCTTGGAAGAATACAAGAAGAATCCATCAGCAGGGAATGAATCGCATCATGCGTATGAAAATGCAAGTATTTACGAAAAACCAAAGTTTCCAAATCACCATTGGGGATTGGTGGTTGATCTAAATTCCTGTGTGGGATGTGGGGCTTGTTCCATTGCTTGTCAGTCGGAAAATAATGTTCCGGTAGTTGGAAAGAAAGAGGTAATTCGAGCACATGAAATGTCATGGATACGAATAGATAGGTATTTCTCTGGAGATGAATTCAATCCTGATGTATCCTTTCAGCCTGTAATGTGCCAACATTGCGATAATGCACCATGCGAAAATGTTTGTCCTGTGGCAGCAACCAATCACAGCAGCGAAGGATTAAACCAAATGGCTTATAATCGATGTATTGGAACCAGGTATTGTGGGAATAATTGCCCTTATAAAGTGCGTCGTTTCAATTGGTTCGATTATACCAAAGCCGATTCAATACCGAACAACCTTCATGATGTGGCTGAAATGACTATTGACTTAAAAAGGATGGTCTTGAATCCTGATGTAACAGTTAGAGCCAAAGGTGTAATTGAAAAATGCTCTTTATGTGTTCAAAGAATACAGGAAGGGAAACTGAATGCGAAAATTAAAGGCAGAAAAGTGAAAGATGGAGAAATCAAGACCGCTTGTCAGCAGGCTTGTCCTTCGGGAGCAATCATTTTTGGAGATTTAAACGACAAAGAAAGTAAACTGGTAAAAGAAACCTCTAGCAAGAGAAACTACCATTTACTGGAAGAGATTCACACTTTGCCATCGGTAAGCTATTTGACAAAGATTAGAAATAAAAAAATGAACCACTCATAAATCCACGCTTATGTATGTGTCGCCTATAAGAGAACCCCTTGTAACAGGGAACAAGACCTATAAGAAAATAACGGACGAAATATCCGCTCCTATCGAAGGTAAGCCTGGTAAGGCATGGTATGCAGGTATCACATTAACTGTTTCTGCTTTACTACTTGGACTGGCTATGATGGGATATACCATTTGGAATGGAATAGGAACCTGGGGACTAAACAAAACCATTGGTTGGGGATGGGGGATTACCAATTTTGTATGGTGGGTTGGTATTGGTCATGCAGGCACTTTTATTTCAGCAATTTTGCTATTGTTCCGTCAAAAATGGAGAACCAGTATCAATCGTTCCGCAGAGGCAATGACTTTGTTTGCAGTAATGTGTGCCGGATTGTTTCCATTAATTCACATGGGACGACCCTTGCTGGGATTTTTCGTTTTTCCTTATCCCAATACGCGTGGACTTTGGGTGAATTTTAACTCTCCTTTGTTGTGGGATGTTTTTGCCATTAGCACATACTTTACGGTGTCATTGTTATTCTGGTATGTTGGTTTGATTCCCGATATTGGAACAATTCGTGACAGAATAAAATCTAAATTCAAGAAATGGATATACGGGCTACTGAGTTTTGGTTGGACCGGATCAGCAAAACACTGGCAGCGACATGAGTCTATCAGTTTGATATTGGCAGGTTTGGCAGCACCCTTGGTTTTGTCTGTTCACAGTATTGTAAGTACCGATTTTGCTACTTCGGTGATACCAGGCTGGCATACAACCATATTTCCGCCCTATTTTGTTGCGGGGGCCATATTCTCTGGTTTTGCCATGGTACTTACCTTGCTGATTATAACCAGAAAAGTATTAAACCTTGAGAACTATATTACCGTTGGTCATGTCGAGTCAATGAATAAGATCATTATTGCAACAGGTTCAATTGTTGGTATTGCCTACATTACCGAGCTGTTTATCGCCTGGTATTCTGGAGTGGAGTACGAACAGTATGCTTTCCTAAATCGTGCTACAGGACCATATTGGTGGGCGTATTGGATCATGATGACCTGTAATGTGATATCACCACAATTGTTGTGGTTTAAGAAATTAAGAAGAAATCTGGTATTTACTTTCATACTTTCCATATTCATTAATATCGGAATGTGGTTTGAACGATTTGTAATCATTGTAACCTCTCTTCACCGTGATTATTTACCATCAAGTTGGTCAATGTATGAACCAACTATAGTGGAAGTCGGAATTTTTATAGGAACACTTGGTTTGTTTTTTACCTGTTTCCTACTGTTCATTCGTGTATTCCCGGTAATTGCCATTGCCGAGGTGAAGAGCGTATTGAAGAGTTCGGGAGATCAAAAAGATAAACCTGAAACCAAAGAAAAACATTAGAGACATGAGGAGATACATTTCAGCATATTTCGAGGATGAGGAGAATCTTTTAAGGGCAGCAAAGGACTTAAAAGAGAAGCAAGTTTCTATACAAGATGTTTTGACTCCTTTTCCAATTCATGGATTAGATCCAATATTAGGTTTTAAGCGATCCAGAATACCAACAGTAGGTTTTATTTCAGGAGCAATAGGATGCATTATCGCTTTTGGTTTTCAGGCTTGGGCATTTATTGTGGATTATCCTCTGTTTATAGGTGGTAAACCGCACTTTGCGATTCCATCTTTTATCCCAATCACATTTGAGTTGACTGTTTTGTTTGCTGCTTTTGGGATGGTATTTGCTTTCCTGATTCAATCGAAATTAGGACCCGGTGCAAACAACCCCATTCACGATGAAAGAATAACCGATGATCGATTCATGATCATTGTCGATTTGGATGAGGCAGGAAATCTGTATGAATTGGTAAAAGAAATCCTGCTAAAGGAGGAGGCACAAGATATTAAAGTGAAAGAGATTGACAAATAACCTTCAAAATCACACAGAGATGGAAGAAAAATATACTTTAAAACGAAAAACACAATATGGAATCTTATCCATAGTGGGCGTTGGAATTCTCTTGCTGATTTTGGGCTATTTTATCGAATCGCCAAACAGGCAGGAATTGTGGGCCAATGTTCTGATCAACAACCTTTATTTCTTGTTTATTGCACTTTTTGGAGGCGTCTTTTTGGCACTTCACAAGATTTCATATGCAGGCTGGTATACGGCCTTAAAAAGGATTCCTGAAGCTTTGACCAAATTTCTACCCATATCAGCAGCTCTAATGTTCCTGATCTATTTTGGGATGCACGATTTGTATCATTGGTCGCACGAAGGATTGCACGATCCTATTCTTGAAGGAAAAGCAGCTTATCTAAACATTCCATTCTTTTTTGCCCGGATGGCCTTGTATTTCCTGGGATGGATTGGCTTGACTTACCTGCTGAGGAAGAATACACTTGATCAGGATATTAATCCAGATTTGAAATACCATAAGCGAGGGAAAATCCTGGCAGCTTTATTTATGGTGTTTTTCGCGATCTCCAGTTCAACCATGAGTTGGGATTGGATCATGTCCATTGATGCACATTGGTTTAGTACCTTATTTGGCTGGTTCATTTTTATTGGGATGTTTGTATGCGGAATCGCAACTATTATATTGCTGATTGCTTTTCTTAAATCTCAAGGCTACTTGGAATATATCAACAAGGAACACATTCACGATATGGGCAAATACCTGTTTGCTTTTAGTATTTTCTGGATGTACCTGTGGTTCTCTCAGTATCTGTTGATTTGGTACAGTCACATTCCTGAAGAAACGGCCTACTTTGCACCACGATTAAACGATCACAAGTTCTTGTTTTTTACAGTTTTGATTATCAATTTCTTATTTCCATTTCTTGCCCTAATGACAAGGGATTCGAAACGAAATATAAAATGGCTAAGCTTTGTGGCTGTGATTGTATTGATTGGACACTGGCTGAATATTTATATGCTTGTAATTCCAGGAACCATTGGCAAAACTGCACAGATTGGCTTAATCGAAATTGGTTTTATCGCTTTGTACTTGGGAGGATTCCTATATGTGGTATTTAGTTCCTTGTCCAAAACACCATTGTTGGTGAAAAATGATCCTTTACTAGAAGAAAGTTTCCATTACGAAACCTGATTCATCATTTTAATGAATTGACTATGAAAAAATATAGATACGTATCGGTTTTTGTGTTTTTGTTGGCAAGTGTAATGCTTTCCTGCGATAAGGATAACAACCATCCTGGCTATTCGTATTTTCCGGATATGCAGGATTCAAGAGCTTACGAGCCCTATTCATCTAATCCGAATTTTACTGATGGAAAAAGCTTGAGATTACCGCCTGAAGGTACTGTTCCACGAGAGATGATTCCTTACGATTTCGAGAAGACTCCGGAAAACAGAACCTGGGCAGGTATAAATATAGTGAACATGACAGAAATGAGTATGGAGGATGTTAAAAGAGGCAAGGAGTTATTTGGCATTTTTTGCATCAACTGTCATGGAGAGAAAGGAGATGGGAAAGGATTTTTATACACAAGTGGCAAGTATCCATATGCTCCCAAAAGTTTGGTTACGGATATATTGAAAACTACGCCAAGAGGAGAGTTTTTTCATGTAATTACTACCGGATTTGGTGTTATGGGAGCTCATGGGCCGCAAATTAAGCCTGACGATAGATGGAAGATTATAGAATACATTAAGGTGGAACTTCAAGGAAAAGACATAGGGCAGTAATGCTAATCACATAAAAAAAGAGACATTTCTGGTGAGATGTCTCTTTTTTTATCAGTAAACTTTGTATCATTCATTTACGGTATAACCTACCGTTTCAATCTTTTGGGCAATTTCCTCTCGATTCACCTTATCTTTTTCAACCATAATGGTTACGCGGTTATTCTTGTGAGAAGCCTTTACTTCTTTTACTCCTTTGATTTGCTTTAATCCGTTTACAACGGTGTTTTCGCAACCAGTGCAAGTCATTCCACTTACATCAAATTCCATTTTTTGATATTCTACAGTTTGAGTAGTGTTTGCTTCATCAGGTTGTTCTGATTTTTTCGTGTTCGACTGACATGCGGCAAACAAACCTACTGCCAGTATTAGAATCAATATTTTTTTCATCGTATTTTGCTTTAGTTGATTTATAAATTTAAGTAGTATCGAATTAAATGTCTAGTAAATTAAACCGAATAACAATTTGATAACAAAAAAACTACAAGTACAATCGGTCAATACCAATCATGATCATTACCAATAAGAAATACAGATTAAGCCTTAGAAATAGTTTTCGGGTATAGGTTCGTTCTGTCTTTTTAAGCAATATGAAACTATTTGGTATGATCCACAAGGAAATAATGAATAAGGACCAAATTAGGATTTGGGATGAGATCACTCTAAATACTGGAAGTAATAAGGCTACAACTATGGTTGCCAACATCCAAACCAGAGTAATTTTCCTAATCTGACTGAAAGTAAATACATCAGTCAACACTTTAAAACCGGCTTGCTTATAATCTTCTCCATACAACATTAATAAGAGCCAAAAATGTGGAATCTGGCCTATAAAAAAGAAGAAGGAGAGAGCCAGGATGGGAGGTGCCAGTAAATCTCCTCCTGCTGCCACCCAACCAATCCATGGTGGGAAAGCCCCACTTAAAGCTCCTGGAACTACTGCAAATGCTGTAAATTGCTTTAGGGGAGTGTAAACCAAATTGTACCAGAAAATAGATAGAATTGCGATCCATAGACTGGTAAGATTTCCTCCCCAGGCAAGAAAACCACATCCGGTCAATAAAAAAAGTGCGCTCCACCTTACCGCTTCGGAAATGCTTATTTTTCCCGATGGAATGGGTCTGAACTTTGTCCTGTCCATTAACGCATCCTTCCTGTATTCTTGTATATGATTTAGGGCTGATGCACCCATCACAATTAAAAATATCCCAAATACTACATAGAACATTTGCCAGGAAATTTCAGGGGTGTGAAGTATAAAGCCTGTAAAACATGATATGGCAATTGGGATAGCAATTTTAACCTTCCCAAGTTCCAGTAGGACTGATATTTTGGATTGTATATTCATATTATTTATCTTCGCTAAGGGTTCTCATAAACTCAATTATTTCTCCGATATCTTCCTCGGTAAGCTCATTTTTGTAGGAAAGCATTAATCCTTTTTGATATCCATCTACGATATCATCATTCGGATTGTAAATTGAATTCAATACATATGCACTATCAACAATAACTTCTCTTTTTTCCTTTCCGGTTTTTACGACTTCAGTCTTCCCAAAAAGGCCTTTCCAGGTTGGTCCAACCAGTTTAGATCCATCAATGGAATGGCATGCCAAACAACCATTTTTTTGTACAATTCGTTTGCCCAAAGCACCAGGTTTATCCGATATTAAAGTCACGGTTTGGGTTGTATCAATGTACCAGGAATCAAACTTTTCCTGTGGCATTACAATTACCGATGTTTGCATGTATGAATGTTGCAAACCGCAATATTCGGTGCAAAACAGATCGAATTCACCTTCGCGACCAGGGATAAACCACATCATGTGTTCTTGACCTGGGACAACATCCTGTTTCAATCGAAATGCTGGAATGTAAACACTATGAAGTACATCCAATGCCACTAAATCCAGTTTGATGGCCCTGTCGATCGGAACATACAGTGTATCGGTTTTCTTCCCGTTTTCATATTCGAATTGCCAGTTCCACATTCTCCCAATGGTTTTAATTTCAAAGGCATCTTCAGGCGCTTCCTTCATAGGTTTATATCCTATCCAGCCATAGTAAAACATTACCATAACTAAGGCTGTTGGTATTACTGTCCACAATATTTCCAAACTAACACTCCCGTGGATTTGTGTTGCTTTAGGATTTTTAGATTTGCGATATCGAAAAACAAAGTATATCATTACAATTGTGATGGCTACAAGGAAGAAAATGGTAATTCCTAAAATCACAATGAATGAGGTATCAACTCCTTTTACAAAATTTGAAGCATCGGCTATTCCTTTCGAAAACATAAGCTATCGGTATAAGTAGTCCATGAATGTAATAACTATAACGCAGGCAAGTAGCAGAAAGACACTCGCTACCATAATGCCGTAAAATTTCTTGTCGAATTTTAAATGCATAAAAATCAGTAAAACCAAAATTGATTTGAAACTTGCCAAGAGCAATGCCGCTGTAACTGTATATGGTCCTAAATCTATTCCTGTAACTGCTACAGAAATAAATGTCATAATCAACAGTGCTATCAAGACATATAAATATGTTTTGTATTTTACGATGTGTGTATGTTGGTCTTTTTCCATAGTTCTTTATTTAGGTAATGAGATAAAATAATGGGAAAAGGAAAATCCAAATTAAATCGACAAGATGCCAGTAAAGTCCGCTGTTCTCAAGTATGGCAAAATTATCGTGTTGTACTTCATTTTTAATAACCAGATGCATAACATAGCCAATAAATGCCATTCCTATAACAATATGAAGTGCATGTAATCCTGTCATGGCGTAGTACAAGCCAAAAAACAGCAACTCACCTCTACTTGCTTCTTGCAAAGTCATACTTCCTGGATAAATTCCATGTGAAATTTTGCCACTCCACTCAAAGTATTTGTTTACCATAAAGGCCAGAGCCAGTAAAAGTGTGATTGTCATAAATATTAGCGTAAGCTTTTTGTTCTTATACTGCATAGCACTAATCGACATGGCAATGGTCATACTGCTCACCAGTAGAATAACGGTGTTGATTGTACCCAGAGTAGTATCCAGTTCTTCGGCAGCCAAATGAAAAGCCAAAGGATTTAAATATCGATAAACCGAATAGGCAATGAACAGCCCACCAAATAAAAGAAGTTCGGTAAAAATGAAAATCCACATACCAGTTTTAGCACCTTCATCGTCTCTATGTTCGTCTATGTGCACTTGATGATCATTCATATCCATAAGGGTGTTTAGTTACAGTAGGAATTTTTTCAAAATTTTCAAGACTTGGAGGGCTTGCCACAGTCCATTCCAGAGTTTTGCCTTGCCAAGGGTCTGCTTCGGCAGGAGCTCCATATTTAGCAGATCGTACAAGGTTGGTAATAATAATGATTAAACCTGATATCATTAGTAATGCACCAAGTGATGATACGATGTTTGGACCATGGAATTCATCAACGTAGTCGTAATATCTGCGAGGCATACCTGTCATGCCCAAATAGAACATTGGAAGGTAAAGGGTATTGAATCCAGTAAAGAATATTGCCAAACCAATATTTGCCCATGATTTGTCGTACATTTTGCCGAACATTTTAGGATACCAGTAATGAATGGCTCCAAAGAAGGCATATCCTGTTCCACCGAATACAATAAAATGGAAGTGAGCTACAACAAAAGCGGTATCATGTAGGTGGACATTGGTAGATAATGCGCCCAATACCATTCCCGATAATCCACCAACCATAAAAACAAACAAAAAGCAAAGCGCCCATAAAAATGGAGTTTGAATATCGATGGATGCTTTGTGAAGGGTTGCCACCCAGTTAAAGATTTTAATGGCACTTGGTATGGCTACAAAGAATGTTAATATGGAGAAAGTATACAAGGCCGTTCCACTCATTCCCGAGGTAAACATGTGATGTCCCCACACAAAGTAACCAACAAACGCAATTGCCAGGGTAGATACCACAATTGCCTTGTAACCAAATATGGTTTTGCGGGCAAACGTTGGAATGATTTCAGAAATTACTCCCATGGCAGGAAGAATCATGATGTATACTGCAGGATGAGAATAGATCCAGAAAAGATGTTGGTACAGGATTGGATCGCCACCCAATGCTGGATCGAAAAAACCAATCTGCATGGTTCTTTCCAAAACAATCATTAAAAGGGTAACACCTACAATTGGAGTTGCTAATACTTGAATCCAGGATGTTCCGTAAAGTGCCCAAGGAAACAACGGCATTTTCATCCATGTCATTCCAGGAGCACGCATTCTGTGTACGGTTACAATAAAGTTAATACCTGTAGCGATGGAAGAAAAACCTAAAACAAAAGCACCCGTTACAGCAGGCAGCATATTGGTTCCTGTTCTGAAACTATATGGAGCGTAGAATGTCCAACCTGTATCTGGAGCTCCATCACCTAAAAACTGAGCTGATAATGCAATGAAAGCTCCAATGATATAAATCCACCAGGAAAGAAGATTCAATTTTGGAAAAGCTACATCTTTTGCTCCAATCATGATAGGCAGGAAGAAGTTCCCGAAAACAGCAGGCAAGCCAGGTACCACAATCAGGAATATCATTGTAATACCATGAAGCGTAAAGAAACTGTTATAGGTTTGAGCATCCATAATGGTTTTGCCCGGAGCGATAAGCTCAATTTTCATGGCAAGTCCAAGCAGGGCGGCTACACTAAACAATACTAACATGCTGTACAAATAGAGCAGACCAATGCGTTTATGGTCTGTCGAGAAAATCCAGGCAAACAGTCCTTTGAATCGTCCTTTGTATTCAAGGTAACTCACCTCGGTGTGCTGATTTACGGTTTCTGACATATGTGTAGGTATTAATTTATTTTTAGCTACAGATTACACGACATTTACTGTTTTTGAAGTAGTGTAATTCGTGGTTAACTTCTTTTTCTTCGTGGTTTTCTGATCACTAGTAATAGAAATATGATGATTCCCATTGCTAGTATGATCGTACCTGTAATTTTTGTGATATTTAAAACATAGGCCTGTCCTACAGGATCATATGAATAACAGTATTGTAATATTTTATTGATGGTAGGCCCTGCTTGTCCTTTAGAAGCCTCAAGCATGGCCAGTTTAAATTCGAATGGAAGAAAATAGGTTCCATTTAAATATCGGGTAATCTTGCCTTCCGGACTCAATACAATTACGGTAGCAGCATGTGTATAATCATTACCGGTTTTCTTGTAACGAAATCCCATACTTTGTGTTGCTTTGGCTATGTTAAGACTGTCAGCGGTAAAGAAGCTCCAACCTTCTTCGGTGTTTTTTCCTTTTACCAAAGACTTATAGTTGTTTTTCTTTTTAATGGCCAAGTCTATGGTTTCAGTAGGATCAAAACTGATCGTGATTACTTGATAATCTTCCGAAAGTTCTAAATCACTTTTTTCAATGACTTCTGCCAATCCATCCATTAAAGGACTACAAATTCCAGGACATCGGTAGTATACAAATATTAATGCAGTAGGTTTATTGATTTGCTTTTTTAAATTAACCAATTGACCTGCTTCATTTGTTATCATTATGTCCTCAGGGATATATTCTTCAAGGTGTTCTATTACACCTACCTCAAAGTCATAATATAACTCTTTAGTATTTTGACCAACCGAAATAAAAGATTGAAGAAGAAAGGCAAGGCAAATAGCAAGTTTTAACTTCATAGTTATTCCTCCAAATTTTAGGGTTAAGGAGAGAAAATAGGCAATAATCCAATAAAATTATTCTCGTCCGGTTAAGTGGTTCTATATAAATATATAAAATAATTTTGTAGTTTTTTATGCTTAACTTTCTTTTTTTACGACACTTAGCTATTTAGATGGTGGATTTATTTTGATAATATCACTTGTGTTGATTATTTTTATTAGGTCTAAACAAGAATCTGTAGCATGAAATTAATAAACCTAATATTTGTCTTTTCCTTATTCTTTCTAATTACGGCTTGTGGAGGATCTGGTAAAAAAAAGACAGTAAGCACTGATCAAAAGATAAGTTTGCCAGAAACTGACTTAGAGAAAGGTGCGGTTTTATATCGAGCGAAGTGTATGAATTGTCATATGAAGTCGGGAAAAGGAATAGAAAAGTTTTATCCGCCTTTGGCAGGCTCGAATTATTTAAGCGAGAATTTAGAAGAGGCCATCTATATGGTGAAGTTTGGAAGTAATAAACCCATAAAAGTAAATGGAGTGAAATACAATAGCCTAATGCCTGCCTCTGGATTAACTGATGAGGAATTGGTTTTGGTATTCAATTACATACTAAATTCTTGGGGAAATAGTTATGGAAGTGTTACTCTTGATCAGGTTAAGGCAGTAAAAAGAAAATAAAAGAGATCATTCTATTGAATGATCTCTTTTTAGAATATTTTAATTTACACTGGTTCTTACTCTAAAATGTTCTTTTCTTAGTTTTTTTACCGATAAGATTTTAATTTCTTCTTCGCCTGTTTTCTCATCTATTTTTCGAACTGCAATCTTGCTTCTTTTTTGATGATCTGGATAATGACAGGACTTGTATTTTTTGCCACTATCGCAGTAACATTTTTCATTACGCTCCATTTTTACGTAATAAAATTCTTCCTCATTAGTCGAATTGAAGAAGTTTAAAATGTTGTCGAGTAAATTCTTCATTGTACAAGAGTTTTAGGATTACATTTTGGGTTCCTTTAAGTTAATGTTTATCCTAATTGGAAGCAAATGAAATTATAATTTTAACCGTGTACACCCAATATTTGTCCACCATCAACACTAATGGTTTGGCCCGAGATGTATCCCGAAGCTGGAGAAAGAAGCCATGCTGCCAATTGTCCTAAATCATCAGGATTTCCCATTCTTTTCATTCGTATTCCTGATGCAATTTTGTCTTTGGCTTCCTGCATTGTGATATTTTCTTGTTCAGCTTTTTTGTCCAATAAACGATTGATAGCCAGAGTTTCATGATAACCAGGTCCAACAATATTTAAGGTAACACCCGAATCAGCAATTTCCTGTGATAATGTTTTTACAAATCCCACCACGGAAAGTCTTAAGGATGTGCTTAGAACCAAATTGTCGATAGGTTGTTTTACCGATGAACTCTCCAGGAACACCATTCTTCCATAAGATTCCTTTAGCATCAAAGGAACAAGAGCTTGAGTAAGGGCTACTTTCCAACGCAGTAATTGATGATAGGCATTGTCCCAATCTTCAATTTTCGTTTCTAAGGTTTTCATAGCCGGCGGACCACCAGCATTCACAAATACACCAGAAATTTTCCTGTTATTAATTTTATCTAATAAAAGTGATATACTTTCAGGAGCGGTTATATCTGCGCAAAAACTTTCAATGGAGTTGAGATAATCATTCTCTAGTTTAATTAGTTTTTTATCGCTACGTGCAATTGCAATTACTTTGGCTCCATCCTGAACCAAATATTTTAATACTGCGGCTCCAAAACCAGAAGTTGCGCCACAGACTATAAAAAGTTGATCCTTAATATTTAAATCCATATAGAAATTATTTTTAGATTGAATTTCTACTAAAAATAACTTTTTCTTTTTGGATTTTATTCTTGAGAGAGGATGATTATGAGTTTTTTAACGGAAGAACTCGTTAATAAATTGAAGAAATACAAAAATCATTGGTGAAACAAGTAGTATGGCATCGAATCGATCTAATAACCCACCATGACCAGGGATTAAGTTTCCTGAATCTTTGATGTTAACGCTTCTCTTTAGTAGGGATTCTACCAAATCACCCATTGATCCGAATACCACAACAATAGCTCCGCTAATAATCCATTGTACAGTAGTTAATTCTTTTGAGTATAATGAAATTAAGTAGGCGATGGCAAGTGTAATTACTGCACCACCAATACTTCCTTCCCATGATTTTTTAGGAGAAATTCTCTCGAATAAGCGGTGTTTACCAAAGTTTACTCCAACTAAATAGGCTCCAGTGTCATTCGCCCAAATTAAAACAAAAATGCCCATTAAAATCTCCCAATGAAATTCATTATCTCCAAAAGGGAAAACCATGAAATTTAAAAGAGAAAAGGGTAATGCTACATACAACAATCCCATAAATGTATAGGCTATATTTCCAAAAGGATTTTCCTTCTTACGGTACATCTCAATTATTGGGATAAGTACCAGTAAAGGAACAAACAAGGCAAATAATGCGGAGTTGTTAAAATGAGTATAGGCAAAGCATGATGTGAACAAGAGTGCTGCTCCAATTAATCCTGTGGTAATTTGAGGAACGCAATTGTTTTTTTGAATTAGTTTGTAGAATTCAAAACTAGCTAGAAGTGTAATGCCCATAAATACTGCGAAAAAAGCAAAGGGATGAATAACTATTCCTGCTATTAGTACAATTACGAATATCGCTCCAAATAATGTTCTTGTTAAAAAGTTCCCCACGTGAAAAGAATTAATTGTTCTTTGATGCAAAAGCATCAATTTGTTCAGTTAGTGTTTCAGCCTTCAAAAGTAGTGTTTTTTCACGACTTATTTGAGTAAGATCTTCTGAGATGATATATTAACGACATCATACAGATGGTTTGTCATCATATTTTTAAAATATGTCAAAAAGAAAAGCTGGATGAACATCTATCATCCAGCTTTCAAATATTTTATTAATGCAGTTTAAACTGCTTTACTTTCATTATCATCTTCAGCTGTTGGAGGAACAATTTTTTTTTCTTCTACCTCTTTTCCTTTTCCGAAATTTCTTTTCCCAAAAATTTCTTCAAGATCCTCACTAAAGATTACCTCACGCTCTAAAAGAAGTTCAGCCAATTTGTTGTGACCTTCTTCATTGTCCCGAAGAACTTGCTTTGCTCTTTCATAGCTACTTTCAATCAATGTTTTTACTTCTTGATCAATTAATTCAGCTGTTTTCTCACTGTAAGGTTTCGAGAAAGAGTAATCAGACTGACCTGATGAATCGTAGTAACTTACATTACCAACCTTATCGCTCATACCAAAGATCGATACCATTGCAATTGCTTGCTTGGTTACTTTCTCCAAATCGTTTTGAGCACCAGTTGAAACTTTACCAAAAGTAATTTCTTCGGCAGCTCTACCGCCAAGAGTAGAACACATTTCATCAAGCATTTGCTCTTTGGTAGTAATACTTCTTTCCTCAGGAAGATACCAGGCAGCACCAAGAGCTTTACCACGAGGGACAATGGTAACTTTTACCAAAGGATGTGCATGTTCCAGCAACCAAGAAATTGTTGCGTGACCAGCTTCGTGATAAGCAATTGTCTTTTTCTCTTCTACAGAAATTATCTTGTTTTTCTTTTCAAGACCACCAATAATACGATCGATCGCATCAAGGAAATCTTGTTTTTCAATAAGATCTTTTTTCTTTCTAGCTGCAATCAAAGCTGCTTCATTACATACATTGGCAATATCTGCACCAGAGAAACCTGGCGTTTGCTTTGCAAGAAATTCCTGATCAATTTTTGGATCAAGTTTTAATGGTTTTAAGTGTACATTAAAGATTTCTCTTCTCTCATTTAAATCAGGTAATTCAACATGAATCTGACGATCGAAACGACCTGCACGCATTAAGGCGCGGTCAAGAATATCAGCACGGTTTGTTGCTGCCAAAATGATAACACCTGAATTGGTATCGAAACCATCCATTTCTGTTAATAACTGGTTCAGAGTATTCTCACGCTCATCATTAGACCCCATATTTGGGTTTTTACCACGAGCACGACCAATTGCATCAATCTCATCGATAAATACAATACAAGGCGCTTTCTCTTTGGCTTGCTTGAACAAATCGCGAACACGGCTTGCACCAACACCAACAAACATTTCAACAAAATCAGAACCCGACATACTGAAGAAAGGCACGTTTGCTTCACCAGCAACAGCTTTTGCCAATAAGGTTTTACCAGTTCCAGGAGGTCCTACTAATAATGCACCTTTAGGAATTTTACCACCTAATTTGGTATATCGTTGTGGATGCTTCAAGAATTCCACAATTTCTTCTACTTCTTGTTTGGCTTCGGCAAGACCTGCAACATCATTAAAGTTTACATTGATATTTGATTCCTTATCGAAAACTTTAGCTTTGGATTTACCAACGTTAAAGATGTTACCACCTCCTCCACCGCCACCGGCACCACGGCTCATTCTACGGAAAACATAGAACCAGATTCCGATAATCAGAGCAAACGGAAGTATCCAACCTATAAAATCACCAAAGTAATTTTCGTGAGTGGTATATTCAGGTTCAACCCTGTCGTATTCAGAAATTCTTTCCTGAGCTTTATTCAATTGCTCAGCAAACTGCTCAATAGAACCAATCGGGAATGTGTAATGTGGACCTGATTTGGATGGTGAATCAAAACTAGATTCGAAAAGATCAGGATACTTGTCTAAACTTTCTTCTCTTAGGTAAACGTTAACTTCTAAAAGATTTCTGATCACAACAATTCTGTCAACATCCTGGTTGCGAATCATTTCATTTTTCACCTTTTGCCAGCTGGTTTCTTTTGGATTTTGTCCCAAATCCAGCAAGTTAAGGGCAATAAAGGCTACTGCGATTAAACCATAAATCCAATAAGCATTGAATTTAGGAGGCTTAATCATATTGTTTCCATTTTTCCCTTTTGAAAAAGGAGGTTTATTTTGATTATTATTCTCTGTCATTCTTTTTAGTTAAAGGTTATTGATTAGGCTGAGAATCCTCCATTCGGGTTATTGGAGCATCTGCCCATAAACTTTCTAATTGGTAAAAATCTCTATATTCTTTTTGGAAAATATGAACTACAACATCCGCGTAATCTAAAAGGATCCATTGTGCATTTTGTAATCCTTCTTTTTTCCATACTTTTTCGTTAATTTTTTCTCTTACGTAATCTTCAACGGAATCAGCTAAACCTGTAACATGCGTAGTAGATGTTCCATTACAGACTATAAAATATTTACATACCGAGCTGTCGATATTTCTTAAATCTATTTTTACAATATCTTCTGCCTTCTTCTCTTGCAATCCTTCAATAATTGCCTCAACCAGCTCCTCTGAGTTATACTCCTGCTTTTTTGTCATATTTTAATTTTACTTACAAAGATAATTTTTTTTTATTCTCAATAACTTCCTTTTGCATATTGCTTGTCGAAAGTGATATAATTTACTAATCTACCGATTTTATAACCTTTCAAGGGTTATAATTGTTTAATCTTTCTTCTTATTTTTGTCGATCAGGAATGTATTATTTTTAAAGATAGTAATTCCACAAATCATAAACCAACAAGCAATTACATGCAGCAAAAATTATTTACTCCCCAATTGATTGTACGTAAAAACGAAATAAATTCCACAAATAATTTTGCCTTGGAATTGATAAAATCCGCAAATCCTGCATGCGGAACTGTCGTTTTGACATTAAATCAGACAAAAGGCCGTGGACAGCAAACAAATTCTTGGGAAAGTGAAAGTGGCAAAAACCTTACCATTAGTATAATTCTGAGGCCAGAATTTTTGCCAATCTCTCAGCAATTTAATATTTCGAAGGTAATTTCTCTTGGTGTATATGATTATTTGAAAGAATATTTGGAGGATGTATTTATTAAATGGCCAAATGATATTTATGTGGGAAATAAAAAAATTGCAGGAATCTTAATAGAACACTCCATATTGGGATCTGTACTGAGTACATCGATATGCGGCATTGGTTTAAATATTAACCAAAGCAAGTTTGTATCAGATGCTCCAAATCCAATTTCTCTTTCAAATTGTACAAATCAGGAGTATAATTTAGAGGCAGAGCTTTCAAAATTGTTGGATAAAATTGAGAATAGATATTTTCAACTTAAGGATGGTGATAAAAACCAATTGGAAGAAGATTATTTAGACACACTTTACTGGATGAATGAAACTCATACTTATGAGGATGAAAATGGTGTGTTTAAGGGAGAAATTGTTGGAATTACAGAATGGGGACAATTGAGAATAATTGCAGAAGGCGAGGAGAGAATTTACAATTTTAAAGAGGTGAGTTTTATTAAATAAGTATAGCTTTAATACCAAATAAAAAACCTGATAGATATTTCTTGTCTATCAGGTTTCTTTATTATATCGGATTCTTTTATAGATTGAATGACAATTTTACATTCACGTTTCTACCCGGATTATAAAATCCCAAAGGTTTAAGACTCGACAAATGATCTGTATAAGTTTTGTCAAACAAATTGCTTACACCTGCCAATAGTTTTGCATCAAAGCTTCCAATTTTAAAAGAAGTTCCTGTCTGAATATTAAACAGATGATAGGCTGCAGTTTTGGTTTCAAACTGAGCAGGATCGTTTTGATCCATAGCATATTTCCATTCAAATTTTATAAAAGGATTCTTAAATTGCTTGTTGCCTTTACCAAAGAATTCCAGACTTGTATTCAACTTGTGTTGTGGAATAAATGGCAATCTTCCGCCATCATCTTGCTTACCAATTACCATTGAATAGTCGGAATGAATTTTTAGGTAATCTACTGGAACTACATTTATTGCGATTTCACCTCCATACAATTTCGCATCTTGTTGATCGTAGGCATAAACAAATCCATCTCCTTCAGGTGCAGGTTCGTCAGTTGGTGCAAGGTAAATAAAATCATAAACCTTATTGTAGAAAAGTGAAAAATCGATATTGTGACTACTTGTATGATAATGCAGACCCAAATCGGTTTCGAAACTTTTTTGAGCATCTAGGTCGGCATTTCCTTCCTCGAACCTGTTACCATGAAGACCATGTTGTGAAAGTTCAGCCAAATTTGGTACACGGTATCCTGTAGCAAAGTTGGTTCTCATTAATAATGATTCAGAAAGATGAAATGTTGCACCTAAGGAAGCATTCAGGTTATCAAACTTACGATTGATATGCACCATTTCCTCTTCTTCATGATGCTCACCTTCTTCCTCATGATGTTCTTCTCCCTCTTCTTCGTGGTGATCACCTTCCTCTTCATGATGCTCATCTTCTGGTTCTCCGTGGGAGTGTCCACCCGCTTCTTGTTCAGGAACGTAAAGAGATCTGTGATCATATCTAAGTCCCAATTGAATATCGGCTTTGCCAATTTCTTTTTTCAGCAAAGAGAACAAAGAAAAGTCATCAATTTTCGCATCAGGAATAATTCTATTTGGAGCTCCCTGGTTTTTGTTGGATTGATGCATGCCTTGAATTCCAACCAAGAACTCTGTGTTTTCTCCTGTTGGGAAGTACAACTTACTGTCGTAGGTGAAAGTTTTTAAGTCCATATCCACCAATCGGAAATGCTCCGAATTAGGATTACCTTTTAATTGTCGGTTATTGAATTGATATGCTGCATTTACTTCCAACTTGTAATTACCCAGAAATAATCTGTTTCTCGATGAAATAAGGTGTTGAGTTAAATCCTGAAACCAATAGTGGTTCTTTCGATTGCCTTCACTTACTACCTCTAAAGCTTCACTGTTTGTCATACCTAATTTAGGCTGTAGGTAGTCGTAATAAAGTTTAAAGCTACCAAAGTCTTTAATCAAACCTAAACCCAATTGTAAGCCTTCTGAATTGAAACGGGTATTTGGTACATAGTCACCATTTCCGTCTTTGTAATCGCGATGAGATTGTTTTGTTGCTCTTAGCATCCAGAACAAACTGTTCGAACTTCCTTTTACGCCAATGTTGTGATTCCACCCACTGGATACAGAATGAAATTCAGAAGAAACATCAGCTTGGACTGAATTGGCTGGTGCAGGTTTTTCGCGAAGGATATTAATCACACCACCCATTGCATCCGATCCGTAAAGTAATGAGGCAGGACCTTTTATTACTTCGATATGATTTGCTCCTTGTTCATTAACCAAAAATGGATGATCGGTTGAGAACTGGAAATTTTCTAATCGAACTCCATTGTTTAAGAAAATGATGTTGTTTAAGGATAATCCTCTGATGACAGGAGTACTTACCGCCGGACTTCTTGAGATTACATCAACACCTGGTATGCTGGATAGCTTTTCTCCAAGCGATGGACTGACCAATTGTTCCAGTTTTTCCTTGTTAAGAACTGAAATTTTAATTGAGTTTTCGTGCTGAGCAGAAGGAAAACCACCAGAAACGACAATGTCTTGTGTGGTTACTGAGGTAAATTCCAAATCAACATTGAGTTGAGTGTTTTCGGATTGAATGTTAATGGTTTTGATAATTGATTCGTAACCAACAAAAGAAAACTGAACCGTTAACTTCCCTTGTGGAAGATGTTCCAATACATAAGTACCATCAGAATTACTAACTGCACCTTTTTGTAATTCAGGTACAAAAATACTTACTCCAGGTAGGGGAGTGCCATTGTTTTGATCTGTAACAGTCCCACTTAATTTGTTGTTGCTTATCTCTACTGATGAGAAAGCGTATAAAGGCAATAGTAATAATACTGCCAGAAAATATCTGATCATAATTTGAAAAGAGTTTTTTGATTTGGTAAAACACAAATACAAGTCGATAAGTGATATCAACATAGATTCACTTCAAATGCATAATTTAAGACTTGTTTTTTAAGGCATTTATATTTCAAAAAACTCAGGAGGAGCACGTAAGCTAAAATCAAATCTCGGAGGAGTTTGAATTTTAATGGTTTGTTTTGCTTTGTGGGATATCAGTTCAATACTACTAACAGCAGGTATATGAACCATATCAGTAGAATCAAAATAGAAGTAGTCGAAATCCTGAATAGCACAAATGTCAGCTACATCAGGTGTGTGATTTGTACAAGAATGACAATGATGCTCGTGATTAGGGAACATCATGTGCTGGGCTTTAATTACAATTGGCAGAACAAATGCCATTGCAAGTAAAAAACCAAGAATTCTATGTCTACTATTTAGATTCATTTAAAACAAATCTATTCAAAAAAATGGAAGGCACAAAAAAAGCCGTTGAGTTATTCAACAGCTTCTTTTGATCAAGTTTGATCTTATTCCATATTCTGAAGTGCACTGAAAGGAATTTGCGTCAATCCTTCTGCCAATTGATTGATGCCTTTTTCCAATTTCTTTTTCAGCATCATTTTCATCATAGCATTTAATTCAGCATGCACGGTTAGTCGCACTCTAGTGTCGTAAGGGCCCTTATCAATTAGTTGAATCCATAAATAAAATTCGAATGGACTTCTTCCGTATCCAGTTAATTTTAAGGTTTTATTTTCTTCTTTCTCGACAAATTGTAATCCAGCTTCACCGAATCCTTTAATCACAAATGTACAGTTGTCTTCAGTTGCTTCCCAATGTTCGATGTGTTCTTTAATGTTCATCTTCTTTTTGGTTTGAGCTTCAATTTGCTCTTGCACCTGAGGATTTTCTGCAGCCAGTTCAAAAACTTTGGCAATTTTTCTAAAATCTGATAAGAAACCATAAACATCGCCTACCAGATGTGGAATCTTATGTACTTCACTTACAATTTTTGTTGTCGACATTAGCCTTCGTATTAAGAATACAAAAGAGGGTACTCCATAGGAATACTCTCTTTTCTAAAATTATTTTTTTATCGGAAAACCAGTGATTAAACTCCCCAGCTTGCCGGATCTTTTCTCCATTCTTTCAATTGATCAACATCTTCAGCTTTAATGTATCCAATTTCTTGAGCACGATCAATCATGATATTGTAATCACTTAAAGTATCAAGCTTACAGTTGTTTTCAGTAAAATTATCAACTGCTTTTTGGAAGCCATAAGTAAAAATAGCTACCATACCTAATACTTCGCAACCAGCTTCTCTTAAAGCCTGAACCGCTTTTAAGCTACTACCGCCAGTCGAAATTAAATCTTCGATAACTACAACTTTTTGTCCTGGCTTAATTTCACCTTCAATTAAGTTGGTCATTCCGTGAGCTTTTGCCGATGAACGAATGTAAACCATTGGCTTGTTCATTTCTTCAGCAACTAAAGCTCCCTGAGCAATAGCACCTGTTGCTACACCTGCAATTACTTCAACTTCAGGATATTTTTCCATTACAACTTCAGCAAAAGCTTTCTTAATATAGGTTCTAACCTCTGGGTAAGAAAGGGTTTTACGGTTGTCACAATAAATAGGAGATTTCCATCCCGATGCCCAGGTAAATGGGTTTGTTGGTTCTAGTTTAATTGCCTTAATTTGTAGCAAATATTCAGCGACTTGTTTAGCAGTATTTTGCATACTTTCTCTGGATTTATGGATTGTTATATGAATTCAAAATACGGAAATTCAAATCATTATGTTTTTCCGATGTGTATTTAAAATCTACCGCAAATGTATAAAGTATTTTTTAAAGATCGATTGATTTTTTTAGGCGATAAAAACGAAAGTGTAAATTTTGAGGGAATGGTTTATGCATGGACGGAAGAAGAATCTCTGGAAGGATTAATTCATCAGTTTGATGAGGAAGAACACAGAGAGCAAATTTTTGTGGTTGCCGACGATCTTGAAGCGCTTTTTGCTCACTTTAAATCGTGCTTTAAATATATCGAAGCCGCAGGTGGAAAGGTATACAATTTGAACGATGAGATTTTAGCCATTTACCGATTGGACAAATGGGATCTGCCAAAGGGAAAAGTGGAGAAGGGTGAAGCAATTCCGGAAGCAGCCATTCGAGAGGTGGAAGAGGAGTGCGGAATTTCAGGAGTCGTGATCGAAAAGGAACTCAATTCAACCTATCATACCTACTGGATGAAAGGCAAATTTGTTTTAAAACGCACCTACTGGTATCAAATGACTTATTCAGGTTGTGAAGAATTGGTTCCTCAAGCCGAGGAGGACATTCAGGAAGTAAAATGGTTGGCCCAGGATAACTTGGAAGCATTTATAACCAATACTTATGCTTCTATATTGGAAGTGATCGGATAATTTATAAAAATTGAAGAATGCTTGATTGGAGAATTTTGGATTGGAAAAAGAAGCTCAATAAAAAGAGCAATACCGAATTGCTTGATTTATTTAAGGAGAGCAATAGAATTAATATCGATCCACAGATATATGCGGGTAATTTACTATTTGAAAGAGGATACAATCCTGCAGAACTGCTAAGAATAAAGAATGACCTTAAAGATGCTATAGAAGCTGCATTTGAGAAAATGCATGGAAAAAGTCATTTAGAGATTGTTAGGGAAAATGTGATAAGAGAATTGTTTTATTGCACAATGTTGGCTGTTTTTCTCACATTGGGTTACAGCAGACAAGGCTTTATTAAGTTTGATGATTTATTTGAGAGTAATATTATAGTATATGTGGTTTTGGTTTGTATTTCCTTCCTTCGTATGCTTTTTATCAAAAGAAGTAATCAAAAAGCAATTCAGAAATATCAAAAATCCTTTCAGGAAAAGCAGGAATTAATTTCTAGGATTGATAGGGAATTGAAGTTTTAATGAAGATGTTTAATGTTGAAAGAGGCTGCCCAAAAAGTTAAATTAAACAGCCCCTATTGATGCAAAATTACTCTATCCAAGTAGCCTTACTTTCCAAAATAATCCATTTGTTATTCTTTTTCTTTAAGATTGCTTCTCCTCCCTGACATCCAACTATAAAATCAACTTTGGCTCTATCAATATTCTCATTAAAACTAATAAGTCTAATGTATGGAGCAGATATAATATTCCAATGTTTAAGATTCGAATCTAAATCAATAGGAAAATACTTTTCGATTCGTTTAATTTTTAAGTCATCATTCGAAAGTGTAGCATTTGGGTTAACCTCTTGAATTGTTTCATTATCATCTTTTTTACCTAGCTTATTTAGAAAAGTATTATAGATTTCCTGATGAATTGAGCTAGTGTATAATATGGATGATTTTGGCAAATCAGTGGGAGGTCTAAAGTTCGTAATGGTATCAACATTACTTCCATCTATGTAAAATTTAATGGTGTTTTGGATTACATAGTAGTTTTGAGGACCGCTATAATCCTTTTGCCAAGAACCTAATTCATCTATGTCCTTTGGTTGGTAAATAGCCTTAAAGATTGCGAAAATCGACTTGCTTACTTCATTCTGATTTATAAAATCAACACCATTAGGTTGAAATTTTCGGTTCCAATCAACAAGAAACTTTGTATACAAGGATTCATTATTTTTAGAAAGACTTTTTGCCAACTGAGAGTATAGAGAATCTCTTATTACAACAGGAGTATGTTGTTCAGGATCTATTTTTAACGGTACTTTCTCTTTACAAGATATAGATGTAAATAAGAAGAAAATTATTATATACGTTTTATTTTTCACAGTTCAGATTCCTTTCTCTAATAAAATCTATAGTATTTTGAATTTTTTGCTTTTCTTTTATTGGCAAACTCATATGTAATCCAGCCCAAGATAAATTGATATAATATGACATGTCTAAAGATCTTCCATTTAATCTATCAAATTCTTTTAGTGCATTTGCCATTATTGGTATATAATGATCTTTCATTAATTTATGGTGATCTGTTTCAGCAATACCCTTATTGTATTTAATATATGAATAATATCTTGAGATAAAGTTATCTCCACTGACATATTGTTTTCTCCATAAATGAGCATGTATCATTTCATGTATAATTGTTCTGTATATTTCAATTGGAGCTTTATTATTAAGATTGTCTTGATTAATCTTGATAAGATATCCTCCCTCTTCTTTGTTTGTTGTTCCATTAGCTACCTTACCATTTTCGCCAACTAAATTAGAGGCAACTTCTATTTTAATATCTTGTGGATTATAACTAACTCCAGAGAAACTTGCAAAAACAGAAGTGATTAATGAATTGTTATGGTTAACTGAGATGTTGTTTATTTTACTCCAAATACAATTTAGTTTTTCATTCTCAAGAAATTCTTGAGATGTATTCACAGGCGGAGCAGGAGATGGGCTACCGCTACTACCACCACCAAGAGGATTGGAAATGTCACCAATAAAAGGCTCATGTCCACCGTCCGATTCGCGAGGATCATCAAATG
>NZ_JALPNU010000025.1 GCF_030851345.1 Marinifilum sp. D714
GCAGGAGCAGAAGTAATTTTGGATAATGAGGCAAAAACTACTGATGCATCAGGAAATGTAAGCTATACCAAAAAGGTCGGCGATTATGACTATACAGTATCAGCCGCGGGTCACGATTCTGAATCAGGCTCAGTAAGCATTACCAATGCTGATGTTAAAAAAGAGGTTGTTCTAACCAAAAACGAGTTCAATATTACTTTCACAATTCTTGATAGAAGTGGAAGTATCGCAGGTGCAGAAGTAATTTTGGATAATAAGGCAAAAATTACTGATGAATCTGGCAAAGTAAGCTATACCAAAAAGGTCGGCGATTATGACTATACCGTATCAGCAGATGGACATAATTCTGAATCAGGCTCTGTTAGCATTACCAATGATGATATAAGTAAGGAGATAGTTTTAAGTATAGTTACATCAATATCTGAGATTGAAGATAATTTGTTTAAAGTGTATCCTAACCCTACAAACGGATTGGTAAAGATTGAAGGCAAGCTACTGAATAAAGCTCGTATTACTTTGATTGATATTAATGGTAAGGTTTGGAAGGTTAAAACCTCAGATAGTATTTCTTGTGAATTAGATTTATCATCATATCCAAGTGGTATGTATATTCTAAGAATAGAGAAGGAGAATGAAGTTTATAAAAAGCGTCTAATTAAGCAGTAAATTTTTAATACAATGAGGAAATTTATTTTGATATCAGGCCTTTTATTGGTCATAGTAAGCTTTTTTGCTTTAGAAATTAAAGCTCAGGAATTAGATTCGTTCGAAGCCTACAAGAAGGCTGAGAAAGCCCGATTTCAAAAATACAAGGAAGAATACAAACGACAATTTGAGGCTTTTAAAAAGAATGAGCTCGATTGGAACAAGGAGATATTAGGAATTGAGGTTGAAACCCCAGTGTCGGAAAAGGTAGAGGCAAAAGACAAGGATTTGATTGCCAAGCCGCCAGTTCCAAGCTATGTAAATCTAACGGCAAGCTTAGATGACGAGATCAAGCAAATTAAGCGTAAGGTAGAAAAAATCGCAATTGAGGAAGTGCCTGCAGAGCCAATGAAATCTGCCGAAGTACAAACAGGGCCTAAGCAGGAAGCAAAGGTGAAAGCAGAAGAGGAGCAGCCACAAGCAATGACCAATCCTACATTGGCGGCCAAGCAAAGTGCCAACTCTAATCAGATGACAAACCCGGTAGCAAATCAAACAGCTGCAAAGGCCAAAGTCAATCATACACCAAGTCAGAAAATGGCTGATCCTGGTGTGAAGGGCAAGGGAAATGAGATGGCAAACAGCAAAACAAGTACTCCTGCCCCAAAAGCAGTAGCAATTGACAGCCATAAGGCAAGCTTGATAGAGGTTGAAAAAAGAAGTATTCCTTCTACAAAACCGATCTACGACAAATATCGCTTGAGCTCCAAGTTTGGGAATCGCTTTCATCCAACCTTGTATCGTTGGCGATTCCATGGAGGAGTTGATATGGCTTGTCCGAAGGGCACCGATATTCATATTCCTGCCGATGGTGTAATTGTAAAATCGGGATGGAATGGCGGATATGGCAATTACATTAAGGTGAAGCATGGCAATGGCTACGAGACCATTTATGGGCACTTGTCGAAAGTGAGTGTGAAGAAAGGCCAGAAGGTGAATAAAGGAGATGTAATTGGCAAGGTAGGCAGTACGGGTCGTTCTACCGGACCGCATTTGCATTACGAAATTATTAAAAACAAAAAACGTGTGAATCCTGAGCGATTCTTCGGATAGAAAAAGTAATTATGATCCCGATGGCTATCGGGAATAGATGATGAGTTATGAATGTTGCTTCCTAATTCATTATCCCTAACTCACAATTTTAATACTCATGATAACCAAATTATTTAAAATACTAACTCCTCTGCTGATTTACGCTTTCGGACGTGAACTTATTGCTACGCTTCAGATGGTATCATTTGCAGATTTGTATCAAAAAATATTTTTAATAGCCTTGGGAGGTGGATTTTTACTTACAACAATATTTGTTAAAGCTCATGGTTATTTAGCCATATTGGCTCACGAGCTAACACATAACATACTTGGTGTTTTAACTTTTAATAAGCCTATAGCTTTAAATGTTGAAGCCAACAGCGGTGGGTACTTTGCTTATCAGGGAAAGCAGAATATTTTATCGGTACTTGCTCCTTATTTCTTTCCTGTGCTTACAGTTTTCATTTTTCCAATCTATTTTATTTTGGCCAGTTCGGGAGCCGAGGTGTATTTCGGACTTCTGGGATCAACCCTTGGCTTTTCATTTTCTATAGCTATTCGTCAGGGCAAACCTCACCAACCCGATTTGCATGTATTTGGTGTGGCATGGTCCTATCTGATCATCCTGTTTTTTCAAATCTTGATATGGGGATTGCTCATCTCCTTCGTTATTGGAAGAATACCAATGCTGGTAAGCTTTGTAAAAATGAGTACCGACCATATTATTGAGCTTTACGAAATCGCAAAGGTCTTGGTGATGACGGGATTGGATATGATTAAAGGGTAGATTAAGAAATAAATTGATAATACTAAATACATAAATCATGGAACACAATAACAAAGCCGTAAAAGCCATTGGTTTTATCATTGCAGCTAGCATATTAAATGCATTATCATTTGCATTATCCAATTGGCAGGAGTCTATATTTGGAGCATTTGCATTAATCTTTTTTTTCATTGGAATTTTTCAATTATCAAATGCTTTTCAAGGAAGGATACGTACTTATTTGAAAATAATGTTTTGGGTGGTTTTAATAGGAATACCAACCAATAAAATTGTAGGCTCAATACTTCATATTATTGACCCATCGCTTTTTTCTATCTTACTTTTCATGTTAGATCCTTCGTTCTATATCCCTTTAGTGGTTCAACTATTAGTATTTACTATTTGGATAATTAATACCCGGAATGTAAATGTTAAAATTGGCTTAAGTATTTGTTCAATAGATGTTCTATCTAATTTATGCCTTGAGTTACTACGACTCTTTGATGTGATTGTTTATGATGATTATATTAGGATATTGAATTATAGACAATATATTTTTTCAGCAACTAACTTTATTGGTTTAATCATTCTAATAAGAGCATACTCATCAGTAAAACAAATTAGTACAGCTATTCTTTTAGGAATGACTGGTGCCACATTGGGAATTTTTATAGTATTAGGCGATGGCTTCTTTCCCGAATTCGCATCATTTGTAGGATACATCATTTTATTAGTCAGTTTAGGGCAATTGGGTAAGTATACCAATGAGGCAGTTGATGTAAAACGCTTACGAATTGCAGCAATTATTGCAAGTGTGGGGATGTTGATTAATATGATTCCTGTAATGGAATGGTTAGGAACAATGATAGAATTTGTGGCCTATATCGTTGCCATTAGTGGTTACACAAAATTAAATAAAAGCAGGGGCATAGAAACTTCCCTATCGGGATTTGGAAACGGCGTTTGGGCAATGGTTTTATTGATATTGGCAACCATCATTCATGCCATTCCATCCTTTGGTGTAGGGGAAACCCTTGCGGCCATGATAGGTTTGGTGATTGTACTAATCCTATCAACCGGCTGGATCAAATCATTAGCAGCTGTTAAAACAGGGGCCCAATTGGGTGAAGAGCCTGAACTTGCTGAAAGCGTGCAGCAATCAGTAGTAGTGTAATTAATATATACTAAAGAAATTAATTAAAATCATAATATGATCTAGGGAAAAAAGAAATTCGAAGCTTTTAAGAAAAATGAGGCCGACTGGAATAAGGAAATTTTAGGGTGTAAAGCTGAAGCAGCCGTTTCTAAAGTTGTAGATCCCAATAAGAAGGAAACGGCAATAAAGCCTTTAACGCCTAAGTATGTCAACTTAAAAGCTTCTTTAAAATAAGATTCCTTCCCTTAATCCAATTGCTGGCAGTTTCATTCCGGAATTGATTTGACCTGTGTAAGAGGTACAGGTGTATATACTCCGGCCAATGGTATTGTTGTTAAATCGGGATGGAATGGTGGATATGGCAATTACATTAAAGTGAAACATGGCAATGGTTTCGAAACGGTATATACTCACCTGTCGAAAGTAAGTGTAAAAAAAGGACAAAAGGTTAAAAAAGGTGATGTAATTGGTAAAGTGGGAAGTACGGGGCAATCGACCGGATCGCATTTGCATTACGAAATATTAAAGAATAAAAAGCGGGTTGACCCTCAGCTTTACTTTTCAGACCAAGAATTTAGTCAACTAAAATAAAAAATGAGTGATAATTTATAAAACTGCCATAGTATGAAAAATAAAGAAATATTATCAAAGTATAAAAAGCAGATTATTAGCGTAATAGGTTTTGTTTTTCTATTGTTTTTGGCAAATGGTCTATTTGCTGAAAAATATGAGGTTAATGCTTCGGCATTAAATATTCGGGCGCAACCTAGAAGCTCTTCTTTAATAATGGGGAAACTTAAAAAAGGCGATGTGGTAAACCTAAGGTCGCAGCAGAATGGTTGGGGGGAAATTCTGAATAAAAGAGATGTAGGCTATGTTAGACTCGAGTACCTTAATAAAGTTCCTGTAACACCTCCCATAAAACAGACTAAGGAAGTGAAGAAAGTAGCAGTAAGTGAATTTGACATGATGGCTAAAGCGATTGGAATTATGGTAGTACTTCTTGGCTTGTTATTGTTTTTACCAGACAAAAAACAGATTGTAATGACCAGGTATTGTTTGCTTTTATTGGTATTCATATTGGAAATAATTTATAGCTTTTTTGTAGATGGAGCATTCTCATTTTTAAAATACAGTTTCTTTAATGATGGTCTAAATCGTTTGTTTGTTGTTTTGTTCCGTTTGATTGGTTTAGTAATCATATTGGGAGTCCAATTGTTTACCTATATAAAACTAATCCAATATTGCCAAAGTAAAACCGGGAGGGTTAATTATGAATTGTACGTTCGATCGTGTCAGTTCTTGATCCCGGCAACCATTATTTTGTACTTAATTAATGCAGATGTACTGATTTGGTTTTTCTATGCAGGTATAGGCTATGTCCTTTTTAAGCATGTTTCAGGAATTTTTGTAGTATCTAAAAACAATATAACAATTGGTTGGTTACATCTTGTTCTGGTAATAGTAGGAACAGTAGGTTTATTTACCATGATGTTCGAAATAGTGAGAGCTGCAATTGTAGTTGCTCTTGCTCTAATCGTTATTTATGGGATGTTGGCAGCAGGCGCTTCAACAGCTACATCAGGTAATTTTGACTCGAACAACGATAGTTATGACAACGGTAACTATGAGGATGAAAAACTTGTTGTAAATGAAAATGGAAGTGAAAGAGTGTTGGAAGACACCGGATTTGGCACCTATAGGGACGACCGGGGAGATGATTGGGAAGATGCAGGATTTGGAAACGTTAGGAGGAGTGATTAGATAAATTTTCTTAATTATACACCCTTAATAAAGAAATAAACATAGAAAGGAATCAACCAATTTGGCGATGTGATTTAGTAGATAAAGATTTGGTTGTTACCATTTTGGTTGATCCTTACCAAAACAGATTGAATAGATTTTAAAAGTAAAAAATAGGAATTGAAGCTTTCTGAAGGTCTTTGTCAAGTTGTTTGAACGAACGGCAAGATTTACTGAGGACATTTCAGAATTGAAACAAGCAAAGTAAAGCTTGAGTTCACGCCCTGCAATTTGTAGGAGGTAAAATAAAGTGTGGGTAGGAGTCCTGCAAGTTGCAGGGCCAAAATTGAAGCTTGAATCGGTGTCCTGCAAACTGTTTTGGTGTTTTCGAAGCTTAAATGGGCTTTATACAAATTGCAGGGCATCAATTAAAGTGTAAGTGGGCTTCCAACAAGTTGGGAAAGCCCCAAAGAAGAGATGGATTAGTCGGGATGTGAATAGAATTGAACAAACTACTGCTTGAATGAGGATCAATTCATACAGAAATGATCCAAATGAAACATCAGGTGGTTCATTAATAATTCAAAAACTATTAGATCATGATTGAAAACATGTCGTTTCATTCCCTTCAAAGGGACGAGTTCTATACATTCGGTAAGCGCATTATTGGCGTGTTTACCGGGTACGATCTGGAAACTCTAAATTTAAAAAAGCCTTACGATAAGCTGCCTCCGGCGGTGAATATGCTCGATGAGGCAATGATAAAGAACAGCACTGCTGCCTTAACCACCGATGTGGTGAATAAGGACACTCGCCGTGATGATGGTTTTGTAGCGCTTCGTAATTATTTGCGAGCTTGCGAAAAACGCTTAAAGCCTGAATGGCGACAAGCTGCACGTTTGATATTAAATGCCATAAAAGTGTATGGTGTAAACTTGCATCGTGAGGCTTATTCTTCGGAAAGTGCACGATTGAACAACCTAATTGCTGATTTGGAAAACAAGCCAGAGCTAAAAGCAGCAATTACTCTCTTGTTATTAACTGAATGGGTAGCGGAACTAAAGCAGGCCCAAGCCGATTTTGAAATTGCTGAAAAGGCCAGGGTTGATGCCAAAGCCAGTACCAGCGAAATTAAAACCGACGATGCTTGCCTGGAAGTTCGCAAGGCCTGTGAATTCCTTTTTCAATTTTTGGAATTGAACAATCAACTGGATCCAAAAGATGAATACAAGGAAATTATGCGCAAAATAAACGAGGTAATTGCTGAGTTTATGAGTACCATTAAAGCTCGTAAAACCCGCAACGAAAAAGAGGAAGAAGAAAATGTAGAGGCTTAGAAATATAGGTTTTACATATTTATAGTTGCTAATGAAAAGCGCCACTTCTGTGAGGGAGTGGCGCTTTGATTTTTTTATTTACGATTTGGAATGGATACTATTTTTCAAATGAAGAATTGAATTTTCGTCTAAATGAAATCCCCAAAAAATACTGGTAAGTTCCTGTATAAATGTAATAGGATACTTTTTTTTATTGGTCAGCCAGAAATATAAGGCTGATAGATATAGATCAGATATTAAATGGAAATTCGCATTTCGAGTATTTAAATATTTAAGGTGTTGCTCTTGTTTTAATTTATAATTCCTGATATAGTCATTAATCAATTCGTTTTGTTCTTTTAGGCTATCTTGAGATTTATTTTCCGGGTTAATCTCTTTTAAAATTTCTAACCTCAGTAAACTGGAATGAATTTCAATAGGCTTATAAGATTGCAGAAGATCTGAAAGATCGTTTTGATGCTGACTAATGAATGCTGAAGTGATGTCAATTAATTTTTTGTAAGAAGTTAGTTTTACTCCACAAATGGCATTGGTTACAATACTAACTTGCCTGTCAGAATCAAGCCCAAAGTAATTAGAATCAACAGGATTAAAATTTTTGTCAATCTTGTTTTTAATCAGTTCGTTTATAAAATCGCTTACCCTCAACTTAAACTTGTAATCGTTAAAACTTTCTGCTTTTATGGCTTTAAAACCATTTCTAATTTGTGATACAGAGTATTTTCCACTGGTTTTATTACTTAAGGCTTGTGCAGTACTTTCGTTTACATCTAAATATAGCTTTTTATTCAGCAATAGTTTCTGATTAATGATTTTATCGAACTTAAGGTAGGTTGAACTAAGATTCTGAACAGAATAATCTTCTTTAAAAATGTGTAAATGATGCATAGAAAATGGAGATGCTTGATGGATTGTTTCATTCATATTTACTTGTTTCTTTCTGCGAGTAATTGAATAATATCCTATTGATATGAATGCCGGAAAAAGCAATAAGTACCAATAATTGTCATTTTTTTCAGATTGAGTATTTTCTTGTTTTCTTCCACTTTTACCTGCTTGATTAAGATCGGCAACCTGATAAGCGAATGGAATAAGTGCCAATTTATTATCCAATTGTTTAATACTGTCTAAATAATGATTCGCATTAGGATATAATTCTTGAAATGTTTTTTCTCCTATTTCTTTTTGTAAGCTTTTGTACGTTTCTGAACAATTGTAATAAGGGATTTTAAGCCCCTTTTGAAGTGATTTTTTTAGATATTCTTTTGCCAGTTCATGTTGCTTTTTAAGAGAATAAAGCTTCCCATAGTTAAGATGTAAATAAGCTAATGATTCAGTTTCTCCATCTTTTAATGCTAAATTTTCGGCCCTTCTCAAAAGTTCTTCAGCATGCTGATACTGATTTTGGATCATGTTTAGCTTGGCCAATTCGATTAGCGCAAGAATTTTGAATTGTGGTTTCCCTAAGTTAATGGATAAGTCGATAGCACGTTGATAATAATTTGTTGCCAAATCATAATTTTTCCTTAATTGGGCAAGTCCACCCAATTTTACATTCATATCGGTAACAGTAGAGTTATCATTTGATTTTTTAGCCAATTCCAAAATGTGCATGTAGTATTTTTCAGCTGTATGATATTCTTTTTTGGCTTTGGCAATATTACCCAATACATTTAATGGTTGATTTAAAAAGTTGGGGTAATTGTGTTTTTGCAGTATTTGAATGGATTTATTGGCACATTTAATGGCTTCGTTAAAGTTTGATAACTTGTAATTTAACAAGGATAATGTGCCATAACTCATTCCAGTCATATCTTCCTCTCCCAATATTTTGAATAGTTCTATGGCTTGTTCATAACCAATTTTTGCATCCTCGAATTTATTCAAGGATTGAAGACAAACAGATTTATCATTTATTGCAGATGCTGCTGCAATAGAGTCTTTAGCAGCCAAAGCTGTTTTTACTGCTTGATCATATGTTGTTAGTGCAGAATTATATTCTCCCATAGTTTTCAGAATTCCTGCTTTTGCAAGAAGCATTCTACCTTCAAGCATTCCATAGTTTATAGCTTGGGCATATTTTATTCCCTCATTTGCAAACATGTGGGCCGAATCTACATCTAGATACAAATAAGTAAGCGAAAGTTGAAAATAAAGATTGCCTTTTTTCTCTTTTGTAGCATCATTATCCAAACTCAAGAAATCCCTTTTTAAGGAATCAATTCTTTTTCTGTAATCAATTAATTGTGCTTGGCTTGTTTGAATGAGAAGTAATAGAGAAAATAGTAAGATCAGTTGTTTGTTCATTTTAGTTGCTGTTTAAAAGAATGTTTCTAAGTTCTTTGGGAGATAGCTTGGCAATGTTATTGCACAAATAATAAATGTCGTATTTCGAATTGCTTTGTATTTCAGAAATTTTAAAATTCGAGTTTTTCAAATTAATACACAGATTAAAAAAGCTAGAATATTTGCTTATTATTTTATCATTAATTCCTGCTTCATCTAATTCACGTTTTGTGTAATGAATTAGCTTGTAATTATTTTTTAGGTTTGAATTTCCTGATTCTCGAATTGCAAATTGTAGGTATTCTATTGCATTGGGCGATAGTTGAATATCAGAGTTTAATTTGTCAAATATCCCTAAGTTAAAATCCATGATAATTGACGGGATACCCAATAAGCTTTGTATCTTATCCAAGGCCTGATTCTTCTTCTGCAGTTCTTTCTCTAAATTGGTTTTAATGTATTGTTGTGTTTTAGCTGTTTTCTGGTGAGTGGTCTCAAATTTTTGTTGCAAGTTTTGAAACTCTTCTGTTAGATTTTCTTTCTTTTCCATGAGCAAAGAATACTTTTTTTTCCACCTTTTATGTAAAAGAAATGCTGATAGAGTACCAAAAGCAAACAAGCCTATTATTAGAGATAAAGACAAAGTTTTTCTATGATTAAATTCAGACATAAGTTGTTCTTTTTCTATGGTAAGACTGCCTATTTTGGAAAGTAAATTCAATTCCTCATCCTTTTTCGGTATTGAGTTTGACTTTTGATAATACTGATATTTTTTAAAGAAATCATATATTCTTTCATTGCCAGATACTGTAGAATACAGCTCTATACCAGTGGTATATAAATCAATTTGATGTTGTATATAGGAAACATTTTCGCTGTATTTTAATGCGAGCTCAAAGTATTTACTTGCCTTCTCGTACTTTTTTAGTTGCATGTAATAACGAACAAATAGTAAGGTACCCATTGCCGGAGCTCTGGGAGTAATGCATTTGGCAAAATATCTTTCTGCAGCCAACAAGTATGAATGGGCCGTTTTCATATCATTCCTATCCAAATTAATTCTTGCAATATTTAAAGAGTTATCTATGAATTTATCCCACCTCTGTTCTTTTTTCGATTCTAACATTCCTGTTTTGTAATAGTTAACGGCAATATTGATACTATCAATACTTTCGTAGTACATCCCCATCATGTTTGCCGCAAAGGCTTTATTGTATGGATTCCCATTTTCCTGAATCAGCTGATAACCTCTTTTGTAGCTTTTTTCTTGTAGCTTGAATTCATTTAATTTTCCATAAAAATGTCCAAGATTGAAATAGGCCAAACCATCATTGGCAGATGATGTGTCATTGGATATTGCTTTCAAAATTAAATTGATTGCTTCTTTATAATTTCCTTTGTCACCTGCTATTATGCTCCAAACCCTGTAATGTTCAGAATAAGGGCTTTTTCTCGATTTAGCAATTGAATCAATTTGCTTAATCAATTGTAGCGATTCTTCTTTTTTTCCTGACCTACTTAAAATGGTGCTTTTGGTAGATAAGTAGTCCAGACTATCCTTCAAATTTAATAGGGAATCTTTCGATTTTTCCAACAAAATAAGCGCATCATACTTGTTACTGTATGCCATTTTTTTTGCTTCTAATAACAGCTTGTTCTTTCCCTTGTTAAAATCAGTATTGGCAAATGATAGATAAGGGACAACAATGATGAATACAATTATTAGAAAGAGCTGATTATAGTTTCTTATCATATAGGAGGATTGAATAGAGAATAGAGTTCTGCATTAGTTGGGTATCTAAAAATAACAAATGTTGAATATAATAAAATTGATTTGATGTTCAAATTGTTAATGCTACATGTGTTTTTTTTAAGATTGAGGAATAATTTACCTGTGTTATTTCTATGTTTTAGGTAAATATGATAATTATAATTGCTATCCCATAATTCTTATAAAATGATTGATTGAAAAAAATACTTGGGTTTTCGATGCAGTAAATCAGTGTGGTATGGAATTTTGTTTGAGTTAAAAATTGGAGAAAAATGAAACAATACTTCATTTGGTAGGTTAAACTTGATTCTAATAATAGTTTAGCGGTGTAATTCATTATCAATTGTACATATAGTGATGGATTACAATTAAGAAATTTCAATAGAAATATTTTAAATCTTGTTCGAACTTGGTTAGCTACCAGAGATGAAAAATATTTCGCCTGTGCCTAATAGCTTGCCTTCGAATGGCGAAAGGACATTCAACAAGCTATTGGCACAATTCCTTTCAGAATTAAGATTTCATTAAAAAAATCTGGCTTGCAATTAAACGCACAACAATGCGTAATGGGCGAGCCATGTCAAAACTTTAAAACGAAACAAGATGAAAACAAATACATTTTTTTATTCGCTATTAATCGCCCTATTTACAATTTGTCTTTATAGCTGCGATGACTCATCTGAGGATTTTGGACAGGAAGAAGCACAAAGTTCCATTTCAATCAAGATCATTAAAACAAACTTAAAATATGGAGATGATGATAATACGATACCAGATTGGCCAATAACCATTGAAGGGAAAACAAAGAGCAGCTCGGATGTCACATTAGAATCTGTACCTGAGTTTGAAACAATGGATGAAACTACATCAAACACGGATGGAGTTTTTTATTTAAAGGTTGAAGAACCAGGGGAATATTTGATCACAGCTAATCATCAGGATGGTTTTACTGAAGCGCTTACGATTACTCTGAAATAAATTAATATATTCAATTAATTTTAATAAATTACGAGGGCCATGAAAATGGCTCTCTTTTTTAATTTCAGCTAAATCCAATGAAACTATATTTACTACCCAAATTTTTGTTTTGCAAGTTGATTGTGTGTGTATTTACTCTAATCTTATCAAAAACACTTGTAGCAGAAAACAAACCGGATCGTGAGGAGATTATCAAACTAATTACTTCTGGGATTAATCACTGGAAACAACATGCTTACGATAGTGCATATGTATATCTCTTAGAATCGGAAAGAAGAGCTGTTCAGGCCAAGGACACTCAATTAATCGTCGTTAGTTTAAATAATTTGGGTGGACTTGAAAGTTCAAGAGCGAATTATAAGAATGGTATTGAATGTTTCCAGAAATCTTTGAAATACAATTTGAATACCAATAGCTCAAAACTAAATACGTTTTTAAATATAAGTAAAGCTTATCGCAAGATGGGAGATTACGAATCAGCATTGAGTTATTTGTACAAAACCAAAGATATTGCCGAAAGGCTACAACAAAATAAAGAACTTGCTGAAAGCTACAATGAATTTGGAATTATAAAAAAATTGCAAAGGAATTATGAAGAGGCTCTTTCTTATTATAAAGAATCGTTAAAGATTGCTAGAGCATTAGATTATAAAAAAGGAATTGTTGGGGCTTTAAATAATATTGGAAATGTATACAAGGAGCAAAAGAATTATTCAAAATCACTACTGTACTTTAATGAGGCCTTAAATCTTAAACTGGAATTGGGAGATAAAAAGTACTTAGCTTCGGCTTTCCTTAATGTGGGCGAAGTTCAAATGAAATTGAATGATTTTATAAATGCCGAAAGAAGTTTAAAGAAAGCATTGAATTTCAGTAAGGATTCTAACAATAAAGAATTGGAAATTACCAGTAGCTTTTTATTGGGAGAGATGTTCATTTACAAAAAGAACTTTTCGCAATCCAAATTGTTTTTGCACCAGGCATATGAAAAGGCCGAGCTGATAGGAGCCTTGGATTTGCAAAAAGAGGCCCTATTGCGATTGAAAAATCTCTACGCCGCTCAAAACAAAGGCAAAGAAGCCTTGGCATACTACGACAAGTACATCAGTATTAAGGATAGCATTTTCAATACCGAAATTATGCAGCACATGCAGGAGATGGAAACCCGTTACCAAACCCGCGAAAAGGAGCAGCAAATAGAAGTTTTGAATATCGAGAAGGAAGCCAAGGCAAATGAAAGTTTCTATATGAAAATTGTACTTGGGGTATTTCTATTTTCGCTTTTACCTATTGGTTTCTTTGTAAAGCAGCGCCAAAAGACGAGAATTTTAAAGGAAAGAGTAGCGGCATCGAACAGAGAGTGTACCAAATTGGGAATGGAATTGCACGATTCTATCTCTGGCAGCCTTACTTATTTGTGCCGAAGCATGGAAAAAGAAAGTGTGGGGGAGAGTTTTGTAGATCAGCTGCGACAAGTAAGTGATGAGGTGAGAGGGATTTCCCACCAACTGAATATGACCGCCATTGCCAACCAGGAATTCCGCGATGCCTTGTCGGATTCCTTGCAATTGGATCATTTCCCGGAAGATATCGACCTGAAAATATATGTTCCTGATGGCTTCGAAATTGATGACTATGAGAAAAAAATAAACCTGATTCGCATTGTTCAGGAATTAAAAACCAACAGTTTAAAACACGGCAATGCATCTTCTATTGTAATCAGCTTTTCACGATTGCAAAACAAAGTAGGATTGGAGTACACCGACAATGGCATTGGCTTCGATCTAAAAGAAGCCAAAAAAGGAAATGGCCTAATCAATATTCAGGAGCGGGTAGAGCTGCTCTCAGGAAAACTGGATTGGCAAACTTCTCCTGGCAATGGAGTTTCTTTTCATTTGACGGTGTAGTTAAGAACATACTAAACATTTCTACTCCTGCTCTAGCCGCAGGGGATCTTACTTTTTTCATTGATAAAAAAGTAAGCAAAAAATCTAGGGCGTGTAAGATCAAACTGCTATTACTTGAAAACTTTAAGTGCGGCGGGGTGATTTTCGAACAAGTTCTCAACTTCCCCGTCTTACTAGAAAGTTTTCTGCTTATGAGCAGCTTGCCCTTCCAATGCCCAGAAACTCAGCTTAAGGAGAATAGCTTTCAAAAAAGTTAAGATAACCCCTCTGTCTTCCTTGGTGTGCTCTGTGGTGATTTGTTAGTTCTCCTTCACTCTATCATGAAAATGTTTTAAACCATCTTTGCTTTTGATATCCAATTTGCGATAGATATTGCTAAGGTGTTTTTTTAAGGTATTGAGTGTAATTCCCAGTTTGCTTGCCAATTGTTCGTTACTATCGCTACTGTTTTCCGATGTAGCTTTAGTTACCTTTAATTCGGTTTTGGTAAGCGATTTTTGTTTTTCGAAATCAGAAATGAAGAATTTCTGTTTTTCTTCTTCAACGGTCTGTTTGTATTTCAAGTAGGATGGAGACTCATAAAAATCATCCGAATCTTGATTCATCACGGCTTCAATAGTCGAAACAATGTTCTCAATTTTCGCATCCTTGTTTAGATAAGAATTGAACTTGGCTTTATGAAGGTCTTTTAAAATCACTTTTAATTTGTGATTGGTATAAGCAATACATTTCAGGTCTTTTCTGTTTTGCTTAAGCTCTGCTACAAAGGAAACAATATCTTCATTGACACTATTGTAATCAAAATCAACCAACATCAAATGGATTTCACGATTTTGAATATAGGCTGTGGCTTTCGACGGATAAGTAAAGCTTTCGATATTTGCATCGGGATACATATCGGATAAAAGTTCGGCACTCGCTTTTTTTAGTAAATGATGATCTTCGATAACGACAATATTCATATCAAAAGGTAATGGCTTAGTGATTATAATTCTTGAAAATATAAATTATTTGTTACGCTTTACTCTTTTACATTGATATTTTTATGAAAAGACAGAACTTGTACTTTAATCACTTAAATTGGGTGTTGGATATCTAAAAATCGGGCTAGGATCATTTCATAAGTGCAAAACCTACTACTTCGGGTTATTTTTTTTGCTTAAACAAATGCGGAATTTTGTTTCAATAGAAAATCAAACTAAAAAGTCCCGACCATGAATGTTTATTTAATCGTAGATCACTGCAAAAAGGAAATTGCAGATTTAAAATCGAAACTAAGTAAAATTGAACCGGAATGCAAGGTTTACCATTCTACTACCGTTGAAGATGCTTTATTGCTTTACGTATTGCACAAACCACAATTGGTTTTTTTAGAGGTAAATCTGAAAAACGAAAATGGTTTTGAGTTGATTCATGGATTGTTGGAATTGGGAGAGCGCCCAAACTTTGCCATTACAACTAAAAACGAAAATTTTGCCATTAAAGCCATCCGATCTTCGGCAGTTGATTATTTGCTAAAGCCAATTGCCATTGAAGATTTGCAGTTTTGTTTGAATCGTGTTCAGACCATGGAATACGAAGAAATGGAGAAACAACGCATGACAGAATTGTTTTTGAAATTGCAAATACAGAAGAGAGTCACCATTAAAAATCGTGTTGGTTTCGAGGTAATTAAACCAGAGGAAATACTTTTTTGCAAAGCAGATAGAAATTATACCGATATCAAATTGGTTGATGGCACAAGCTTAACCACTTCCACAACTTTGGGAAGCGTGGTGCAACAATTAACAAGCAAAGTGTTTTTCAGAATTGGCCGATCGGCGGTAATTAACCTGGATTACTTAAAATCGGTGAACCGAAAAGACAAGCAATGTTTGCTTTCGTGCAATAGTGAAATATATAAACTTCCGATGTCTCCTAATCGGGTTCAGGAATTATCGAAAGTTTTGAATTGACTGATTCATTACTAATATAACGAATTGTAGTATAAATAATTTCAGACACTTTTGAATTATATAATAAATTAAACAAATGAAGAAAAATCTTTACTTACTAATCTTTATTGGCTTATTTTCATATGCATGTAGCGATTCCGATGATGAGTCAATAGAGGAATCTCTGCCAGAATTTGAAGCTCCAAATGTAGCCATTGCAAGTGATATTGCTAAGCGTTTTACAGATGTAGAAATATTGAGTTGGGAAGAACAGGGCGATTATCATTTAGGGAAATTCTTTGCCAATCAAAAAACAAAATCTACCACAAAAGATTCCATTATTGTATGGTATGAAACAGATGGATATTGTGAATTGATGAACGTTAAGTTTGATGAGGTACCTCAAAATATTCTTGAGATTGCAAAAACAGCAACTCTTTATGTAGATGAAGAGTTCTTGAGTGCAAGTTATTGCGAAAGACCATATGGGATTTGTTATAAATTCCTTTTTATAGATAAGCAATATAACGATGTGATAACTGTTTTTTGCTCAGAAGAGAAAGTGATTGGGCAAACACTGCAAATGGATATGGATGACGATTTTAGTGGTTTTGAAGAAATTGCTCCCAATGCCAGTTTGAAAGATTATATTGACAACAGATACTCTGACGAATTAATACTACAAATGTATGTGTATGATTCTTATCATTTTTGCGACTGTTTGGTAGATGATGACTATATAGTTTCTATAGAATATGATGAGGATGCGAATGAGTTTATGGAATACGCCACTTTAAAACTTTCGCAACTGCCTGAAGCATTAAGACAAGTTGTATTGGCACAAGATGATAGTTTAAATGATGACAATTGTGAATCAGAAAGAGTTTTTAATTATCAAACTGACGAAACTATATATTATATTGACACAGAAGATGCTAGTCCTGCAACTGGAAAATATGATGCAGAAGGAAACAGGCTAAATTAAAGAATAAGAATTTTAATAATTGCTTAACTTTTGAAAGAGAGTGGCATTACACACTACCACTACAAAAACAGCGCATGAATGATTATCCATGCGCTGTTATATTTTGTGCTTAAAGCGATTAAACTTTACACATTAATCATTATTAAAAACCTCTTTGCTGAGTTTGTAATTTTTGCATTTCTTCTTCGAAAGTTTTCTTGAACTTTTCGTAATCGTAATCAACTTTCAATTTGTCGTCTTGCGATAATTTTTGGTTGATTGCTTCTTCCAAATCTTTTGCACTCATTTCAAGAGCAATGTAGGTTTTGTATTTGTTTTGTGCAGTTCTGGTTTGCTTTTCGCAGATCACCTTAATGTTGTTCAATTGTTGGTTGATCACTTCGCGAGTTAAGCCTTCAAAACGTTCTTCAACTTGTTCAACATTGTTCAATTCAGTTGAGTTTACGTAGTTGTCGATTGTTCCTTGAACAGTAGATTGAATTAAAGTTGCCAATTCGGCACGTGCATTGGTTCCAGCTTTTTTCTTGGCAACCATTTGATCTAAACTCTCACCAATTGCAGAAGCTCTAAAGTGGTTTTTGTCGCTTTGGTAATCAGGACCGGTACAATAAACTTCGATAAGCTCTTCGCCCTGAGATTTTGTAGAAACTGCTTTTTCAGCAGATCCACATGAACTTAAGCCGGCAGCTAATAAAACTCCTAAACCAAGGAATAATGATTGTAATTTTCTTGTTTTCATCTTTTCTTGTTTTGAGGTAATAAGGCAATTGATTACCCATTACCAATTGTTCATTATTAATTATTATAAGTCCAGTTGATTCAATTTTGGAATAATGGTGTTGTGAATTTCTTCAACAGCTTGTTCGTATGCTTCTTTTACGGCATAATCGTAGCTGATTGGTTTCATTCCTTTCACTTCATATATCGCATCATTGAATATTTCCATGCCACTGTTGACATCAGTAAGAGAGAAGAAACAATCAAGATATACGATATATACTTTGTAGTTTCTACCTTCCTTTATTTCTCCTTTGGTAACATTGGTGTTGATTTTAAGAAAGACTTTGGCCTTCTCTTTATCGTTTGTAAACGAGAAGAAATTCTCCGATAGTTCTTTCTTCATGTTGTTCTTCAGAATCTCACGGTTTGAATCTTTACCAAAAATCTTTTCGCTAAAATTCAAATAAGCCTTTAAGCGCTCAACATTGATAATGATTTTGCTTTTTGGCGCCGATTCTGGCGTAAAGAACAATTTGTTTAGCTGATAATTTTCCGATTCTTCATCCAAAATAGAACTTAGGTCCAGGCCAATTTCAATTTCCTGTAATTTCATTTTCGAAGTTACTTTGGAAAGTTTCGAAGCCGCATAACCAAACACATCGGTGCTAACTTTGTTGTTTAAAACCCCTTTTCCTTTCGAGAACTCGATAGACAGAGGAAGGTTAGGAATTAAACTATTTTCACTTTCTCCCAACCATTCAGCTTTCACCAAAATCGGTTCTTTTTGCGATGTTGAAATTTCAATTTTGATTGCTTTTCTATCTGGAGTTAGTTGCGTTCTTTTAAAAATGTTCTGAATGGAGTTATAGATATCGGTACCCAGGTTGATTCTTCCTTTAAAAGTCATTACCGACAGGTCTTCATCCAAATGCTTCTTGATGGCATCAAGAGCTTTTGCATAGTAATTCAAAGCCTGGAAGATATCAAGTTTTTCTTCGCTAATTTTTCCTTGTTCAAAGAAGTTTTGAGCCAGTTTTTTTGCTATGTTTAGTTTCAATCGTTTCTGTAGTTCGTATTGCGATTTCGATAAACGATAGTAAACCCAATATTCATTTCCTTTTTTGTTGTCCCAAGACCCAACCATTTCATAGCCTTCCAGTTCTTGCATTAATGAAGTTTGAATTTCCGATTGAAAATCCTCGCGAAAGGCGGTTTCATCTTCGAACTGTTGAAGCACTGAGTTTGCTGAAATGTTTACTGATATTTCGGAGCACAAATCGTGTAAAGCCTGATTTTTGGCTAGTTGTATGTAGTTGGTTTTTGAATCATCTTTTTTCACAACCGAAATACCCACATAGTAATCAGGAGTAATCGGTCTCTCTTTAACCCACTTTGGAGGTCTTCTTTTTGCCATACCTTGTTGTGCTGAGCAACCAATAAGCAAGAATATTATCAATGTTAAACTGAGAGTCGTGCGTAAAGCTTTTATCATTTGTATAGGTTTAGTGTATGATTCGATAGCAAAATTAAAGATAATCATTCCTTAACAATAAGCCTGCCAAAGCTAAATTTAAAGTTTTATTTTATTTCTGACAGGAGGTCATCAATTAGATTTAAAGATAATTGCGACTCAAATCCCCTGCTTTGCGCAAAGCGATATAATTTTGTCTTTAACTGATACGGATCATCATCTTTTAAGCTTCGCAGTTTCGATTGTAAAATATCCTGAAGGTTTTCTTTATATTCCGAATCATTAATTTGTTCCAGAGCTTCATTTATTATTCCTTCTGGAATTTGCTTGTGCTTCAAATGGTACGATATTTTTATTCTTCCCCATTTGTTGAAACGATACTTATCGCGCACATAAAAGTTCGTAAATCGACTTTCATCAATAAACTTGTCTTCGATTAATGATGTTATGATTTCATCCTGATCATCCGCCGAGATGTTCCAATTTTGTAGTTTTTTTCGAATATCGCTACAACATTTTTCTTGCTTGCTACAAATAAATTGCACTTTCGAAAGAGCGGCTTTGGCACTTATGTTGGAGTTTTTTTTCTGATACATTGGTTACTGTTTTATCGCTGACATCATTCTGTCTTTGCCATTAATGTCTTTTCGAACTTGTATGCTGGAAAATCCTTTTTGCTCCAACAATTCTGACATTTCTTTTCCCAAACTTTCGTTGATTTCAAAGTAAAGTTTTCCTCCCTCTTTCAGATATTCCTGAGCCAATTCTGCAATTCTTCGGTAAAAAATTAAAGGATCAAAATCGCTCACAAAAAGAGCTGTATGCGGCTCAAAGTCCAATACATTTTTCTCCATTTTTTCTTTTTCAGCATTGGTTACATATGGCGGATTACTTACGATGATATCCAATTGTTCCCACTCATAAGCTTCCCAATTTAAAATATCTCTTTCTTCAAATGTAACTTGAACTGAATTAAGTTTTGCATTTTCTGTTGCAGTTTTAATTGCGCCAGGTGAGATGTCAACACTTGTTACATTAGCATTTATAAGATGTTTGGCCAGACAAATGGGAATACATCCACTGCCGGTTCCAATATCCAATACATGCAAGTTTGCATCTTTATTTTCATTTATGATGGCATGAACCAACTCTTCTGTTTCGGGTCTTGGAATTAATGTGTGCTGATTTACTTTGAATTTTAGTTCATAAAAATCCGCTTCGCCTGAAATATATTGAATTGGTTTGTTCTCTTTTAAATCAGCAATGTATTTTTTGACTTGAATGAATTGCTTATCAGGAATAGGCTCATTTTTATTTAGTTGTATTTGAGTGCGTGAATAATTCAGAAGTTCTTCAAGCAGAATGTAGGCAATGCTTTCACTTTCTCGCGAACTATAAATGCTTTCAAGTTCTTTTTTTATGTAATTTATTGTAGATTGTATGTTGTTTAATTGACTCATTTGTTTTTATATGATTTTTACTTTGTCTTGCTGAATTTAATCAGATATTGCAAAGCGAATTTAAAAACAAAGATACAAATCTTCTATTTTCATAAATTTATGTTTCTATCAATTAATTGGTCGGATTTTTGGATACAGTTGTTTGGAGCTTTGAGTATTCTTTATGCTCTAACCATTATTGCTACCATTATAATTGTTCTGCTTGAAAATAGAAGTCCGTTAAAAACCATATCATGGATTTTGGTTTTGATATTCCTCCCGGTTTTTGGTTTTGTGGTTTATCTGGTTTTTGGACAAAGTTTCCGTAAGCGAAAGATGTTCAACATGAAAGGATTAGGGGATTTAAAATGGATTCAGGTAATGAGTCAGGATCAGAAACTTCGTTTGAATAAAAGCCGTTTCTTGAAGGATGAGCGCATCCATGAGAAGAAAAATATCATGACATTGCTGTTGAATAACTCCAAAGCTTTGTTGAGTGGTTACAACAAGGTGAATGTTTTGAATGATGGCAAGGAAACTTTTACAGAAATTTTTAAGTCCTTGCGAAAAGCCAAAGATCACATTCATTTGGAATATTATATTATTGAAGATGGTGAGTTGACTTCGCAATTGCTGGAGATTTTGGAGGAAAAAGCAAGAAGTGGAGTGGAGGTGCGAGTGATTTACGATGATGTAGGCAGTTGGAAATTGAGTAAACACTTTGTTGAAACATTGGAAGCAGCTGGTGCAACAGTTCAGGCATTTTTACCGGTTCGTTTTCCGATACTAACCAGCAGGGTAAACTACCGCAATCACCGAAAAATTATTGTGATTGATGGAACCACAGCTTTTGTAGGAGGTTTGAATTTTGCCGATCGTTATCTGCATGGAATTCCTGAAATTGGCATTTGGCGCGATACGCACCTCAAGGTAAAAGGAGAAGGGGCCACAAGTTTACAAATTGTGTTTTTGATCGATTGGTATTTTGTGCGTCAGGAAGTGTTGATTAACGAAAAGTACCTGCCCAATAAAAAGGCCAAGGAGAAGTGTTTGCTACAAATCACAGCTTCAGGTGCCGATTCCGATTGGGCGAGTATTATGCAGGCTTACTTTTCGGCAATTACTTCGGCAAAACGAAATGTTTATATTTCATCGCCTTACTTTATGCCCAACAGTAGCATTTTAATGGCTTTAAAAACATCAGCCATGAGTGGTGTTGATGTTCGGGTTTTGATTCCAAATAAATCGGATTCATTCATGACTTATTGGGGAACTTTATCTTACATCGAAGAACTATTGGAAGCTGGTGTGAGAATTTATTTTTACAAAGCAGGTTTTAATCACAGCAAAATCATGACCGTTGATGGAATTTTGTCAACCGTAGGAACTGCCAATATGGATGTAAGAAGTTTTGAACAGAACTTTGAGGTAAATGCTTTGGTTTATGATGAAAGAATAACTTTGGAATTGAGAGAACGATTTTTAGAAGATTTGCAGCAAAGCGAAGAAGTGATTCTTGAGAAATGGATTCAGCGATCGAAGATGCAAAAAGTGAAGGAATCCATTATTCGTTTGTTTACTCCTTTGCTTTAGTGTACTCTTTATACAGATCTAAAATTTGTTTCATCACATCATAATCACGAGAATTTTCGGTTACATGAATTTTCTTTCCACAAAACTCCATAAATGCAACCAACTCATCGCCTTTTAATCCGGTAGCATCCGATACAATTTGGGCATTGTATTTTTTACTAATCTTCTTGTTTTTTCCTTCCTCCTTAATTCTTTTAGAAAGTTTCTTTTTTATTTTTTCCTTTTTACTAAGCTTGTTATGAAGAAAATCCGTCGGCCTGAAAATGGCATCGACAATTCCCATTTTTTTATCTATTTTAGGTCGATATTGAGCAGGAACGGGATCAGGTTTTTTGGTATTGTATGGAGCCAATTGTTTTCCAATGTCCTTATTAATTGGATTTTTCTCTTTCACTTTGGCTTTTACAAACTCCTCTTTAAATTCGTCCCAGGTTCCCAAAGCGTAAATGTCAACTTCTTTAAGCATGTAGGATATATCTTGCAATTTTATTCGAAAGAATGGTGGAAAATTAGGGTTTAAAATAACAGGAACAGGCCATTCCTTCATTTCATAACCTAAGGCACTAATCACCAATGTATCTTGTTCTTGAATCTGCAAATGGAAAACTCCCGTACTGTCGCATATAACTCCTTTTCTTGATCGTTTAATGGTTATGGTAGCATTAGGAATTGCTTCATTGGTTTTCGAAGAATAGATCAAACCAGATATACTAACAGTTGAATCTTGCAGAAAAGATTGTGCATTGTTGTGAAAAACCACAGCAGAGAGAAAAAGAATGAGTATGATTTTTAAAAAGATCTTCATATTTAGATTATGGTCGCAGGTGATTTGGTATTTTGTCTTCCTTTTTAAGTTGTAATAAACTAGAATTTGCCTTTTCAGGATCTAGTTTATATTCTTTGTAAAGTTCTAAAATTTTTGTTTGTATATCCAAATCACTGTCTTGGTAGGTAAAATCCGAATTCTTGCATATGAAAGCATAAAGTTGTTCCAATGTTTTTCCGGATTCGCCAGTTAAATCGGAAACAATTTCCCTGTTAAACTTTTCTTGAAGCATTTGCTGATGTAGGTAGTTTATCTCATTCGAGAATACAGGTTGAGGCTTCTTTTTCTTTTTAAATAATTTACTGCCAAGACCAATTAAACCAGCAACTACATTGGGCGGAGTTCTTGCCTGTTCCTTTAGCTTAATCTCAAACATTTGTGCTTCACTGAGCTTAAAGCCTTCTCCTTTCTTTTTCTTTGGTGGAAGTTTTTTCTTCACGAACTCTTCCTTAAAATCATCATAAGTTCCCAGGGCATATACATTTACTTCTTTTAAAGGAACTGCCTGATCTTTTAAGTAAATTTTGAAAAATGGCGGAAAATTAGGATCTGTTACGGCTGGAACAGGCCATTGTATCATTTCAAAACCCATAGAACTAATTACCAAAGTATCTTTTGGCAGAATTTGCAAATGAAAAACTCCGGAACTGTCGCTAATAACGCCTCTTCTTGTTCGCTTTATAGTAATAATTGCATCCTCAATGGGTTCTTTCTCTTTATCTGATAAAATCAAACCAGAGATGCTGATCGTGGAATCTTGAGAAAACTCTTGGGCTACACTGTTTAGTGTTAGAAGAATAAAGCAAATAAAAATAAGAGATTTAGGGATTGGTTTCATCATTAGTGGGTTGGGATGCTCAAGGTCTTAAATGGTTCTCAATTGTACCAAGAGTATCTGTAAAGCTTAGGTTGTTTTGAAAATCTGTATCTTCCTGAAGAAATTTCTTATGCAATTCTTTTATTCTTCTTACAATGTACATATCGCTACTTTGATAAGAAAAGCTGGTTCTGGAGTTGATGTATTTCATCAGAATATCCAAGCGATTGCCATTTTCTTTTGTGATTTCGGCAACTAAATTACGGTTGAATTTTTCGGACAATAGAGTCGCGTGAATTTCCTCCAACTTGGTAGGAATTTTCATGCCTTTGAATTTCTTTTTCCTGTTACCGAAACCCAAACTGATACCAGCACCTTGTCTCCTCATGGCTCTTCCGGTGTATTCGTCCATGGTGAAATCTCCAAAACTTATGGCCAAGAATGCATCGGGATCTGCTGGTGCTTTTGCTTTTACAAATTGTTCTTTAAAGTCATTCCAGCTACCAAAAGAGTGCACCTGTACTTCTTTTAACATGTAGCTTTCTTGCTCCATAATTATTTCCTGGAATAGCTCGTTTTCAACGCTGGGAGTTTGAACATCTACCAATTGTGCTTTATATCCTAAGGCAGTAACTTTCAATTTCTGATCGGGATTCACTCTTATTCTAAAAAAACCTAAGCTATCACAAATAACTCCCCAATAAGTGTCATCCAAATTTACGTGAGCGAATGAAATTCCTTCCTTTGTTTCAGAATTAATCACCTTACCTGAAACAACAAAAGTTTGGTCTTTATGGTCCTGAGAAAACGAATTGCTAATGGTTAAAAGCAATAAAAATATGGTGCTAATTGTAGTTTTCAAGATTTTTAGATTAAATAATGAATGATAAATATAGCTCACTCATTTATCTTAAAACCCGATTGTTACATTTTTTAACACACTTTAACCGATTTTAAGCGCTTCGGCTTTAGTTAATCCCTAACCAATTTACTTTGTTTTTTGTTTCGTTAAATGGATTCACTTTGCCAAACAATATGTCATTATCTCTTTGATAGCACATCATTGGGTGCGAGGTTTCTATTTTATTCGCAATTTGAATGTCAGCAACAATTTTTTGAGCATTGTTTCCCCAAAGGAACCAAACTGCATCTTTGTTCTGGTCGGCAATATGACTCAATAATTTTTGAGTGAATTTTGACCAGATTTTGGTATGGGAATTTGGATTGCCAATTTCACAGGTAAATGCAGTATTTAATAGAAGTACATTTTCTTTTTCCCACCAGTAACGAAACAATTGGTTTGGAGGCAGAACCTTAAAATCACCTTCCATTGGCAAACGATCTCCTTCATTTAGTTTTTTTAAGATCTCAGAATACTTCAACTCCTCGGCAGTATAAGCCTTGTAAATGCTTCTAAGAATATTTTTTAAGGATACATTCCTAAATTTATCGAACCACGAATTCAATCCATTCACTTCAAACGATCGACCAGTTGCAACCCCTTCTTGTGGATAAGGATCTTGTCCTAAAATCACCACGGGAATAGCGTGTAAATCCATCTCCAAAAACCTTAAAACCAATTCTTTTTTTGGTGTAGCACTTTCTATTTGAATGGATGATTCGATACTCTTAATTAAATCAATAATTTCATCAGTAAGAAAAGAATTCCACGATTTGTGAATGTTTAAGCTGGACAGGAAGATTGAATTTTGCATGTTCTGATTATTTGTTTGCCCAAAAGTAAAAAATGGATTGGTAAATTACGAATTAGCAATTGCGAATTACGAAGGAAGAATTACCAATATCAGCTTCAAAATAACTTATTAACTCATTCACTCATTTGTACTTTCATTTTTTTACATTTTCACTTTTTCACTATTCTACTTTTAATTAGTTTTGTGAGCATTAACCAAAATTTTAGAAGTAAATAAGAATATGTACGAAAATCTTAAACAAAGCATTGAGTCTGCCTGGGAGGATAGATCTTTATTGAGTTCACCTGAAGTGCAGAAAAATATAGAAGAAGTAATTGAACTTCTTGATAAAGGAGAATTACGCACCGCAGAACCAATTGAAGGTGGGTGGCAGGTAAACGAGTGGGTTAAAAAGGCCGTGATTCTTTATTTCCCAATTCGTAAAATGGAAACCATAGAAGTGGGTCCATTCGAGTTCCACGATAAAATGGCATTGAAAACCAACTATGCTGAATTGGGAGTTCGTGTTGTACCTCATGCGGTTTCTCGTTACGGTGCCTTCCTGGCAAAAGATGTGGTAATGATGCCATCATATGTAAATATTGGAGCATACGTTGATGAGGGAACCATGGTTGATACTTGGGCAACTGTTGGATCGTGTGCTCAAATTGGAAAACATGTTCATTTGAGTGGAGGTGTTGGTATTGGAGGTGTATTGGAACCAATTCAAGCTTCTCCGGTAATTGTGGAAGACAACTGTTTTATCGGATCTCGTTGTATCGTGGTAGAAGGTGTTCATCTTGAAAGAGAAGTTGTGCTTGGAGCCAATGTAGTGCTTACAAAATCAACTAAAATTATTGATGTAACCGGAGATGAACCAGTTGAATATACTGGTTTTGTGCCAGCCAGATCGGTAGTGATTCCAGGAACCAGAACTAAAAAATTCCCTGCAGGAGAGTATCAAGTTCCTTGTGCACTTATCATTGGTAAGCGTAAACCATCAACCGACTTGAAAACATCTTTGAATGATGCACTGCGTGAATACAATGTAGCAGTATAGTAAATTTATTGATGATATGTAGAGGCGTAGCATTCCTACGCCTCTACCACATACAAATAATATGAACAACGACATTAACAAAGCACTAGAGGTTTTAAAATCAGGGGGAGTAATTCTTTATCCTACCGATACCATTTGGGGAATTGGCTGTGATGCTACAAATGCTGATGCAGTAAAAAGAGTTTATGAAATTAAACAACGTGAGGATTGCAAGGCAATGTTGGTGTTAATGGAAAATCCTAACAGACTGAATTCATATGTTGATGAGGTTCCTGAAATTGCATGGGATTTGATTGATGTAAACGACAAACCTATGACATTGATTTACCCGGGAGCTAAGAACCTGGCACCTAACTTGATTAATTCAGATGGAACCATTGGTATTCGTATTACAAATGAGGAGTTTACTCAAAATTTGATTCAAAGATTTAAGAAGCCAATTGTTTCCACTTCAGCTAATATTAGTGGAGACCCATCACCTGCAAATTTCGATGAAATCAATGAAACCTTAAAAGAACTTGTTGATTACATTGTTGAATACAGACAAGACGATTTAGAGAAAGCGAGTGCTTCAAGTATCATCAAGATTGGAGTAGGAGGGGAAATCCAAATCTTACGCAAATAGAATGGAAACTTTATCTGTAAGAAATAAAAAACCTCTCAGAAATGTAAACTGAGAGGTTTATTTTATGTGTTAAACTTACTTATTCTCTAACAGATTTAATAGAACCCGATCCCGCTGATTTACTATTAACATACTCAGGATTACCTCGGTAGTAAATATCACCACTACCCGCAACGCGTGCGTCTATTCTTTCCGATGCATAAACCTTGCAATCGCCAGAACCCGAAACTCGAATCTCTACTGATTTTGCTTCGAAATATCCCGCTTCAACATCGCCAGATCCACTAATGTGAATCTCAAATTCATCCTTACATTCTCCTTTTAAACGGATATCACCTGAACCTGAAATGTGACACTCAACATTATCAGCTTTTAACTTATCGACAATAATGTTACCGCTTCCGCTGATTGCATAATCAACGCTACCCGATTCAATAGGAGTTTTGGCAATAATATTTCCTGATCCTGAAATTCTAAGATTCTCAACATTAGGAGTTGAAATATAAACTTCAACTTTTTTGAAAGAACGATTGTTCCAGTTCCAGCCTTTGTTCTTTTTGCGCTTGATCTTTAAAGTTGAACCATCTACTTCAGTTACGATTTCATCCAAATCATCGGCATAAGCTTTAATTTTTACAGATGTTTTTTCGTTTTGGCTCACATAAACTTTGGCAGCAATCGAGAGGCTGATTGATTGAAATGAACTCACTTTTCGATCTTCGGTTTTTTGAGCAAATGCAATAGTACTGCTTAATATCAAAGCGAAAATTGCAATAAGGGAAGTAATACGTTTTGATTTCATATGTTATGGTTTTAGGTAAATAATCATTTCGTACTTTTTAAAGGACGAACAAGTCCATGAAAAGTTGCATTTGATTGAAATTTTGTAGAGATGTAGCATTGCTACGTCTTTACTTGATTGTAGATATTTATTCATTATTTCTTAAATTCGCCAAAAAAAATTACAATGGAATTCAATCACATCAAGAAAATACAAATCCGATTTGGCGATATCGATTTAATGGGACATGCCAATAATGGCGTGCAGTTAAGTTATTTAGATCTGGCAAGAATGGATTATTTTCAGCAAGTATACGGTCAGGTTATCGATTGGAACGATTCTGCTCTTATTGTGGCACATCTCGAAATTGATTACTTGTCGTCAATTACTTTGCACGATAAAATTGAAGTGCATACCAGAATTCACAAGCTAGGAAATAAAAGTGTTGGCCTTTATCAGAATATTGTTGATTCTGTTACTGGCGAAATCAAAACCAAAACCTCGCAGGTAATGGTGGGCTATAGCCAAAAATTGGGAGAAAGTATACCTGTACCGGAAACTTTAAAAATCAGAATTCGTGAATTTGAAAAAGAAGTAGTGGGGTAACAGTTGGCAGTAATCAGGCAACCGTTTTCTATTTTAGAGTTAAACATTAAACCCTAATCATTAATAATTATTCAAGGTAAAGGTCAAGCAAACCATCAGGAGTTTCCATTACAATGGTTTTGTTTTCTTCATCAAGCTCAATGAAGTTTTCGTCGGCAAAAGGAATCATCACTTCCTCGCCACTGATCTCTACAACCAATACTATATTGCCGGAAAAATCCTGAATGTCTAAAATCTCACCCAATTCACCTTTTTCTTCATCTTCATAGGTGAAACCGATTAAAACATTAGGATCCAATTCGTCTTGCTCTTCAATATAGTCCGGTACATCTTTCATTGGAACATAGATATCACAACCAATAAACCTTTTGGCTTTTTCTTCGGTTGACATATCCTCCAATAAAATTCTTACACTCGAATGATTTCTCGAGTTCATTCCATTTTTAGGAATAAAAAAAGGAACCAATCCTCCATCGATATCGACAAGGATTGACTCCAATTTATTTCTTTCAAGAAGATCACCGTTTGTTTTGGCAACCAATTCACCTTTAACTCCATGAGTTTTAGTAAAGGTTCCAGCTAAATAACAATCTTCTTTTCTAAGCATGCAATTCAAATTAAGCTTCAGTTTCTTCAGCTCCTTCTTCATTTGCAGCTTCAGCATCGTCACCAGCTTCTTCAGCTTTAGCAGCAGCTTCAGCTTCAGCAGCTTTCTTAGCGATAGCTTCTGCTCTGTCAGCGCTAATTTTAGCTTCTGCTTCCAAACGTGCAGCTTTAGCTTCATCAGCAGCTTTCGAAAGACCATCTTTCTTAGCGTTGATTTTAGCTTCTTTTTCCTGCTTCCAAGCCTGGAATTTTTCTTCAGCAGTTGCTTCATCAAAAGCACCTTTCTTAACACCATCTAATAAGTGCTTTTTCATCATTACACCTTCGTAAGATAAAATTGCTCTTGCAGTGTCGGTAGGCTGAGCACCATTACCAAGCCATGTTAAGGCTTTGTCAAAATTTAGGTCAATTGTAGCAGGATTGGTGTTTGGATTGTATGATCCAATACGCTCAATGTATCTACCATCACGTGGCGCTCTGCTATCTGCTACCACAATGTGGTAGAATGCACGTCTTTTACGACCGTGTCTTGCTAGTCTAATTTTTACTGGCATAACTCTTTTAAAATAAGATTAATAATTTGCCTACATTATAGTTGTGGTATGCATACCACGGTTTATAAGCGCGACAAAGATACAACTTATTTTCTGAATAGAAATAACTTCTTCTTAAATAATTTAATGTCTGAAAATCATGCTAATAGAACGATCATTTATTTAGTCTAGATTGTTGGCTCATATTTACTAATTTTACTCTACTGAATCACTTTATTATTGCTTATCTTCGCATTTCGGCTCCATCTGTGAGCTTAAAAATATAAAATTCCTGATACTGAGATGTTTTTAATATTTGATACCGAAACTACAGGCTTACCAAAAAAATGGAAAGCACCTTTAGATGATTTTGACAACTGGCCAAGAATGGTTCAGCTTGCTTGGCAATGTCATGATATTGAAGGGAACTTTCTATTTGCCAAAAATCATGTAATTACACCTGATGGATATACCATTCCTGATGATGTTGTTGCAGTACATGGTATCTCTACAGAAATCGCTCACGAAAAAGGTATTCCTCTTCAAGATGCTCTTCTTGATTTCATGGAGGATGTAAGAAACTCCACATTTATTATTGGGCACAATGTTTCTTTTGACATTAACATTGTTGGTTGCGAGCTGTTGCGTTGCGAAATGGGAGAGCAGGATCTTGTAAGAGCCCCAATGATAGATACCATGACCGGTAGCAAGGAGTTTTGTGATTTAAAAAGACGAGGACAACTTAAAAATCCTACTCTTACCGAACTGCACACCAAATTATTTGGAGTTCCATTTGCCGAAGCACACAATGCAGCAGCCGATGTTGAGGCAACTTCTCGTTGTTTTCTGGAATTAATAAGAGTTGATGGATTAGGTCAGGAAATTCATCGAATGTCTCCTGAGCAAGTTCAGGCTTTTAAAATCAATAATCCGGATACCATTGAATTGGTTGGAATCGAGTATGAATCTTTCAAGGTAAATACTGCATTCGATGAAATATCAATTGAGAAGGAAGAGCGAAAAAGAAAAGAAGCAGCAAAAAATATTACACCTCAGCCTTTTGTGCACTTGCATGTTCACTCGCAATATTCCATACTCGATGGAGCAGCAAAAACAGCGGCAATTGCCAATAAAGCAAAGGAAGATGGAATGCCTGCCGTTGCCTTAACCGATCATGGTAGTATGTTTGGGATCAAAGAATTTCATGTAGCATGTAGCAAGGCTGGGATTAAACCTATTATTGGAGTGGAAGCTTATGTTGCGAAACGTGGGCATTTAATTAAGGAAAATAAGGTCGATGCATCTGGGAATCATCTCATTTTGCTGGCCAAAAACTATAAGGGCTACCAAAGTCTATTAAAATTAACCTCGATTGCACATACCGACGGTATGTACTACAAACCACGTATCGATAAGGAACTACTTGAAGAATATAGCGAGGGCTTGATTGTAAGTAGTGCTTGTCTTGGAGGAGAAGTTTCCCAGCATATCATGGCAGGGAGCATCGATAAGGCAAAAGAAACAATACTTTGGTACAAGGATGTATTTGGAGAAGATTATTATCTGGAAATCCAACGTCATCCAAACGATGATCCTAGATTGAAGGGAGATGTCTGGGAAAATCAGGTAAGAGTAAATAAAGTAATTCGAGAGTTGGCAGCAGAATTGGGAGTTAAAGTGATTGCAACCAATGATTCTCATTTTATAAATGCAGAAGATGCAGCTGCTCATGACGTTTTGGTTTGTTTGAGTACAGGACGTGATTACGATGATCCGACTCGTATGCGTTACACCAAACAGGAGTGGTTCAAAACCACAGAAGAGATGAATGAGCTCTTTGCCGATGTACCCGAAGCACTTGCCAATACTTTGGAGATCGCAGAAAAAGTAGAAGCTTATGAATTGAATGCGAATCCTATTATGCCTCCTTTTAATATTCCAGAAGAGTTTGGAACTATAGAAAAGTATAAGGAAAAATACGACGAAGCTGCATTAATAGAAGAGTTCGAAGAAGAGCGTTACGAAAAATTAGGAGGTTACGATAAGGTACTTCCGATAAAACTAGAGGCTGATTACCTGGAGCATCTTGCTTTTGAAGGTGCCAAAAAGCGCTATGGTGAAGAGTTGGAAGACAGTATTGTTGAACGTCTGAATTTTGAGTTGAACACCATTAAAACAATGGGTTTTCCTGGGTATTTCTTGATTACACAGGATTTTATCAACTGGGCTAAAGACAATGGCGTAATTGTAGGTCCAGGCCGTGGTTCGGCTGCAGGTTCAGCTGTTGCGTACTGTATTTCCATTACCGATGTGGATCCAATTAGATATGATTTGCTGTTTGAGCGTTTTCTGAATCCTGATCGTATCTCGATGCCCGATGTAGATATCGACTTTGATGATGATGGACGTCAGCAAGTATTAGACTATGTAACCGATAAATACGGACATGATAAAGTAGCGCATATATGTACTTTTGGTACAATGGCTACCAAGAGTTCCATTAAGGATGTGGCGCGTGTGCTTCGTTTGGATTTGGCTGAGGCGAATCGACTTGCCAAATTGGTTCCTGAAGCACCAAAAATGAGTTTTAAGAAGGCTTATGAAGAAGAGCCTGCACTTCTGGAAGAAAAAGATTCACCAAATCCGTTGATTGCAAGAACCATTAAGTTTGCAGAAGCATTGGAAGGTTCGGTAAGGCAGACTGGTGTGCATGCCTGTGGGGTTTTAATAGGAAAAAATCCGCTTGACGAGCATCTTCCCGTAATGCCAACAAAAGGAGAGGAGCTGTTGACAACCCAGTACGATGGTCGTTTTGTTGAAGATATCGGATTGCTTAAAATGGACTTCCTGGGTTTGAAAACCTTATCCATTATTAAGGAGGTACTTTCCAATGTAAAGCTTTCCAAAGGAATTGATGTTGATATCAACAATGTTGACCTTGAAAACGAAAAGACTTTTCAGCTATTCAGTCGTGGAGAAACTACTGCGATATTCCAGTTTGAATCCCCTGGAATGAAGAAGCACTTGCGAGCTTTGAAACCAAATCGTTTTGAAGATTTGGTTGCCATGAATGCCTTGTATCGTCCGGGACCAATGGAATACATCCCTTCTTTTATCCGAAGAAAAAATGGGGAAGAGGAGATTGAATATGATCATCCAATTATGGAGGATTATTTGAAGGATACCTATGGAATTACAGTCTATCAGGAGCAGGTGATGCTCCAGTCGAGAGCATTGGGGCAATTTACACGTGGTATGTCCGATTCCTTGCGTAAAGCGATGGGTAAAAAGATCATTGCCATGATGGATAAATTAAAGGTTGAGTTTATCAATGGATGTCATGATAATCCAAAATTCATGGAAGGTGTTGGAGGCGATAATGCCAAAGCCGACAAGCTAATTGAGAAAATTTGGTCAGACTGGGAGGCCTTTGCCAAGTATGCATTTAACAAATCGCACTCGGTTTGTTATGCTTACATTGCTTATCAAACAGGTTTCCTTAAAGCTCATTATCCAGCTGAATTTATGGCAGCCGTTCTGTCTCGTAACTTATCCGATATCACGAAAGTGACCATTTTTATGGATGAGTGTAAACGTATGGGATTGCCAGTACTTGGGCCAGATGTGAATGAATCTTATTCAACATTTACTGTAAATAAAAATGGTGAGATTCGTTTTGGTATGGCCGGTATTAAAGGAGTTGGAGAACAGGCTGTACATGATATTATTGAAGAACGTAAGAATGGACCGTTCAAGGATATTTTTGATTTTGTAGAGCGTGTAAATTTAAGATCAGTAAATAAACGAACACTAGAGAATCTTGCCATGTCGGGAGGATTTGACAGTTTTGGATTAAAACGAAGTCAATATTTCCAAATAGATGAAACCGATGTTACCTTTATGGAACACTTGGTGAAGTATGGCAATAAACTTCAGGCAGAAAAGATCAATAACCAACAAACTCTGTTTGGTGGGGTGGAGGATTATGTGGTTACTCCTCCCAAAGCACCGGAATGTGCGGAATGGGGAAAATTGGAACGCTTAAATAAAGAGAAAGAATTAATTGGGATTTATTTGTCTGCTCATCCTTTGGATGATTTTAAGACAACCATTAATAACTTTTGTAATGCCAGCTTATCGGAGTTGTCATCTGAATTTGAAAGCTTTGCCAATAAGGATGTTAATATTGCGGGAATGATTACGGCAATTAGAAGGGGAACAACTAAAAATGGAAACCCTTTTGCCATTGTTGGAATAGAAGATTTTTCGGATTCATACGAATTGGCATTTTTTGGTAAAGATTTTATTGAGTTTGGGAATTATTTTGTTGAAGGTCTTTCCATTTACATTAGTGGTAGAGTTCAAACACGATCTTGGCCTAAAGATTCTACAGAGTTAGAATTTAAAGTGAAAAATATTATGATGCTTTCCGAAGTTCTTGAAAAGAAAGCAAAGGAGTTTACATTGGAAATCCCTATATCGGCATTGACTGATGAGTTGGTTACTGAGATTGTAAATTGCATTGATGAGAACAAGGGAAGTATGAAACTCAACTTTGAGATTTTTGACAAGGGAAAGAAAGCATTAAAAATGTTTTCGAGGAGTTACAGAGTTGAGTTAACCAATGAATTAATTGAATATTTTGAAAATAATTCGGAAATTAAATTCAAAATTAACTAAATTGCACTAGTTTTAAATAAAATACATAAACGCTAAAAAATAGATTACCATGACAATTGAAGTAAACGATTCTAATTTTGAAGAAGTTGTTTTGAAATCAGATAAGCCAGTATTGGTGGACTTTTGGGCAGAATGGTGTGGTCCATGTAGAATGGTTGGTCCAATTGTAGACGAATTGGCAACTGATTACGATGGAAAAATCGTAGTAACCAAATTGGATGTTGACAGCAGCCCTGCAACTTCAGCTAAATTTGGAATCCGTAATATTCCTACAGTTCTTTTCTTTAAAGGAGGAGAAGTTGTTGATAAGCAAGTTGGAGCAGTTCCAAAATCAAGCTTGGCAGAAAAAATTGATGCTCTATTGTAATAAGAGTATAAAAATATTTAGGGCATAGAGGTTTATTCTATGCCCTTTTTTTATCCGAAAAAATTAAAATGGTAAAGCAATTATCCGACCTGATACAGTTCGAGCAATTCGATAATTTGGAATTACTTGCACATCAAATTGTGGAGGGATTTCTTATTGGTTTACATCGTAGTCCATACCATGGTTTTTCGGTTGAATTTGCCGAACATCGTTTGTACAACAAAGGAGAATCTACCAAGCATATTGATTGGAAACTATATGCTCGTAGCGACAAAATGTTCGTTAAACAATTCGAAGAGGAAACCAATCTTCGAGCTTATATTGTTATCGATACATCTTCATCAATGTTGTTTCCTTATCAATCCAAGCATCAAACTAAATTGGGTTATTCCGTTTTGTGTGCTGCAGCCTTAATTCACTTGTTACGCAAGCAACGCGATGCTGTAGGGCTTTGTACATTTTCGAATAAGATAGATCTTTTAACACGATCTAAACTATCTCTTACCCATGCTCAATTATTATATTCTCACTTGCACAAGCTTTACAATGCCGAGGAAATAGGCAAGGATAGAGAAACCAAAATTGCCGATACTTTGCATCGTTTGGCAGAAGGTTTACACAAGCGATCGCTGGTGATTGTTTTTTCTGATTTTACGGGAGCAGAATCACCAAAAGAAATTATGGAGTCCTTGCAGCACTTGCGATTCAATAAGCACGAGGTAATTCTATTTGCAGTACGGGATCATGAGTTGGAATTGAATTTCAACTTTGAGAATCGTCCCAGTCAATTTGTTGATTTGGAAACAGGTGAAAGCTTAAAACTCAACCCAACTGATATTAAGGAAATATATCAGAAAGAACAGCAAAAGTTTTTTACCGAATTGGAATTGTTGTGCAGTCAATTTTCTATTGATTTAATTGAGGCCGACATTCGAAAAGAGTTTAGTAATGTACTGCAATCGTATCTTTTAAAGAGAAAGAAGTTTATGTAGCTTATTTGTTACGGAATAATTTTTAAGTTTTCAATGTTTAATATATTTTTATTGGGTATAACTCATATCCTTTTTGGACAGCACTAATTAATAGTCTCCTGATGAAATATAAATTTGTATTCCTTTTTGCTTTAGTTTTGTTTGCCTGTAAGCAAAAAACTGATCGTAGTTCGACTAAAGATCAGAGTTTTGTGGAAAATGGTGTGGTGAAGAAGTACGATGAGCAAAATAGATTGTCAGCTGAGATTACCTACCAAAATGGAGTTCGTAATGGAGTTACCCGGTATTACTATTCTTCAGGAGCATTGAGCGATGAAATCATGTATGTTGATGATGAAAAGAGTGGTGTTGCAAAAAAATATCACAAGAATGGGAACATCTACAGCTTAACACCATACCTCAAAGATGAAAAAGATGGGATTCAGAAAAAGTATTATGCCAATGGTAAAATTTGGGCAGAAACACCTTATATGAGAGGTCAACCAGGAATTGGGCTAAAGGAGTATAAGCGTGATGGTAGTTTGCGTGAAAATTATCCTGATATTGAGGTTCAAATGCTGGAGAAATCAGATCGTATAATACTTAAGTTATTTTTAAGTAATTATTCGAAAAATGTGGTGTTCTACATTACAGAATTAATGAAGAATAAATACATTCCACCTGCTGCCAAACCTATTTACGCTGAAGGAGGAGTGGGGCGTTATGAATTCATGTTGGATTCACAATCAAATTTGGATACAACTCTGAATATTGTTGCTAAATATCAAACCAAGGATTATAATATTAACGTTTCTACACGCGAGTTGGTTCTAAAGAATTAGTTTATTTTTCTACAAAACTAAGTTCTGTAAATATTGGAAAGTGATCGGAATACTTCTTTTTGATTCGCTTGTAATTGTGACATACGGTATTGTTATCATGCAAAACAAAATCAATTCTAAAAGAAGGAAAATCTCCAGAATAGGTTGTTCCAATCCCTAGTCCTTTTTCCCTAAAACAGTCGATTAATCCATCTTTAATTTTGTGGTAGGTATAAGATTGGGCCGTATCATTAAAATCACCACAAACAATTTTTGGATGAGGAGACTTGGCTACATGCCCTCTGATGATTTCGGCCTGTTTGGCTCTGCGAATAAATGCATGTCGCAATCGGAATGAGATGTCTTTAATTTCTTTTAATTCCTCTTCGTCAGCCTTAAATTCTTTCTTGTTGATGAAAGCATAATTTCTACCTCCCAATCGGTTCGATTCCAGATGAAGGTTATATACTCTTACAATTTTACCATTCTTTTTTATATCAGCATAAATGGCATTGCACCAATTGCCTTTTTCGAATTTAATTTCTCCTTTTTGCACAATTGGATACTTGGAAAATATGGCAACCCCATTGGCCTTTTTACCCAAAAACAAATATTTACAAGCTGTGCTTTTTTTCAGATTATATAGACTTAGTAATCCTTTTCGTGTATTGTGAAATTCCTGAAAACAATAGACATCAGCTTTATTTTGTTTTAAAAGCTCCACCATTTTGTTTGGTGTCTTCTTGTCTTTGCTCCACTCATATTTATCGAAAGCTCTTACATTGTAAGTCATTATTTTAATGGATGGCGACTCACTTTTATTCTTATTCGGCCTGTTGATTTGAACAAAATCTTGTAGGTGGCTATATCCTATTAATATTACAATTAATGGAATTAAGAAGCTCCAACGTCTTCGTAGCATCCAGTAAATCGTGAAAATTACATTTGCTAAAAGCAAATATGGATATGCCAAACCCCAAAAGGCTGGCAACCAAAATTCCTCAGGGCTAACATGTGGAGCAATGTAAGAAATAAGCAATGAGCCTGAAAAAATCAGACTAAATGCAACCAGAGCTTTATGGAGGAAATTTTTCAAGGTAGATTTTACTTTTGATTGCTTGATTTAAATAGAATTTCTTTCTCCTCTTTACTTAAACTGTCGTATCCCGATTTTGCAATTTTATCTAAGATTCGGTTCAATTCTTCCTGATTTACCTTCTTGGATTTATTGTATTCTTCATCAGACATGTTGCGAGTATTTTTATAACTCACTTTCATTTTCTTTTTACGCTTGAACAGACCAAAAAATGAATCCATCATGGAATTAAATCCACTTGAAATATCTTTCCCTTTACGCAATTGAGAAATAAATAGCCAACCATAAAAGGCTCCACCCAAATGGGCAATATGTCCGCCAATATTTACACTTTCCGATAGATAAAGTAAATCCATCGCAATAAAGAACAGGGCGATGAACTTTATTTTTACTGGTCCAATAAAAATCAAATGAATAATATGATTTGGCGCATACACAACAACTGCAAAAACAACTGCCATAACGGACGCTGATGCACCTAGTGCATAGGCAATGAATTTAGCCTCGTGAAGTGCCGGAAAAATATTATAGGAGAATAAATAGATTGCTGCTCCAGTCAATCCACCAATTAAATAAACGCTTAATAATTTTTTCTGATCAAGATAGGTCAAGAATATTCTACCAAACCAGAAAAACCAAAGCATATTCATTAGAATGTGCATGAATTCGGTATGCAAAAACATATAGGTGAATACCGACCATGGTTGTCTGATTAAAGTTTCAGGATAAGCAGGAACCATTAATTGGCGAACAATCACATCATCGATATTAGAGCCCGTTAGCATGCCAACGATCTGCAAAAGTTTTATTACAAGAAATAAGCCCAGGTTAATGTAAATCAACTTGGTAAGATTACTTCCTTCTTTAAAGGAACTTTTTATTCCTTCCCAAATGTTCTGATTGGAATAGCTCTGATATGGATTGTTAAAGTTCATGTTCATAATCAAGCTTCATTATCGATATAAACTTCCTTACTAAATTTTTATTGTATGTAATTTAATAAAAGCGGTTCGAATTCTTTTGCCAATACTTTATTAGAATAAAGCCGAATATCATACCACCTAAATGGGCAAAGTGAGCGACATTGTCAACTGCTGAATTTTGAATGCCAAGGAATAATTCTAATACACCATAACCAATTACAAAATACTTTGCTTTAATAGGAATAGGAAAGAACAGCAGCATCAATTCAGTATTTGGAAATAGCATACCAAAGGCCAATAAAATTCCAAAAACAGCACCTGAAGCACCAACTGTAGGAGTATTTATGCTTCCTTCTAACATTCTGTTTGCAAGCTCTATTGCTTGACTGGTAGTATTCGCATTATTAGGATGTTCAGCCCATTGGTTAATAAAATCATGAACCCACGGTCTTACTGGTCCAACATGTTCACGTACAAATTGTGAAAGTAAATCAGGTGAAGGTGTATTTACAAATGCATCTAATGCATTTTTCATCGACATGTAATCAAACCAATTTACCAGAGTGTGAATCAATGCAGCACCAATACCTGTGATCAGGTAATACATTAAAAATCTTTTTGGCCCCCATACACTTTCCAATACACGTCCGAACATGAATAAGGCAAACATGTTAAAAAAGATATGCCCGATTCCTCCATGCATAAACATGTGTGTGATGAATTGATGAGGTCTGAAGTATTCTGATTTGAAAAAGTGTAAGGCCAAAAGACGATCTATGTCAAAGCCAAATTTGCTGCCAACTACCGAAGCACCAAGAAATACGATTACATTTATTATCAAAAGGTTTTTAACCACCGGAGGTAAATTCAACAGTGGAGGTCTGTATTGTGTCATTCGTTATGAGTTTAAAATTCAGTTGAAGTCTAACAATAGTCAGACCAATTTAAAATTACAGGCTTCGGCTCATAATTGCAAGACAGTTTGTCAGGATAAAAGCCTTGTTTGTAGAATTTATGCTCTTATTTAAAGCGATTTTCCAATTCTTGTGATTCTAAAACTGAAATTACAGGTTTTCCATCAGGTGTATAGTTGGGAACATTGCAAGCAAAAAGTTGATCGATAATTGAACTCATTTCTTCGTTGGTAAGCGATTTTCCATAGTTTACTGCAGAAGCTTTTGCCAACGATTTTGCCAAATTCTCTCTTACTTTTAGTTTTACATCGAGCTGATTGGTTTTATAGTTTGCCAACAGATTTTCCAATAATTCTTTTGGATCACAATTCTGAATATCGGCAGGAGTTCCGTTGATCACGAAAGTTTTCTTTCCAAATTCTCTAATGTCAAAACCTAAAGCTTTTACATCTTCTAAAATTACTTGTAAAAGCGTATAATCAGAAGCGTTTAACTCAATGGTTTGTGGAAACAAAGTCTGTTGGGCAATTCCCTGTTGATTTTCCAAAGAACTCATAAATTTCTCAAACAAAATTCTCTCATGCGCCTTTCTCTGATCGATAATCATTAGACCTGATCGGATAGGCGTTAGAATATATTTGTTCTTCAGTTGGAAAAAATTCTTGGTTTTTCTGGGTTGATCTACAGCTTGAAGTTTAGATTGTTGAGGCATTGGTTTTTCAGGAGCCTGGAAATAATCGGGAATATTTTCTCTGTCGATTACCGGCTGCTTTTCAACAACTTCCTTTTTAGGAGTCTGATCTTCGTACAATTTTTCCCAATCGTCAGGGACTTCCTTTTTAGAAGCTCTGCTTACAGAAGGCTCAGGACTTTTGGCTTTGAATTCCTGGAAAAATGGATTTGACTCGATTGAACTTGCCGATTGTTCGAAAGGATTATAGCTCTTTTCTGAATCAAAAGGATTATAGTTCGATTCTGCTTCAAATGGATTAAATTCAGGATTAACCTTGATCATTGGAGCTTCCACTTCAGTTTTGTCGTCAGCAACAGGAATCTCTAAACTTGTATCTTCATCAAAATCGATAGAAGGAACAATATTGAATTTTCCCAATGCTTCACGAATTGAAGCTTGAATGATTTGATATATAGCTCTTTCATCCTCAAACTTTATTTCCGTTTTGGTTGGATGAATATTGATATCGATAATTTTAGGATCTACCTCGAAAAATATAAAATACGGAGGAATGGTTTCCGGAGGCAAAATTTTGTCGTATGCCTGAATAACAGCCTTGTAAAAATAAGGATGTCGCATGAAACGATTGTTCACGAAAAAGAACTGTTCTCCGGTATTTTTCTTAGCATTTTTTGGTTTACCGATAAATCCGGTAAGGTTTACAATACTTGTATCGGTATTAATGCTGATTAAGCGGGAATTCATACTTTTCCCAAAAACATTAATAATTCGTTGACGAATATGCGATGCGGGAAGATTGTAAACTTCACTTTCGTTGTGAATCAATGTAAATGCAATATCAGGATGTGATAAAACGATCCTGTGGAACTCTGTAATGATATTTCGAAGCTCTGTAGAATTTGCTTTCAGGAATTTACGACGAGCAGGAACATTGAAAAACAAGTTTTTCACAATAAAGTTACTACCATCGCTACAAGCTGAGGCTTCTTGCGAAACCAATTCAGAGCCATCAATTACAATATGAGTACCCAGCTCGTCTTCGGTTCGTTTGGTTTTTAGTTCTACATTGGCAATAGCCGCAATGGAAGCCAGAGCTTCCCCACGAAATCCCATGGTACGAATACCAAACAAATCGCCCGCTTTGCGAATTTTAGAGGTTGCATGTCTTTCAAATGCCAATCGAGCATCAGTAACCGACATACCACACCCATTATCAATAACCTGAATTAGGGTTTTACCTGCGTCTTTTAAATTAATTTTTATGGAACCAGCACCGGCATCTATCGCATTTTCAACAAGCTCTTTTACCACCGAAGCCGGTCTTTGTACTACCTCGCCTGCTGCAATTTGATTGGCAACATTGTCTGGTAGTATCTGTATCAAATCTGACATATATAGGTTTGAAATTTGATGTTAGCGATTAGATTTTAAACTCTCCATACCACCAATAATCCTTTCTATCAACTCATCCCAACCAAAAACATATACATAGGCTGCAACGGCAAGAATCACAAAGATGATAATTAATCGAAAATTTGATTTTTGTCTTGTACCTCTTGCATCTGAATATTTATGGCGCAACTCGCTTTTCATTCTCCCTTTTATATTGGGAATGTACTGTCCATTTTCATCCTTAATTCCAAGTTCCGATTTAACTCTTCGTTCACGCTCTTCTCTTTCCTCCTTGGCAGGATCCCAATAACGAGGCTGTAAATTAAATCTCTTATGTTGAGGTCTTTTAAAGAAACCGCTAGTAAATCCCATAATAAGTTTTTTTATACCTTGTTGCTAATAAGTGGTATAGGTGATTGCTATTCTTCTCTCAACAAAATAAGTTCCCTTATTCATTGTTGTTTAATGAGACCTACAAATATACCTATAAAATCTGAATTTGCTTCGATAATTCACAAGGATCGATAGGTTAAAAATTGTAAAAATTCGGTTCTGAATTAATTCAGTTTGGCTCCGCACTCGCTGCAATATTTTGCATCATGATTATGTCCTTCCGACAAACATTCAGGACAAACCTGGGTCGAGGTTTCTTTGGCACTGTGCTTGGTAAGCTCGGCTGTTACAATCCCTGTTGGAACCGCAATAATTGCGTAACCAATAATCATTACCATACTGGCTAAAAACTGTCCTAGTGAAGTAACGGGCGAGATATCACCATAGCCAACTGTGGTTAAGGTTACCACTGCCCAGTAAATTCCACGAGGAATACTTGTGAAGCCATGTTCAGCTCCTTCTACCAAATACATTACTGTACCAATAATGATGACCAATGTCAATACACCAAATAGGAATACTGATATTTTATAGCGACTTTCTCTTAAAGCACGAATGATAACTGCACTTTCTTTCAAATATCTATTTAGCTTTAAAATTCTGAAAATTCTAAGTAGTCGAAGAGCTCTAATTACCATTAAACCTTGCGTACCGGCAAAGAAAAGGGCCAAATAACTTGGTAGTACGGCTAATAGATCAATAACTCCATAAAAGCTAAAAATATATTTTCGCGGATGTCTTACAATCCAAATTCTTAGAATATACTCCAAACTAAAAATAATTGTAATGATCCATTCTGCGATTTTTAAAAAATCATGATACTTGTTTTCGATGGAAGGAACACTCTCCAACATTACGAACAGAATGCTAAGAAGAATAACAATGAGCAAGGCAAGATCAAAAAACTTTCCTATTCTGGTATCGGCCTCAAAAATTACTTCGTAAAGTCTCTGTTTTATTGGTAGCATGTATTAAACTTTGATTAATTAGTAAACTTAGAAATAAAACTGGAAAAGTCCATTTTTAATTTATAACGCATTATTCTTAATTATTCGTTGCGTTTCGTATTTTTGATAAAAATTTAAAAACATGATCATAAACGATATAAAACAAAGTTTTCTTGATGCTCAAGCCGTTTTAAATGAGTTTTTGGCAAACGAAGAGAACTTTAAAGCCATCGAAAAAGCTGGAGAAGCGATGGCCGAATCAATTAAAAATGGAGGAAAAGTAATTTCTTGCGGAAATGGTGGATCAATGTGTGATGCCATGCATTTTGCTGAAGAATTAACTGGTCGATTTCGTGATAATCGTCCGGGAATGGCAGCTGTTGCAATCTCCGATCCTAGCCATATTACCTGTGTTGGTAACGATTATGGTTTCGATTACATTTTTTCCAGATATGTTGAAGGCATGGGACAAAAAGGGGATGTTTTTCTTGGAATTAGCACATCAGGAAATTCCGCTAATGTGATGAATGCGATTAAATCCGCCAAAGCAAAAGGGATGACTGTAGTTGGATTAACAGGAAAAACAGGAGGCCAAATGGCTGAAATGTGTGATGTAGAAATTCGAGTTCCCTGGAAAGCATACTCTGATAGAGTACAGGAAATTCACATCAAAGTAATTCATTGTTTGATTCAGTACATTGAAGCAAAGATGAAGTAAAGAGTAAAATCAAATAATATTTAAAGCTGTATCAGATTTCTGTTGCAGCTTTTTTTGTTGAAATAATTTAGACAAAGATATTATATGATATTTACAGATTAAGATATTAATTAGGATTATGTTTTGATGACTTGCGGTTTATTGTTATATTCATAGAATCATTCTGTTTGTATAAGAATATAGACCTATGCTTGTTAAGACTTATGGAAGTGCCGTATATGGCATTCATGCAACGACTATTACAATTGAAGTAAATGTTTTCCCAGGTGTGCGATTTTCTTTGGTTGGTTTACCTGATAATGCTGTTAAAGAAAGTCAGCAGCGAATTGATTCAGCTTTGCGCGAAGTAGGCTACAAAATTCCAGGAAAAAAAATTATTATCAATATGGCTCCTGCCGATATTCGTAAAGAAGGATCGGCTTACGATTTACCCCTTGCCATTGGAATTTTAACGGCAACCGAGCAGATAGCCTGTGACAAGTTGGAAAAGTTTGTGATTATGGGCGAATTGTCGCTCGATGGAAGCTTGGTACCCATAAAAGGTGTGCTACCTATGGCAATTCAGGCGAGAGAGGAAGGATTCGAAGGCTTAATTCTCCCAAAAGCAAATGCTAGAGAAGCGGCCGTTGTAAACAAGTTGAAAATATACGGAGCCGATAACATCAGCGAAGTCATTGGATTTTTAAAAGGAGATACAGAAATTCAACCTACCCAGGTAGATACTAGAGCAGAGTTTTACGCCCACCTGAATAAGTTTCCTCACGATTTTGCCGATGTAAAAGGGCAGGAGAATGTGAAAAGAGCTTTGGAGATTGCAGCAGCAGGAGGTCACAACATCATCATGATTGGCCCGCCGGGAGCAGGAAAAACCATGCTGGCAAAACGAATTCCAGGCATTCTCCCTCCGCTTAGTTTGCAGGAAGCCTTGGAAACAACCAAGATACATTCTGTAGCAGGAACTTTAGAGAAAGACAGCTCCTTAATGACACAGCGTCCGTTCCGGGCTCCTCACCACACAATCTCGGATGTTGCGCTTGTAGGTGGTGGAACTTATCCGCAACCCGGAGAAATTTCTTTATCTCACAATGGCGTGTTGTTTTTAGATGAGTTGCCCGAGTTTAAGCGAACCGTTTTAGAGGTAATGCGTCAACCTTTAGAGGATAGAACCATAACCATATCCCGAGCCAAGTTCACGGTAGATTACCCGGCAAGCACCATGTTGATTTCTTCCATGAATCCATGTCCTTGTGGATATTACAATCATCCGGAGAAGGATTGTTTGTGTGCACCTGGAATGGTACAAAAATACCTGAGTAAAATTAGTGGCCCATTGTTGGATAGGATTGATATTCACATCGAAGTAGTGCCTGTTACTTTCGACAAGATATCGGATACCCAATTATCGGAAAAAAGTGAGGTGGTAAGAGCAAGGGTAGAGCAAGCCCGACAAATTCAGGAAGAGAGATTTAAAGAAGAGGAGGGGATGCACTGCAATGCGCAAATGAGTTCCAAACTGCTGCGTAAATATTGCCAGCCTGATGAGGCAGGTAATCAATTGCTAAAAACCGCCATGGAAAAAGTAGGACTATCCGCCCGTGCTTACGACAGAATCCTGAAAGTTTCGAGAACCATAGCCGACTTGGCAGGCTCGGAAAACATAGAAAGCGACCATTTGGCCGAGGCTATTCAGTACCGAAGTTTAGACCGAGATGGTTGGGGTGGGTGACAATTGGCAATTTACAATTAGTAATGAATAATGAGGGTCTCATTTTTGTATTCGGCAATTTGCAAAACGTCTCAAGATGCTAAGCGAGTAAGCTACAATATGGAGTTTTCCCTTCTAGGGAAAATGTCTACAGACAAAAGGGTGAAGAAAAGATAAAATTAGTATAAAGCACCTCTCAGGATGTAGCCATCCCCCCTAAAAAGGAAGAATTTTGAGATTAGACTATTACATATTTTATACGGCTCTTATTATTTTCTTAATCAAAGTGTTTAGATATAACAAAACCATTGAGACCTCCACTTAAAGTGGAAGCCTCAAAACTTTAATTTATCCTGAGGGGCTCACTTCATGTGAGGCTCTCATTGGTCCATAGTAGAAAATAAGTTTAGTATTTTGATGATGATTGGAGAGTAAATTTCCAAATGCTTGGTTGCAGAAAAATTTAAAAGACTCTGAAGTACTTTGACACAAATGGCAACACAACTTTTGACGGAAAACACTCAATTTTCATGATTTAACAGAAAAGAAAAAGACTTCTGGGTAGATTTTTATATGGTTTTACTACATTTGTTTATACCAAATGAATAAAGTTCGTTGTGCCAAAACGAAACTTACAAAGAAACACTTACTATGGGAAACAAATTAAACGATCCGATTGCAAGACTAATGGGCTTGCGATACAAATCACATCCATGGCATGGATTGGATATCGGAGATAATGCACCAGAATCGGTAATGGCATTTATCGAGATGGTTCCAACTGATACAGTTAAATATGAGGTAGATAAGGTAAGCGGATATCTTAAAATTGATCGTCCACAGAAGTACTCGAATGTAATTCCTGCCTTATACGGATTTTTACCACAAACCTATTGTGGCGATTCTGTTGGAGAATATTGTAGCGAACAGTCGGGAAAGCCTGGAATTAAAGGGGATGCCGATCCGTTAGATATTTGTATTTTGACAGAGAAATCGATCTCGCACGGAGATATTATTGCAGAAGTTCGTCCGATTGGTGGATTTAGAATGATTGATGGCAACGAGGCGGATGATAAAATTATTGCGGTTTTGATTAACGATGCTACTTATGGCGAATTTACTGATATCAAGTGCATGCCCGATGTAATTGTTGACCGTTTGAAACACTACTTTTTAACCTATAAGGATATGCCAGGTTTGGATCGTCAGGCAGAAATTACACATACTTATGGTGTGGATGAGGCTCACGAGGTAATCAGTAGATCAATGAACGATTACAAAACCAAGTTCGAGAATTTGGAAGACATTTTGAAACACGTTTGATCAGTGAATAGTTAGCAGTTAACAGTGATCAATTAATGATATTGAAGCGATAGCCTTTGGGTTGTCGCTTTTTTATTTTTCGTACTCTGATTGCATATGATACTGATGATTTAGTATGTCATTCTTAGCATTTTTTGTCTCTATTTTTATAATCTGTGAAGTTCGTGCTTAGAAGAATGTTTTAGGTTCTAAATTAGAATCATTATAGAGAAAAACTTGCACAACTCGCAGAATTGTACGAGATTAAATATTCAATTAAATCTTCAATTAAATCTTAAAATAAAGAAATGAATATTATACTTGAAACCGACCGACTTTACCTACGCGAAATACTTCCTGAAGACGATGAAAGAATGTTTGAAATGGATTCCGATCCTGAAGTTTATAAGTTTTTGGGAAGAAAACCGATTAGAGACATCAACCAAAGCAGAAAGATGATTGAAAATATCATTCGCCAATACAAAGAAAATGGTATTGGTCGTTGGGCAATTATCGATAAGAAAACGCATGATTTTATGGGCTGGACAGGTTTTAAACTCGAAAAAGAAGAGTTGAACGGATACAGCAATTATTACGATTTGCGATTTCGTTTGCTGCGCAAATATTGGGGCAAAGGCTACATTACCGAAGCAAGCAGGGCTGCCATTGAATATGCTTTCGAAAAGCTGGATATCAAAGAAATTTGCAGCATGACTTTGGTAAGCAACGAAAAATCCCAAAAAGTACTTGACAAATTAGGATTGAAATTGATAGATAAGTTCATGTATCAAGGCGATGAGATTACTTGGTACAAACGCATTAAACAATGAACAAATAACAATGATCAATGTATAATGAAGAATTAGAATGACTCAAAAGAAGTATCAGAATATTGTTGTTGAGAAATCGTATCAATTTGCAATTAGAATTGTTAAACTTTGTCAGTATTTGAATAAAGATAATCAGGAGCTATTAAAGATACTGTATTCCATCATTAATAGCTCCAGACTTGTAAGTTCAACCAATTGATAATTCTTAATTAATCATTGTTAATTGAATAGGTTTATTCATAGCGAAGCGATTCCACAGGATTCCTTTTGGCTGCTCTCCACGATTGCCACGTGACTGTTATTAAGGCAATTCCCACGGTAATGATTCCTGCTAAAACAAAGATCCACCAGCTAATATCCGTTTTGTAAGCAAAGTTATTCAGCCATTTGTTCAAGATATAATAGGTAATGGGGCAGGCAATAACAAAAGCAAATGCAACCCATTTTATAAACTCACCATTCAACATATTTAAGATTTCCTTTGTCTTAGCTCCATTAACTTTGCGTATCCCTATTTCTTTAATTCGCTTGTTAATGATTAAAATGGTTAAGCCAAATAGTCCTAAGGATGAAATGATAATGGCTATAATCGCTGAGTAGGTTATAATTAAACTCCATCTTTCTTCGTTTTGATATCTTGCGTTTAACTGTTCATTCCAGAATTTGTAATCCAGTTCCTTGTTAGGCGCAACTTTATCCCATGTGTTTTTTATAAATTGAATGGTCTCAGCCTTCTTATCTGCTTTGTATTTTAGGAAAGCAAATTTACTTCTCTTGCCAAAATCAGCTCTTAAAATTAAAGCAAGAGGTTTAATTGTCTCTTTGGTAGAATCGAAATGAAAATCGTTAATAACTCCTATAATTCTACGTTGTTGTCCGTCTATAGAGATGGTTTTATTTACGATTTCACCTTCCGGATTGATGAAAGATGCTAGTTTTTGATTCACTATCACCGATTCAAAATTTGGAAGTTCGGGTTTAAAGTTTTCTCCTTGTATAATTTTAAGATTTAATGTTGAGATATAATTGTGATCCACATATAACAATCGAGCTTCAACATTTTCATCGTTAGAATTTTGAACATATCCCATTGATCTGCCACTCACATAATTTCGATCTGAAAAAGAATGAGAAGTAATTCCCGGATAAGCAAATATGTAATCACTTAAGGTTCGCTTTTCTTTTTCACTCAAATGATATACTCTAAGGTTAATTACATTATCAGAAGAAAATCCCAATTTTTTATTTTTCATGAATTGGGTTTGTTTTATTATTCCAATGCTTAATGCAATAAGAATAATAGACAAAGTGTATTGTAGCATGACAAAAGATTGAACCGGGCCAATTTTTTTATTTTGAATATCCCCTTTGGAGATTGTTTGTTGTTTGTATTTTTTCTGTAGTTTAATTACTTGAATTAGACTAGTGATTAAAGTAATAAAAAGAATTGTTGTTACTAAAAACAAAAGGAAACCAGGTATGTTAATAAGTTCAAGATAGACCTCGTTTTGAGTTAATATTTTCATTACAGGCAATAACTCATACGTCAAAAGTATACCAAATGCAAAGGCAATAAGAGTAAGTATAATATTCTCGGTAAAGAATTGAGCAAATATATGCTTTGGTTTAGCACCCAGAGTCATTCTAATGCTAATATTGCTCACATTTCTTAAAGTTTGCCCCAAAGTGAGCATTATGAAATTACTACATGCAACAAATAATATAAAGAAGCCTACAGCAGATAAGATGTACAGGCTATTTTTATTGTTGTTTTTTTCGTAATCACTCTTCTTATCGTTTAGGTATATTTTTTTTAGTGGTAATGAAAATGGAACAAAACAATCACTGGTTTCAGCAAGGTATTTTTTCGATTGATATAATTTAATTGATTCCTGATAAAAGTCTACCACTGTTTTGTTTACCAATTCTTCAGCTATTTTTGCATTTTCGGTTCTGTCTATTTTATAGAATACTGAAGATTTTCCGAAGAAAGTATTTGACCATGGAAGTTTATCGTTGGCGTATTTATAAGGTATTAAACCAGTAAACTGAATACTTGAATTTTTTGGAGGATCCTCCATGATTCCTGAAATAACAAACGACTGATTTTCAATTTTTGGAAATTGAACCTGTAATCCAATTAATGAATCAATACGGCAAGAATGAATTGCTTGAAATTTATTTGCCAGGCTTTGGGTAATCACAATCTCATTCGGATTTTGGAACAATCGATCACGATCTCCCAGGATTAATTTGAAGGTAAAAATCCTAAAAAAATCTGGTTCGGTAAGGTAAATATTTTCTTCTAAATTGTGATTTTGAAATGTGATAGAAGGTCCGTGCGCCCCCCTAATTGCGGTGCACTTATCTATCTGAGGAATATTCTCTTTTATAATTTTTGATAACTGGTAATCGAGTAGCGAATCATCTTCTTTAATTCCATTTTCAAAGGTAAGTGTATAGTTAAGTTTGAAAATTTTATTTCCCTCTACATGAAAATTATTGTAGTGAAATTCTTGCGTTAAATACAAGTATATTAGGAGAAGACAGGTAGATGCAACAGTAAAACCTACTATCGAAATAATAGAATTTAATTTGTTCTTTAGAATATTTCGAAATGCATAATGTATGTTACTTTTCATATTCGAGGGATTTTTAAATGATTAATTAATAGTGAGTTTCCGTTACTCATATCTCAAACTTTCCACAGGATTTCTCTTTGCCGCTCTCCACGATTGCCATGTAACGGTTAACAATGCAATACCCATTGCCATTACTCCCGACAATCCAAATACCCACCAACTCATTTCTGTTTTATAGGCAAAGTTTTCAAGCCATTTGTTCATGGCAAACCAGGCAATCGGACAAGCCAAAATAAAGGCAATAATTACCCATTTTAGGAAATCCTTGTTTAACATTCTGATGATTTCATAAGTTTTGGCTCCATTGGTTTTGCGAATCCCAATTTCTTTGGTGCGCTGTTCCGATGAAAAGTAGGAGAGAGCACTAATGCCAATAATTCCAAAGATAACGGCGAGAATCGAAAAGCTTAGTAAGATTTTTCGAAGTATATTTTCGGATTTATATTGCTGTGTAATGTTATCGTTCATAAAAAAATACTCCATTTTCTGATCTGGATAATGCTTATCCCACTCCGATTGGATGAAATCCATAGCTGGCCTGATATCTCCGGAAGCAATCTTTATATGAGTAAATCTGGCATTACTTGAAGATTCGTTTATGTAAAAAATGTAATCTCCAATTTGTTGATGTGCTGAATTGTAGTTAAAATCGTCAACTACCCCAATGATATCCATTCTTCTTTGATCTGCTTCCAATGGCTGTCCCGATCGAAAAGAATTTAGATTTTCGATATTGTTGTGTTTCTCCATTAGTCGATCATACAGATGCTTATTAATGATAAACCCTTCAATGGTATCTTTAGATCTGTTGATGTAATCATAAAGTAGAGGAATATTCATGGTTTGCAAAAAATCCAGATTTGAGAATGACACCTCGGCTGTTCCTTCAATTCCAAATCCTTCAAGAGCAAATGTCTGCGTTGGATATCCAAAATATTGTCTTGTAAAACCAACACATTCTATTTGGGAGTTCTTTCTCAATTCGTTGGCAAAAACATTTGGATCTTTTCTAAAATCCTTTTGTCGAAGAACAACAACATTCTCTTTGGTAAAGCCCAGAGGTTTATCCAGAATGAAGTTAATCTGTTTGTTTACAAAAATTGTGGAGGATATTAGAACAATTACAATTAAGATTTGAAAGATCATTAATGGTTGCAAAAGCTTCTTTCCTGTTAAAGGAAGGAATCCTTTTATGATTTCACTAATCGAATTTCTTCTCAGAATGAAGAATCGTACAAAAAATATCGATAGTGTTCCACTGCAAAATAGAATGATGAATATGGCCCAATAGATGATTGGTTCGTTGTAAAAAATATCAAACTGAATTTCGTAAAACTGGCCAATAATAGGTTTTATCAACTCTATTACAAATAAGGAAATAAAAATAGCAACTGAACAAAGCAGCAATACTTCAATTAGTATCTGGTACAACAAATGTTTTTTATGAGCTCCAATGGAGGATTTTAAACCAAACTCTTTTGCCCTTTTGAAAAGATTGACCGTGATTAAGCTGATGAAATTAACCAGTGATACAAACAAAATCACAAAAGCAACAATTGTGAACAAGTAGATGTTTAATTTGGTATTGCTTTCTTTAAGTTCGAACCTATGATTCGATTTTAAATGAATATCCGTAAGTTTCTCTAATTGGAACTTGTAATCCTTCGGCCCTCTGGTTTGCCTGAAACTACTCTTGTTAAAATCATTCAATATTTTATCAGCGATAAAGCTTGGAGAGCTTCCTTTTTTAAGCTTGAGATAATTGTACACCCATTGTATTTTTCTTGTGCTTAAAATCTTAAACCGTTCTTCCAGGTTTCCTTTTTGAGAGAGTAGTATCTCACAATTAAAGTGCGTTTTTATTGGTGTGTTTTTAAATATTCCTGCAATTTCAAATCTTCCTGAACCATCTCTAGCTCGCAAACTTTCGGTTTCAATGGTTTGACCCATTGGGTTCTCATTCTTAAAATACTTTTGGGCAAATCTTTCTGATACAAATGCGACATTGGGATTTGATATTTCAGACAAATCTCCGACTATACTCTCAATACCAAACATGCTAATAAAATTGGTATCTACTGATAAAACATCATTTTGCGAAATGGTATTTTGGTTGTGTATTGTAATGTTTTCAAGTTTAGCATGTGAAAATTGGCATGCATTTTCAACTTCAGGAAAGTTTAAGGAGGTTTCCTTAATAAATCCTAAACTTCTAGCCCAAGAATCATCAATGTGTGATGGAGTTGAGATTACTCTGTAAATTTCCTGATGATCATTGATGTGTTTGTCGTAGCTTTTTTCATTTTGAACATGAACAAACAGCACAAAAAATGATGCCAGCCCTACACTTAGACCCAATATGTTTGTCACAGAAAAGGCCTTGCTATTAAGAAGACGTAAAACAGATAATTTAAAATGATACCAAAGCATGTTGCTAATTTTTAGGATTATTCATATCGTAAACTTTCCACCGGATTCCTTTTTGCTGCCCTCCACGATTGCCAGGAAACAGTTAGCAAAGCAATTCCCATGGCAATGATTCCTGCCAATGCAAAAATCCACCAGCTGAGTTCAGTTTTGTAGGCAAAACCACTAAGCCATGTGTGCAAAGCATACCAGGCAATAGGGCAGGCAATTAGGCAAGCAATAAACACCCACTTTACCAAATCGGTATTCAGCATTTTTACAATCTCGAAAGTTTTAGCACCATTGGTTTTTCGTATCCCAATCTCCTTGGTGTGAGTTTCAACAATAAAATAGGTTAGGCTGATTAATCCCAAGCAGGATAGGAGTATGGAAATTATGGTGGCATAATTTAGAATGCGCTGAAACTGTTTTTCCTTCTTGTACAAGGCTTCCCAGCTTGCATCAAGATATTTGATTTCCAAAGGGAAATTTGGAGAAATATTTTCCCAAACCTTGTTGATAGAACGAATACACCTTTGAGTACTGGCAACACTGGATTGATTGATTTTGAAATAAATATACCTTGCAGTTTCACCACAACTTCTAAAGGCAATTGGTCTAATTGCTGAATGCATGGATTCGTGATTAAAATCTTCTACTTCAGCAATTACTTTTCCAACTTTGCCATTGTATCGAATTGTTGCATCTTGTGGTTTTTCAATATTGAATTGTTTAAAAGCCGTAGCATTAAAGATCCAATCTGCATTTTCCTCTGAATAACTATTAAACTGTTTGCCCTGAATCAATTTGATTCCAAAAAATTCAAAGAAGTTTGGGCTTACGAAAAGATTAGCAAAACCAATTTCCTGTTTTTCTCCTTTGTTGATCATGCTTAGTCCCCAATTTGATTGATTATAACCAATTGGAGCAGATGTGTAAGTATGGTCAGAAATTTCAGGGATTCTTTTGATTTCAGAATTAAAGGCACTACTGCTTTTCTCGATTTGCGGATTGGTAGCAGCATAAAGAATTTGTTCTTTATTAAAGCCAGGATCCAACTCACTCATGTAATTGTTTTGCTTGTTGATCAAGAGGATTCCACACAGTAAAACGATTGTAATGCTAAACTGAAAAATAAGCAAGGCATTTCTAAAATGGTTTTGAGAGCGGTTATTTACTGTGTTTTTTAATAATGCTGTAGTTTGGGTCCTACTAAATCTTATTCCGGGAATAATTCCGGTTAGTACAAAAGTAAAAGCAAGTAGAGCAATAAAGATGATCAGGTTTGATCCTGAAAAAATCTCAGCCAAAGTAAATTCCGAATTGGTAATCTGATTTAATCCGATCAGTAAGAAATTACACAATACAATTACCAGTATACATGTAATGAATAGGACCAAAGCGGATTCAGCGGCGATTAACTCAACTACTTTGGCCTTTTTACTTCCCATTACTTTAAGGATGCCAATATTTTTAAGGCGCTTAATTTTTTGTGCAGTAACCAGGTTTATGTAATTGATACATGCAAGCAGTAGAATTAAAAATCCTATGATTTGTATAATGTTTAAGGTAAGTTGATTGCCATGTTTTAAAATCTCAATTTCGGGTAAATCATTATAAGCTTTGGCAAATGGCTGAATCTCAAATTTGGTCTCTTCTCTATATCCTTCCGGGATGTTGTCGGTTGAGATATTGGCAAGTTTCCGATTGATAATTCCAGCATCAATATTTGATGGTAATTTTGCAAAAGCACTGTAGTTTTGAGTGCCCCAATATTCTTCGCTACTTTTAAACCACGAGATTTTATAATTGGTTTCTAGTGAAAGTACAGCATCAAATTCCCATGAGCAATGATGAGAAAGATCTTTAATAACTGCTCCTACCTCAACAATTACATTTTGCAAGTTGGTAGCATTGTATAGCAACTCTTTCCCAATAGGATTTTCATTGCCAAATATCTTTTTAGCCACCGATTGGGTCAACACAATTTTATCGGCAGTATTTAAAGCTTTTTTAGGATCACCGTAAATTGTTTCAAACTGAAAGACCTTAAAGAAACACGAATCAGCTATTAGCAGATTTTTCAGCTTATAAGCCGTATTCTCTTTTTTCAGAAAATCCTGTGGCGACCAAGTATACCTTGCAAATGTTATTGCCTCTATTTCCGGAACTTCAGACCTGACATGTCTAACCATGGCGCTAGAAATATCAGGGTCTTTTTCGTTTAAAAGCGTATAGGTGTATTCGATATCAGCAATTTCCTGATCCATATTTTTCTCCTTATTCACATAGGCGAAAACAAGCAGACTAATTGTAATTCCTATAACCAAGCCACTAATATTAATCGATGAAACCAGCTTATTCTTCAATAAGTTTTTGAATGATATTTTAATGTTGTAGAAATTCATAATTCAGTTTAGAAATGGTAATGGCTTAGACAGTAAGCTTTAAAAGATATGATGTGTAAATTGTTAAGGCAGTAGCGGTATTTCGATGCTTAAAATACCTGCTCCGCTACCAAGCTTTCTTCAGTTACAACTTTACCATCAAACAGGTTGATAATTCGGTGAGCATATCCTGCATCTTTCATAGAGTGAGTCACCATGATAATGGTAGTTCCTTCGCGGTTTAATTCGGTAAGCAATTCCATAACTTCCTGACCGTTTTTCGAATCCAGATTACCCGTAGGCTCATCGGCAAGAATTAACCCTGGGTTAGATACTACTGCGCGAGCAATGGCAACACGTTGTTGCTGACCACCTGATAATTGCTGAGGGTAATGTTTTGCACGATGACTCATGTTCATTCTATCAAGCACCTGGCTCACCATTTCTTTTCGTTTTTTGGAGCTGATGCGCTGATAAACCAAAGGCATTTCAACATTTTCGAAAACATTTAATTCATCTATCAAGTTGAACGACTGAAATACAAAACCAATATTTCCTTTTCTTAAATCGGTGCGCTGTCCCTCTTTTAAATTCGCAACTTCGGTTTTGTTAAAATTGTATTCACCTCCCGATGGATTATCCAATAAACCCAGGATGTTTAAAAGAGTAGATTTACCACAACCCGAAGGTCCCATAATGGCTACAAATTCTCCTTCTTTAATGTTTAGGTTTACATCGTTTAAGGCTAAAGTTTCAATTTCATCCGTTCTGAAAACTTTCGATAAATTTTTAATAGAAATCATATTCTTCGTTTTTAAATAATACACATGTAAAATCATGGCTTACCATTGCGAACTTTGTGCCGAAATTTGTAAGTATCTAAATATAAACACAAAAAGAAGGATCGGACTTTAGGGCGTGTAAAATTTTTAGACAGTGTATGTCTAATATTTTGAAAAGCTGATTAATTTAGAGGAGCAAAGCTTATTTTAAACACTAAGACGGAAAGTCACATTGCTCTCCCGATAGTTATCAGGACAAACATAAACTCATCACTCATTCGCCCAAATATGAAAAAATCAAACATTCTTATTGTTGACGACAACCGAAGTGTTTTAAGTGCATTGGATCTGTTGTTATCGCCATACTGTGCCAAACTAAAGTGTTTATCCTCTCCCAAAACCTTATTTGCCGAGCTGCAAAGCCAAGATTACGATGTTGTTTTGCTGGACATGAACTTTACCACTGGTATCAACAATGGCAATGAGGGCATCTATTGGTTAAACCAGATCTTGGAGCAATACCCTGGTGTGAGTGTTGTGATGATTACGGCCTATGGCGATGTTGAATTGGCGGTAAAAGCAGTCCGTTCCGGGGCTACCGATTTTGTTCTGAAACCTTGGGACAACGAAAAAATGATTGCAACCGTTGATACAGCCTGTAAGCTAAGTCAGTCGAAGAGAGAGCTGAAAAAGATGCAGCTGAAAGAAAAGCAGTTCATTGAGGAGATCAACGGATCGAATAAAGATTTAATTGGTTCATCGGCTACCTGGGAGCGTGCCATGAAAATGGTTCGTAAAGTGGCCGATACCAATGCCAATGTGCTGATCACCGGTGAGAATGGAACAGGGAAGGAGCTGATTGCAAGAGAAATTCACCGACTTTCGAAACGATCGAACAAAGTAATGGTGAGTGTGGACATGGGAGCCATTGCTGAAAATCTGTTCGAAAGCGAATTGTTCGGGCATAAGAAAGGCGCCTTTACCGATGCACATTCCGATAGAATGGGGAAAATAGAAGCTGCCAATAAGGGAACACTCTTTCTCGACGAAATTGGAAATCTGACCATGCCCATGCAGGCCAAATTGTTGTCGGTGCTTCAAAATAGGATACTTACCAAGGTGGGTGACAATTCACAAACCAAGCTTGACTTACGCCTGATATGTGCCACCAATGGAAATCTGCAGCAAATGGTATCCGATGGCAATTTTAGAGAGGATCTTCTGTATAGAATCAATACCATACACATCGAAGTACCGCCATTGCGCGATCGTAGAGACGATATCCCCGAACTGGCAGAATTTTTTGTGAACAAGTATGCCGATAAGTATGGGAAGAATTTAAAAATAAGCAGTCAGGCCATAGCCAAGTTAAGCGATTACGCCTGGCCGGGAAATGTTAGAGAGTTACAGCATTCGGTTGAGAAAGCGGTAATCCTTTCGGATTCTCAGCAGCTAACCGCAGGCGATTTTGTTTTCAAGAACGACGATATGAACAATGTATCCAACTTTGGCGGAACCCTGGAAGATATGGAAGCACAACTGATTGCTTCGGCCATTGAAAAACATGCTGGAAATCTTTCTGCCGTATCAACACAATTGGGCATTTCTCGTCAGACGCTCTACAATAAAATCAAGAAGTATGGGCTATAAGAATTACAATTTTGCATTATGGGTTAGAATGCTAATCCTTTTGGCTACCGCTATTTCATGCGGTTATGCCATTGCCACAGCATCCTATATGGCCCTTACTTTTTTTGGTTTGTTTATGCTCGTAGAGGTTTGGGAGCTCATTCGATTCCTAAACAAAACGCACAAACAAATCGACTTTTTTATCAAGGCCATTAAGAACGAGGATACAACACTTCGTTTCCCCGAAAAATCAGGCAATAGCATTATTAACGAACTGCATCATAGTTTAAACGATCTGAATGGCATTTTGCAGCAAGTGCAAACCAAATCGAGAATCAGGGAAAAGTATTTTGGTGAAATTCTGCAGAACATATCCACCGGAGTGATCGTCTTATCGGAAAATAAGCACATTACCGATGTAAATTCAGCCGCACTTGAATTGTTGGGCCTGCCTGCACTTACACACATTAGTCAGCTGAATAGAATCGATACCCGATTTACCAATTCGCTGCTCGAAATCTCGAACAGGCAGAAGCAGGTTTTGGAACTCTCAACGCCTAAGGAGAGGGTTCAGATCAATACCGCCTGTTCGGTAATCCGAATCGATCAAGAAGACATTAAGCTCATCACCCTGCAGGATATTCGTGGAGAACTGGAGCGAAAAGAGGTAGATGCCTGGATCAAACTGATACGTGTGTTGAGTCACGAAATCATGAATTCCCTGGCTCCGGTAACTTCCATTGCACAATCGCTGAAGCGGATTTGGGAAGAGAAATCAGAAATGATTGTAGATGAAAATCTGGAAACAGAAGTGGGGAAAACCGTGAACGGATTGGGCGTGATTACCGAAATGAGCGAGGCGTTGATCCATTTCGTGAAATCCTACCGCATGTTGTCCAAGCCACCAAAGCCAATCTTGGGCAGTGTAAACTCCATCGAGTTTTTCGATCGACTAAGCATTCTGCTTTCACCAATAAAGGAGGAGTTTGCTGGTGAATTGCAGATTCAAACCCCAAAACGATCCTTCGATTTTGTAGCCGACGAACAGATGATTGTTCAGGTGATCATCAATTTGGTGAAGAATGCCAAGGAGGCATTTAACGGAGAAGCCGAGCATGGAAAGATCAGTGTGAGTTGTAACAAGAAAGGACCAATTTGTGAGATCAATGTAATTGATAACGGCCCGGGAATTCCTGCCGAAATTGCCGACGAGATTTTTATTCCATTCTTCACCACCAAAACAAATGGTAGTGGTGTTGGCCTAAGCCATTCCCGACAAATTATTCGCGCCCATGGCGGTAGTTTGTATTGCACCTCCAAACCAAATCAAACCGTGTTTAAATTGAGGTGGTGATTATCTAATAATTCTACCCTGCAAGGGTAAGAGCAGTAACATAGGGCATCGCCCTATGATTATCAAAAACAATATGAAACCAAGCCCTGCAAGGGCGCTAGCACAAAATGAAATAATTGGAATTCCGCTCACGCCCCTTCAGGGCTAATTGTGTTGGATTTGGATTCAC
>NZ_JALPNU010000026.1 GCF_030851345.1 Marinifilum sp. D714
TGATCTTAAATCAGTTTTTAACTATATTTGAAGAAAGGGTCAGACTAAACATCTAACCCTCTAAATTTCATTTACACACTTTGTGGGACAGTGTCTTTTATTTTATAACATTTAGTTTTATTTTTTCTTGAAGATATTCAGATTTGGTTTCTTAGGTAATTTGATCTTTAGAAACGATAAATATGACGATGTGTGTCTGTCTATCTTCTGGTCGTAAACATCTGCAATCGTAATCATGATTCCTGTTTCTTCAACATCGCCAAAGTGTGTGTTCACTGCAGTGCCAAAACATTTCATTGTTGGCGATAAACCCATGTAAGCATTGATAAGCGGAGGAATGTTTTCCCCGTTTTTTCTTACATTTTGTGATAAAATTTTATAATTCTCATCGAAAGTTTCACCGCAAAAATCTTTCGCCAATTGTTCTTCATCCATGTTTGTTTGAAGTGGAGTGGTTGGCCATGCCAATTTTTCTACATCATTAAACATCTTGTTCATGAAATATAAAATGTGATTCCTTGCATCTCTATTGTAATCAGGATACATGGTAACCTTGCCAAAGAAATATTTAATTTCAGGATAATCAACAATTAAAGCACCAAGTCCATCCCATAAATTATCTAAAGCATACAAGCTTTTTCTTCCTTTTTTTATTGATTGATAATCAGGTTGAACAAAAGAACGGCCAAGTTCAATCATGTGAGGCATATAGTTCTTTTTAAAATCATCGGAGAAGTTAAAAAGTCTTGATGTTGCCAAATAAGTCTCTCCATTTTCATCAACAGGAGCTTCGCTACACAAAATATAACGATAACCACCTAAAATTTCTTTGGCTTTAGGATCCCAAACAATTAATTGGTGATACGGTTTTTCATCAATGTCAAAATTGTCGATATCAAGCTCTTTACCAGTTCCACCACCAGCTTTTCTAAAGGTAATTTCTCTTAATCGACCAACTTCTTTCATTAAGTTAGGAGAGTCGTGATGAGTAAAGCAATAGATTTCATTAGACCCCTTGTTGGTCTTGCGTACAAATCTCTCTTCTGTTAGCTCTTTTTCAAGCTCTTCTCTTGGTACAGGGGGAATAATTTCTTTCATTTTAAAGTGGTGTTAATCCTAAGTAGGATGGTTTTATTTTTGGTTTTAATGGGCAACGAAATTAATCACTAATCGAAACAAATAATATTAATGTTATTTAATTTTTGATAAAAGTAATATTCGTTTTTAGTGATCTGCAAGTTTGTAAGTTTCTCTTTTCATTTTTTCTGCCCACTTATCATACGATAAGCTCTTGTCAAAAGTTTTATAAGAAACAGGCTTTCCAATTCTAACTGTAAAAGTTTTACCTCTTTGCTTAAACAGTTCGTTTGGCAAATATAACATTTCCAAATTAGATTTTAATCCAAAGAACTTTCTTAGGTTGGCTAAGTTGTAAAAAAAGTTAGAATTTCTGCCATCCATGTATATAGGAACAATATCCCTTTTGTGTTTTATTGATTTTGCAATAAAACTTTTCTTCCAGTCTAAATCCTCAATTTTCCCCTTTTGTTTTCGAGAGACTAAACCTGCAGGAAATGTTAGAATAGTAGATTCGGATTGGTATGCATTTTCCAATAAAATTGCAGCAGCTTTTGCTTGACCTCCGTGTTTGTTAATTGGAATAAATACATCGTTTAGGTTTTTGATATTCATTAGGATATCATTTACCAGAAATCTTATGCCGTCAAATTCTTTTCCAAAAATACTAATCAAGATAATTCCATCGGGACCTCCAAGTGGATGGTTAGAAGCAAATAAATATCTTCCATTTTTGTCAATGTTTTCAAGTCCTTCAACTTTGAATTTAATATCAAGTTCCTCCAAAACACTATCGGCAAATTCAATGCCCTGTTTTTGATAATTTCTAGATAGAAAATCGTTGATTTCATCTTGATGAATGATGCGTTTCAAATATCGCACAATAAAACCAGGAAGAAGCTTTGTCAGTTTTTCGCTTTTACTTGCAAATACTTTTTCGATATCAATTTTTAAATAATTATCTGAATTACTTTCCATAAAAGTTTAGCGTAGATTATTTAGGCTAGCAAATATCGCAAATTTATTGCATTGTTAGTCCAATTTTAAGGGCTTAATAGAACATCCTGAAGAATAAATAATTGTTGCAGCAAAGAAAAGTTATCAACAATACAATAAAAGTGGGAGTATGTGGTTGAAAGTGGGAGTTTTTTTCTCTAATTTTACAATTGTAAATCGATTTTTTTAATGCAAACATTCATAGGCGATTATCAATGCAAATTGGACGCAAAAGGGCGCGTGTTGCTGCCTTCAGCGTTTCGGAAGCTTCTAAATGGAGATTCTGAGAATCGCTGTGTGCTTAGAAAAAACCTGCATGACAGGTGTCTTGATTTGTATCCGATGAAAGAATGGGAAAGGCAAATTGAGATGGTTAGAGCCAGAGTTAATACATTCAATAAAAGGCATGCGGCTTTTATGCGTGAATTTTACAGAGGTACAGCGGAGGTTCAGATTGATAGTAATGGAAGGATTTTAATTCCCAAAAAGTTTTTTGAGTTTGCGGGCTTTAGAAAGGAAATCACCTTAGCAGGTCAGGATGATAAGATCGAAATTTGGGATACTGAAGCCTACGAAAAACCAGCACTGTCAGACGATGATTTTAGCAGTCTGGCAAATGAGATTTTAGGAGGGAGTATTAATCCTGAATTATAATTGATTTTGAGAAAAACATTGGCTTTCTTCGCGCTTGATTTAAATAGTGATTAAAAGATTAGAAATGAGTGAATATCATATACCAGTTTTGTTGGATGAATGTATTGAGGGATTGAAAATCAATCCTGAGGGAATCTATGTGGATTTAACCTTTGGAGGAGGTGGTCACTCAAGAGAAATATTAAAGCATTTAACTACTGGAAAATTGATCGGTTTTGATCAGGATGAAGATGCTGAAGCCAATGTTCCGGATGATGAAAATTTTATTTTCGTTCGTCACAATTTCAGATACTTCAAAAACTTTGTAAAGTACCTGGGGTATGAGAAGATCGATGGAATTTTAGCTGATTTAGGAGTTTCTTCTCACGAATTTGATGTTGCAGAGCGTGGTTTTTCTTTCCGTTTCGATGGTGATTTGGATATGAGGATGAACCAGAGTTCAGATTTTACGGCAGCTGATATTCTTAATGATTACGATGTTGAAGATTTGTTTAAGATTTTCAAAATGTATGGAGAAGTGAAGAATCCTGGTAAGTTGGTGAAATTGATTGAAAATTATCGCAAAGAGAACAATTTTGAAACCATTCAGCAGTTTAAAGAGGTGATCGCTCCATGTGTGCCAAAGTTTAAAGATCATAAATATTTGGCTCAGGTGTTTCAAGCACTAAGAATTGAGGTGAACAAGGAAATGGATGTTCTCAAGGAAATGCTGGAGCAGTGTGCGGATGTATTGAAGCCTGAAGGTAGATTGGTAGTGATAACTTATCACTCGTTGGAGGATCGGTTGGTGAAAAACTACATACGTGATGGTAAGTTTGAAGGAGGAGCCGAGAAAGATTTCTTTGGCAATGTTCAAACACCACTTACAAGTGTGAATAGAAAAGTGATTTTGCCAACCGAAAAAGAAATTGAAAGAAACGGTCGAGCAAGAAGTGCCAAGCTTAGAATTGCAAAACCAAATTTGAAATAGTATGTTCAGATTTAGAAAGAAATACAACGATTTTGTAAGTCCTACCAAAGAGCAGAAGGAGATTTCTAGTGCTTCGGTAAAGGATTTTATCGACGGTAGTATTTTAACTAAATCGGCAGTTGTTCAGCAATTGCCATTTGTGCTTTTTTTGGTTTGCCTTGGTATTTTTTATATCAGTAATCGATATAAATCAGAAAAGGTTTATAGAGATATGGTTAGTCTTGAAAAGGAATTGAAAGATTTAAGATTCGAGTCGATTACAACGGCTTCGGATTTAATGTATATGAGTAAGCAATCGGAAGTTTTAAAACGAGTTCAAAAGGAAGGTTTGGGTTTGATTGAATCAACAGAACCTCCTGTAAAAATTTACATCGATAAATAGTGCCAATAAAAAAAGATATCATATGGCGAGTTGGTTTGGTGTATGCAGTTGTAATGCTTTTTGCATTAATGATTGTAGGACGCGTTGTGACCTTACAATTGTTCGAAGGAGATTATTGGAGAGGAAAGGCTCAAAAGATCTCACAACGAGATGTAACCGTGCATGCCAATCGAGGTGATATATGTGCTGAAGATGGACGTCTTTTAGCAACCTCATTGCCATATTATCAGTTAAGAATGGATTTTAGAGCTTCAGGATTAACTGATGAAGTGTTTAAATCCAAAGTTGATTCTTTGGCTCTTTGTTTGTCAAGATTTTTTAATGACAAATCGAAGAATGAATATCGTCGATTTTTATGGAACTCAAAGTACAAGAAAAAATCCAACCGGTATGTCCTGATAAATCGCCGTAAGGTAAACTACAATGAACTTAAGGTGATTAAAACTTTTCCATTGTTCCGATTGGGCAAAAACAAAGGCGGTTTAATTTGTGAACAAGAAAATAAACGACAACAACCTCACCGAAATCTCGCTACAAGAACCATTGGTTATCTGAATAAAGAGGATAACAACAAGTTAATAGGTAGAGTTGGAATGGAAGGGGCTTTTGAAAGTGAGCTGAAAGGAGTTGATGGTGTTAGTATCATGCAAAAAATGTCGGGAAGATGGTTGCCTGTAAATATGGTGGAACCTAAGGATGGAAATGATCTGATTACAACCATTGATGTCAATTATCAAGATGTGGCAGAATCGGCTTTGTATCATCAGTTGGTAAAATATAATGCACATCATGGATCTGCAATTTTAATGGAAGTGAAGACAGGTGCCATTAAAGCAATTGCCAACATTGGTTATGACGAGAAGAAAAAAGTGTATCGCGAGTTGTATAATTACGCCATTGGAGAAGCAACAGAACCTGGTTCAACCTTTAAGTTAGCCTCTATGATGGCTCTCTTGGAAGATGGTTATGTTGGTCCAATGGATTCGGTTGATACGGGTAATGGAATTTATCGTTTTTACAATGCCAAAATGAGAGATTCTCATTATGGAGGATATGGAAAGATAACTGTTCAGGAAGCTTTTGAGAAATCTTCAAATGTTGGGATTTCGAAATTGGTAGATGAACACTATAAAAATAAACCAAGAGAATTTATTAATCGTTTGTACGATTTTCGTTTAAATGAACCTCTTGGATTAGAAATTAGAGGAGAAGGTACACCAAAAATCAAGTATCCTGATGATCCAACTTGGTCTGGAATTTCATTACCGTGGATGTCGATAGGATATTCGATTCATCAAACACCGTTGCAAACATTGACTTTTTATAATGCAATTGCAAATGATGGCAAAATGATGAAACCAAAATTTGTTAAGGAAATTAGATATCATGGTGAAGTGATATCTAAGTTTGATGATGAGGTTTTAAAATCGAAGATTTGTTCAGGACAAACATTGGAAACCGTCCAAAATATGCTGGAAGGTGTGGTTTTGAGAGGCACTGCCCGAAACTTGAGGAATTCAAACTATAAAATTGCAGGCAAGACAGGTACGGCGCAGATTGCAGACGGTAAAAAAGGTTATGGGCATAAGGTATATCAGGCATCATTTGTAGGATATTTCCCTGCTGACGACCCAATGTATTCTTGTATTGTAGTGATTAATCGTCCAAATAAAACCAAAGGATTTTATGGCAATCAAGTGGCAGGCCCTGTTTTTAAATCAATTGCCGATAAAGTTTATGCGATGAGCTATTCAATGCATCCAGAAAGAATAAATGAAGAGGAGGAAGGACCTAAAGTGCCCATCTCGCTAAACGGAAGCAAAGAGGATTTAGATTTGGTTTTTGATGACTTGAATATCGATATCACAAATCCAGAAATTCAAACAGAATGGGTGGTTACATCTCGTAAAGATTCTGTAATTGAATACAAATACAGACGAGTAAAAAACTTTTTGGTTCCGAATGTAAAAGGAATGGGAGTGCAGGACGCATTATATATATTGGAAAATGTAGGGTTGAGAGTTAATGTTCGGGGAGCTGGTTCTGTTTCCAAACAATCCTTGCGTCCAGGCAGCAATTTCCGTTCGGGAGATATAATAACTATTGATTTATCTTAAAAGAATAAGATATGAGTGTGAAGATAAATAAACTTTTTAGTTCGGTTAAAATAGAAAGCCTAAAGGGTATGAGTGATGTTGAGATCAACAACATTCATTTCGATTCGCGAAAAGTAGAGGAAGGGGACCTATTTGTAGCGTGTAGGGGAACTGTTAGTGATGGGCACAAATATATAGCATCAGTAGAAGAGAAAGGCGCAAAAGTTATTGTTTGTGAAGAATTGCCAGAAGTTACCAACTCTGAAACTACCTATATCATTGTTGAGGATTCATTGGTCGTATTGTCTGAATTGGCTCATAACTACTATGGGAAACCAACACATGACATTCAACTGGTCGGTGTTACAGGCACAAATGGGAAAACAACAATTGCAACTTTATTGTATCGATTATTCAAAAAGTTAGGGTACAAAGTGGGCTTGTTATCAACGGTAAAAAACTATGTAGATGAGAAAGAAATTGTAGCGACTCATACAACTCCTGACTCATTACAATTGAATGCATTACTTGCTGATATGGTTGCTGAAGGATGCGAGTTTTGCTTTATGGAAGTTAGTTCACACGCAATTGATCAGAGACGCATTGGGGCATTACAATACAAAGGAGGAATATTTACAAATATTACGCATGATCATTTGGATTATCACAAAACATTTGATGCTTACTTGAAAGTGAAGAAGCGCTTTTTTGATGATTTGGGTAAAACATCTTTTGCCATTACAAATGCTGATGATAAGAATGGCAAGTTAATGTTACAAAATACAAAAGCACATAAGTTTTTGTATTCAACTCGTTCTTTTGCTGATTTTAGATGTAAGATTTTGGAAAAGCATTTTACAGGAATGTTGTTGGAGATTGATGGTGTGGAAACCTGGACCAATTTTATTGGAGATTTTAATGCACACAATTTATTGGCGGTATATGCAGCAGCCAGATTATTAAATCAGGAGAAGGAGGAAGTGCTTCGTGGAATTAGCGAACTAACTTCAGTGGATGGAAGGTTTGAGAGTATCATATCACCGGAAGGTGTAATGGCTATTGTTGATTATGCGCATACTCCTGATGCTTTGAAAAATGTTTTAGAAACCATAGAAGCATTACGAACCAGAAATGAGCAGGTAATCACTGTTGTTGGCTGTGGAGGTGATAGGGACAAAACCAAGCGACCAACAATGGCAAAAATTAGTTCGAACTTAAGTGATAAGGTAATTTTGACTTCTGATAATCCAAGGTCGGAAGATCCAGATCAGATTATTTCGGATATGAAAGAAGGTGTTGAAGCATGTAATATTAGAAAAGTTTTAGCAATTACCGATAGAAAAGAGGCCATTCGTACTGCTTGTATGTTGGCACAAAAAGGAGATATCATCCTGGTGGCTGGAAAAGGTCACGAGGATTACCAGGAAATAAAAGGAGTGAAACATCATTTTGATGATAAAGAAGTAATACAAGAAATTTTTAAACTGTAGGTATGTTTTATTATTTGTTCAGATATTTAAATCAGTTAGATTTTCCAGGTGCTGGAATGTTCGATTACATTTCGTTTCGTGCGTCAATGGCAATTATGTTGTCCTTGTTTATTTCAACTGTATTTGGGAAGAAAATCATTTTATTACTTCAAAAACAACAAATCGGTGAAATTGTTCGTGATTTGGGTCTAGCTGGTCAGCTTGAGAAAAAAGGGACTCCTACAATGGGAGGAATTATCATTATCATTTCAATCCTGATTCCAGTTTTACTCTTTGCAAAACTGGAGAATACCTATATCATTTTAATGGTGATTACAACTGTTTGGTTGGGTTTTATTGGCTTTGTTGATGACTACATTAAAGTATTCAAGAAAGATAAGGAAGGATTGAAGGGAAGATTTAAGGTTGCAGGTCAGATTGGACTCGGGTTAATTGTTGGTCTTACTCTTTATTTGAGTGACGATGTTGTAATTCGAGAGAAAGCTAGTATTGATGAAATTGGTGTAAAAACAGAATTGGTAGATGAAGGATTTACTACAGAGAAACCTGGTGTTACAAGACTTACAACTGATGTAAAATCAACAAAAACCACTATCCCATTCTTTAAAAATAATGAGTTTGATTACGAATATCTTGTAAGTTTTGCGGGGGAGCATGCACCTAAATTGGCATGGTTGGTATTTATCATTATTACCATTTTTATTGTTACTGCCGTATCCAATGGAGCAAATATTACCGATGGGTTGGATGGTTTAGCAACAGGTTCATCTGCAATTGTTGGAGCAACACTTGGGATTCTGGCTTACGTATCGGGTCATGTTGTATATGCTGACTATTTGAATATCATGTATATCCCAAATTCAGGTGAGCTGGTAGTATTTATAGCTGCATTTATTGGTGCAACCATTGGATTTATGTGGTACAATTCATTCCCTGCACAAGTATTTATGGGAGATACAGGTTCGTTATCACTTGGTGGAATCATTGCAGTATTTGCAATTATCATTCATAAAGAATTGCTGATTCCTATTTTATGTGGAATCTTTTTGGTAGAGAATATATCAGTAATGATGCAGGTTTCATGGTTTAAATATACCAGAAAGAAATATGGAGAAGGCCGTAGAATATTTAGAATGGCTCCCTTACATCATCATTATCAAATGAAGGGTTATCCGGAACCAAAAATTGTAACTCGTTTCTGGATTATCGGAATTTTCCTTGCGGTGATTACAATAGTAACGCTTAAAATTCGCTAATGTTTATGGCAGAAAGAATTGTCATATTAGGTGCAGGAGAAAGTGGAGTTGGAGCAGCAGTTCTGGCTCAGGCGAAAGGATTCGATGTGTTTGTATCTGATCTTGGAAAAATTAGTGATAAGTACAAAAAAGCTCTTCAAGAGTATAAAATAGATTTTGAAGAGGGAGAACATAGCGAAGACAAAATATTTTCAGCTTATGAAGTAGTGAAAAGCCCTGGAATTCCGGATACGGCGCCTTTAATTTTAAAGCTGAAAGGTAAAGGTATTCCTGTAATCTCTGAAATTGAATTTGCAGGAAGATATAGCAATGCAAAGATGATTTGCATTACTGGTAGTAACGGCAAAACCACTACAACATTAATGCTTTACCATATGCTAAAAAAAGCAGGCTTAAATGTTGGTTTAGCTGGTAATGTTGGCGAAAGTTTAGCTTGGCAAGTTGCTGAGAAAAACTTTGATTACTATGTGTTAGAATTGAGCAGTTTTCAGTTGGATGGAATGTATCAGTTCAAAGCGGATATTGCGATATTATTAAATATTACACCTGATCATTTAGATCGGTACGATTATAAAATGCAGAACTATGTCGATTCGAAGTTTCGCATTACACAAAACCTTACAGAAAGTGATGCTTTTGTGTATTGTTGCGATGATGAAATCATCAGCAAAGAAATGGAGAATTGGAACTCTAAAGCTCAACTATTTCCTTTTTCAGTTAAAGAAGAACTGAAAACAGGCGGATGGCTTGAGAACGAATTGTTAACAATTGATTGTAACGAATACAAAATATCTATGGATAAAAAGGATTTATCATTACCTGGGATACACAACGTATATAATTCATTGGCATCAGGAATTGCCGGAAGTGTATTAGGCATTAGAAAAGATGCTATACGTGAGAGTCTAAGTGATTTTCAGGGTGTAAATCACCGATTGGAAAAAGTTGTGAAAGTGCGCGGTATTCAGTTTATCAATGATTCAAAAGCAACAAACATTAATTCAACATGGTATGCTTTGGAGAGCATGGAAGAGCCTGTAGTTTGGATTGTTGGTGGTGTTGATAAAGGAAATGATTACTCAGTACTTTTTGATTTGGTTGATGAAAAAGTGAAGGCAATTGTATGTTTAGGTGTTGATAATGAAAAAATCCATAAGGCTTTTGAAGGAAGAGTGAAGACAATTGTAGACGCTGATTCAATGGAAAAAGCGGTGAAATTATCCTATGAAATCGCTAATAAGGATGAAGTAGTGTTGTTGTCACCTGCATGTGCAAGTTTCGATTTGTTTAAATCTTATGAAGACCGAGGTGATCAATTTAAAGAAGAAGTAAGAAATCTGTAAAAGGAATAGTTTATGCAGAACTGGCTGGCAAGAATATGGAACTGGGTTAAGAATCCTAAACTAAGAGGCGATAAAGTAATTTGGATTGTCATTTTGCTGTTGTCTTTGGTTTCGTTGCTAGTGGTTTATAGCTCTACAGGAACCTTGGCTTATAAAGTTCGTGGAGGGAACACATCTTATTTCTTGATAAAACAGTTGGTTTTATTGGGTGGATGTTTTGTCATTATGTACTTTGTACATGCCATGCCGCATCGGTATTATTCCAGTTTTGCAAATATTATTCTAATAATATCTGTTGGGATGCTGATACTGGCCAAATTAATTGGTACGAATTTGAATGACGCTTCTCGATGGATAACAATTCCAGGTATTGGATTTAATTTTCAACCCTCTGAATTGGCAAAGTTGGCTCTGATATTGCATGTTTCGAGAACTTTATCAAGGTTTCAAGGGAAAGTCGGATGTAGTAAAGAAGCTTTTATTCATCTGATTGTTCCAATTGGAATAGTGTGTTTTCTGATATTTTTAGATGACTTTTCCACCTCTGTTTTATTGGGAGGTATTTGTTATATTTTGATGTTTATAGGTCGTGTAGCTTATAAATATTTGTTTGGTAGTATTGCTGCTGTTTTACTTGTTTTGGTGTTGTTAATTGCATTGGCTCCGGTAATTCCGAGTTTAGGTCGTGTTCAAACGGTTCGTAGTAGAATCGAGAACTTTTTCGATGAAGAACGAAGCATAAACAACAATCAAAACTACCAGGTTGAACAAGCAAAAATTGCAGTTGTTTCGGGTGGTATTTTTGGAAAAATGCCGGGTAATAGTACACAACGTAATTTTTTACCACATCCATATTCCGATTTTATTTATGCCATTATACTAGAGGAAATGGGATGGATTGGTGGTTTTGGAATTCTTGCCTTATATCTGTTCTTACTGTATCGGGCCGGAATAATAGTTCGGAAATGTAGTAGAACATTTCCTGCATTTTTGGTCATAGGTTTAACCTTAAGTATCGTTTTTCAGGCTTTGACAAATATGGCTGTTTCGGTGAATTTAATTCCTGTAACAGGTCAGCCATTGCCTTTAGTAAGTATGGGAGGAACATCCTTGATATTTACCAGTGCCGCTTTGGGGATGATATTAAGTATTAGCAATTGGGCAAACGAAGAAGAAAAAAGATTAAATGAAGCAGAAAATTAAAATAATAGTTAGTGGTGGAGGAACCGGAGGACATATCTATCCGGCCATTTCTATTGCCAATGCCTTAAAACAAAAGCATCAGGATTGTGAAATTTTGTTTGTAGGTGCCGAAGGAAAAATGGAAATGGAAAAAGTTCCTGCTGCTGGATATGATATAGTTGGATTGCCTATTCGCGGTTTACAAAGAAGTTTATCGAAGGAGAATTTAAAGTTTTTCCCTCGCTTGTTAAAAAGTATTTGGAAAGCAAAAGCAATTGTGAAGGGCTTTGAACCTGATGCTGTTGTTGGTGTTGGAGGTTATGCCAGCGGACCATTATTGCATGTAGCTGCAAAACTTGGTGTGCCTGCATTAATTCAGGAACAAAACTCCTATGCCGGGATCACCAATAAATTACTAGCTAAAAAGGCTAAGAAAATTTGTGTTGCCTACGAAGGAATGGAGCGATTCTTTCCAAAAGAGAAGATTGTGTTGACAGGGAACCCTGTTCGGAAGGATTTGATGGAAATTGAATCGAAAAGAGAGGAAGCCTTAAAGCATTTTGACTTGAATCCTGATAAAAAAACAATCTTGATTGTTGGAGGAAGTTTGGGAGCAAGAACCATAAACAATAGTGTTTTAAATTCACTTGATGCCATTTCTCAATCAGGAGTTCAGGTGATTTGGCAAACAGGAAAGTTTTATATAGAAAAAGTAAAAAAAGAGCTTGAAAATTGGGATTTGCCTAATTTAAAGTTTATTGATTTTTTGAGCCGTATGGATTTGGCTTATGCTGCTGCCGATATTGTAATTTCAAGAGCAGGAGCAGGAACCATTTCTGAATTGTGCTTGGTGGAGAAAGCATGTATTTTGGTGCCTTCGCCTAATGTTTCGGAAGATCATCAAACCAAAAATGCAATGGCATTGGTAAATAAAGATGCTGCGGTGATGGTAAAGGATGCTGAAGCGGAAGTGAAATTAATTCCACAAGCTTTGGACTTAATCAATAAGGAAGAAAGATGTGCTCAGTTGGCAAAGAATTGTAAGTTACTTGCCAAACCTGATGCCGCAGATGATATAGCAGAACACATTCTTGCAATGATATAATATGAAGTTAGAAGATTTTAAAAATATTTATTTCGTTGGTATTGGAGGAATAGGAATGAGTGCAATCGCACGCTACTTCCATTCCATAGGTAAGAATGTGTTCGGATATGACAGAACATCGACCAAACTAACAGGTGAGCTTTTGGAAGAAGGTATTAAAATTACTTTCGAAGATGATTTGGATACAATACCAAATGATTTTCTGAATAAGGAAAATACATTGGTTGTGTTTACTCCGGCAATTCCAAAAGATCATCAGCAATTGAGCTATTTTAAATTAAATAGCTATACCATTATGAAACGATCTCAGGTTTTGGGTTTGCTTTCGGATGATTTAAATGGAATTGGAATTGCAGGGACTCATGGGAAAACTACGGTTTCAACCATAACAGCTCATATTTTTAACAATTCAAAAATGGGTTGTAATGCTTTTTTGGGAGGCATATCCAGAAACTATCAGTCTAATCTTTTATTGAACAAAGATAGTTCATGGGTAATTCTGGAAGCCGATGAGTTTGATCGATCTTTTTTGCAGTTGCATCCTAAAATTGCGTTGATTACATCAATGGATGCTGACCATTTGGATATTTATGGTGATAAATCAGAATTGGAGAAGAGTTTTCAGGAGTATGCCGGTCAAATAAAGCAGGATGGAATATTAGTTCATAAAAAAGGTTTGCATCTTGAGAATGTCGAGGTTGAAAAGTATACCTATTCGCTAAATGAGATTGCAGACTTTTATGCCAAAAATCTAACACTTGTTGAAGGTTTCTATGAGTTTGATTTGGTTCATCCGCAAGGAGTATTTGAAAAATTAAAATTCTCTTATCCTGGTAAGATTAATGTAGAAAATGCAATAGGAGCGTGTAGTGTAGCTATTCTTGGAGGAGTAAAGGAAGAGGAAATCAGATTTGCATTGTCATCATTTGAAGGAGTTAGAAGAAGATTCGATTATCAAATCAGAAAAGACAATTTGGTTTTTATAGATGATTATGCGCATCATCCAAAGGAGTTGAAAGAAAGTATTTCTTCGGTTAGAGATATTTATCCGAATAAGAAAATTACTGGAGTTTTTCAGCCGCATTTGTATACCAGAACCAGAGATTTCGCAGAGGGATTTGCGGAAAGTTTAAGCTTGTTGGATGAAGTAATTCTGTTGGATATTTATCCGGCAAGAGAATTACCAATTGAAGGGGTAAGTTCCAAGATGATCATGAAAAAAATTACGGTTCCAGTTTGCACTTGTTCAAAAAAGGAATTGATTGATTTGTTGGAGCAAAAAGATTTGGAAGTTCTTTTGACTTTAGGTGCTGGGGATATAGATAAATTGGTTGAACCAATTAAGAATATGTTGATAGAAAAATAAAAGCATGCTTAAAAAAATTACTGTCATATTAATTTGGATATCACTGTTGGGATATTTATTGGTAAGCTTCTCCTTCGTAGGTGAGAAGGGTGATGCCATTATCCTAAATGATATAAAAGTTAAGGTAAAAGATAGCATAGACAGTGGTTTTGTTAGTAATAAGGATGTAGAGAAGATTGTAAAAAAACAGTATCCAGACTGGGAAGGAAACTCTGTTTATGCGATAAATAAGGAAGTTTTGGAGGATAAGATCAATCAGATTCCATATGTGAAAAGGTCGGAAATCTATTCTTCGCTTTCAGGAAATCTGATTATTGAGATTCATCAGAGAAATCCTATTGTTCGTATTTTACAGGGAAGAGGATATTATATTGATGAGGAAGGAAAGAAAATGCCATTATCCTCTAAATTTACATCAAGGGTTTTGGTGGTTTCGGGGGCAGTAAATGAGCAGTTGATAAAAGAAGAGCTTTTTGATTTGGTAAAATTTATTACAAATGATGAATTTTGGAAGTCGCAAATAACTCAAATACATGTAACACGCGGGAAAGAGTATGTTTTGGTACCACGTGTAGGAGCACATAAAATTGAGTTGGGAAGCATTGAAAATTATCAGAAGAAATTCAAAAAATTGTATGCTTTGTACACCGATGGGTTTACAAAAACCGGGTGGAACAGATACAAAAGAATCAACCTGAAGTACGAAAATCAGGTGGTTTGCACAAAAAAGAACTAGAATGGTTGGGACGAATAATATAATAGCCGCAATTGATATAGGAACAACAAAAATTGTTGCCATACTTGGTGAGATTTCCGATGATGGAAAGCTTAACATTTTGGGTATGGAGCGTACTGTTTCTAAAGGTGTAAAGCGTGGAGTAATTCATGATATTGAACTTACCATCGAGGCTATTAATGAAGCTGTGGCTCGTTTGAAAGAGAAGACCAATAAGGAATTTTCTACGGTATATGTGGGGATTGCCGGACAGCATATTCGTATAGTCAAAGAGAGGAAATTTAAATATATAGAAAATTCGGTCGAAGAAATTACAAAGGAAGATATAGAGCAGATTACCAATGAGAATTACAAGCATCCTGTTGAAATTGGTGAGCAAATTTTACATGTAATTCCTCAAGAATTTGTTGTTGATAAAGAGGTTGGAATTAAGAATCCACTCGGAATGGCTGGACGAAGGTTAGACGGGCATTTCAATATCATAATTGGGAGAACAGCTTCAGCCAGAAACATCGAAAAATGTGTTCGTGAAGTTGGATTGGATGTGGAAGAATTGGTTCTGGAACCTTTGGCATCATCCTTGGCAGTTTTAACTAAGGAGGAGAAAGAGGCAGGTGTTGTGCTTGTTGATATAGGTGGTGGAACCACCGATGTAACTGTTTATTTTGATGGCGTTTTAAAACATGCTTCGGTTATTCCATTTGGTGGAGATCATGTAACCAGAGATATAAAAGAGGCATGTTCGGTATTTTCACGACAGGCTGAAGCATTAAAAGTGCAATTTGGTGAAGCTGTTGCAGATATGACTTCAGATGATAAAGTAGTTACGATTCCTGCAACTGGTGGATGGGATGAGAAGGATATATCCTTTAAATTTCTCGCTCAAATTATTCAGTGCAGAATGGAAGAAATCATCGATTCTGTGAAATTCCAGGTTGAATCAACAGGTTTGAAAGATAAAATTGGTGCTGGAATTGTGTTAACCGGAGGGGGAGGTTTACTTACCAACCTTGATGTTTTAACACAGCAAAGAACGAATTTGGATGTAAGAATAGGATTCCCTAGAAACTCAAAAGTGAATTTGGAGGAAAATATTGATCATCCAATGTACTCAACCTCTATTGGTCTTTTATTAAAAGGAATGGAAAAACCCAAAACAAAGCCTGTGGAAAAGACCAATTTAAATGGAAATAAACCAAAAAAGAAAAAAGGATTTACAGCATTCCTTGGATCTTTATTTGATACCCAAGATGTGGATATGTAAAAAAGATATTGTAACCCTAATACTGTGAGATCATGATTGACGAATTATTACCGGTTAATTTTGAACCAAAAGAAAAATCCATAATTAAAGTAATTGGTGTGGGTGGTGGTGGAGGAAACGCCGTCAACCACATGTTAAAAGAAGGAATTACGGGGGTTGATTTTGTAATTTGTAATACTGATTCACAAGCACTCGAAAATAGTCCTGTACCCATTAAAGTTCAGTTGGGAAAATCGCTAACCGAAGGAAGAGGAGCAGGAAATAAACCTGAACGAGGAAGAGAATCTGCAATAGAAAGTTTAGACGATATCAACAAAGTATTGAGTGAAAAAACCAAAATGGTTTTTGTAACTGCCGGAATGGGTGGAGGAACCGGCACTGGTGCTGCGCCGATTATCGCAGAAGCTGCTCGCCAGCAAGATGTGCTTACGGTAGGGATTGTTACAATACCTTTTAGATTCGAAGGAAAGAAAAGGATTCAACAAGCTATGGAAGGAATTGAAAACCTTGAAAAGCATGTTGATGCATTGTTGATTATTAACAATGAGAAGTTGAGATTAATGTATGGAGATTTAAAACTTTCCGATGCATTTGCCGAAGCTGATAATGTTCTTTCTGTTGCTGCAAAAAGTATTGCAGAAATTATAACAGTTGCTGGATATGTAAATGTCGATTTTGCTGATGTTGAAACAGTAATGAGAAATAGTGGTGTGGCTGTAATGGGATCAGCTACTGCTTCAGGACCAGATAGATCAATTCGAGCTATCGAAGAGGCTTTAACCTCACCTCTTTTAAATAGCAATAATATTGTTGGTGCTCGAAATATTCTTTTGAATATCATTTCTGGTAAAGAGGAAGTTACCATGCAGGAAGTGAGTCAGATTACCGATTATGTACAGGATGTTGTTGGAGATGATGTGAGTGTGATTTGGGGAAATGGTTACAATGAGAAAATGGGAGACGAGCTAAGTGTTACCATTATTGCAACTGGATTTTCTGAAAATCCTATTCCCGAATTGATGATTGAACCAAGAAAAAGAGCAGAGGATGCCCCAAAATTGGAGTTGATCATTGAAAATCCAGCTGCAGATGAAGAAAAAGCAGCAGCAAAAAGAAGAGAAGAAACTCAGCGTCGTGAAGAATTAATGCGGAAGCGCTCCGAGGAAGAAAAAGAGGAAATTCTTGAAGTAAAAAGCGATAATACCAAGCCAGAGTCCAAACCAGATCCTCACTTAGAAACTAAGGAAGTGGACGAAGAAGAAGAGGAAAGTATAAATGGTTGGTTTAAGAAAAGTTTCTCAAATATATTTGATAACAAGGATACTCCTATGTAAGATCAATAATTTGATTTTGTGATTATAAATTAGGAGAGATTAGAAGTATAAAAAATGGCAGAAGATTTAATTGATTTTAGCTTACCCGAGAATGAATCATCAATTATAAAGGTAATTGGTGTTGGTGGTGGTGGTGGTAATGCTGTAAATTACATGTTTCAGCAAGGCATTAAAGATGTAGATTTTGTGATATGCAATACCGATGCACAAGCTTTGGAGAATAGCGAAATACCTGTTAAAATACAATTGGGAGAATCTTTAACCGAGGGTAGAGGAGCTGGAAATAAACCGGAGCGTGGAGCACAATCGGCTATTGAAAATATTGATGATGTTAATGAAGTATTAGCCGATAATACCAAAATGGTTTTCATTACCGCCGGAATGGGGGGAGGAACCGGAACTGGAGCTGCACCTGTGATTGCCAAAACAGCAAAAGAGCAAGGTATCTTAACTGTGGGTATTGTAACCATTCCTTTCCGTTTTGAAGGTCGTCAAAGATTGAATCAAGCAATTGAGGGAATCAATAAATTAAAAGAGAACGTGGATTCATTATTGGTGATTAATAATGAGAAATTGAGCGAAATATACGGAGATTTAAAGCTCTCTACAGCCTTTGCTAAGGCAGATGATGTTTTGGCCACAGCAGCTAAAGGAATTGCCGAAATTATTACATTACACGGATACATTAACGTGGATTTCGAAGATGTAAAAACGGTAATGACCGATAGTGGTGTTGCGGTAATGGGATCAGCTTCGGCAGAAGGTGAAGACCGATCGGTAAATGCCATTCGCGAAGCTCTTACTTCTCCATTGTTGAATAGTAATGATGTTCGAGGAGCACGAAATATTCTTTTGAATATTAGCTCGGGAGAAGAGGAAGTTACCATGGACGAGGTTGGCGAAATTACCGACTACGTTCAAGAAGCAGTTGGTGACAGTGCATCTATCATTTGGGGAACAGGTCAGGATTTAGCTTTAGGAAAGAAAGTATCTGTTACCATTATTGCTACTGGATTCGAAAATGGAGGAATAACTGAGGAGATTGAAAAACCAAAAACAACTGCATTTAGAGGAGGAAGAGGTACGGCTCAGCAAACTAAAATTTCGTTGGAAGAGGAACCAATGGTTGAGGAAAAAAAGGTGGTTCTAACGGATTTAAAAGATGCAGAAATTGATGAGTTCGAAAGTATTCCTGCTTACAAAAGAAAACAACAGAAATTGGATCAAAAGCGTTACCATTCAGGAAATGTGATTAAATTTACTCTTGATGATGAATAAACGATTTTTGATAAAATAAAATACTATGAGCTTACTTGAACAAATTAATGCAGATATGAAATCTGCAATGAAAGCAAAAGAAAAAGATAAGTTACAGGCTATTAGATCTGTAAAAACTGCTCTTACACTTGAAATGACTAAAACAGGAGCTTCGGAAATTGAAGATGCGGCAGCTGTTAAAATTATTCAGAAGTTGGTGAAGCAACGTAAAGATGCTGCAGATACCTATAAGGGTGGTGGAAGAGAAGATTTGGCTGAAAAGGAATTGCTTGAAATGAGTTTCCTTGAAGTTTATCTACCAGCTCAAATGAGCGATGAGGAATTGACTGCAGCAGTTCAAAAAATTATTGCTGATACAGGAGCTTCATCAATGAAAGAAATGGGAAAAGTAATGGGAATGGCTACAAAACAATTGGCAGGTAAAGCCGATGGTAAAGCCGTTGCTGATAAGGTAAAAGCTTTACTTTCGTAAATTCTTTTATTGTACGATATTAAAAAAGAGTTGTCATTTATTGACAGCTCTTTTTTTGTTTTTCTACTTCGTATTCTCACTTGGAGTGAAATTACCAATAATTCCATTTAAATTTCATAGTGAACTTTAGGTAAACGCAGGTTAATACAATCTTTTATCCCAAGATGTATTTTTCGTCCTGCAGCTTGCAGGAGCAAAAATACATCCCTGAAAATTCTTCCTGCAAGCTGCAGTAAAGAAAATACAGTGTGTAAAAATCATCCTGTTGACTGCTGGATAAAAAATACAGCATGTAAAAAGCATGCTGCAAGCTGCAGTAAGAAAAATATACCTTGTAGCTGTACCAACAATTTGACACAAAAAAAGCGAGATGACCAAATCACCTCGCTTTCTTTATGTGCTTACTATTGTCTAGTAAAACTTATATCTTTTATCAACAACATTAGCATTTTCTCTTAACGCCTGGAATGCTTGATAGTTTGTACGATATTGATATCCTTGTTCTAATCTTGCTTTGAAAGCTTCAACTGTATCATCAGTAACTTCATCAGTTGTTTCGTTGGTAACTAATACCATGTAAACACCCTGGTTACCTTCAATTGGAGCAGAAATCTTTCCTTTTTCAAGAAGAGAAGCAGTACTAATTACGTTTGGTTCAATACCTGCACCAGGAATCTGGAATGAAGAGAAGCTAATACCAGTTGCATTCTTTACTTCTAGATTTTCTTTCTGTGCAACAGATAGAAGCGATTGTGCTCCTTGGCTGTTTTTCTTAAACTCAGCAATCATTTGCTCAGCTTTCTTTTCTTTTCTAATCTCACGTTTAATAGTAGAAGCTACATCATTGATGTTTGCGAAACCTTCTTCTTTAATGCTAGAAAGAACAGCAACAACAAATTTATCACCAAATTCAAATACTGCTGATTGTTCGTTGTTCATCAAAACATTTTCCATGTCTTCAGTTTGGTAGGCTGCTCTAACCAATTCTCTTGAGTTTTCAAGACCAGGAATGTTTTTGGTATCTCTTCTTAGGTTAGCAGTTCTTCTTTGCAAGTTTTGCTCCGACACAGCTTTTAAGAAAGCTTCTTTGCTTAAGTTGTTTCCCGCAAATGTACGAGCTTTAGCGTAAGCTGCCTGAATTGTTTTGTTACTAGCTTCAACTTTACGGTCAACAATTGCCAACTGTACTTTTTTAACTGCTTTTCCTTTGTTGGTTACTTGTAAAACGTGAGCTCCAAATTGAGTTAGAACAACTTTGATTTCGTTTCTTTTCGAATCGAAAGCAGCCTCGCTAAATGGAAGAACCATTTTACCTTGTGTGAACCAACCAAGATCACCGCCATTAATAGCTGATCCTTGATCATCTGAATTAGCTTTTGCTAAATCATCGAAACGAGCTCCTTTTTCAAGTAATGTTTTTAAGCTATCTGCCTTAGCTTGTGCAGCAGCATAATCACCGTTTACCGGACGAATTAAGATATGACGTGCTTTAACAGAATCAGGAAGCATTTTAACTTCGTTGATTTTAGCTAATTTGTATGAATCACCTTCTGAGTATACACCACTCACATCACCTTTTTTACCTGAGAATGCGAATTCTGCTAACTCAGCATTTGTGATGTCTTCTTTTTTCAAATAAAAAGGATTGAAATCTGTATCCGCATTTAATTCTACAAACTGAGCATTGTTGGTTTCAGCAGCAAAATCTACTTTTAAATCAGCAACCGAATTTTCAGTAGCTTTATAATCATCAGTCGAAGGTTCAATCAAAAATGGAACGTAATCAATTCTTCTTGATTCAGTTTGTTCGAATAAATCTTTGTGTTCGTTATAGTACTCTTTAATTTCAGAATCACTTACAGTAATTGTACTATCTGGAATCAAGTTGTAATTTTTAACGATATAATTGATATCTACTTTTTTGCTTCCTTTGGTAGCTAAATCTTTAACCATTGCATTTGGCATGTACAAACCTTTTTGAATTAAAGAATTGTACTTGGTTAAAGTTCTTTGAGTAGTCATTGCATTTTCGATGTTCAACCAATAGTTTTTTTGCGGAGTTCCCTTAGGAGCGTTAATTAACTGTTGAAGAGTTGCAACTACTTGTTCTTTGTTAAAAGATCCGTCAGGACCTTGGAACATTTGACGAATTGTAGGGTCGATATTTCTACCTTGAACCATGTCGAATAATTCATCAGAAGTTACTGAAATTCCTAATTCATCATATTCAACATTCATTACCATTTCTTGAACCATTTGCTGCCAAGTCTGTTCTCTTAATCTATCCATTTGTTCTGATGGAATTGAAGATTGACCAGACATCATTTTTGCTACTTCAATATTATGGTTGAATCGATTCTGAAAATCACGAATATTTACTGATTCACCTGCAATTTCTGCCATTTCATTTCGTGAATTCGTCAATAAGGAACCACCCGATTTTAGAGCGTCACCAGCAATAAATGCAAACAAAGCTCCCCCAATGATGATCCCAATAAACACACCACGGTTTCTTATTTTCTGTAATGTTGCCATCGAAAAAGATTTAAATATTTCTTAATTAGGCTACGAATATACAAAAAAATGGGAAATGATTGCCTTTTATAGCTATCAGTTTGGTGCCTTTTATAGTAAAGTAAGAATTACTTGATAAATGTTTGAAAATTGATGTTCAGAAGAGGAGTTTTATTATCCGAAATGATTACAAATATCAATGATTATTTATTGGAAGATTTTGAGTCTAATATTCAGTGAATGAGAAATGAAAACGCTAGGCAATGATGGTTAATTTAATTTTCTCGACCCTGGTATTACTCACTTCTACAATCTTAAAATTAAAGTTCTCAATTCTGATGGTTTCGTTATACTTGGGTATACTTTCGTGATTAAATAGAATGAATCCATTCAAGGTTTCAAAGTCTTCCGATTCAGGAAGGTTCAAATCATATTTGTCATTCAGATAATCAATTTCTAATCGACCCGAGAATATAAATTCATTCTCAGATAGAACTTCCTCTTCCAAATCGATATTATCATGTTCATCTTCAATTTCACCAAATATCTCTTCCATGATATCTTCAATAGTAACCATACCTGCAGTACCACCAAATTCATCAACAACTACAGCGATGCTTTTTTGTTCCTTGGTAAATAGGTTTAGCAACTTATGTGCTGCCATGGTTTCTGGTACAAAAATAATTCGACTTAAAGCAGATTTGATACTTTGTGGCTTTTTGAAAATTACCGATGAATGAACGTAACCAATAATGTTATCTATGGACTCTTTGTAAATTAGAATTCTTGAATAGCCGGTTTCAATGAATCTTTGTGTTAAATCTTCAAGTTCACCATTTAATTCCATGGCTTCTATTTCATTCCTTGGAACGATACATTCGCGTAGTTTCACTTTGGAAAAATCCAGTGCATTTCTAAAAATCTTGATATCATGTAGTTCATCTTCAGCAATTGCCTGAGTATCCTGTCCTTCTTGTACCAAATGATCTAGGTCGATTTTACCAAACGCTTGTGTTTCCTCGTCTTCCGTTATTTTGGTATTGAATAGTTTGTGGATAATATTCTTCGATAGCATCATGGTTATAATTGTAACCGGATAAAAAACGATGTAAAAGAACATTACAGGAAGAGCAAAAAGATTCAGTGCAAAATTTGGATTAAGCCTAAACAATGTTTTTGGAATGAACTCTGCTGTAACCAAAATCAAAATGGTTGAGATGATGGTTTGAATGGTTAAAACCAATGATTCAGAATCAACCCAAAGCTCGATTGATGGTTCAAGCATTTTTGCCATAACAATACCATACACTACAAGCGCAATGTTATTACCTACCAGCATGGTGCTGATATAGTGACCTGGATATCGAGAAAAAATGGATACAATTCTGGATGAAATGGTATTTTTATTTCGATCCAATTCCATGCGCAATTTATTGGCAGCGATAAAAGCAATTTCCATTCCTGAGAAAAAGGCGGAAAGAGCAAGCATGGCAAAAATGATGATCAGATCATTCATTTATTTTTGGGATTGGTTTTTCTCTCGGGTTCTTCTTAAGTATCTACGCGAAGTATACATTAATGCTGCTAGTATGGCAATAACGTACAATAAAATATTCTCGGAGAAATTGGTTTGCATGGTTCTGTATACGGCAAGACTAGCACTGCTAATCATTACAATCAACCAAACAATTTCTAATACAAATGGTAGTTTTTGATTCACTTTATCAGGTTTTGTTGTATGCAAGATAATAAGCTTTATTGATTATTGCTCATTTTTATCCTCAAAATATACTTTTCCTGAGCCTTGTTTCAGTCTTAAATCATTCATGTCTTCATCAATTGAAAAGCTAGAGCCTTCCAATACTTGACCATCAGCTGTGATAATTCTTGTATACTGATTTGAATAAATTAACTTTTTGGTGTGATCCCAAAACATTAGTTCAGAACTAATCGTCTTGCCATCTGCACTTTTGGCAACCACATTATTTCTTAACTCCCAAAGTTCATCCTTCGGATAATGTTTTGCATAGTTTGCTTTAATTTCCCAGGCTACCGTTTCATCCTTATCGTATGAAATAATTTTACCTCCTTTGGGGAATTCTTGAAGCATTCCACTTTCTTCCGAATCTGTTTCAATAAATTCTACGGCAAAAGCTCGATATTGAATTTTAGTTGAATCGGTGAAAATAAATTCAACTTCTTTACCTTGTTGCAAAGGAAGGTTTTCGTTGGTTGTAAGACTCTGCACCTCTTTCATGCTGTTCTCACAAGACAAAAGCATCGCAATCCCCGAAAGGATTACAATGCTTTTGATAATATTGTATTTATTTTTTGGCGTACTATTCATTAAGTCTAGCCTTTGTAGTTTCATTAACCCAACCACCTACAGTGATTACATCTCCATCCTTAATACCTTCGAAGAAAGCATTTTCTTTATTTGGGAAATGTCTAGAATAAGTAGCAATTTGCTTGCTAGCTTCTTCTGCACAATTAGGATCAATTGCTTTAGCTCTCTTGAATTTATCAACAGCTAACCAATAAAGATATTTTTTCTCGATTGGTTTAGATCCATATTTTGGAGCATATGCGGCATAAGCTTTACCAATTAGAATGTAAGGTTCACCCCATCCGGATCTTAAATTAGCTGCTTTTAAAGCATTACTTCTACATGCGCTAAGTTTACTTTGACTTAGTTGGATGTAAGCTAGTTTGTAATGTAAGTCAGCTTTAATGTCAGCATCCTGTTCCAATTCAATGGCTTGTTCTAAGTATCCGATACTTTTGTCAAACTCTTTTTTCTTGATAAACATTTTAGCCAAGTTGTGAGCAGCATCAGCATTTGGTTCTAACTCATATTTTCTTTCAGCAACCATTGCGTATAAAGCACCATCTTCACACTCTTGGCGATTCAACATACGAAGGATTTTGTTGATCAAAACCATATCGTCTTTGTTTGCCTCAAATTTTGCTGTAAAGATATTACTTAATGTCTCGCAGTCAGCAACACCAGCTTTGAAGAAGATTTGCTCTACGTTTTTACGAGCATTATCAAGGTTTTCTTTTTTAGATTCTTTGGTTTCAGCATCAATCTGCTTCTTAGCCATATCCATGAAAAGAAGATAGTTATCGATTACTTCTTCTGGCTCAATTTCACCAGCTTTAACCAAAATACCTGAAGCTTCCATAGTATAGTTTATTACAGTTGCTTCTGATTTTAATTGCTGCATTTCGATAGATTTCTTCAAAATACTGTAAGCTTCTTTAACCGATGGGATATGTTTTTTCTTATACTTGAATAAATCACCACCCTTACGGCCAAGAATCCAACCTTCAGGATATTTGCGGTCTTTACCGAAATATTTGATACGCTGATCGTAAACCATCATCAAAGTGTCAACATACTTTGGGTTTTTGGTTTTGCGTAGCATACCACGCATAATTGTTACACCTTTAATGTAAGTTGTTTTTTGGAAAGCTGGAGCATTATTGTAAACGTATCTCCAACCTGGAAGAGCCTCTTCGTAATTTTTTTGTTTCACCATCTCAACATATAGAGAGGCGTTCAATACAGTCTGAGCACTATCCAATCCATATTTTGATTCCAAAGTCTGTGCCTTAAGGGTAAACATACTTGAAAGCAAAAGAACCACAGTTGCGATTGTAAATCTTGTTTTCATGTTATTAAATTTTTTATAATCAAGTTTAATTGTTGCAAAACTATAAAAATGGACTTTAGAATATCCTATAAAATGTCATATCTATTAAGTCAGAATAAATATAACGAAAGTTTTAGTTTTGTTGGAACTAAAACTGCAAAACTCATACCAAAATTTCAGTATAAGTTTTGAATTCGTTCTAAATAACCATTTGAAAGCTCTAAAATTAGCTTCTTGCAAAACTATAAATAAATTGGAAATCAACAAAAACTTTGTTAATTATTAGAGCGTTCCAAAATATTAAATTCGAGGATATGATTCAACCCAATTGCCAGTACATCCGTTTCGAGAATTGCGATGTTGGTAATACTCTTGTATAAAAAAGGAGCGTCACCACCTGTTAGTATTACTTTAAGATCAGCATATTTCTCCTTTAGTTGGTTGATGTACGAATCGACCTCGAAAACAATTCCGTTTTGTACTCCACCAGTTATTGCTTCGTTGGTGTTTTTTCCAATTAAAGGATAATCTTCATTTACAGAAAGAAGAGGCAGTTTCTTTGTGAAATGATTCAAAGCTTTATATCGCATACTTAAACCAGGAGAAATGCATCCACCAATGTATTGTCCTTTCTTATTCAAGAAATCGAAGGTGATGGCAGTTCCTGCATCAATTACCAAGATATTCTGATTGGGATTCATTGCATATGCTCCAATGCAGGCAGCTAATCTATCGTAACCCAATGTTTTTTTAGATTCATATAAATTTTCTATTGGAATAGGAAGCTTAGAATCAAAAAAGAAAACATGTTGAATTTTTGTTTTAAGAAAATTAATCAACCTTTCGGGATATTCTCTAACCGAAGAGATGATTACTTTTTCTATTGTAGTGAATTCACTTAGTAAATCCTTTACAAATTCGACATCTCTTTTTTCAGAAGCTTTGGTAGTATTTAATTCTCCTTTTAGAAAAATACTAGCTTTAATTTTTGTGTTGCCTATGTCAATTATAAGATTCAATGGAAAATAATTGATGTGTATTATTATAAATAGCTTGTAAAATCGCTTAAAATTAGTAAACTTTAGGCATATAAATTAGGTGCCCTACAGGTTTTTCAAAAGGAACTAATGAAGATTAATCCTCTTGGTTTGTTTTAAAGGTGAAAAACCCGTGCTCTAGATATTAAATGGTATTGGTATCGGTCAAATTTTCAATTATTGCTTAATGAAAAAAAAGATTTTAATCGTTGAGGACGACAACTTAATTTCGACCATTTTCAGAATGTTCTTAAAGGAATTAGGTTACGATTTGTTAGGAATTGTTGAGGATGGTAAAGAAGCCATTCGTTTGTGCGAAAAATTAAATCCAGATATTGTTCTTATGGACGTTCATTTGGGAGGAGATCTCGACGGTATTCAAACAACCGAATTGATAAAATCTAAATTTGATATTCCTGTTATTTTTCTTTCTAGTGATACTGAGGAATCTACTATCCAAAGAGTAATTAATACCCACTCGTACGGATACCTGGTTAAACCGATTGATAAAAAAGAGTTGGGAATATCAATCGAGTTGGCATTTTATAAGCATCAGTTTGATTTGGACCAAAAAATGAGAGAGAAGCGATTCCGTAATTTTATTACAGATTCACCAGAAGCAATTTTGGTGATTAACGAAGCAGGCGGAATTGAATATCTAAATTGTTTGGGATTAAAGTTATTTAGAACGGCATATATTGAAGATCTAATAGGACTTCAACTTCTTTCCTATATCAGTGAAGAATATCAAGAAGAATTTAAAGAAAAGTTCGACCGGGCTGTTCAAATGGGACAAGGAATTGAATATACTCACCTTAAATTTAAAACCATTCATGGCGATCCGTTTGATGTTGGATTAACTGCAGCTCATATTGAGTTTAATGGTAAGAATAATCTTCAGTTTATTATACGTGATGTAACTCAGGAATATGCCTACAGGGAGATGTTGGCTGAAAAAGCGGATATTATTAACCATTTCCACGATGGTGTGGTTACCTTCGATTTGAATGGAATCGTAAGATCATGGAATAATGGATGTGAAAGAATTTTTGGCAAAAGTGAATCAGAGATAATTGGCAAACCTTATAGCGAATTATCTTTGTCGGGAAGAGAAAAATCATTTGCTGAGGACTTATTGATTCCAACCGAAAAAGATAGCAATTACGAAGTAGAGCTTCTATTTGATATCGATGGAAAAGAGACCTATCTAAAGCTGTATTCGTCGATGCTAAAAAACGAAAAGGGAATCGATAAAGGAATAGTTTGCTATGTAAGGGATGTAACTGTTCGGAAGCAAAGTCAGTTGATGCTTGAGGAAAGTGAGCGTCGAAATAAGGATTTAATTAATGCAATTCCTGATTTAATTTTTGTTGTGAACCGTGAGGGGATTTTTGAAGATTATAAAATGGATGATAATTCCGTTTTAGATCTTCCAAAAGATGAAATTATAGGAGCACATCTGGATAAGATATTTTCAGGCGAAGTTTTGCAATTGGCTGAAGAGAAAATAGAGAAAGTTTTAAATGTGGGTTTTATGGAGAAGTTTAAATATGAAATAGAATCTGTAAATGGTAAGTGTTGGTACGAAGCCCGCATTACCAATTTGGGAAATGATAAGGCTTTGGTTTTGCTGAGAGAAATACAAGAAGATTAAATTTACATCAATAAATATTGAAAAGATCGCTGAGAATTAAACTTAGCGATCTTTTTTTTATCATTATTCCTGATTGATTTGTTTCAATATTTCACTGGCAGCAACGATATTCGAAACTTTTTCGAAGCTTAAACTCAGCCTGTTTTTTGCTTCCTTCATTTTACAAGGAATGGTTTGGGCTTGCAAGAATTGAAGCACTTTACTGAATTGCGCCGATTGATAGAAAGGAGAATCTTGATCGGAAATAAAATAAAGAACCAGCTTGTTGCTTTTCAAGATCAGTTTTTCAATTCCCAAGTCAAGAGCCAACCATCTTAAACGAACCACGTTTAGCAATTCAATACTTGGTTCGGGCAAATTGCCAAATCGATCTTGTAATTGGGCTTCGAATTTTTCGATTTCTTCTTCGGTTTCGATATTATCCAATTCACGATAAAGGCGAACTCTCTCCGAAATGCTTTCTACATATTCTTCCGGGAACAAAATTTCAAGATCGGTGTCAATCTGGCAATCATTAATAAAACGGATTACTTCTTTTTCTTCCTCTTTCTTTTCATCGGCAAAAACATCTTTGAACTCGTTTTCTTTCAATTCAAGCATGGCTTCATTCAGAATTCGCTGATAGGTTTCGTAACCAATATCAGTAATGAAACCTGATTGTTCACCTCCCAATAAGTTTCCTGCTCCACGAATGTCCAAATCTTGCATGGCAATATTAAACCCACTTCCCAGTTCCGAGAAGTTTTCGATGGCCTGCAGTCTTTGTCTGGCTTCCTGGGTCATCGATTCCATAGGAGGAGTCAACAAATAACAGAAAGCTTTTTTGTTTGAGCGACCTACACGACCGCGCAACTGATGCAATTCACTCAAGCCAAAATTCTGACCATTGTTAATAATAATGGTATTGGCATTTGGAATATCAAGACCTGATTCGATAATGGTTGTTGCAATCAGCACATCGTAATCGCCTCGAATAAATTCGAGCATGATTTTCTCCAGTTTTGGTCCATCCATCTGACCATGGGCAACAACCGTTGAAACTCCAGGAACTGTTCTGTGAATCATATCCTGAACCTCTTTAATATTTTGAACACGATTATGGATGAAGAAAACCTGTCCGTTGCGCTCCACTTCGTATGTAATGGCTTCGCGAATAATGTCTTCGTTAAAATTGTGAACTTCGGTTACAATTGGATATCGGTTAGGTGGCGGCGTATTGATAATTGACAGATCGCGAGCCCCCATTAATGAGAATTGCAGTGTTCTTGGAATCGGCGTTGCAGTAAGCGTTAAAGTATCCACATTTACTTTCATCTGTTTCAGCTTTTCTTTTACCGATACCCCAAATTTTTGCTCTTCATCAACAATCAGTAATCCCAAATCTTTAAAGTCGATATCTTTTCCAATAATTCGGTGTGTTCCGATTAAAATGTCGATTTGACCAGCTTTAAGATCTTTTAATATTTCTTTTTGATCTTTTGCTTTTCGCATGCGGCTGATGTAATCAACTCTGCAAGGAAAATTCTTTAATCGATCGCTGAAAGTTTTAAAGTGCTGAAATGCCAGAATGGTTGTTGGAACCAAAACAGCAACCTGTTTGTTGTCGGCCACAGCTTTAAAAGCAGCACGAATGGCAATTTCGGTTTTCCCGAAACCAACATCACCACAAACCAATCGGTCCATTGGGAATGGCGATTCCATTCCTTCTTTGGTAGCCTTTATAGCTTTTACCTGGTCTGGCGTATCTTCATAAATAAATGAAGCTTCCAGCTCCTGTTGCATGTACGAATCGGCACTGAACTGAAATCCTCTTTCGGCCTTACGTTTTGCATAAAGGGCAATCAATTCTTTGGCAATGTCTTTAACCTTGCTTTTGGTTTTCTCTTTCAGCTTTTGCCATGCTCCGGTTCCCAATTTGTAAATTTTCGGGGCCGAACCGTCTTTGCCTTTGTATTTAGAGATTTTGTGCAGCGAGTGCAAACTCACAAACAAAATGTCATTGTCTTTGTATACCAAGCGGATTGCTTCCTGATCTTTCCCATTCACATCAATCTTCTGCAAACCTCCAAAACGGCCAATACCATGATCGGCATGCACAATATAATCGCCCGGATGAAGTCGGTTGATTTCTTTTAAGGTAACCGATTCCTTGGCCTTGTGTACCGTAGCTGTTTTTAGTTTAAACTTGTGGTAACGATCGAAAATCTGATGATCGGTAAATACCGAAATTCTTAAATCCCGATCGGAAAAACCTTCGTGCAAGGTTTGATCTACAGATTGGAATTCTACTTCAATGCCTTTATCGTCGAAAATATTTTGAATACGCTCAATCTGCTTGGCATTATCAGACAGAATGTAATTGCTTTCGGCCCTTGCGTTGTTATTCAGCAAGTGTTCGCCCAATAAATCGAAATTTTTATTGAAAGCCGGTTGCGGTGCTTGGTTGAACTGAATTTCGTTCTCAGTTGGGAAAAAGAATTTTTGCCCAAATTCAATACAAGAGTATTGATTTAACTGATCGATAAAATCCAAACCTTTTATCAGGTAATCTTTTGTTGCAACCGTATCTTCTCCCAATTCCAAAGTAGGGACTTTCTCGATGGTATTTTCATAGATTGCCTGAATTCTATCGCTAATGAACTGTACATTCTTACACCAAAAAACCGATTGGTCCGGGGCAAAATTCAGAAATGAGATTCTTGAATTCTTTAAAAGATTTTCCTGTATGTTTGGAATAATATCAACCGTATCCAGCTTTTTAATCGAAAGCTGATTTTCTACATCGAACACACGAATGGATTCCACTTCTTCACCGAAGAAATCGATTCTGTATGGATGCTCATCCGAAAAAGAAAAGATATCGATGATGCTACCACGAATTGAAAACTGACCGGGCTCAACCACAAAGTCGGCACGCTCGAATTCGTAATCTACCAAAACTTCTTCTACAAACTCGGGTGATAATTTTTCCCCAATCTTAATTTTAAGGGTATTTTCGGTCAGCTGATCCTGACTGATTACTTTCTCAACAATTGCTTCGGGAAAAGTAACAATGTAGCTTGGTTGATGATTGGAATTTAATCGGTTTAAAGTTTCGGCGCGCAGAATAATGTTGGAGTTATCCGTTTTTTCGTATTGTACCGAACGCTTGTACGACGATGGAAAGAAAAGAACCGAACTTTCGTCAATCAAATTGCACAAATCATTATAAAAATAGGCAGCCTCCTCTTTATCATTTAAAATAAATAGTTGAGGTTTTGCCTGGCTTTCCAATGATGAAACCATTACGGGCAAAGCTGATCCTACCAATCCACGCAAGTGTAGGTGAAAATTATTGTTACCATGTAAATGTTTCTCAATGCTGAATCGTGCTGGGTGACCAGCAAAAATGTTTTTAAGTTCTTGAAGTTCCAATGAATCCCTTTTTATTGATTGAAAGGCAAATTTAGGGAAAAAAATCAAGTTGAAAGTGTTAAGGAAAAAGTATAAAGTTTTAACCTTATTTTCTCCTTTATACTTATTACTTTTCCATTCTAAAAACCATACCCCACAGGCCCATGTCCGGGTACACTTACATAACCTCTGGTATTTCCTTGATCGTAATTGCCGGCACTAAATCGGGTCGACCAAAAATTATCACCTCCACTTCCTTTGCCACTGTAGCCATTCTGTTGTGCGGTCAAGTATAAATTTACGGTAGGAATAGGATTTCCGACATAGCCTGCATTTCCCAAATGATCGAACCAGTAATTTCCCGGCTGAATGTAATAGCCCAATACATAGCTCCAAACCAGCCATTCGTTTTGTGGCAATTCCCTGCCATTTACAATCACATTGGTTTGTCCGTTTGAGGCATTACGCTTTAAGTGGCCCAAGTCATGGTTAGGCAACATAAAACCAAATGAAGCATAGCCAACAACCCCATACAAACCACTGGTTTTATCGTACCAATAATTACCCGGAAGAGGCTTGGTACCATAATATTTTTCAAACTCTTCCATTTGACTTTGATTCAACTCAATGTCGTTGATAATTACCTTTTCTTCTTGAGATAGTGCTGGCAAGGCAAAAATGAGTAAGACCAATAGGATGCATATTGATTTCATTTCTATAGGATTTAAAAGTGAATAAAGTATGCTAAACGGCAGTGCAAGATTGGTGTAGCTAAATTACAACAAAGTGAGGGGGATGTCAATAATGCGTTGCTGATTCTGATGCTCTCATTCTAAGTTGAGAGTATCAATTTTTGTAAACTGAGAGCTTCACAGGAAGTGAGCCCCACAGAATAGACATAAGCTGTAAATGATTTTAAAGCATTGTGAGTTTAACTAGGGGGATCCAAACCTCTGTTGATTTGCTAAAAATTCCTGATAAAAACACATAAAATCCTGATTAAATGATTTTATTGGTCAAAAAGGATAGGATTTTATGTCGGGTTTAAAAATAAAATGTTAAATTCATATCTGAATCATAAAATAATATATGGCGATTTTGTTGTTGAATGACTGATGTTTGCTGGTGTTGAGTGAGGAAGGGAATTTATGATTGATAAAAAAATAGAAACCGACTAACCCAAATAAATACAAGTAGAATCTTTAAAATTTAAGAAGATGGCAAAATTATTGAACGACAAAATGTCGTCGCAGACTCACATGAGCAATACGAACCGTCATATTCGCTTGTGTAATCAGACGCAGGGAGCTGAGCAATTATCGAAAGCAATTGTTCCTAAAGTAAGTAGCCTAAAAGAGAAGAATTTGGCAACTCTTGCAGCAAAAGAGAATCGTGATGCGGCTTACGATATCTTGGTGTATAAAGATGCTGTTTTGGATGATACCATTCGAAACATTTCCGATTCGGCCAAGCAGTACGATCGCAGAAATCCAGGTCGACCAATTTATAACTTATTGTTCCCTGATGGGAAGTATTCTGATATTGTTCGGGCACCTTTTACAAAAGAGGTTGGCTTGGCAATTCAGATATTGGAGCGATTAACATCCTTGGGAGCCGAACATGAATTGCATGCAAATGTAGCTTTATTGAATACTGCAATTACCGATGTTCAAACGGCTCTAACGAATTTAACGGATGAAGATAACAAAGTGAAAATAGCGGTAGCAAACGAAGAATTGGCTCAGGCCGATTTGCGCAAGCAGTATGAGTACAACTACCATGATGCTGTGAAATTGTTCGGCAAAAAATTCGCTGACCGATTGTTCCCTAAAACAGCTCCAAAACCAAAAGAGGTTGAGGAAGAGGTAACAGAAGAAGCATAAATTTGGGTTAGTTTGCTGGAAAATGTGCCTTGCAAGCTTGCAAAGTGCATGCTCCGCAAATTGAATGAGCTTTGCAGACGTGCGAAGCTCATTCTACTACAAAAAAACATGCTTCTCATGCATGAGAAGCACATTCCACCCAAATCGAATATGCTTTGCAAATGTGCATAGCACTTTTTTTTACGGGAGAACATGCTTCGCAAGCTTGCAAATCATATTCCACTATAGAAAAATACCCATCACATGCTTGCAAAGAACATTTTTCTGGAAAAAAATATGGTTTGCATGAGTGGGAGGTGAGTTTTTACTAATTTGAAGAAAGTATTATACGAATAGAATTTATTATCAAATAAGCTGATAAAAATAGTATTTTTGTTTCCTATGAAAGAGGATCAGAAAGATGGTAGAGTTGGAATTTTCTCATTTTTTTCAGGAGCAGGATTTCTTGATTTAGGATTTGAGAAAACAGGTTATTTTGATACATTATCGGTTAATGAATATCACAAACCTTTTATGGATATATATAGAGGTGCAAGAGAAAATATGAAAATTGAGCATCCACAATATGGATATCATGTTTGTGATATAAGTGAGTTTCGAAAAAGCGATAACCTGATTGTGTTGAAGAATCAAATAGGTGAGGCAAGGAAAAATTATGAAGCAGTTGGATTCCTTGGAGGACCACCATGTCCCGATTTTTCAGTAGGAGGGAAAAATAAGGGTAAAGAAGGTGAAAATGGAAAGTTATCGGGTACTTATACAGATTTAATTTGTGAAACGAAACCAGATTTCTTTTTATTTGAAAATGTAAAAGGATTGTGGAGAACTAAAAAGCATAGGGAGTTCTATGAAACTCTAAAAGATAAATTTTATAGGAATGGATTCTTATTGACAGAAAAGCTTATAAATTCAATAGAGTATGGGGTAGCACAAGATCGAGATAGAATTATTTTGGTAGGTTTTAGTAAGGAATATCTTGATAAGAAAAAATATAAAAGCAATGGAACCAATCTTCTGTGGAATTTTAATTGGGATTTTGGAGTTAAGTATGACAAACAGAAAGTTTTTGCATTGAATTGGCCAGAGTCTGATAGATTTATTCAAGATTCTGAAATTTCAATTCCAAATGAAATACCTCAAGAGTTAACTATTAAATATTGGTTTGATAAAAATGATGTTCAAAATCACTCAAATCAATCAATGCATTTTAAACCAAAGGCAGGTCTTGTTAAGTTCTTAAGTATTGCAGAGGGAGATGATAGAAAAAAATCATATAAGAGATTACATCGATGGAGGTATTCTCCAACTGCAGCATATGGTAATAATGAAGTTCATTTGCATCCGTTTAAGGCTCGTAGAATATCTGTAGCAGAGGCCTTGTCTATTCAATCTTTACCTAAAGAATTCATCATCCCCAATGATACTACTCTTACAAATTCATTTAAAGCAATTGGAAATGGTGTTCCATATTTAGCAGCAAGAGGATTGGCACAAACAATTTTTAATTTTATAAATGAGTTAAATGATAAAAAAATAAATATTAATGGAGAAATTGACAGCTCAAAACATTGTGGCCTTTATAAATCAACTTCCCAGGCACAACAGTTATCAGTATTTGAACCCGAAGAATAAAGGGATAATTAAGATCGAACATGTCACCTTACCTGAAGGTCCTATTAGGATAAAAAGATGCGATCCATCAAAAGGAGAGTCATTTGAACATAAAAGAACAGTAACTATCTCTTCACAGATGATTTGGAGATTGGTTAATGCGATCCGACCAAATCAACCAATAAATGTTGATAGAATTTTAGGAGCTAGTTATAATACACGATCTGTACTTGAAGCTTTAATTGCTCACACTCCACAGTTTTATTTTTGTTATCCTGGAAGAATTGAAAGTATAAATTCAAATGATACCATAAAAAAAGGACATAAGCATTTAATGTGGATGCCTAATTTGCCTCATGAGAATGGTATTGTAAAAGAAAAAAAGACAGATATAGTGATTTCCGAAATTCCGGTTTTGGAGGCTTATTATGATTCGCTTGTTTTACCCAATGATTTAGTTGTTGATGAACTGGATATTGATTTAAAAAGAAGGCATGCTCAGATTCAAGTAGCTTTGTATTTTATAGGAAAACAATTAGGTTTTAGAACTTGGGTTGCTCAAAATGATAAGGGAATCTTATATCAAAATAAAAAACTCGGAGAATTTGAAGGTGTTATTTCTAAATTAGACGATGAAGTGTTGATAAAATCTCATCAAGATGCAATAAAGGCAGCACTTTTAATTGATTGTATTTGGTTTAAAAATGGTAGGTTGATGCCTGCAGTTATGGAAATTGAACATTCAACAGGAGTTACGAGTGGATTGACAAGGATGAAGAATTTTTATGATCGTTTCCCTCCTTTTCCTACAAGGTATGTAGTTGTTGCCCCTGATGAAGATAGAGCTAAAGTTGTTAAAGAAGCCAATAAACCTCAATTTGCGGAATTAGAAACAAAGTTTTTTCCGTATTCAGCAGTAGAGGAACTTTATGCTCTTTGTCAAAAAAGAAAAATAAAAGGAGTTACTGAGGAGTTTCTAGATTGTTATATGGAGCCTGTTTATAGCTGAAATTTATTTAGATTTACATATAAACCAAAGCCACTCCTCATTTGAGAAGTGGCTTTGCATTTTGAGTTCTGGTTAGTTGTTGAAATCAAATATTGTTGAAGAAGTGCAGAAACTCTTCTGTTTTTTTCACCATCTTGGTCGAACCCGTATAAAAAGGAACGCGCTGGTGAAGCGAATCAGGCTTTATTTCCATGATTCTGCCATTTCCATCGATAGCCATGCCGCCTGCTTGCTCGGCAATAAACGCTACAGGATTACATTCATACATCAATCGCAGCTTGCCTTCAGGATTTTTATTGGTTTGTGGGTAAATAAAAATCCCACCTTTCAACAAATTGCGGTGAAAATCGGCTACCAAAGAACCAATGTATCGCGAAGTAAATGGTCGTTTGCTGCGAGCATCTTTCTCCTGGCAATACTTAATGTATTTTTTTACTCCTTGTGGGAAATTAATGTAGTTTCCCTCGTTAATGGAATAAATGGTTCCCGATTTTGGTGTTTTAATGTTTGGATGCGACAAACAGAATTCTCCGATTGAAGGATCAAGCGTAAATCCGTTTACTCCATTGCCAGTGGTATACACCAACATGGTTGATGATCCGTAAATAATATACCCAGCAGCAACCTGTTTGGTTCCTTCTTGTAAGAAGTCTTCCATATTGGCAACTTGTCCGCGAGGGGTAATGCGTTCAAAAATCGAGAAAATGGTTCCAATGGAAACATTTACATCAATATTCGAAGAGCCATCCAATGGATCCATACAGAAAACATATTTTCCGTTTTTGCACATCTCATCTTCGAAAATGATTATGTCTTCGTTCTCTTCCGAAGCCACAGCAGCACATTCGCCACTTGCTCTTAAGGCATCAATAAAGTGTGTATCGGCAAAAACATCCAGCTTTTGCTGATCTTCCCCCTGAACATTCTGATCGCCGTGTTCACCTAGAATATCTACCAAACCAGCTTTGTTTACAGCGCGGTTTACAATTTTGGCAGCAATTTCTACGTGATGAAGCAAACGAGACAACTCTCCTTTTGCTCCTGGATGATCAGACTGACGCTCAATAATAAATTGATTCAGGGTTTGAACATTATTGTGTTCAGTCATTTTAAAAAGGCTTTTGGTTTACATTCATTTGGTGGCATAAAGTTATGCTTTTTTATTTAATGCCAAACCCTTATTTCAAACGTTGACAGAAAAGTTTTGTTTTAATCAAAATAGTATTTCTTACGGTTAAATCAAGTTCGATCTGTTATACAGCAGTTTGTTATCTTAAAAAATGTGAAAAAACCAAAATGTTAAAAAATAATTTTGCTTTGCTCAAGCTTTATTTAGTACCTTCAATTTTTATTAAAAGCGGCGAAAGCCAAAATCAATATAACTTAAGTAATTTTACATGAACATATTTAAATTTGGAGGTGCATCGGTAAATAGTGCCGAGGGTGTCAAGAATTTTGTAAAGATTGTTCAATCTTATAAAGACGAAACCATTATTGTTCTTTCGGCAATGGGCAAAACAACCAATGCTTTGGAGCAAATTACCGATGAGTTTTGTGCAAAATCAGATTCGGTAGAATCAAAGTTTCTCGAGGTAAAGTCTTATCATTTCGACATCATTCATGAGTTGTTTGCAAATAAGGAAGATTCGGTTTATGAAAAAGTAACTCGACTGTTCGAGCAACTTCATTGCTATTTGCAAGGAGAACCAACTTTGGATTACGATTTTGATTACGATCAGATTGTTTCGTTTGGCGAGTTGATTTCCACCACCATTGTTTCGGAATATCTACGCAAAAGTGGATCGCCAAATAAATGGGTCGATATCAGAACTTGCTTAAAAACGGACAACAGTTATCGGGAAGGAAAAATTGATTGGGAATTATCACAAAAACTGGTACCTCAAGCTTTTAGATTTAATAATACTTTTGTGTATGTAACACAGGGCTTTTTGGGCGGAACCACCACCAATCAAACCACCACTTTAGGTCGAGAAGGATCGGACTATACAGCTGCAATTCTGTCCTACATTTTGGATGTAGATAAATTGTCAATTTGGAAAGATGTTCCCGGAATTATGAATGCCGATCCGAAATGGCTGGATGATGCACAAAAGTTGGAAAGAATTTCATACCAGGAAGCCATTGAGTTGGCCTTTTATGGAGCGAAAGTGATTCATCCCAAAACTATTCAACCTATTAAGCGAAAGAAGATTCCTTTGCAGGTACGATCCTTTATCAACTATAGCGAACCTGGCACTTTAATTAGCACTGCATCCAAACAGATGGAAAAGCAATTGCCAGTTTATATTCGCAAACAAGATCAGGTGTTAATATCCATTCGACCAACGGATTTTTCTTTCATTTTGGAGGAAAACTTAAGTTCCTTGTTCGCACTATTTGCAAAGCATCGTATGAAGGTGAATTTAACTCAAAATTCGGCAATTAGCTTTTCGGTATGTGTAGATAAATCGGAGAGAAGATTGAGTAATTTATTGGATGAAATTTCAGAGAATTTTGAAGTGAAGTACAACGATGATGTAGAACTAATTACCATTCGTCATCACGATGATGAGGCGGTGGAGAGAATGACTGCCGGAAGAGAAATTTTATTGGAACAGCGAAGCAGAGATACCGCGCAATTTGTGATTGTATAAACAGATAGAAATTCATTATAATTTGCCCTGAGTTTTAACTCAGGGTTTTCTTTTTAAAATTTTTTTCACAAAAAAATCATCTTTGCATATATAAGGTATAGTTTGCACATTTTCAGGAAATAAAAATTAAGAGTTGTGCCTCTTTTATTTGGAGATTAAAAAATCATGCCTATATTTGTTGCAGATATTTAAGGTAATACTCGCAGGAGGATATCATTAATTTATACAGAAGAAGTGAGAGAACAGGCTCGATGACCTTCTGACAACCCCGGCAAAACCAAAAGCTGAAAGGTGTCAAATCCTGACCATTTAATTTGGTGAATATAAATTAAACGATCATGAAGAAGACAGAAATTCACAATCAAAAGCAGGCTCAACCAGAGCAAAACATTCAGTTGCAAACTTTGGCATCTATTACCACTATGATGCGAATGCAGCGAATGATGCGTATGCTGTAACGCATTCTGTCTAAATTCTTTCCCAATTTTTTAGATGCTGGTGCGTATAAAATAACTCCGAACCAGGGAATTCAAATTCTAATTTACTTTTTCAATTGTTTCTGATTTTCAGAAATAGGAATTGATACAATTTAAACTGAATCTATCGAAGCATTCAGATTGGTTGTGCATGAGATAGATACGGAATTTGTGACCATCAGAAGCCTTTCGCTTCTAACCAATTAACCAATTTTAAAATCAAGGATTAAGCTTAAAGCTGAATATTGATGTGTATAAAGTATTCATCATGACAATAGCTAAAAGCAAATAGCTAACATCCAAAAGCTTGTTCAAAAAAAGAATCGCCATGTCAAAAAATTTAAGATACGAAACACTACAGATACACGCAGGACAAGAAGTTGAAGCAACAACAAATTCACGAGCAGTTCCTTTGTACCAAACTACAGCCTACACTTTTAATGACTCGAAGCATGCAGCAGATCTGTTTGGCTTAAAAGCGTTTGGAAACATCTATACTCGATTAATGAATCCAACCAATGATGTTTTCGAAAAGAGAATTGCCGCATTGGAAGGAGGAGTTGCCGCAGTTGCAACAGGATCGGGTCAAGCAGCTCAATTCTTGGCTTTGACCAATATTTTGGAAGCAGGAGATAATTTCATAAGCGCTTCACAAATTTATGGTGGAACTTACAATCAGTTCAAGGTGCAGTTCAAGCGCTTGGGCATTCAATGTAAATTTGTTGATATCGATTATCCTGAAACCATTGTACCTCTAATCGATGAAAACACAAAAGCGATTTACGTAGAGGCATTGCCAAATCCAAAGTTCTCAATTCCTGATTTCGAGAAGGTATCAGCAATTGCAAAAGAACACGATTTGCCACTAATTGTTGACAATACTCTGGGAGCTGGAGGATATTTGTTCCGTCCATTGGAACATGGAGCAAATGTTGTAGTTGAATCGGCAACCAAATGGATTTGTGGTCATGGTACTGCAGTTGGTGGTGTACTTGTTGATGGTGGAAATTACAATTGGGGTAATGGGAAATTCCCACAGTTTTCGGAGCCATCTGAAGGTTATCATGGTCTGGTTTTCTCGGATGTGTTTGGAGTAGATGGACCTTTTGGAAATATTGCATTTGCAATTCGTGCAAGAGTGGAAGGTTTGAGAGATTACGGATGTAGCCAGAGCCCATTCAATTCATTCTTGCTACTACAAGGATTGGAAACTCTTTCGCTTCGTTTGGATCGTCATGTCGAAAATACTTTAGCATTAGCAGAGTGGTTGCAAGAACAAGATTGGGTGGAACAGATAAATTATCCTGGTTTACCATCGAGTCCATACTACGAAAGAGCAAAGAAATATTTCAAAAAAGGTGCTGGTTCGGTACTTACTTTCAAAGTGAAAGGTGGAAAAGAAGTTGCCGATAAATTGGTTGATGGAGTAGAATTGCTTTCACATGTTGCCAATTTGGGTGATGCAAAAACTTTGATCATTCATCCAAGTTCAACAACTCACGAGCAATTGACTTTGGAAGAACAAAAAGCATCAGGAGTTGAGCCAGGTTTGCTAAGAATATCTGTTGGTATAGAGCATATTGAAGATATCAAAGCGGACATCAAGCAAGCGGTTGAAAAGGCCATTAATGTAGAGACAATCAATTAGTTCTTACACCGAAAAGTCTTTTAATAGAACATTAGTTCCTTTCAGTTCTAATGTTCTTTAAAAGATCTATCGGCATCAAACAGGAATAATTTGTATTGATTTACTGTTTGATAGATGAATGAAAATGATTTCAACAGTACTTTAAACATCCTTATTTCAAGGAATATTCGCAAAAACAAAAACAACAATAATCAAAATTTTTAACCAGTGAATCCAAATTGTTACATCCATAAAGAAGGTTTACAACTTGAATCGGGTGAATGCCTTAAAGAGTTGACCATTGCTTATCACACCTATGGGGAGTACGATCCTTCGCGAAATAATGTGATTTGGGTTTGTCATGCACTTACTGCCAATTCAGATGTTTTCGATTGGTGGTCAGGACTTTTTGGAGAGAAGGACTTTTTTAATCCCAAGGATTATTTTATCGTATGTGCCAATTTTATTGGCTCATGTTACGGTACTACGGGACCTCTATCTAAAAATCCAGAGAATGGACAAGCATACTATCACGATTTTCCGCAATTGACCGTACGCGACTTGGTGGCGGCACACGAAATTTTACGAAAACATTTAAATATAAATCGCATTCATATGATGATTGGTAGCTCACTGGGAGGCATGCAAGCCTTGGAGTGGGCTTACTTGTTGAATGGCAAGTTAGATAATTTGGTGGTTTTGGCATCGAATGCCAAACATTCACCTTGGGGGATTGCTTTCAACGAATCGCAAAGAATGTCGATAGAAGTTGATCCAAGCTGGAAGGAATCGAATGACGAGGCCGGGTTGAATGGAATGAGAGTGGCTCGATCAATTGCATTGTTGAGTTACAGAACCTATGCAACTTACGATCATTCGCAACAGGAAAATGAAGGAGGTAAGACTGACGATTATCGTGCAAGCTCTTACCAAAGATACCAAGGGGAAAAGTTAGCTCGACGATTTAATGCATACTCATATTGGCACTTGTCAAAAATCATGGATAGTCACGATTTGGGGAGAAACAGGGGAGGATTGATCACGGCTCTGAATGAAATCAAATCAAGAACACTTGTTATTGGAGTCGATTCAGATCAGATTTTCCCGATCAATGAACAAAAATTTATTGCGGATCATATTCCGCAAGCTCAATACATGGAAATTCATTCGCTTTATGGGCATGATGGATTCCTTCTAGAACAAGAACAATTAACTAAAGTACTACAATCATTTTTAATCGAAAACAAAATCAATGAGCAATAAACTTAAAATAGGTGTATTCGGATACGGAGTTGTTGGTTCCGGATTGGCCCACGTTCTGAAAAATAGCAAAGGCTTGGATGCCTCTATTGTAAAGGTATGTGTAAAAGATGGTGAAAAGGAGAGAGATTTAGATTCAGAAGTTTTAACCACGAACCCTGATGATATATTAAACGATCCTGAAATTAATGTTGTTGCTGAATTGATTGATGATGCTGATGCTGCATATCAGATTGTAAAGACAGCACTTCAGAATGGAAAACATGTGGTTTCAGCCAATAAAAAAATGTTGGCTTACCATATCGAGGAATTGATTCAATTGCAATGGCAGCACAAAGTTTCATTTGTATATGAAGCATCGGCTTGTGGTAGCATTCCAATTATTAGAAACCTGGAAGAATACTACGATAATGATTTGTTGCAATCGGTAAGTGGAATCCTGAATGGTTCATCGAATTACATTCTTACGAAGATTTTTAATGAAAATTTGGATTACGATATTGCCTTAAAGCAAGCACAAGATCTAGGTTTTGCTGAAAGCGATCCAACATCTGATGTGGATGGTTTTGATACATTATACAAATTGATCATTCTAACGGTTCATGGCTTCGGACTATTTGTGCATCCTGATCAGGTTTTCAATTTTGGAATTTCAAACCTATCGCCAAAGGATATCGAATTGGCATCGCAGAAAGGATATAAAATCAGGTTACTAGGAAAAGTAACTAAGGTAAATGGAAATCATGTGAACCTTTTGGTTGCACCTAAGTTTGTGAAACCCGAAGAGCATGCATATACTGTAGAGAGTCATTATAATGGAGTTTTGATTCAAGGAAATTTCTACGATAACCAATTCATGTATGGAAAAGGAGCAGGAGCGCATCCTACTGGTTCTGCTGTATTGTCAGATATTACAGCCTTGGCTTACGATTACAAGTATGAGTACAAAAAGCTGAAATATTACGGAGGCTTGGAGTACACCAACGATATGGAGGTTGAGGTTTATTTGAGATATACAGATAAAGACGATTTGGCTTTGTTTGAGTTCAAAGATATCAGCGAATCTTTAACAGGAAAAGAATTCAATTATGTGATTGGAACCTTGAACCTTTCTCAATTGATAAGACTTCGTCAGCAAATTAAAGGACGAGATATTTTCATAGCCTACTTGGGTGATGAATAATTTGCCGGGAAAATCACATCTAAGATCAAAAAGTAAAATGATAATATACAAATTCGGTGGTGTGTCTGTTAAAGATGCTGCTGCCATACGAAACATCTGTCAGATAATAGCTAAGGTAAAGCGACCCCTTACTGTTGTGATTTCGGCAATAGGTTCAACCACAAACCTGTTGGAAGAACTGGTAGATGCATATTTTTCCGGAAGCGATGAAGTAAGGAAACACTTCGAGATACTGAAAAAGAACCACATTTCAGTGCTCAACGATTTATTCGAAGAAGTGCCAGAGAAAATCGCCTCGGAAGTAAACGCTCTTTTCATCGAGCTGGAAACCAAAATTTCAAAACCATCATCTGATAAGTTCAATTTTGAATACGATCAGGTGATTGGTTTTGGCGAGTTACTTTCAACCACCATAATTTCGGGTTATTTGAATGAAACTGGTCAAAAAAATCAGTGGATTGATATCAGAACTTGTTTGGATTCTGATGACAACTACATGGATGCCAATATCAATTGGGAATCTTCTAAAGAAAAAACAAATGCGAAATTTATTGATGATTCACAAGCGCTTTATATCACTCAAGGCTTTATTGCCCGTGATGAGAAAGGGTTTACCACTTCTCTAGGGCGAGAAGGTTCAGATTATACGGCTGCAATTCTTGCTCATCTGCTTGGCGCAGATAAAATGATCATTTGGAAAGATGTGTTGGGAATATTAAATGCTGATCCTGATTATTTTGATACAACAACCAAATTGGATTTGATTCCATATCACGAAGCAATTGAGTTGTCGTATTATGGGGCAAGGGTAATTCATCCAAAAACCATAAAGCCTTTGCAGGCAAAACAAATTCCTCTTTGGGTGAAATCATTTATTGATCCATCGCAAAAAGGAACTTTGATAACAAAAGGAGAACAACCCCAACCCATGTTGCCAAATTATATTGTGAAGAAAAAACAGGTGATGGTGACTTTGAAACCTTTAAATTTTTCATTTATAGGCGAAAAAGATCTGGTTTTTATCTTTTCACTCGTGACAAAGTTTAGAATTAAGCTTAATTTTACTCAAAACACCGCTGTTAGTTTTGCATTTTGTGCCAATAGTTCAGCTAGAAATATTGAGGAGCTAATTGGTGAATTGAGTAAAAAATATGAAGTAGACCTGAGTGAAGATTTGGAGTTAATAACCGTTCGACACTATACGCCAGCTACAATTGAAGAAATCCAAAACAAACACCATGTTTTAGTAGAGCAAAAAAATAGCAATACAGCAATCTATCTTACAGTTGAAAATTAATATGGAGCAAAATTTTACGATAAGAGAGGCATTAAAAAATCAGATTTTGGTTCTCGATGGAGCAATGGGAACCATGATTCAATCATATAAATTAGTTGAATCGGATTTTAGAGGAGAAAGGTTTGCTAATGTTTCAGCAGATCAAAAAGGTCACAATGATTTATTGACGTTGACTCAGCCTGAAATCATTAAGAATATTCACCTGGAATTTTTAAAAGCAGGTGCAAATATCATTGAAACCAATACTTTTAATGCAAATGCGATTTCTTTAATTGATTATCAGTTGCAAGAGCTTGCTTATGAATTGAATCTGGAAGCGGCGAAGAATGCTCGCAGAGCGATTGATGAAATTAAGAAAATAGATCTACATACGCCAAGATGGATTGCAGGAGCCATTGGTCCAACCAACAAAACTACATCCATGTCTCCAAAAGTGGAAGATCCGGGTTTTAGAGATGTAAGTTTTGATGATTTGGTTGAAATCTACACCGAACAGATAAAAGGTTTGGTTGATGGTGGCGTTGATGCCTTATTGATAGAAACAATTTTCGATACCCTCAATGCAAAGGCTGCTGTTTATGCTGCAGATCAACTTTTGGAAGAGAGGGGCTTGGATCTACCAATCATGATTTCGGGAACAATAACAGATAACAGTGGAAGAACCTTATCAGGTCAGACTTTGGAAGCCTTTGTAACTTCGATGAAGTGTGATAGATTGTTGAGTATTGGTTTGAATTGTGCTTTCGGGGCAAAAGATTTGATTCCATTTATCCAGCAATTGGATACTTTATTGCCTGTATATGTAAGTGTATATCCTAATGCTGGTTTGCCAAACGAATTGGGAGAATATGATGAAACTCCTACAACTATGGTTAGTGATTTGAAGGAGCTGTTGGAGAACAAAAAGGTAAATGTTGTAGGCGGATGTTGCGGAACTAGACCAGATCATATTGCTGCAATTGCCAAAGTGGTTAAAGATACTTTGCCTAGAGAAATTCCTTTTGTAGAAAAGGAGACTCGCTTGAGCGGATTAGAGATGTTGCGCATCAACTCTATGAGCAACTTTGTGAATGTTGGGGAACGTACCAATGTTGCGGGTTCTAGAAAATTTGCAAGATTAATCCGTGAAGAAAAATACGAGGAAGCCTTATCAATTGCTCGTTCACAGGTCGAAAATGGTGCTCAAATTATTGATGTGAACATGGATGATGCCATGTTGGATGCAGAGAAAGAAATGGATGTCTTTTTGAAACTGTTGGTTTCTGAACCAGAAATTTCTCGCGTTCCTGTCATGATTGATTCTTCGAAATGGTCTGTTTTGGAAGCTGGTTTAAAGTGCGTGCAAGGAAAAAGCGTGGTGAATTCCATTTCTTTGAAAGAGGGCGAAGAGGAATTTATTAAATATGCTACCCAAATAAAAAGATATGGAGCTGCCGCAGTGGTAATGGCTTTCGACGAAAAAGGTCAGGCCGATACTTATGAACGCAGAATTGAAATTTGTGGCAGAGCTTATAAAACACTAACAGAAAAAGTGGGCTTCCCGCCAGAAGATATCATCTTCGATCCAAATGTACTGGCAATTGCTACAGGGATTGAAGAGCATAACAATTATGCAGTTGATTTTATTAAAACCGTAAGGTGGATCAAGGAGAATCTTCCGCATGCAAAAATTAGTGGAGGTATCAGTAATCTGTCTTTCTCTTTCCGTGGTAATAATGTGGTTCGTGAAGCCATGCATTCGGTTTTCTTGTATCATGCCATTAAGGAAGGTTTGGATATGGGAATTGTAAATCCGGGAATGTTGCAGATTTACGATGAGATTGAACCGGAATTATTAGAGAAGGTGGAAGATGTAGTGTTGAACAGGAAACCTGATGCTACTGAAATCTTAATAGAATTTGCCGAAGGATTAAAATCAGCAGGAACATGTGGGGAAAAAAAGGATGTTTGGAGGGAAAAATCAGTAAATGAGAGATTGTCTTACTCCTTGGTAAAAGGAATTACTGATTATATAGAAGAGGATGCTGAAGAGGCTCGCCAAAATTATCCGAAAGCATTAGAGGTAATCGAAAAACCTTTAATGGATGGTATGAATGTGGTTGGTGAGCTGTTTGGCGATGGAAAAATGTTTTTGCCTCAGGTTGTAAAATCTGCAAGGGTAATGAAAAAAGCCGTAGCATATCTTCAACCATTTATAGAAGAAGAAAAAAGCAACGCTGCAGATGCCAAAAATGCAGGTAAGATATTAATGGCAACCGTAAAAGGTGATGTTCACGATATCGGTAAAAATATTGTTGACGTTGTATTAGGTTGTAACAATTTTGAGGTAATCGATTTGGGCGTAATGGTTCCATGTTCGAAAATTTTGGAAGTGGCCAAAAAAGAAAATGTTGATGCCATTGGATTAAGTGGATTGATTACTCCATCTTTAGAAGAGATGTGTTTTGTTGCCGAAGAGATGCAACGCGAAGGATTCGATATTCCTTTGGTAGTAGGAGGAGCAACAACATCGGAATTGCATACGGCAGTAAAAATTGAACCCAATTATAAGAATGGCGTTGTTCATGTGAGTGATGCTTCTCAGTCGGTAGGTATTTTCAAGAAATTGTGTGATAAAAACAAACGTGGCGATTACCTGGATAGCGTGAAAGAACAATATCAAAAGGTGAGAGAGAATCATGCCAAACAGAAATCTGCTGAATATTATTCTTTGGAAGAAGCTAGAGCAAACGCAGAAGCAATTGACTGGGAAAAATCGCCAATGTACAAGCCAAAGAAAACTGGCTTAAAAGTACAGAAAAATTTCTCAATAGGTGAGATTAGAAAATACATCGATTGGACTTTCTTCTTTGTAGCTTGGGAATTGAAGTGCATGTATCCTGAAATTATGGAAGATCCGGATTACAAGGATGAGGCCAAGAAGCTTTTCGACGATGCCAATAAAATGTTGGACCAAATTGAGAAAGAGAATCTTTTGGAAGCGAGTGCTGTTTACGGACTGTTCCCAGCCAATGCCGTGGGCGATGATATTGTGATCTATTCTGATGAAAGGAGAAGTTCGGAGCTGGAGCGATTCACTCAAATTCGTCAGCAGGAAAAATTCTCGAAAGGCCTAAGCAATTTGTGTCTGAGCGATTTTGTGGCTCCTCTTGAGTCTGGAAAGATTGATTATATAGGTGCATTTGTTGTAACTGCAGGGCTTGGAATAGAAGCGAGCTTGCAAAAATATGCTGAGCAAAATGATGATTACAACAGCATAATGATTAAGATTTTGGCAGATCGATTGGCTGAAGCTTATACAGAATTGTTGCATGAGCAAATCCGAAAGGAAGATTGGGCATATGCAAATGGAGAAGACCTGAGCGTTGAAGAAATGTTGCGCGAAAAATACCAGGGAATTCGCCCGGCTTTTGGGTATCCATCATTGCCTGAACATTCCGAAAAGAAAGTACTATGGGACTTCTTGCAGGTTGAGGAGAATATTGGTGCTACATTAACAGAAAGTTTTGCCATGTACCCGGCAGCTTCCGTAAGTGGATTGGTATTGGCTCATCCCGATGCAATTTATTTTTCGATTGATAAGATCAAGGAAGATCAGGTAAAAGACTACGCTGAACGCAAGGGAATCTCAGAAAAGGAAGCCAATAAATTGTTGACAGCAATTTTGTAGAAACATCAAACTATTAGAATACGATTTTTGAGGTTTAATAAAATCTCACATCTAAAATTAACCAGATGAAGCGTCCATGATTAAATAATTATTAAACCACATGTAACAGTAATTATTTAATTCATGGTAAGTTCCATCCGACTTTGATAATAAAATAATAAACGGATGAAAGTAATTGAACATTTAAATCAAGCAATTGAGAATAAAACCACACACTTCTCTTTTGAACTATTGCCTCCTTTAAGGGGTAATAGTATATATAAGGTATTTAATACCATCGAAAAGCTTCGGGAATTCGATCCGAAGTACATTAATATTACGGCTCATCGCGATGAGATTGTTTTTGTTGAATCGCCCAATGGAGGATTCGAAAAGAAGATTACTCGCAAGCGTCCGGGTACCGTTGCAGTAGCAGCTGCCATTCAAAATAAATACAAAATTACAGTTGTTCCTCATGTAATCTGTAGCGGATTTACTCCCGAAGAAACAGAAAATGCATTATTGGATCTGAATTTTTTGGGCATTCATGATTTATTGCTTTTGCAAGGAGATAAATCACCACGTCACGATTTCATTCCGAGCGAAGGAGAGCACAAGTTCGCTATTGATTTAATTGGACAGGTGAACGATATCAATAAAGGAAACTTTTTGGATGGAACTCATGTTGAGCCATTCGAAACGCCATTTTCTTATGGTACTGCCGGATACCCTGAGAAACACGAAAATGCTCCAAATATGGAATCGGACTTATATTGGCTGAAGAAAAAAGTAGATGCCGGAGCAGATTATATCGTAACGCAAATGTTTTTCGATAACCAAAAATTCTTCGATTTTGAGAAAAAAGTGAGAGAAGCTGGAATTAATGTTCCCATTGTTCCTGGAATTAAACCAATATCAGCTTTGTCGCAATTAAATGTGCTTCCACAAATCTTTAAAACAGAAATACCAGAGGCTTTGGCTGCCGAAGTTCGTAAGTGTAAAACCAACGATGAGGTAAAACAAGTTGGAGTGGAGTGGGGAATACAGCAAAGCAAAGAGTTGATTCAACATGGTGTACCATCATTGCATTTTTACACATTAATGGCATCCGGTTGCGTTAGAGATATTGCAAAAGCAATTTATTAACAATAATTAGAAACAAAATCAAATCCCTTTTCAAGTCTGAAGAGGGATTTTTTTATGCAGAAACTGCAATAAAAGTAGCTTTGTCTCAGTTTAAAAATAGAATTGATAATTAATGAAAGATATGAGAAAGACAATTATTCTATTGTTACTGATGAGTGGAGCGTTTTTATCAAAAGCTCAGGTTTTTAATACATCTGGAATTTTAAAAGGAGGAGAAGCTGCAATAGGTTTTGAACCATCCCTTTTGGTTTTCGATGGTGAAACTGAATTTATGATGTTTTTTCACGCAGGTGTTGGATTAGGACAAAATATTGACTTGGGAGCAAAGTTCGGTGTTTTTGGTGATGAGAATTATTATGGTGGAGATATTGAATTTGGTTTCAGTAAAACGCTTTCATTATCAGCAGGAGCACACCATTTTCATGATATCGCATTGGATGGAACGGCAAATGTTACCGTACCATTGGCAAGAGGTACTAAACTAATTACCGGTTTAGATATGGATATTGTATTTGGAGATGAAACAAAAATTCCTCTTTGGGTTCCATTAGGAATAAGAGTTTCGGTTGGTAATGGTTGGTCCTTAATTATGGAATCGGAAATTGAGTTGACCGATGAGGCTTACCATTATTTTGGAGTTGGTATGGCCTATGGATTTTAAAGTAAATATAAAACCTTTCAATCTAGGTGTTTATATTAAAATGATTAATGCAAGTAAACTAAAAAGAATTTAAATGATGAATTTTTATTTATTTTTATGTTTTTAAATTATGAATTATTGTTAATTTAGTATTTTGGTAATAAATAATATTAAAATAACTGAAAATGAAAAAGATTATAATTGCATTAACATTTATGATGGGATCAATGGCATCATTTGGACAAATTTTTGATTCTTCTGATATCTTAAAAAAGGGAGAGTTGGTTGTTGCTTGTGAGCCTGGAGTTTTTATTTTTGATGGGAGTGAAGATTTTAGAACTTTTTTCCATGGTGAATATGGATTAGGAAAGAAAATGGATCTTGGGGTAAGTATCGACCCTTTAAATAGAGATGGTTATTATGGTGCTGATTTAGAGTTGTGGCTTGCAGAAAAGTTCTCAATGTCAGTTGGGGCACATCATTTTAGTAAAATGGCATTAGATGCAGCTGTGAAATACAGTACACCAATTCGATCAAATATTAAATTCACATCTGGATTAGATGGTGACTATTTTATTAATAAATCAAGAGTTGCTCTTTGGTTACCGGTTGGAGTAGATATGGAAATTGGTAATGGCTTATCTGTTTTGGTTGAAGCTAAAATAGAAATAACAGATGAAGCTTATAATTATCTTGGAATTGGCGTTGCCTATAAACTTAAATAAATAATCATTTAGTTTTGGTTGGGTTAAAGTTGCTAACAGTTTGTTAATAATGTGTTTTGATTCTGAATAGAAATTGAAGTATATTAATGTCTAGATAAACTTTAATCATTAAAACCACAGCTGCCAAATGCAAAAAGAAAAATCTGCTATTGAAAAATTAAAAGATTTTGCTCTTAAAACGCATCGCAAAATTGATTTTAGCAAGAAAGTGTATCCTTCTAATGCACTACATCCTCTGACTTACCAGCGAAGATTTGTAAGTATACCTGGAAATGATTTCAAAAGAGTCTTTTTTGCTTGTTTTAGAGATTCTCGTAGATTGGATAATTTTTCAATTTATAGTGGTGTTTTTTTTCCTATTGATGTTTCAGGAGATACAAAGATATGTGTTCGAAAAAAACATATACTGGACAAAATGAGTCTGTTTGGGAAAAAGAAATATTATAAAACAGGTACTAACACATTTGATTCTCAGGTAGTGTTCGATGAGTTTACAGCAATTGGTACCAATAAGATTTTTACCAATAATAAAATTCAGAATTTAATCTTAAAAGTTTTCGATTTTGATGGTCGGTTAAGAGTCGGGATAAACATGCTAAATCTTGATTTTATAACAGAGTTAAAAGGTAGATCTTTTATTGGAATATATACAACACAAGGATGGTATACCAATTCATCTGAGATTGAAATTTTGTATGATTTGGCAGATCAATTGCAAAGGCAATCAGTTTTTATGAGAGAGCCGGATTTGGTTGCACAATTTTGAATTAGAATTATAAATAAAAAGAGAAAGCCTCAAATCTTTAGACTTGAGGCTTTTGATATTTATAATGCAAACTCATCGATTATTTTTTGTGCGGTGACCTCGGAAAGTTTAATGTTCGATTCATGGGTCCATCCACCAACATGCGGACTCAACAAAACATTTTCCGCTTCAATTAAATATCGAAACTCAGCAGGAAGTTCTGATGCGTGCAAATCTTCGAAAGAAGTTTTTTCGTATTCCAGTACGTCCAAACAAGCTCCTTTTACTTGTCCTGATTTTAGATTATTCACCAAATCAGCAATACGAACCACCTTACCACGTGCAGTATTAATAAGGAAAATCGGTTTTTTAAATTGATTCAGAAATTCATCATTCACCATAAACATGGTTTCTTCGGTTTGCGGTACATGCAAACTCAAAATATCGCATTGTTCAAACAAATCTTCCAATTGCTTTTCTTGGCAATATTCATCGGTATAGTCAAATTTGTATTTATCGTAGGCAATTACATTACAGCTGAATCCTTTTAGTCTTTGTGCAAAGGCTCCGCCCATGTTTCCGTATCCAATAATCCCTATGGTCTTGCCCATAATCTCAATCCCACGATTTTCTTCACGTCTCCACATTCCATTGCGAACTTCCCAATTGCAGCGGCACAAATTATTGAAAAGAGTTAAAAGCATACCTACGGCATGTTCACCAACGGCATCGCGGTTTCCTTCCGGAGCATTAAAACATCTAATGCCTTTACTTTCTGCATATTCCACATCAATATTTTCCAGGCCTGCACCAACTCTACCAATAAATTTTAGATTAGAAGCGATATCAAGTTCACTTTTGGTCAATTTAAATTTACTTCGAATGATAAAACCATCAAACTCAGGAAATATTTCAAGTAGTTCCTCTTTGTTTTTTTCAGGAGCGTAAGTACAGTCGAAGCCTGCATTTTTCAGCATCTCCAATAAACGAGGGTGCGTTGAATCTATAAATAGAACTTTCATTTTTCGTATCAAGTTAAGGGTATCAAGAATAAGGAGATTCTATGATTCCGGGATTTCATGCAAAAATAGATTGAAATTTATAAACCAGAGCATTTATTTAGAATGTAATTCCTCATTCACTCTTTCTAAATCAACAACAAAACTGGCTTTATAACCTCTCAGTTTTCCAGTAGTATCAAATATTTCGAAGCCAAACATCAGTTTTTTAACCTCTTTTTTGAGTTGTAACTGATTCTTGTCCCAATACCAATTCTCTTCAAACTGAATTTTGCCTGTTCTCCCATTTAAATCATTTACTGTAATAATTTCTTCGATTTCACAAATGGATAATTCGTGATTGTCGTAATAATCATACGCTTTTAAATTACCAGCTTTTACTTCTTTCAAAACTTGCTCTATTAAGTAGGAGCTATTGGTATTCTCCAGGCATTCATTCAGCCATTCATCATCCGGATTCGGATTTTTTACAATCACCTCGTAAGTAATTGGATCGGCAATAAGTTTACCTTCAGATTTTGCAAGTGAATTTTTTGGTTTGTTTTGGCAAGAAAACAAAAACAGCCCTGAAATGATCAGAGCTGTTGAGATATAATAGAATTTTTTCATGTTCTATATATAATGTGTTTGTTAACGATCGAAACTTAAGCGCATACCTTTCGTGCTTTCGTCAAACTTACCATTGTCATACACCAAGTGACCATTCACAAAAGTTTTTTCAATCATGTATTGGAATTTTTCTCCATCGAAAGGAGTCCAACCACACTTATACAATGTGTTCTCTTTGTTGGCAGTCCAATCTTCTTCCTTAACCAATACCAAATCTGCGTAATATCCTTTACGAATAAAACCTCTTTTTTCAACCTGGAAAATCTCAGCAGGAGTGTGACACATTTTTTCAATCACTTTTTCAAGACTTATCTTGCCGCGTCGTGCTTGCTCCAACATAGCCACAAGCGAATGTTGAACCAATGGACCTCCACCAGCTGAATTTAAGTAATTGCCATCTTTCTCTTCTTCAGTATGAGGTGCATGATCAGTAGCGATTACATCCAATCTGTCATCAAGTAAAGCCTCCCAAAGTTTATCATGGTCTGCTTTAGTTTTAATGGCAGGATTCCAGCGTATTCTTGATTTCTTTGTTAGGTAATCTTTGTCATCAAACCATAAGTGATGCACACAAACTTCAGTAGTAATTCTTTTGTCTTTCGAAGGAATCGAATTGTTGAACAAATCCATTTCCATTCCGGAAGATAAATGAAGAATGTGAAGGCGCGTGTTGTATTTCTTAGCCAATTCCACAGCTTTCGATGAAGATTTGTAGCAAGCTTCTGCACTTCTGATCACTCCATGATATTCCATTGGAATGTTCTCTCCATATTTTTCAACGTATTCAGCTTGATTTTTCTCAATGGTTGGCGTATCCTCACAGTGCGTAGCAATCAAAAGAGGAGCTTTTTCAAAAATCTGCGAAAGGGTATCAATGTCATCCACCAACATATTTCCTGTCGATGATCCCATGAATATCTTAATTCCACAAACCGATTTAGGGTCTGTTTTTAAAATCTCTTCCAAATTGTCATTGGTGGCACCCATGTAGAAAGAATAGTTGGCCAAAGATTTTTCAGCACCCAATTTGTATCTTTCTGTAAGTAATTCTTGAGTAACTGTTTGTGGTTTTACGTTGGGCATATCCATAAAGGAAGTGGTACCACCTGCTACAGCAGCCCTCGATTCGGTATACAAATCACCTTTATGTGGCATTCCCGGATCACGAAAATGTACCTGGTCATCAATCACACCAGGAATCAGCAATTTACCACCAGCATCAATAACTTTCCACGATGAATCAACCTTTTCAGGAGCAGATGTATAAATTTCTTCAATCAATTGATCTTTCACCAGAACACTTCCAGCGAATTTTTTACCCTCATTAATAATTAAGGCATTTTGTATTAAATAAGTCGACATTTTGGTTGTTTAGTTCTAAGTATTTTAAAATCTATCTTTCGTATTTGGTGAAAAAGCTGCGTAGTTTCATTTTAATTACGCCCCACACAGCTTCATTAAAAATACCACCACTCATTTTTGAGGTTCCTTGTGTTCTATCCGTAAAAATAATAGGCACTTCAATAATATTAAAGCCAAATTTCCACGTGGTAAATTTCATTTCTATCTGGAAAGCATACCCTTTAAATCTAATTTTATCCAGATTAATCGTTTCAAGTACCTTTCTGGTGTAGCATTTAAAGCCAGCAGTTGCATCATGAATTTTCATTCCCGTTACAATTCTAACGTACTTCGATGCAAAATACGACATCAAAACTCTACCCATAGGCCAATTTACAACATTTACACCAGAAACATAGCGAGAACCAATGGCCATGTCACCACCTTTATTAGCGCAAGCATCATATAAACGAACCAAATCTTCCGGATTGTGCGAAAAATCTGCATCCATTTCAAATACATATTCGTAATTGTTTTCAAGTGCCCATTTAAAACCGGTAATATATGCGGTACCCAGGCCAAGCTTTCCTTTTCGCTCTATAATGTGTAGTTGAGAAAACTCTTTCTGCAAATCTTTTACAATATCTGCAGTTCCATCAGGAGAATTGTCTTCAATTACAAGTATATCAAAAGCTGTTTCCAGCGAGAACACCTTCCTTACAATGGCTTCAATATTTTCTTTTTCATTGTAGGTCGGGATAATAACAAGTCTATCTGTCACCTTCAGAGAATTAATGTGTAAAACAATTTATTAGCACGAAGATAGTATATCTGTAATAAAACTGTCATTTACATTCGTTAAAAAGAGTGAAAACTATCATTAATTATGCCGGTACCCTTCGGGCCGGGCTATACGCTATATCTTTTTCTCATACTTCGAAAAAGGATGCCGCTTCTATCCCTACCGGATTGTTTCGAATGATTGCGTATGAAAAAATCAGCGAATAGACATATAAAACAATCAAAAAACACATTCGCTGATGTTTTCCTGAAAAATTTTTCCATCGGATCTTCAGTGAGTTAGCCTGTTTTGGTTAAAATACTTGAGCTTTTCATTTGGAAAGTCGGGAAAGTATGC
>NZ_JALPNU010000027.1 GCF_030851345.1 Marinifilum sp. D714
GATCTTAAATCAGTTTTTAACTATATTTGAAGAAAGGGTCAGACTAAACATCTAACCCTCTAAATTTCATTTACACACTTTGTGGGACAGTGTCCTTTTTATAAATATTTGTTTAAACCATTTTCACAATGGGCAATATCCTTTTCAACACATTCGTAATACATATTTTTGTTGTGTTGTGATCTGGCTCTATCACTTTTGGGATGCCATAAGTGATATTGAATTGCCATATAAAGCAATGTTGTTTTCTTTAGACCTGAATTCATTAGTCTTTCTACCATTTCAATATCTTCATAGCCCCAACCTGTAAAATCCTCATTGTAACCGTTTACTTTGATGGCATCTTGCCTCCAGTAGGCAAAATTACAACCAATAGAACCCTTTCTAGATGTATCGCTTCTTTTGTTTCGGAATAATTTGGACATAAAAGGGATTCTAAAAAACCTTTTACGTTTAAATATATTTAGTGGATGTAAAGATCGATTTTCTGGATTCTCGAGAAGCCTTTTTGTTCTCCCTTTTAGAACAAAACTTCGATTTCCACATACAATCTGTCCTTTACTTGCTGCAGAAAGGTGATCTTCAATAAACCTAGGGTGCACCATCACATCTCCATCAATCTGAATGATGTAGTCTGATTCCATTTTCGCGATAGCTTTATTCAGGATTTTACATTTCTGAAATCCATTATCCTCGTGCCAAATGTGCTTAATCTCACAGTTAAACTTGGCTCTGTAGGAGTCAATCAAATTTTTAGTTTCCTCTGTCGAACCATCATCTCCAATAACTATTTCATTCGGTAGAATGGTTTGATTTAAAACACTTCTAAATATTAGATCTAAAAATTTGGGGTTGTTATAGGTAGTTATTAATAAAGCTACACTTATGTTGCTCATATTTATATTTGTTTCAGTTTATTAAAATTGTTTTTCAAGCAAGTATATCCTATTTACTATTATCTCTTTCATCTATATGAATGAATTATCAGATAAGTTTTAATACCTGTTTGTTGATTAATAGCCGTAAAGGTACATTATTTTAGCAAAAATCAACTTTTGTAATTACACAGAATAACAGCTTCTTCAGTTAACAATTATTTTTTATCTGCAATTTGTGCTCCTTGTAGCAAATCTTGCTCAAAGGTGATTTTGATATTGGATTCATCACCATCAATAATGTGAATGGCTTCATTTGGAAGATATTTTAGAACAACACCACAATCATCGGTTGCCACAAAATTTGAATCGTTCATAGCAATATCATAGGCTTTTTTTATGGTTTTGTACGAGAATGCCTGAGGTGTTTGAGCTCTTCTTAGCAGGCTGCGATTGGGAACAGATGCTATGGTTTCATCCTGATTCAAGCAGAAAATGGTATCGGTAGTTGGAATTGCAACGGCTACCGATTTTCCTGCTTTCAATGCATCAATTACATCGCTAATGATACGCGCAGAAACGAAAGGACGGACAGCATCATGAAAAATCAGATATATATTTTGCTCACGCTCATAAGCTTTAATTGCTGCTAGGCTTGAATCGCTTCTTTCTTTACCACCACTTAATACGTATTTTACTTTACTGTATTTGTTATCAGCTACCAAATCGTTGATTTCCTTGTGGTAGTCAGCATTAATAACAATACAGATTTCATCGATGTTGGGATGATTTTCAAATGCTTCAATAGAATGTTGAATAATTGGTTTATCGGCAATCTTTAAAAATTGTTTAGGGAGTGAAGTCCCCATTCTTTTACCGCTTCCGCCAGCCAATAGAACTGCCACGTTCTTCATAGTTTAAAGTTTAGTGATGAGCTAAATTAATACAAATTCTTTCATTGCGAAAGTGAAAAAAAATAACCGTCCCAAATTTTATTTAAGACGGCTTATATTTCAATTGGTGTGGGAAATTTCTTTATCTGAAGATTTCGTAATCACCTACATCAGTTAAAATCTCGTATCCATCTTTTGTAACCAAAATGGTATGTTCGAATTGAGCAGATAATTTTTTGTCTATTGTTCTTGCAGTCCATCCATCATTTTCATCAACAACAGCTCTTGCCTTACCCAAGTTGATCATTGGCTCGATGGTGAAAACCATTCCTTCTTTCATTTTAGGACCTGAATTTCTAGGAGCAATATGTTCTACTTGAGGTTCTTCATGGAAATCTAATCCAATACCATGTCCGCAGAATTCATACACTACACTGTATTTTTTTGCTTGAGCATAACGTCCAATCATAAAACCGATATTACCAAAATAGTTACCAGGTCTTACTTGTTCAATTCCTAAATATAGAGCATGTTCCGTATCTTCAACCAATCTTGCAGCCTGGTCGGTAATATCACCAATGGTAAACATTGTACTGGTATCGCCATAATAGCCATCAAGAATGGTTGTAACATCAATATTAAGAATATCTCCAGGCTTTAAAATGGTTTTTTCATCAGGAATACCATGACAGATTACATCATTAAGTGAGATACAACATGATTTTGGAAAACCATGATAGTTTAAAGGAGCTGGAATGGCTCCGTTATCACGGATGTACTCTTCAATTAATTTATCAAGATAGTGAGTTGATACACCTTCTTCAACGTAATTGCTAATATATTTTAATGTATTGCCGGCCAATTGTGAACTTTTTCTAATTCCTTCAATTTGCTCTGGTGTTTTAATTACAATTTTACCCATAATTTCGATCTATTCAGATACTGTTTTTCAATCCATAATTAAGGAGGCAAAGGTCTGCATTGAAATCGACTTTTGCAAATTGAAAACGAGATATCATTTAATGTTAATTAAAAACATCTGTAAATTAATTTTGTTTACAGTGTATTAGTTTGGTATTTTAAGGCTTTCAAAATAAAAAGGCTATTTATGATTAGAAAGTTGGCATTTCTAGTGTGTTTGGTTCTGGTATCTGTATCAGGATATTCGCAATATTTTATTACAGGGCAAGATCCTGCTTCGATTAAATGGAAGCAGATTAGTACTAAGGAATTTCAGATTATTTTTCCGCAAGAATCAGAAGGTAGGGCTCGATATGTGGCAGCTTTGTTTGAGGATTTGTTGCACAAAGGAGGGAAGAGTTTAAACCGAGTGCCGAAGAAATTTTCGGTGGTATTGCATACACATTCGGCTAACTCAAATGGATTAGTGGCCTGGGCTCCTAAACGGATGGAGCTTTATACCACTTCGGCTCAAAATAATGATGCACAAATCTGGTTAGACCATTTGGCAACGCATGAGTTTCGACATGTAGTGCAAATGGATAAAATAGAACAAGGATTTACGAGAGTATTGAATTATGTATTCGGTCAGCAGGCTACTGCCGTTGTGGTAGGCTTGTATTTGCCACCATGGTTTATGGAAGGAGATGCAGTTTGCCTGGAAACCAGCATGAGTGAGTCAGGAAGAGGTAGATCGCCAAAGTTTGAGCAGGAATTAAGAGCTCAATTGCTTGAAAAAGGTGAGTTTTCTTACGATAAAGCGGTTAATGGTTCGTATAACGATTATGTGACAGACAGATACAAGTTGGGTTACTATTTGGTGGGAAAAGCAAGAACCAACTATGGAGATAACATTTGGGACAATGCTCTAACGAATGTAGCTCGCTACCCGTTAGGAGTAGTTAGTTTTTCAAATGGAATAAAGAAAAATTTATCCGCCAATAGAGAACAAGTTAAACTTGAGCTTCAGAAGAAGTATGGGAAAGCAGAAGATGTGGATTGGGAGAAAGTTCAGGGAGCGAAAAAGTATTCTGATGGGAAGCTATTGCTGTATTTCGATACCATGCAAGAGTTGCTTTGGGAGTGGAAGAAACAAGATGCTGAAACGGATAAATCAGCTTATCAGTTAGTGAGTGATAGAGAAAAATACTTTACCAGCAAAAGAATTCCACATGTAACAGAGCAGGGTGATTTAATCTATTTAAAGCATGGTCTATCGGATGCTTTGTGTTTTGAAAAGTTGGATGCTAACGGAAAATCAGCTAAGGTTTTGGTGCCGGGATTTTTGTCAAATATCGACTATGATTATAGAAAGGGTTACCTGTTGTGGGCAGAATCGAAACAGAACATTCGTTGGGAACATGCAGACAAAAGTATTTTGGTGACTTACAATACCAAATCAAAAGTGAAAAAGTCACATCGCTTCAAGAACTCGTTGTTTGCTCCATCATTTAATATGGATGCAAGTGAAATCGTTGCTGTTTCGTCAGATCAGAAGGGAGATAATGGTCTTGTAATAATTGATCATGAAACAGGATTAATCAAACAACGAATTGCTGCGAGTAAGAACGAGTATTTTCAGACGCCTCAATATATCGATGGTGAGAATGTAGTTCTAATTGTTTTGAATAACGAAGGGAAGCAGATTGTGAAATTGAATCTGAAGTCGCATGAAAGAGAAGAGCTTTTTAGTTCTGGATACGCCGACATGTCGCGTCCTGTGCTTTACGATGATTACCTGTATTTTAATGCTTCATTTACAGGCATCGATAATATTTTTGCTCTTGATTTAAATACTAAGAAAGTATACCAGGTAACTTCTTCACGATTTGGAGCCAGAGATGCTTTTGTTGATTCCAATAAGAATTTGTACTATTCTGATTATACCTCAGATGGCTACCTTCTTGTAAAAACAGCTGTTGACAAAAGAAAATGGAAGGAATGGAAGGGCGACTTTCATCAATACCCATTGGCTGAACAATTATCCAATCAATTGGGCGAAAAGTTAGATGCCGATACTACCAATCTCGATCGGTTTGAAGTAAGGAATTACTCGAAATTGGCCAATTTGTTCAACTTTCATTCCTGGGCACCGATGTTTGTTGATGGCATTGATGGCAAAGCAGATGTAGGAGTTTCAGTTGCCAGTCAGAATAAGTTGAGTACCTTGCTGACTACGGTAGGCTACAAAAAGGAGGAAGGCTTTGATAACGGTCAGTTTTATGCCAATCTTTCATATAGAGGATGGTTTCCAATATTAGATTCTAAATTTACAATAGGAGATAGAAATACTACTTATGCTACCATAGCACAGCGCCTGCAACCAGAGCAGATGGATACATTACTGGTGAATACCGAGTGGAAACAATGGGAGTGGGAAAACAGCATCAGCTTGCCTTTTAATTTGTCTTCGGGGCAATATACAAGGAAACTGATTCCAAAATTCACATATAGTATTGTAAAATTTGGCGATTTAAGTACTCAAGCGTTGGCAACAACTCAAAATAATACACTTGGTATAGGTGAGTACAATTTTGGCAATGAGTCCTTCACACAGGAAATTATGGAATACCAATTGTTTGGATACAATATTGCTAAAACAGCACCAAGGGATGTGCAATACCAATGGGCTCAAATATGGGAGTTGAACTACCGTGATACTCCTTGGGGTGATCGAGATCTGGGCAATACCTGGTCTGCTGAGGGACATTTGTATTTTCCTGGATTGGTAAAACATCATGGAATCAAATTGTATGGTGGGTATCAATATCGTTCGTTAAATCATTCGCGATTTTCGAATATGGTAAAGAGTCCAAGAGGGATGAGCGATTTATATGGAAAACACATTGCAAGTGTAGGTATAGATTATGCAATGCCTCTTTTTTATCCGGATTGGAACTTGGGGCCTTTGGCCTATTTTAAGCGCATTAAAATGAATGCCTTTGCAGATTATGGATACGAGAAAAAATACCTGGAAAATGAGGAAGGAGATGTTTTCCAGTTTGAAAATGATTATTTCTCAGGTGGTATTGAACTAAGGACCGATCTGCATGTATTAAGATTTTCGGCTCCTCTTGATTTAGGGGTTCGATTGGGTTACGAAAATCAAACCAATAGCATGTTTGCCGATTTCCTGATTTCTTTCAATTTGGCAGCATATTAAACTTACATCACATCATTAATAAAAAGAGGGTGTCCAAAGAGTTCAGTCATTCTGATCCCGAAGCCTCGGGAGAAGAATCTGTCCCTTTGATTAACAGATGTTTCACTTCATTCAACATGACATTGTATTCGATTGAACTTGCTTTTTGGACACCCTCTTTTTTAGACTTAATCTGATTTTTACTTCTTTCGCTGTTCCACTTTTATCAATTTGCTGGTGTCGTAACCTCTTGCTTTTAATTTGTTCAGTAGTTCGAGGTACAATTCATCATCCATTTGTGGATTTCGGGAAAGGATCCACAGGTATTTATCGGTATTGCTGCCAACAATGGCCCACTGGTAATCTTCATCCAATTCCAGAACAAAATAATCGCCATAAAAAATCCAGAAGAAGGAAACTTTCAATTTGGAAGGAAGGTTTGGGTTGGGAATTTTCGCTTTGCCAATGGCTTCCGATCTCTCTCCATCCAAACTCCCTTTGTAACCCGAGTTCACTACCTTTATTTTCCCATCCTCACGCATGGAATAGTGGGCTGTAACACCCACCAAACCTCTTTCAAAACTGTGATCGAAGCGAGCAATTTCATACCACTTCCCCAGATAAAGATCAATATTTAAATCCTTCACTACACTATTGTCAATTACCGACTCCTGTCCTTTGCACGAGCATAACAGAACAAGAGAGGTGAGCAGTATGTTGAGTTGTTTCTTCATTTATGATCTTATCAATTTCTTGTGTTTCTTTATTTTTTTAATGGCCCAATCGTAATGACTCGAAGTTGAAGAGACACAGTAACTGCCTAAACTGGTTGAACCAGTCCAGGGAAAATGTTTTTTTGTAAACAGTTCTTCTTCAGTAAATGAGTCAATCAAATCCATGCATTTTTCATGTGTTTGATTCAAAAGGGAAACGGCTTTTTCATAATCTGTTTCCTGATGCTTTTCCCATATTTTTACATTCATGTCAGGATAGGTTTTCCAATTGTAATTATCGGGTAAAAACTTTGCTGTTGTTCCTGATCGATTGGATTGAACCCAGTTTAGCAACAAAATTTGCCATTCATACAGGTGCACCAATACATCCCTAACATTACGGTCTCTATCCTCGAACACAAACTCTTTTTGTTGTTCTTCATGGGTTAATAAATCTATTAAAGTAAACAATTTTGAATAGTTTTCGCAACTGGCATTTAGCAGTTCTTCTTTTGTTTTTGGTCTGGGCATGAAATTACATTTTTGCTGATTTTACCAATCTGTATGTTCGTAGTCGATACCTACAAAATACAAATCAAATCCTCCTTTTCCACCGGTTCTGTTCGATGAAAATACCATCATGGTTTGGGTGTAGCTAACTCCTTCATCTATCAATATTGGTCGATATTCGTCGAATTCAGAATTAATGCCTTCTCCAAAGTTGATCGGCTGACTCCATTTCCCGTTTTCATAATTACAGTAGTACAAATCGTATCCGCCAAAGCCACCTTCTCGGTTCGAGGCAAAAACCATTTTGTTACCAAAAATAAATGGACACTTGTCATCCGCTGTACTCGAGAGTGCCTCTTCTTTATTGACTTCGTGTAATGTATCATCAGATAAAAGAGTTTCCAAATCCATATCAGAATCTACATTAACGGAATAGAAATCGAAATTGTCCTCCTCGCGGTTCGAACAGAAAAAAATCTTGGTATTGTCGGAATTGAAACAAGGATAAAGATCGTCAAATTCAGAGTTCAGAAATGATACTTCTTTGGGATTGGTAAAGTTCGCTTCGCTGAGGTTAGAGATAAAATAGATCTGAAAATCGCCCGAAACATTGCTTGCATACAAAAGTGAGAAATAAGTATCATTAAAATCGCGTGTAATAATTAGGTTAGGCCCAAACTCATTGCCAACGCTTTTAATTTTATCGATTCCCGCTTCTATAATGTCATATTCTTCCTTGTAAATACCCCAATTGGAATATTCATTGCTCACTGTAAATTCACCTGTGGTTTTGTCGAAATTCACATTCATTGGTTGATAAATCACGTCAAAATCATTTCCCTGGCTATTTCTATTGGTGGAAAAGCAGAATGGAATCAGATAACCCAATGTAGGAGCAGTAGAGTTGTAATCATCGTACTCGGTATTAAAATCTTCCAAATTAACGGGAGTTTCAGGAAGACTACCAGTATTGTACTTGTATCCGCCTCCTCCGTAGCGAGTTTCATCGCAGGCTACAGATAGAATCAATAAGATAAGTAGGAACGATAGGTTTAGTGTTTTCATTTTTGTGTGATTGTTGTTAGAATATATTGGTAAGATGTGGTTGTTATCAGATGGTTGCGTGGTTTTGTTAATTGGATGATAGTGTTTTGAACGCAGTTTAATTTTGTGGGATAATATAATCCCATGCTATCCCATATTCTTGAACAATGAAAGTATGTCTTGAAAAAACGGTGTCTATAGCATTATTGTTCGAATCTGCTTCTATATCAAAAATTCTATATCCACATGAGTAACCCGCATTCTGTTTTTCTTTAATATCAGAGATCAAACCATCAAGCTCAATTTTTGTTTGTTCACTGTCAGCTTCAGCAAGGTCATAATTGTTTAGTAGTTGTAGAATTTTGGCATTGTCGTTAATGATTTCTATTAATTCAGATTTCTCCTTTTTGATTAAGTCAATTTCTGAATTGAGTTGATTCACTCCCCAAAAATGTTTTGTAATGGTAATACCGATTACAATGCCTATTAGAAGAATGGCTATGTTGATTAAGTATTTCATCATTTCATAAGTTTTTGGCTTACTATGTTTACCAGAGTTAATTATCCTAAGGTTGTGTTAGCAGGAGCTTATCTATTTTCAGATATCATTCTACTAAAATAAAAAATCAGAAGACTTTTATACAATCCAGGTCTTTTCAAATCATTGGTTTCATAATTTTTGCTAAAATCAAGCGTTGACAAGTCGAAACTAATTCTAATTGAATCAGGGTTTAATGTACCAAAAGCAATCAGCATATCTCTTGGAGAATTCGAAAGTTGTTCGAATTCTTTATACTCCTTAAGAATTGGACTAATCAAATCATACAGGAACTCATTAGCTGATTCATCATCTTGTTTAAAACCAATTTTTTGTAGGTTATTAATCAATGTTACATTTTGTGGATTTTTTAAATCCACATAAAATTCATCTGGATATCCCGTTGTTGTTACATAAGTCATCAAGTTCTTAAGAGCCTGCAGGCTATCACTTTTCGAATTCATCAAATTTAAGTTTTCTAAGCGCTGATAAAATTCAGTTTCTAAATCATCCCAGAGTTTAGAATCATAACTCGAGAATTTATCGATTATCTTTTGGTTAACTGCAAGATCTATTTGTTGAAGTTCTTTTGGTTCAGAACATGAGAACATGAAAAGTAATAAAATTGTAAAAGTGAAATATTTCATATTTTCTTTTGTTTTGGAAACGTTACATACATACTGGTTTACTAAAATTAGAACTCTCGATTTACTTTTTTGGCAAGAGGTACTTATTGTGTTGTGTATTTAAGTGCATCTTTTTGATATTTAAAAAAGTAAGTTAATTCAAATCCAACACCAAGCATTATCTCTTCATAGTCACCAATTTTATTATAAGTCATAAAAGTCTTAACTCTTTTAAATCGTTTATCCATTTGAAAAAAATATACAAATTTATCTTTGTAAAATCCCATCTTGTAGGTTAAGCTTAAGAAATCCAATTTCGGAATTTCTTTCTTGTAACCTGCTATTAATCCATATTCTGAATGCTTATCCAAATTTTCAGGAGAATATGAAATCTTACCCAAACCAAGAATAATATTGTGGTTATATAATCTTGCATGGTTTTCTACGGAATACGAAAGCATATCAATACAGTTTTGAATACGCAGCTTTCGATAATTAAAATCAACATAACCATATAGCCAAGTATTTGGTCCAATCTGAAATCGATATTGTGACAAACTAAAATTTACATCAATTTTTTTATTACGGTCAAAATCTGTCAAATAGTTTAATTGAAATTTAATGGCAAAAGGGCTAACTATTGGAGTTCTAAATTCAAATCGTGCTCCCAATGGAGTTTTTCTAATGCCCGAAAGGGCATATAATCCAATTTTTTGATCCCATGCCTCATAAATAGTATATGTTTTTAAGGACGTGTTAATTACAGTTTGTCCATTAATAGGTACTTTCCTTGTCAAAAAACCTATAAAACTAAATTCCAAAAAACTTGTAGTATCACTGACAATAATTTTGTAATCTCCGTTTAAATCAGCTGTTACAGTATTTGTCGTTCCGACTTCATTAATCCATACACCTGGCAAACCTTTCCAGTCTTCCTCATTTAAAACAGTACCGGTAATGGTAATCTGCCCAAATGACAATTTAACTAGAATTAATAAAATGAATAGAATTGTTAGTTTAGTTTTCAATACTTATACTTTTATTTATATCTCTGCTAGTGTTGGTTTGTGGTTCGTTATTTAAGTTTCTTACCATGTTCATATTTTTCAATCAAAATTGTATCACCCTCAATTGAAAATTCATATTGTTTTCCATGCTTTTTGTCATTTTCGAACCGAACTAATTTATGAATTTTCCCATTTTCATAGTAAGATTTTCCAATTCCATCCTTATGTCCTAATTTATATTCAATTTCATATGCTATTTTCCCTTGATTCATGTACACTGTTACAATTCCATGTTCAGCGTTGCATTTTACAGGCATAACTATTTTAGGATCACCATTACCATGAAAACTTTCGTATTTTATTATTTCGCCATTTTTATAGTATAATTTCCATTCAATTTGCTTATCATTATTATCAAAATAGCTAATTACTTCTCCTGAATAGTTTTCGTCGTAAAAATCTTTATTGTAGTTTGCAAGTGCTTCTAGTTGTTCATCTATGAGTACATTTTTACAATCAAATTTGGATGAAAGGCTTTTATCACAATTACAGCTAAATAGAAATAAGATAGATATTAATGTTAAAAATATTTTCATTTTCACTTGGGGCTTATGTATCACAATGTCTGAATATAGTGCAATGCACCTTATAATACTTATCTGTTGTGTAAGAGGTTAAAAATCAATTTCTGTTAGCACACTAAATTTAATCATAAATCACAAACAGCATTGTCTTGTACACTAATTCATTATCAATAAAAATAAGAAAGTTAGTTTTTGTATAAGTTAACTACCTCTCTTTGTACTGTTAGGAATACTTCTCAAATTACAAATGGTACACAGCAACTATTAATACAGCCACACTTCAATCTTTAATATTTCTTCAATTCAAGAGGAAAAATATCAATGCTATGTTGTTATTTCTTTCCTCCCCTGGGGAGCACGAAAATAACGACCATTATTTTGCTCCTCCCGTGGGGAGGAAGAAAATAACATACCATTATTTTGCTCTCGCCCGTGGGAGGAGATAAATAACGGTCCTTTATCCACTCATGTTTATCTGCTTTAAAGGAGTATTTAATTATGAAATACATGGCGCCAATGGAATGATGGTTTTATGGAAGAGTTATTCGTATTTTATTTTACGATTTGAAAAAATTATGAAATTAATTGGTTGTTATCTATAAATTAAATAACTTCATTGGTGAAAATAATAAAAACTAACACATTATGAATTTTAAATCCATACAATTAAGACAACTAAGACACAATGAATTTATCCAGTATAATAAGAATTTTCTTGAAATACTTACTGGTTATGATTTGGAAACTTTGAAAGTGAAAATGCAATCAGATTCTTTATCATCCTTATTATCAGATATGACGGCATTGTATATGCCTGATAGGGGAAGTGAGATTACCAAATTGTTAGAAGAGGATGATGCACGTCGTGATAAAGCCATAAATGGTATTCAAGCAGTGGTTGAAGGATTTTGTAATCACTTCGATACTGAATATGTAATGGCAGCTACTGTATTACTTAATTCTTTAAGTAAATATGGTTCACGTATTGCAAAGCAAAATTACCAGGGCGAAACGGCAATACTTGATTCTATTTTACAAGAATGGAAAAGTGAAAGTGTTTTGATAAATGCTTTAAGTAAATTATCTCTTACAGATTGGGCCAACGAGTTAGAGGCAGCTAACGCTAAATTTAATACGGATTATCTAGATCGTGTTAAGGAGGATGCTGAGCAATCGGATGTGAAAATTATTGATATTCGTAATCAAATGATAGAATCGTACAGAGCGTTGACAACGCGAATTGAAGCATTTGCCACAATTAGCGATGATGAGACATATGCTACCATTATTAATCAGGTAAATAGTGTGATTCCAAAGTACAATGCAGTTGTAGATGCTCGTAAACCCAAAAAAGAAGAGGAAGAAACTACTGAAGAAGAAGTTGTTAGCGAAGCTTCAAGCAACGAGTCGTAATTTTTACTTACAATCTATTATATTTTACCCCATGCAGACTTGTTTTGTATGGGGTGTTTTATGACTGAATGTATGGGTTCTAATTCTGATAAAGAGTGTGTTATGATGTTATCTCTAATAAATGTTAGAATATATAAGTAATTCTTACACATAATTTCATATATTAGACATAACGCCAATACCCAATGTGCGAACTGGCTGATTTTTGGGAGTTACCACAAGTTGCAAGGTGTTTGTTAGGCAACATTATACTAACATTAAAACATAAGTATATGGGAAGTAGAGGATTAGATGGGATAATAGAATGGAAGTCTGATTTTGAAACAGGTATTGCGAGAATAGACTTCGAACATAAAATCTTTATAGAATTGTTGAATTCTTTTAAGTATGAAATCAATTTAAAGCGTTCTGATGAAGAGTTGTTTAGAATTATGAATGAAATAGAAAAGTATGCAGAATTTCATTTTATTAGTGAGGAAAATGCTATGCGTAGAATGAATTACCCTGCTTTTAAAGAGCATCAAATTGAACATTTTGAATTGTTGGAAAAATTTAACCTGGCAAAGTTTAAAAATTGTAATTTTGAAGGATTTCATACATTTTTAAAAGAATGGTTTCTTAGGCATACTGTTGAATCAGATATAAAACTGAAACTGTACATGTTGGAAAATAATATAAATTTGGAAGACTATTTCTACGAACTAAAGATCTAAAATGAATACACTAAATGTTATCAAGCTCCTGGTAGTTGATGATAAACCTGAAAACCTACATCTGATTTCAAGCTTTTTTGAAGATTCAAACTATTACGTAAGAACATCAAGTTCATACGAGGAAACTTATGAACTGTGCAATGAAATTGAGTTTGACCTATTGTTAATTGATATCAGAATGCCACGTGATGGTTTTGCTTTTGCCGAAAAAATAAGAGTGAGTGATTTAAACAGTAATACTCCCGTTATTTTTATGGCCGAGAAAACCGATCAGGAAAATATCTCAAAAGCATTTAAATTAGGATGTAGGGATGTAATCACAAAACCATTTCAGTTGGAAGAGTTACTTTCAAAAATTTCTACTCATTCCATATTGCAAATTCAGCATAAGCAAATACATGAATTGATGCTTGCTAAGGATAAGATTTTCTCTATCATTGGTCATGATTTAAGAAGTCCTTTCCATTCGTTGATTGGTTTTTCGAGATTATTACTGGAGAATTTAGAAGCGAGTAAAGATGAATCATCCAAAAAATACGCAGAATTGATTTGTAATATTTCTACAAAAAACCTGGAGCTTTTGGATAATTTACTAGTGTATGCACGTGATCTTGAAAAACAAGCTGAATCTACATTGGAGAAAATAGATGTACACAGGCTAATTTCAGAAGTATTACAAATTGTACAACCTACTGCTGCATTAAAAAAGATACAGTTGGTGCAAATATTTGGAGAGGCCAAATCAACATTTGGTACCAAAGATTTAATTGCTACAATGATTCGAAATATTTTGGGAAATGCAATTAAGTTTTCGCGCCAGCAAGGTATCGTTACCGTACAAACAAGGGTAATCGGTAATATGATCGAAATTGATATTACAGATACAGGAGTAGGAATGGATGAAAATCAACTGAACAATTTGTTTGATAAAGAGCATCCTCAATCGAGTATGGGTACTTCAGGTGAAATGGGATCGGGATATGGTTTACTCCTTTCTAAAGAAATTGCTGATAAGCACAATGGTGAAATTAAGGTTGAAAGCCACGTGGGCAATGGTACAAGTTTTAAAATAAGGCTTCCAATTTACGATGAGTCGAAATAAAAAAAAGCTCCAATTAGTATTGGAGCTTTTGTTTTATGCCAATTCCACTACGGTAATTTCGGGTGGCATACCAATTCTACCAGGGAAACCAATGAATCCAAACCCGCGATTCACATACAGGTACTGATCGCCTTCGCGATACAATCCTCCCCAGCGAGGGTACTTGTATTGCACCGGACTCCATTTTATGCCTGCACGCTCAATTCCAAATTGCATGCCGTGGGTGTGTCCTGCAAAAGTAAGGTCGATATTCGAGTTTTTAATCACCTCCTCGTCCCAGTGCGAAGGATCGTGGCTCAACAATATTTTAAATGGAAGATGTTCGGTGCCTTGGGTAGCTTTGTTTAAATCGCCATGCTGAGGGAATGGAGGTTTGCCCCAATTTTCAACCCCTACCAAAGCAATTTCTTCTCCTTTCACATTAATGGTTTCGGTTTCGTTCAATAACAATCGAAATCCCATTTGCTTGTGGAAATATTTAATTGCAGCAAGGTTTTTGGCCTTGTCTTCTTCCGATCGCCAATAGGAGTAATCGCCATAATCGTGGTTGCCCAGTATGGAGTATTTGCCAATTTTAGCTTTCATTTTAGCCAGAACAGGAGCCCAACCATCGGTCTCTTCGGCAAAGTTGTTTACCAAATCGCCAGTAAAAACAATCAAATCTGGTTCTTGCTCATTAATCAGTTCTACGGCTTTTTCTACCTTCTCGAAGTTTTTGTTGAAACTTCCCAGGTGCATATCCGATATCTGAACAATTTTTAATCCCTTAAATGCTTTCGGAAGATTGCTGAAACGAATGCTCTCGCGCATTACTCGGTAGTTGAATTTTCCTTTGGTTACTCCGTAAAGGATAGATGCAAACGGAATGGCTGCCAATACCAATCCCATTTGGTACAAAAACTCGGATCTCTCCATTTTTCTCTTCGAATTAAATTGTGGTACACTTCTATTCCTTCTCTCTCTGAACCATGCTATGGTTCTCCTAATCGCCCCTTGTATGTCCTTTATTAAGACGAAAAATATGAATACAAACTTTGGAAAATAAAATAACGCAAATCCGGCCACCAAATAGCCAGAATAGATGTAGGCATCGGCTTTTTGCACGTGCTTAATACCAAACATGAATGTGGTAAAAGCAGCAAAAATAAAAACTGAAATGCTCCAGAATAAATACGTTAATGTGTGTCGTGCAATAGAATTGTTAATTCTTGCAATCAGAGGTTTAATGCCACGGTAGGTGTAAATGTCTACCAAAAGCATAAATAGTAACAGAGGTATCAGTAAATAAACGCTCGCTCTCATTCTTATTTCAAAGATTCTAAATGATTAAATCCGATATCTTTTTAAACATTCATTGCTTACGAATTGTTTTAAAAATTAGATACAATTCATATCGGAACAATATCTCTACAATTGATGTAATGATATTAAAATCAGCTCCAAATATATAGAATTTAATACTACCAAGTCCTTAATAATTGTTAAAAAAGAGTTATATTCAGATTCAAGCTTCAAAATCCAAACCCCAAACCCCACATTATTATTTGGAGCTTGGGATTTGATTTTTGAGGCTTGTGAAAAACTTTAAACCAATTTATATGGCACAGATACACGAATTAATAGATAAAAGATGGAGTCCGAGAGCTTTCGCCGATCAGGATATAGAGGAGGACAAGATTGAAAAATTGTTTGAGGCGGCCTCTTTTGCTGCTTCATGTTTTAACGAACAACCTTGGCGATTTGTATATGCTACCAAGGACTATCCTGAACGATATGAACAGTTGTTTTCTTGTTTGGGGGAGTTTAATCAGATGTGGGTAAAAACGGCTCCGATGATTATTTTAACCGTGGTATCCAAAAAATTTGCACGCAATCAAAATCCCAATGCCCATGCACGTCATGATTTGGGATTGGCCATTGGAAACATGTCCATGCAAGCCATGAGCATGAATTTGTACATGCATCAAATGGCTGGTTTCTCGACCGAAAAGGCTCGTGAGGTTTTTGATATCCCGGAAGATTTTGAGCCGGTTACCATGATTGCTCTTGGCTACCTGGGAGATGCGGAACAGTTGCCCGAAAGTATGCGAGAAATGGAATCGCCTAAGCGCGAAAGAAAAAACTTGGCCCAATTGTTGTTTGATGGCGATTGGGATAAAATGAGATAAAATTATGCATGCTAAAAAGGCTCCCGTGAAGAGAGCCTTTTTTGTTGATAATTTACATTGATAACTTAGACCATTTAAATTTCAAAGTGAGCTTTTAGCGAAACTGTGAAATATTAAATAGAAATGCCGATATATAATTGGTTAGACATTTGGAGTTATTCGGACAAATGACTTATACGAATTAATAATCGGTATTATTGCAAGTAATCGTTCCTAAATCAAACGTGTTTTGAATTTAGTGGACGCAAGGTAGTTAAAAAAGACCAAACTGTCTTTTAATTGGGTGTGAATTTTTTCTTTAGAGAATATAAGAGGTAAAAAATCAATAAATTAAAAATTATGAAGAAGTTAATTCTATTAGTAGCGATCGTTATAACTAGCATAAGTGTAAATGCTCAAAATACTTATCCTACTCTAGATGTAAGAGGAGAGAGTAAAATATTTCAAGAGCCTGATATTGTTGAGATATCGGTAAATTTGAGCACTAAGGCAGACGAATATGAAGCTTGTTTGGACAAAAATTTTTCTGATGTTGATCGATTAAAGAAATCTTTGAAATTGGCAAAGATTGAGAGTTTGAAAATATTTGATGTTGGCCAGCGAATTAATGAAGAGAAAACCTATTCATCGGGCCGACAAATTCCTGATGGTTACCGTGCCAATTACAGTATCAAGCTAAAGTTGGAAGCTAAACCAAAATTAATTCACTCTTGTCTTGAAGTGTTAAAATCATCAGATGTTGAACTGAATTATAATGCCAACTATGGTTTGAGTCCTGAATTGATTAAATCTACCGAGGCCAAATTAATTGCTATGGCTGTTACAGATGCAAAAACCAAAGCAAAGGTATTGGCAGAGTCGGCAGAGGTTCAGCTTAAAAGCATTCAGAATATTAACTATGGAACAGTTAAAACCATATACGGACCAAAGCTACATATGGCCGAAATGAGAGTGAGTAAGGCTGGATATTCGGGGGCACAATCATTCACCAATCCAGATCCAATAGTATTGACTGATCATGTTGAGATTACTTTCCTTTTGGCTGATAGGTAGTCAGAAGAGGCTACCATCTAATGGCTTGAAATTGAGCTAAACTTGTCGTAAATTGATTAGTGAGTTTTGTACTCAGGACAATTAATGCCAAATTTATTAAAGATCAACCTTTAGTTAATTTGGCATAAGACCTTAACCGAAAAGAAAACAACGATGAAAGCTATTGTAATGAGAAAATATGGTTCTCCTGATGTGTTGGAAATTACCAACTTGGATCGACCGAAGATAAAAGATAATCAAGTATTGGTGGAGGTGTATGCCTCCTCTGTTAATCCAGTGGACTGGAAGATTAGAAAAGGTTTGCTAAAACTATTTATGCGAAAGAAATTGCCTTGTATTTTAGGTGGAGATATCGCTGGTCGTATATTGGAGGTAGGGAATAAGGTGCAGTTTTACCGTGCTGGTGATGAGGTGTTTGGCAAGGTGGATATTATCAAGAATGGAGCATATGCTGAATATGTGGCTACAACTCCCGATCATTTGGCTCTAAAGCCTCAGACCATGAGTTTTGAAGAGGCAGCTACTATTCCTTTGGCTGGATTAACTGCTTTGCAGGCTTTGCGCAATATGGGGGGAATAAAAACAGGAATGAGTGTGTTGATCAATGGTTGTTCAGGCGGCGTTGGTTCGTTTGCTTTACAATTGGCCAAGGCATTTAAATGTAAAGCAACAGGCGTTTGCAGTACACGAAATGTTGAATTTGCAAAAGAACTGGGAGCTGATCGAGTGATCGATTACCAAAATGAAAATTTATTGGAACTTCAGGAAGAGTACGATATCTTCTTTGATGTGGTTGGTAATCTGGAATATTCAAAAGTGAAACACTTGTTGCAGCGAGGTGGAGTTTATGTAACTACTTTACCTTCTTTCAATATACTTCTCTTGGGATCAATCCACAATTTGGTAAGCTCTAAGAAAATGAAAAAGATCTTTGTACAGGAAAGTAAAAAAGATCTTGAGTTGTTGGCCGACTTTGTTGATGCTGGATTACTTAAAACGCACATCGACAAGTCATACGAATTGGATGATATTGCAGAAGCACATCAATACAGCGAAACGGGAAGAGTTGTAGGAAAGTTGTCGTTAAAAATTACAGAATAATTTTTCAATTATGAATTAATAGAAACAGCTAATTAACTCAGTTAATTAGCTGTGTTCATTTATAATTTATCACTTATAATTCATAATTAAAATCTATCCTTTTGTTTTAATTGAGCAACCAATGGCTTTTGTATAAGTTACTGCTGGTTTTTTATTCATTAAAAGAGAATTAATGGCATCCTCAACATATTTGGTACTTACTTTCGAGGCATCTTTATAATTGTTGTCGATAGTACCAATATATTCTACTTTAAGATTTTTACCATTTTTGCTTAAAATGTAAACATGTGGCGTTTTGGTAGCCCCAAAATTCTTGTACACTTCTTGCTTTGCATCAAAAAGATAAGGGAAAGTAAAACCTTTTTCTTTTGCTCTTTTTTGCATTCCTTCAAAAGAATCGCCAGGAACCACCGCAGGATCGTTCGGATTAATAGCAATTACAGGAAAACCTTTCTTCTTGTATTTTTTATCGATATCAATGATTCTGTCTTCATAAGCCACGGCATATGGGCAATGGTTACAGGTAAAGATCACCACAAATCCTTTTGCATCTTTATAATCGGCCAATGAGATGTGTTTGCCATCAATATTTTTCAGCTTGAAATCTGTAGCTGAATCGCCTACCTTATAACCTTGAGCATGAATTGCTACCGCTGATAGTAGCAGGAAACTTAGGAATAATATTTTTTTCATCATCTAAATAAATTGGTTAATACTAGTACTTCTATCTATTCAAATTATCAATTGTCTCTGCTAGTTCAGAATAAGTTACTTTCCTGGCAAAGAATTTTCTTTTGTCCTTTTTATATACCACTGTTGCTGGCAATGCACCATCCCATTCGTCATCCACTTTACCAATCCAGGAGTTTGCATCCGGATCATCTAGAATTACAACTTCAGCATTTATATTTTTCTTCATAAGAAATCTGCTAAGGCGTTCCTCTACTTTGGATCCAAAGTCCAGGCTTACCAATAAGACCTTTACTTTTGTATTTTCATATGATTTTCGGATGTGTTCAAATTCCGGGAGTTCCTCAACACAGGGTTTGCACCACATGGCCCAGAAATTGATAACATATGTGGTATCATTCTGAAGGTGGAATATAGGTTTTAGTTCCTTAAAATTTAAGGTTTCAAAGTCCTGAGATTGAACTGTTGTATTGATTGCAAATAGTAAGGCAATCGAGAATAGAATCTTCATGATATAGCATAAATAAGACTTGTAAGTATTAAATATACCATTAATCATTGAAACAGAATAATCTGGCTTGTTATTGATTTGTTAATATGTACAAAAAAGCCTGTCAATGAAAATTGACAGGCTTGCTTGAGTTTTATTTGTTTGGTCCTATATGATTTTTGGTGGGTGAGTTACTAAATAGTACTTAAAATACTTAAAGTGCCTTAAGTACTTAAAATTAAAATGTATGGTATAAACATTACATTCACTCATTTAAACTTGTATTGAATAAACTGATTAAAAAAACATTATCGTACTAATACTTTAAGTACTCCAAGTATTCTAAGTACTTTAGTCACTTCTTTAGAGTTACTCATTATAAATCATACAGCACCATTTGTTTTAGTCTTGTAGCAGTGACTCGTTAAATTGATAATCTTTATAATTCACTTTATAGAATACACTATATAGTGCAGGCATAAAAATCAAGGTAATTACTGTACCAAAAAGTAATCCTATCATAATTGAAGCTGCCATTGGTTCCCACATTAATCCTCCTCCCAGATACAATGGAATTAATCCCAGGGAAGTTGTAAATGTGGTCAACAAAATCGGTCTGAATCTTTGCAGGCAGGCTGCAATTACGGCATCTTGTGGCGTTCGTTTCAATTCGGCGAGCTCAATTTCTATTCTGTCAATTAGAACAATGGCATTATTAATCACAATTCCAGCAAGTGATATTACACCCAGGAAGGCCATAAAACCAAAATAGGAGCGAAGTGCAATTAAACCTATTACTACTCCAATAACTCCCAATGGAATGGTACTTACCACCATTGCTGTTTTTCTAAATGAATTGAATTGAATAACCAGTAATAACAGAATTAGAAATGCTGATAATGGCAGATATGCAATTACAGCCCCCATATTTTCAGCAGTGTTTTTACTATCACCACCAAGTTCGTAATCGTAACCCATTGGCCAGGTTTTTATATCTTCATCCAACCACGGTAGTACCTCATTCATAATTTCAGATGCATTTCCGTCTTCTGTGATTTCGCTCGAAACATTAATGCTTCGAATCAAATCGAGGCGTTTAATTTTTGCATATTGCCATTGTGGAATAATGCTGGCTACCTGAGAAAGAGGAACACTTCTTCCTGAACTTTGCGAGAAAACATTCATGGTTTCTATCTTCTCATAGCTTTGATTTTGACTTGAGAACCCTCTTAATAGTATCGGAATATTTTTATCATCCTCGCGATATTCACCAGTTTGAAAACCATCCAATACAGTTTTTAACGAAGTAGCGATGTCCTGATTGGTAATGCCTGCAATTTGTGCATTGTTCTGATCGATATTGATCACAAATTTTTTGGTTTTTGGGCCCCAGTCATCCTTAACGTTTTTGGTTCCTTGTATTTGTGATAATTTTGATTTGATCTTTTCCGAAAGGTCAGCCAATATATCTGGGTTGTTTCCTTTTACTTTTATCTCAATAGGTGTACCACCACCTCCTGAACCCAAAGCTGAGACTTTCACATCGGCATTTGGAAAATGTTTAAAACTGAATTCATCTAATCGACGAATCATTTCTGCATTTTCTTCAAAGGAGCTGGTATTTACAAGGATGTGAGCATAGCTTGAGTTTGCTTCATCCTGAGAATATCCCAAGTCATATGATTCCGGTCCTTGTCCAATAAAGGATGACCAGTCTATGATTCCCTTTTCTCTCTCATCATTTACTTGTAATTCATCTGCAATGTGTTTTTCGATTGCTTTTACCACCTTTTCGGTTTGTTCAATTTTGGTTCCCAGTGGCAGGTTAATGTCAACGGTAATCATATTTCTATCACTATCAGGGAAGAAAATAAATGGCACCAAACTAAATCCTTTCAAGGATAGGAAGAATAGCAAAACAATTCCGCCAATTACAATGCCTTTGCGATTTAAAGCTGATAAAATGATGGATTTGTAATATACTTTTAATGTATCGAAAATTCGATCCATGAAGTTTGGTTTAGCTTCTTCTTTTGGTTTTACTTTTAAGAAGTAGAAACACAACATGGTAATAATGGTAAGAGATACGATCCAGGAAGATATTAAGGCCAATGTGATAACCACGAAAATTGGTCCCATAATATCGCCCATGGTTGATTCTGCCAAATAGAATGATAGGAAGGCAACAGAGGTGGTTAAGGTTGAAATTAACAAAGGAATAATTAACTCGGAGCAAGATGAAACTGCAGCATCCTTCACAGTCATTCCTTTCTCCATTTTAACCATTATCGATTCTGATACAACAATGGCGTTATCAACCATCATTCCCAGTGCCATGATTAAGGCAGCTAATGTAACCTGGTTCAATCCCATGTTTATAAGTCCCATTAACATTAGTGTCATGATGGTTACAATAGGAATCAAGCTGGAAATAATCAAACCTGTTCTCAATCCCAGGAAGATTAGCATTACTATCAGTACAATTACGATAGATTGAACCAAATTGCCAATAAAATTATTGATACTTTTATCCACATAGTGATCTAAAGAAGTTAAACGTTGAACATTTAAACCAATTGGTAATCGTTCATTCCAATCGGCTAAAACCTTATCTACGTCTTCACCCAACTTAATAATATTAGCACCATCCATTAAAGAGATGGAAAGTGAAATTGCTGGTTTGCCATTTACATGAACAATGGTACTGGCAGGCTCAACATATGCTTTACGAATGCTGGTAATGTCTCTTAATTGTACCACTTGACTTCCATCACCTATTGGTATAAGTGTGTTTTCAATACTTTCCAAAGATTCATAGTTACCTGTTGGTTCAAGTACTATTCTTTCCGATTCAAGGTTAATTTCTCCTCCAGAATCCAAAATATTGGTAGATGCAATAATACTTTGAAGTTTAGAAGAGCTTAATCCATATTCTTTCAATTGTGATTCGTCAAACTCAATAAAAACTCTTTCATCTTGTACACCTCCCAGTTCAACTTTGGCTGCGTCTTCAAGCTTAATTAAGACATCTTTTAGATCATCGGCTGCCTCTTTCATTTCTACATAGGAGTACCCATCACTTATTAAACCTACCATAATACCATACACCACTCCAACGTCATCATCATTAAGGCTTGGATTTACATTCTGAGGTAATTCTTTAAGACTATTTATTTTTCTTCTAAGCTTATCCCAAATTGCCTGAAGTTCTTCGGGAGCAACTTCATCTTTAAGACTTACTGTTACTACAGATAATCCAGTTCTGGATGTACTTTTTATCTCTTTCACTTCAGGGATTTCTTGCGCTTTCTTTTCTATTTTGTCGGTAACCAAGAGTTCAACCCTTTCTGGTCCAGCTCCAGGAAATGAAGAAACAACAGTTGCCACTCTAACTGTGTATGGAGGCATACTATCTCTTGGTAAAGTTTCGTATAAGGCCAAGCCCAAAATCACCACCACGGCAAGCAGAGTAAAGGTTATTCGGCTTTTTTCAATAGCAAATTTTGTAAGATTCATAATTGCTTTGTTTGGAGGTGAATACTATTTTAAACTAACTTTCTGTCCGTCAAGAAGTGTTTGTAAACCAGCAGTAGCAACAATCTGACCTGCTTTTAACCCACTCTCTACTTCAAATCCAACGGGTGAAAGTACGCCTACTTTAAAATGTTGTTTTTTAATAACTCCAACACTCTCGCTTTCTTTCTCTATAACGAAAACAAAGTTGCCTTTGCTGTCTTCACCCACTGCCGAAATCGGAACAATTAAGCTTTCACCATTATTTGTTTCTGCAAATTTAAATTTGATATGTGCTGCCATTCCTGACTTTACTTTAGAAGTTTCGCCTAATAATTTTATTCTTACCGGATAGGTAGCTGATCCCTCGCTAATGGATGGAGATACCTCATTTACTACACCTTGATATTCTTTACCTTGTAGAGCAGGAAATGTTGCTGATACTTTCATGCCCTTTTGTACACTGTTGATTACGTTTTCAGGCAAACCAAGACTTACCTCCATAAAACTACCAGCGTTCAAAACTGCAATAATTTGTCCTGCACTTACATTCTCATTGTTCTCTACATTTTTAGCAGCAATAACCCCATTTGAAGGAGAGTAGATAATTCCATAACCAACTTGTTTCTGCTGAATTTCTACACTTCGTTTTGAGGATTCATAGTTTGCTTTAGCCGAAGCGTAAGAGGATTTTGCATTTTCATAATCACTTAATGAAGCACTTCCTTTCTCAAACAAGGTTCTTGTTCTATCCAATGTTGAGGTTGCTGTATTCAGATTAGCTTTAGAACTACTTAGTGCTGATATTGCTTGTTCCAAAGATAATTGAGCTTCTGAATTATCGATTCTTGCCAATAAATCATCTTTTTTTACCAATTGACCATTGGCAATGTTTAAAACCGTTAAAATGCCAGATGTTCTAAAACTTAAATTGATTTCTTTATCAGATCTTGCAGTTCCATTGAATGATCGTACTTGTCCAATTCCTGAATAACTAACTTCTTGATATTTTACTGGGCGATATCGTTCTTGTTTTTGCTTTTTGTTGCTATTGCCACAAGATCCAAATGTAAATAAGAATAAGCCTAACGCTAGAATGTATAATGGTTTCATAATTGTGCTGGTTTAATTATTGGTTAAAAGATAGGTTTGAAGATTTTGAATGAAGGTTTGATTTTCTTCATCTGGATTTAGGAAAAAATAATAGGATAGTATTCTTTCCATTTGTAACAGACTTAAATAAAAGTTGTAACCCGCACTTGCTTGTTGCTGTTGTGCTTGAAAGTATGCTTGTTGGGCATCAATTAAACTTGTAATTCCGATAGCTCCATTGGAGTAAGAAATTTGCATAAGTTCCAAACTCTCTTTTGCTGTTTTAGTGGTAAGTTTTGATAATTCGATATTGGTATATAAATTCAATATGGTATACACAATATCATTTACATTTTTCTTAATAAGTGTTTCTGTATTTTCTTTCTGAATATTTAATTGTTGCTGTTGAATTAAAAACTTTTGTCTGTTTAAACTTCTTTGATTTTGATTAAAAATAGGCAGGCTTAATTGTACACCAACATTATAATATCCATCGGGAGCTCCCACAATACCTGTTGGATATCTACTTCCTTTTCCATCTCTTGAAAAAGTATAATTGTATCCTCCTTGCAAGGCAATGCTTGGAATGAATTTACTTCTTTGATATAGTTTTGCACTTCTCTCTGATGCTTCAATATTAAACTGTAAAGATTTCAGTTCATGAGCATTTTCAATAGCAACTGTCTCCAAATATTTTAAAAGTTTACTTCTTAAAATTGGGTCATCAATCAGTGCGATTAAACCCTTGTAATTAAATTGATCTTCTGTATTCTCATCTACCAAAGAGTGTTTGATGTCAATTTTGTAGTTGATGGGATTATTTAGAAGTTGATTGATGGCATGCATTGCTTGAATAAAGTTGGTGTAAGCATTAACGATATTTTGAGTTGCGAGTGCCAATTCACTTTTCCAACGCAGAACATCACCTTTTCCGGTTTGTCCAGCCGAGTAATTTTGTTTTGCAATTTCAAAATTCTTTCTGGTTACCCTTAGGTTTTCATCATTAATTAGGTAATTGGCCTTTGCAATTAATGCATTGTAAAAAGTAATACCAGCATCTAATATTGCATCCTTTTCTACGGCGTTATAGTTCTCCTGGCTGGCAGCTGCTAGTGTTTTCTGAATTTTGATATTTCCGCTGGCTTGTTCCGAAAATAGCAGTTGTTCAATATTAACATTACCACTTGTGGTAAACTCGGGATTCGATCCGTTTGAAACCTTGGCTAAATCAGGATCAATGTGCGAACCAGTTACCGATGTTGTAAGGTTTGGCAGATATTGACTGTTTGCCAATTTTATCTCTTGTTTAGCCAAATTGATATCAAACTTACTAGCCTTTAAACTTAAATTCTTTTCAAGAAGCTGATAAACAAAATCATCTAGGTAATACTTCTTTTTGTAAGAGAGCTTATTGGCATTTCCAATAATATTTGTTTTAATTAAAAAACTGTATTTCAGTGGAAAATTAATTTTAAAAGATGTTTCGATGTTTAAAAGAAGTTTGGTTTCAACATCCAGGTAAATCGGTAAATCCGATAAATCACTTCCCAATACTGCAGCTTCAATGTTTAGAGCAATTCTCCTAAAAAATTGATCTAACTCATTTATAGGTTGTGTATTAAGGAGTACTCCTAGTGAAGAAAATTCTTCATCTAATGAAGTGAAGGATGGCAAGTTTCGATTGTTAATCATATCAATCATTCTTTGTCTTTCCTCCTTAGAGAAATATAGGCCTCCGGAAATATATACAGCATCAATATCTTCAAGCTGGCTGTCTAACTCATCAGCAGATGATATTGAGATAAGTTTGTACTCCGATTTGATCTCGCCAAGAATTTTGTCTAATGTTTCTTTTACAGGGTAGATTTCGGTTAAATACTCATCTAAAATAATCCCAACTTTCTTGTAGGGATACATTTCTTTGAATTCGGATAAATCTTCTTTGTAAGATTTTGGAGTTAAAATATAGGTCAAATTCTTAACCTGAGAAGTGTTTTGTCCTTCAGGAAACTCTATAAAATCATCATTAATAACACCAAATAAAATAACTGGTTTCGGAAATGTTTTGTTTTGAGCAATCACAAAATTGTTAAGGGAACCAAAGGATAATATCAAATCAACATCATCGGAGTTTACTACAGTTTGATAGTTTTCTTTTGCCTTTTCCTGGCTTAGTTGGTTCATTAAAAAATATTTCTCCTTAAATACAATTGTAGCTTCCTGAGATACAACAGATTTAATTTCAGCTTTCAACCGATTTAAGATGGAGTCTGTTTCGTGAATATAATCATCACCCAAAATGGCAACCGAGTATTCCTTGGTATTTTGAGCATTTATCCACGATGCATTCAATAAAATAAATGATAGCAGGATGAGTTGTTTCATGTGGTTTTCTCTTAAATAATAAAAATCAGATTAAAAGATATTAAAAAACATCGAGAAAACTTAGTTGTTTCTCTTATTGTTGCATTAAATTATGTTGTTGAAATTGAATTGATTTAATGTAAAACCATTATTTTTTAAATTATTTTTTTACCTTTGAACTGTACAAATGATTTACAAACTATGAATAGAGTTCACACAAACCGATTTTTTTTCTTTTTTAGCATATAGTGCTGAAGAGGTTTTGTGTGATATAAAATATTAACTGAGCCTTTTTTGAAAGGCTCTTTTTTTTACGATATAATGAGAACCATATTTTCCTTTAGCTTCTTTTTTAGCTTTTTCTTTTTTGGAGACGAGAAGGACAGGATTCTTATGGTTTAAATTACAAATGCATTAAAAGAGAGTCCTGATTATTCAGGACTTTTTTTTTGAAAAATATCTAATAAAACCAAAATAAAATGGACAAGAGAAGAATTGTTATTCAAGGAGTGGAAGGTTGTTTCCATCACATTGCGGCAAATGCATATTATGGTGAGGATGTAGAAATTATTCCAGCTGAAAATTTTGCCAAGCTTGTTGACCTTGTTAATGATGAAAGTGTTTGCGATGCAGGAATAATGGCCATTGAGAATTCAATAGCTGGAAGTATTTTGCAAAATTATGGATTGTTACAAGATTCAGGTCTTGTTGTGGAGGGAGAGATCTTTTTACGAGTTAAGCAAAACTTGATGGCATTGCCGGGACAGAAAATTGAGGATTTAAAAGAGGTTCATTCTCATCCAATGGCTATCAATCAGTGTAGAGCATTTTTTCGTCAATATCCACACATCAGATTGGTAGAGATGGAAGATACAGCATTAAGTGCTAAAAATATTCGTGATAAAGAACTACATGGGGTAGGTGCAATTGCTGGTGATTTACCTGCTAAGCTTTACGATTTAGAGATCTTGGAAGAGGAAATTGAAAGTATCAAGAATAACCAAACTCGATTTTTCTTGCTAAAACGACAAAATGATGTTGGTGTTAATGGAGGATTTACAAAGGCTTCGTTATACTTTAGTACGAGTCATGAGCCTGGTAGTTTGTCGTATATTTTAGATTGTATTGCTCAAGAGGGTATTAACCTTTCTAAAATCCAATCTCATCCAATTCCTGGAGAGAATTGGCAGTATTTCTTTCATGTTGATTTAGAATTTAAAGCTCCTATGCAATTTAAAAATGCCATGAATATGATTTCACAGAAGGTAAGGGGTATGCAAATTTTAGGGACTTACAATAAGGGTATTGAGATTCGCTAAAATCAATTAATTGAATCAAATATCTTATCAATCTGCTTGGCAAGCAAAATGTCTTTTTCTGTAATCCTTCGCTTAGAATGAGTTGTTAATGTTACTCTGACATTTTTGTATTTATACAATTTAATGTCAGGGTGATGATCAACTTTTTCCGCATCTTCGGCAATAAGATTGATAAATTTAATGGCATGGGTAAAATTAGATAATACGTAATTTTTAATCAACTTACTATCTATTTCACTCCAACCTTGGTCCAATAAAATATTCATGATTTTCTGCTTTTGATATATAAAGTTAAGGAAAGAAAATCGTAATGTAAATAAAAAGGATTGCAGTAAGCAATCCTTTATTTAACTAATTAATTTCAGATGAGCAAAAAAGGCTTACAGAGCAATTTCTCTATCCAGTTCTTCTCCCATAATTTTTGCTCCACTATACAAAACAGATCTTTCTTCAGCTTCCATGTAAACATCAAATGGTAAAGAAATGTTGTAAGCTGTTTGTACAAGTATTGAAATATCATCTTTGGAACCTAATTGGTTTCTCCAATTAATTTCGGTTTCATCCAATAAATAGGCATAAACAGGCCCGGTGAAATAAGCAAAGCAATCAACATACGATTTATTTTCCCATAAGCATTCAAGTTTCGACTGTAAGAATGATTTAAACTCTGGTTTCGATCGGCAGATTTTTTGAGCGGTATATTCAGCCATACCTTCGTGAATTTCAAATCTGTTCTCACATCCATCACAATCAGAATATAAAGCCCTGCGATATTTTCTAAAGCAAATAGCATCGATGATAGCCTGCTTTCGATCTTCTCCTTCGCTATGCAATGCATAATCTAGAGCCTTCCATTCAAGTTTTAACCATACTCTTGCTTCCATTTCTTCCATATGACTGTTGTTATATGGCAAAGGTTTTAGGTCTATTTGTGGTTGTAAACAATGGAAGGCTTCATGTAAGATGATACACTGTTGTTCAACTTTGCTTTCAGGCAAAGGAAGAGGAATAACAGCCCAATTGCGTTTGTCTATCTTTTGTGGACCTTTTTTCACTTTTACAAAATCAGGAAGTTTTCCTATGTAAATGCTATTTTTTTCTTCCAGATTTAATTTTGAGCTATTCTTATTCGAGTACACTAGTTCATTCTCTTCATCAATAAAGAGAATTGGAACATCCAGGCTATGTCCCCATAGCAATCCATTATCTTTTGAGCAAAGTTCTTGGGTTTCATCAAGAACTGCTTTGATAATTTCAGGAGAATAATTTTGATTATTTGCTTTTGTATTCACAACGAAAATCATCAAAAAAATGACTCCAATGGTTAAAATTCTTTTGATCTTCATTTTAAGTTTGGTTAATAGGTTCGATAGAATAGCATCAGTATTTGTACCACTTTGGTTAATGATCAGTAAGTCAAGCTATAATGACTTCTTGAGGTGTGGATGGAAGTGGGGATGATGTTACATTTCGTACAGTAAGTGTTCGTATTTGTGCAGACTTTACAATCATTTAACCATGTTTGATCGAATTGGAACTAATAAGAGAATTCTGTATCTTAAATATTAATACCTATACAAATTGCTATGATATGATTTATAATCAATCATTTTGGGCAAACATTAAAATTGAATTGAATGAATGAGTATCTTGAAATATTAATGTTCTTAATTGGTTTTCTGATTATTGCAGTTGGAGCAAATAGAATATCACTGTATTTCCCAAAAATTAAGTTACCCATAATTACTGGTCTTTTATTTATAGGAATGTTATCTGGCCCTTATGTATTGAATCTTTTGCCTAAAACTTCAATTGAGAAACTGGGGTTCATAAATGAAATATCATTGGCGTTCATTGCTTTTGCCGCAGGAGCCGAATTATTTCTGAAAGAGTTAAAAGGAAGAATGAGAAGTATTAAATGGATGACCTTTGGACAACTCGTATTTACTTTTGGGATTAGTGTCTCTTTTGTTCTGTTAGTTTCTGAGAGAATTCAATTCTTATCGGAAATGTCATTTGAATATAAGTTGGCAGTTGCCTTGCTAATTGGGACTGTATTCGTTACTAGATCACCAGTTTCGGCCATTGCTGTAATTAATGAAATGCGTGCAAAAGGCCCTTTTACACAAATGGCAATTGGTGTAACAGTTATTAAGGATGTATTAGTAATTGTTCTTTTTACCATTTGTTTTGCTGTTGCAAACGCATTGATATCAAAAATACCATTCGATTTTTGGTTAGTGATCATTTTGTTTGGCGAGTTGTGTTTATCTGTATTTTTGGGTTTTGTATTAGGAAATTTATTAAATCTAATATTAGCCATTCGCATATACACGCAGCTTAAGGCTTTTGTTATTGTGCTTACCGGATACAGTGTGTATCTTTTCGCAAGTTTGGTTCACCATCAAAGTTTAGAATGGTTTGGATTCGAATTATATATTGAACCACTACTGATCTGTATTCTTGGAAGTTTTGTTGTCGTTAATTTTGGTAAAAACCGAAGAGAGTTTAATCGTATCATCGAATTGGTTGTTCCATCTATTTATGTATTGTTCTATACATTAACCGGGGCATCAGTAAAAATTGATATTTTACATGATGTGTGGTCCATTGCCTTGATATTTTTTGTTGTCCGGTTAATCAGTATGGCGATTGGAGCATTTATAGGTGGTACTTTGGGTGGTGATCCTGTGCGTTACAATAGAATTTCCTGGATGCCATTTGTAACTCAGGCTGGGGTTGCCATTGGTTTAGTTTCAGTAGTGTCGGCAAAATATCCAACTTGGGGACCAGAGTTTGCTACAATCCTTTTAGCTGTAATTGTATTAAACGAGATATTTGGACCTCCATTATTTAAATGGTCTATTCTTTTGGTTGGTGAAAGTCATAAACAAAGAGAACTACAGCATGAAAATAAAGTACAAAAAGCACTTATTTTTGGATTGGAAGGTCAATCGCTGGCATTGGCACGACAGTTAGCTGATAATGATTGGAAAGTAAAATTGATAACTCGAAATGAAGCTAAGGCAAAATTAGAATATCAAGGAGTAAATGTAGTGCACGTTCCTGAATATAATTTGAGAGAATTGAAGAAGATTAAAGCACATAAGGCAGATGCTTTGGTTCTTTTAAATAAAGATAATGACAATTTAACAGTTTGTGAATTGGCTTATGAGCACTTTGGCACCAGAGATATTGTGGTTAGAGTTCATGAGAGAAGTTTTATCAAGAAATTTCATGAATTAGGAGCTCTGATTGTTGAACCATCTACTGTGATGGTGAGCCTTATGGATCATTTGGTTCGTTCACCAATTGCTACCTCATTATTGCTTGGTATGGAAGAAAATCAGGATACTGTTGACATAGAAATGCAAAATCCAGAATTACATGGAATTGCAATTCGCGATCTGCAAATTCCAACGGATTTGATTATATTGGCTACCAAAAGAAATCAGAATACTCTAATTTCTACAGGATTCACAAGGTTACGTTTAGGAGATGTTTTGACAGTAGTTGGCTCAATTGATAGTATTGATAAATTGAGACTTAAGTTGGAGAATGCAGAAATGCCAGATTTTAAGAAAATAAGATTTGCAGGGAAAAAGATTTCTTTTAAACGGAAGCCAATACAACCAGATACAGATTTACCAGGTTAAAAATACAGTTGTCCAAAAGGCCAAAGGAACTACAGTATTCCAGATTACTTCCTCTCGATGTCGTGCTCTTTGAAGTCTTTCATTTTCAACTTGTAATCGTAAGTAATCTAATTGTTGCTGGTTATGAATATAAGCCCGTTCCTTTTCTTTTTGGATATTTTCGAGATAAATAATTGCCTCTCTGCTTTTGGAAGGGTTGGAGTTGATAACAGCAATTAGGTCTTGTTCTGATTCAATTAATCGGTTCAGATGGTAGTAAGCCATTCCTCTTTGCAGTTTCACTTGGTTCATATATGGTTTTTTAGCCAATACATGATCGAAATCCAATACTGCTTTTTTATAGTTTTTTAATTGCATGTATGCATATCCTCTATCTTGAAAAATAGTAGGATAATAAGGCATAATATTAATGGCAGTGTCGAGGTAGGGGATTGCCTTATCATACTTGCCTTCCAGGATGAGCATTCTACCTTTGTCATGATATTGCATGTAGCGTTCTACATTTTGCGATTGGGCAAAAAATGAGAATAGTATGCTTAAGGTTAAAATTATTGATGTTTTCATGAACGTTTTATTGTTTAATTGATTTTATATTTTAACGTTAAACATGCAACATAAATTGTACCAAAATGCATAAAAAACCCTTCGGTTTTTCGAAGGGTTTATCTGTTACTAAATAATTAATTATGACTTTTTACAACACTCTTTTTTACAATTAGCATCGCATTTTTTATTTGCGTTTGCTTCTTTAGTACATGATTTTTTACATTTTGAGTCACATTTTTTTGCACTAGCTTCTTTTTTAGAACACTCTTTTTTGTCTTTGCAACATGCTTTCTTCTTAGAGCATTCTTTTTTAGAACAGTCTTTTTTCTTTGAACAGCAAGCTTTTTTATCAGCTTTAGCTTCTTTCTTTACTTTCTTTTTATCTTGTTCCTGATCCTGATCTACATCTTGAGTAAGTACAACTTCGTTATCAGTAGAAATGCTAATTGGTTGAACTGCGATACTTACCGCGCTAATTGCGAAAACAAATAATAGGCTCAATAATAATTTTTTCATTGTTTTAAATTTAAAATGTTAATTAATCCGTTTTGATTTTATTGAATTGTATTATAAAGAACGTAAAAGATCTTTTTGTCTGCTGTTAATGAATTGTTAAAGAAATTTAATTTTTTAAAAATTAAACTACCTTTGAATTGATTAATAGACCCATTATTAAAGGAATACAGAAGGTGTTAAATGATAAAAAAAGTTCAAAAATTAATAAACAGGTTAGGTAATTATAGAATTCAGATATTTCTCGGAATATCAGTAGTAGTTCTCATTACGCTTCTCTTGATACAAATAAGGTGGATAGGTAGAGCTCGCGATTTGAACGAAGAACAATTTAACCATAGGGTAGGTATGGCTTTGCATGAATCAGTTGACGAGTTTATGAAGGACCGAGAGAGATGTGAAGCTATGAGTGCTTGTATGAGTAAATCGAGATTTGATGCCAATGATAGTGCAAAATTAGAAAGCGAAGTAGAACGATTGGATTCGATCATTAAGCAACAATTTCAAAATTACCAAATTCAATCAGCATACACCATTGAGGTATTAACTTCCGCTGATGAGCAGCCAAGAAGTAAGTGTTTCTACTATAGTTTGCGTAAGGCATTAAGCCATGATAAGGCGGTTCTGAATGTTTACTTTAATAAAAGAGAGCAGAGTTTAATGGATAGTATGGGCAGCATGTTTGTATTATCAGTAATTCTGATATTAATACTATTTGTATTTTTTGGATTGACGGTTTTCTCATTTCTTAAAGACAAGAAAATTTTAGGCAGAACAACAGACCTTATAAATAATATTGCTCACGAATTTAAAACACCTATGGCAACCATTGCCTTGGCTGGAAAAATGCTTGGGCGTGAGAAGGTCCATTCTCAACCAAATCAGGTAATTCATTATGCCAATATGATTACTTCTGAAAATGATAGGCTCAAGAAGCAAGTCGATCAGCTTTTAAAATTGTCATGTATTGATAGAGGTGAGTTACATTTAAATTCAAATCAATTTAATGTACATGAACTACTAAAAGAATGTGTCGATTCTATATCGGTTAGATTATCAGAACGAAAGGGAGAATTAATTATAAACAAATCTGCTGTAAATGATTTAATTATAGCAGATAGGGAGTTAATTCAAAATGTGTTTTTAAACCTTTTAGATAATGCTATCAAGTATTCTTCAGGTAAACCTGAATTGAAATTAGAAACCAAAAACAATAATGGAAGTTTACTTGTTTTGGTATCCGATAAAGGAGTCGGAATGAGTAAAGAGGAACAAAAACATGTATTCGATAGATATTATCGAGCTCCAACGGGTGACCGTCATGATGTTAAAGGCTTTGGAATTGGCTTGTCATATTCTCGAATGATAATTGATGCTCATAAAGGTTCGATAAATGTTTGGAGTAAGAAAAATTATGGTAGTACCTTTACTGTTTCAATACCACAATCTTAAAAATTTATGTCTACACTTACAACAAAAAATATATTACTGGTTGAAGATGATCCTAATCTTGGGGAGGTCTTAAACGCTTTTCTTGAAATGGAAGGTTTCACCGTTAGCTTGGCTCGAGATGGGGAAGAAGGCTATGAAAAGTTTTCCAAATCAAAATATAACATTTGCCTTTTGGATGTTATGCTGCCTAAAATGGATGGGTTTTCATTAGGCAAGATGATTAGAAAAAAAGATAAGGACATTCCTATTATTTTTCTCACGGCAAAATCTTTAAAGGAAGATAAATTGAAAGGATTTGATTTAGGAGGAGATGATTACATAACCAAACCATTTGATGAGGATGAATTGATTAGAAGAATCAATGCAATATTAAAAAGAACAGCTTCAGTTCAGGATATCTCTGAATTATCTTTTAAACTTGGTAAGTTTGAGTACAATCATGTAAATCTTACTCTAAGAATTGATGAGCATGAATCTCGAATAACGCAAAAAGAAGGAGAGGTTCTGTACATGTTGCTTCAATCAAAAAATAATGTTGTTCGACGTGAGGATATCCTTGTAAAGGTTTGGGGAGAAAATGATTACTTCATGGGAAGAAGTTTGGATGTGTTTATTACGAAACTGAGAAAGCATCTTAAACCAGATCCACAGGTGAAAATCGAAAATGTTCATGGCGTGGGATTTATCCTATCTGATGATAATTAATTTAACTTCTAGGGCAGACTTAAATCTGAAAAGTTGTAATTTTGAGTTTTAAAATTCAAAACTAGTATTGGTATGAGCATACCTGAAAAAATAGAAGAAATTAAAAAATCAATACCGGAGAATGTAACCTTAGTAGCGGTTTCTAAAACAAAGCCCAATGAAGCAATAATGGAAGCTTACAATGGTGGTTATAGAATTTTCGGAGAAAATAAACCTCAAGAGTTAACCAGAAAATTTAACGAATTGCCAAAAGATATAATTTGGCACATGATTGGTCATTTGCAAACCAATAAGGTTAAATATATTGCTCCATTTGTTAGCTTAATTCATGCAGTAGACAGTTTAAAGTTGTTGAAAGAGATTAACAAACAAGCCTTAAAAAACAATCGTGTGATTGATTGTTTATTGCAGTTTCATATAGCCGATGAGGATACAAAATTTGGGTTGGATTTGAGCGATGCAAGGCAAATTATTAATTCGGAAGAATATCAGAATATGCAAAATGTGCGCATTGTAGGTGTTATGGGAATGGCTACCTACACTGATGATGAAAATCAGGTTCGTTCGGAATTTAGCAACTTGAAATCTATTTACAGCGAACTTAAATCGAAGTTCTTTTCTGCAGAGGAGAGTTTTAAAGAAATTTCCATGGGAATGTCCGGAGATTATAAACTGGCTATTGAAGAGGGAAGCACAATGATTCGTGTTGGAAGCACTATTTTTGGAGCTAGAGATTATTCAAATAAATAACATTTGCCACAAAGTCCTTCGTTGATGAATCGAAATTATTTATTTAAATGATTATATTTGTTCGTTAACGATTGAAATTCAATAAAATCAAAATACTATGATAAATCTTGAAACCACTTATATGGGATTGCCTTTAAAGAATCCTGTAATTGTTAGTAGTTCTGGTTTAACCAATTCGGTAAGAAAGATTAAGATTATCGAAGAAAAGGGAGCTGGTGCTGTTGTATTAAAATCTTTATTTGAAGAGCAAATCACTAACGAAGCCCGCCATCTTATTAGTAAAGATCCTACAAATGTTGGATATCCTGAAGCTGAGGACTATATCCAAAATTACATCAAGGGTAACTCGGTTTCAAATTATTTGACATTAATTAAGGAGGCAAAAGAAGCAGTTTCGATTCCTATTATTGCTAGTATTAACTGTGTATCGTCATCGGATTGGACTCACTTTGCAAAAGAGATCGAAAAAGCTGGTGCTGATGCTATTGAGCTGAATGCGTTTATTGTTCCAAACGATAGAAACATGAGTGCTACCGCGTATGAACAACTTTATTACGATATTTTTAACGCTGTCAAGAAAGAAGTGAATATTCCTATTTCAATGAAATTGGGTATTTATTTTACAAACTTGTTTTCTGTAACAAACCGATTAAATGCTGATGGAGCTGATTCTGTTGTTTTGTTTAATAGATTCTACGAACCAGACATTGATATTGAAGATTTGAAGATTACTAGTGCTGAAGTGTTAAGTAATGCAAGTGATATTCGAAGATCTTTACGTTGGGTAGGAATGTTATCTGATAAAATAAAAGGTATTGATATTTCTGCTTCAACAGGTATTCACAGTGGTGAGGCTGCGATCAAGCAATTGTTGGCAGGAGCAAAAACAGTTCAAATTTGTTCTACAGTTTATGAACATGGATTTGATCAGGTAACCAAAATTTTGGAAGAAATTTCGGCTTGGATGACGAAAAAAGAATTCAAATCAATTGACGAATTCAGAGGTAAATTAAGCTATGGAAACATTCCTGATTCTGCACTTTACGAAAGAGCACAATTCATGAAATACTTTTCGAATAATGAAAAAGATGTAATGATCTAATATAAAAAGGCTGAATCATTTGATTCAGCCTTTCTTTTTAAAATTGATCGAGAATGTGAATACATTCATGAATCATTCCTTTAATTTCTTCAGGTGCACTTGGAATTGCATCCTTTAATTTATCTTGTTCTTCAACTCTTTTATCCGCTTCAATTTTTTCATTGAAGTTTTCGATTACTGTAAAGGCTTCAAATGCAGTTTCAAAATCAGATTTGATCAATAAATCGGTAAACACACTTACATGTTTGGTAAAATCAATGCTTGATTGCCAACATATACCAGTTAATTCCTTCTGAATTGATTTGTATTTTTCATTAAGAATTGCGTCAATTAAAATTAAATCCACTTTTTTGTCCTTAATGTCGGCTAAAAACTTCCAAATAGTACTTTTAACCTCTTCATCCTTATTTTTTACCAATAAATCAAACAGAATAACAATATCTTCTAATTGTCCTTCTTCTCTTAATTGATTAATCGATTTTGTAACAGTTTTAGAATCAGAAGACTGAAGTTCTGATACTAATTTATCGTGTAATGCTTTTTTTGCTTTATCCGTCATTTTGTTTCCATTTGTATTTTGCAAAATTAATAAAATAAGCGATGATTAGTAGAGTTTGATAAAAATTACCTTACTTAACAATAACTAAACTTATTTCTTGTATCAGTATGGTGTTTATTGGTTTTAAAAGTCATAGAGGTTCATTTTTACAAGAGAAAAAACTGTATTTAATTGAGACTATAAATTTAAACTCGTTATTGCATTTTTATAGAAAGTGTAAGTCTTTATTGGAATATTTTAAATATGATGGAATTGTTTTAAATCTAGAAAATGTTGAACTTCATGAGGTATTTTTTAGTGGGCAAAAATATAGAGTGGTAGTTAGTAAAGATGACTTTCTGCCACCAATTCAATTTCAGCTTCTAAATTCCAATTTTGAGGTGCTATTTGATAATAAGGTCGGTGGATACAATAAAGAAACAATTTTGAACTGGATGAGTTACAAGCCTTAATTGTCTCAATGAAGTTTGTACATGAAAATGAAGAATTCGAAAAAAATATAAATGGTTTTGTTGTCGTACTTTTTGGATTTGAAATGTAGTAATAAGATCCTAGAAAGGCTCCTTAATTAGGAGCCTTTCTTCTATAACTTTTCTTTTAAATATTTTCCTGTATAGGATTGTTTGCATTTAGCTGCATCTTCAGGAGTGCCCTCAAAAACAATTTTTCCTCCATTGTTTCCTCCTTCTGGACCAAGATCAATTAACCAATCAGCACTCTTAATAATCTCCATATTGTGCTCAATAATAATCAAAGTATGTCCTCTTGCAATTAGAGCATTAAATGCATCCATCAATTTATGGATATCATGAAAATGCAGTCCTGTTGTTGGTTCATCGAAAATGAAAAGACAAGGTTCTGCTTTTTCTTTGGCAAGGAATGAAGCCAATTTTACCCTTTGGCTTTCTCCGCCACTTAATGTGCTTGATGATTGACCTAATTTAACGTATCCTAGACCAACATCAACTAACGGCTTTAGACGTTGTGCTATTTTTTTCTCGATATTTCCTTTTGAAGCACTAAAAAATTCAGTAGCTTCATTTACGGTCATTTCCAACACATCGTGGATGTTCTTTCCATTGTATAGAATGTCTAAAATATCATCTTTAAACCTTCTACCTTTACAGCTTTCACATTGCAGATATATGTCAGCCATAAACTGCATCTCAACCTTTATAATACCTTCTCCCTGACACTCATCACATCTTCCACCATCAATGTTAAAAGAGAAGTGTGAAGCTTTAAAACCGGCATATTGCGAAGCTTTTTGGTCGGCAAATAGTTTTCTGATTTCATCATATGCCTTCAAATATGTAACAGGATTCGATCGTGAAGACTTACCAATTGGATTTTGATCGACAAACTCTATGTTTTTCACCAATTGCAAATCACCTTGAAGTAAATCAAAATGACCGCTCTTATCGGAGTAACCTCCGTAGTGTTTTTTAAGAGCCGGGTACAAAATTGTTTTCACCAATGATGATTTACCAGAACCACTTACCCCTGTAATCACAGACATTACATTAAGTGGAAATTTGATATTAAGGCCTTTTAAGTTATTTTCTCTCGCACCAATAATTTCAATGTAATTATTCCATTTTTTTCTGTTCGAAGGAACCGGAATATTTCTTTCTTGCGAGATGTATTGTGATGTTAAACTTTCGTTTGATTTTTTTAAGGCATTCAGGTCACCTTGGAAAACAACTTCACCGCCAAGTCTACCAGCATGTGGGCCAATATCAATCACATGATCTGCAGCCAGAATAATGTCTTCATCGTGTTCAACCACAATAACTGTATTTCCTAAATCGCGGAGTTGTTTTAGAACTTTAATCAATAAATCGGTATCTCGCGAGTGAAGACCAATGCTTGGCTCATCAAGAATGTAGAGCGATCCTACAAGACTACTTCCCAATGATGTTGCCAAATTGATTCTCTGTGACTCTCCACCGGATAAGCTACTGGAAAGACGATTTAGGGTAAGATATCCCAAACCTACATCGGAGAGAAATTGAAGTCGGTTTCTGATATCTACCAAAAGCCTTTTTGCAATTTTTTCATCGGTTTTGCTTAATTCTAAACTCTGAAAGAAGCTATTTAGTTCCGTGATTGGCATTAGCACCAAATCCTGAATATTTTTCCCATTAATTTTAATGTAGCCAGCTTCTTTTTTTAATCGAGTACCTCTACAATCGGGACAAGTGGTTTTACCTCTATATCTCGATAACATTACACGATATTGAATTTTATATTGCTTAGATTCCAGATATTTGAAAAATGCATTCAATCCTTTAAAGTGTTTGTTTCCGGTCCACAATAGAAGCTTTTGTTCCTCACTCAATTCAAAATATGGTCGGTGAATTGGGAAATCAAATTTATCAGCAGCATAAATCAATTGATTTTTCCATTCTTGCATTTTTTCTCCTTTCCAACAAACAACTGCATCATCGTAAATACTCACCGTTTTGTTAGGAATTACAAGGTCTTCATCAATCCCAATTACTTTTCCAAAACCTTCACATTTTGGACAAGCACCAACTGGGTTGTTAAAACTAAAAGTATGAACATTAGGATCTTCAAATTCTATTCCGTCAGCTTCAAATCGATTCGAAAAAGAGTAGGTTTTTCCTTCAATCATGACCAGGCATTCACCTTTTCCTTCGTAAAACGCAGTCTGTAACGAATCGGCTATTCTATTCTGTGTATCTTCATCAGAAGAGACACGAATTCTATCGATGACAATATGAATTGGTTTGTCTGCAGGAATGATTTCAGGAGCTTCTAAGGCATCGAAAATTTTGTGAATTTTACCATCAATTTCAATGCGCGAAAATCCTTGCTTCGAAAGTACTTCCAGCTGTTCTTTTTTGCTTCTGTCACCATTTAGCATTTCTGCTAAAATCATAACTGGCAAATCCTCTTTTTGCTTCAGAATAAACTTTACAGCATCGCTAACTGTATGGCGTTTTACTAAAGTATTTGAAATTGGTGAATATGTTTTACCAATTCTTGCAAAAAGTAATTTTAAATAATCGTAAATTTCAGTAGATGTTCCAACCGTGGATCTAGGATTCCTAGTGTTCACTTTTTGCTCAATAGCAATTGCTGGTGGAATTCCTTTTATAAAATCTACCTCAGGTTTATCTATTCTCCCAAGAAACTGACGTGCGTAAGCTGATAAACTTTCCACATATCTTCTTTGGCCTTCGGCGTACAAAGTATCAAATGCAAGTGATGACTTTCCCGATCCTGAAAGTCCTGTAATCACAATCAATTGATTCCGAGGAATCTTTAAGTCAATGTTCTTTAGATTGTGAACTCTTGCACCTTTTATATGAATAAAATCTTCTGAAAATTTCTCTGCCATCTGTCTTTAATCTGCTTCTATGAGGAGTTGAATTTATATCATGAAAACGAATTTCCAAAGTTATTTAACTTCTAAAGATTTTCAAATCTCAGGAAAAATTAGTTTATTGCAAACTGTTACCAATTTATAAACCCCAAAAAAGGAGATACTGCTTATAGAAAAACTTTTACGCTGTTTAAAAAATAAATAGTTGTGAATTTGAGACAAAATAATCCTACCGATTATGATCTCGTGAAGCAGTATATGGATGGTAACCATGAATGCATTGATAAATTAATCAATCGTCATAAGGATAGAATTTATACCTATATCTATCTGATCGTAAAAAATCATCAGCTTACCGAGGACATTTTTCAGGACACTTTTATAAAAGTGATCCGATCGCTGCGTTTAGGCAAATATCAAGACAATGGTAAATTTCTAGCTTGGGTTTTGCGCATTGCGCACAATTTAATCATTGATCATTTCAGACGAGAGAAACAAAGTAATACCTTCTCGAAGGACGATTATGAATTGGATATATTTAATTCCAATAAGTATTGTGAAGGCAATTGCGAAGATGATTTAATTCGTGATCAAATACATGATGACATAAGAGAGTTGGTTCAAGAGCTGCCCGAGGATCAAAGAGAAGTTGTAATTCTTAGACACTATAAAGGATTAAGTTTTAAGGATATTGCTGAACAAACCGATGTTAGTATTAATACTGCATTGGGTAGAATGCGATATGCATTAATTAATATGAGAAAGATTATCGAAGAGAGAAATATGACTTTAACTTTTCATTAGTTTTTTATTTGATTTTAGTAGGCCGGAAATATTTTCCGGCTTTTTTCGTTTTTGGAATACTAAATGAAAATCATAGGCGTTTTAGAATAAAATAAATTAGCCAATTATGCCTATGAATGAAATTTACGCTTTGTTACAACATGATGTTTTATTTTCACCTGAAGAGATGCTTACTTTACTTGAAAGAATTTCAGATTTAAACCTGTTTGATTCATCAGATTTATACAATTTGCTCGATGAATTTAAAGTGAAAGCATCAGGAGAATTAGTAGAACGTATAAAAACATTTAATCGATCAACGGTTAATGTTGACCTTAAACTAACCGATATAAGGGAGTTGATGTTGAATTAAAAAAAATCGGAACGATAATCGTTCCGATTTTTTTTGTGGGTCTTGTTTTGGTAATTCTTAAAATAATTGTAAATTGATATCAAAACAATATCAAAAAGATTCAAATATGAAACAAGAACAAAGTTTTACGGCCATTTCGGGTTTTGCAATGTTATTTGTATGTCTTCTTCTTCTGGCAGGAGGAATTTTGGGTACTGTATTTTTACGTAACCCCATTTTTATGTTACTCATCTTCGTATTGATGATCTGTCTGCCGGGATTTACTGTCGTTAATCCAAATCAATCTGCTGTGTTGGTTCTTTTTGGAGCTTATAAGGGAACGATTTTAAATAATGGATTTTTCTGGGTAAATCCATTGTTTGTAAAAAAGAAGATATCTTTGCGTGCAAGAAATCTCGATAGCGATCCGCTTAAGGTAAATGATAAAATAGGTAATCCTATTATGATCGGAGTTGTATTGGTCTGGAGAGTTAAGGATACTTATAAGGCTGCTTTTGATGTGAACAATTACGAAAATTTTGTTTCCATTCAATCTGAAGCGGCAATTCGACATATGGCAGGTGTATATCCTTACGATAACTTTGAAGATGAGAAGGCTGAAATAACTTTAAGATCTGGGGGAAATGAAGTAAGTGAATTGTTGGAGCAAGAGTTAACGGAACGATTGGCAATTGCTGGAATTGAGGTTATGGAGGCGAGAATCAATTATTTGGCTTATGCTTCCGAAATTGCAGGGGCCATGTTAAGAAGACAGCAAGCCACGGCAGTGGTAGCAGCACGATTTAAAATTGTTGAAGGAGCTGTAAGTATGGTGGAAATGGCATTGGAAGAACTTGCTGATAAAGATATAGTAGATTTGGATGAAGATAAAAAAGCTACCATGGTAAGTAATTTAATGGTTGTGCTTTGTTCAGATAAAGATGCAACGCCAGTATTAAACACTGGTAGCTTGTATCAATAATAAATAAAATATGACTAAAAAGAAATCATTTGTTCTGCGTTTGAGTCCGGAGATGTTTAAGAAGTTGGAGAAATGGGCCGTTGATGATTTTCGCAGCACTAACGGTCAAATAGAATGGATTTTAAATAAAGCTCTTAAAGAAGCAGGTCGGTTGAAAGATGAAAAAAAGAGTGATGACCACTCTGAGTAAATAGTTAATTCAGTTATGCAAAGACCATCTAATATTAGGTGGTCTTTTTGTATTTGTATCCATTTAAGAATATTATTTTAAATTAAACAAAAAGTGCTTGCTCAAATTTCATTTTACTAATTTTTTGATTTTGTGTATCTTGTATATAAATGATAGGGGACTTATACTATAGATATGAATAAATTAAGCACGTTTTACAAAAAAAGATTTGATGCATTTTTATTGCATCTGACAGAGGCTAAAAGTCTGAATGAGGATAATGTACACAGGTTACGTGTTGACATTAAATATATGAGAAGTTTGCTTTTGCTAGTAGAAGCTCTGCACTTGGATACGGTTATCATCGGAAAACTGTTAAAACAATTAAGACCTGTATTTAAATATTCAGGTCGTTTAAGGACTGTTCAGGTTTGTAAAAGTTTAGTCTTACAGCACAATGTGAAGAACCAGGAAAAAGTAGTTCAGATTTTAAAAGAAAATCAGTCGAATATATCGAATGATTTTATTAATGTGTTGGATAAGTTCAAGCTTGATAAATTTAAAAAACGAATGGAAAAGCTTTATCAAGTTTTGGATGGAATATCTGCTTCAGAATTAAGAGAAAAGGCTGATAAAATCATTCTTGATGAGTTAGATTTGATATACAAATTATGGGCCTCTTCGAGAGGAGAGGAGAATTATCACGAAATTCGTAAGTTTTTCAAAATCATTAAATCCTTACTACAATTATTAATTGCTGTAGAAAGTTCTGAAGATTTAGAAAGAGAATATAATATTGTGAATGAAACTGAGTCTACCCTTGGTAACTGGCACGACCGAGATGTTCTGGATAAGAAATTAGCTAAAATTCAAAGCTTTGCTCCAGATCCAGAATTCAAATCATTGGTTCGTGAAATAAAGAATAAAAACAGAAGCGAAAAGAATACTTATAATAAAGAATTCAAACAACAAATGCTGACCAATTTTTTAAAGCATTAGTCTTTGTTTTTCTTTTTAAAAATATTCTTTATTCTTTGGTAAATTGATTTTTTCTCTGCTTTTCTCTTTGCTCTTCGGGCTTTTCGTTCCATTAATTTATCGCGATCCTTCGCTTTAACGCCAAAAATATTCTTAAGAAACCCTGTATCTTTAGGCATATAGTGGGGGATGCTTAATTGTGCAAGAATATCATTATCAGGTTTGCGAATTGAGGCATAACTATAGTTCGAGAATTTCCGATCACGACTTAGTTTATGCATGAATTTGCCATAAATAGGCAAGGCCATACTTGCTCCTTGGCCTAAAGTTAAGGAGCGGAAATGTACACGCATATCATCGGCTCCAACCCAGGCGCCAGCTACCAAATTGGAATTGTAACCAATATACCATCCGTCGGCATGTGAATTTGTAGTTCCTGTTTTTCCAGCCAAATCGCCTTCCAATTTATATACATTTCGAAGTGATTTGCCGGTTCCACTGTTTACAACAGCTTGCAGCATGTGATTGATGATATCTGCATTCTGAGGAGATAACACAAATCTATTTTCATCTCTTTGTTTAGATAAATCAGCAATTAAATTTCCATTTTTATCCTCAATTTTTACCAGGTAATAAGGATCAACATGTACACCACGGTTGGCTAAGGTGGCATATACTTGAATCATTTCGAATAAGGAAATGTTTGCTGTACCCAATGCAAGCGAAGGAACTTTAGGCAAGTTGCTATCGACTCCCATTTCTTCGGCCAGAACAATCGCATCCCGAATGCCGGTTTGCAAAAGTACATCTACAGCAATGGTATTTACTGATTCAGCCAAAGCACCTTCCATACTGTAGCTGCCCTCGTATTTGTTGTCGGCATTTCTAGGCGACCAATTATCGTATTCTTCGTAAATCTTTCTTTCGTTAGGTAAATATTCAAAAGGAGATACTCCTTCTTCCAGAGCAGCAGAGAAAACTACAGGTTTAAATACAGACCCGACTTGTCTTTTTGCAGTAACATGATCGTATTTAAAATGATTAAAATCGATTCCTCCAACCCAGGCTTTTATTTTTCCTGAATGTGGCTCCATAGCCAAAAAACCTGTATTTAAAAGTTGAACGTAGTGTTTAATTGAATCGTTAGGCGACATGTTTACATCCTTTTCACCAGACCAGGTGAAAATTTTCATGTCTACTTTTTCATTGAAAATCTTGTTGATTTCCTTTTCCGTTTTTCCGGATTTTTTCAACTTCTTGTATCGATCCGATCGACGTTTTGCATCGGTAAGAATGTCCTTTTTATTGTCCCAAGGTTTAGAGCTTCTCCAATGCTTGTAAAACAAATTTTGAAGTCGCTTTAAATGTTCACCTACCGATTGTTCGGCATATGCCTGTAGTTTGGAATCTAGAGTTGTAGTAATCTTTAAACCATCTCTGTAGATGTCAAAATAACTTCCATCTTCCTTAGGGTAATCTGCTAAAATTTTATTCGCTTCAATTCTAATTTTTTCTCTTAAATAAGGAGCCAAGCCATTTTTCGAAGCCTGATTATTATATCTTAATCCCAATGGTAAAGCTTTCAGTTGCTTTGCTTTTGCTTCTGAAATGTATTCATATTTTGACATTTGATTCAATACAACATTTCGTCTTTGTTTTGATCTTTCAGGATGTAATCGTGGATTGTAATAGGTTGGTGCTTTAAGCATTCCGATTAATACTGCACATTCATGAGTTTTTAAAGCGGAAGCTGGTTTGCTAAAAAATTGTCTGGATGCACTTTCAATTCCAAATACATTTTCTCCAAAGGAAACTGTATTCAGGTATAGTTGTAAGATTTCTTTTTTGGAGTATATTTTTTCCAATCTCGATGCAGTTATGGCTTCTCTGATCTTATTGATAGGCATGCTTATGGCACCATAGTTTTTTCTAGGATATAGATTTTTTGCAAGCTGTTGACTCAAGGTACTTCCTCCACCTGAGCTACGATCTCCCATAATCAAAGATTTTACCAAAACCCGAAGCATACTTCTTTGATCAACACCTTGATGTTCGTAAAAACGAGCATCTTCGGTAGCAATTAATGAGTTAATCACATTGGGCGAAATATCCTTAAAACTAACATTGGTTCTGTTTTCAGCATAAACTCTACCCAAAATTGCACCATCTTCAGAGTAGATTTCGGAGGCATCTGCATTTTTAATGTTTCGCAATGTGTAATAATCTGGCAATTTCCCCCATAACCCAAGGTATACGGTTGAAAACAGTAATCCAAGCCCAACTACGGCACATGCTATTGCTAGTAAACCCAATCGAATGATGTGAGATTTAAAACTTCTTTTTTTTGTTTTTCTTTTAGAAGAAGTTCTTCTCTTGGAATTCGTTTTTCTGCTTGTCGTTTTTTTTGTTTTTGCCATACTTAAAATTCTTGATGCTACTATTATTCAACGAATATTCACAATAAAGATTATATCTCATTGTAAAACATTACTTACTGAAAGTTCAAAAATAGTGATAAAATCTAATTTTTTAATTAACTTATGTAACATACTTTGCTGTGAATCGTATTAAAATGTTGACGAATAATATAAAATTCACCATTAAGTGGAGTTCTACTACTTATTTACACCTATAGCATGAAAATTGACAAGCTGAGAATTAATTCAATTGATGAGTTGCCAAATATTAATAATTTGCGTGTTAAAGCAGATCTGATATTTGTTTTTGGATATCGAAAGTTAATGTTGGATGAGACACTCACATTAGCATTAAAGAACCATTATCCGGAAGCAGTTTTATTTGGTTGTTCTTCGGCTGGTGAAATCTCTGGAACCGAAGTGGTGGATGATTCAGTGGTAATTACTGCAATTGAATTTGAAAATTCGAAGGTAAAGTTGGAATCCATACAAATTGAAGAGGGGGTGGATAATAAACTGCTAGGAGCTAAATTACTGGACAAACTGGATAAGGACGGTTTAAAGCATGTTATGATTCTTTCTGATGGTTTGAATATTAATGGTGCCGAGTTGGTTAATGGGATAGAAAATAAGCTGCCTGCTAATGTTACGGTAACCGGTGGACTAGCGGGTGACGGTAATGATTTCAACGAAACGGTTGTGTATGATAAATCAGGTAATCCAGTGTCCAATTGTATTGCTGCTTTAGGTTTTTATGGCGAAAAGATTTCCGTAGGCTATGGTTCAAATGGAGGATGGGATAGTTTTGGGTTGGAAAGGTTGGTAACCAAATCGAAAGGAAATGTATTGTACGAATTGGATAGAAAACCAGCCTTACAGCTTTACAAACAGTTTTTGGGTGATAAAGCAGAAGGATTGCCAGCATCGGGTTTATTATTTCCTTTAAGTTTACGTGAGGATGGCATTCAGGAACCAGTGGTTCGCACCATTCTTGGGGTGAACGAACAAGATCAATCAATGACTTTTGCTGGCTGTTTACCCGAGGGTGCTTATGTGAGGTTGATGAAAGCCAATGTGGACAGATTAATAAATGGAGCAGAAAACTCTGCCATAACCACTACCGAAATATTACCAAAGGATAGAGCTGAAATAGCCATTTTGATTAGTTGTGTTGGCCGAAAATTAGTTTTAAAGCAGTTGATTGAAGAGGAGGTAGAAGCTGTGTCGGATGTGATTGGTAATGACGTGTGCATTACAGGATTTTACTCTTACGGAGAAATTTCTCCATTTCGCAAAAACACTCCGTGTAAGTTGCACAATCAAACCATGACTATTACTACAATTTCTGAAAAATAAAGCAATGCATCGACTACTTAAAAGACAAATCAGAAAATATTTATCAGAAGAGGAGCAAGAAAAATTCAAAGATTTTCTTGATGTGATTAATGATGCATATGTTGACTTTGATTCTGATATCAAACAAATTGAAAATATTCTGGAAAAAAGTTCGCAAGAATTGTTCAATGTCAATAGTGAGCTTAAGAAAAATCTGGAAACAAAATCTGCAGAGGTTAAAACAACAAGCTCAAGATTGGAGTCTATTGTTGAAAATATTAATGAGGTGATTTTCCAAGCTAATATCAAAGGAGAATGGGTGTATTTAAATCCAGCCTGGACGAAAATGACAGGTTTTGATTTGTGGTCGAGTATTGGTACAAATGTATTTGAGTTTGTTCACCCAGATGATATTGAATTGTGCAAACTAAAGCTTCGATTCTTACTAGAGAATAAGGAGAAAAATAATGATTTTGAGCTGCGTTTTGTTACCAAATCGGGAAGTTACAAGTGGTGCAAAATAGAAGAACGACTAATCATAGGAGAAGAAGGTAAAGTAACGGGGGTATCAGGATTTATAAAAGACATTTCGGAGCGCAAAATTTTAGAAGAGGAGAAAAACTTAACTACTGAAAAATTCAGAATGATATTTGAAAAATCATCAGTAGCATACTTGATTATTAAAGATTCGAGATTTTTAGATTGCAACCAGGCTTGTTTGGATCTTTTTGGAGTGAAAGAGCGAAGAAATTTCATCGGTAAATTTGTAAAAGATTTTTCTCCGGAATTCCAGCCCGATGGCATTAAATCATCTGATAAAGCAATAGATTCTATTCGTCAAGCCAGAGAAAAGGGCTTTAACAAGTTCGATTGGATTCATATTAAGGAGGATGGAATGGAATTTCCTGTGGAAGTAATTTTGAATCCCGTACAGTTGGCCGATGGTAATATTCATTTTGTTGTGCTTAACGACTTGTCGGAACGAAAAAGAGTAGAATCGGAATTGATTGCTGCCAAAGAAAAAGCAGAAGAAGCTACAAAAGCCAAGGCACAGTTTCTTTCTACCATGTCGCACGAAATACGCACCCCAATGAATGCTGTAATTGGCGTTACACATTTGTTATCTGAAAATGAGCCTAGAGAAGATCAGTTAACTAATCTGAACATTTTAAAATTATCGGCTGATAACTTAATGACATTGATAAATGACATTTTGGATTTTAGTAAAATTGAAGCAGGTAAGATTGAATTGGAGAATGTGGACTTTAATTTTAGAAATTTTATCAATAATATTACTGCTGGATTTTTTATAAAGGCAAAAGAAAAAGACTTGGATTTTCTTATTGAAATTGATCCAAAAATTCCCGCACATCTTAATGGCGATCCTACCAGGTTATCTCAAATTATTACCAATTTGTGCTGTAATGCCATAAAATTTACAGATGAGGGTAGAGTTCTTTTAAGGGTTGATTTTAAGGGAAGTTCGAAGGATAAAGTGAACATTCAGTTTGAAATTAACGATACTGGAATTGGTATTCCTGTGGATAAAAAAGATCAGATTTTCGAATCATTCTCGCAGGCAGATTCAAACACCACCCGATTGTATGGTGGAACCGGATTAGGCTTAGCCATTACTGGTAAGTTGGTGGAGCTGATGAATGGTAGTATTGATGTGGAAAGTGAAGCAGGAAAGGGAACCTCTTTCTTTGTGAATGTTGATTTAAAAATTAGTTTGAAATGCAAATCTAAACTTAGTTTTTCCGACGAACATTTTACAGGTGGTGAAAAGTTGAAAGGGATACATGTTTTGGTGGCAGAAGACAATCCAATGAATGTGCTAATTATTAAGCAATTCCTTAAAAAATGGGATGTTACATACGATGTTGCCAAGAATGGTAAAATAGCATTGGATAAAGTACAGGAAGCCGACTATGATATGGTACTTATGGACTTGCAAATGCCAGAAATGGATGGTTATGATGCTTCTGAAAACATTCGAAAACTGGAGGGTGAAAAGTATCAGAATTTACCAATTATTGCGGTCACAGCATCTGCTTTTAACGAAATAAGAGCCAAAGTAATGAGTGCAGGCATGACTGATTTTGTAACCAAGCCAATAAATCCTGAAGAATTGTATGTGAAGTTGGAGAAGTATGCGAATTGAGGTTACAGACTCTAGGCTTTTACCTTTTAGGGAAAAGGGTGAAGAAAGAAAAATATAATCAAAAACACACCCTTCTGGCTGTAGCCATCTTCCCTAAGAGGGAAGAATTCCTAAATTAAGCTAATTATACATCCAAAAGCTAAATCCAATTTGTCGAAATCCTTATTTCTTTGGTAATTTACCCTTTAAACTTGAAGCTTTCGGCTAAACAAGAATCCATTCCTTCAAATCCATCATGATACACTGATTGGATAAATTTTCCTGTTCTAAAAACGGATATTTAATTTCTGATAGGTACAAGCCCTGGGGATATGCCAAATTCAATGGGGAAGGAGTGATTTTATGATGCAATTGTTGCTCAAATTCCTCTAGGCTCAGTTTTCCTTGTCCAACTTCGAGCAACTGATGAACAATGATTCGAATCATTCCTTTTAAAAAGCGATTGGCAGTAATCTCGAATCTCAAAGAGCCAGAATCGGTACTTTTGTAAATTTGTGCTTTGCTTACCTTACAAATGGTATGATTGTGTCGGTCGGGTGTTTTGCAGAAGGCACGAAAATCCTTTTCGCCAATCAAGAGTTGGGCAGCCATCTGCATTTTGCTACTGTCCAAATCAAGAGAATAAAGCGAAGAGATATCGCTTAAATACGGATTCTTACTGGTGTGAATAAAATAATTGTAAGTGCGCTCATTGGCGCTATGTTGAGCATGATTTTGTGGTTCAACCTGCTGAAAATCGAAAACAGAAATGTCAGGCGGAAGCATTCGGTTGATGGCAAACAATAGATTCTCCTCAATTGGATGACTCACATCGATATGAAAGTAATATTGCGATGCATGAACCCCCGCATCGGTTCTGCCACAACCCATGCAGTGTACTTTTTCCTTCAGAAACCTACTTAATACATCTTCTATGCTTTCCTGCACACTGGTGGCATTAATTTGCTTTTGCCAGCCTCTGTAATTGCTGCCTTTATAGGCGATATGAAAAAAGTACCTGTATTTCGACATGAATTCTTGATTTATTCTATACTCTAACGATCTGCTAAACCTGAACGTGCACAAAGGTATGAATAATTACAATGATAGGGTGAGAAGCGTTGAATGTGTTGGATTATGGCTATAGCAAACTAATTGTAATTTCTATCAGCTTTAGCCGAGGACTGAATATTGCCAAAGAAAAATCCCGAACCTTATAAAAGTTCGGGATTTTCTCTAACCACTATTTACTAACCTAAATCTAATCTATGAAAAAACATCTCTGTTTTGTATGTTACAAATGTAGGGTAGAAGATTGCTAAATGCATTGAATAAAAGTTAATAAAACTTAAAAGTGATTAGAATATTGTGATTCATATCACGGTGCGCTGCACCTCATTAAATATAAAAATTTGTAGTTCTATAAATATTTCGCAGCTCTGCTGCTTTAT
>NZ_JALPNU010000028.1 GCF_030851345.1 Marinifilum sp. D714
TACTGATCTTTCAGTTGAAGAACAGGCTGTGTTGCCAGTGTTGCACCATTTGTAGCAGGCGCTGCTGGCTGAGTGGTAATGGTGAATTTTGCAGCCGCTCCATGACCAATGGTCTGTGAAACAGTTGCATTGTTATAACCAGTTGCATAAATTATCAAATCTGCAGTAGCAGGCGTTTGCAATATAGCCTGAAGAGAAGGATCGAAAGTAATCGTATTGGCATCTGCATCCACAGTGTATACACCTACAGCATCTAGTTTAACACTATTGTAAAAAATAGAATCAATACTAGTCTCCCAAGTAGTTTCGTCAACATATGAAACAATAAATGTATTGTCAACGGTTGCACCTGAGGCAGGTGTTAAGGCTGGTGGATTAGTTTGAGCGAAAAGGGTAAACGAAGTAAGTACCCATAGGTATCCCAAGAGTAAATATTTTTTCATAGCAAAGGACTTTTGATAACTAACAACTTGAATACACCAAAGCATATACCAAACCTCCTATATATCTATCTTCTTGCTACTTAAGCACTATCACTCATTTATAGAACTCATCTACGTTTTTGGAGAAAATAGGATGCATTAATGCTGAAAGTATTGAATTCACTATTTTCTTTTAACATTTCTTAATAAATTCCTTTTTTGGAAGAATTATCCGATTGTGGATAAGCAAAAGATCTAAATCAAAATATTTTTTAGTAAGAAATAAAGAACAATATTTTTTTGACCACCAGGTCAAAACTTTTAGGATCAATCCCGGTTACCATTTTAATAGAAATCGGCTAATTATTATACGCAAATAAAAAAGAGACTTCCGTGCTATAAAGCAAGAGAAGCCTCTTTATATTTTAGTTTGAATTTACGCTATTTAATATTCAAATGATTTTTGCAATAAATCCAATTCCTGCTCTTTCTCCATTTCTTCTTCTTTCAACTTCATCTCTTTGTGTCTGATTTTGAAATCTCTGCAATAATTAATCAAATGAGTTCCCCTATTCTCTAATCCTCCAAATGCAGACATTCGCTCAAAATGATAAGCAGATTGTAGTAGCTCCACATCCATTTCATTCATCTTTTCTGGAAAATCGGTTCCAAACTTACTTGCTACTAACGAAAAGAATCTACAAATATCATATGCTCTAAAACTAAAATCACTGGGTTCACACATAAATCTATTTCTAAATTTATTTACAAACTTTTCGATTTTTGCTTCTTTGTAATCTATAAAATAAGGACTAAACAATGAGAAATTTAGATTATAATAATAGTCCGCCTCCAAACTGGTATATCTTTGCCATTTCGAGAATCCTACCAAACGGATCGCATATCTTTGGCTCAATACATTTAAATTGGTAATGATATTCTCCACCAAAGGTTGATCATTCGATGGCAAAACCACTATATTTTCACATGAATCACACATGGTAGCCTCTAAACCATATCGACCATATTCATCAAATGAAATTTTCTTATATGATACTTCATCAGTTTGCCAATACAATCCTTTTTCGAACAGCTGATGTTCAATATCCTTAATCAATTTTGCTTCATTTAAATGTTTATATCTTTCAGGATGGACAACAACAATATTCTTGTATTCAAAATCTTCGCTAACATAGTTTGAAATTTGTCTACAAATTGAATTCAACGATGTATTCAATTGTATCACAAAAGGATTTGAATTGATTTGAGGATTTTTTACAGACAAAGGTGAAATGATAGGAATTTTCTTGGTTCTTGCAAAATCAGCAGCAACTGCGAATGTTCTTGGATACACAGGTCCAATCCAATAATCAAAATCAATAAATTGAATTTGCGATAAAGTTCTTCGTAATTTTTCAGGATTGCGTTCCGTATCGAAAACATGCAAATCTACCGATAACCCTTCCTTTTGCAAGGAATCAATAGCCAGCAATACTCCTTGATAAAATCGAATAAATTCGCGTGACTTGCGATAAATTACACGTGGTTCTCTTTCCGTTACAATTTCAATGGTATCCTTATAAGTTACAATCTGATTAATTGTATCATTGGCTTCAAGATACAAAGGCAGAAACAAACCAACACTTACTTTTGTCTTTGAAATTTCCTCTTTCACCTTTTCAAACTGCATGGTATCTTGAACAATCAACTCCTCTTTAATTGTATCCTTAGGTGTTTTTTTCACCTCAAAATATTCAGGTGGTACCAAATAACGTGGAATTCTTACCCAATCACCAGGTTGTAAAATTTTGTTTTTTATTTTCGGATTTAATTTTCGAAGTTTTTTTTGCTTCATATTAAACTCTTTAGCAATAGAAAACTGCGTATCGCCTGGTTTAATAACGTAATAGTAATATTTTTTATCGTGCTGAGGAACGCTTGGTTCCTTTACTTCTTTTTGTTGCTGATTTTTAGGGATTTTTACCACTGAATTCAACGGTAAAGACTTCTTACTTCCAGGATTTTCATTCTCAATGGAAGACATTGAAACTTGATACTTTTTCGATAGTGAATAAACCGTATCATCTTCCCTTACAACATGATAGATGTATCTGTCATCCTCTTTCTTTACAATAATAGGTGAAATAGCCTTTTTCCCTTCTACAAAAGGTATTCGCAATACTTCATTAATACTTACTGTTGCCTGACTTTTACCATTAACTTTCATAATTTCACTAAGCGCGACACCGTAAGCTTTAGAAATAGAAAATAAAGTTTGTTTTTCTTTTACAACATGCAAAAGAAAAGTTTTTCCACCAACAACTACCTTATTATTAGATATTTCAATTGTAGCATTCTGGGAATGAACAAAATTAACAGTCCCTAAGAAAAGACCAATCAAAAGAAAAATGCGAAGAAAACAATTCATTAAATATTTGTTTTTCAAACGTTTATAGTTTATTCAAATTGCAAACAAAAATACTAAAGTATGCTTTGAAAACAAAATATATACAAGAATTGAGCCACAGAAAAAACAAAATCGAAGCTGAATACATCAACTTCGATTATAAAATTAGCACATAAAGTATCTGTAAATTAATTTTCTACCAGAACAAATTCATCATATTCAATCTCAAACTTCAATTTTTGGCGCGCTTCCTCATTTGCCAATGCTAAAAACGTATTTCTACACTCCTTATTTACAGCTACCTCAGACATCTCCAAATAGAATTTGAATTTATCTTTCTCCTTTTTCATAGCAAGAATCAATGCCTCCTGATATGATAGATCGTTTTTTTTACAATCAATATCCTCTAGCGATCCGGCAATTTTCATATCCTGCACTTCATCCACATCGAATTCTATCTTAAGATCCTTCATTTTTTCAAGTCTTAACATTCTTGCAGTTTTTTCAAGTGCAATATTCATAAACAATTGCTTTACATTCTTCCTATCCATTCGCTCAGCCAGATTCGAGTAAAACTCAATTTCGTTCATTTCACTATCAATCGCATAATCGATTATTTCCTCAAAAGTTCTAAAAATTTTCATCTAACCTATTATTTTGATGTTTACACCCCATTAATTCAATCAATCACATTACTATTAAAAAGTATTAAATCAATAAGTTACAAAATAATTGTTTCGATATCAAAAAGATTATTTGCTTTTAAGAAGCAATGATACCAGGATTTATAATCCTACTCCTATTCCTCAGCTGAAAAACTCATATGTTTCCTGTAAATGACTAACTTCTGATCTTAGGTTAAAGGGAAGGTTGTGGAAACTATAGTGGGAGCTAACGTAATTTCCAATCATCGTTAAAACTAAATCAATTTAAAAATAACTTAAATTTTCCTTCTCGAATAAAATCACCCCTTAATTATACAATAAAAAAAGCCGTAGCAGACGCCACGGCTTTCATACTTTTATCTTAACAAATTCTAGTTTTCAGTAAGAATGTTGTTGTCATACTCAACCTCAAAACGTAGCTTATGCTTTGCCTCTTCTTGAGCTAACATTAAAAACATATCGCGTGAAGCAGAATCAGAAGCTGCAGCAGCCAAATCATTATACAATTTGAATGCAGCCTTCTCTTTTTTCATTGCAATAGTCAAAGCTTCCTGGTAAGTGATGTTTGTTTTTTCTGTATCAACGTCTACCAAGTAATCACCAATTTTTAAGTCAGCAACCTTCTCTTCAGAAACTTTGTATTCTTTACCATTTTTAATGGCTTCCAACTTAGTTCTATGTCCGATTTCTTCCAAAGCATATTGCTCGAAAGTATCTTTCATTTCCTGATGCTCCATTTTTTCTGCAAGTGCAGTATAAAAATCAGCTGCCATTTGTTCTTCGTTAATGGCAAAATCTAAAATATCCTCAAGTGAATTAAATTCTTTCATAATGATCTATTCTTTATTGTTCCACTTTTTGAGACAAATATTTCTCTTTTAAATAAGTATCCATGTTGGCAGCAGCCTTACGACCATCACCCATAGCAAGAATCACAGTAGCACCACCACGAACGATATCACCACCTGCAAACACTTCTGGAATGGACGATTGCATTTTATCCTTAACCACTTCGATAGTTCCCCATTTAGAAACTTCCAATCCTTCAACAGAATTTGGAATTAATGGGTTTGGAGATACCCCCACAGCTACAACCACAACGGTTGCATCAATAGTATATTCCGAACCTTCCATTGGAATAGGTCTTCTACGTCCTGATGCATCTGGCTCACCCAATTCCATTTTCTGAACTTTAACCTGTTTCACACGACCGTTTTCGTCAGCAATGTACTCAATAGGGTTAGTAAGCGTTAAGAACTCAACACCTTCTTGTTTTGCATGGTGAACCTCTTCAACACGCGCAGGCATTTCTTCTTCAGAACGACGGTAAACAATCATGGCATTTTCTGCACCCAAACGCTTCGCTGTACGTACCGAGTCCATTGCAGTGTTACCACCACCAACTACAACTACGTTTTTACCGCGAAGTACAGGTGTATCCGACTCTTCAGAATCAGCACCCATCAAGTTCACACGAGTAAGGTATTCGTTTGATGATAGGATACCATTAGCATTTTCACCAGGAATATTCATGAATCTTGGCAAACCAGCTCCAGATCCTACATAAAATGCTTTGAATCCTTCTTCCTTTAAATCTTCAAGGCTTGCAGTTTGTCCTACAATAAAGTTCGTGATGAACTTCACTCCCATCTGACGTAAGTTGTCAATTTCAACGTCAACAACTGCATTTGGCAAACGGAATTCAGGAATACCATATTTCAACACCCCACCAATTTCGTGCAATGCCTCGAATACAGTTACATCATATCCTAATTTTGCCATATCGCCTGCGAATGACAATCCTGATGGACCTGAACCAATAACAGCAACTTTAACACCGTTTGCTTCTGCACATTCAGGAACTGCAATTTCACCAGACTCTCTCTCCCAATCAGCAGCAAAACGCTCCAAGTGACCAATAGCTACTGATGGTTGATTCAATTTCTCAACATAGAAACATTTCTGCTCACACTGAACTTCCTGTGGACAAACACGACCACAAACTGCAGGCAATGCACTTGTTTCTTTTAATACAGAAGCGGCTTTTCCAAACTCACCTCTTTCAATATTTTTAATGAACTTAGGAATGTTAATGCTTACCGGGCAACCTTCCATACAAGTAGGATTTACACAGTCCATACAACGCATAGCTTCTTTAACTGCCTGCTCCTTTGTTAGTCCATTATTTACTTCAATTCTTTGTGATTTGATACGCTCATTAGGATCTTGTTCTGACATTTCGACCCTTTCAATAGCCATACGATCTTTGGCTTTTGTTTTCTTTTGGAGCTCAACTCTCCACTCTTTTTTGCGCTCGTTTTTTATATACTCTTCAGACCTTTCCATTGTCCTGATTTTGTTGTTGTTATTTGATTATTCCTGAAAGTGATCCATTTTATCCTGCTCTTCAGACTTGTATCCACCAAGTCTCGACATCATTTCATCAAAATCGATTTTATGAGCATCGAACTCAGGCCCGTCTACACAAGTAAATTTGGTTTTACCATCAACAGTAACACGACATGCACCGCACATTCCTGTACCATCAACCATAATGCTATTTAAACTTGCCATAGTTGGAATTTCGTACTTTTTGGTAAGAAGCGAACAGAATTTCATCATAATAGCTGGACCAATTGTAATACACTCGTTAATTTTTTCACGTTGTATTACCTCTTCCATACCTTCTGTAATCAAACCTTTGTTTCCGTATGATCCGTCATCAGTCATGATGATTACCTCATCGGAATGTTTGCGCATTTCATCTTCTAAAATCAAAAGATCTTTATTACGCGCAGCAAGAACAGTAATTACCTTATTTCCCGCTTTCTTATATCCTTCTACAATTGGTAATAGTGGAGCAACTCCTACACCACCACCGCAACAAAGTACAGTACCTACATTGTGAATCTCGGTTGGTTTACCTAGTGGACCAACCAAATCCGTTACGCAGTCACCCACTTCAAGAGCACATAACTTTTTCGAAGAAACCCCCATTTTCTGTACGATCATGGTAATGGTTCCTTTCTTAACGTCTGCACCTGCAATGGTCAGAGGGATTCGCTCTCCTTTTTCACCAACTCTTACAATAACAAAGTTACCTGGTTTGCGTGCTTTAGCAATTAAAGGAGCTTCAACTACAAGTTTTACTACTTTTTCTGAAAAATTTTCTTTTTCAACGATCTTGTTCATTACGTTTTTTAATAAATGAATGAAAAAACAAAACAAAAACTGTTTTATTAATAAATGGAACTAGCTTATTCGCAATCGTTTCCAAGCTTAATAATCAGTACTTATTTCTATTCCAAATGTAAAAAGAAGTGGCATACCTACCTAAACTAAAAAAGTATTTTTAAACAGTTTTTTACTTTAGGATAAATGTAATTAAACCCTTAGATTCTCAGCGTTTTTGACAATCACCTCTTCTTGCATCTAATGAATTTGTAAAATATAGCATTACAACTACTTATGCAAAAAATAAGGAGGTAATTCCATTCCTTATCTCCAATCAAGAATAAATCGAGATTAGAAAGCAAAAAACAACCTTCTTTATCGCCGTATTCATTAAAAGATTTTTATCAAAATGGTTTATACACTTTTCTTCAAAACAAAAGACAAAAAAAATAAAACAAATCATCGGAAGTGTTTATTAAAAAACGCCCTATCCTCTTCATCATTGAGCGATGAAACTTCTTTTTAGATTCGTGTGATAAATCTATATGATCCAAAATTTGCAACCTGTATTAAATGTAGCACTGAAATTCCAATGGGTAGAATCATGATTAAGCCCAAAAGTAAAAAGCGTATTCGTTGTACAAGTATATAACTTTGATTATATTTAATTATTTTTAATATTAAATTCTTATAAAACAAATCTACTATGATCAAAATTTGTGGTATTATTGGTGTTTGGCAATTAATCATCATTCTATTTAGCCTATTGGCACTCCTTCTTCCTTTAATTGCAATAATTGATATTTTAAGAAGTGAATTCACAAATAACAATAAACTAATCTGGGTTCTGGTAGTACTGCTACTCCCATTTTTTGGTCCAATACTTTATTTTATATTTGGACTGAAACAAAAGATTAGAAAATAATACATGATAACTTCAGTTCTATTTAATATTTGGCTGCTACTTAAAATAGTAGCCATTCTTCTGCCAATTGTTGCAATAATAGACATCCTCAAGAGAAAATTATTGGGAATCGACAAATTGATTTGGATTCTACTGGTAATCTTCCTACCGATTATTGGCTCCATTATCTATTTTTACGATAGATACAAATATAGAAACCGAAAATAGATATCTTTGCAGTTAGCAGCTATAAAGTTCGGAGATGAATAAACCTCCAGAAAGCTTTATACTTATTACTTTAAATTTTATCCTTTTTGTTATGGCTAAAAAGAAAAAAAATATCGTGTATTCCACGAACCCAGACTACGATTACGAATACGAAGAAGATTTTGTAGCAGAAACTCTTCCTCCTAATCAGCAAAAATTAAAGGTAATGCTTGACAAAAAGCAACGCAAAGGAAAAGCAGTTACCTTAATCGAAGGTTTTGTGGGTGATCCTGATGATCTGAAAGAATTGGGGAAAATGCTAAAATCGAAATGTGGTGTTGGTGGTTCTGTTAAGGATGGAGAAATTTTGATTCAAGGCGATCACCGTGATAAGATTATGGATATCCTAAAATCAGAAGGTTACCAGGCAAAACGTGTTGGTGGATGATTTGAAAAATTGAAAGAGACGCACGGCCGTGCGTCTGTACATCATGCAAATATAAAAACCCCGAAATCCTTGGATTTCGGGGTTTTCTTATATCATTTTACAAAGCTTAAATTTCTTTCAAACAAGCTTCGATATTCTTTTCAATTCTATCTTTAACGCTAGTAGCTTCAGCTTTAACGAATTTCTCACCAATAATTTGCTCGTACAACTCGATGTAACGTTCAGAAATTTGATTAATTCTCGCCTCATCCATTTCAGGAACTTCTTGTCCTTCCTTACCCTGGAATCCATTTTCCATCAACCACTCACGAACGAACTCTTTTGACAATTGCTTTTGAGCTTCGCCATTTGCCAAACGCTCTTCGTAACCTTCAGTGTAGAAATAACGAGATGAATCTGGAGTATGAATTTCGTCGATCAAGTAAATCTTACCATCTTTCTTACCGAACTCATATTTTGTATCCACCAAAATCAAACCTTTTTCAGCAGCAATTTCAGTACCTCTCTGGAACAATTCCATTGTGTACTTTTCAAGAGCTTCGTAATCTTCTTTGCTTACGATTCCCTGCTCCAGGATCTCTTCTCTTGAGATGTCCTCATCGTGACCTTCTAAAGCTTTGGTTGTAGGTGTAATAATTGGTTTTTCGAACTTTTGGTTTTCAACCATTCCTTCCGGAAGAGGCACACCACATAAGGTTCTTTTTCCAGCTTTGTATTCTCTCCAAGCGTGTCCTGTAAGGTAGCCACGAATTACCATTTCAACCATGAATGGCTCAGCCAAGTGACCAACAGTAACCATTGGATCTGGAGTAGCAATTTTCCAGTTTGGAACAATATCTGCAGTTGCATCCAAGAAGCGCTCTGCAATTTGGTTCAAAACCTGACCTTTAAAAGGAATTCCCTTAGGCAATACAACATCAAATGCCGAAATACGATCAGAAACAACCATTGCAAGATATTCGTCGTTGATATTATAAACGTCTCTTACCTTACCCTTGTAAACATTTTTCTGATTCGGAAAATTAAAATCTGTTTTAACAATAGCTTCTTTCATTGCTCCAAAAAATTCAAATAATTTATAAAACGGTTTAAATTAAGCTAAAAGCCAAAAAGCTGCTAGCCATTAGCCAATAGATATTTCAATTAGTTGCGAAGATAGATAAAAGTAAAATTGTAAAAAAGAACAAATGTTGAATTTGTTGCAGAAAATCACCTTCAATATACCCAATAGGGAAAACCCTAATTTTTCAATAAGTTGATGCAAAAAACACAATCCAACCTATATTGATAATTGTTAACTGTTAATTGATCATTGCCTACTCTTCCTTCTTCTTCTCCTCCAGTTTCTTCTCTTTTATTTTTTGTTCTACCCTTTCATCTTCTTTCTCGTAAGCAGCAACAATTTCTTTTACCAATCGGTGACGAATGATATCCGAGCTATCGAACTCAACCATTGCAATTCCTTTAATCTTTCGAAGAATTCGGAATGCCTGAATCAAACCTGATTGTTGCTTTCGTGGCAAATCAATTTGGGTAATATCACCTGTAATCATAAACTTGCCGCTGGTACCCATACGAGTTAAGAACATCTTCAGCTGCTTGGTAGTTGTGTTCTGAGCCTCATCTAATATTACAAAAGCATCATTTAAAGTTCTACCACGCATGTAGGCCAAAGGAGCAATTTGAATGACCTCCGCTTCCAAATAATCTGCCAATTTTCTTGGTGGAATCATATCGAGCAAAGCATCGTAAAGCGGCTGCAAATACGGATCAATTTTCTCCTTCAAATCGCCAGGTAAGAATCCTAGATTTTCTCCTGCCTCAACCGCCGGACGACTCAGAATAATACGTTTTACTTCCTGATTGCGCAGCGCTTTAACCGCCAAAGCAATTGCCGTGTAGGTTTTACCCGATCCTGCCGGACCTACAGCAAACACCATATCGTTTTTGGCTGATTTTTCTACCAGCTTGCGCTGATTGGTTGTTTTAGCGCGAATAATTTTCCCGTTATTTCCAAAAATTATTACACTTTCAGGATCATCTGGGTTTTGAATTCCTGGAGTATTTTCAAGAATTATTCTTTTTATATTAGAAAGAGTAAGAACATTGTATTGGTTGTAGTGCTGAATCAACAAATTAATTTTATCCTCAAATACTTCCAGTATTTTTTCCTCTCCACTTGCAATAATTTCATTTCCTCTGCCAACAATTTTAAGCTTTGGAAACATCTCTTTTACAACTTCAAACTTTGCATTGTTAATTCCATAAAATTCAAGAGGGTCAATTACCCCTAAAGATATACTCTTTTCTATCATATAGTTCCTTCAATATTCATTACATTTGAGCTCACAAATTAGTTATTAATTCTGATTTGTGAACTGATTATATGTGAAAATTTAGCAAATAAAATTCCAATGATTATTCGTTTTGTGAAACTTGAAATTCTTCCCAAACACACCAACGCTTTTAAAAAGCTAACCGAAAACGAAAAAAATGATATTTTGGCCTTTGAAGGATGTTCCTACCTGCAAGTTTTACAGGATCAAAACAATCCTTCCATATTCTTTACAGTGAGTCATTGGGAGTCTGAAACAGCTTTAAATAAATATCGAGAATCAGATTTTTTCCGTGGCAATTGGAGCCAGGTAAAACAATGGTTTGCCAATAAACCCGAAGCCTGGAGCATGAAAGACACCAATAGCATCTGACGACTAGAAGACATAAAACACATCAAAAACACACAACACACCTCCATTTTTTCACTCAGAGAAATCTTTTCGATACAACCTACCACGCCCCTACACGACTCTATACTTGAGTTTTAATCACAACTCCACACTATTTTATTCAAATCAACAAGTCAAATAACACATCATTAAGATAAATTTTTAACACATATCATAACTTTTAACAACTCTATTCGTAAAGAAATCTATAGGAATCATAAAATTTTCCATTATTTAATTAATATCGTAAATTAGATTTAAAACTCTAATACATTGTACTACTATACTTCTTATGAATAAAGACATACAACACATTAAACATTTTTTTGTTACTGCAAGCATCGGATTTGTATTTTTAGTTGCCAGCTCTTTGGTTTGGAACATACAAAACGAAAAAAGAACAACCTATAAACTAGCAAAAGTTGAAGCCATTGGAAACCAAAACAAGGATTTAACTTTTCGGCGATGGTCTACCCTACATGGTGGCGTATATGTTCCCATAACTGACAAAATTACACCAAACGAATACATGGATTTTATTCCAAATAGAGATGTGACCACTACCGATGGCCAAAAATTAACCTTAATCAATCCAGCCTATATGACCCGACTTGCTCACGAATTGGAACTGGAAATATCGGGAAAAATTGGTCATATTACCAGCTTGAATCCCATACGTCCTGAAAACAAGGCCGATGAGTGGGAAACCAATGCTTTAAAACGGTTTGAATCGGGAGCCAAAGAACACAGTAGCATCGAAACCATTAATGGCAAAAAATATTTGCGCTACATGCGCCCTATGCATGTCGAGAAAAGATGTTTAAAATGTCATACCAATCAAGGATATCAATTGGGCGACATTCGAGGAGGACTTAGCGTAGCAATACCAATGGACAAATATGAAACAATCATTAAATCGAAAATATCCGGTTTAATTTTCTTTCACATTTTTATTTTGGGCATAGGACTACTCCTAGGTTGGTTGGCTTATCGCAGAACATTATACTCGGTTAAAGCAAGAATCGAATCGCAGAAAATTATTCGTAAAAACGAAAGGCTATTGAAAATACAAAACCAAGAGTTGCGTAAAGCAAAAGAAAAAGCTGAAGAAAGCGATCGCTTAAAAACCATTTTCCTGCAAAATATGAGTCACGAAATCAGGACTCCAATGAATGCCATTCTTGGCTTTTCATCTTTAATTCCAAGCGAGTTCAACAATAAAGAAAAACTAAAGGAATACACCGAGATTATCAATCAGAGGGGAAATGACTTACTTGGCATCATTAACGATTTGCTTGACATTTCAAAAATAGAATCGGAAAAAGTAGAATTGCATCTCGAACAGTTCGATTTAAACGCTCTACTCGACGAAGTACAAGATGTGGCTCAAGCTCTACAAAGCAGGTTCGAGAAATTCCATATTAATGTAATATCCCCTATAAGCTTCGATAGCGAAAACATTATTCTTACCAGCGACAAAGGAAGACTAAAACAGGTATTTTCCAATTTAATTAGCAATGCCTTTAAATTTACATTGGAAGGAAGCATCACCATTGGCTATCATCTTTCAGCAGATAGAATATACTTTCATGTTGAAGATACCGGCATTGGAATCCCTGAAAAAGACCTGGAGAATGTATTCAGCCGATTTACCCAAATCGAACAGGAAACCACTCGCATTTACGATGGCACAGGCTTGGGCTTATCCATTACCAAAGGAATTATACACCTGCTACACGGACAAATAAAAGTTGAATCGGAAGTGAACAGAGGCAGTAAATTTACCTTCTGGATTCCTCTACAAAATGTTGATTTCGAAAAAGATCAACAACAAAAATTACAGTTTGAAGTGTAACTGCAAACGGACAATCTAGGCAGCCAATAATTAAACAAATGACAACTAATACTCATTTTTTTTATTTATTGAAAGGTTGAGCTAATAAGATTTCTTTACTTTTGTAGCTTAATTTTTTGTTATGTCCAATTTCTCTGCCATCTCAAATGCATTTAAAGATCATTATCCTTCACTAATACTATATGCTTTAAAGTGGATGAAAAACGAAGATCTTGCAAAAGATTTGGTTCAGGCTGTATTTGTAAACCTGCTTGAGAAATCAGAAAATAAAAGGATTTTAGATTATAGGACCTATCTTTTTAAATCGGTTAGAAACGAATGTATTCAGTACTTTAGAAAAAACTCACCACAAAATAGTATAGAGGAATTAGACCAAAGCGTTTTGGGGTATTTTAACGACCCTATTGAACAAGCTGAATTTGAAGCCTACGTATTCAGTTTAATAGACAAGCTCCCTCCTGCCACCAAAAATATCTTTAAATTAAATCGATTTGAAGGCTTAAGTAATCAGCAAATTGCCGATCAGTTAAAGATCTCTAAACGAACTGTTGAATTACAAATTAGCAATGCATTAAAGCATCTTCGTCAGGAATTAATCAAGTCTCGGGATAAAAATCACAACTTCTCTCAATTTTTATACTTACTATTCTAGCCTCATAACTACATTCTTACGCAGGCTCATTCTTTTTTTTCAAAAAAAATCGTTTTTCGAATATGTGTTCGCCCACTTGAATTCATCTTTATAAAAAAGGCAACACTATGGATAATCAGTATCGTTTAATTAAGTATCATCAAAAAAAGCTAAACGAAAGCGAAAATCGCGAAGTAGAAAAATGGCTGGCAGAATCGGAAAGCAATGAAAAAGAATACGAACAGTATGTAAGTCTTTGGCTGGCTGCTAAGCAAAGCAAAGTGCTTCATAATTTAAACATGGATCACGATTGGAATCTTATCCTGCGTATAGCGAATGGTAAACCAAAATTGCTAAATAAAGCCATTACATATGCTTTAAGAATTGCGGCCATTTTAGTAATAGCCTTTGGTGTATACTGGTTCTCCGATTACACGATTTTTAAACCAGAGTATCAATATGTAAAAAATGAATGGAAAAATAAGGTAAAGACCATCACACTTGATGATGGTAGCACGGTTTCGTTAAATTATATGGCGAGTTTACATTACCCCAAGCATTTTAGCCGTAAGGAACGAAAAATAAAACTGCAAGGGAATGCCTTTTTTAATGTAGCTCGCAACGAAGCGAAACCATTTAGGGTTGAAACACCAATATCTATGGTCCAGGTTTTAGGTACCTCTTTCGATGTAGATGCCTCAGTCAACAAAAGCATGGTAACTGTTACAAGTGGAAAAGTAAAAGTTTCAAATAAAGCCGATCAAAACTCTTTTGTTGAATTACTGCCAAATGAACAGGCCATTCAAAATGGTAATAGTCTGCAAAAAAATACTGTATCGGCACAAAATTTTATTGGTTGGAAAACGGGTAAGTACCTGTTTAAAAACGAATCATTGTTGCAAGTGATGACTTTATTGGAAAGACGTTTCCACTTTAGCTTTCACTTTGCTGACAGAGAACTTAAATTAAGAGAACTAACCGCCGAATTTAACGGCGAAAACTTAAATGACATTATCGAGATTATCCAGCTAAGTTGCCAAGTGCGAATTAATCTTGAGTCAAACAATCTAACGATAAGTAAGAATGAATAAAATAAGCTCCGGGCTGATATTGTTTATTATGGTACTATTCTGTTTTAGTACAGCAAATGCACAAGAAAGCCCATTGCAAAAAAGCATCACAATCAATTGCAATAATTGCACAATAAAAGAAATTCTATCGATGGTAAGCAAGCAAAGCAAAATTAAATTTGCCTATAGCGAATCACAAATCAATGTAAAACAAAAGCTTAAAAATAGCAATTTCAAAAATGTAAACCAGCTATTACAGGAGCTTCGCAAGAATTACAATATCGATTTCAAATTAATTGGGCGAAACATTTCTTTGTTTCCAATTCAAAAAGGACAGCAAAAAGGATCGATAACCATTAGTGGCTATTTGGAGGATGCCACAACAGGCGAACGCCTGATTGGTGCCAATATCTATTCTCCTAAAACTTACCAGGGAACCAGCACTAACAGTTACGGTTTTTTCTCCATTCCTGTAAACTTAACAATCAATCAATTGACTTGTTCTTACGTGGGATACCAAACGGTAACTATTCCTGTAAATTTTTCGAAAGACACTATTTTAAATATTGCATTGCAACCATCACTAGAACTGGCAGAGGTTACCGTATTTGATTCAAAAGATGAAGTGGTTGATGAAAAAAATCCCATAGGAACGATAAAAATTCCATTGAAAAAGGTGGAACAATTGCCTGTAATTTACGGAGAGACCGATGTATTAAAAACCGCCCAATTATTGCCAGGAATATCGACAGGAAGTGAGGGAAATAGTGGCATGCATGTTCGTGGCGGAAGTCCCGATCAAAACCTGATTTTATTGGATGGTATCCCAGTTTACAATCCAAACCACTTGTACGGGTTTTATTCGGTATTTAACACCGATGCAATTAAAGACATGAAACTGATAAAAGGTGGATTCCCTGCTCGATATGGAGGCCGTCTTTCTTCGGTTGTTGATTTGCGCATGAAAGAAGGAAATACAAAAAAGCTAAGCGGTGGTATTTCTGTTGGTTTAATATCTAGTAAATTCCATTTGGAAGGCCCCATTGTTAAGGACAAAACTTCCTTTTTTGTATCGGCTCGAAGAACCTATATTGATTTTTTTACCAATGAATTGATTAAAGATGTATCTGATTTTGATGAAAACAACTACTCTTTTCATGATGTTAATGCCAAAATCAACCACAAGTTTTCCGATAAACATCGCTTGTACCTTAGTTATTACACCGGACGTGACAATGGAGATTCGAAAGGCGGGAATGAAGATACCAATTTAAAAACAGAAGATTCAAGTGAATTATCCTGGGGAAACAAAATTTACGGATTACGATGGAACTGGCTAATGAATCCTAATTTGTTTTTAAACTCCACGTTATCCTACAGCTCCTACGATTACATGAGCAATGAAATTTTCAAAAACCAATTCAGAACTGATGCCAATTGGACCAATAAAAAATACTCTACAAAACTAGAGTCGGGCATTAACATCTTTTCTGCAGGTTTAAATTTTAACTGGAACCCTTGGCTAAAGCACCAGATTCGCTTCGGAGGTAAATACCTTTACCACGAGTTCAATACCGGAATGGAATCGAAAAAATATATTGTATCAGGTAACGAAAACGCAGAAGTAAACGAGAATGAAATAGCTTATGCTGATGAAATCAATCTGTTTGTTGAAGACGATTATCAAATCAGCAATAAACTAAGCGCCAATATTGGTATGCATTACTCCCTTTTCATGACGGGAAACAAGAGCTACTCCTCTTTGGAACCACGCTTATCGGTAAAATATGATCTAAATAATAAAATACAATTGAATGTGGGTACTGCCATCATGCAACAATACTCCCAACTTTTAAACTCTTCAAAAATAAATCTGTCGTCAGACATTTGGGTGCCTACTACCAAAAACATTGCACCTGCCAAATCGAAGCAAGCTTCGTTGGGAGCATATTATGCCATTAATACTTCCTGGGATTTTTCGGTAGAAGGATATTACAAACAAATGAGTGATTTGTTGGAATACTCCGAAGGTTCTTCGTATTTCGAAGGTAATTCGTGGCAAGATCGCGTTGTACAAGGCGATGGAAAAAGCTACGGTTTGGAATTTTTGTTGGAAAAAAGCAAGGGCAAATTTACAGGTTGGGTTGCCTACACATTGGCCGAAAGTACACGTACATTCTACAATATTAATAGCGGAGAAGAATTTCCCTACAAGTACGATAGACGTCACGATCTAAACATTGTTCTGGATTACAAACTTACAAAACACTGGTCGGTAAATGCCATTTGGATTTATAAAACCGGAAATGCAGAAACTCTGGGAGTGATAAAATATCCAACCATCCACCAAACCATACAACTAGGTAATAGAAGTGATTCTTTTGATATTATTTCACAAAAAAGAAATGATTACCGTATGCCAGCCTATCATCGATTGGATCTATCAATAAACTGGAAAAAACAAATCGGAAAACTTGCACACATGTTAAGTGTTGGCTTATACAATGTATACAACCAAGAAAATACATACAAGGTTAGATTGAATCATATACAATTTCAAGATGGTAATGGAAATTACTATAACAATCACAAAATTTACAAAGAAAGCTTGTTCCAAAGATTACCATCAGTTTCATACTCCATTAAATTCTAAAAACATGCGTATTACATATATACTTTTAATTTTATTTACTCTTACGGGATTGAATTCCTGTGTTGAAGAAGGTGAAATTAATACGGATCATTACGTCATCAATTCATTTTTTTCGAACGCTCACCCATTCATTATTGAAACTTCAAAAACAGCTTCGATTTTCGATACTGTTACCTACCACAATATAAAAGATATGGAAGGCATATTATACGAAGATGACCAATTCTTGGGCGAATTAATATTTCAGGAAGCACATATTAATGATGAATATTACACTTATATCCCTGCAGGCTATACTTTACCTGGCTTTAATCCTAAAGGCGGAAAAACTTACAAAGTGGAGTTTAAACATGATGGTAGAACCATAACCGCCTCGGATATTATGCCAACCAAAGTTGACTTTACCATTTCTGACACTCTTACAACTACAAATAATTCACAAGACAAAGTATTTCGATGCAATATCACTTTTTCCGATCCAAAGACAGAAAATAACTACTATGTTATTTACAGAACCACATCATATCATGGACCGGAAAGTAATAATAAATTTATGGATGGAGGAATGGATATGCGAAGTTCTGATCCCTCAATTGAATATATTTACAATAACAAATCAATAATTTCTAATACGTGGTGCTACATACTATCTGACAAGTATTTTAATGGTATCGAATACACCATCTCACTTGATTTTTCTCAATATTTTAGTTTGCCTGATTTGTTAAACATTCACTTACAATCGGTAAGCAAACAGTACTACGATTACGTAAGCTCAAGTCTAGAACAAAGAAAAAACAATTACGAAAATTTTCATGCCGAAGCCACATCAGTTTACAACAACATCGAAAATGGATATGGCATATTTGCTGCATACAATGTAAGCACACACTCCATTGAGCTTAGAAAAGAAAATGAGTAAAAACAAAGCGATTGTATGAAAGTACCTGTTTTGTTTTGAGGACCAATCTCCCCTTCGTATTAGCTATTTATTCTAATCGGGGAATTCAACTTAAGATTGAATAACTAATTTGTTATTCTGGGGAAGGCTTCACTAGTCCATTTCAGGCCTTCCCCAACTTGGGGAAACCCCGCCCTACTTTAGAAGTGCTTCCCCAGCTTGGGAAAGCACTTTATTTTTTCAATTTGCGTTTTCCCAAGTTAAGGAAGCACATTTTAACTATTCTTTTTATATCTTAGATCAGCTAAACTAACCCTTACCCAATGATACTAACCTACAAAACCGAACGCCTTCCCCTTAACTTTTTTATGCTGGGCATAACCTTACTTTTAGTCGGAATTGCCTTAACCATTAGTGAAGCTTACCAAGGAATCGCGGCTATTATTCTCTCCATTCCTTTTTTATTTACCCATTCGGGTTTGTTGATAGATGCAGAAAATAAGCGATACAAAAAATACACAGGTTTGTTGGGTTTTCGTCTTGGTTCTTGGTGCGATTTATCGAGAGCCACGCACCTTCAAATTATTCACACTCGCGAAACCAAAGGAATGGCAGTACTTTCCATAGCCCGAAACGAAACCAATGTGGTACAAAAACTTCTGCTTATGATGCCACACGAAAGAATTGTTCTGCTATCAGACACACAGGAAAAATTGGAACCCATGGCAAAAGAAATTGCAGTAGAATTGGGATTGGAATTAAAATTTCCGAAGAGTTAACCACAAAGGAGAACAAAGAAGTTTCATAAAGGCACACAAAGAGAATAAAACTAGAAATTAACATCATCACACAAACTCAGTCGGAGTATTTAAGGATAACAGCTTTGGTTACTTTGTGAAAAACCTTAGTGTGCACTTCGTGGTAAAATATCTACTTTAAAATACTTATATTTTTTACCTTTGATTTCGATTATCAAATACTCAAGTATGGACAGAAAACTAAAAGCCTTTGAGCGCTTATTGGATATAATGGATCAACTTCGCGAAGGTTGTCCCTGGGATAGAAAACAAACATTCGAAAGTCTTAGAACCCTTACCATTGAAGAAACCTACGAGTTGGCAGACTCCATCCTAAAAGGAGACAAGCAAGAAATTAAAAAGGAACTGGGCGATATTTTGCTACACATCGTGTTTTACGCAAAAATTGGTTCGGAAACCAATGATTTCGACATTGCCGATGTTTGCGATGGCATTAGCGAAAAGCTGATTTATCGTCACCCACATATTTTTAGCGATACCAAAGTTGCCGATGCCAAAGAAGTGGAAGAAAACTGGGAACAGTTGAAGCTAAAAGAAAAAGGTGGCAACAAATCGGTACTCGAAGGAGTGCCACAATCTCTGCCTGCCTTGGTAAAAGCAAACCGCATTCAGGATAAAGTGCGCGGTGTTGGTTTCGATTGGGACGAAAAAGAACAAGTCTGGGAAAAGGTAAAAGAGGAAGTTAATGAAGTGGAAAGCGAAATCCGAAAAGGCGATCAGGATCAAATGGAGCAAGAATTTGGCGATTTGTTCTTCTCTCTTATCAATGCTGCACGTTTGTATGGGGTTAATCCTGAGAATGCTTTGGAAAGAACCAATCAGAAGTTCATGAAACGATTCAATTACCTGGAAAGTAAGACACTTAAACAGGGGCGAAACTTAAAAGAGATGAATCTGGAAGAGATGGATGAGATTTGGGAAGAGGCGAAGCAATTTGATAAATAAGAGCTTCAAGTGTAAGATACAAGAAAAACAGCGCTGAATTGAATTAACAATTTAGCGCTGTTTTTTGTTTTAAAACTTTTAACTTTAGACTTCAACACTTTTAACTTTCTCTATGAACATTCTTCAGATTATACCAGGCTCGGGTGGCAGCTTTTATTGCGGCAATTGCTTGCGCGACGACAAATTCTATTTGGCAATGAAAAAACAAGGACATCAGGTAACCAAATTGCCCATGTACCTTCCCTTGTTTTCCGATGAGCATGATCTGAATGAAATTCCTGTTTTTTATGGAGCCATCAGCATTTATTTGAAACAACTCTACCCTATTTTCCAGAAAGCTCCTGCCTGGGTAGACAAACTTCTCAACTCGAAACCCATGCTTAAATTGGCTGCGAGTATGGCGGGCTCTACCAGTGCGAAAGGATTGGAAGAGATGACCATATCCATGCTAATGGGTGAAGAAGGCAAGCAGAAAGAAGAGCTACACCGAATGGTAAGTTGGATGGCAGAACACCTGCAACCAGACGTACTGCATTTATCAAATGCTTTGTTGCTAGGTTTGGCTCCAAAGCTTCGAGAAGTATTTCCCGATGCTGTTATTGTTTGTTCCTTACAGGATGAAGATGTATGGGTAGATGCCATGAACGATTCGTTCAGAAAGAAAATCTGGAAATTAATGAGTGAGAAAGCTCAAGCGATTGATGGCTTTATAGCGGTTTCCGATTTTTACGCAAAAGTTTCATTGGAGAAGATGGATATCCCTGAAAGCAAAGTCTTCATTAATCACCTGGGTGTTGAACCAAACGATTACCAAGTAAAAGCATTCGAAGAAAAAGCAAGAAACATAGGATACATCTCCAGAATGTGTGAAGCAAATGGATTCGACATCATGATTGACGCATTCATACTATTGAAACAAGACAAAGAGTTTGATGATGTTCAACTCATTTTAACGGGTGGATCTACCGGAGATGATAAAGACATATTGAAAAAAACAGAGAAAAAGCTTAAAAATGTGAAACTTTGGAATGATGTGGAATTCCATGAAGATTTCGATGGAAGCGGACGTCACGATTTCTTTAGCAAAGTGCAAATGATTTCTGTTCCGGTACGTAATGGCGAGGCTTTTGGCCTATATCTTCTGGAAAGCATGGCTTCTGGTGTGCCAGTAGTGCAACCCAAGCTGGGAGCATTCCCTGAAATTGTTGACAAATCGAAAGGTGGAATCATTTACGACAACAATAGTAAAGAAGAACTTTGCGATGCTTTAAAAAGCTTGTTGAGAGATCAGGATCAACTGAAACAACTCTCCTTAGATTGTAGAAGTGGTGTGGAAAATGAATTCAACATCGCGAATCAAACACAAAACCTGCTGAACATTTACAGTCAATTGAAAAGAATTTAAATCGCTATATCCATTTCAAATGATCGAAGAAAGAGATTTGCTCTATGTAGCTAAGAAATAATACCGAATGTTAATTTGTACAAGCCATTAGTGCGCTTCACTTCTAATGCCTAACAAATTATATATCGGCATTATACCCAAACTATTCGAGAGCGTAAAATAGCTCTCTATTTTTAAAAAATGGTATAAAAAACAAGAGCGCAAAGCATTACCACTTTGCGTTCTTTTATTATAATTATTCTTTGTGTCCTTTGCGTGAAATCAATTTCTAATGATATAAAAATCGTTTGATCTTGTGCGTTGCTGTTTTTTGAAATGGATCAACATGTGCAACCACCATCTGAACCTGTGAGAATTTGTTGACACGTGAATTCACATAAACCTGCAATTCTTCTATTAGTTCATCAACAGTATGGTCTACATAGTCTTCCACCTCTTTTTTCAGGTGTCTGTATTGTTGCTCAAGCTCTTCGTAGTTAAAGTGAACCATCGCCACCAACTTGCCTTTTTTCTCCACTACAATCGACTCAACAACATGTTTAAAGTTGTTGATTACCGATTCAATCTCTTCCGGGTAAATATTTTCCCCGCTTGCACCAACAATCATATTCTTCAACCTACCTTCTATGTATAAGTAGTTGTCCTTATCCATTTTAGCCAAGTCACCAGTTTTAAACCAACCATCTTCGGTCAAAACCTCTTTGGTTTTCTCTGGTTCTTTGTAATATCCCATCATTACATTATCTCCTTTAGCCCAAACTTCACCAATTTGAGTTACAGGATCTGGATTGTGAATTTTCAGCTCTACCCCCATTAATGCTGGTCCTGTAGATTGGTATTTGGTCTTCGATGGACCAATCCCAGCCAACAAAGGAGCCGTTTCCGTTAATCCATAACCAATTGCATAAGGAAATTTGGCCTCACGCAAGAATCTTTCCACATTCGAATTCAACTTGGCTCCACCAATTCCAAAAAAAGTTAATTCCCCACCAAAAGTTTGCATTAACTTTTTACCTGCAATGGCATTCAATCTCTTTCTAAAGAAAGGAACTTTATACAAAACCCTTGTAATGGCTTTCGAATTGATAAATGGAAGCACTTTACCCTGGTAAATCTTCTCAATAATCAATGGAACTGAAAACATCACAGTAGGCTTAACTTCCTTAAGTGCCGAAATTAGCAAAGAAGGAACTGGCGTTTTTCCCAAATAATAGATACATGCTCCAGCAATCATTGGAATTACATAGCCCAAAGTATTTTCATAGGTATGCGATAAAGGAAGTATTGACAGAAATCGATCCGTTTCATCAATAGGATGAATGGTTTTAGATCGAGCGGCATTCGAACAAATGTTCTTATGCGATAACATTACCCCTTTGGAGTTACCTGTTGTTCCCGAAGTATAAATAATGGCAGCCAAATCATTTTCTTCAACTGCATATTCCCTTTCAATTTGAATATTAGCATCAAATTTAAAATCTACCACATCTTCCCCAATCAATGAATAATCCTCAATTGCAATTTTATATTGTAGATTCTCTGCTTCTATTTTTCCCAATTTTGGAAGAAGTCCCTTGGAAACCAATACGGCTTTTGCCTCTGAGTGCTTCAGAATATTTTCAATTTCACCAATACTAAAATCAGGCAACATAGGCACTACAACAGCTCCCATAAAAACCGTTGCATAATAGGCCATCCCCCAATTGGGCATATTGGTACTTAAAAGTGCTACTTTATCTCCCGGCTCTATTCCAAGTTTCTCATAAAATGCCATTAATGATTTAATCGTAGCATCAACCTCCTTATAGGTAAAAGGTTTTTGTCCGACTAAAGCCATTGCATTACAATCACCAAACTTTTGAACTGAATTTTCAAAGAGAGAAGGGAATGTAAATTTATTGTTATTTTCCATTTTTCTGGTCTTAAGGTTTGAGCAATTTCCAGCACTGTGTATAGGCTTTTTAAATGATTTGCTCCCATGCAAGTTATAAAAAATATCATTCGAGCTATCTTTTTTAGGCTTTTAGCACTTCTATGAATTAAATATTCTTTTGTTCTGTGTATCCAAATTTCCCTCTTAACCACCTAATAATAGGGCAATAATCTCATGACAAACATTCATTTTTATTCATAAAGATTTTAATCTCACAAATCTTGAAATTATTCTTTTTTTAATACATTTATTGTTCTAATCAAGAAACAACACACCAAGCGAGCAATAAATTGAATGATCCTTCACCCATTGATGATTCTTTATACTTGTAAGCTCCTAAGACCTATTTAACTATGAAACGTCGCCACTTTATATCACTATCCGCATTTGCCGCGCCAATGTTAACCGGACTAGGAATTTCTTCCTGCAATACTACCTCTTCGAGTAATGAAGCTGCAGAATATCCAAATTTTAACAATTTTAAATACAACGAGAAAAGCATCTCAGAAATTCTAGAACTGATGGCTGCAGAGAAATTATCTTGTGAAGAGTTGGTAATTGAATACCTGGATAGAATTGATAAAATTGATAAAAATGGCCCTGGTTTAAATTCGGTTATTGATATCAATCCCGATGCTTTACCACTTGCCAGGCAGCTTGATGAAGAAAGAAAAAGCGGTCATCTGCGTGGTGCATTACATGGAATTCCCATCCTACTAAAAGATAATATTGAAACTGCAGATAAAATGATGACAACTGCAGGTTCCCTTGCCTTAGAGGGAAATTTTGCTGATGAAGATGCTTTTATTGTAAAACAACTTAGAAAATCAGGTGCTTTAATATTGGGCAAAACCAATTTAAGCGAATGGGCCAACTTTAGGAGCACACGTTCGTCGAGTGGATGGAGTGGACGAGGTGGACAAACTCACAATCCTTATGTGATCGATCGATCGCCTTGTGGTTCAAGTTCCGGATCAGGAGTTGCCGTTGCTGCCAACTTATGCGTCGCAGCCGTAGGAACAGAAACCGATGGTTCTGTTGTCTGTCCTTCCGGACATAATGGCATTGTTGGCATCAAACCTACTTTGGGAATGCTAAGCAGAACTGGCATTATTCCTATTGCTCATTCACAAGATACTGCCGGCCCTATGGCGAAATCTGTAAGCGATGCTGCTATTCTCTTGGAAATAATGTGCGGAGCAGATCAAAATGATAAAATCACACTAAACGATAAGAACCAGGCATTAAATTACAGTGCAAACCTAAAAAAAGATGCCTTAAAAGGAAAACGTATTGGAATTGTTCGAGCATTGATGGGATTTCACTCTGAAGTGGATAAAATTATAGAACAGGCCATTGAAGATATCAAATCGGCAGGAGCAGAAGTAATTGATGTTGAACTTGAAAACCTCAACCAATATGGCGATGAGGAATATGAAGTATTGCTCTACGAATTCAAACATGACTTAAACGAATACCTGAGTAAATGTAAATTCCCTATTGTGAAAAGTCTTGATGATATTATCAAATTCAACGAGCAATATAAGGATCGTGAAATGCCTTGGTTTGGTCAGGAAATATTAGAAATGGCCAACCAAAAGGGTGATTTGAATGAAAAAGAGTACCTGGAAGCATTGGCAAAGAGTAAAAAATTATCGGGTGAATTTGGCATTGATTACACACTAAAGAAATACAATGTAGATGCTCTAATGGCTCCTACCAATGGTCCTGCATGGAATATCGATCTTGTAAATGGTGATCACTTCGGCGGAGGAAGCAGTCAACCTGCAGCGGTATCTGGTTATCCAAATATTACTGTTCCTGCAGGATTTGTTCACAGTCTTCCAATTGGGCTATCATTTTTTGCAGAAGCTTTTTCTGAAGAAAAATTAATTCAGTTGGCCTATTCGTACGAACAAAAAACCATGCACAGAAGAGCACCGGAATTCTATTCAACAATTATGCAATAGGGATTCTATTCACCTGAATGATTACAGGGAAACTCTAATTCGAAAGTGGTTCCCTGTCCTTCCTGGCTTTCTACTTTAATCTTGCCCTTGTGAATCTGCACCAATTCTTGTACCACACTCAAACCAAGTCCTGTACCTTGCTCTCCTCTTAGTCCTGTCTTACTTTGTGTAAAGCTCTTTTCATTAAACAACTTGTTGATTAATGATTCGGACATCCCAATTCCTGAATCTTTCACCTTAATATGAATAGCAGAGGTATTCTTAAAGGCACATAAGGTTATTGTACCATTGGTTTCAGTATATTTCAATGCATTTGAAATGAGATTCATCAGTACAATTCTTACAATGTTTGAATCAATAAAAACCTTTTCAACTTTATTTTGTATTTGCAAATCGATCTGATTTTTATTCAAATCCGCAGCGTAAAACTCTTTTAGTTCACTGATAACTTCATCCAACTGTACATCTTCTGGTTGAAAATGAATTTTACCAGACTGAGACATGGACCAATACAACAAGCTAGTAAGCAATTTCAAGCCTTCAACAGCCGCTTGGTTTATAAATTTTGCATATTTTTTTGACTTCACACAATCTTTTTGCTCTATCTCGGTGATAAGAAGCTCACTGAATCCTATCAATGAATTAAATGGGTTTCTTAAATCATGTGAAATTACCGAAAACAATTTATCCTTGGTTTGGTTCATCTCTTCAAGCTTCCGGTTCATTTTTTGATTGTATCTGTATCGCCAAACCATTACTGCTATGATCACAACCATCAATAGAATGATAATCAAAAGATTTTGTTCGGATAGTTGTTGATTTTTTAACTCTTGTTCAGTTACAGTCAAATTGGACTGAACCTCAAAACTCCGCTCCATTTCTTTAATGATCTCGAACTGTTGAACAGTTAATACTGAATCATACAGAATATGAAACTTCTGGAAACTTAAAGTAGCCAGCTCGAAATTTCCAAGTATTTTATAAAAATCAATGTAAATTTTTGAAACCTCAATAATTTGCTTGGTAACACCCAGCTCAAGGGCTGTATTCATTGCAAGTTGAAGATATTCTTCTCCCTCCTTTTGCTTTCCTTTCTGAGCGTTTACCAAAGCAATTCCCGTGTAGTTATCTACAAGTCCGAAATCATGATTATGCTTTCTATTCAGCTCAATTGCATTTGTGTAATACTCCCTCGCCTTGTCATACTCTTTGCGTTGATAATAAATATTGGCCATCCCATTCAAACAGAAAGCAGCATATCTGCCATTTTCTGCATTAACACCCATGCTATACGATTTTTGATAATAATTCATTGCTGAATCCAAATCACCTTTCATTGCATAGGTACGAGCAATTTCCCGGTAAACCGATCCAATACCAACTTGTTCTCCCAATTCATCCCATAAATCCACCGCTTTATTAAAATAACTGAGAGCCAAATCAAACTCCTTTTTCTCACGATATACCAAACCAATGTTGGCATATGAATAAGATTTACCTGTCGGATGATTTAACTGTTCAAACATGGCCACCGCATATTCGGAATATCTTAATGACAAAGGAACATTACCTGTCATTAGGTACAAATCACCCAGATTGTTGTAAGAATAAGCCAACTCTACTGAATCCTTTTGCTGCAAACTATACTTCAATGCATTTTGAAGATTAGGAATGGATGCTTTGGTTTGATAAAGGTAATGCAATTGAATTACGCCCAGAAAGCCATAAATTCTCGGTAACTCATTTTGGATATTGTTTTTAATGGCCAAACCCAAAGCTCTTTTTCCCAGTACAAGTGCCGAATCTGAATTCACTTCTCTCAATCGCCAACATTCATCTGTCAACCTTTTTATTTCTTCCGAAACAGTCTTTTCCGTGAACAATTGATCCACAGTTTTACCACCCGACTGACCAAAACAAATCAGAATAGTTGAGAAGAATAATACGCACGTGACAATAAGTCGCTTACACAGCATATGCATAACGATTAAGAATTTCATTTAAGTCAGACTATAATGAATGATACAGCTTACAAAAATAGAATTTGAATTTAATTTTTATTCAAGCTTTGATGTATCCTACCCAATATTTTACTAAAGGAAAAATTTGTACCCTATAATCAACAGTATAATGAACACTGCCGCCAGCAGAGAATATTTACTGGCAAAATTGAAAGTGTATCCTAACATCGGATCATATTTGGGAACGATTAATCGAGGATCCTTTCGGTTACAATAAAATGGTCCATACCAATTTCCCAGGTCCTTGTGCATTTCGTCTAATATGTGTTGATCTAGTTTCGATTTCATAGGGGTTCAATCAGATTGGTGTAATCAAAATTAATAATAATTGTACAATTGCCACCATAGAATTCACAAAAAAGTAATGGCAATAATACATTGCGAATCATTGCCATTTCTCTTAATAAATTTAGCTCTGTATGTTTATAGTGGATACTCTTTTATAATTACCTTTAGTTTATTTGAGCTATTTTAACGGGCATTGGAAGATCAAGCTGCTTATACGCCCTAGATTTTTTGCATCCTTTTCCATCGATGGGAAAAGGATGAGCCTTGCGGCTTGAGCATAACAAAGCTAATGTAAGGAATTATAAAATGATTCATTTTATTTGTAATTGGGTAAATTACCTATTGTGTTCCATATAGAACCATAAATTTCTAATCTTACCAGCTTTTCAGTCTCACTCCAATATAAAATGTTCTTGGTGATCCAGGTCCATATACATAGTTGCTATCACGATTCTTTCCACTATCAAAATCATCCTGATAAGCATTGGTTATATTTTTAATTCCTCCGAACAGCTCCAAACCGGAATCTACCTGCTTCAACTTAAAGGCATACGATAGTTTCAGGTTCAATTCAGTAAACGAATCAGATTTTTTGTACTCATCAATAGATTGTTCTGGTGCGCCTCCAAAATGAGCCAACAACATAGGCCCTGTATAAACACTGCTAATGGTAGCATTAAATTTTGAAGATGGCGTAAACGACAAGCTCGCATATCCATACTTTTCTGGAGTTCTTAGAAACTCACGTTTGGCTTCCAAACCTTCAATGTTCTCTACCGCCTCATCGAACTTGCTTGACTGCAAGGTGAAACCCGCTTCAAACTGTGCTACTCTATTGTAATTTGCTCTTAACTCCAAAGTGGCTCCTTGTACTTTCGCTCCCGAACCATTTCTCTTTTCGAATCTCTCGCCAAATTCATCCGCAGCCAATGGCTCCAAATAAAAAGCATCATCCAACTTGGTATAGAATCCTTCCAAAGTAAATCCTGCAATCCACTTTTCTGTTGCCTTATCGTAATTAATCGATCCACTCAAGGAGTTCGATCTCTCTTCTTTTAAATCATTTGCCAAAACAATTCTGGAAATTCCTCCACCTGCAAAGGCAATATGCATATCCGAGTCGAATGCCTGAGGAGCTCTAAAGCCAGTACCCCATGTTAATCGCAACTGCGTATTGGTTTTGTACTTGTACAACAATGACAAACGCGGGCTTAAAATGGCATTATCAACCAAATTGTGCTTATCAACACGCAAACCAGCAAGGAAATTTAAATTTTTACGTACTTCCCAATCCGACTGGAAAAATCCTCCAAAGTTTTTTGTGGTCTGATCTGTGCCATAACTATAACGAGGAATCGAATCCAAAACATCATCATAAACATACTCCGTTCCAACAGTCAATACATTTTTGCCTCCCAGGAAATCATTCAACCTATGGTTGATCTGAGTTCCAAACTGCAAAGTCGTATTCTCAGTATCTCCATAAGGAGGATTGCTCAAATGCAAATCTATCTCCTCCTGATCATCAGGATAGATACCTGTATAATGATCTCTTTCGGTGTACTGGCCTGCTGCATAAGCAATAAAGGAAGAATTATCTTCATTAAAATTAATTTGATAATCCAAGCCAGCCATTAATACATCATGAGTTCTTTCTTCTGATTGTTTTGCCAAATGGGCTGCTCTATCAACAATTTCGCCCCCATATCGATACTCATGCAAACTGGTAAAGCTCAATTCCAACTTCTGATTCTCGCTAGGCTTATAAAACAGGTTGGCACCAAAGGAATTGTTCTTCAATTCAGGCAACTCCGAATAATTATCACCATTGGCATCGTAGGCATTACGCGTTCTTCGATTCACATAAATGGATGCTCCTGCATTTCTCTTCTGATTCAGCATGCTGATGTTTCCATTCATAATCACATCCGATTCTTTTCCATCAATAAATTGGGTAGTCACACCAAAATCGTAGCTTGGCTGACTTGGAATCTTGGTAATCACGTTCACGGTTCCACCAATGGCACTCGAGCCATACAATGCCGATCCACCACCACGAACTACCTCTATTCTTTCCACCATATTGGCAGGAATCTGCTCCATTCCATACAATCCTGTTAATGGACTAAAAATAGGACGACCATTGATCAAGATTTGCGAATAACCACCCCCAAGACCATTCATTCTAAGTTGTGTATAATTACAAGTCTGGCAATCGGTTTCTACACGTAATCCTGGCTGAAAGCGCAATCCCTCAGAAATATTACAAGCCTGCACCTGATCCAAGGCCTTACTCTCCAAAACATTTACAATTACCGGCGATTCGGTCTTTCTCTTGAATGTTTTTGTACCGGTAACCACAACATCGTCAAGCGACATCACCAGCTCCTTCAATACGAAGTTCACTTCAATGGTTTTGCCACTTTCTACTTTTATTTTTTGTTTCGCCATTTCATAACCCATCGATTTGGCTACAAGGGTATGCTCTCCTGCAGGCAAGTTCACCAACAAATAGTGACCTGTATGATCGGTCGTGATTCCTAAGGTGGTACCTTCCAAATAAATACTTACAAAAGGAATGTGTTCACCACTTTGTTCCGATTTTACATCTCCAAAAACATTCGCATCCGTTTTCTGCGCCAAAAGAGTTTCACTAATCCCCAACAAACAGAGGATTACAAATAAGTGTCTTATCATCTTCATGATATTATTATTTTCTTTATTATTCATTATTAATTGATCATTGCTAATTGTTAACTGATCATTGTTCATTAACCTTTGTCACATATATATTGTTCGAAAATTCTTTCGGAATGACGATTTGTCTTCCATGAATCGAAATTTCTGTCAATTGATTTTTACTATACTGTTTTACCACTTTAATTTCATTGCCAATTTCAATCTTGTTATCGCAACAGAAACTGTAAAATTCTTCATCATTGCTCACCAGCCTAATAATTCGATACTCCCGATCTTCCTCCGTCTTAAAAAGCACTTTGCTGTCTTTTTCAAAATCAACAAAGCCATAAACATTGGGAATGGGGTCTCCATGGGGATCGAAACTTGGCTTCTCCAAATAATTCCATAAAATCTCCGCCATTCTATCCGATGTAGCATGCTCTAACAATTCAGCTTCGTTATGTATTTCCAGCAAACTCATGTCAAAAGTTCGATACAGAAATGTCTCCCATAAACGATGCTTTCGAATAACCTGAAGCGCCAAGCTTTCTCCTTTTGGAGTTAACTGTAAAGCCTGGTACTTTCGATATTCAAGCAAATCCTTCTCCGACAACTTGCGAGCCATGTCGGTAGCAGCAGCATTACTTATGCCCAAAGCCTTTGCAATAGAGCCAGGTTTGGTATCTCTTGCCTCTAGCTTCTGAAAGCAGTAAATGGTTTTTAAAAAATTCTCTGTTGATGCCGACATTTTAATAAAAGATTTAAGCATACTTAAATATTAATTCAAATATATTAAAAAACTTTTATTTAGATCAAATCTACTTAAGCTTTTTCAAACAAAAAAACTACCCAATTGGAGAACTTTGCTTCTTAATTAAAATTTACTTTCCTTTGCATCCTTTTTTAAAAATATAATTCTTGTCAATTGTTAAACAGAAGTCATCTTATCAAGCAATGCTTAAAAAGAATTTATGTGTTAGTACGTGTTTGTACGAATTGACTTGTCCTGTATACTATAGAATAAAAATTATTGAATTATGCGAGTAAAATTGATGTTTGCATGGCTGATGGTAATGGCCTTAGGTGTGGTTGTAAGTTGTAGCAAGGATAAGACAGGTCCTGAAGCAGAAATTAAATTGAGTCCTTCGAACTTTAATATCTCAGTAAAAGATCTTACTTACAATTCTGCAGAAATTCAGTGGACAGCTTCGTTAATTGCAGATGAATCGAAAATCGTGTATGATGTTTACCTGAATGATGAACTGAAAGCTAAGAATTTGGAGAATTTAAGTTATCAATTTAAAGAATTGGAAGCGGTAACAACATACAATCTAGAGGTAATTGCAAAAAGTACTTATGAAACTCAAGTGGTTGTTTCGTATGCTATAACGACAAAGGATACCCCAAGTCCTGGGGCAATAGCTCTTAAAATGGATGAATTATCCACCGATCAAATAACAGTTTCCTGGGAAAACTCTGATCCGACACAAAGCTTGTTTTATGCAATCTATTTGGACGATGAATTAAAAGCCGAAAATTTAACAGTGTCGACTTTTACCTTTTCCGATTTGGAAGGAAATAAGTTGTATCATATTAAGCTAATTGGAACAAATGAGTTTAATAAAACAGTTGAAAGTAAGCTTGATCTTACTACAAATGACTATGCAGATCCCAGCGATTTTGCCCTTTCAGTAGAAAGTGTGACAGGTGATGAAGCAAAAATCGTTTGGGGATCTTCGGAATCTGAAAACTTGACTTACCGAGTTCTCCTGAATGCTGTTGAACATGCTAAAGATCTTAAAGTTTTGGAATATGAATTCAAATCTTTGACTTATAATACGCAATATACTGCAACAGTTGAGGCTACAAATGAGCATGGTAAAACCAAGAGCAAGCAAATTGAATTTAAAACTTTGGAAGCTGGAGGACCTGCTGATTTTATGATCTTTATTGAAAATATTAGTCAGGAATCGGCTCTTATTAGTTGGGAAACAACAGGTGATAAAGATGAAGTGATTGGTTACAAAGTATTTGTCAATGGATTTTTTAAAGGCGAAGCTTTTAGCGACAATCAGCTTTTAGTAGACCAATTGGAAGCCGGGAAAGTTTATAAGTTGAAGATCGAGGCGAGAAATGCCTACAATAAAACATTGGAAAAGACCACTGAGTTCAAGACTCTTGAAGCAGTAAGCTTGTCTGATTTTACCATCAGTTCGCAGGATGTTGAACAAACCTCTGCCCTTTTAACTTGGACCGAATGTGTGGCCAGTGATGGCAGCAAAGTTACCTACGATGTATATTATGGAAGTGGATCGATCGCCAAAAGAGGACTGGAGGAAAGACAGTATCAGGCCACTGGGCTTCGGGCTGGTCAGGAGTATACCTACAAAGTTGAAGCCCGAAGTGAGAAGGTAATATTGCCTCGCACTCAAACCATCTCATTTACGACCAAAGCATACGAAGTACCTGGTGAATTTGAATTAAAGGTTCAGGATATTACAGCATCACAGGCAAAAGTGAGCTGGACCAATTCTGAATTGCCATCAGGAGGTGAAATTACCTACGAGGCTTATTTGAATGACATAGCTTATACATCCAACGCAAGCGGGAATGCTTTTGTTTTTAAGAATTTGAAAGCCGAGACCAATTACACAGCCAAAATTGTAGCCAAATCTCAAAACAATACGACTCACGAACAGACGATTGGTTTTACAACAAAAGCGGAAGCTGTTCCGGAAGTACAACTTGGTGTTGCAAATATTGGGATTCGATCCTTTGAATTAAACTGGAAGTTAACGGAAAGTCCATCTTACGACAGCTATGAACTTTTTCTGGATGGCAAGTCGATAAAAACGGGTTATTTTCTAACTTATACCTTCAGCGATCTGCAATCGAACACCAGCTACAAGTTAAAAGTTCTTGGTAAACGTGCGGGCAAAACCTATCAGAAAGAAATCGAAGTAAAAACTTTAGCCTATCCTGAAGCCTTGGATTTTGATATGGTAATTAACCCAAAATCCTACAATAGAGTTGAGATCAATTTAAATGATTTTCAAGAAAAGAACAGAGATCGATTTGATGATTTCAGTGAAATGACCTACGAAGCCTATTGGAATGGAGTAAAAGAATCATGGGGAAAAGGGGTAACATCTAAAATTGTAACGAATTTGGAGGAACAAACACATTACGATTTTCAACTGATAATAAAATACGCTGATGGAAGCATTGCTTTGGAAAAAAGAGCTGATTTTACAACACCTGAAAATCAGGCTCCTGCTTGGAGTAGCGATTTGAGAATAAAGCAAACAGGCTTTAGTTTCCTAGAGTTGGAGAATAATTTTGCTACTGATGTTGAAAATTCTAATTTGGTTTATACCTACTATATGAATGGTACAGCTCTAAAAACGAACATCAACTATGGTGGAAATACAAGAGGAACCGGGCAGATTGAGAGTGGTGTAAACACAAATGACAACCCAATTTTATTAACACATCTGGAGTCGGATACAGACTACAGCTTTTATATTGAAGCCAAGGATCCTCTTGGAAAAGTAAGCCGCAGCAATACCATCCAGTTTAGAACTGCTGTTGATGCTAAGGAAACTTTTGATATTATGGCAGCTATTGAAACAGATGTGAAACGGGTTGGTCCGCGTTGGGCAAAAATGGGTAAGATTTCTTCAATTAAAGAAATACGTATCTTTTGGAATATTGATGGCGTTAAAATGGAGCGAGGACAGTACATCGATCCTTCAAAAGTGATTGAGCTTGGTGATGATCATTCTTTGGTTTTGGATTACAGCCCTTTCTTAAAAGAGAATCCAGATGTCAGTTTAAGCTTCACCGTTTTGATAAAATGGATTGACAAAGAAGCTCTTGAACAATCGGAATCAACTCAGATTGTGATACAAGAATAAAATATCGTGTTTTCAACGATAAAAAATCCCGATCTTTAATTAGATCGGGATTTTTTTTAAAAACAATTAAGCTGGAACAAAGCTACTTAAAGAATAACAAAGTAGAATCTGCGGATAAATCGCTCGAACTGTGCCACTCATATCGGAGCAAAGTGTGCCAGTGATTACAGCCCTAATTTAGTCTTTCCAGATTCTTATCATGCCATTCTACATAGCTCCAATTACTGACTCCACCCGTTAATGCACTCTCAACATCAATCTTTCCCTCACTATCGATAACCGATTGCAAGTAATACGCTCTTTTATCGATTTCTCTTTCAATTTCAGTTCTGCCGGAAATGGTATTACCATGCGAAAGAATTAATCTCTCAACATTCAAAGCCCTGATTTTTTCCAAACTGTTTATATGCTCTTTAAAGTTGCCACCTTCTGATATGTAAGGCGTAATTAATTTGTTTTCAGCATTCGACATTAGCAAATCGCCAACATGTGCTATTGTGTCATTAATCAGGATGATTAAGCTGCATTTGCTATGACCTGGAGCTTCAATAAAAGTCAATTTGAATTCTCCAAAATGACAGCCTGTATGATTTTGGATTACAGTATCAGCTTCTTTATATCTGTTTTCAGGATCCCAAACTTCAGCGCATTTTTTATAATTTTCTTTGTAATGAGAACTACAGGCAAGCTCAATATTTTCGAACTCACATGCGCCTGCTGCATGATCAGGATGATAGTGTGTCAGAATTACCTTTTCCACCTCAATGTTCTTTTTTAGCAGATCATTTTTTACTTGCCTGGCATGCAAAGGAAATCCTGTATCTATTAGCAATGCTTTATCAGCACTTAATAAAACTGTTAAGTTGACCTCCATATCCGGATCATCTTCACTTTCTGCAAATACGTACTGCAATATGTTGGCTTCTATTTCTCGAATCTCTTTCATAAATATTTTTTTTAAAACCGTTCAGTCGGTGATAACTAAATATGGCTATTTTTCAGGATACTATATTAACAAACTCCACAAAGAACACGAAGACGCACAGAGAAATAACTATTTCTCATCTCTGTGTTAGTCTGTGAGCTCTGTGTTTAATAAATTTCACCTCATAATCAAGATCATTCAGATATGCTGCTTCCCAATAATACCAAATGTAATATTTAATGAGCCATGTATTAAACGGTAGACAGTATGAGCATGTACCTACAATCTTTAATACATTTTCTTGTGCAAAGCACTTCACTTTCTCTTCACGCTTAACAAATGGATTGATAAAGGCTTTTCCATTCATTACATTAATTGCATTAAAGATTGACACCAAAGCACCAACAAGTAATCCTACAACAAAGGGTGTCAACTGATTCACTTTCCAATAAACCCACAAGCCTCCCAAACTGATTCCCAATATACACAGTTGCATACCCAAAACAGCATGAAAATGATGTGTCATATCTTTCGTTTTATTTTTTCTCTGACGCCAAAGAATCAAGCTAGGAAAGAAAAGAGGCAACAATCCACTTAAATGCAAAAATCCAAGCCAAGTGTTGTGATTCACTTCCTGATCCTTCTTATCATCATTCGTCTCCTCTACAAATAAGCTGAAATCAACATCTAATGCCTTTGCAATCATCTGAAGTGTATAAGCCCGTGGGTCAACCTCTCCATTCTCAATCCGCTGTATGGTTCTTGCACTAAGCTCAGTCTTCTCAGCCAAGTCTTCCTGGGTTAAACCTTTTTTTACCCTTAGTTCTTTGATAAGTTTTCCTGTTTCCATTTTCATTTCGCTTTTGATTTTGAGTCAAATGTCTGACTGATTAGGGTAACTTTCCAACTACAAAAGCACGACACTTACACGACATTCAAAATCAATCCACACATTATCAGCGTTTTGAGAAAATGGAAAAATCAACTAGTATTTAATATTATTACTTATTCTTTTCATTCCCAAATTAAATGAACCACAGAGAACACGAAGACACACAGAGAAGTCTCCATCTTTCACCTCTGTGCCACTCTGTGACCTCTGTGGTTGAAAACTTTCACCTCCAATAAATATTACAATACACAATAATTCGTGAAAATTTGTGTAATCTGTGGTTTAAATAGGTGTGATCTATGGTTTATTTCAAATCTTCAAACTTCGCCTTCATGGTTGGATTACCATAGGTCAACTTTTTAATGGTCAAATCATCGGCCTTGTTATTGGCCAAGCGCAAATTATTCTCTGATGACAAAAGCGCATCCTTTGTTTTCTGAAGATGAGTAATGGTTTTATCGATCTCGTCGATTGCCGTTTTAAATTTCCTGCTGGCCAATTCGTAATTGTAGGCAAAACCTTTTCTAAAAGCATCAATCTTTTCTTCGAACTTGGTGATATCCACATTCTGATTCCTCATCATGTTCAGCTCGGCCTTGTATTGCATTGAATTCATGGCAGCATTTCGAAGCAAGGTAATCATCGGAATGAAAAATTGCGGACGCACCACATACATTTTTTCGTACTTGTGCGATACATCAACAATACCCGTATTGTAGAATTCACTATCTGATTCCAAAAGCGAAACCAATACAGCATATTCACACTCCTTGTCCTTACGATCCTTATCCAGTTTGGCAAAGAAATCCTCGTTTCTCTTTTTGGTAGCCGTTTCATCGTTCTCATTCTTCATTTCGAACATGATAGAGATCACCTCATTTCCTGCCTCATCCACTTCCCGGTAAATAAAATCACCTTTACTCCCACCTCTTGCATCGTTATCCTTCTCGAAATAGGCTCTCTGGAAAGCCGTTGCACGCAGCTTGTTAAATTCCGATTCGCAATGCTGCTCCAAAGTTTCCCCCACCATCTTGGTAGAAAGTTTCTGCTTAAAATCCTTCAAACGAACAATCTCATCATCCTTCATTTTAATGGTTTCATCTTTGGCAATCAATTGGTTGGTAAATTGTTCCTTTATCGATTTTTCAAGCAACTCCTTCTCTGTCTCTTTTATTTTCAGATCATTCACCAAATCATCTCTCTGCTTTTCAATCAGCTTGGTTGCCTCTGTTACGGCCAATTTCTTCTCCGTCTCTGCCTGCTCAATTTTCGATTTCATCTCTACAATTTCGCCCTCTTTGGCAGCCAATTTCTGCGATAATTCAGTTTCACTTTGGGCCTTTTGCTCAGTCAGTTTCCTGTCCTTTTCGGCCAACTCCTTTTCCAATGTACTTTTCACATTGGCCTCAGCCAGTTTCACCGCATTTTCCTTTTCAGCTTCCTTGCTTTTTAGGCTGCCAACCAAATCATCGCGTTCTTTTTCAATCTGCTTGGTAGCCTCCGATACCGCCAGCATCTTCTCACTTTCAGCCTTTTCAATCTTCGATTTCATGGCAGAAATTTCACTCTCCTTCTCAGCCAATTTCTCCGAAAGTTGCGAATCGCTTTGCGCCTTCAGTTCTGCTAACTTCCTATCCTTTTCGGCCAGCTCTTTTTGCAAGACATTCTTAATGTTTGCCTCAGCCAATTTTATGGCATTCTCTTTTTCCTGATCTGCCAACAACAACCTCTTCTTCAACTCCTCCTCAAACTGACTGTCTCGAACTTGCTTTAGGATATCCGCAAATCCAGCTTCATCTACCTTAAAGGCTTTCTTACAATTGGGGCAAATTATTTCGTTCATATGATATTTGTTTTCTTCTGTATAGCTTCTCTGCTGAAGCTATTTTGTTGTGATTTGGTGGTAAAATTAGTGATTTTGTTTTGTGCTTACGCTACCATGCAATACATGCTCTTCTCACCAAAAATAAAATATTAACACAAGTGTGTTTAAACAACATCAGTACTTTTTTTAATGTATTTATTTTACCCTAAATTACAGATCATTACAAACTATCCAACAAACTACAAAGCCACACGAAAGGATTGATTTTATCGAAATTCGTTTCGTGCGACAGCAAGGGATAACCATATTTAGTGAATTCTTGGAATGAAAAGTTCTAATTTCCAATTTTTACCTTTATTGGATTTGCTGAATACCCACTTAGATTATACCCCTCATCGTCTACTAGTGTTACTTCAGTAGGGTTAGTTAGTGCGATACAACAAAATTTTCCATTGTCTCTCTGAATTTCTGTCGACAGAAAACGTTTTTTGTTGTTCAGCTGCCAAGATTGAAGTTCATCAAATAAACCTTTCATTGACTCATTTTCAAACCACAAAATGTTGTTTTTGTTGTTCATTTCTTTTTTTTCGTCCATAACCAATAATAATTTCTAGTTAATAAATCCGTGTTACCTGCTGGCATTTTACACATTAACAATATCCCATGTGCTTCTATCAATTTGAGATAAATGCTTGTTAAATCTATCTTCATATATAGCAACACAAAGCAGATGAGTAGGTCTTGAAAAACCAACATAACTTGTTTTCATAGCTTTTATAATACGAGAACTTTTGCTATTTATTGATTTATTCAAAAATATTTCTTTCAAATATTCTGATTCATATTTATAAAAAAATGTTTCCAGATAAAGTGTTGCAGTATGTGTTTGACCTTTCACTGAATGAACAGTTCCTACATCAATTTGAAAACCATTATATTGAAATTTATTAGCAACTTTTGTTGTTTGTTTTTTAATAATATTGGTAGATGCATTATTAGATATAAAACCATTTGAAAGAATAATACTTTTACCAAAAATACCTAAGAGTGATGGAATGTAAATACGTATTTTATTAATTACATCGTTATCATTCTTTATTATCCCAAACGACCAATTATAAAGATTTAATTTAAAATCTTCATATTCTTTTGCTCCAAAAGCTTTTATATAATTAAATAGTTTTCTCTTTGTAAAATATTTTTGATTTTCATCTACAATATTTTCAATTCTTAAAATCCTTAGAAAGGAATTGAGTATGTTTTTTCGAATAGATTCAAAAGTGCGATTTTCTTTATCATAGTTTAACAAATAGTCTTCAAGGCATTTATAATCTATTTTTGTTTTTATTGGTTCGCTATTGTATTCCCCCCAGTAGTCTTTTAATCCAATTTTATCTAAATCGTCATGCTCTTTCCTCCATGCAATTGCTGTATAGGTATTTTTAGCATCTTTAGATATTTTATTACATGCTTGATATTGTGAAATTAGTTCTGAATATTTCTCTAGAACTTTGCTGCGATTTTTATCAGTGAACAATAATATTGTGGGCTTAATATCTATGTTTAATAACCTACCTTCGATATCATTTGGGCTCAGAGCTAGCTTTTCAACAATACTAGCAATATTGGGATTTAGTCTATAGCTACCCTTTAAATATTTAATATTCGCTCTTTTAGTCCAAATATTTAAAGAATTGGAATTTTCATTAAAGATGGCTTGGTTAATATCTCCAATTCTTTGTATTGAAGATAAAGACTTTCCACTATCATAAAATAAATCTTCTAATAATTGATACTGATGAGTATCCATATCTTGCATTTCATCAACAAAAACATATTGAAATCTGTTCTGGATGATATTTTTAATATTTGGTATTTTATTTGTGTACACCTCTGCTAAAAAATACGCATCATCAAAATGCAAGTAACCATTACTCAATAATTTAATCTTAAATTCCCTTAAGGATTTATAAGTTGGCTTATTGGGATCTTTTAACTTAAATGTCTCAGACTTACCATCAATATAAGATTTCAACTTCATATCTCTTGTTAGACGAATTGATTTTAAGAATTTCAAACCATCTATTTGTTTATCAAGAAATCCTTTTAAGCCACGATTCGGAGTATTTGCATAGAATTTTTCAACTTGCTCGTCATAGATTTCATTATCTATTCGATATGGTTTCGACTTGAATTGATTCATATAGCAAGGAATTGCTAAAAACACATCTACAAAACTCTGAATTGTTCCTACAAAATTTGGATAAGAGAATAACTTAGGACAATATTTCCCTATACGTTCTTTTATTTCATCAACAGCTGTATTTGTATGTGAAATAACAAGTACTCCTCCATTATCTTTTATAGGTAAATATTTCTCAAGAATTAAGAGTTTTGCAAGTAATGCTGTAGTCTTACCACTACCAGGGACTGCCTGTAAATCAAGCGTATCAAAATCCTTAATAAAATCTACTCGCTCTTCATCAAAATGCTTGTTTTTTCCGAGCAATATTTGTTCTGCGTATTTTATATCATCATCGGTTACCTTAATCATTGCAAGCATATTTAATAGCATCAACTAAATATTTTATATTCTCTTCACTTTGGTCAAAACTTGCACCTATACCTTTTTCTAGCTTATTTGCGAGTCTGTACGCTATCTCAGTTTTCTTAAGTGATTTGTCAATTAGTTTCCTTGCTAATATTTTTTCAAATCCGTCTGACCATTTTGTTTTTGAGTGAATACCTTTTGTTACTTCCTGAAAATCATCAGATACTGTAGAGGATTTATACAGGCTATATTCTAATGTCCAGAGAGGCGCTACAAAGTACCTCACATTATTCTCTGATTTCGCCTCAATTTCAATCACTTTTGAAGTTGTTTCCCTTGTAAATATAGTTGTGTCTTTTTTAGTAACTACTGTTTTTTTATTCTCCTTGCCATCATCATCAGTATCCTTATATGATTTTGCAGTATATTCTCTTATATCACAATCTGTAACAACAGCAACAGGAATTGTCATATTAGGTTCTTCCTTTCTCAAAAATATTTTTGAATAATTATCAAATCCCACATTTCCTATATTTATTACAGAAACGCCTTTTTCAGTTAAATCATAACCTATCCTTTTTGCTAAACTTGGAATTAATATTTCCTCTGCCCAACCTTCAACTAATATAAGTCCTTTAGCAAAAAACAAATTTGCTTTTGTAACATCTAAGAATTTTTCGAGAAAAATATATTCATCTGCTTTAAACTTGGTGTAACTACTACCCATTGGAAAGGCATTATTTTCATTACATATTATTAAATTCTCAAGTTTTATCTTTGAAGCTAAATTTGGACTATGAGTAGTTAGTATTAGCTGTATATCGCTTTGTTGCTGTAGTGATTCTACTACATGCATTTGAGCTTGAGGATGTAGATGAGCTTCTAATTCCTCAATTAAACCTAGTCGTATTCCATTCCAATTTTTCTTTTGAAGATGCAACAACTCAGAAGCCATGCAAAGACGATTTAATGTCCCTAAACCTAAATTTGGTTCGTCTTTTATTGCTAATTCTAGTTTTTCAAGTACGTTTTTTAGATTACCTCCATTAACGCTAAAATTAGATTCTTTAGAATCAGAATAAAAAGCTTTTATATACTTATCAATCTCTTCTTTTAGTTCTTTTCCTTTTAGTGCATCTTCTCCTTGTAATGGATTTTCGTCTTTATCTACTCCTTTAAAATAATTTTCGATGGTCGTATTAAATTCACTAAAATGATCTACAAGAATATGGGATTTATTGTGTCCCTTAAAAGCTTCATGTCCTTGTAGTATCTGTGCTAATCTAGAATTTTTACGTGGTATCAGTTCTGATTTTGCATCACGTAAAGGTTTCAGGTATGTAGTTTTTAAATATTCTCTTGCCTCAGCAGTTAATTGATATCCACTTTCGTCAACACCTGCTTTTACATCTGCGGGGTATATATATTTATCATCTAAATTACGATTAACATCATAAATTAAACGTAAAAAAGGCTTTATATTATCATCATTTTCTTTCCAGCCAAGCCATTCTGTGAAATTCTTAGCCTCATTATCTGTGAAATTTTCAATAATTATTTCTATTCTAAATCTTTCTGATTCATTATAAAAATCTTCATTATTAACTTTTATCCAATCATAACTATGTGTTTTCAATACTAATTTTATTGAATCAATTATTGCTGTTTTACCAGAATCATTTTGCCCAATTAAAACATTTAATCCCTTTGTTAAATTTAAGTTTAGATTTGGTTTGGATAGGTCAATTTCTCCTGAACTACCAAATTTTCTAAAATTCCATAATTTGATATTTGAAATATGCATTTACTATTATTGTTTTTGTTTATGGTTGCTGTTTTTTTGCTTGCAGGTAACATTTGGATAAAGTGTAATGCACTTTACCCACCTTTTCTATCAGTCTTTCTATTGCATTATTAATTAATCACTTATCCTTTAAAATTATATCTAAAGAACTTTTATTTTTTGCAAGAACTTTTTCTCTCATACAAGTTCATACCTCTTGTAATAAAAACACCATCTCGAATTTAACAACAATTATTACCAAACAAAATATTTATCCCAATAAACTGTAATAGAATTTATCAATCCATTAGAATTATTGATTGAAAACATTAAAGCCCAACAATTGCAGAAGGATTAATACACTTTACTACCTAATAAATCCTCTCGTGCTGTTATTTTACACATTCCAAATTTATTTAACAATTCTTTGAATACTTATTCAATGTTTGTAAATTTGGTTAAATAAAATTCAAACCTCTTTAAAATGACTATTACTTTAATTATTACTGGAATATTGGTTATTATCTTGATTAGGTCAATGATAAAATCCGGCACTAACGATTCAGTCGAAATCACATATGAATCAGAATCATCTCACCAAAGCAAACATAATTTCCATAACACCACACCAAAATCAGCTCCCATTGAAACTTATAAAAACCCAGGACTAAAATCATTTAACATTGTTGGCACCTATTTTAGAGACAATGTAAATAAAAGTGATCTAGGAAACTTTATAGGATATGTTAAGACAGAAGACAACCGACATGATAGATATGCAGTAGCTGTTTATACACAATCAGGGAAGCAACTTGGATACACTCCCAAAGGCAACCAAAGGTTAAACAAATCATTATCTCAATGGCACTATGGCAAAACCTTTGCTTGGGGAAGTTTGGGATACGATGACTACAACCAATCTTGGTATGGAGAAGTATATATACCAATTGGACTTAAGGGTAAAGAGAATGTAGCTTTCCAAACCATCTTAGAAAACAAAATGAAAATTGATGAATTCAAAGGAAAGGAACTCAATACTGAAGAATCATTTCAAATTTTGGACAAAGCTCTAGAAGCCTTAAACTGTCAAAACATTGTTAAAAAACACTTTAAGTTTGAATATCCATTACACAAGAACTTCATTCCCTCTTTGAGTAGTAGATTAGAGAAAAATAAAGATTGGGAACAACTGATAAGACTAAAAAAATATAATCCTCTCATCAACGAGTTATCTGAAAGTTTCAGAGGTGCTTCATTGAGAAGAATTAAAAAAGCTGAAGAGAAGTTTGTTAAAATAGTATAACAATCCAGGTAAAGTAGTATCCCATAAAGTGTGTAACTAAAGTTATTCTGATTTTTTCGGAGCCCAAAATTAGCTCAAGAAAAAAATCGGAAATAACTTTAGGTTGA
>NZ_JALPNU010000029.1 GCF_030851345.1 Marinifilum sp. D714
AAGACTTTGGTTGTCTTTAGTGATCCCTCTGGGGTTCGAACCCAGGACCCCAACATTAAAAGTGTTGTGCTCTACCAGCTGAGCTAAGGAATCATTGTGTAGCCTTTGTTTTCAAAAGCGATGCAAATATAGAGCGATTAAATTTAAATCGCAAACTCAATTTTACGGAATTTGTAGGTTTTTCACCGCAGAAACCAACCCGATTTAATTTATATCCTTGGTTCGTAAATTGATATAAAACCGAAAAGAAATTGAAAAAAAAATACAAAATTTAAAAAACTGCTTTGTCTGCTTATGATAATGGCCGTTTTTGGTGAAAAAATGAGCAAAATTTGATCTTCTTTTTAATTTCAAAAAATTGAAGAAGCTCGTAAAAAGCGTAAAAAATAATTCTAATTTTGTGATTCATTATCTAAGTTCATGCAAATGGACACAAAAATTGCAAAATAAATCTTCCTTATGAATGATAAAATCGTAGTGATTACCGGAGCATCATCTGGTATTGGAAAAGCATTGGCATTCGAGTTTGCTTCTCGTGGATCTAAAATTGTGCTTGCAGCAAGAAATGTTGAAAAACTAAAAGAAGTAGAAGAGGAGATTCTTGCCAAAGGAAATGAGGTATTATCAGTAAAAACCGATGTTAGCATTGAGGAGGATTGTAAGAATTTAATTGACAAAACCGTTGAAAGATTCGGTGCAATTGATGTATTGATTAACAATGCAGGAATTTCGATGAGAGCGATGTTTGCAGATTTGGAATTGTCGGTGCTCAAACAATTGATGGACGTGAATTTTTGGGGTACTGTATATTGTACAAAGTATGCAATGCCTTATATTACCAAAGCAAAAGGTTCGGTTGTGGGTGTAATTTCTATTGCAGGTTATATTGGCTTGCCAGCTCGTACTGGATATTCGGCATCGAAATATGCAATTCGTGGATTCCTGGATACCTTAAGAGTTGAAAACCTAAAAACAGGTGTTCATGTTTTGGTGGCAGCACCTGGCTTTACAGCATCTAATGTAAGAAATGTGGCTTTAACAGCTGATGGTTCTTCGCAGGGCGAAACACCACGTGACGAAAGCAAGATGATGAGTGCCGAAGAATGTGCACGTTTAATTGCCAATGCAGTTGTAAAGCGAAAAAGAGAGTTGATTATGACTTTTATGGAGGGGAAACTAACGGTATGGTTGAAAAAATGGTTCCCATCATTACTTGAAAAACTTACATATAATCATATGGCAAAGGAACCTAATTCTCCTTTAAAGTAAAAAAGGATAATTTGAAGCGAGTTTAAATACTCGCTTTTTTCTTGCATTTTGTAACATTTACAGGCCTTGTAAGTATAATTTACTTTTAAAAAACGGGTATCATACAATACATCTTCTACTACTTGACTAATGGACAAATCTCACTTCAATACTTTTATCTTTTCCAACGCGAACAAGATATACTGCTATGTATTTTGTATTCTTAAGAATTCTGAACAAACCATTCAAATCGTTGGAAAAACATTCGAGGAGTGCTGGCACAAAAGGAAAGTGCTATCTCATTCCGATTTGACTCCTGTGTTTAAAATCGCGAGAGATTTGGCAAAAAAAGAAGTGAATAGTAAAATTGGATCGGGAGTAGCTCTTAATCAAAATGACGAAGTTGATCCTATACTGATACATTTTTGTAAGTTATTGGAAGAATTGGCCCCCATTCAAGCTGAGATCTTTTGTTTGCGCTCTTTGTTAAGAATGAGTATTGATGACATATCAAAAATTGTAGGACTCGGATTAAATAATGTACAGTCGATGTTGGCCGAAGCTCGAAAATTAATTCGTGTACAGGTGGACCCCGAAGGCATTCTAAAGGAATTTTCTTGTCATGAATTGCTTACCAAATACTATGCGGGAAGCACAAGCATAGAAGAGGAGGAGCAACTTCGCTTGTATGTATCTCGAATGGATTTATCGGAAATTCCGGAAATAGATCGGGAGTTGTTCCGCATGTTTTTAAAAATTGGAAATGCCGAAATCCCAATTGCGGGATCTGATATTTTACGCGATAAAATGAAAGAGCTACAGACGACAAAATTTCAAAGAGTATTGGCTAAAATAAAAAAGCAATCCAAATAAGGATTGCTTTCTGTTTTTATAAGGAACTGCATTATTTACATTGAACTCACGTTAATCATGCAGGTTTATCATCTAAAGATTTAAATCCTTTCCCCAAAATTTCGTTGGTTTCCATAACCGTTACAAAGGCTTCAGGATCGATTGAGTGGATGTAATCCTGGAGCATCGATAATTCACGGCGGTTAACTACCATGAAAATCATATTTTTTTCACTTCCGTCATACATTCCGGTTCCTTTTAAGAAAGTGCCACCTCTGTTCATATCTCCAATTACCTTGTTTTTGATCTCTTCGTATTGATCCGATACAATAAATAAAGCTTTTTCGTAGGATGAACCTTGCAAGGTAATATCAGTAACCTTACCAATAATAAATAGTACTACCAGCGAATACAATGGAATTTGCCAATCGAGTTGGATGTATAAACAACTTAAAACGATTAGAAAATCGATATAAATAACGGTTTGACCAAGTGGTGTTTTTGCGAATTTAGCAACAATCATTGCCAAAATATCCGAACCTGCCGAAGTAGCTCTGGCTTTTAGAATTAAACCCAAGCCAAATCCAATAAAAATACCTCCGAAAATACAGGAAAGCAATACGTCATCAACCAATGGAATTACGCCCCACCAGGCTGTAATTGTATCTAAAAACAAAGCGCACAACACAAAAGACAGTATGGTTTTTATACCAAATCGTGGTCCTAAAACTTTTACACCAATAAAGCTTAACGGAATATTAATAGCCAAACTTGCAATCCCAACTGGAATTCCTCCACCAAACTTTCGAAACAAATCGTTTGAATAATCCATAAAGTGGTACAGGATACTCGAGAAGAATCCGGTATAATCATCAGGATTTAAAGTGCCAAACAAACCTTGAGGAAATAGACCTTGAGTCAGTTTGTTGATTACAATTCCGATTCCATAAATACTACCTGGAACCAAATCGTGCGGAACTATAAAGAATACAAAGCCAGCAGCCATGATAAATGCTCCGACAATAACCAGTGAGTAATTATAAAACCATTTTCCTGAGAAAATTGCGTCTTTTTGTATAAAAGCCAAAGTGAATATGTTTTTTAGTGTGTAAGCTTTAAATTAATTGTAAGAATAGTAAGATTCTGCAAAAATAAATAATTTTTAGAGGAATACTTGGCCCAATCTGCGCTATTTTCAGAGATTTTCTTTGAGGAAAGGTTGTTTTACCGATAAAGAATTGATTGTTTTGCATTAGATTCAATACAAGATTATGAGAGCAAGTATCAGTAGACTGATCATGAGAATGTTCGGTTGGAAATATATTGGTGATATTCCGGAAGTAAAAAAAGCTGTAATTATTGCAGTTCCTCACACTTCCAATTGGGATTTTGTTTGGGGAAAGTTGGCTTTTCTGTCGCACAATGTAAAAACTACCATTTTAATGAAGAAAGAACTCTATGTTTTTCCATTAAAATATCTTCTAAAATCATGGGGAGTAATTCCGGTTGATCGATCGAAAAAAGGGAATATGACCGATCAATTGGCCGAAGAGTTTTCGAAAAGAGAATCTCTATATATTTCAATAGCACCAGAAGGCAGCAGAAGTTTGAGAACAGACTGGAAGAAAGGATTTTACTTTATCGCTTTAAAAGCAAATGTACCCATTTACCTGGCGGAAATCAATTATGAGGATAAAACCTTAACTTGTGGAGAACCTTTTTATCCTACAGGAAATGTTGAAGAGGATATGAAAATTATTAAGAGCAATTATATAAACTCAAAGCCAAAACATCCTGAGAAATTTTCTACTGGCTTGTAAATTTGTTTGTTATGTCCGATCTGTTAAAAGTTAGCTTGGTTCAATCCGAATTGATTTGGGGAGATGTAGAAGCCAATTTGAATCATTTTTCTGAACTCCTTGGAAAAATTGAGGAGGAAAGTGATTTAATCGTCTTACCAGAGATGTTTACTTCTGGGTTTTTGATGAAGAACAAAGACAAGGTTTCGCCATTTGCTGAGATGACAATTAGTTGGATGCAGAAATGGGCATCGCAGCTTCAAACTGTAATACTGGGAAGCATTATTGTTGAAGAAAACTCTGAGTATTACAACAGGTTATATGTTGTAAATGCAGAGGGAGTTATGGCCCATTACGATAAAAGACATTTGTTTCGAATGGGAGAAGAAGAAAAGCATTTTCGAGCAGGAAATGAGCGAGTGATTTTTACGATTGGAAAATGGAGAATTTGCCCATTAGTTTGCTACGATTTGCGCTTCCCGGTTTGGAGTCGAGGAGTTGATGAATATGATTTATTGCTGTATGTTGCCAACTGGCCTCAACCCCGAAGAGAAGTATGGAACACCCTTTTAAAAGCAAGAGCAATTGAAAATCAGAGTTATGTGATAGGTGTGAATCGAGTAGGGGAAGATGGTATGAATTTATCATACACAGGAGATTCATCCCTTTTCGATGCCAAAGGAAAGCTTCTTACAAAATGTGAAGATCATAAAACAATCATTCAAACTTACAGCATAAGTTTGAGCCAATTAAACAATTTTAGGACCAAATTTCCTGTGCATCTTGATGCAGATTCATTTCAAATAAACAAGTATTACTGATTACGAATCAAAGCGATTGATAAAAAACAGTCTGTGATTCTGTATCGGCATTTCAATTTAATATTTCAAAGTTTCGCTTTAAGCTGACTTTGAAATTTAAATGGTATAATAATACTATTACATCAAGCTATTGGTAGCTTATTGATTTTATTGATGATTTTTATTCATCAGTATTGGAAAACTAAATATATAGTTCTATATTTAAGTCAGAAGTCAAAAAACAAGATTTATAAACAAAAACAAATTGTCCCACTTTAAATAATACAAATAATAATGAAAGAATTAACTAGGGCTGAAGAACAGGTGATGCAGATCCTTTGGGAACTTGAAAGTGCCTTTGTAAAGGAAGTAATAGAGCGCATTCCTGAGCCAAAACCAGCTTACAATACCGTTTCAACAATTGTTCGAATTCTTGAGAAAAAAGGATTTGTTGGGCATGTTGCATTCGGTAAAAGTCATAGATATCACCCATTAATTACCAAAAAAGAATATACTCGCAAATTCATGAAAGGATTTGTAAGAAATTATTTCTCGAACTCCTACCGTGATATGGTATCCTTCTTTGCAAAGGAAGAGCAGGTTAGCTTATCGGAATTGGAAGAGGTTAAAAGAATGGTTGAAGAGCAAATAAAAAAGCAAAGCTCTTAAAAATTATCGGTGAATGGTAACAGGCGTAATTCTATATTTTTTACAATCAGCAATTTGCATGGCATTCTTTTATGCCTTGTATTGGTTGTTTCTGAAAAGGGATACCTTTTTCAGGATCAACCGTGTGTTCTTGATGCTGACTTTGGCCGCCTCGTTACTAATTCCATCTCTTAAAATACCTTTTCAGCTTGAATCAAATCCAGTAGCATCAGACTATGCAATGCTTGATGCAGTTGTACTAACTTCTCAGCAATATTTGAGTGCAAATATGTTGCAGGAAGTTGTGGTTACTGCCGATAATCATATTAATTGGTACCAGTATATTGGATTTATATATCTGATCGGATTATTATTACTCACTCTTCGTTTTTTCAAAAACCTGATTCAATTGTTTATTTGGACCAGAACAAATAAAAGAATTCGTGAGAATGGAGTACAGTTGGTAGTAATGAAGGATGATTATCCGCCATTCTCATTTTTAAATGCAATTTTCGTAAGCAATCAGGATTATAAAAAACCAGGATTTTCTTCCATATTGGCTCATGAAAGAGTACATGTTGATCAATTGCATACATTCGATCTTTTGGTATTGGAAGTGCTTACGGTTGTTTTTTGGATTAATCCCTTTGTTTGGATGTACAAAAGTTCTATCCAGGAAGTACACGAGTATTTAGCTGATGACAAGGTGGTGAATGGTTCGGTTAACCCGAATGAATACAAAATGCATATTGTCAATCAATTTGCAGGAGGTGATTTATTCCGATTGGCAAATAATTTTGGTCAATCAACATTGAAGAAAAGAATTTCGATGTTGGGTAAAATTAAAACTCCAAAGATTGCGTTGGTTAAACTTTTACTGTTGCTTCCAATTGTTTTGGTATTATTATCAGCCTTCGCTTTTACGATTGAAGAAAAGGAAAAACTTTCCCAAGATTTTTCATTTAATGAATTTATTCCTGATGGATTAAAGCAATTCTATTCTTTTTCGGATAGACAATACTCTACATACGATGATGAATTGCACTTCATTCAAGGATCAGCTGCAAGTGGTATTTCAGCATTAAAGCATAAGGAAGAAGTAAGCCCGAATCAAATTTATAGAATTGCTGATGAAATGCCTGAATATCCCGGAGGTATAAATGTATTGAAGAAGTATATCGCCAATGAAATAAGATATCCTAAGGCAGCAAAGAAAAACAAAACGGAAGGAAAAGTATTTATTAGTTTTGTTGTTGGGAAATCAGGAGAAGTTAAAAATGTATATGTAAATAAAGGTGTTTCCCCTGAATTGGATAAAGAAGCGTTGAGGGTAGTAAAGGGATTGCCTAATTGGACTCCAGGGAAGCATAAAGGTAATTTGGTAAATGTGGCTTATACATTTCCTATTGATTTTAAATTGAAAGATTTTGTAATTGAACAACCAATAGTGATTAGAAAACCAGTTTTTGCAAGAATTAAAAATGCTTCGGATTATCATACTGATAATTTAGCGAAATTGGAAAATTACAATCAGGAATATACAGTTGTTGAGAAAATGCCAGAATTCCCAGGAGGAAATGGAAGCTTAAGAAAGTGGGTTGCTCGAAATTTAAGATATCCAATCTTGGCTGCAGAACAAGGTTACGAAGGGAAGGTGTATGTGAAATTCAATGTGAATAAAGATGGCAGTGTTTCGGATGCAAAAATTATAAAAGGTGCTAATGTGGAGTTAAATGAAGAGGCTCTTCGTGTTATTAATAGTATGCCTTATTGGATTCCGGGAGAGCAACAAGGAATAAAAGTTAAGGTGAGTTATACAATTCCTATTCGTTTTGCTTTGAAATAATAAAATTTTTTACGTATATTAACTAAGAAATTAGTTCTAAGGACTAATTTCTTAGGAATAAAACCCAAAACCAATTTATTGTCTAACCAAAATTCAATGTTATGGAAGTAAAAAAGAATCCCCGTTACGATTTAGAAAAGAAAAGAGGAATGTTCTTACAAATCGGTTTTTTGCTGAGTTTTTTAATTGTTTTAGCCGCTTTTGAATACAAAACACCAGTTGCCGAAACTGAGGAATTGACCATGGATATCCTTGAAGAAACTGATGAAATTATTCCAATTACTGTACAGGATAAACCCAAACCTAAAGAGCAGCCAAAAGTAAAGTTGATGGAATTGGCAGAACTTTTATTAGCAGATGACGACGAAGAAATTGATGATCTTGAGATCGAAGATGCAAGCATATCAGAAGATGATGAATTTGATATTGTTGCTGTAAATGAAGATGATGAAGAAGTTGATGAAGATACGCCATTTGTGAAAGTGGAGCAGATGCCAGTTTTTAATCCCAGAAAGAACAAAACTTACGAGCAAGGACAACGAGATTTGTTCATTACCATGCAAAAAATGGCTCGTTATCCTACAATTGCCCAGGAAAATGGAATACAAGGAAAAGTGTTTGTAAGATTTGTTGTCACCAAAACTGGTGAAGTTGCTAACATTAAAGTGGTTCGTTCAGTTGATCCATCACTAGATAAAGAAGCCGTTAGAGTAGTTAGTAATTTGCCTAAATTTAAGCCAGGTATGCAAAGAAATAGACCTGTAAGTGTTTGGTTTAGCGGATATATTTCGTTTGTGCTGCAATAATTTTTTTCTAGGTATTAACTAAGAAATTAGTTGTTGTTGAACCTTTAATTCTAAGAGTTATGAAAGAGAAGAAGAATGTTAAATATAATTTGGAGAAGAAAAGAATCATGTTTTTGCAGTTTGGATTGATTTTTAGTTTTGTGTTGGTTTTAACTGCTTTTGAATATGAGGTTCCATTTGATGAACCTAAAGATGTTGTTCTTGAAGTATTGGACGATATGGATATGTTGATACCGATTACCTATCCAGAACCTGAAAAACCTAAAGAACCACCAAAAATTAAGAAAATAGAGTTGCTTACACCTTTATTGGTAGACAATGAAGAGGAAGAAATAGATTATGAACCTGAGGATTCATTTGGAAATCCTGATGAAGAAGTACCATTAGTGGTTACGGAAGATCCAGAAGAGTTTGTTGAAGAAATTCCGTTTGCGGTTGTGGAACACATGCCAGTTTTTAACCCAAATAAAAATGATAATTACAAACAGGGAAATGTAGATCTGTTTCGAACTTTACAAAGGTCCGTAAAATACCCGGTTGCAGCTCAAGAAGCAGGGCTTCAAGGTAAAGTATATGTTCGGTTTGTAGTTACCAAAATCGGCGATATTTCTAATATTGAAATAACTCGTTCGGTTGATCCAATTTTGGACAATGAAGTAATTCGGGTACTTAAAAGTTTGCCAAAGTTTAAGCCGGGAATGCAAAGATTAAAACCTGTTCCGGTTTATTATTCTGCTTTTGTGAATTTTAGATTACAATAGATTGAATATCAAAGTGTAGCTGTTCGATTTTTCCGAAACAATAAGGCTCAAAATTCGTACTATTAATAAGTAAAACGTTCTTTGAACTCATCCTCTCATGAGGTACGATTTTAGCATGGATCTTAATGAATTATGCTCTAAATGCACCTATTGTTGATTGCAATTTGTTACCATTAAAATGAACAGCTATGATTCCTAAAAAGAATCCAAATGTTGATTTGGAAAAACGGAAATCCTTATTCTTTGAAATTGGATTGGTCGTGGCTCTGGCTGTAACCTTTGTTTCGTTTGAATGGAAATCAAATGTAAAACAAGCTGCCCAATTTACTTCGGAGGCAGTATTTACAATTGATGAGGAAATGGTTCCGATTACCAGGCAGGAAGAAATAAAGGCTCCACCCAAACTACCTCCTAAAATCAAGATTGCGGATGTTATCACCATTGTTGAAGATGATGTTGAACTTGAAGAAGAATTAGAAATTGTTGAGGAAGAAATCAACCAGGAAACAGAAGTGGATATTCAGCCTATTCGAGAGGTTGTAGCAGAAGAAGAGGAAGAGGATGAAGCTCAGATCTTTGTTATTGTTGAAGAAATGCCAATTTTTCGACCTGATATTTGTAAAACCAGGAAGGAGGGCGATGCAGAACTGTACCGACACATTTACAAAAGCCTAAGATACCCTGTATTGGCTCAGGAAAATGGAATTACAGGAAGGGTCTTTGTAAAATTTATCGTGGGTAAAGATGGTGGCATTTATGATGTGGAAGTATTGCGCGGGGTGGATCCTTCTTTGGATCAGGAGGCAATTCGTGTGATAAAGAATTTGCCAAAATTTGCACCTGGTAAACAGCGTGGTAAACCTGTAAATGTATCTTATACTTCAGTGATTAAATTTGTATTACAATAAACTAAAGTGAGTAAGAGGTGAAATTACTACACAGACTTGAAAATGAAAGTCCGCATTTGATGTGCGGACTTTTCTACTTTATATGATTTGAGTTTCAATTTTGTCTCCTTTGGCATGTTTTTGTAGTAATGAAACGGCAAAGTCCATTGCTTTTTGTAATTCGTGATTTCCTTGAAAGCTTAAAATTATCATTAAAAATTGTGAGCATTCATTGGTAATCGATGTGCGAACAGAATCGCTGGTAGGACTTCCAAAAGCTCCCAATTCATCTCTGAAAATCGGTAAGAACTCAATATTTAATTCACCACGTCCTATTCCTTTATAAGGTTCATCTTTTCTTCCGATTCCTAACCGAATATCACCATTTATTTTTTCTGCATTATAACCACCAATGGAGAATCCACTATCAATCGAGACCAAATTTAAAAGGTCTACAACATTATTGATTTTATACAAGCCTTTGCCACTTGCAACTCTTCTTAGTAAAGCCTCTGCAGAAGGTCTGTATCTGCTTGGATCCTTGCCAATTTTGCGATATCCCAATTTTGTACTTTTTACACTCGGTAATTGCCTTATTTTTTCAGGATCTAATTCTTTTTCCTTTCTCTCAATAAATTCATTTATTTCCTTCCAAAGTTCCGGACAATCCTCTTGTGTTTCAACATCACATTGAATAGCTCCTAGCTTAAGATCAGGCCACGTACTTTTAAGTTCCTCCTCAATTAGAATATTTATCATTTTTACCTATTAAATTTCAGAATAGTTAAATCCAAAGATCAAAAATAGGAATTAAATAATGATATTTTCTGTGAATCTTTAAATTATCTTATCATAAATTTCTTAATAGCTTGAATATTTTTTAATTTTAATGGAAAGCGATAAAATCATTTGAAATGACAGAGAGAAATGCTTTAATAACTGGAGCTATAAAAAGAATAGGAAAAGAGGTAGCTGAACATTTGGCAGCTAAGGGATATAATATTGCATTGCACTACAACTCATCTAAAAAAGAAGCTCTCGAGTTGCAAGCAAAATTGATCAATACTTACCCTTCACAAAAATTCAAAATCTTTCAATGTGATTTGAGCAATGAATTGGAGTTGGAACAATTGATCGACAAGGTGATGAATCACTTTAAGCAATTGGATTTATTGGTAAATAATGCTTCGGTTTTTGATCCTGGTGTTATTCGAGAAACAGATGTAAAACTTTTTAACCTGCAGATGGATGTGAATTTAAAAGCTCCATTCATTGTGTCAAGAGATTTTGTTTTAAATAACAATAGAGGATTGATTATTAATTTTTTGGATACGAGAATTTCGGGATATTCAAATTTGCATGCCGCTTATAGCATTTCTAAGGTAGGGTTAGCTCACCTCACAAAAATGATGGCTCTGGAATGTGGACCAGAGATAAGGGTAAATGGAATTGCTCCTGGTGCAACTTTACCGCCTGAGGGAAAAGGGGAGGAATATTTAAAGAATTTGGCTAATAAAACCCCGATGAAAGTACCAGGCGGATTGCAGCCAATTCTTCAATCGATAGATTACATTTTGGAAAACGAAAACTTAACCGGGCAGATATTGTACTGCGATGGTGGAGAACAACTCTTATAAAATTAGATTATGGCAATTATTCGCGTTAAGAATTTACTGATTAGAACATACATTGGATTTAATCCTGAAGAACTAAGAAACAAACAGGATGTGGTAATTAACATGAGCATTAAAGCCGATGTTAGTGAGGCCATTAAGAATGATGATGTTGACAACTCGTACAATTATAAAGTGATTACGAAGAAAGTAATAGCTTTGGTACAGGAAGGCAAATTTAAAATGCTTGAAAATTTGACTCAGCAGGTTCTGGATTTGATCATGAAAAATCCCAATGTGGAATGGGCTAAAGTAGAAGTTGATAAGCCTCATGCATTGCGATTTGCAGAGTCAGTATCCATAGAACTTGAAGCAAACCGGAAAATCTAATTTAAAGAATATGAATTCGTGCATTATTGGAATAGGATCAAATATAAATCCCAATGAAAATATCAAAAGGATGTTATGTTTGCTTGCAAAAGACCATAGAGTGGGAAAGCATTCATCATGGGTTAAAACTGCACCTATAGGTATTACCGATCAGGATGATTTTATTAATGGAGCGGTTAAAGTAGAAACGCAACATGATATTGATGAATTTCGAAACTACCTGAAGCGACTGGAGGATAGGATGGGAAGAGACAGAAGCTTGCCTAAATTTGGTCCGAGAGTAATTGATCTGGATATTGTGGTGTGGAATGGAGATATTGTTGATGAATACTACCATACCAGAGATTTTTTACGTGATTCGGTAAATCAATTGCTTGATTGAAGATGCTCAAGAAGTAAATCGACTAACTTGATATCGGCAAGAGCCCAGTCCATGCCTTTCAATTTATCGACATGTACCCACTTGATATTTTGGTGTACTCGTTTTTGAAATTCTCCCGATACATGTTCAACAAAAAATGCTTTTAGGCAAACAATTTTATTGCCATAATTGTGAGTGTTTTCTCCCAGAAAACCTGTTACTTTTGATTGAATGCCAAATTCTTCATGTAGTTCTCTAACCATGCATGCTTCAGCAGTTTCGTTTGCTTCGATTTTGCCACCTGGAAATTCCCATTTTAATCCTAAATCATCGTGATGATTTCTTTGTGCGACTAAAATAAAATCTCCTTTTCGGATAATTGCAGCAGTTACTTGAATGGGTTTCATTCTGAATCCTTTTGTTCTGAATCAATTTCGTCTAGCAAATTTGCAGCCAGTTTTACCAGGTTTTTGCATGACATTGTGTAATTAAATCTGATGTCGAAGCAAGTCAGATGATCAGATTTTTCTTGAAACCTTTTGGTGAACTCCTCTTTCAAATCAGGTTTATCTTTAATCAGTTCCAAAGCAGCATAGTAAGCTCCACAGTATCCGTTGGGAGCTTTACCATTGCCATATTTGGCAAGTTCAACAATCTGATTGTTTGTGATTTGGTATTCCTCCTGAAATGCTTTAAAAATTGCTTGGGCGCAATTGTAATACCCCGGAGGTTTATGAAAATATTTTAAAGCAGTATCCGCTTTTGTTCTCTTATGGAAAAAACTCATTATAAAGGTTCAAGTTGGTTATCAACAAATGTAGCTGTTTCCTTGATGAAACACCAATTAAATTAGGTCTTTTAGAACATGAAATTTGTCATATGTGTGTAATAATCACGGAAAAATATTATATTTAACTACATTTAATATATTATTTGAATTATAGTATAAGTATAGCTAAATCTTTAATCGTATGAATAAAATTAACCCATGGGCTTTTGGAATTGTATTTCTTTCTTTTTTTGCTTTTTATGCATGGAATGGTTTTAAATTTCCAATCTTTTTTTTGGGTAAAACGTGTAAGCAAGATGCTATAATCTATGATACAAATATTCACACGGTTTCTTTCGGAGGGCAAGTAAATTGGAAACAGACGGTAAGATATTTTTATCGGGTGGATGATAATTGGTATGACGGATACTATACTTTAAAAGGAGGGCAATCAAGACAAAAAATTGGAAATTTGATTTCTCTTGAAGTTTCAAAATTGCGACCAGCAAAGCATCGGGTTAGAGCCTTTTATAAATCAGACCGGAATATTATCAATGGAGAAAAGCATTTTGAGACAAGGCAAATATCTGGCTATAAAAAGCTTAATCTTGCCAATGATGTTTTTAGTTTAATTGATTTTAGTGTTCAGGAAGATTCAATTTCAAAGTATTATGGGATTTTGCATGAGAAAAATGACTCGATTAAAGAATTGGTTCCAATAGTCCATTATTACAAATCTAAAACTTATTTAGAATACCAACTTGTTGGAGACGATCTTAGGAGCCAGTTCTATAAGAAGTATCAACAAGTGGAATTTGAAAAGAAAGATAATTCAATTCGAATTGATCCACTTGAGGAAATTTTTTATCAATCATATCGAAATGCTTACAACGAATGATTCATATTCTTCTCAAGTAAATTAATTCTCTGTTCTAATCTAATGGAAAAATTAGTTGAATTTTCGACAACGAAACTAAATAGAATTAAAGATTTCTCGTAATATTCGTTTGCGAGTGTTTTTTGTTCTTTTGCGCTTTGAATTTCGGCTTCAGCATAAAATAATTCTGCTAATACCTGTAGGTGTTCATCGGTATAGTTGTGTTCTTGCAATAAACTGTTGGTAAGATTTTCTTTTGGTAAACTCCTAAAGAAAGATGCATCCTCCTTCAAAAAATCGCGATATGCATTCTCAAGAATTTGGGTTGCTTTTTTAGTGTTTCTTTTTTTCAACAAACCTAAAATTTGAGCGATCAATTCACCGATCATTTCAATCATTCTTAAAACATAGTCTCTTTGATACATATTCAATCTTTATATTTGAATCAGAGGAGCCCAAGTTGAGGCAAAAACTCTTTTCTCCAAATTTACCAAAATCACAAATTACATCCTACTTATTGTTATGCGATAGTTTTAATTAATTTTATTGTTGAATATAAAATTTGTATTAATGATATGATAAATGTATATTTAAGTCATAATAATTGATATGCATATGAAAACGATAGTTTGTTTATTAGCATTTGTATTGGTTTCTATTTCAGGTTTTGCACGAGTATTAAATGATGAGGATTATTTAAGGAAGTGGAAGGAATATAAGGAACAAAAAGCTCCTTTTAATTTTGAAGCAAAAAAGGAAGCGATTAGAATAGATTGTTTTAAGAAGTTTGAGAAACCAAATTTGGGTAATTTAAACTATAATAAAGAATCGTTTACTGTTGGACAGGAAATAATTGGAATTGCCTTACATGTAACAGCTGCGTTTTATGAAGATGCTCAATACCATCAGCGAATAGCGCAAGATCCTGCCAAATTTTTTTTAGAGGGCTATTACAATAAATAGAAGAGTTTTTGTGAAATAATTTTACCTTTGCCGAAACGTTGGGGGTGCTTGAATCATGTATTCAGGCTGAGATATTACCCTTTTACCTGATCTGCATAATAGTAGCGTAGGGAAACGATTTGTCTGATATAAATTATAACCATATAGATACAACCGTTTCACTTTCGTGGAGCGGTTTTTTTGTTTCCGACTGTTGTGTATAATAATCAAATTAAGAAAATTGATATCATAAAAAATGCTAACTTTAAGGAACTTCAATTTGCACAAACACTAACCAAGCATCCTCTATATTCGAAAGGTGGTTGAAGAACCAATTGAAGGATATGATAGCGGTGATTACGTAGCGATTTGTGCTGTAAAAAACTAGATGCTATGAACCCAAAAGTGATTATAGAAAACCTGGAAGCAATCAGGAAAAATTCTCCCTTAGTGCACAATGTTACCAATTATGTGGTGATGAATAATACCGCAAATGCACTTCTGGCCATTGGGGCATCGCCGGTTATGGCACATGCTCAGGAAGAGGTTAAGGACATGGTAGGAATTGCTTCGGCTTTGGTGTTAAACATGGGAACCCTATCAAAAGAATGGGTTGAATCGATGATTATTGCGGGCTTAAGGGCCAATGAAAGAAAAATTCCAATTGTCTTCGATCCCGTTGGTGCTGGTGCTACAGCCTATCGAAACGAAATCGCAACGAGAATTATTAACAATTGCAATCCAGAAATTATCAGAGGAAATGCATCTGAAATCATGGCTTTGGTGAACCAGGAAATGAAAACCAAGGGTGTTGATAGTGTTGTATCTACCAATTCGGCACTCGATTCAGCCAAATACTTAGCTCAATTGCACGAGTGTATTGTTGTAATTAGTGGAGAAGTAGACTATATCACAGATGGAAATCGAGTTGAAAATGTTGGCTTTGGAACTTCCATGATGGAAAAAGTAACAGGAATGGGATGTACGGCAACTGCTTTATTGGGAGCTTTTGCTGCTACCAACGATAATTTATTTGAAGCAGCCGTTAATGGAATGACTGTAATGGGAATTACTGGAGAATTAGCAAGCGCAAAAGCGAATGGACCTGGAAGTATGCAAATGCATTTCTTGGATTGTTTGTATAATCTAAGTCAAGTGGAAATTGAACAAGCATTTTGTGCGGTAGAATGATGAGAGCAGATTTAAGTTTATATCTGGTTACAGATAAAGAATTGGCAAATGGCAAAGCACTTGAAGATATTGTTGAAGAGGCAGTAAAAGGAGGTGTTAGCATGGTGCAAATCCGAGAAAAGGAGGCAAGTTCGAAAGATTTTTACCAGCTGGCTAGTAAAATCAAAAAAGTGCTTGAAAAATACAAAGTGCCTTTAATTATTAATGATCGATTAGATATTGCTTTGGCGGTGGATGCAGAAGGTTTGCACATTGGTCAGAGTGATTTGCCTTATAAAGTAGCACGTGAGATTTTAGGACCAAATAAGATTATTGGACTTTCGGTTGAGAATATTGAACAGGCAAAGCAGGCGAACCAATTGGATGTAGATTACATTGGTTTATCGCCGGTATTTTCTACTCAAACCAAGAATGATATTGCCAAGCCGTTGGAATTGGATGGTGTGAAGAAAATTATGAGTTTTTCAAAGCATGCGGCTGTGGCTATTGGCGGAATTAATTCGGCAAATACAGCAGATATTATTAAGGCAGGAGCAGATGGAATTGCAGTTGTTTCAGCAATTGTTTGTGCAGAAGATCCCTACAATGCATCAAAAGAACTGAAGGAAATCGTTAACAGGAGTTTATCACTTAAAGCAATTGATTCATGAAATGGTCTGAAGAAGCCTGGAGAAGAATTGAAGGAATTTATACACAAATACTAGAGCATCCTTTTATAATTGAACTGATGAGTGGTGAACTGGACAGAGAAAAATTCAAATTTTATTTGACTCAGGATTCCCTTTATCTGGCCGAGTTTGGCAAAGTGTTGGCAGGAATTGCCGTTAAACTGGAAGACTCAGAACAAAGGAAAGATTTTTTAAACTTTGCCAGTGATACCGTTGCCGTTGAGCAAGCATTGCATCAGTTTTATTTGAAAGATCAAAAACAAAATGGTAGTGTATCACCTTCTTGTTTGCTTTACACTTCTTTTATTCATAAGCAATTAGCTGCCGCTTCGGTTGAAGAAGCTGCAGCAGCTGTCTTACCTTGCTTTTGGATTTATAAAAAAGTGGGAGATTATATTCTGAAAAATCAGGATCAAAAAGACAATCCATACCAAAATTGGATAGATACCTATGGAGGTGAAGAGTTTGCTCAAGCGGTTAAAAAAGCCATAGAAATATGCGATCATTTGGCTGTAAATACTTCTATTGAGAAGAGAAAAAAAATGTGGAATGCCTTTGTAAAAGCATCTAAAATGGAGTGGATGTTTTGGGATAGTGCTTATAAAAGGGAAACATGGCCTGTATAAAATAGTAAATTAATGAAATACAATAAAGTTTTAAGCATCGCAGGAAGCGATTCTGGTGGTGGAGCAGGAATACAGGCTGATATTAAAGCCATTTCGGCATGCGGCTCCTATGCAGCTACAGCTATTACTGCAATAACAGTACAAAATACAGTGGGCGTAAGCAATGTGCATGCGATTCCCAATCAGATATTAGCAGAGCAAATAGATGCGGTTTTGAGTGATATTGGTGCTGATGCCATAAAAATTGGAATGTTGCATTCTTCGGAAACCATTCATGTTGTGGCCGATGCTCTGAAAAAATATCAAATTAAAAATGTGGTTCTTGATCCCGTAATGGTGGCAACCTCGGGTGATAAATTGTTGTTGGATGAGGCCATTACAACTTTAAGAGAGGTGTTGATACCAATGGTTAGGGTTATAACTCCTAATATTCCTGAAGCAGAAATTCTTCTGGGAAGACAAATCCCAACACAGGAAGATGTGTTTGAATGTGCTGCTGATTTAGCGAATCAATACAAGGTTTCGGTTTTGCTTAAGGCAGGACATTTGAATGAGAATGAGTTGATTGATGTGTTTTACGATTTTGAAGCACAGGAAAGTGTAGAGATGAAATCTCTTCGCATGACAACAAAAAATACTCATGGCACTGGGTGTACCATGTCATCGGCATTTGCTGCTTTCCTTTCACAAGGATACGATCTTCAGGAATCTGCTAAAAAGGCCAAAAAGTACATCAATAATGCAATAATTGCCGGATCAGATTACAAAATTGGAGAAGGGCATGGACCTGTAAATCACTTTTACCATCTTATGGAGACATGCGAGTATTAGGAACATTTACAGAGGACCTTTGGGAAGTTGCTTTCCCAGTATATCAACAATTAATTTCCTGTCGCTTTGTAAGTGAGCTGGCGTCAGGAACTTTAAGTAAGGAGAGTTTCTCGCATTATCTGACTCAGGATATTTTGTATTTGAAAAAGGACGCCGAAGCACTTGGAATGGTAGCTGAGAGAAGTAAAAATGATGCGGACAGAGATTTCTTTAAAAACTTGGAAAAGGATGGTTTAGAGGTTGAGTTTGTGTTAAGAAATGAATATCTAAGGCATTTTAATTTGCAAGAGGTAGGAATTCAATCCAAGGCTTTCGCAGATTATTCCAATTTCTTGGTGACTCATGCGCAGAACTCACCTCTGGAAGTAGCTTATGCAGCATTATTGCCTTGTTTTTGGATTTATGGTGCTGTCGCTGATACCATTATTCAAAAGAATGTTAGCAATAATCCTTACCAGAAATTTATCGATACCTATGCTGGTGATGAATACCAATATTACACTCAAAAATTTATCGAAATAGTTGAGAGCAATTCTGTTGAATCAGAACATAAAGAGCAAGTAAAAGAAGCATTTGTTGAAGCCTGTAAACATGAATTAGCTGTTTTCGAAGAATCTTATACCATTTAAGTTTCAAAGTGAGCTTTAAGCGAAACTGTGAAATATTAAATCGAAATGCCGATATTTAAATTAGTTAATTAATAATCGGTATTACGATATTTAGCTTAAATATATCTAGAACATGAATATAGACCATAAAACAGCATTGCTATTAATCGATCTTCAAAATGGATTTGAAGATATTGAGTATTGGGGTGGAGGTAGAAACAATCCGGATGCAGAGCTAAAAGCCTCAAAAATTCTAAAAGCCTGGCGCGATAAAGGCTTGCCTTTATATCATGTTCAGCACTGTTCTACTACTAAGGGCTCACCTTTGGAATCCAATATGCCTGGCAACGAGTTCATGGAATTGACAAAACCAATTGAGAATGAACCTATCATTCAGAAGAATGTAAACTCTGCCTTTATTGGAACTGATTTGAAAAAGCAACTCGATGAAAAAGGGATCACAAAATTGGTGATTGTTGGATTAACCACTGATCATTGTATTTCTACCACAAGCAGAATGGCGGGGAACTTTGGCTTCGAAACCTATTTAATCGAAGATGCGCTTGCCACCTTCGATAAAATAGGAGTGAATGGAGAAAAATATCCTGCTCAGCTGATTCATGATACGGCATTGGCCAGTTTGCATGAGGAGTTTGCAATGGTAATTACAATGTCAGACTTATTGGAGCAGGAAAAATAGTTAGCACTTATCTTTCCAAACACTATGGAATACCCTTTCCAAACAGTTTGGAATTGCTTTTCCTTACATTTTGGAACTATGGTTCCAAGATGTTTGGAATTAGAATTCCATGTGTGTTTTAGATAAGGTGAGTAAATTAGAAAATCATTAAACTCTTAATTTTATCGTGATAATTCTTTCCACTTGTGATTTTGGTTTGCCTTTCATCATTAAGTTGAAGAATGTAACGTCCTCCCAGGTATCTTTTTATTTCTTTTATATACATGGTATTTACGATACAGGATCTATGAACACGTAAAAAGTTTTCATCTAACTTTTGTTCAAGGTAGTTTAAGCTATGATCAATAATGAATTCTTTTCCTTCATTATTATTTATGCTGACGTATTTATCTTCAGCTTTAAAATGAGTGATGTCTTCTATGGCGACAAAGGCTACTCGATCTCCTAGCTTTACAGGTATTGAGCTCAACTCTTTTTTTGTAATTGTACTGAACTGTTTTGCAAGAATTTCTTCCAGTTTACTTAAATTATTTTCTCTTTCGATGAGCTCTAATTTTTCAATGGTTTTTTCCAAACGTTCTTTTTTTATAGGCTTTAAAAGGTAGTCGATGCTTGCAGTTTCGAAAGCCAAAAGAGCATATTCATCGTGTGCAGTACAAAAAATCACAAGAGGTTGATGATGCAGTTCCTTTAGTATGTCAAAACCTGATTTTTCTGGCATTTGAATGTCTAAGAAAATTAAATCAGGTTTCAAATGGTTAATCATTTCAATTGCCTGCTTGCCATTGTCTGCCTCTCCAATAATTTCAACTCTGTCATTATGCGGAGCTAATAAGTTGATCAAACGTAGTCTTGCCAGTTGTTCGTCATCAATTACGATTGATTTGTATTTAGTTTTCATGCGGTAAAGGTTTTTGTGAAAGTGGCAGGCTTATGCAAATGTATTTGTTGGGCTGGTTCTGCCATGTGATTCTTGCTGATTTTTCATAAATAATATCTAATTTCTCATACAGACTTCTTAGGCCATAACCAGAAATTGGAGTGTCAGGGAAATCCGGACCATTATCATGAACTTTAATCGTCAATTCATCAGCTTTCTTTTTGATTTCCAGTTTAATTTTACCTGCATCCTGAATTTTCGAAATTCCATGTTTTATGGAGTTCTCAATAAGTGGTTGTATTAAAAAGCGTGGAACCAAACTGGTTTCAATTTCTTCATCTATATCAATTTGAAAATCTAATTTTTCACCAAAGCGAACTTTTTCTATTTGTAAATAAGTTCTAGTAATTTCAACCTCCTTTTTTATTTCAATCATATCCTGATTGTTGTGGTTTATTGCATATCTGAAAAAATCAGATAGTTCAAGAGCCATATCTTCGGTTTTTTCTGGGCTGATATGGGCAAGTGTTGCAATCGAGTTTAATGAATTGTATAAGAAATGCGGGTTAATTCTTGAATGTAATGATTGAAGTTCAGCCTTGGTTTTTAATAGCTTCAATTTTGACAACTCCATATCTCGAAGTCTGATTTCTTGTATGTTTTGAAAATTGGTAAAGTTAAAAATCAGCCTAAAGCAAACTATCATGATTACAATTGTCAATTGCTCAAAACTCAATTCCCAATTCCAATAAGCTTTATACGATAAACTTAAAGGCAAAATATAAGAATATCCAATAAAGAAGAAATAGGTAAAAACGAATGTTGTCACCGATTGTTTGATGAGCTTGGTTGAGATCTTTTGAACTTTGAATCTTTTCTCGATTAGATAAATGAATAACAATTCAAAAAATAACAATACTTGCGTTAGCAAAACGATTTTTAGAATATCTGGCCAGACAATGAATTTATATTCAGTAAATCGTTGTGAAAGCAGATAAAAGAAAAGTATACAATTGATGATCAGAAAGCCTTGTTTTACAAACTCTTTCCAATTTTTTGATTCGGTTTTAATCAAATGGAATTTTAGCAGTAAGAGCAGAGAAACAAATCCTAGTATAATTGCGATTGCCTCACTGGTAAATCGAATTCTATCTCCAAACCGATAATAATAATATTCAATAAACGAACCATTAAAATTGGATTTAAACTGACTGTAAAAATCTTTTGAATATAGTTTTTGTATCAAAAATTGATCTGCTTCGGTAAATTTAGTTTTGATGGGATCATCTTCATGAAAAATACTTTGCGCAATGCCTGTATCTCCAGTTGGATTTTGCTGCTTTGCAGTTAAACTACTAATCAAATAATATTCTAAATATGGTTTTCGTACAGTTTGTTCCATATCATCAAATGAGAATTGATGCTCTTGAGATATGATGGTTCCATACTTTTTTAGACCATAAAAATTATGAATTTCTCTAGCTCCAGTTCCACTTCTAATCCATAATGTAATATTAGGTAGTGAATCATTGAGTTCAATGTTTACAGTATTGATAAGAGGCTTTACTTTTCCGATCAATTGTTGAATACAAACAGAATCTTGTTTGTTAAAACCTCCTTTAAGATGAATGCGAATATCTTTTTCGAATCGATAAGCTTTGGCATTAGGTGGTAAAATTTTATCACGAATAAAGTTCCAGTATGTATGTTCCATATTTGGGTGGATTTTATTTGATTGCCCAAATAGTAAAACTGGAGATAAGTTGCTTATTAAGAATATAGCTACTAATATTTGTCTCATAGTTTATTGTTTTAAAGATTTCAAGAGTAAAGAAACCTTTAGAAGCATAAAACTACAAGATAAATCGGATAAAGTATGTTAATATTCCGATAAACAGATTATTTCTTGTTGTTAAATCGTAACAGGTAAATAAGTACTTATTTTTTTAAAGCCTCCCACAAAATCTCAACCGGATGCTGTGCTTCACGTTCAGTCTCATCTTTAATCTGATGACGACAGGAAGTACCTGAAGCTGCAATCAAAACAGATTGTGGTGTTTTTCGAACTTCTGGTAATAGAATTAACTCGCCTACCTTTTTGCTCAAATCGTAATGCTCTTTTTCATAACCAAAAGAGCCAGCCATACCACAGCAACCTGATTTGATTTCCACTGCTGTGTAGTTTACAGGAAAACTCAAAATCTCTTTAATTGGAAGTGAAGAAGCCAATGATTTTTGATAACAATGAGCATGAAATTTTATCTCTTTTGCTTCTGTGGTAAATTGATTTGGACTAATGTTTCCTTTCTGCATTTCATTGTGCAGAAATTCTTCAATCATGAAAACATTGCTTGCCAATTGCTTGGCTGATTCACGCATATTTTCAGGAACCAAATCGATATATTCATCTCTGAATGTAAGAATCGCTGATGGTTCTATCCCAATTAGAGGATTTTCTTCGCTAATGATATCTTGCAAGAGGTTTACATTTTTAATGGCAAGGAATTTGGCTTTTTTTACCAATCCTTTAGAAAGATAAGTTCTCCCACTTTCTGCATGTTTAGGTATAATTATATCATATCCAAGTTTTTGAAGTAACTCAATGGTTTTGATTCCAATGGGTGTATCATTGTAATCGGTAAATTCATCGGCAAACAGATAAACCTTTCTTTTTGATTCAATATTGCCATTATTGGAATGCCATTTTTTGAGTGTTGTATGATGCAGCTTCGGGATGCTTCTCTCTTCTGCAAATCCCAAATTTCGTTTTACCAACTTTCCGATTATTGGATGCTGATTCACAAAATTGAAAAGAGAAGGAGCATAGCTACCCAATTTGTTTATCCTGCTGATATTTGCAATGAGTTTGCTTCTTAAGGGAACAGGATTCGAATCGTAATATTGTTGCAAAAATTCGGCTTTCAGTTTGGCCATGTCAACATTCGAAGGACATTCCGATTTACAAGCTTTGCACGAAAGACACAAATCTAAAATGTCGTACAATTCTTTATGATCGAATGGATTCTTCTGTTCAGAATTGCTAATGAATTCTCTAAAAAGGTTTGCCCTGGCTCGGGTGCTTAGCTTTTCATCTAAACTGGCCTGGTAACTTGGACATAAAGTTTTCCCCGTTAAATGAGTGTTTCTGCAATCTCCAGAACCATTACAGCGCTCTGTTGCACGAACAATTCCCATATCAGACGAGAAATCAAAATAGGTGTTTATTTCTTTGGTTTCCTGATTGGGTTCATAACGCAAATGCGTATTCATTTTTGGCGTATCTACAATCTTTCCAGGATTGAAAATATGATTAGGGTCCCAGGTATTTTTGATATCTCGAAGGAGTTTATAATTCTTTTCACCAATCATTACGGGAATAAACTCTCCTCGTAAACGTCCATCGCCATGTTCTCCACTTAAGGATCCTTTGTATTTCTTCACAAGTTTGGCAGAATCCAGGCCAATGGCATGGAACTTTTCCTGATGGCCTTGATCTTTTAGGTTTAATACCGGTCGCAAGTGAATTTCTCCACTACCAATATGAGCATGAAATACACAATTGATATCGTGTTTTTTCATTAACTCCTTAAATTCTGCAATGTAATCATACAAAACCTCTGGCATTACCGATGTGTCCTCAATCAAGGAAACCGGTTTGGCATCACCTGGCATATTGGAAAGTACTCCCAATGCAGATTTTCGCAAATCCCAAACTCTTGAAATGTTTTCGACTCCTGTAACCATGGGAAAATGATATCCTAACGAGCTGGATTTGAATTCATCTTCCATTTTATTGGCAATCTTTTCGATTTCAGCTGTTGTTTCTCGTGCGAATTCTATAATCAATAAAGCTCCGGGATTTCCTTTTAGGAAAAACCTGTTTTTTGCCTGTAGAATGTTTCCTTCTGTAAGTTTAAGGATTTGATCATCCATAAGTTCTACCGCACCAGGTTTGTATTTTAGGGCAATAAGATTACCTTGAATCGCTTCTTCAAGACTTTCGAAGTGGGCACATATTAAAGCTTTTTCTTTTGGAGGAGCTGGAACGAGGTTCAACTTTATTTCAGTCGTAAAAGCCAAAGTTCCTTCAGAACCAGCCAGCAGTTTACTAAAATTAAATTGGTCACCACCCTTTGTATACAAATTAGACTCAAGCAAAAGGTCAATTGCATAACCAGTGTTACGCCTTTTAATATTTATATCGGGATATTCTTGTCGAATACCTTTCTGATTTTCCTGATTGGAAAGGATGGAGTGTATATTATTATATAGTTTCGACTCTAAATTGGAGCCTGCACACTTTTGCTCAAATTCATTTTTGTTTAGATCTCCAAATACAGCTTTGCTTCCATCACTTAATATGGCACTTACCTCCAGAGTATGGTCTCTAGTACTTCCATATATAATAGAGTGGGAGCCGCAAGAGTTGTTTCCAAGCATACCGCCCATCATGCATCGCCCCGAGGTAGAAGTTTCCGGACCAAAAAACAAATTGTAATCTTTTAAATACAGATTCAGTTCATCCAAAATGACCCCTGGTTGAACTTTTACCCACTTTTCTTCGGTATTTAGCTCTAATATTTTCGTAAGATGTTTTGATATATCTACCACAATTCCATTCCCAACAACTTGCCCGGCCAGGGATGTTCCGGCTGCTCTGGGGATTAATGATAATGATTCCTGATTGGCAAATTGAACCAATGTTTTGATATCCTGTTCATTTTTCGGATAAACAACTGCCAAAGGCATTACTTTATATGCAGATGCATCTGTAGCATATAAAATACGTGTTGTATTATCGGTAAAAACTTCTCCTGAAATTTGTTTTTGTAATTGGATAAATCGATTCGAATAATTATCGGTGTTCATAGTAAATAAGCCAGTTTTAAGCAATTCTAGTGCCTGTGTGATTCTCAAAAATTGAAGTTACATTTTTATTTTTGAACCGCGTCTTATCAAGAATGATTATTTATTAAAAAAATGAAGCCAAAACTGACAAAAATTATGAATTTAGAAATCTACAGTTTACTTTTTATTCCTAAATTTGCAATGTCGAGATTACAAAACTGATTAATATATTGATCTACAATGGACTTATTGCAAAAGATTAAAGAAAACGCCAAACTACACAACAAGAGAATTGTTCTTCCGGAAGGAACAGAGGAGAGAACTTTGCAAGCAACAGATATCTTATTGGAGGAAGGTATCGCACAAATTATTTTGATTGGTGCTCCTGAAGAAATCAAAGGAGAAGCTGATCGTTTGGGATTGAAAAACATCGATAAGGCAATTATCGTTGATCCTAAAAGTCATGACAAAATGGAAGCTTATGCTGAAATTTTGGTTGAATTAAGAAAGAAAAAGGGGATGACCATGGAACAAGCTATGGAATTGGTTCAAGATCCTCTTTATTTGGCTACTTTAATGATAAAGGCTGGTGATGCTGATGGAGAAGTTGCAGGTGCATTAAATGCAACAGGTGATGTATTGCGTCCAGCATTCCAGATTGTGAAAACTATGCCAGGTATTTCGGTTGTTTCTGGTGCTTTCATTATGATTTTGAAAGACAAAAACTATGGAGATGATGGTATGATGGTATTTGCTGACTGTGCGGTTCATCCAAACCCAACAGCTAGCGAATTGGCTGAGATTGCAGTTGCAACAGCTAAAACTACAAAAGCAATTGCTGAAATGGAACCTCGTGTTGCAATGTTGAGCTTCTCAACTATGGGATCAGCAAAACACGAAATGGTTGATAAAGTTGCAGAAGCAACTCGATTGGCTAAGGAAATGGCTCCGGAATTCCAAATTGATGGTGAAATGCAAGCTGATGCTGCAATTGTTGAAGCTATCGGTGTCAAAAAAGCTCCAGGTAGTAAAGTTGCAGGTAAAGCAAATGTATTGGTATTCCCAACTTTGGAAGTAGGAAACATCGGATACAAATTGGTACAACGTTTAGCAGGTGCTGAAGCAGTTGGTCCTGTTCTTCAAGGTATGGCAGCTCCAATTAATGACCTATCAAGAGGTTGTTCGGTAAGCGATATCGTAAATCTTGTTGCGATTACTGCAAACCAGGCAGCAGGAATGTAAATGAATATTAAGTAGTAAAATCCAAACTTAACAAATAAACAAAAAAATCTAATGAACGTTTTAGTTTTTAATTGCGGTAGTTCTTCTTTGAAATATCAATTGCTTCACATGGGTGATGAGGCTACTTTGTTAGCTAAAGGTCTAGTTGAAAGAATTGGTCTAAAAGAAGGAGTATTAACTCACAAGCCAGAAGGAAAAGACAAATTTGAGTTGGTACAGGATATTCCAAATCACAGTGTAGGTATTGATTTGGTGTTGAAGGCGTTGGTAAGTCCAGAGCATGGTGTAATTTCTGATTTGAAAGAAATTAACGCTGCGGGTCACCGTGTTGCTCATGGTGGTGAGTTCTTTAAAGACAGTGCATTAATTGACGAAAAAGCTAAAGAAAACATAGCAGCTTGTTGTGAATTGGCTCCACTTCACAACCCAGCTAACCTTGAAGGAATTCTTTCAATGGAAAAATTACTTCCAGGTTTGCCACAGGTTGCAGTATTCGATACATCATTCCATCAAACTCTTCCTGCTGAAGCATTTATGTATGGATTGCCATACGAATGCTACGACAAGTACAGAGTTCGTAAGTATGGTTTCCACGGGACAAGTCACAAGTATGTTGCAAGCAAAGCTTGTGATATCTTAGGATGGAATATTGAAGACAAGAAGATTGTTAGTTGTCACTTAGGTAACGGTGCTTCTGTATGTGCAATTGATGGTGGTAAATCAGTTGAAACTTCAATGGGATTTACTCCAAATGAAGGTCTATTGATGGGTACTCGTACAGGTAACCTTGATTTGGGTGCACTACTTTATATCGCAGAGAAGAAAAATCTTTCTATCGAAGAAACGAATAAGTTAATTAACAAACAGTCTGGTTTGGCTGGTGTTTCTGGAATTTCATCAGATATGAGAGACCTTGAAATTGCTGCTGAAGGTGGAAATGAAAGAGCTCAATTGGCATTGGATATGTTTGCATATCGTGTGAAGAGATTCGTAGGATCATACTCAGCTTCTATGGGAGGTGTTGATTTGGTTCTTTTCACTGGTGGTATTGGAGAAAACGATTCAGTATCTCGTGAGAAAATCATTAAAGATTTTGGATACCTAGGACTTGAATTCGATGCTGAAACAAACAAAGGCTTAAGAGGTAAGGATGCTATAATTTCTAAAGAAGGATCGAAAGTAACAGCAATGGTTGTAACTACTAACGAAGAGTTGGTAATTGCTTCCGATACTCAGAGAATCTTGAATGGATTAAAATAATATATCCTTAAGATAAAATTTTAAAAGTCTGGTGAATAGCCAGGCTTTTTTTATGCTTACTCATCAAAAGTTTAATAATTGTTTTGCATAGAGCAACTTCTTATATTAAATCATATACTATCAATCCTATTTAGAATTCAATAGAATATTTTGAAATATACGCTTCGTGATTAAAGACAATAATATACATATGAAGTTTGTATTTAATTTGATGGATAGTCGATTTTGACGTATTTTGTTGTAACAAATTAAAAGAATTATCGTTTAGAGCAATGACAGCTCGCTGAATCAGTGAGGATTCCTTAAAAATGACTATATGGCCAAGCTGCTACCTTATTGTAAAATTTCTATTACAGCATTACTGATGATTGTGTTTTGTGAGGTTTATGCTCAGAGAACCAATTTTCGATTCCACGAATACAATAAGCAGAACAAATTAAATGAAGAACTTGTTAAACATACAGTTCATGATTCACTTGGGATCTATTACTTTGCTACAGATGCTGGCGTATATTCTTTAATCAATGATAATTTCCATTTATACAAAGTACCAGAAGGTAAATCACATTATTTTAAAGAGTTATTTAGGTTGCAAAGTGGCAACTTATTGGCTTTATCTGATGATGCAATTTACAAGATTACACCTTCTTTTGCATCCAACGATTTGGAATTGGTACTTGAATGTAACTTGGATCCTGTATCTCCAAAATATCCTAAGCATGTTTTTGAAGACAAGAAGCAACAGGTATGGATTTCGGATTACAATCATTTGTATCGATTAAACAATGGTACGGTTGAGAAGTATCAAATGGATGAAAAAAATTTAACGAGCTCTTATGCAAGGTCTTTTCAGTTTTTGGAGTGTGATAATGGCAATCTTATCGTAGTTTCTCAAAAAGGATGGTTTTACAATTTTAACCAGAAAAGCAATTCATTTGATCAATCAGCATATCAACCTGGTTATTTGGTTCATTCTTCCTTTAAGATTGACTCCAATGAATTTTTATTGGGCACTTCATTAGGAATTATAAAAATCGTTTTTGATTTTACCGGAAGGGTAGTTCACACAGAAACCATATCGAAGGATATAATTGCTTCTTGTTTTGAACAGGTTAATGAAAGTAAAGTAATTGCAGGAACGTGGTTTCAGGGATTGGTTGAAATTGAATTGAATGATGAACACAAGTTTTATCCGGTTGGAGGATTTCCATATTTCACTGTAAATGACTTGCATAAAGATGATTTTGGTAAGTTGTGGGTGTCAACAAATTCAGGGGTAATTGTTATGGAGAAGAAGTTCTTTACTTCTCAGTTTTTGACTGCCAACTCAGAATATGTGGCTAGCATAAGAAAATCACCTGATGGCAAAATAATTTGTGCTGGTAGAAACCAGTTGTTTGAAATTTCTGATAAACAACAGATTAATGTGCTGGATATAGATTTTGAAGGATCTTTGAATGTATTTCAGCAATTTGAGGAATATACTTTAATAGGAACCGAACAAGGACAACTCTTATTGTATCTAAGAAATGAATTGCTGAAAACCATACAAATTAGTACCCAAAGTATATCGGAAATAGAATTTGAAAATGCCGATATTGTTTGGGTTGTAGCAGATAAGGAGTTGTTTCAAGTAAATTTGACTGAAGGTACAATTAAAAGCTATTTCAAAGATTTTAACGAAAGAAGAATCGTACAGGATGTATCAATGGATCAAAATCATACATTGTTCGTTGGAGGAGAAAATAAAGATTCATATTTGTACCAATACAACCGGAATAAAGATATGTTTGAAAATATTAGTATTGATATTCCCGTTATTGATAACATAGATTTTTGGATACGTGATATGTGGTGGGTAAATGATACCTTATACATTGGCAGTTCTACAGGATTATTTAAATATTTTGAGTCTAATATTAAACAAGTTAATCTTGGTGATTACAGCAATAGAGAAATAAATGCTGTTGTGGTTGATCAATTTAATGCCTTGTGGCTTACTACCAGCCATGGAATACTTCGAAAACATAAAGATGAATTCTCGTTATTTACTCCAGATCAAGGATTGCCATCAAAAACTTTTACCGTTGGTAATCTGTTAATCGACGATAAGGGTTTTCTTTGGGTTGGAACATCAAACGGTTTGGCTTTTGCAAATATTACTGATACTATTCCCAATACGCCAAAACCAATTGTACATATTGCTAAAGAAGAATCTTGGTTTATTCAGCCGAATAGTTCTCTTGAAGTAACTGCAGGCTCAATGTTACTATTGGATGTAACAGCCATTATCTATCCTCAAAAACAAAATCAGTTTCAATATTGTGTGATGAGGGAAGATATTAAAATAAAGGATTGGAAACCTCTCTCCGATAAGAATCAGGTAATTGTGTCAGATTTAGAACCTGGTAATTATGAAATTAGTATTCGTTGTAAGCATGAAGGAAACTATTCCTGGAGTGAGAGTAGGATTATTCCTTTGCGTGTCAATCAGGTTTGGTACTTACGTTGGTACACTCTTTTCTCCGAGTTGATACTAATTCTATTGGTTGTATATTTATCAAGTCAATACAGTAAGCGAAGAGCGCAGCAACATATGATAGAGTTGGAGAAAATTGTTTCCGAACGTACTGTTCAGCTTCAAAATGCCAATGAGAATTTATTATTGGCTAATAAGGCAAAAGACAGGTTCTTGTCAATTATAGCCCATGATTTAAGAAATCCATTTAATGCCATTCGTGGATTTTCCAGAATGCTGATACGCGATACAGATATGTTATCGGAAGAGGAGAAAAAGGAGCTTACCGAGATGATATACAAAAGTTCCGATGATACCTTTAAACTTTTGGAAAGTTTATTGGAATGGGCAAATGTTCAGAAAGGAAATTTCAAACTCAATAGAATAGAGTTCGATTTGGCTGAGGTATTACGAACAAACATCGAGCTTCATAAGAGTCAGGCTTCGCTAAAGGATATTCATGTAGAGGGAGATTTTACCAGCTTGCAAGTAAATGCTGACAAGTCAATGGTTGATACTGTTATCAGAAACCTAATGTCGAATGCAATTAAGTTCTCTCACGCAAACCAAACCATTTTACTTAGAGCGATTAAGAAAGAAAATTTTGCCATCGTTCAGGTGAAGGATGAAGGTGTCGGAATGACAGAAACGCAAGTTAAAAACCTGTTTAAAATTGATACCGTGGTTACCAGTGAAGGAACTGCAAACGAAACAGGAACTGGTTTTGGTCTGATGTTGAGTAAAGAGTTCGTTGAATTGAACGGCGGACAAATTCGAGTAAGCAGTGTTAAAGGAAAAGGTACATCCTTCTATTTTTCTATTCCGCTTAAGAAAGACTAATCAGTTATCAGTTGCACTTATTTTGAACTTTTTTAATTGATCACTGCTTACTGTTCATTGTTTACTGATTTCTGTTATTAAAATGTCACATTGTTAGAATAATTCTAATATTTGTAATTAATCGTAAGTTTTATTTGTAGTATTAGATGTGATTCGTAATTATTTCATATTTTTGCCTTACAACTAAATCAAGCGGGAATTAATTCCTAAAAACAACACTAAAACACATAAAGAAGATGATTACACGTTTGGAGCAAATCATTGACGTTCTGAAAAGTAACGAGAAAAAGCGTTTGGTAGCTGCTTATGCTAACGATGCACATACCATTGAAGCTGTTAACAATGCTGTAGAAAAAGGGATTGTTGATGCTACATTGGTAGGTGATGAGGAAACCATCAAGAAGACTTGTGCAGAGCACAATATTGATGTTACTAAATTCACTGTAGTACATGAGCCAGTTGAAATAAAAGCTGCTCAAAAAGCAGTTGAGTTGATTCGCAATGGCGAAGGCGATATGATTATGAAAGGATTGGTAAGTACTGATAAGTACATGAAAGCAATCTTGAACAAAGAAACTGGGTTAATGCCTCCAAAAGCTGTTTTGAGTCACGTTACAGTAATGGAGAATCCAAACTACCACAAGCTATTGGTATGTAGTGATGTTGCTGTTATTCCTCAGCCAGATCTAAACCAAAAAGTTGCATTAACAAACTACGTTATCAATGTAGCAAGAGCTTTAGGTATCGATACTCCAAAAGTTGCATTGGTTGCTGCCTCAGAGCAAGTTTTACCAAAAATGGAAGCTTGTGTTGATGCAACTATTATCTCAAAAATGGCTGATCGTGGTCAGATTAAAAATGCTTACGTTGATGGACCTTTGGCAATTGATGTTGCTATCGATAAGGAATCAGTGGAGATTAAGAAACTTGAATCAAAAGTTGCTGGTGATGCTGACTGTTTGGTATTCCCAAATATCGAATCGGGTAATGTTTTCTACAAAACAAATACCAAATTGGCTAAAGCTGAACTTGGTGCATTTGTAGTTGGCGCAAAATGTCCAGCTATTCTTTCATCTCGTGGTGATAGTGTTCTTACAAAATTATATTCGATTGCTTTAGCAGCTTTAGTTGCTTCAAAATAATATATTTCATTTAGAGACGCACGGGCGTGCGTCTCTAAATATTTAAACTAAAAAATATATGTCCCCAATTCGTTCCCTTGACCAAATGGTCGATCATCTTCGCGAAAGCGGAAAAAAGAAAAAGATTGCTGTTGCTTATGCCCAAGATCCTAATACAATTGGAGCTATTGCAAAAGCCATTAACGAAGGTTTTGTAGAAGCTGTAATGATTGGTGATGAGAAGGAAATTCGTTCAAAGGCTGAAGCGGAAGGAATCAATCCTGAAATTTTTACCATTGTTCACATTCCTAACGATGTTGAGGCCACAACAGAGGCTGTACGTATGGCTCGAGAAGATGAGGCGGATGTTGTAATGAAAGGTTTGGTAGGAACAGATAAATTCCTTAAAGCAGTTTTAAACAAAGAAAAGGGCTTGTTGCCTCCAAAGGCAGTAATGAGCTATGTTTGTGCTCTTGATTTACCAAAGTATGACAAGCTTCTATTTGTATCAGATACTGCAGTTTTGCCTTATCCTGATTTGAATCAGAAGGTTGCCATGGTGAACTATTCGGTTAAGATGGCGAAGAAGTTCGGAATTGAAAAACCTAAGGTTGCTTTGATTTCAGCTACTGAAAAACCAAACCCTGCTTTCCAGGGATCAGTGGATGATTCAATTATCTGTAAAATGGCTGATCGTGGTCAGATTAAAGATTGTATTGTAGACGGACCATTGGATGTTTTCCTGGCTTGTGATCCAGCATCAGTGGAAATTAAAGGGATCCCAACACCAATTAACGGGGAAGCAGATTGTTTGATTTTCCCTTCTTTGGAAGCATGTAATTCATTCTACAAAGGATTGATGTTGTTTGGCGGTGGAGAACTTGGTGGATTAATTCAAGGAACAAGCAAACCTGTTGTAGTAATGTCGAGAAGCGAGAGCGAAAAATCGAAATTCTACTGTATTGCATTATCTGTTTTAATGGCAGACTAAGACAATTGATAATTATCAATTTACAATGAATAATATATAAGAGATGCGTTTTATAATGTGTCTCTTTTTTTAATTTAACCACAAAGTTAAAGCTTTAAATTAAGCTGTTATATCGAACTCAGGTTAATTACGTATATCATACCAAATCCTAAACAATCATAATAATCAGCGTCTAATTTATATCTTTGCAAAATGTCGAAACAAACACCATACTGCTTAATGCCCTGGATCCACTATCATGTGGGAAATGCAGGAAAAGTAAAGGCCTGTTGTGTGGCCAATATCCCTTATGGAGATTGCAATACGCAAAGCTTTAACGATATCTGGAATGGAGATGAAATTAACGCGATTCGTGAGAAGTTCATAAAAGGAGAAGCGGATAACAGATGCGGTGTTTGTCAAAGATTGGAAGCAACAGGAGGGATGAGCATCCGACAAGAAACTCATGAGAAATTCGGGGATCTGTTTGAAAAAGAATATCCTCAATTACCAATTTACTTCGACATTCGTTTTTCTAATGCCTGCAATTTTGCTTGCCGTACCTGTTGGCATGGAGCCAGCTCTGCATGGTTTCCAGAAGGCAAACAATTAAAGCGAAACCTGGGAGAAGTCGCTATACTACAAAATATTACTGATTTCGATAAGTTTATTGCTGAAACCGGAGAAGCTTTGCTGCAAGCCAAAGAAATTTACTTTGCGGGAGGTGAGCCTTTGGTTACCAAGGAGCATTATCAATTGCTCGACTGGTTGGTAAAGAACAAGGCCACACAAATAAAATTGCGATACAATACCAATTTTTCAGTTTTAAAGTTTGGTGAATATGATGTACTCGAATATTGGAAACACTTTCCTGAGGTGGAAATTCTTGCAAGCATAGATGCACATGGAAAATTAGGGGAATACATTCGAAAAGGTTTCAATTGGCAGCAGTTTCAAGAGAATAGAGAAGCAATTCGATCTTTAAAACACATTCGTTTTGTAATTGCTCCAACCATTTCAGTTTTATCCATTAAGAATTTACCAGTATTGTATCGTACATGCCTAATGGAACAAATTATTGAACCCGATGGACTTTACATTAACATGCTGGATAGACCACTGTACTACAACACCAAAGTAATGCCTGAAGACTTGAAACAAGCTGTTGTTGTAGAATATCAGAAGTTTTACAGCTGGGCAGAAAAAAAACAAATTCCAGAATCGGTAATTAGCCAACTAAAAGAGTGTGAGGCATACATGCTAAGCGAAGACCTTTCCAAACATTGGCCACAGTTCTTAAAGGAAACCAAATTGTTGGATGAGATGAGGGGAGAGAGTCTCCTACAATTTCAAATTGCGAATGAATAATATATAACCCCAGTGGGAGAGTTTTAGTAATTGTTCCACTAGGGGTGAATTTAAATATGGCTTTCATGGATCAAAACTGTTGATGTACAAAGTCTAAAACTAAAGAAAAGTGCAGTGTTCTTTAGTTATCATCAGTTTCTGGATCGGAATAAATCACTACTGATCCGACCAGATGATCATGAATGGCTTTTCTCTTTTCGTTACCTGCTACTGTAAGCAAGGATATCCAACCAAGTATTGCTTTTACAATAAATCTGATTAAAGCGAAAGGGAATAGAATATTCTTATCCTTGTTCTTTTCTTTTTTAACTCGAATGCCAAGCATAAAGTGCCCAATTGTTCCACCAAATAGGCTTGTGAAAATTGGATCGTATAAGCCAAAGATGAAGACAAATGCAATCAATCTCGCATTATCAGGTACATTCTCGAATTTGGCGAACAAATAACTTGCAGTAAACATGAATATAATGATAACAATAGAATCACAGATTACAGCTTTAATTCTATCTGGTATTCCTGGATAGTGTTTTTCTGTCATAGTCTTAAATTAATGAATGGATTTGATGACTTTATTTTTCTTTATATATCTTCAAACTTTCCTCTTCTACCTTTTTCCATAGAGCTTGATTATCAGGATCAGCCCAGGCTTTCTTAACGGCTTCCACATATTCTGGATGTTTTCTGTGTCTGATTTCCAAAATGCTTTCTTTAGGAGTGATGGTGAAAAGAAGTCCGAAAACTCCAATAAGGATAATTCGTTTTAAAATATCAACGTAGAATTTGTCTTTGCCTATTGAATATTTAATTATAGAAACTATGGCAGCAATTAATAGTCCTAATATACCTGTAAGCAAATTTATGTCTGCCATTGGATACAATTGCAATTTGAAAAGCATTCCTATAAGGCTTAATGATAAAAACATCCCAGTAAGAACTGTTCCAAACATTCGTAATTTACTAATATTCAGGTAAGCTTCTTTCTTTAATATTCTCGAGAAAGGAATTTTGTTGAATAAAGCAAAACTTAAATACATGTACAAAAGTGCTAAAATGGTAAAGCTCAATACAGATATAGCTCCACCAAAAGGCACATGATTCATGCTAAGTATTATAGAGGTAAAGGCAATTACAGCAAGTGTTTTTTCGGTTTTTTTCATGTAAGTTTTATGTTTTGGTAAACTTGCTTAGCATCTCCAGGATGCTTCGCAAGTGATGCAAATAAATTACTCCATCAACTTTAACCTTTCCTCTCGGCGGAAAATGATCTTTGCAGAAGGAGTGAGGCCAATTTCCAATTCAATCTCCTCCAGGTTCATGCTGTCAATCTTTACTTCCCCTTTTATTTCAACGGCTTTAAACAGACCTATTAATATAAAATTGAGAAACTTGTTCTTTTTGGTTTTGGTAAGAATAGCTTCTTTCTCTTCGTCGCTAATTTGATGCACTTGCTTAAATCGTGCAAACAATCGGGGCAGAAGAGCAATGTCAACATCCAAACGAACTAAAACGAAACCTGCTTTCTCAATATCAGGCAGAGCGTCGTTTAGTTTTTGTATCCCAACCTTTAGTTTATTCTTGCTCGAACTTTTAATATTGCTCCAAAGTTCAGAGCCTTTCTTTTTAGCATCGTCTAATAAGTCGTCCAGTCCGTTTGCCATGGTGTAACTATTTTAATGTTTTTGATTTAAATAAATATAGGTGATAGAATTGTACTGTCGTCTTACAAATTGACCAATATTGCAATAAAGGTTAGGACTCCAATAATCGTAGTAAATATTCCAGTTTTCCTTGATTTGGTCCAGCCAGAAAGAGCGATTAAAACTGAAAGAGCAATCACTCCCAATATAAACGCAATAAAACCAATGATCTTTGGAAGTGCAAGATCAGCATTCTCAACTTTGAAAGGGAAGCCATTGGTTGTCATCATTAGAATTTTAGTCATGGCAAACAAGGTGATTAAAAAGCAGGCTGCTGCAATGGTCGTAACTTTTAAAATATGATTTGATATTCTTTTTTCCGTACCGCTAACCAATAGATTCGCCATTACTGCAATCGAAAAACCGCTCAATAATGAACTAATGACAATTAACTGATTGGCAATTTTGTTTAAATACTCAGGTTCTAGTTCTATCATGTTTTATGAGTTTATGCTGTATTTGTATAAGTTTGAATAGTAATTGGTATTATTTCTATTTCATGATACCATTCACTTTCTTAATATTTCTTTTTAGTTTAAAAACATCAAAATTTATTCTGATTAATAGATACAAGCTAATGCCAAATACAGCTACCGGAAATTTATTCCAGATTGGATTCAAGTCGAACACTTGAAAAAAGGCGGCCAGCATGATTACGATCAAAGGAATTCCGGTAATGTATATGTATTTCGTACGATCATTCAATTTAGAGATCATGAATTCTAAATCCATATTTACTTTTTCATTAAAGCTGATGTTTGAACCTTTAATTTCCTTCGCATGCTTTTTTAGTAAAACTTCCAGGTAAGCAAAAGGAGCCTTAAATGCAAACAACATGGTAAACTGAACCAGCAATGCTGCATTATCCCACTTTTTAGATACAAAATCATACTCCAGGTAGGCAAACAAACTTGCATATATTACCAGGCAAAGCAATACCATAACGAATCCATAATCAAGAAAAGCATACTGCCTAAGCTTTTTATCCTTTTTCTCTTGGCTTTTGCCTTTCCATTGGTATGCAGGCCTGAATCCTTCAATAATTTTTATTCGTTTCTCTATCGATTGTGTCATCTTCAATCTTTTCTTTACTAATAATGCGAATCAAGAATTGATGATTTCAGAAGCACATGCCAAGCATCTCAACGATGCCAGACATGTTTATATCTATTCAAAGTTTTAACTTAACTTTCTGTCTCAACAGCAACTTCAGGATTGAAATATCCTTCCAACTCTTCAAGAGTATCATTAGAAGTGAATAGATCCTTAACCACTTGACCTTTTTCCAGAATAACAATTCGTTCACTTACTTCAGCAATATGATTCAAGTCGTGACTGGAGATGAGCATGGTCAGGTTCTTTTTCTGGTGTAGATCCTTCAACAACATCTTCAGACGTATCTGAGAAGAGGGGTCCAGGTTGGCAAAAGGTTCATCCAGAATTAAAACTTCAGGTTGACTAATGATTGCACCAAAAATGCCAATTTTCTTTTGATTCCCTTTCGAGAAATCGCGAACATACTTGTTTTGATTCAGAATCTCATCACCAAAGAAATCAGCAAAATCATTGTAAAATGCCTGTAATTCTTCCTTGGTAACCCCATTGATATCAGCAATAAACTTAAAGTACTCTTCAGGTTTTAAAAAGTCAATTAAAAAGCCCTCGTCAAGAAACGAACCCGTATAGTTTTTCCACTGACTGTTTGCATTTACAGCAATGTTTTTACTCAATACCTGTCCTTTGTCTGCTTGAATCAAATCTAGTATCAATCGGAACAATGTGGTTTTTCCTGCTCCATTATTCCCAACCAAACCAAACGACTGACCTTGTGGAATCTCCAATTTCTCGATGTCTAAAACCTTTACGCTGTTATATGCTTTGCTTAAATTATCTATATGTATCATGATCTTATGTATTTACTTATTTCTAAATCCTTCTGACATTTGGTATCGTTTGTTAATAAAACGCTGGGTAATGATATCCAGTAACTTTTCGCGGAACAATAAACCCAAAACTCCAAGTATGCCGATAAATGCAAACCCTAAATTGGCCTGATCGAACAAACCAAAAGGCAGGTAAATGAAAATTGGAATCACCAGCAACGGAATCATCAAAACAAAATGTCTTCCGCCTACACCTTGGAAATTAAATGCCGAACCTTGTGAAAGATCCATGTGTTGGTTGTTGTTGGTTGCAAAATAGAGAAGCAACAGGCTATTAATACCGATATTAAACAAGAAGCACATGCTGTTTATAATCAGGATATCGATACCATAATAAACATAGAATGTCGATAAAAGGTAAATCACCGTACTGGTCGACATCATCAAATAGTATTTGGCTTTGATGTAATCCTTATAAGTATTATTGGCGGTCAGCACCAAATCAAAATGTCCCGATTCCCAGGCAAAGAAGTACAAGCCAAAGCTCATCATAAAACCACCTGAAATAAATATGCCTATAAAAATCAGAAAGCCATTCATATCCATGTTTTTAGGATCATTGTAAAAGATCAATCCATAAAGCAAAAATAGTGGTGCCATGAATAGCATGGTTCTGGTGCGCTTATTTCTTACGCACATTTTAAGTTCCAGTAGGGCAAAGGTTCCTATTTTTCCGAAACGATCCAGGTAGTTCAGATTCTCCAAGCTGCTTCTCTGGTTGGTATCGCCCTTTCCAAAGTCTTCCAACGAAAAGTGATTGTATAACAATTGGAAATTCAGGTAATAAGCCACAACAAAAAGCAACAGTCCAAGCAGTAAGTACAATGGCTGTTCAATTACTTGCATAAACACAAGCGACGAAAAGGCCTGCAGATCGATAATGCCAAACTGATCCAGGAAAAGCAAAGCTCCAACAATGGCCAGGAACAGGTAAAAGACATATTCATGCTTTATCTGCACTCTTTTGATGTAGATAGACAGGTAGTTAACAAACAAATCGCCAACCATTACACTACCAACAATCACCCAAAAACTATAAGCATCCATCTGCTTGTGCAAACCTAGTGTAATAGCCAAAACAAAACTAATCGGCAGGATGTTAAGACTGTTAAACAAAGGTTTGGTCAACATGAAATTAACCAGCTTGCTTTTCTTGATGGGTAGAATCAAATAAGGCTTTACCATTAAAGTTGGCAGTTTCTGTAGCATGTAGCGAAACAAAAGAATGGCCAAAAAGAAATACACTCCATAGCGCATTAAATCAGCTATAGGGTTTGCCGAGCTTTTGGCAAGTGCCGAGCCCAGGTAAAAGCCTCCTCCAAGTAATTCAAGGAATAAAATAAAAAAGACAAAGCCCATAAAGACTTTGATGCCAGCACTCTTGGAGACTGCCGCCGATCGGGTGGCCGCCTTCCATTGATGGCTCAATAATGTGAATTTTTGCATATCTGATGTATTAAATTTCTTTGTTTATCAATTCGTTCGCTTTTGATTCTCTTGCTAGTCTGATCTACTGTAATTCTGAAGTGCCATTTTAACAACATTTGCAACAGATTCAACGGTGATCCCTTTTTTCTTGCAGTAAGCACTCTCTAGCCAATTCTCTAATAATTTTGCACCTTTACTTGCATTACATGACATACAGCAAAGAGCAATATTATCACTACCATTAATTCTTATATCGTTTACAATATGTTCCCATGATGGTTTATTCTTGCGGGACTTTTCATCAAGCTTAAATTCAATACCACAATAAACACATGAATTATCTCTTATTGTAACAAACTCCTCTACCTCTTTGGGAATTCCCCAACGATTTGCCATAGTCTTATTCTAAATATCTTAAATCTTTAAACTTAATACCACGTCACTACTACATGAGTCCTCTCGTGTGGTTTTTATTAGACAAATAAATGCGATAGGATTGTGCACAACCGGAACAGTAAAAAATCATTTCTTACTCTTTCTTATTAGCTGTATTCCAATGGTTGGAAGAAAAATGGATACAAAAACTAATGCTGAAAATAGATACCTATTGTCAATTTTGTAAAAATCAGATCCTTTTACCAATAAGAGACATACTGCGATAAGACCTATAATAAGACATAAAAACCCGAATGATTTGTAGTATTGTTTCATAGTTGTTAATGTTTATAGATACAATTAAAAGTTAATATTAAGTGCCCTCAGTTACCGCACGATCCTTTTGAGTCCTTCTAAGCTTCAAGTGGGTATAGATGCATAAATCCAATTTTAAGTCTACCAAATCTAATAAATCTATTACACAATAACATTTATAAGATATTAAAATGTATTATGCTTATGTAATTTAATTCCATACTAAATAATAATGGCTCTGTATAATTCATAGTGGATAAATCCATAGAATTATCATTACCGACCTTCACTTTACATCAGTGCCCACTATGGGCATTGGAAGGTCAAGCTGCTTAGACGTAGAAAAAGTTGTATTAACCATGACTATGCAAACCTAAGGGATATTTATCGGACGCGATTCGAGACAAAACTTTGCTATGGAATGGCGAGCAATATCCGATTGGCTTGACTTTTTTGTTTCGTTTTTTGGATCTACCACAACAAAGTAGAGCTCATGAACGATAGTGAATGATCCAAATAAAGAACAAAACTTAATGCTTTGAAAGATCGGCATCATCTACGTAAGTGGGGCCCCATAGGCAGAGAAAGCGGTAAATAGAAATGCTGTCGAGCGAAGCATGAGTGAGACTATCTATTTCTATTCGCTTTTGAGCCGTATTGGGTCACTGAGTAGATGCGCCGTAGATTCTTTGCTTACTTTCTCATCAATGGAGAAAGTAAGAGCCTATCCGGCTCGAGGATAAAAAGACATTCGATTGGCTTGACTTTTTTGTTTCTTTTTTTTGATATACTATAATAAGGTGGAACTCATGAACCCTTCGCTACCGCACGAGTCCTCTCGTGTGGTTCAGCTGAGATACTTCTTTCCACAATCTCTTTCAAAGCCAGAGCTATTGCACCACTAATAAAGCTTGCAATAATGTCCTTCCAATCGAAAGTGCCATGAATTCCTAACCAACCAAGAGGTTCCCATACCACACTATAAATAATGGTTGCCAGGAGGATATGTTTGTTCTTTTCTTTATTGGAATAATCTTTAAATCCCCATACGAAAAAGCAAAATCCAATTACAGATACAAGGCTACCAATGGTATCTGCAAAACCAAAATCACTTATTTTGTTGGCATAAATGTAAGGCCTGTAAAAATGAGTTAGCAATTGAGAGGCAGCCAACACAATCAGAGCAACTCCAAGGTATATTTTTTGTTTCTTATTTTTCATTTAGAAATTACTTCCTTCTTATTTTTCCTCAGCTACCGAATGAGTCTTTTAGTATGATAACTAATTTAATGTGGATTGTAAACTCATTTATGCCTACCAAATCTAATAAATCTATTACACAATAACATTTATTTTTATAATAAAATACATAAACCTTATGTAATTTTGGTTGATCCTAAATAATTAATGGCTCTGCATGATTCATAGTGGGTAATTCTTTAGAATTATCATTAAATTCATTTACTATTGCTTTTAATACCTCAGTGATTACATATAGAACCATAAAACTTAAGTATTTTAGTTCACAGAATATTCAAATATCTATTATACTCCTTTGCCTGTCGGCTCCACGAAAGTTTTGGAATCCCTTAAAAGAGATAAGTTTCCGAATTAGTTAATTAATAATTTCGATCGGGAGCTGCCAATCGGACGCGATTCGGGACAAAATGTTGCCATGGAATGGCGAGCAGTATCCGATTGGCTTGACTTTTTTGTTTCGTTTTTGGGTCAAGCCAAAAATGAAAAGCCCATCCGGCTCGAGGATAAAAGAAGATTAATTTTTATTACCATTATCTGCCTGTAGGTATTTC
>NZ_JALPNU010000002.1 GCF_030851345.1 Marinifilum sp. D714
TACATTGGTTTTCCGTTTGATGTGTAACTTACTTCCCGGCTCCAGTGTGGTGTGCCAAGTAGCTTCTCCTGTAATGCATCAAATTGTTCCGGCGTGTTTTTTAAATAATCATACATTAGCTTTACATGCTCATTGTCAGGCTGGATGGTAAAAAACTTATTTTTCCGATTCCCGATCAACAAATGATTCGCTTGCGTCATCTTTACTACACGACCATATAAACAGCAAAGCTGCTGTAATAAATAATACTTTTCTCATAATTTTTTGTGATTTAATTAATATTACATCTCTTTATTCCGGTTATGATTAAAAGGTAACCCATAAGTATGTGTGTTATAAAACATTTTCATTTAAGATTTGCAAATAGTTTGAGGCCATTGCTTATTGCTATTAATAGTGAGAGAGACGAGAATGATAAGCCAAGCAAAGAGATTAGACATCGTGCTTACGCGTATCTTAAAGAGGCAGTTGACCAGATATGTGAATACGGTAAATATGTATTGCGGGAAAACGAAGAAAGATTGGAGAAATACTCCTCGGTATATTTCCGCAAATTAAGAGAAGAGCGAGAGGAGCAAGAAGGAAATATTACAGAATAGTTTAAATGGTGTCTTCTTACAAATAACCTTTTGTACCCCCGGTTGCATGAAAGTGCAGCCGGGTTTTTTGTAATACCATTTGCAGATTGAATAGCACGAGTATTATGCCGATGCATAATTAAAGAACTTTTAGAAATGAAATGTACTAAACATTCTAATTCGTAATCGGTATAAAACCTTCTGAAAGCCCCGCGCAGGCTAGGGAAAAATGCGCAGCGCACCAAAATTTGGCGCAGCGCAGCATAGAAATCCGCAGCGTGGCAACTTTTGACGAAGCGCGGCTTAAAAGTGCGCAGGTTTGGCATATTTTGCCGCAGCGGATCATAAAAACGCGCAGCGCGATGAGAAAAGTGCGCAGCGGAGCATATTTTTGCGCAGCGTGGCTTCAAAATGAGTAGGCATGGCTTCAAAATGTCAATGCTTGGCTTAAAAATTCAAAGATTTGAGAATTTTTTCCGCAGCGGAGCTTATTTTTGAGAAGCATCTTCTAAAAATGCGAAGGCTGATGTGATTTTTGCGCAGCACACCTGAAAATCAACTATCCATTCTTCACGATCAAATCCAATAGATCTGGTTTTAGTATTGATACTTTTTTATCTGCAAGATCAATAATACCATCGTTATGAAACCTGGTGAGTGAATTGATAACACTTTCTTTAGAGCATCCGGCCAATGAGGCAAGTCCTATACGGGTTACTGGTAATGTGAAAGTGGAGCTCGCATAAATATTGCTTAACTCCTGAAGGATTAAAGCCAACGATCCTTCTACATTTTTCCCTGAAATTCGACAAGTTCGATGCAACATTGTACTTGTGCTTAATGACATATGGCGTACGAGTTTAAGGGCAAATTCTCCATTCTCCTTTAACAAGCTTTGGAAAACATCCATATTTATCATTCGAATGCTTGCGTCTTCCAATGCAACGGCTGAAAAATCAAAACTTTTACAAGCAAAGCTGCAGGGTAAGCCTATAAAAGAACCACTTCCCAATAGTCCTACTGTCGAAATTTTTGAATCGTTGCTTACATCTACTTTGGTAATTCCTTTTTCCAAAAAAAGGATGTGTGAAGCTACATATCCTTGTTTGATAATGGTCTCACCTTTGGCAAATTGAAGCAGCGTGGTGGAATTTTCCACCAATATTTTTTGATCAGGAGTTAAAGCATTAAAGCAATCTTTAGCGCTAATTGACTCTTGCTTACATTGTTGCCCTTCGGTTAGAAATTCGATATTCATTTTCTCAAGGAATTTACTGGCTAAAATTGATATTAAATTGCACCAAATATAGTGAAACTATACATGGGCTAATAATTTTCTGTATTGCAGAGATGGGGCATTTTTGAGGAACAATTTAGATAAGTAGAATAAGATGTCAGATTTAAAATTTAGAGTTAATGCTCATAGTGAAAACCCTACCAAAACAGTTGTAAAGGCACGAGGGTTTGAGATTGTTATTGATGAACCGGCAGAATTAGGTGGAACCAATGAGGGAGCCAATCCAGTGGAGTATATCCTGGCAGCTTTTTGTGGATGTATTAATGTAATGGCTCACGTTATTGCCAATGAAATGAATATTAAACTTCGTTCGGTGAAAATTAAAATGGCAGGAGAGTTAAATCCTAATCGATTATTTGGTAAATCTTTTGAAGATCGAGCAGGTTATAAGGCAATAGAGGTGTCAATTGAGCCAGATTGTGATGCTAGTGAAGAAGAGTTGACAAAATGGATGGAAGCAATCGAGGACAGATGCCCGGTCTCAGATAATCTAAGAAATATAACTCCTGTTGAGTTGAAATTAAAAACCAAAAAGTTGGTTAAAGCTTAAAGGATATCGACCACCACTTTTTAAAGCGGTGGTTTTTTAATTCTTTTTTTGTGATTTTCTGGCAGCATCCCTGGCAATTTTAATGAACTCCAAATGGATGTATTCTTTTGGTGCCTGTGCAGGAGCTTTAACAATGTTTCCTTTCGGATCGATTAGTATATAGCTAGGAAAAGCCTTCACTTTGTACTCATGAATTAACTGATGTTGATTACCAATGGGTACAAATTTCCAGCTGTACGTGTTGTTTTTAGAGAATTCCAGCCATTTTTTCACATCCCAATCGCAAACAATGCTTAAGAACTCAATGTGTTGTCCGAATTTTTGCTTAAGTTTCTCAATCTCTTTAAAATCTTGCAAACAAGGGTAAGATTGAGTGTTGCAGAAATTCAGGTAAAGGTATTTTCCTTTAAAATCTGCCAACTGAACTCCGCCAAGATTAAAATCAGGAGCAGGGTAGTTTTTCTGCAGATGAGTAATTTTAGCAATGAAGTTGCGGCAAAGGTTTTTGTTGTAATTGTTGTTCGATGCCTTAATGATATCTTGTAGGATAGAAAGTGTTTTTTCTTTTCCAATAAATTTTCTGGTGTAGGAATCAAATGTGGATGTTGCAATGATCATATCCAGCAATTGAGCATTTGCATAGGCAGGATATTTTTGCATTAATTCCTTGATTTCGGCATAGGTATTTTCCGATTTGTAAGCATTGCCCAATGCCAGGCTTTCTTTCTGCTTAAAATATCCGTTAAAAAAGTTCCCATACTGCTTTTTGTACAGACTCATATAGGCTGGATTATTCAGCTGAATGTTCTGATTCTTGAAAAAATCATTTTCAATTTTTAGGAAATCATTTGGGTTGGATAAGAACTTCAAAAACCCCAATCGATAGCGAAAATATTCGCTAAAAAACTCATTTTTTATGCTGCCAAATTCATGTTTTAGCTGTTCGGAGAATTGAATTCCTTCCGATTTCTCTTTTTTTCTGTAAATCTTGTAAAAGTTCTGATTGATAAAGGAATCCATTTTGTCATCCAGTGTACGAATCATTCTATTCAATTCGTTTGGTTCGGCGTTCGCAATTCCAATCATCAATTCATCGGCTTCGAAAAAAGGATTTAGCTTTTGCGCTGGACTTAACTCTTGTTTGGGAGGCAATCTTAGCTCATATTTTTTACCTGGCTCAACATACAAGAAACCTTTGTACACATCTAAAGGAAGATAAATTAGTTGAGTGTTGTCTACATCAAGCTCGACAGAATATTCGCCATTTTCATCCACTTTAAAATCGGTAATTTTCTCGCTTGTGTAGGTAAATGAATCAGTATGATACATGATACTGATAGTGCTTCCTGCATAAGATTTTGCTGTTCCTGATAGAACTACTTTTTCAGCATTAGCAGCAAAGGAAAACAACAAGAATAAAGTAAGAAAAAACAGATTTTTCATGGTGAAACTTTCAAAGGTTTTCTAATTCAGAATTTTTAAGGCGATGTCGACATACTTTGGTATATCCATTGTAATCTGGCCTTGTTTAATTTCATCTTTGGCTTTACCAAAACGAACCACAACTGCATTTTTTTCTGCAATTGCGTAAATGTATTGTCCTCGATGACCTCGCATGTAAGGAATATGCATACCCTTGTATGGAAGAATCCAGTACTGGTATCCGTAATGATCGAGCGGTGCGGTTTTTTCTTCGTTTAACAAATATGCTGCAGTTGTGGTAGCATCTGTCAGGTATTGCTCAGAAATTAATTGCTTGCCATTCCATGAACCTTTGTTCAATACCAATTGACCAAAACGAGCTGCATCTCGAGCATTGGTATTAAAACAGCAGAACGATTTTTCGTCGCCATCTTTTTTATCCAAACTCCAAAGTGCGGTATTTACTGCATGCATTGGTTTCCACAATGTTCTTTCAGCATATTTCGAAATGGTTTCACCGGTAGCTTCTTCCACAATAAAAGACAACAGCTGTGTGTTTCCACTTTGGTATCTAAAACGAACTCCAGGCTTCTCGATTAACTCCTGATCGGTACTAACTTCTCTTAATTTTTTGCCATAATAGGCTTTGGTGGTAATTGATGTTGGGCTACTGTATGCTTCATCCCAATCTAAACCTGAACTCATGGTAAGCAGGTTTTTAATGGTTATTTTACCACGTTCATCATTGGCAAATTCTTCAAGGTAATTTCCAATAGGCTCATCTACCGATTTAATTTTGCCCTCGTCAATTGCGATACCAATTAACAGACTAACGATACTTTTGGTAGCAGAAAAAATATTGGAATGAGAATCTGCATCATAGCCATCCCAATATTCTTCGTATAATACTTTTCCGTCTTGTATGATCAAATAAGCAACTGTTTCATGATCTTCCAGATATTCACGATCTGAAGTTTCCAATTCATATTTGTTGTATGAATCAGATTCTTTCCATTCTCTGCCATCGGCAACATTGACCTCGGTATTTTCGAAAATCTTATAATCATCGATATTGGCATACCAATAAATAAGACTTGTTCGCAAATAATTAGGTGCTAAAAGCATCCAAAGTGCCGTTAATAAAGCGAGAATTAAAACAGTTTTGCTTATTCTTGACATATCTTATGGATTTAATTTGTATGCATCAGGATCAATTACTTCAGGTAAAAACTGAGAAGCATCGCCACCATGACGAATGATATCGCGAACAATGGTTGAGGTGATCATAGTATGCTCAGGAGTAGTTAAAAGGAAAATTGACTCCAACTCGTAAGCCATCTTTTTATTGATCTGAGCAATTGCACGTTCGTACTCAAAGTCGGCAGCAGTTCTTAAACCTCTTAAAATAAAATGTGCTTTTTTCGATTTGCAATATTCAACGGTAAGTCCTTCGAAAGTTTCTACCTCAATTTTCGGATTGTTTTTAAATGCTTCTTTAATCCATTGAATGCGCTTTTCGATTGGGAAAAACTGTCTCTTTTCTGAGTTATATCCTATTGCAATAATAATTTTATCGAATAGTGGTAATGCCCGGGTCACAATTGATTCGTGTCCGATAGTAAAAGGATCGAATGATCCGGGAAAAATAGCTATGCGTTCCATTTAGTTGTAATTTTTAAAGCAAAAATAGACATTATTCTGCTTTAATTTTTTTAATCAAGTTTATAAAATAATCTGCTGCTTGCAGCATGTGCGATTCATACCATGAGAACATCTCTCCATCTACCAATTCAATTTTAGCATTGGGAAGAATGTCTTTAATTTCTTTGATGTTGGCTTCCTCAAAAGGATATGGTTCCGAAGATAACAGCACCAAATCAGGGTTTAACTCCTTTATTTTTTCAGCACTCAGGTTTGGATACCTTTCTTGTGGATCTGGTAGAATGTTTTCAAATCCACAAATTTCCAGCATCGAATTAATAAACGAGTTTTTGCCAACTCCCATGAAAGGATTTCTCCAAATCAGGTACAAAACTTTTATTGGTTCATCCCTTTTAGGAATTTTAGCAAAACCAGCTCGTATCGTATTTGTGATTTCGAAAGCCTTAGGCTCTGTACCCGTTATTTTTCCTGTGTTTAAAATATTTTGAAGAGCGTCCTCGTAATTTCGAACCTTGCTTACATACACTGGAAAATCTTCCATTAAGGCCTCCACCTGTGCTTTGTTGTTTTCCTCTTCGTTAACAAGAATTAAATCTGGATTTAAGAGATTGATTTTATCCACATACAAGTTTTTAGGACCTCCTATATTAGGCAGCTTTTCAATCTTTCCTTTTGGATACCGACAAAACTTGGTGCGTGAAATTACTTTACCTTCCAATCCCAAATCGAATAGAAATTCAGTTGTTGATGGAACTGCAGGAATGATTCTTTTGGGAGGAAAGGGAATGCTTACCTCTCGACCCAAATCATCGGTAACTTTAATAAAATCAGCCATTACTTAATTTTAATTTCTTTGTAAGAACTCACAAAAAGTATGTTACCCATATCTTCAAAGCCAGTAAACAAATCAACACCTTCTTCAACTACATCTTCATGGTTAAAACCAAGAATACTTAAATCGGCATCCATCGATTTTGACATGATTACTTGTTTCTTGTTGGCGTAGTTTGCATTAATTAACTGAATATTGCTTGGAGATATTGGTAATCGACCAGATTTGATCAAAGCCAATAGTTTTTCTTTCTGGCTTTCCAGCTGGTCGCCTGGATAGATTGCAAAGATCTTAATGGTTCCTTTTTTCCAGTCAGGATGTCCTTGAATGATGTAGGCCAATAGAATCATCAAGTTAGCATTTTCCAAATCGTTGGCGCCAATCCAAACATGAATTTCTTTCTGATATCCAAATCCTTTATAGGATGTATTCAAAATACAAACATCGAAATGGGTTGATTCGAGTAATTTGTAATTGTCAATCACATAATTCAACCTTTCTGATTCTGTTCTCGAAAATTCGAACAGTATGGTGTTATAACCATGTCCTGATATTCCTGACAATTGCATTACCTGGGCAATTGCCGAAGTCATGGATGGAGAAATTATTGTATCGAGATAAACCCGGTTTTTACTTCCCGAAGCCAGGTTAATCAACTTGTTCATTACCTGTTTCGACTCTTCGTTGGTTTCCTCGTTTAAGAATCCTTCCAAGAAATGAATATAGGTTCCAAAACCATATTTGTAAGAAATCCATCTTAACAGATCGAATGCCGATCTCCGTTTAAATGAATCTTGTGAAATGCAAATGGCAAAAGGTCTCCAGCTTAGTTCGCGATCCCCTTTTTCGGCTCGTTGTGCAAAAATTTGCAAGTGGCGACTCAACTGGAATACTACACCACGGAAGAGTTTTGCCAAGCCTCTGTTTTCTTTCGCGGTTACATTTATTCCATAGTAAATACCACCCATTATCATTAATGACAATATGGCATAAGTCATATTCATTTGGAACATGATCCAAACCGAAAGAACTGCTCCCATTAAGGATAAATACCACTTGGAACGGAAGGTTGGACGGTATGAAGGATCGGCCGCAAAATGTTCAAGGAACGAAATGATACAAATTGCCCCATAGGTTACCATGAAGAACATGGAAATAATCTGGGCAACAAAATCAACATCACCAATAAAAACAAAAACGAATGCAATGACAATGGAAATCACTGAAGCATTAATGGGTTCATTATTTTTCTTGCTTTCAGATTTTAACCATTTATTCAATCCCTTTTGAGGGAAAATGTCATCCAAACCAATTGCCTGCAGGGTTCTTGGAGCAACCATGATTGAACCCAATGCTGAAGATAGAGAAGCTGCAGCCAAACCAATTGGAATGATTGGTCCCCAAATGGCAATCTTTCTCATGATTAGCTGATTGCTGGCCAAATCTTCAGGACTGGCAGAAACAGTAAATTTGTAAGCGGCCCAAATGTAGATCACTAATCCACCAATGGTTGCCCAAATGGTTCCTCTTGGTATCGATTTTCTTGGGTTTTTTAAATCACCGGATAAACCTAAACCAGCAGCCAAACCGGTAAATGCCGGGAAGACAATGGTGAATACATAAAAGAAACCCTTTGGATTTTCAATAGTAGCATCCAAAACCATTTCTGTTGGTGCATTTTCTGGTGTTCCTATAAAAAACATGAATAAGGAAAGACCTAAAGTTGCTACCACAACATACAAGGCTTTCATTCCCATGTTCGCTCCACGATAAAGAAATAAGCCAGCCAAAATGGTCATGGTCGGAATACTAATGGCTCTTTTGTCGTAAATTAAAATTCCGTAGTTATCAGCGAGCCATTGAATTGCCGGATCAAAAGCCTCGGCAAAAGCAATAACATAAAAGGCCACCGAAATTGCCTGCGAAAGGTAGAGTGTGATTCCAATTGCAGCACCAATGTTTAATCCAAAAGATCTGGAAATGATATAGTAGGCTCCTCCACCTAACACTTTTTGGTTGGTTGCAATCTCAGCTACAGCCATTGCTGTAGGAATGGTAATTAAATGACCTAAGATAATGATTCCAATTACTCCAATAAATCCAACATTACCAACAGCCCAACCAAAACGAAGGAACAAAATTGCTCCTAAAATGGTTGAAATGGCAGTTAGGAAAACCGGCATGGTGCCAAAATTGGCTTTGTTTTTCAGTAAATTATCGGGCATAGTTAAATTTCTTTAGTCTCTTTTATCAAAGTGCTAAATATAGTTAATCGAAATTGATAATGAATACTACAGGTTTGAAAGATGTTTGGAGATTTGAGATTTTAACAATTCCGTGTTCAGCTCATCTTGGTGATAAATGATTTTACCATTCTTATCAAGTAGGTATGCATTGAATCCTCTATCCAAGTATCGCACAACTTCAACGCTTTGGTTTAGACTTCCAATTTCTATGCAATTTAATTCTGGTCTAGGCTCTGGATGCCAAGCTTTGCTTTTAGTGGTTCCAGGAATTCTTACTCTAGCAAATGATGAATATCGAATAATGTTAACAGCATCTAATGATGGAAAAGTGTTTGTAATATCTTTAATTCCATCATAATATTCTTGAGCTCGATCAGGGAACCAGCATCTCCAAATGTACAACAATATGGGTTTTCCTTTATGTTGTGATAGTTGGTATTCTTTACCGTCCAGGGTTTTAGCCTTAATTTCAGGAAACTGTCCTTTATTTTGAAGTGTTTCAATAATATCAACTCTTTTTTGCAAATTATTAACGTACAAACCATTCGGATTAGCCAGTTTTAAGGTTTTCAATTGCTCTTTTACATACTCCAAACTACGTTTTGAAGCAAAGTATTCCTGATAGATCAGATAGGCAACAACCGGGGAAGATGCATATTTGTAGTAATACTCATCTCTGAATTGATTTAGTCTGGAATATTCCTTCAGGAATTGATTTTTTTTAACCGAATCAGATTGTATTTCCGGAATTTCCAGATTTTCAGCAATTTTTAATTTTTGTTTGTTGTTTTCGGCTAGTTTTGCTTGAAAATCTTCATATCTGTCTTGGGCAGGAGATCCTTTTAGTTTGCCAATCAAAAATTTGTGGTTCATATCTTTTTTGTGAACAAATAGACTCATTTTCGTTGGAGACAGGAATGCCTTGCCAGCTTTTCGGCCTGCTACCTTGAATTCAGCAATAAATGCCTGCTCACAAGCTGCTTCGAATTTAAACTCTCCGTTTTTGGTTTTAACAGAATCAATTAATTCCTTGGTCTCACCATCATACTGGTAGAGGTAAATATATTCTTCCTGTAGCCCACCAATCATTCCTTTAAGGGTGAAGGATTTTTGTTGAGCATGGATAGGAATTATTAAAGTGATAGAAAGCAGAAAAAGACAAATTACTTTGTTCATTGTATTAGTATTAAGGTGTTTGAGATATTCTTTATAATCTAGATCTAATTAAAGTTAGATTTTTTTATGAAAATTTAAAATCAAATATACCAATTTGAATTATGTAACGGCTTACCTGTAATGGAGAATATTCAATTTTGAATGAAATATGTAGTCTAATACTATGGAAATTTAAGATTTAAATAGTGATTGTTTACAGTAAATATTCAAGATTTTTGTTCACCTATTCTAAAATCTTTGTAAATTATTATTGAAAAGTGCTACTGTAAAAGGAGATTAGGTGATGAATACAAGAAGAAATTATTTAAATATGAAGAATGCAATCATGGTTGTTTGTCTTGTAATATTAGTTCTATTGAGCATTTTTTCTCTTGAAATTGCTGAGGCATCCTTTTATTTCGTAGAAATATATTTATCACCCGATGGTTATATACATACCGGATTGTTAGGGTTGAATAATATCATTCAGGCATATTTAAATATTTGTTTTGGTTTGTGGCTTGGTGTTTTTGTATTTATGTATACGAAATTGGGATCCCGGTTAGAATGTATTTTTTTGCCTACAAGGGTAAGGATTTTTTTTCTAGGGGATAATTACGAAAAAAATGTACTCACAAAATACCATCGAAACTTAATAATAGCATCTGCAATTATTGGATTCCCAGTATTAATGATGACACATCTGGAGAAAAGTTATTTGATTAATCTTTTGTTAGATGAAGATGGATTTTTTGAGTATTTTTCTTTTTTTCTACTGTTTTTTTCCGGACTGATTCTTATTCTTGTCTTTTTCTTAAGAAGAATCAAGTACAAGCTTCCTATAGGAGCTACTAATACTCTTTTTGCGGTCTTTTCTGTTTTAATTTTATTTATAGCTTTTGAAGAAATAAGCTGGGGACAGAGGATTTTCAATGTTGAGACTCCAATGGCAATTAAAGAGGTAAATTATCAATCTGAATTGAATTTGCATAACATATTCAATCTATATTTTCCTGTAATTTATCCTTTATCAGCAATTGTATTATTCACATTGTGTTTATTGGGATGGATTCCACGTCGTAGTTATCGAACACCAAGATTTCAACTCATATTTCCATATCCAAGTCTTTTTTCACTTGCTTTTTTTCTCCTAATTTCTTCTATGTTTGGTGGGTTTGAAATTTTTGAAATCTTTTTTTCTCTATTTGCTTTTTTCTATAGCCTTACCTTGTATCTCACATATATTAATAATTTGGATCCTAAATCAGTATGAAAAATGAAATAGACAACAATTATATCATATGATATTGATTTGTTTCCAAGTTTATTAGATGATATTTAATTTTTTAAATAATAGCTTCATTGGTAATTAAATAATCATAGCATGAAAAAAATAACTGTATTAGGAGCTGGATTGGTTGGAAAACTAATTGCTATTGATTTAAGTGAATCTTTTGCTGTAACCACCGTTGATCATGATGCAAAAGTATTGGAACAATTGGCCAGACATTCTAAAATTAAGACCAAGAAAGCCGATTTGTCGGTTGCAGGAACGGTTCGGAAGTTGGTTGCAGATTCTGATTTGGTGGTTGGTGCTGTTCCTGGAAATATGGGGTTTAATGTAGTTCGGGAAGTAATTGAGGCCGGGAAAAATATGGTGGATATTTCCTTTTTCCCTGAAGATCCTTTTGAGTTGGATGGCCTCGCTAAAAATAATGGCTGTTGTATTGTTACGGATTGTGGTGTAGCTCCTGGAATGGGGAATTTGATATTAGGTTACCACAATGAAAAAATGAGGGTGCAAAGCTTTAAATGTCTTGTTGGTGGCTTGCCATTCAAAAGAGAGTGGCCATGGGAGTATCGGGCTGTTTTTTCTCCAATAGATGTGATTGAAGAGTATACCAGACCTGCTAGATACGTTCAAAACGGTGATATTGTTATCCGGGAAGCATTGTCTGATCCGGAATTGATCTACTTTGAAAATATTGGAACATTGGAGGCATGGAATTCTGATGGATTGCGCAGTTTGATTAAAACCATGAATGTTCCCAATATGATTGAAAAAACCTTACGCTATCCAGGAACCATTGAGTATTTAAGGGTATTGAGAGATACCGGTTATTTTTCTCATGAGAAGATAAATATTGATGGTGTGAAAATCAAGCCAATTGATTTGACTTCAAAGTTGCTATTTTCAAAATGGAAATTAAAACCTGATGAGAAAGAGTTTACGGTGATGAGGGTAGAGTTAGAAGGATTTCAAAATGGCTTAAATAAAAGCATTGTATATGATTTGTTCGATCAGTTTGATGAAGAAAAAGGATTTACATCCATGGCGCGAACTACAGGATATACCTGTACTGCAGTTGCCAATATCTTGCTGAAAGGCAAATACTCTCGCAAAGGAATCAATCCTCCTGAACTTCTGGGGAAAGATCCGGCTTGCTTTCATTTTGTTTTTGAGTATTTGAAAGAAAGAGGAGTTGTTTACAAAAAGTCAATATGAATGAATGAGTTTGAATGGCTCCGTTGAAAATTCAGCATTGCACTTTTTTAATTGAACTTTTACTGTAGAATCTTGTGTTTTTAATGTTGTGGGTTGACATTCCAAAGTGAGAAGTTCATGTTTTAACATCGTAAGCTAAGCTTTCAGCGTTGAAACCTGAACTTGTAATGTTGACAGTTGAAGTTTTAACGTTAAAACTTCAACTTTTAATGAAAAATGATGTCCCGTCGAGATAAAATGGTAGCAAAAAACGTTGAAAGCTCAACTTTCAATATCGAAACTTCATGTTTCATCATTAAAACATCAGCTGCCAATGTTGAAACCTCAAGTTTTAACCTTAAAACCTCAGCTTTTAATACTGAAACTTCATGTTAAGACGCAGAAAGCTTAATCTTTAATATTAAAAGTTGATGTTGAAACGGTTCTAATACTACAGATAATCCAATGAAGAATCTTCAATTTTTGCAAATGGAGCAACTGCTCGGTTGTAGATTCCTTGCACATAGGCAATGGCCATACCGTAGTTGGTAACCGGAATTCCGGCATCTATGGCGGGTTGTAATCGATTGCCCAATTGTTTAGGTGTAATCATACATCCACCACACTGAATGAGCAATGCATAATCCGACATTTTGCCAGGAATTTCATCCAAACCTGCAATGACAACAAATTCAAGTTGTTTGCCCGTGTAATTTGAGATCCAGCGAGGAATTTTAACTCTTCCAATATCATCGCAAGAAGTATGGTGAGTACAACTTTCAAGAAGTAGAATTTTGTCTCCATCTTTCAGTTCCGATATTTTTGGCGTTCCCTGAAGGTAAGCAGAAAAATTGCCTTTAAAATGTGCCAGCATAATACTAAAACTGGTCAATGCAATGTCAGATGGGATAGAAGCTCCAGCTTTTAGGAATACCTGGCTATCGGTAACAACCAACTTTGGTTTAATTCCGGTTTTTCGAAGAAATGCATCCACTTCACGTTCTTTCAGTACGATACAGATGGCATCATTGTCCAGAATATCACGAATGGCTTGCACTTGAGGTAGAATCAATCTTCCCTCAGGAGCTTCAATGTCAATAGGAGTGATCAGTAACACAATATCACCATAAGAAATTAAATCGCCAAGCAGAGATGGAGTTGTAAATGCTGACTCGGGAATGGTTTTCTTGATACTTTTTACGATAGGTTCAATGTCACCGTTAAGCGAATTAAAATGCAGAACTTCCTTTGCGCCTGCTTCACTTAGTTTCTCTAAAGTTTCCTGATGCAATAGTTCCAAATCCTCCTTATTGTGGATGGCGATAAAAGGAACATCCTGTTTCTTGAACTTTTCAATCAAGCCTTTTTCAAAATCGCCAAATGTATTTTTGGTAATGACCAAAATGGCCAAATCGATGGTTTTTATGGCCTGGTTGGTTTTAAGGATTCGCTTTTTCCCCAATTCACCAGTATCATCAATCCCAGCTGTATCAATCAAAATAACAGGCCCGAAGCCAGTTATTTCAAAAGATTTTTTAACTGGATCAGTGGTAGTTCCTGCTACATCAGAAACAATGGCAATATCCTGACCAGCAAGGAAGTTGATTAATGTACTTTTCCCGTTATTTCTTCTACCAAAAATTCCAATATGTGGACGACGTTCTCTTCCCATGTTTTTACAGTGATCAGTTATCAGTAAGCTGTTACCAGTTATCAATGAACAGCTAGCAGGTTAACTGCTATTGTCTATTTGTTAATTGTATCAGCAAGTGTGAATCCTAGTTTCAACAATTCTTCAGGTTCAATTAAACTTTTAAGTTTTGAAGGGTCAATTGTATTGATATTCTGATTTGCTTCAATAATCGAGGTGTTTTTACTTTTCATCTCCTTTGCCAGTTTTGCAGCTTCATGATATCCTATGTAAGGAGAAAGAGCTGTGGCTACCGAAGGATTGTAAAGTACATTTTTTTCAGTCATATTCGACTGTATCTCTAGTTCTTTAAATAGATTCTCGGCAAGTGTATTGTTTGCTGCAATCAGCAGTTTGATACTATCCAATAATGCATGACCAATGGAAGGCAAATACGCATTTAGTTCCAAACAGCCTTGTCCCGATAAATTGCTAATCATTACATCGTTGGCATACACTTTATGAGCGGTACTTATTACAAATTCTGGAATGACCGGATTTACTTTACCCGGCATAATGGAACTGCCCACTTGTTTTTGAGGCAAGTGAAGTTCTCGGTTTTGAAAAAGGTCCGATGCTAAAAGGCGAAGATCGGCAACCATTTTTTCCAGGTTTACCGCATGTGCTTTTAATGTTGCATGTACTTCAACAAATCCATCCTGGTTGGCAGTTACATCTGATAAGTTTTCGGAGCGTGTAATAGGTAAGCCAGTTAGCTTTCGCAGATTTGGAACCACTTCCATAATAAAAAATCTCGGGATGGATAAACCTGTTCCTATGGCACCACCACCAAGATTCACCTCCTTAATTCTTTCGAAACACTTGGAAACTCTCCACCAATCTCGTGATAAGGCATTGTTGTATGTGCTGAATAGTTTATCGTATGAGGTTGGCACAGCAGCCTGCATTTGAGTGTATCCAATTCGCAAAACATTTCTGTAATTGCTTTCTGTTTTTTCAACCTGTAAACGCAAATTGTTTATAGACTCTTCCAGTTCCTGAAGCAGACGAATTGCAGCTACTTTTAGTGATGTTGGAATTACATCATTAGTAGATTGGAATACATTGGCATGCTCGAAAGGATCCACTTTATTGTAATTGCCACAATTTTCGCCAGCTTGTAGCAAAGCTCTATTGGCGATAATTTCATTCACATTCATGTTGATGCTGGTGCCAGCACCACCTTGTATGGCGGGCACAATGAAATGATCAAAATGCTTTCCCAGATTTACTTCATCCGCAGCATCATTTAAGTTTTCAATCAGATTTTTATCCAACAGTTGAAAAGGAAATTCCTGATTTGGAAACTTACGATCGATTCCCTTCAGAAAATCAAGGTAAGTTCTATAACAGGCTTGTTTCACTACTCCAACAGCCATATACCATTCTTTATGAAATTGGGTGTTGTCCGGAAAATTCTCCTTCGCACGAAGAGAATGAACTCCCCAAAGTGCATCTTTAGGAATCTCTCTATTACTAATAAAATCTGATTCAATTCTCATGATTAATTTGCTGATTTGGTATATGCATTTACATCCTCAACACTAATGCTATCTTGCCCCAGGATGATTAATCGTTCGATGATGTTTCGAAACTCTCGAATATTTCCGGTGTAATTGATCTTTTTTAGCTCTTCAATTGCAGCTTCATCAATTCCTTTAACAGGCAATCCCATTTCACCACAAATCATATCAATAAAATGATTTGCAAGCAGAGGGATGTCATCAATTCGGTCGTTCAAAGAAGGAACTTCAATCAAAATTACACTTAAGCGATGATACAAATCCTCACGGAAATTATTGTTTTCAATTTCCTCTTGTAAATTTTTATTGGTTGCGGCAATTACACGAACATTTACTTTAATCTCTTTATCGCCACCAACACGGGTAATTCTATTTTCCTGCAAAGCTCTTAGTACTTTTGCTTGCGCAGATAAACTCATATCACCAATTTCATCAAGGAAAAGAGTTCCTCCATCGGCCAATTCGAACTTACCTTTGCGCTGTTTATGTGCCGAAGTAAAAGATCCTTTCTCGTGGCCAAACAATTCACTTTCGATCAGTTCTGAAGGAATTGCAGCACAATTTACTTCGATAAATGGACTTTTACAGCGATTGCTTTGTTCGTGGATACGATGTGCAACCAACTCTTTACCGGTTCCATTAGGTCCGGTGATTAGAACTCTTGCATCGGTTGGGGCTACTTTATCAATCATCTGATTTACATCCTGAATTGCATTAGCCTCACCAATCATTTCATATTTTTTACTGACCTTTCTTTTCAGAACTTTGGTTTCTGTAATCAGCTTCGATTTATCCATCGCATTGCGAATGGTAATCAAAATTCTATTCAGATCAAGAGGCTTTTCAATGAAATCGAATGCTCCTTTCTTAATTGCATCAACAGCAGTATCGATGTTTCCATGGCCCGAAATCATGATGACCGGAGTGTCAATTGCCAATTCCTGAATTTTATCCAGCACTTCAATGCCATCCATCTGTGGCATTTTAATGTCGCACAGAATTACATCAAATTCATCATTTTGTGCCATTTCCAATCCAGCAATACCATCTTCGGCAAGGCTGATGTCGTAGCTTTCATAGCTCAGAATTTCTTTTAGAGTATTTCGAATACTTCTTTCGTCATCAATGATAAGAATTTTAGACATAGCTATTTTTTTAAATTCTACAGCTGTTAATTAATGTTTTTTTCAATGTACTCAAACAAAGCACCTTCTTTTAAAGCATATGATGATTGGTACAATTTACTAAAACCGGCTTCTTTTACCAGATGATTAATAAAAATACTAGCCATCACCATTAACTCAACTCGAACAGGATCCATACCTTTCATACTTTTTCTTTCTTCCAGGCTTGAGTTTAAAAAGATTTGATGCAAACGGAAGAAGTCTTTCAGTTTGATCTCGAATTGAGATTCCGGCAATCCATTTGTTGAATAGCCATCAGACAAAAGGATTTGCTTGAAAGTATCAAATGATCCGGATGAACCGATTAAGGTTTTTACATTGTGAAGATCCAAGGCCTCAAATAAATCAGGCAATTGCTCTTTTAAATATTCATTAACCTTAGTGATATCTCCTTTTGTCATTGGATCCGAAGGCATAAACATTTCAAGCAAACGAGTCATTCCCAGTGGGTAACTTTTTTTCCAAAATACTTTTTCATTGTTGGCAATAATAATTTCATTACTACCACCACCAATATCAAGAATAGCAACAGCTTCATGATTTAACTCAACAGCATTTTTTGTTCCTGAATAGATTAAATCAGCCTCGCGTTCCCCGGAAATGATTTCAATGTTTACCTGATAATTCTCTTCAATTAGTCGGACGAATTCTTCGCCATTCTCTGCAGATCTAATAGCTGAAGTAGCGAATGCAATTTTCTCGTTAGCATTATATTCTTTTGATATGCGATTCATTTCTTCAAATGCATTTTTAGCTCTTTGAATCGCCTCGTCGGTTATTTTATTTTGATTAATTCCGCCCTTGCCAATTTTGGTAGGGTACTTCGAACGGTGTAGGATGTTAGGGTGCTTCCCTTCACTCCACTCTGCAACCAATAAATTAAATGTATTGGTTCCTAAATCAATTACAGAAATCCGTTTCTTTTGCATATATAAAGGTTAAAAAAATAGGTAAACTCGATCGAATCTAGGTTTTAGAAATAGATTCATTATCGAAGATAGTAAAATCTTTGTTTAAGAATAATAACTTTTGTCAATGTCTTGTAAATACTGATGAAAGACATTTTCAAGCCAATCAAAAACTATGCCTAATTTAAGGTTTATGAAAAATGCCTCGAGAAGAGGCATTTTGATATAATTCATAAAACGTTTATTAGTTATGATATCTTAACCACTTCCAAATTTCTTTGTAGGAAACTTTTTTACCATACATCAATATACCTGTTCGATATATTTTGGCTGCTATCCAAGTGATTAATAGGAATGTTCCGATTAATAAAGACATGGAAAGGAGTAATTCCCAAATAGGAACACCAAAAGGAATTCGTACCAACATTACAATTGGTGAGGTAAATGGTATAATAGAACCCCAGAAGGCCAAACTACTTTCAGGATTTTTTGCCACGGCAAAACCAATGTACAAAGCAAGGATCAATGGAATTGTAATTGGAAGCATAAACTGTTGGGTTTCCGTTTCATTGTCAACAGCACTACCCACTGCGGCAAATAGTGCTGAGTACAATAGATATCCACCCAAAAAGAAGAAAATAAATGCACCAATAATACCAGCAACATAGGCAAGATCGAAAGTGCCTAGAATATCCTGAGCAATTTTTAACTGACCTGCATCTAAAGAAGCAGCACCTGCTGGTAGTTCAGCTACCGACTTTGCTTGTTGTAGGGTTTCCATGTCAACGCCTGGTAGAACTAATGCAGAACCAATTGTAATAATGATGCCGGTTAATACAATCCACATAATGAATTGAGTCAATCCAACCATTGCCACGCCAACAATTTTCCCCATCATTAGTTGGAATGGCTTAACTGATGAAATAATTACCTCAACAATACGATTGCTTTTTTCTTCGATTACACCTCTCATTACCTGCACACCATACATGAAAATGAACATGTAAATAATGAAGCTGGCAGCGAAACCAATTCCCATTGCAATTTCGGTAGAACTTTGTTTAATTTCTCCATCTTCTCCGAACTTAATGGTTCGCATAGCAATAGGTGTTTTAGTTGCAGCTAATTTTTCTTCCAAATTGGGCATATTAGCTTCAGCAATAATTTTTGCTCGTTTCAGCTTTTCAATGTGTTGCCTTATTTGACTGCCAACATTTGACTTGACCTCAATAGTTACCTGTTTGTGCGAAAATAATTCAGCGGTCTTTGTTTGTAGAATGTTCTTAGGGATGACCAAAATGGCATAATATCCATTTTTCTCCATACTGCTTTTTACATCCTCAAAAGTGGTGTTTTGTAAGTAGTTGTATGTGGTGAATTCGCTACTTTGAACAGGTTCAACCAATTCCGATTCGTTTAAAACCGCAATGGTTCTTTTTTCAGTATCATCTTTCAACATCATCCAAATCATGAAAGCATAAATTCCGGCAATCAATAATGGAGTAAGAAAGGTAAGAATCAGGAACGACCTTTTCTTTACGCGAGAAAGGTATTCTCTTTGTATAATGATAAATATCTTATTCATTTTATAAATCTTGTGGTTAGATGGTTTTGCTTTCTTTTACTACTCTAATGAAAATATCATTCATGTTAGGAATGATTTCTCGGAATGAAACAATGTTTAAATAGGGAAGTAGCTGTTCTAACAATTCATTAGAAGTAGATCCGTTATTTAGTTTGATCTTAAGCGTATTAAATTCAATTCCCTTTGCCTGATCAATAATTTCAAAATCAGCTTTCAGCACCTGATCCAACTTGTCGAATTCACCTATGTAGTTAATTTCGTAGGTGTTGGTCCTGTATTTCTTCTTGATTTGCTCCACCGGACCATCAAGAATTTTTTCTGATTTGTTGATTAAAGCTATATGATCGCAGATCTCTTCAACCGAACCCATATTGTGAGTTGAAAATATGATGGTAGCTCCCTTATCTCTCAATTCAAGGATTTCTTTTTTCAATAAATTGGCATTAATCGGGTCAAAGCCACTGAAAGGCTCATCAAAAATTAATAATTCAGGCTCATGAAGAATGGTAACAATAAACTGTACCTTTTGAGCCATCCCTTTTGATAGCTCTTCTACCTTTTTATCCCACCAAGGTAAAATGTCAAACTTATCGAACCATGCTTTCAATTTTTTGGTGGCTTCTTTTTGGCTCATGCCCTTTAACTGAGCAAGATAAACAGCTTGCTCGCCAACTTTCATTTTTTTATATAATCCTCTTTCTTCAGGAAGGTAACCAATGCGTTTTACATCTTCAGGTTTTAAAGGCTGGCCATTAAAAAATACCTCTCCAGCATCGGGACCTGTAATTTGGTTGATGATACGAATCAATGTTGTTTTACCAGCTCCATTTGGACCAAGTAAACCAAATATACTGCCTTTCGGAACAGATATACTTACCTTGTTAAGCGCTTTATGTCCAGCATACTGCTTAACAACGTCTTTTGCTTCGAAAAATGTCATGAATTATAGTTTAGGTTTGTGACACTCTATTAAACTAAAATCTAAAATACACAATTTATAATGATGTCTTCATAAAAAATCGATATAAAGAAGATGGTACAAGTTTTAACTAGTTTTTTTATCGATATAAAATTTAGACAAAAAGAAACCCCGACATTTTTGCCGGGGTTGTTTGTTATTTTTTACATCTATTCGAAGAAGTTTCTTACTTTTTTGAAGAAGCTTTTCTCTTGCGATGTTGGTTTTGGCTGGAATGATTCAGAGTTTTGAAGTTTCTCCAAAATCTTCTTCTCTTCCTTGCTCACATTGTTTGGAACCCAAACGTTAATCTTAACCAATAAATCGCCTCTGCCATATCCATTTACATCAGGAAGACCTTTTCCTCTTAAACGTAAAATTTTACCAGGCTGAGTGCCTCCATCAATTTTCACTTTCACCTTGTTTTCAATAGTAGGAATCTCTACTGCCGTTCCTAAAATCGAATCAGGAATACTAATGAACAGGTTGTAAAGTAAGTCATTTTCGTCGCGAATCAACTCCGGATGTTCTTCTTCCTGGATCAGGATTAACAAGTCACCATTAATTCCACCACGACGAGCTGCATTACCTTTTCCGCTAACTGAAAGCTGCATGCCTTCAGCAACACCAGCAGGAATATTTATTGAGATTACCTCCTCGTCACGAACAATTCCTTCACCAGAACAGCTAGTACACTTGTTGGTAATCATTTTACCTTCGCCGTTACATGAAGGACATGTTGATGCGGTTTGCATTTGCCCTAAAATGGTATTCTGTACTCTGGTAACTTGTCCGGAACCATTACAGGTGGAACAAGTTGAGAAAGAAGAACCATCTTTGGCTCCTGAACCGTTACATGAGTTACACTCAACGTATTTTTTAACTTTAATTTTCTTCTCAACTCCTTCGGCAATTTCCTTTAAAGTAAGTTTAACCTTTACTCTAAGGTTGCTACCACGGTTTACTCTGCGCGAACTGCGACCACCGCCACCAAATCCGCCACCAAAGAAAGATCCGCCACCGAAAATATCTCCAAAGTGAGAGAAAATATCTTCCATGTTCATTCCGCCGCCGAAACCACCACCGGTAGCTCCGCCCATTCCGGCATGACCAAATTGATCGTAGCGTTGACGTTTTTCAGGATTACTTAAAACTTCATAAGCTTCGGCAGCTTCCTTGAAATTTTCTTCGGCTTCTTTATCACCCGGATTTTTGTCTGGGTGAAACTGAATTGCTTTTTTGCGATATGCTTTTTTTAATTCGGCTTCCGAGGCAGATTTTGATACCCCTAATACCTCATAATAATCTCTTTTCGACATCTTTTTTCAACTTAGAATTAGGAATCAGAGAATTATTCTCCTACAACAACTTTTGAGAAACGGATTACTTTTTCATTCAAAGTATATCCTTTTTCAACGCAATCAACAACTTTACCTTTCATGTCCTCTGAAGGGGCAGGAATTTTTGTAATTGCTTCGTGAATATCGGTATCAAATTCTTTATTAATAGCTTCAATTTCTTTAACTCCATTTTGCAAAATGAAGTCTTTGAAATTGTTGTAAATTAGATGAACACCTTCTTTTACAGCTTCTACATCTTTTGCTTCGTCAATAGACTGGAGAGCTCTTTCGAAGTTATCCATTACAGGAAGAACATTAACAAGGATTTTTTCGCCTGCCGACTTGGTAAGCTCCATTTTCTCTTTTAAAGTTCTTTTTCTATAGTTATCGAACTCAGCGGATAAACGCATGTACTTGTCGTTGATATCCTGAAGTTTTGCACCAAGCTCTTCTATTTCGTCAGCCTTTTTTTCTTTAGCCGATTTCTTTTTTTCTTTCTTTTCAGCCTTTGGTTCTTCTTTTACCTCTTTCTCCTCAACAGGCTGTTCTACCTTAGTTTCCAAATCCTTTTCTTCCAATTCTTCTTTTTTTGATTTGCTTGTATCTTTTGTCATTTTTCAATGATTTTTAGCGTTCTAAATTCACAAGGCAGTAGTAAACAAATAACCTGCCAATTTGTGCCTTTACGACAAATTGGCACAAAGATAGAATTTGAATCTGTAATAATTTCCTTTTTCATGTCTTTTCATGCAGATAATTATACAATTAGATAATATGTCGCAGTCAATATCTCCACTTTTCTAGAAAAACAGCTTGAAGGAAGCTCATTTTTTTTAGTTGTGACGTTTAAAATTGAATCTATTTTTACCTAATTGGATCAAAATCTTGACTATAGCAGCCAATCCATAAAGGAAGTTTAGTCATAATGAATTTTCATAAAAAATATCTTTTAATTATATTTAGTAGAGTTATTTTGTACTTATAAAAATTAAAATTGATACCAACGATTTTTGCATTCGGTTATACAAAGATGTTGCATACCTTAAGGTTAAAAGGGATGCAAGATCAGGATGCCGTTGATTTTTTTATCAAAACAATTGATGAAATGCTTGTAGAATACCCATATAACCACTTTTCATCAATTTGTGATCTTACCGAATTAATTCTTTCTAGTCCAAAACTTGCCCGACAGGTTAATGAAGCAATCAAAAAAATAAGTAGTTCCCGTAACTATGAGTTCAATGCGGTAATTGTTCAACCTAAATTTTTGCAAATTATTCAAGCCTATATCTTTTCATTATTATATGAATAACACCAATGTGAAAACGAAAGTGTTCAGAGACGTCCCTAATGCCATTGAATGTTTAGATGAGAAAGGATATCAAACTGATGAGTTGAAGGAGTTTTTAATGATTCAATCGAAATAGGTTAAAATACAAGAGATTAAAAAAAGCCGATAATCAATTTGTGATTACCAGCTTTAGTTTGTGTGTTTTTTTGTTATTATTTTTTCATGTATTGATGCAGAAAATTGTCCAAGTTTGCTCCTCTAAGGTTTTTCGCAAGAATAATTCCATTGCCATCAATCAAAAAATTGGCTGGAATTGAATTAATTCCAAACTTGTTTGAAGTAGGAGAATGCCATCCCTTCAATTCACTAACGTGATATTTCCAATTCAATTTATCTTTAGAAATGGCTGCTTTCCAGCTAGCTAATTTTTTATCCAAAGAAAAGCTATAGATTTCGAATCCACTGCCATTTTTAAACTTGGTGTTTTTAAATTGATTGTATGCATTTACAAGAGTTGGATTTTCTGCTCTACATGGAGGACACCACGATGCCCAAAAATCAACCAAAACAACTTTGCCTTTTAAATCACTTAATTTTAAGTCTTTTCCATCAATTGACTTCGCAACTATATCAGGAAGTTTATCTCCAACATTGAAGCCTTCTTTGGCTCCTTTCGATTTGTCGCCTGCATAGGCTGAGACTGAGAATAAAAATGCTAACAGTAGAAATGTATATTTAAACTTTTTCATATGTGTTTTAATTAACTATTAATAATCTTTCTAATTTGTAGAACCAAAATAGGTATATCCAATTATTTAAACTGTTAAGGAATAGTTAATTAACAATTCTTTTGATGTTTGCTCCAATGGCATTCAATCTTAAATCAATGTTTTCGTAACCTCTGTCAATCTGATCGATATTGTGAATAGTACTCTTTCCTTCAGCTGATAAGGCGGCAATTAATAAGGCAACTCCTGCGCGAATATCAGGTGATACCATGGTGGTTGGGCGCAATTGGTTTTCCTGATTTAAACCAATTACAGTGGCACGGTGTGGATCACAAAGAATGATTTGTGCACCCATATCAATTAACTTATCCGTAAAGAACAAACGACTTTCGAACATTTTTTGATGAATCAATACGCTTCCTTTGGCTTGAGTAGCTACGACTAAAAATACACTCAATAAATCTGGGGTTAATCCTGGCCAAGGAGCATCGGCAATGGTTAGAATTGAACCGTCAATAAAGGTTTCTATTTCGTAGTTTTCTTGCTTAGGAATAAATATATCATCGCCTCTAAGCTCCATTTTTATTCCTAGTCGTTTAAAGGCATCAGGAATCATTCCCAACTCTTTATAGGCAACATTTTTAATGGTGATTTCAGATTTTGTCATGGCAGCTAAACCAATAAAACTACCAATTTCAATCATATCTGGTAGAATTTTGTGTTCACAACCTCCTAGTTTTTCAACACCTTCAATTTCAAGTAAGTTTGATCCAACTCCAGTTATTTTTGCTCCCATTGAAATTAACATCCTGCATAATTGCTGAATGTATGGTTCGCAGGCTGCATTGTAAATGGTAGTAGTTCCTTCGGCCAAAACTGCAGCCATAATGATATTGGCTGTTCCGGTTACCGATGCTTCATCAAGAAGCATATAGGTTCCTTTTAGCTTTTTTGCTTCAACTCGATAAAAGTTTTCACCTTGATTAAAATTGAATTCTGCACCCAGTTTTTGAAATCCAATAAAGTGAGTGTCTAATCTTCTTCGACCAATTTTATCACCTCCTGGTCGAGGAATGTATCCTTTTCCAAATCGAGCTAAAAGTGGACCGATAATCATGATGGAACCACGAAGAGAAGATCCTTTTTTAACAAATTCAGGCGAATTTAGATATTCTAAATCTACATTTTCGGCTTTAAAAGAATAGCTGTTCTTTGATTCTTGAGAAACCTGAACTCCTAAATCTGATAAAAGTTCTATTAATTTATTTACATCAAGAATGTTGGGTATGTTATGGATTGTAACTTTTTCGTCGGTTAATAATGTTGCACAAAGAATTTGTAAAGCTTCATTCTTTGCTCCTTGTGGAGTTAGTTCACCTTTTAGTGATTGACCTCCAATTATTTCGAAAGTGCTCATTTGGTCTGTGTTTTGGTGTGAATGATAGCTTAAAGATAACCATAAAAGCGAAGGAAAAAACGGAAATATTAAGCTTGTGAATAAAAAAGCCGGTTAAAAAACCGGCCTTTTGTAATTATCTATTTTTGTTGTGTTTGCGATGATCGTTTCGATGTCCACCACTATGCTTTTTACGCGGCTTATTTTTCTGTGAGAAATCTTTATCTCTGGCTTCGCGTAACTTTAGTTCTTCAGGAATAACCAACTGTCCATTTGAAAGTTCCACAATATCTTGAAAAATTTTATCATCAGGAACACTGTCCTTGTTCCAGTTGATGAAAGATTTTTTCATATGATTTGCAATCATTAAGATCAAAGCATCTTTTTCTTTTTGCTCTTCAATCTCGATTGCCTTGGCAATTAAAGATTCAATTGTTTTACCGTAGTGACGATACTTAATTCGTTCGTTTTTATATGGAACTTTTTCTGGTTTTTCAGACAGTTTCTCTTTAGTGGGAGTTTCAAAAGGAGAATCAATATCCAATTTAAAATCCGACATCAAAGCAAGGTGATCCCAAAGTTTATGTCTGAAATCGCTAACATCTCTTAGGTGTGGATACATGTTACCCATAACAGCGATAATACTTTTGGCTACTTTATTTCTTTCGTCTTTGTCTTCCACAGTAAGAGCAAAGTCAACCATTTTCTGAACGTTTCGCCCATATTCAGGAAGTACAAGGTGTTTCCTGTTCGAATTGTAATCCATTTATTCAGTTGTGTTAATTACGGTAATCAATCTCTATTATATAAAAGGTAAGCTGCGTTGATTCAACACAATACGTACCAAAATAAAATTGAAGTCTGTTTCTTAATAATTCGTAGTGACTAATTCTGATTTGTCGCTTATTTTATTGAAGTAAATAAGAATTTTAAACGATTCGTTTTTGGTAATCGACAAACTTAGAAAGTCTTAGAACTCATTGCAAATGTATATGTTTTCTTTAATCATTACAAATTGTGAGAGAATTATCCTACAATTTTAAGTTTCGCAAATTTAAGTAGCAGTTGCTTTTGTCCAACGGTTTTAAAGAAGACAGTTGCTTTAATATTCGGTTTGCTTCCTTCCAATTGCAACACTTTACCTTTCCCAAATCGTTGGTGTTCAACTACCATTCCAGGTTGAATTGAATCAGGATCCGAAGGCGTAAAGTTTGGATCGACATTTTGATTTCTACTTTGCTTGATACGTGAAACCGGCTGATTTAGTTTAGGTTTAGCCGAAAAACTTCTTTTTTGTTGAAATCTACTTGGTGAATTAGGAACTTCGAATTCGGTGGTGCTTTGGTAATTGTCACGACCATTTCCAGAGAACTCTGGTTCTTGTTCATATGTATACTCCACAAACCTTTCGTCAATTTCTCGAATAAATCTACTTGGTCGGGGATAACTCATATTTCCCCATTTGTATCTCGATTTTGCGAACGAAAGAGTTGCTTTTTTCTCTGCACGAGTTAAGGCAACATAGAATAGTCTTCGTTCTTCCTCAAGTTCTTGTTGTGTGCTTGTTGCCATTTGCGAAGGAAACAATTCCTCTTCCAAGCCTACAATGTACAAATGTTTAAATTCCAATCCTTTTGCTGAGTGAATGGTCATCAAGGTCACCTTATCTCGATCTTCATCTTTTTCGTTATCCTGATCCGTTAGCAAGGCCACATCTTCCAAAAAGTTTGGCAAATGCAATTCGCGCCCTTCTTCCAATGCATTCTGAGTAAATTCCTGGATACCATTCAGTAATTCTTGGATGTTTTCATGTCGTGAAACTCCTTCAGGAGATCGGTCGTTGTACAATTCTTTAATGATTCCGGTTGAGTTAGCTATGTTATTGGCCAAATCGAAAGCGGTTTCGGTTTCCAATTGAGCTTGAAAGCCTTTAATTAGATTGATAAACCTCGCAATTTTTGAGATTGTACCTGCATTTAATCCATAAGGGCGCTCATGTAAACCGCATATAATATCCCACATGCTAACCACATTTTGAGCTGCAGCATCTTGCAGTTTTGCAATGGTGGTGGCACCAATTCCACGTTTCGGATAATTAATTACCCTTTTTATAGCCTCTTCGTCGTGTGGATTTACAGCCATTCTACAATAGGCCAAAAGGTCTTTAATTTCTTTGCGTTGATAGAAAGACAATCCACCATAAATTTTATAAGGAAGATTCAGTTTTCGTAAGGACTCCTCGAAAATTCTCGATTGAGCATTGGTACGATATAGAATTGCAAAATCTTGATAAGCACAATGCGATCGCATTCTGGTTTCGAAAATGTCATTCGTAATCAAGTAACCTTCTTCATGGTCGGTTAAGGCTTTTATAATTCTAATTTTATCACCTTCTTCATTATCCGAAAATGATTCTTTCTGAATCTGACCTTTGTTCTTATGAATAATGCTATTGGCAGCATTTACAATATTCTGAGTAGAACGGTAGTTCTGTTCCAGTTTGTATAGCTGATAATTTGGATAATCGTTTCTAAAGTTCAGAATGTTTTCAATTTTTGCACCACGAAAAGAGTAAATACTTTGAGCATCGTCGCCCACAACACATATATTCTTGTGTTGCTCTGCCAATTTTTTCACGATTAAGTATTGTGCGTAATTGGTATCCTGGTACTCATCTACCAACACGTATTTGAACTTATCTTGATATTTGGCTAATATTTCCGGAAAATCTCTGAATAAGATATTGGTTTGCATAAGCAAATCATCAAAATCCATAGCATTAGCTTGTTTACACCTTTGTGCATACCTACTGTATATTTCTGAGATACGTGGTTTTCTTGCTTCTGCATCAGCTTTTTGAGCTTTCGCATTGTTGGCATAGGCTGCAGCGGTCACCAAATTATTTTTAGCCGATGAAATCCGATTCTGTACTTCGTTAGGTTTATATACTTTATCATCTAGCTGCATTTCTTTGATGATGGCGCGATAAAGATTACGCGAATCCTGCGTGTCGTAAATGGTAAAGTTCGAATCGAAACCTAAATGTTCAGCTTCGTATCTTAAAATTTTAGAAAAAATAGAGTGGAATGTTCCCATCCATAAGCTTTGTGCCTGCTCCTGTCCAACCACATTGGCAATTCTGTCTTTCATTTCGCGAGCTGCCTTGTTGGTAAACGTTAAGGCCAAAATCGAATAAGGACGAACACCCTGATTCAACAAGTGAGCAATTCTGTATGTAAGTACTCTGGTTTTTCCCGATCCGGCACCAGCAATTACAAGCGATGGTCCGGTGTAATTTTCAACAGCTTCTTTCTGAACAGGATTTAACTCATTCAAATATTCCATTCTAACAATTCTTTATCTGTAAATTTTGAGTGTCAAAAATAACACTTGTATATTAATATTGAATTCTTTTTGAGAATTAAGACTTAAGTTATACCAATTATCGAGGAAATACAGTCTTGGTATAATGCCGATAGATATTTAAAACTCAATAATAAACCTAGTGAAATTATAAAGAAATCTTAAATACTTATCGGTATTAATTCATTAATATGGAAAAAACGGCTTAATTTTTTTTAATATTGTAAATCAAGATAAGCTAAATTAAATGTCCCAAATAAAGATGATAATCAAATCCGATTTTAGATATTCCGTTAAGTTTCTTTTTGCTTTTGTTGTAATTTTTTCTGCGATATTAATGGAGAAAGCAAATGCCCAGATATCTGCCGATAAGGCTAGTTACAGAACGCTAACTGAGTATACAAGTACAGCAAACGATTCAATTTTTGTGTTTTGTGATAATATAGGAACTGGCATTGGAGAATTGAGAGCTGATTCTCCGGATGGTACAAATGGTTGGACTTTTGCTTGGACCAAGTGGGATGCAACTGCAAATGATTTTGTAACCAATCTGGTTACGGAAGCAAATCAGAGTTTCTCCATATTGTCAAATCTAACAGATGGAAGATATCGGGTAGTAATGACTAAAAGTGGTGAAACCGATGTTACAAGTATTGCATGGGTTTTAAATAATAGCAATGCAGACCCGGTTCTAACTTTTAGCCGAATGAATTGTGATGGGGTATATTTTGCAGGTTCATTTTCAAAGAAAGATTTGCAATATCAGGATGTTCCAAATGCAAACCAGATAAATGTAAAGGTTGATGATAGAGTGAGATTTTCTCTACAAAGAAATGGAGAGGAGAAGCAAGGGACTCCATTTGTAGCTTATGACGGATCTGAGAAGGACCTTTTCGATAATGAAGCCTATGAAGGAGATGAAACTTACCAGTTGGTTGTAACAGATCAATATGCTTGTGAATTTACATCCAGTTCAATAATATCTAATACCTATGTGGTTAAAGCTGATTTTTCTGTTGCCCCGGATTCTGGTGAAGCTCCACTTGAGGATGTGATATTTACGAATAACTCTATTAATGCTACTGATTATAAATGGTATTTGTATCAGGATTACGACAGATTGCCTGAGGAATTGACAAGTGTTGAAGATAGTTTGTTGACTGATACGATTTTACTAGATAAAGATTTGGCTCCTTATACATATCAATATTCGGGAAAGTATCAGGTTAAACTAATTGTTACATCGGACAAAGGACCTGAGGTTTGTATGGATGAAATGATGCTAAGTACTCCAATTGTGGTAGATACTTCTTTGGTTCAAGTTCCGAATGTATTTACGCCAAATGGCGATGGTAGGAATGACATTTGGAAAGTTAAGACTCAATCCTTGTTTTTGGAAAGCTTTCATGCAATTGTTTTTAACCGATGGGGAAGAGTTGTGTATGAATGGAGAAATCCAGAAGATGGTTGGAATGGAAAAGTAAATGGGAAAATGGCTACACCAGGAACCTATTTTTATGTGATTACGGCTGTAGGAAGAGAAGAACCTCAAAAAAAATATACCAAGAAAGGTTCCTTTATGCTGATAAGGAAATAATAAATATTTGACTTATACTTAAAAATAAAAGTCTAGACTTGTGATGAAAAAGGTCTGGACTTTATTTTTATCAGGTCTTGATGTTTTTCAAAAAAGTCTTTATTTTTTTGCTCTGTATGATTTGGAGTGGGTAGTTTAAAAAGTCATATAGTCTAGAAGTTAAAAGATGCTTTCTGCTTTCTTCGAACGGGATTGGTGAGCATTGAAAGTACAAACCTTCACACTTACCTGTGAAGACCATCTCATATTATTTGGTAAGATTCTGAGCGCAGGTAGGATAATTGTGTTCATTAAATGTACTCACTATATTCCATATAGAAAGATTTTTTTATAAGGTCAAGACCTTTTTTGTTCCAATATTTTATTGGATAATCATTCTCACAAAAAAACCGCCTCGAAAGTGAGACGGTTCTAGGTATATACTTAAAAATACAATTATGCTTCAGCTGTTTCTTCTTCGTAAGCAGCTAGTAATTCTTCCTGAACATCTCCTGGAACTTTTTCGTAACCATCAAATTTCATAGAGAACTGAGCACGACCACCAGTTAATGAACTCAAAGAAGTTGAATAACGGTTCATTTCCTTCAATGGAACTTTAGCAAGAATCTTCTGGAATCCTTTTTCAGCTTCCATACCCATAATCATAGCTCTACGAGTTTGAAGATCACTCATTACATCACCCATTCTGTCTTCAGGAACCAATACTTCTACATCATAAATTGGCTCAAGAATTTTAGGACCAGCATTTTTAAATGCAGTGCTAAATGCGTGGCGACCAGCTAATTTAAACGAAATTTCATTCGAGTCTACTGCGTGCATTTTACCATCGTAAACCACAACACGAATATCACGTGCATATGAACCGGTTAATGGACCTTCATCCATTTTTTCCATTACACCTTTAAGAATAGCAGGCAAGAATCTGGTATCGATAGCACCACCAACAATACAGTTGCAGAAAACTAATTTTCCACCCCAATCTAGTTCATGCTCTTCCGTACCTCTTAAATTTACTTTAAGTTCTTTGCCATTTACATTGTACATTGCTGGATCTGGCATCCCTTCAGTGTAAGGCTCTATAATCATATGAACTTCACCAAACTGTCCAGAACCACCAGATTGTTTCTTGTGTCTGTAATCTGCCTGAGCAAGTTTGGTAATGGTTTCACGATAAGGGATCTTAGGATCAAGGAATTCAATTTCCATCTTATCGTTGTTCAGCAATCTCCACCTTAGAGTATTCATGTGGAATTCACCTTGTCCGTGAAGGATGATTTGTTTTAACTCTTTCGAATACTCAATAATAATGGTAGGATCTTCTTCGTGAATGCGATGTAATAATTCTCCTAATCTTTCTTCATCACCATCTTCCTTAGCTTTAACAGCAGTTCGGTATTTTGGTTCTGGGAATTCAATTTCTTTATATGTGAAATCACAATCTTTACCATTTAAGGTATGATTGTTTTTAGTGTTTTTCAATTTAACGGTTGCTCCGATATCTCCGGCAACAAGTTCAGAAACTCTTTCCCTGTTTCGTCCTGCTACCAAATACAATTGAGATAATCTTTCTTTAGTGCCATTGTTGATGTTGTTTAAATCATCACCTTCCTTAACACTACCAGAAATTACTTTAAAATAACTCACTTCACCAATATGAGGTTCCATTGATGTTTTAAATACAAATAGCGATGTAGGAGCATTAACATCACATTTAGCTTCTCGGCCACTTATAGTTGGAATAGCAGGCATTTCTGTAACGAATGGAACGATATTGCCAATGAATTCCATTAAGCGGCGTACACCCATGTCTTTTTTAGCTGAAATGCAGAATACAGGGAAAAGATCACCAGCGATCATTCCTTTTTTCATTCCTTCACGCATTTCATCTTCAGTAAGAGTTCCCTTATCGAAATACAATTCCATAAGAGCTTCATCATTCTCAGCAGCCGATTCTACCAATTCATTGTGTAGTTCATCAGCCTTTTCTTTTTCCGAATCAGGAATGTCTAGAATTTGTGGCTCTCCACCGTCTGGTCCCCATTGGTACATTTTCATTTTAAGTACATCCACAACCGCGTTAAAGTTTACGCCAACGTTTACGGGATACTGTACAATTGAAACTTTGTTGCCAAAATTAGTCTTTGCTGATTCTATTGATTGTTCAAAATTAGCTTTGTCGTGGTCTAACTGATTCACTACAAAGATTAGAGGCGTATTTAATGCGGCTGCTCTTCTACCAATAATTTCGGTACCAACCTCAACACCATGCTGGGCATTGATAAGCATTAAACCAGTGTCGGTTACATTTAAAGCGGAAATTACACCTCCAGAAAAGTCGTCAGCACCTGGAGTATCAATAAAGTTGATTTTCTTTCCCAACCATTCTGTATACAATATTGTTGAGAATACAGAGTTGCCATATTCGTGTTCTACAGGATTATAATCAGAAACGGTGTTATTATCTTCCACGTTTCCGCGTCTTGTAATAACACCGCCTTCAAACAACATAGATTCGGCAAGGGTAGTTTTACCCGAGCCGGCGTTGCCAATGAGGGCGATGTTCTTAATTTCGTTTGATTGATACACTTTCATAATCGTATTTTTTTGGGTTTATATAAAATAAGTATCAAAAACCGGGAGTTAGGTTAGTGCCCGGCTTTAGGTTTTAAGGCTTACCAAATTAATTAACTTTTTAATAAGATACAATATACATTGTGTCTATTTGTGGAAAATAATTGACATGCAGGAATTTTGGTCGTATTTTTGTCTTTATCCCACGATTTTTCGATGGAGTGTAGGGGTGAGTCGGAACTTATTTAAAATCAGTTGATTTTTTTATTTGATCACTATTTGACTTTTAAAAGGGTTTTCTTACCTTTGTGCGCTGATTTCAAGGGGATTTTTGCAAAAATCAACATAACGATTGTTGTTTTTAGTAAATAAATAATACCTTTGCAAACCAATTTGTTAAAATATATTTAATTAAAAAGTAATTGTTAATATGCCTACAATTCAACAGTTAGTTCGAAAAGGAAGAACCAAGCTTCAAGAGAAGAGCAAGGCTCCAGCGTTGGATTCTTGTCCTCAAAGAAGAGGGGTTTGCGTGCGTGTGTATACCACTACACCTAAGAAGCCTAACTCAGCAATGCGTAAAGTTGCTCGTGTTAGATTGACTAACGGAAAAGAAGTGAATGCTTACATTCCAGGTGAAGGACACAATTTGCAAGAACACTCTATCGTATTGATCAGAGGTGGTCGTGTAAAGGACCTTCCAGGGGTAAGATATCACCTTGTTCGTGGTGCTCTTGATGCTTCAGGGGTAGAAGGTCGTATGCAACGTCGTTCTAAGTATGGTACTAAGAGACCAAAGAAAAAGTAAAATCTAGTTTGTAACTGTAGGAGTTATAGTTTATGTGTTGTTCCCACTTGGTTGAGTAAATAGTCGAGAGATTGTTGAAGACGCACTTGGGCAGCTAACATACGAATAGCTCGTAAACTAAAAGAAATGAGAAAATCAAGACCTAAAAAAAGAATCTTGTTGCCAGATCCAAAATTTAATGATGTTTTGGTTACAAGATTTGTAAATGACTTGATGATGGACGGTAAGAAAAATCTTGCGTTCAAAATTTTCTACGATTCATTAGAGATCGTTAAGTCTAAAACTGAAAAGCTTGAAAAATCTCCACTTGAGATTTGGAAAAAAGCTTTGGAAAACATTACTCCAGCTGTAGAGGTTAAATCTCGCCGTGTAGGTGGTGCTACCTTCCAGGTTCCAATGGAAATTCGTCCAGAAAGAAAAATGTCTATTTCTATTAAGAATATGATTCTTTTTGCTCGTAAGAGATCTGGTAAGTCTATGGCTGAAAAATTGTCTGCAGAAATTATTGCTGCTTTCAATGAAGAAGGTGGAGCTTTCAAGAAGAAGGAAGATACTCACAGAATGGCTGAAGCTAACCGTGCTTTCGCTCACTTTAGATTTTAATAAAATTGTTTAAGCAATTTGTAGAGGACAAAGAAAATGGCTAAGAGAGATTTAAAATTTACCAGAAACATTGGTATCATGGCACACATCGACGCCGGTAAGACAACAACTACCGAGCGTATTTTGTATTATACTGGTGTATCTCACAAAATTGGTGAGGTTCATGATGGTGCTGCTACAATGGACTGGATGGAGCAAGAGCAAGAAAGAGGTATTACAATTACTTCTGCTGCTACTACTTGTTTTTGGAACTACGATAGCAAGAAGTATCAAATTAACATTATTGATACCCCAGGTCACGTTGACTTTACTGTAGAGGTAGAGCGTTCTTTGCGTGTTCTTGATGGTGCTGTTGCATGTTTCTGTGCAGTAGGAGGTGTTGAAGCGCAGTCTGAAACAGTTTGGAGACAAGCTGATAAATACAAAGTGCCTCGTATGGGTTTTGTGAACAAGATGGACCGTTCTGGTGCTGACTTTTTCAAAGCTGTACGTGAGGTAAAAGAAAAATTAGGAGCTAATCCTGTACCTATTCAAATTCCAATCGGATCAGAAGAGAACTTCAAAGGTGTAATCGATTTGATTACAATGAAGGCTATTGTATGGTACGATGATGAAAATGGTACTAACTATACTTTAGAAGAGATTCCAGATCACTTGGTAGCTGATGCTAACGAGTGGAGAGAGAAGCTTGTTGAAGCTGTTGCTGAGCAAGACGAGGAGTTGTTGGAGCGTTTCTTCGAAGATCCAGATTCAATTACTGAAGAGGAGATGTTGGCTGTTATCCGTAAGGCAACTATTGCTATGGATATCGTTCCAATGTTGTGTGGTTCTGCATTTAAGAATAAAGGTGTTCAGCGTTTGTTGGATGCAATTATTACTTATATGCCATCGCCACTTGATATTGATGCAATCGTAGGTACCGTTCCTGGTTCAGACGAGGAGGTTGTTCGTCAGCCAGATGTTGAAGAGCCACTTGCTGCTTTAGCATTTAAAATTGCTACTGACCCATTCGTAGGTCGTTTGGCATTTACTCGTGTATACTCTGGTTTCATTGATGCTGGTTCATACGTGTTCAATACTCGTTCAGGTAATAAAGAACGTATTTCTCGTATTTACCAAATGCACTCAAACAAGCAAAACGCTATCGATCGTGTAGAAGCTGGTGATATTTGTGCTTGTGTTGGTTTTAAAGATGTTCGTACTGGTGATACTCTTTGTCAAAAAGAAAATCCAATCGAGCTAGAATCTATGGATTTCCCAGATCCGGTAATCGGTATCGCTGTTGAGCCATTGACTCAAAAAGATGTTGATAAATTGGGTATGGCTCTTGGTAAATTGGCTGAAGAGGATCCAACATTCCAGGTTAAAACTGACGAAGATTCAGGTCAAACTGTAATCTCAGGTATGGGTGAGCTTCACTTGGATATTATTATCGACCGTTTGAAGCGTGAGTTTAAAGTAGAATGTAACCAAGGTGCACCTCAGGTAGCTTACAAAGAAGCTATTACTGGTACTGTTGAACACCGTGAGGTATTCAAGAAGCAGTCTGGTGGACGTGGTAAGTTTGCTGATATTCAATTCCACATTGGCCCAGCTGATGAAGAATTCGAAGGTGAAGGATTACAATTCATCGATCAAATTAAAGGTGGTAACATTCCTAAGGAATACGTTCCTTCTGTTCAGAAAGGTTTCGAAGAAGCTATGAAGAATGGTGTGTTGGCAGGTTACTCTGTTGATCGTTTGAAAGTTACTTTGTTTGACGGATCTTTCCACCCAGTTGACTCGGATCAATTATCATTTGAGATGGCTGCTAAAATGGGATTCAAGGCTGCATGTGCTAAAGCATCTCCAGTATTACTTGAGCCTGTTATGAAGCTTGAGGTAATTACTCCAGAAGAATACATGGGTGACATCATCGGTGACTTGAATAAGCGTCGTGGTCAGGTTGAAGGAATGGAGTCGAAGCATGGTGCTCGTGTTGTAAATGCTAAAGTACCTTTGGCAGAGCAATTCGGTTATGTTACTGTGTTGAGAACCTTATCTTCAGGTCGTGCAAACTCTTCTATGGAATTCTCTCACTTCGAGGAAGTACCTAAAGGTATCGCTAAAGAAGTTGTTGAGAATGCAAAGGGTAAAGTTGAATTATTATAATTATATCATCGTATAATATCTAAATAAGATGAGCCAAAAAATTAGAATTAAACTGAAATCTTACGATCACAACTTGGTTGACAAGTCGGCTGAGAAAATCGTAAAAACAGTTAAGGCTACAGGTGCGGTTGTTAGTGGTCCAATTCCACTTCCAACTCACAAAAGAATTTTTACTGTTCTTCGTTCTACTTTCGTGAACAAGAAATCAAGAGAACAGTTTCAACTTTCTTCTTTCAAGCGTTTGATTGATATTTACAGTTCTACTGCGAATACAATTGATGCTTTGATGAAGCTAGAGTTGCCTAGCGGTGTAGAAGTTGAAATTAAAGTTTGATAATCTAGTAAGATTTATTTTTAAAAAGTAAAGAGAAATGCCAGGATTAATTGGAAAAAAAATCGGAATGACTTCCGTTTACAGTGCCGAGGGAAAAAATATTCCATGCACTGTCATTGAGGCAGGTCCATGTGTTGTAACTCAGATCAAAACTGTTGAGACTGATGGTTACGAAGCACTTCAGTTGGCTTTTGATGAAAAGAAAGAAAAGCGAACAACTAAGGCGCTAGATGGGCACTTTAAAAAGGCAAACACAACTCCTAAGAAAAAACTAGTGGAGTTTTCAGATTTTGAAAACGAATACCAGTTAGGAGACGTTATCGACGTTGAATTATTCGAAGACACTCCATATGTGGATGTTAGCGGAGTTTCAAAAGGTAAAGGTTTTCAAGGGGTAGTAAAACGTCATGGTTTTGGCGGAGTAGGTGGACAAACACACGGTCAGCATAACCGTTTACGTGCGCCTGGTTCTATTGGTGCTGCATCTTACCCAGCTCGCGTATTTAAAGGCATGAGAATGGCCGGTCGTACGGGTGGGGACAACGTGAAGGTTCAAAACCTTCAGGTACTTAAGGTTATTAAAGAGAATAACCTATTGTTAGTTAAAGGATCTCTTCCAGGGTCTAAAGGTTCATACGTAATTATTGAGAAGTAATGGAATTAGCGATTTTAAACACAGCTGGAGAAGATACTGGTAGAAAAATTGAATTAAATGATTCAGTTTTTGGCATCGAACCAAATGAGCATGCTATTTACCTAGACGTTAAACAATTTTTGGCGAACCAACGTCAGGGAACTCACAAATCGAAAGAAAGAGCTGAGATCTCTGGTAGTACTGCCAAAATAAAGAAACAAAAAGGTACCGGTACTGCACGTGCTGGTAGCATCAAGTCACCTATCTTCAGAGGGGGTGGACGCGTATTCGGTCCTCGTCCAAGAAACTACGGTTTCAAATTGAATAAAAAACTGAAGCAGTTGGCTCGTAAATCTGCTTTAACGATCAAAGCTCAAAACGATGCTTTAATGGTAGTTGAAGACTTCAATTTCGAAGCTCCTAAGACAAAAGAATTTGTTAATATTCAGAATAGCCTAAAAGTAGCTGATAAAAAAGTACTTTTAGTTTTATCTGAAGATAATAAAAACATATATTTGTCTTCTCGTAATTTGAAGAATGTTAACGTTGTTCGTGTTTCGGACCTTGCAACTTACGACATTATGAAAGCTTCAACTTTGGTGTTTGTAGAAAGTTCTGTAAAAGGACTTGATGAAATGTTTAAACTAAACTAAGTTTAAAAAAATGGATATTTTAATTAAGCCAATCGTTACTGAGAAAATGACTGAGCAAAGCGAAAAATTTAATCGCTTTGGTTTTGTTGTTAATCGTAGAGCGACAAAGATCGATATTAAGGCAGCAGTAGAATCAATGTACAATGTTAAAGTGGCATCTGTTAATACCATGAATTATCAGGGTAAAAAGAAAAGCCGTTTTACGAAAGCAGGTGCTATTGAGGGAAGAACTGCGTCTTTTAAAAAGGCGATCGTTACTTTAGTTGAAGGTGATAATATAGATTTTTATAGCAATATTTAATTAGAAAATGGCTGTACGTAAATTAAAACCTGTAACTCCTGGTCAAAGAAATAAGATTCTAAATACCTTTGAGCAGGTAACTACAGACAAACCTGAGAAATCATTGTTAAGACCAATGAAGAAAACCGGTGGTAGAAATAACACTGGTAAGATGACAATGAGATATATAGGTGGTGGTCACAAGAGAAGATATCGAGTTATTGATTTCAAAAGAGACAAGGACAATGTTCCTGCAAAAGTTGTTTCGATTGAGTACGATCCAAACCGTACTGCACGCATCGCATTGCTTGTGTATGCTGACGGTGAGAAACGTTACATCATCGCTCCAAACGGACTTGAGGTAGGACAAACTTTGCTTTCTGGTGAAAAAGTAGCTCCAGAAATCGGAAACTCAATGCCATTATCTGATATCCCATTAGGTACAATAATTCACAATATTGAATTAAGACCCTCTCAAGGTGCTGTGATGGCTCGTAGCGCTGGTGCATATGCTCAACTTGTTTCAAGAGAAGGCAAATATGCAATGATCAAATTACCTTCTGGAGAAGTTAGAATGATCCTAGTAACTTGTAAAGCAACTATCGGAACTGTTTCTAATACTGACCATGCGTTAGAAAGAAGCGGTAAAGCTGGTCGTACTCGTTGGTTAGGAAGAAGACCTCGTGTTCGTGGTGTGGTAATGAATCCAGTTGATCACCCAATGGGTGGTGGTGAAGGTAAATCTTCAGGTGGACATCCACGATCTAGAACCGGTGTATTAGCTAAAGGGTTCAAAACTCGAGCTAAGAAAAACGCTTCTAATAAGTATATTGTAGAAAGAAGGAAAAAGTAATTTGATTAATTAGATTGTTATGAGTCGTTCATTAAAAAAAGGCCCTTTTATCGATTTCAAATTGGAGAAACGAGTATTGGAGCAAAATGAGTCAGGAAAAAAATCTGTGATTAAAACCTGGTCAAGACGTTCTATGATCTCTCCGGATTTCGTAGGTCACACAGTTGCCGTTCACAACGGAAACAAATTCATTCCAGTTTATGTTACTGAAAATATGGTAGGTCATAAATTAGGTGAATTTGCGCCAACTCGTACTTTTAGAGGTCACGCTGACAAGAAGAAAAAATAGCGTGAAGCGTTTTAATTAACATTTTGAATTTGTAAAAATGGGTGCAAGAAAAAGAATAAGAGCAAACCAAATAAAGGAGGAAAAAAAGAGCAAAGCATTTGCTAGCTTGAAAAATGTTCCTACTTCGCCTCGTAAAATGAGACTTGTTGCCGATATGGTAAGAGGTATGGAGGTGAACCGAGCTTTAGATGTACTTCGTTTCAGTCCGAAAGAAGCATCGATTCGCGTAGAGAAACTATTGCTTTCTGCGATTGCCAACTGGCAAGCAAAGAACGAAGGTCAAAGAATTGAGGAAAATGAATTATTCATCAAAGAAATTTGTGTTGATTCAGCAAGAATTCTTAAACGTCTTAGACCAGCTCCACAAGGGAGAGCACATAGAATTAGAAAAAGATCAAATCATGTAACTATATTGTTGGCAAGTAAAACTGCTGAGAATACTAAAGAATAGTTAGAATGGGACAAAAAGTAAATCCAATTGGAAATAGACTAGGAATCATCAGAGGATGGGATTCTAACTGGTTTGGCGGAAAAAACTACGGCGATAAGCTTGTTGAAGATACCAAAATTAGAAAGTACCTAAATGCTCGTTTAGCTAAAGCAAGTATTTCTAAAATCATTATCGAAAGAACTCTTAAATTAATCACTATCACTATCAACACTGCTCGTCCTGGTATCATTATCGGGAAAGGTGGTCAAGAAGTTGACAAGTTGAAAGAAGAGTTAAAGAAGATTACAGACAAAGAAGTACAAATTAATATCTTCGAAATTAAACGTCCAGAAATGGATGCTGTAATCGTTGCTAATAACATCGCTCGTCAGATTGAAGGCCGTATCGCCTACAGAAGAGCAATTAAGATGGCTATTGCTTCTACTATGAGAATGGGTGCTGAAGGAATCAAAATTCAGATTTCTGGTCGTTTGAATGGAGCAGAAATGGCACGTTCTGAAATGTACAAAGAAGGACGTACCCCACTTCATACCTTAAGAGCTGATATCGATTACTGTCAAGCGGAAGCTTTGACTACTTACGGTTTGATCGGTATCAAAGTTTGGATCTGTAAAGGTGAAGTTTACGGTAAACGTGATCTTACTCCTAACGCTGGCATGAAAGATAGCCGTGGTCCAAAAGGAAAAGGTGGTTTTAATAGAAGAAAAAAGAAGTAGTCTTTAAATTTTAAAGAATTAGTACGATGTTACAACCAAAAAGGACAAAATTTAGAAGACAACAAAAGGGAAGAATGAAAGGTAACGCTGGTCGCGGTACTGAATTAGCATTCGGATCTTTTGGGATCAAGTCACTTGAAGAAAAGTGGATTACTGGTCGTCAAATTGAAGCTGCTCGTGTGGCAGTAACCCGATATATGCAGAGACAAGGTCAAATCTGGATTCGTATTTTCCCAGATAAGCCGATCACTAAGAAGCCTGCAGAGGTACGTATGGGTAAGGGTAAGGGTTCTCCAGAAGGATTCGTTGCTCCTGTTTCACCAGGAAGAATGTTATTCGAATGTGAGGGTGTTCCTTACGAAGTAGCTAAAGAGGCATTACGTCTTGCAGCTCAAAAATTACCTGTTACTACAAAGTTTGTCGTAAGACGTGATTATGTTGAAAGTTCAAATGATTAATCATGAAGAATTCAGAAATTAAAGAGTTAACAACACAGGAAATAGTAGAAAAGTTGGATGCTGAAAGAGCATCATTAACTCGCTTCAGACTAAATCACGCTATTTCACCTTTGGAAAATCCTTTGCAAATTAAGGAAACGAGACGCAACATTGCCAAATTGATGACAGAGTTACGTCAGAGACAATTAACTGAAAAGTAAAAAAGTGATGGAAAGAAATCTTAGAAAAGAGCGTATCGGGGTTGTGGTTAGCAACAAAATGGAAAAATCCATTACTGTTGCAGTTCACACAAAGGAAAAACACCCGATTTACGGTAAATTTGTGAACAAAACCAAAAAATTCACTGCTCACGATGAGGAAAACACCTGTAACGAAGGTGATACCGTAAAAATCATGGAAACCCGACCTTTAAGTAAAAATAAGAGTTGGAGATTAGTGGAAATTATTGAAAGAGCTAAGTAATCATGATACAAACAGAAAGTAGACTATTAGTAGCTGATAACAGTGGAGCAAAGGAAGTACTTTGTATCCGCGTGTTAGGCGGTACCAAAAAACGTTATGCTTCAATTGGAGATAAAATTGTGGTTACCGTGAAGAACGCTATCGCCGGTTCCGATATGAAAAAAGGAACAGTAACAAAAGCCGTTGTTGTTCGCACCAAAAAAGAGATTAGAAGACAAGACGGATCTTATATTCGCTTCGATGATAACGCATGTGTTTTATTGAACACTGCTGGTGAAATGAGAGGAACCCGTATTTTTGGACCTGTTGCAAGAGAGTTACGTGACACTGATATGAAGATCGTTTCTTTAGCACCAGAAGTTTTATAATCTTTGTAAACCTAGAACAATGAAGTTACATATTAAAAAGGGTGATACCGTTATTGTAAACGCTGGGGAATCAAAAGGACAGGAAGGTAAAGTATTAGAAGTTCTTGTTGACAAGCAACGTGCGATCGTTGAAGGTGTTAACATGATTTCTAAACACACCAAGCCAAACGCTGAGAATCCTCAAGGTGGTATCGTTAAAAAAGAAGCCTCAATTCACATTTCAAACTTAAATGTGAAAGATCCTTCAACAGGAAAAGCTACCCGTATTGGTAGAAAAGAGGGCGACAACAATAAATTAGTTAGATACTCTAAAAAGTCAGGGGAGGAGATTAAGTAATGAGCTATACACCGACTCTTAAAAAACAGTATGCAGAAGAAATCGTTCCTGCTTTAATGAAGGAATTCGATTACAAAACTGTAATGCAAGCACCTAAATTAACGAAGATAGTAATTAACCAAGGTGTTGGTTCGGCGATTGCTGATAAAAAAATACTTGAATTCTCTGTAAACGAGCTTACTGCAATTACTGGTCAGAAAGCTGTTCAGACCTTGTCTTCTAAAGATATCTCGAACTTTAAGTTACGTAAAGGTATGCCAATTGGTACTACTGTAACTTTACGTCGTGAGCGTATGTACGAATTTCTTGAAAAATTAGTTCGTGTTGCTTTACCACGTATCCGTGACTTTAAAGGTATCAAGAGTAAATTAGACGGTAGAGGTAACTATACTTTAGGTATCGAAGAACAAATCATTTTCCCTGAGATTGTTTTGGATAACGTAAACAAAATCATGGGTATGAACATTACCTTCGTTACTACTGCGAATACCGACGAAGAAGCTTATGCTCTTTTGAGAGAATTTGGATTACCATTTAAAAATCTAAAAAAATAAGACGATGGCTAAAGAATCAATGAAAGCTCGCGAAGTTAAGCGTCAGAAATTAGTTGAAAAATACGCAGCTAAAAGAGCTAAACTTAAAGAGGAAGGCGATTACATCGCTCTTAGTCGTTTGCCAAAAAACTCTTCACCTGTTCGTTTGCACAACAGATGTAAGTTAACCGGTCGTCCGAAAGGTTATATGAGACAATTCGGAGTTAGTCGTATCACTTTCCGTGAAATGGCTTCAGCTGGTTTAATCCCAGGAGTTAAGAAGGCAAGTTGGTAATCAAAATTTGTTTATCAGATTATTGTTAAATATTGTCCCGAGAAATCGGGATCAATTTAATTTTTTATTATATGACAGATCCAATAGCAGATTTTCTTACACGTTTAAGAAATGCGATCATGGCAAACCACAAAGTTGTTGAGGTGCCAGCATCGAACGTGAAAAAAGAAATGACAAAGATTCTTAAGGATAAAGGTTATATCCTTAACTACAAATTTGTAGACGATGGACTTCAAGGAGTAATTAAGATTGCTTTGAAATACCATCCTGAAACCAAAACTCCAGCAATCAAAGATCTTAAGCGTGTGTCAAAACCAGGTTTGAGAAAATATTGTGGAGCTTTAGAATTACCTCGCGTACTTAACGGTTTAGGTATTGCGATTCTTTCTACCTCTCAGGGAGTTATGACTGACAAAGAAGCTCGTCAGAAGCATGTTGGTGGTGAAATATTGTGTTACGTTTATTAATTAAGGAGGATTAGAAATGTCACGAATTGGAAAATTACCTATCAATTTGCCTGCCGGAGTAAGCGTAACGGTAAATAAAGATAATTCAGTAGTTGTTAAAGGACCTAAAGGTGAATTGACACAACAAATTGATACCGAAATCAAAGTTTCTGTTGAAGAAAATAAAGTTGTTCTTGAACGTCCTTCTGATCAGAAGAGACACAAAGCTATGCACGGTTTATACCGTTCATTAGTGAATAACGCGATTATCGGTGTTTCTGAAGGTTATAAAATTGAGCAAGAATTAGTGGGTGTTGGTTACCGTGCAACTTCAAAAGGTCAACTTTTGGAATTGGCTCTTGGTTACTCTCACTTAATCCACATGGAGATTGCTCCTGAGGTTAAAGTAACTGCTGTAACAGAAAAGCGTGCTAACCCAATTATCACTCTTGAGAGTTGCGATAAGCACTTAGTAGGTCAAGTAGCTGCTAAAATCAGATCATTCAGAAAACCTGAACCATATAAAGGTAAAGGTATTAAATTTGTTGGAGAACAGCTTAGAAGAAAAGCTGGTAAATCTGCAGGTAAATAATTTCTAAAACAGTAAATTATGGCTTTAACTAAGCAAGAAAGAAGACTAAGAATTAAAAGAAGAATTCGTAAGTCTGTTTCTGGAACTGCTGAAAGACCAAGAATGTCAGTTTTTCGTTCAAATAAGCAGATTTCAGTACAATTGATCGACGATCTTTCAGGTAAAACTTTAATGGCGACTAGCTCACTAATTAAAGAAATCGCTGAAAAATCAGTAAATAAAATTGAACAAGCTGAACTAGTAGGACAAGCAATTGCTGAAAAAGCAAGCGCTGCAGGTATCACTAGTGTTGTTTTCGATAGAAATGGTTACTTATACCATGGTAGAGTTAAATCATTAGCGGACGCTGCTCGTAAAGGTGGCCTTAAATTTTAATAATTATGGCAGATATCAAAAACGTTAAGACCAGCGACGCAGAATTGAAAGACAGACTGGTTGCTATTAATCGTGTTACTAAAGTAACAAAAGGTGGTAGAACTTTTAGTTTCTCTGCAATTGTTGTTGTAGGAAACGAGAATGGATTAGTAGGATGGGGACTTGGTAAAGCAAACGAGGTTACCACTGCTATTGCAAAAGGAGTAGAAGCTGCTAAGAAAAATTTGATTAAAGTACCTGTTTACAAAGGAACTATTCCTCACGAACAACTATCTAGATATGGTGGAGCACAGGTTTTCATTAAGCCTGCTTCTCACGGTACCGGGGTTAAAGCCGGTGGTGCGATGCGTGCCGTATTAGAGAGTGTTGGGGTAACCGACGTACTTGCTAAATCAAAAGGTTCATCAAACCCTCACAACCTTGTAAAAGCTACTTTCAATGCACTAGCTGAATTGAGAGATGCTCATACAGTTGCTGAGCACAGAGGTGTTTCATTAGATAAAGTGTTTAACGGATAATTTAGGGAAAATGGCTAAGATTAAAATTACTCAAATCAAGAGCAAAATCGGTAGTACCGATCGCCAGAAAAAAACCTTGGAAGCATTAGGTTTGAATAAAATCAATGCTACTGTTGAACATGAAGCTACACCTCAAATTAAAGGTATGGTGGCTAAAGTACAACACTTGGTTTCCGTAGAAGAATAATCATTGTAAATATTTAGTAATAAATAGATATGGACTTAAGTAACTTAAAACCCGCTGCAGGATCGATTAAATCTAACAAGAGAATCGGTCGCGGTCAAGGATCAGGTAGAGGCGGTACCTCAACAAGAGGACATAAAGGTGCGAAGTCAAGATCTGGATACTCTAAAAAAGTTGGTTTCGAAGGGGGTCAAATGCCTTTGCAACGAAGAGTTCCTAAGTTTGGATTTAAGAACATCAACAGAAAAGAATATAAAGCTATTAATGTTGAAGTTTTACAAGCCTTAGCAGAGAAGAATAACATTACAGTTATCGACGTAGAAGTTCTTGTAAATGCTGGTTTAGCATCAAAGAACGATAACGTTAAGATTTTAGGTAATGGTACAATTACTGCTAAGTTAGAAGTAAAAGCTCATGCATTCTCGAAATCTGCTCAAGCAGCGATTGAAGCAGTAGAAGGAACAGTTGTTAAATTGTAAGATTAAATATGAAAGGTTTAATAGAAACATTGAAGAACATCTGGAAGATTGAAGATTTAAGATCTCGTATCTTAACTACAATTGGTCTTCTTTTAGTGTACCGTTTAGGTGCTAAGGTGGTTTTGCCAGGTATTGACCCGGCACATTTGGACGCGTTAAAATCTCAAACAGCGGATGGGGTTTTAGGATTGTTGAACATGTTTTCGGGAGGTGCGTTTGCTAACGCCTCGATATTTGCTCTCGGTATCATGCCATACATTTCTGCCTCTATTGTAATTCAGTTAATGGGAATTGCGGTTCCTTATTTCCAAAGATTACAACGTGAAGGAGAAAGTGGACGTAGAAAAATCAATCAGATCACACGTTACCTAACCGTTATTATCCTTGTTCTTCAAGCACCAGGATATTTATTAAACTTACATACAACATTGCCTGAAGCTGCCTTTATTTTAAAAGGTACATTCTTTACGGTATCTTCTGTGGTAATTCTTGCGGCAGGATCAATGTTCATTATGTGGTTGGGTGAAAAAATTACTGATAAAGGAATCGGTAATGGTATCTCAATTATCATCATGATCGGTATTATTGCAAGATTACCATTCTCGTTCATTGCTGAATTGGGGTCAAGAATTGAAGGACACGGCGGTGGTTTAATCGTTTTGGTTCTTGAAATTGTTGTTCTATTCATCATTTTTGCACTAACAATTTTGTTGGTACAAGGAACAAGAAAGATACCTGTACAATATGCTAAAAGAATTGTAGGTAACAAACAATATGGTGGGGTACGTCAGTATATTCCTTTGAAAGTGAATGCTGCGGGTGTTATGCCAATCATTTTTGCTCAAGCAATTATGTTCTTGCCAATGGCGTTTGTTAACTATGCTAGTTCCGATGCATTAACAGGAGTAGCTGCAGCCTTATCTAACTTTACCGGATTTTGGTACAACGCACTGTTCTTTGTAATGATTGTTTTATTCACATATTTCTATACTGCAATTACAGTAAATCCAACGCAAATGGCTGAGGATATGAAGAAAAATGGTGGTTTTATCCCAGGTATTAAACCAGGAAAGAAAACTATCGACTTCCTTGATACTGTAATGTCACGTATAACTTTACCAGGATCTATCTTCTTAGGTTTAGTAGCAATCTTACCTGCTTTTGCAATGATTGCTGGAGTGAATAACGAGTTTGCACAATTTTATGGTGGTACTTCATTGTTGATTTTGGTTGGTGTAGTACTTGATACACTACAGCAAATTGAGTCTCACTTATTAATGCGTCATTACGACGGATTGATGAAGTCTGGTAGAATAAAAGGTAAAACTCCGGGAGGAGCTGCTGCTTATTAAAATATTTTTGCTTTCTTTGCAGTGATTTTTTATAAGACAGAGGAAGAAATAGACTTAATGTCTAAAAGTAATAATCTGGTGGCTAGGACCTTAGGTGAGATATCTAAGGCCATAGCTCCAGGTATTTCAACCTTAAGCTTAGATAAAATTGCAGAGGAGTACATAAGAGACAATGGTGCAAAGCCTGCGTTTCTTGGTTATGATGGATTCCCAAATACCCTGTGTATTTCAATTAATAATCAGGTAGTTCATGGAGTTCCATCTTCCTATGAGTTGAAAGAAGGCGATATTGTATCCTGTGATTGTGGTGTTTTGTTGAATGGCTTTTATGGCGATTCGGCATACACTTTTTCTGTTGGAACAGTGAAGCCGGAAATTCAACAATTGTTGAGGGTTACCAAAGAAGCTCTTTATAAAGGAATAGAAAAAGCTGTCGAAGGTAATCATCTAAGAGATATCGGTTTTGCCATTCAAAAGCATGCTGAGAAGAATGATTACTCGGTTGTTCGAGAAATGGTGGGGCACGGAATAGGAAAAAGTCTTCATGAAGATCCTCAGGTTCCGAATTATGGACGACAAGGTCGAGGATTAAAATTGAGAGACGGATTAGTACTTGCAATTGAACCCATGATTAATCTTGGTAAAAGAGATATTTATCAGGAAGATGATGGATGGACAATTGTGACGGCCGATGGACAAGCATCCGCACATTTCGAACATACAATAGTTGTTCGTAAGGGAAAGGCTCAAATTCTGTCCGGTTTTGAATTTATTGAAGAATAAACTAATAAAATATAAAGAGCTTATGGCTAAACAGCCTTCAATAGAACAAGACGGTACTATTACCGAAGCATTATCAAATGCTATGTTTCGTGTAGAACTTGAAAACGGTCATGTGATTACAGCGCACATATCCGGTAAAATGAGAATGCACTACATTAAGATCTTACCAGGTGATAAAGTAAAAGTAGAAATGTCACCTTATGATCTTACTAAAGGGCGCATTACTTTTAGATACAAAAATTAAACTCGATAAAAATGAAAGTAAGAGCATCTGTAAAGAAACGTTCTGAAGATTGTAAAATCGTAAGAAGAAAAGGACGTTTGTATGTGATTAATAAAAAGAATCCTAAGTTCAAGCAACGTCAGGGATAATTTGATTAATTTTATAATAAGATAAATATTTAATTTATGGCTAGAATTGTTGGAGTTGATCTGCCTCAAAACAAAAGAGGTGTAATTAGCTTGACTTATATCTTCGGTATCGGTCGTAGTGCTGCTCGTCAAATTTTGGACGAAGCTGGTGTAGCGCATGATACTAAGGTAAAAGACTGGACAGATGATGAATCTGCTAAGATTCGTCAGGCGATTAATGCAAGCTTTAAGGTTGAAGGGGAGTTGCGTTCTTTAACTCAACTGAATATTAAGCGTTTGATGGATATTGGTTGTTATCGTGGTGTTCGTCACCGTATTGGTTTACCATTGCGTGGACAAAAAACCAAAAACAACTCACGTACCAGAAAAGGTAAAAGAAAAACAGTTGCAAACAAAAAGAAAGCGACTAAATAATTGTTAAGTTATGGCAAAGAAGTCAACATCAGTAAAGAAAAAAGTTGTGAAGATTGAGGCTGTAGGACAGGCTCATATCCATTCATCGTTTAACAATATTATTATCTCTTTAACCAATAATAACGGACAAGTTATTTCATGGTCTTCAGCTGGTAAAATGGGCTTTAGAGGTTCTAAAAAGAACACTCCTTACGCTGCTCAGCAAGCTGCAACTGATTGTGGAAAAGTAGCTCACGATTTAGGGTTAAGAAAAGTAAAAGTATTTGTTAAAGGTCCAGGTAACGGACGTGAATCTGCAATTCGTGCAATCAATGCATGTGGAATCGATATTTCTGAAATTGTAGATGTTACTCCACTTCCACACAACGGATGTCGTCCTCCTAAGAGACGTAGAGTTTAATAAGTATAAGGTTTAATAAAAAATGCAAGCTGGGTGATTGGATTATTTTTTTTGAATCCTCTCAAAAAAATCGCGGCACTTTTGTAATTCAAAACCGAGTAAGCAAAGTTTCTATTATTAGAAAAATTTAAATTTTAAATAACATGGCTAGATATATAGGACCAAAGTCAAAAATTGCTAGAAAATTTGGTGAGCCAATTTTTGGACCTGATAAAGCATTTGAAAATAAAAATTACCCTCCAGGACAGCACGGTAACAGCCGTCGAAGAAAAAAGATGTCTGAGTACGGGGTTCAATTGAAAGAAAAGCAAAAAGCGAAATACACTTACGGTGTATTGGAGAAACAATTCTCGAACTTATTTAAAAAGGCCGCAAGAAGTAAGGGTATTACCGGTGAAGTTTTGTTACAACTTCTTGAATGTCGTTTAGATAATGTAGTTTACAGATTAGGTGTTGCTCCAACAAGATCAGCTGCACGTCAGTTGGTTAGCCATAAGCACGTAACAGTAAACGGACAGATCTGTAACATTCCTTCATACTCGGTAAAAACCGGAGATATTATTGGAATTCGTGAAAAATCGAAATCTTTAGAAGTTATTACCGATTCTTTATCAACTGCCAGATATAACCAAGCATCTTGGTTGGAATGGGATCAAACCTCTCTTAGCGGTAAGTTTCTTAACGTACCTGAAAGAACAGAAATTCCTGAAAATATCAAGGAACAGTTAATCGTTGAATTGTATTCTAAGTAATAAATAGTTAATAAGTAATTTATGGCAATTTTAGCTTTCCAAAAACCGGACAAAGTTATCATGCTCGACGCAGACGATAGATTCGGAAAATTCGAATTTCGTCCATTAGAGCCTGGATATGGTATTACAATAGGTAACGCATTAAGAAGAATTCTTCTTTCTTCTCTTGAGGGTTTCGCTATTACAACTATCAAGATTCAGGGAGTTGACCATGAGTTTTCAACTATTCCAGGAGTTATCGAAGATGTAACTGAGATGATCCTGAACTTGAAGCAGGTACGGTTTAAACAAAGAGTTGAGGAAGTGGACAATGAATTGGTAACAGTTACCATTTCAGATCAGGAAACTTTTACAGCAGGCGATATTAACAAGTTCCTTACCGGTTTCGAAGTGTTAAATCCGGAGCTTGTAATTTGCAGAATGGATAGCTCTGCTAAATTGCAGTTAGATTTAACTATTAATAAAGGTCGAGGTTATGTACCTTCTGTTGAGAACAAACCTGTTGATGCTGAATTTGGTGTGATTCCAATTGACTCAATTTACACTCCTATTAAGAATGTAAAATACGAAGTTGAAAACTATCGTGTAGAACAGAAAACTGACTACGAAAAGTTAATTTTCGAAATTACTACTGATGGTTCTATCCACCCTAAAGATGCGTTGAAAGAAGCTGCTAAAATTCTTATTTATCACTTCATGCTATTCTCTGATGAAAAGATCACTCTTGATTCTGATGAGAAATTTGCAAACGAAGAGTTTGATGAAGAAGTATTACACATGCGTCAGTTATTGAAGACCAAATTGGTTGACATGGATCTTTCAGTTCGTGCATTGAACTGTTTGAAAGCTGCCGATGTTGATACTTTAGGAGATTTAGTACAGTACAACAGAAACGATCTTCTTAAATTTAGAAACTTTGGTAAGAAATCTCTAACCGAATTAGATGATCTATTAGTATCATTGAATCTTACTTTCGGTATGGATATTTCTAAGTACAAATTAGATAAGGAATAAGGTAAAATGAGACATAGAAAGAAATTTAATCACTTAGGAAGAAAGACAGCTCATAGAAAAGCTATGCTTGCAAATATGGCTTCTTCCTTGATTTTGCATAAAAGAATCTCAACTACTACTGCTAAAGCTAAAGCTTTAAAAATGTATGTTGAGCCATTGATCACCAAAAGTAAAAATGATACTACTCACTCAAGACGTGTTGTATTTAGCTACTTAAAGCAAAAAGAAGCTGTTACTGAATTGTTCAGAGAAGTATCTCCAAAAATTACTAACAGAAACGGTGGATATACTAGAATTTTAAAAACTGGTAACCGTTTAGGTGATAATGCTGAGATGTGTATTGTAGAATTAGTTGATTTCAACGAAACTTACACAACTGAGAAGAAAGCAGAAGCTAAAAAGTCTACTAGAAGAAGACGTGGTGGAAAATCTACTGCTAAAGCGGAAGAAACTGCTGTTGAAGCTAAGGCTGAAGAGGCTACTGAACCAAAAGAAGAAAAGGGAGAAGAATAGTCTTCCTTTAAATAATACTAAAGGGATAAAGTTTGGCTTTATCCCTTTTTTAATGCCCTAAAAATTTTTGTAACGTTTGCGTAAATTCTTGATGTGTTTTATATGCAAAAAGCATTATAATTTGCTTGAAAATGTCGAAATTTAGGGTTGAAAATTAAGAAGTTAAAATTATTTGCTATTATAATTATTTAATACGTAAGTTATGTCTGAAATTGTAAAGATTCACGGTCGTGAGATTCTAGACTCACGTGGAAACCCAACTATCGAAGTTGAAGTAACATTAGCAAGCGGTGTAATGGGACGCGCAGCTGTTCCATCAGGAGCTTCTACTGGTGAAAATGAAGCATTAGAGCTTCGAGATGGCGATAAAGCTCGTTACTTAGGTAAAGGTGTGCTTAAAGCTGTTGAAAACGTAAATACTGTTATTGCTGAAGCTTTAGTTGGTATGGACGCTACTGATCAGGTTGCTGTTGATACTAAAATGTTAGAGCTTGATGGTACTAAGACTAAGTCGAACTTAGGTGCTAACGCTATGTTAGGTGTTTCTTTGGCAACTGCAAAAGCTGCTGCTGACTACTCAGGTATGCCATTGTACCGTTACATTGGTGGTACTAACGCTAATGTTCTTCCTGTACCAATGATGAACATCATCAACGGTGGTTCTCACTCTGATGCTACTATCGCATTCCAGGAGTTCATGATCCGTCCAGTTGGTGCTCCTTCATTCCGCGAAGCTTTAAGAATGGGTGCTGAAGTATTCCATGCTCTTGCAAAAGTTTTGAAAGGTAAAGGTCTTTCTACTGCAGTAGGTGATGAAGGTGGTTTCGCTCCAATGTTAGGTGGAACTGAAGAGGCTATCGAATGTATCTTAACTGCTATTGAAAACGCAGGTTACAAGCCAGGTCGTAAAGAAGAAGGTGGTGATGTTTCTATCGCTATGGACTGTGCTTCTTCTGAGTTCTACAAAGATGGTGTATATGATTACAGCATTTTTGAGCCAAACGGAGTGAAGAGAAACTCTGAAGAGCAAGCTGCTTACTTAGCTGAATTGATCGAGAAATACCCAATTGATTCTATCGAGGACGGTATGGACGAAGGTGACTGGAACGGATGGGTTGCTTTAAACGCTAAGATCGGTGATAAGTGTCAGTTAGTAGGTGACGATTTATTCGTAACTAACGTTGAGTACTTGTCGAAAGGTATCGAGTTGAAAGCTGCTAACTCAATCTTGATTAAAGTAAACCAAATTGGTACTTTAACTGAGACTTTGAACGCAATTGAAATGGCTCACCGTGCAGGTTATACTTCAGTAACTTCTCACCGTTCAGGTGAAACTGAAGATGCTACTATCGCTGATATCGCAGTAGCAACTAACTCTGGTCAGATCAAAACTGGTTCATTGAGCCGTTCAGATCGTATGGCTAAGTACAACCAATTACTTCGTATCGAAGAAGAATTGGGAGCTAACGCTAAATTCGGATGCTAATCCAATTAAGTATATAAAAAAAGGGATCCGATTGGATCCCTTTTTTTATTCAAATATTTAGAGTTTAAACATACTCTTGAATTAGCTTATAAATGGTTTTGCACTGGAACGGTTTCGATAAATATACATCCATTCCTATTTCTATCGAGATATCTTTATCAGCAGAATAATAATTGGCAGTAAATGCAATTATAGGAGTTGGTCTTTCAACTTCTCGGTCTTCCTCAATTTTTCGAATTCTTAAAGAAGCTTCAATACCGCCCATAATTGGCATCTGTAAATCCATTAGAATAATGTCGTATTCTTTTTTCTGAAACATTTCTACAGCCTGTTTCCCGTTTTCAGCAATATCAACTCTACCTACCTTGTTTTTCAAATATACCTCAAGAGTTTTTCTATTGCTTGGCTGATCTTCAACCAGCAAAACTTTTACATCTTTAATGTCTTTATCTGTTTTGTTAGGATGAGTTTTAACGATTTGAATAGATTCGATACTCTCTTCCCAATATATCTTCCTTTTAGTCTCAATGCCTATTTCTTCAAGCAATGCAGCTAGTCTTTCATTTACCATTTTTTGCATATCATATATCCCAATGATTAATATTTAAAAATAGGAAAATTAATGTACAATTAAAAAATAGTTCTCTTAAATTAATCAACATAAAACACTTTTGTTTTCTGCATTAATTCTTAATGTATTGCATGCTAATCAATTTAAATCATGATGAACTACAAGCAATTTTTCTATTTTTGCATTTATTGAATTAGATAAATTAAAAAACATACGATAATGTCAGACGATAAGAAGATTATATTTTCGATGATGGGGGTAAGTAAAATCTTCCCTCCTCAGAAAAAAGTATTGAATAACATCAACCTATCATTCTTTTATGGTGCAAAAATTGGAATCATTGGTTTGAATGGTTCTGGTAAATCTACACTGCTAAAAATTATTGCCGGATTAGAAAAATCATTCGATGGACATGTGGTTTGGCCAAAGGAACACACCATTGGATATTTGGAGCAGGAACCTCAGTTAGATGACAACAAAACTGTAAAGGAAATTGTTCAGGAAGGTGTGCAGGAAATTGTACAGGTATTAGCTGATTACGAAGCTGTAAACTTAAAGTTCGCAGACCCTGAAGTGTTAGAGGATCCTGATAAGATGCAAGCTGTTATGGACGAGCAAGCTACTCTTCAGGAAAAGATTGACAGATTTGATGCCTGGAATCTGGATACAAAATTGGAAAGAGCAATGGATGCACTTCGTTGTCCTGATGGCGAAGCGCTTGTGAAGCACCTATCGGGAGGTGAACGCAGACGTGTAGCATTGTGTCGTTTATTACTTCAGGAACCGGATATCTTATTGTTGGATGAGCCTACCAACCACTTGGATGCTGAATCGGTACAGTGGTTAGAGCAACACTTGCATCAGTATAGCGGTACTGTAATTTGTATTACTCACGACCGTTACTTTTTGGATAATGTTGCTGGATGGATTCTTGAGTTGGATAGAGGAGAAGGAATTCCTTGGAAAGGAAACTATACTTCTTGGTTGGATCAGAAATCGAAGCGATTGGCCCAGGAAGAAAAAGTAGCAAGTAAAAGAAGAAAAACTCTTGAGAGAGAGCTGGAATGGGTTAATATGGCTCCTAAAGCTCGCCAGGCGAAAAATAAGGCTCGTTTGAAAGCTTACGATACTTTGATGAACCAGGATGTGAAACAAAAGGAAGAGAAACTGGAGATTTTTATTCCGAATGGTCCGCGTTTGGGTAATAAAGTGATTCACGCCAAAGAAGTTTCGAAGGGATTTGAAAACAAATTGTTATTCGAAAATCTGGAATTCGAATTACCTCCAGCAGGAATTGTTGGAGTGATTGGTCCTAACGGTGCGGGTAAAACTACATTGTTTCGCATGATTATGGGATTGGAGCAACCAAACAAAGGAACTTTCGAAGTTGGTGAAACTGTAAAAGTTGGATACGTAGATCAGCAACATGCTGATATCGATCCGGAGAAAACCGTTTACGAAGTAATATCGGGTGGAGGAGACTTGATTTCTGTTGGTGGAAGACAGTTGAATGCACGAGCTTACGTTAGTCGATTCAATTTCTCTGGTGCCGATCAGGAAAAGAAATGTGGTGTGCTTTCAGGTGGGGAAAGAAATCGCTTGCATTTGGCATTAACATTAAAGGAAGAGGCCAATGTGCTATTGCTTGATGAGCCTACCAATGATATCGATGTGAATACACTTCGTGCATTGGAGGAAGGTTTAGAGAGTTTTGCTGGTTGTGCGGTTGTTATTTCTCACGACCGTTGGTTTTTGGATCGTGTAGCAACTCACATTTTGGCATTTGAAGGTAATTCGGAGGTGCACTATTTCGAAGGAAGCTATTCCGATTATGAAATCAATCGCAAAAAACGCTTGGGAGATGAAGGTCCTAAGCGTATCAGATATAAAAAATTAATTGCTGATTAAGCCAAAAGAGGGAAGGTTTTAAAAAGAATCTTCCCTTATTTTTTGTAACTTAAGCTAATATTATTCTTAATTAAAAAATATCATGAGCGAATTTGCAACACCTAGCGATGAAAGAAATTGGGCAATGTTTTGTCATTTAGCAGCATTTGCTGGTTTTATACCTTTGGGAAATATTATTGGTCCAGTTATTTTATGGTCGATGAAAAAGGATTATTCCGAACTAGTTAATAGAGAAGGAAAAAAATCCATTAATTTTCAAATATCCATGAGTATCTACCTTTTTATTTCGGCTTTTTTATTAATTATTGGAATTGGTTTTATATTATTAATGGCGCTAGGACTTCTTAATATTATCTTTGTGGTAATGGCTATTGTAAAAACACTAAATGGTGAAGATTATAAATATCCATTAAGCATAGAATTTATAAAATAAAAAAATGAAATCTTTCTCATTATACAAGACAATCTACTTTTTAGGGGTTGTCTTAATTTTTGTTGGTGGTTACCGATTATTTAAGAACCTTTCCTACGGCGATTGGATGTTTTCAGCAGGTATTCTTTGCTATTCTGGCGTACAGGTATTTCTCTTGTTCTTTAAAGAATTATCAGAATGGAAACTTTTTGAATACCTCAAGCTTACGGTAAATGTATTGTTTCTGATATCAATCATACTATTGCTGATTTTGAATTTACAGGAATGGTACTATCCATTTATATTGGGTTTGTTGATTGATTTTTTCTCCAATATCCTAAAAAGAATAAATAGACGTCCGGCCTAATTAGGATTTAATCCAATCCTGATTCTATTTAAGTATGTTAATCATGTTCAAAGCTTGTTACATCTATTGATAAAGGCTTCTTGTTATGGTAGAAGAATGAGAAACATTCATAGGTAGCTAGCCCATTTATGCGCAAAGATGAGATCCACTCCTAGGTAGATTTGATTCTGATGTAGGTTTATTTGAACCGAACGTACGTTTACTTGACCCAAACGTAGGAAAAGATGAGCTTGACGTGCGTGGGAATCACATTTACCCATTTTTTTGTCTATTTTTGATGGGCTGACATTACATTTTCCCATGAAAATGACAGCTATTTCTATGAAAACATCTCAAAAATTAGGGTAGATATTACATTTACCTGCGTCCAGGTGAGTTTTTCCTGTGTTTGGATCATACTTTTCCATGTTCACTTCAACTTTTTCCATGTTTATGTCATCTAAACCCTAGGTAAGATCACATGTTGTGCTTACTTATTAGAAAGACAATTGCTGGAGAAGAAATTATTCAATAGTATCGAGCAGAGTCTGTTCGATCAATTGTGAATCAGTATTTAATTTTAATACTAATTTAATTTGGATAGTGCTCTAACCATGCTACTATCGAAATAATGTATATTTTTGTAGATCTGATAAAAAACCAAAATAAAGAATAAGAAATGGCTCAAAAACCGTCTATTCCTAAAGGAACGAGAGATTTTTCACCTGTTGAAATGGTGAAGAGAAATTACATTTTCGATACCATTAAAGAGGTTTTTCAATTGTATGGATTTATGCCGATTGAAACTCCATCAATGGAAAATCTTTCAACTCTAATGGGAAAATATGGAGAAGAAGGGGATAAATTACTTTTTAAAGTATTGAATTCGGGTGATTTTATCTCGAAAGTGCGTGATGAACAATTGCAAGAGCGTAATTCGGTTAAGCTAACTACTAAGATTAGTGAAAAAGGTCTGCGTTACGATCTAACCGTACCATTTGCGCGTTACGTTGTGCAGCATCGCAACGATATCAGTTTCCCTTTTAAGAGATACCAAATTCAGCCGGTATGGAGAGCCGATCGTCCACAAAAAGGACGTTACCGTGAATTTTATCAGTGCGATGTTGATGTAATTGGTAGTAATTCACTTTTGAACGAGGTGGAGTTGATCCAAATTGTTGATGAAGTTTATCGCAGATTGCAGCTAAATGTGGTTGTGAAATTAAACAACCGTAAGATTTTAGCAGGTATTGCTGAGATTATTGGTGAGGCTGAAAAAATTATCGATATCACTGTTGCTATCGATAAGCTTGACAAAATTGGTTTGGAGAATGTAAATAAGGAATTGGCAGAAAAAGGAGTATCTGCGAAAGCAATAGAAACTTTGCAACCAATTATTTTGTTATCGGGAACCAATGCCGAAAAAGCAACAAAATTAAAAGAACTTTTAGCTGATTCGGAAGTTGGAATGAAAGGTATTGAGGAATTGGAAACAGTATTCAACTACCTTGATAGCTTAAATGTAGAAACCGAAGTTGAGTTGGATTTAACGCTTGCCAGAGGATTGAACTATTACACCGGAGCTATTTTCGAAGTAAAATCGAAAGACATGGAGTTCGGTAGTATTACTGGTGGTGGTCGTTACGACGATTTAACTGGTATTTTCGGATTAAAAGATGTTTCGGGTGTGGGTATTTCATTTGGTGCCGATCGTATTTACGATGTATTGGAGCAAATGAATAAATTCCCTGAAGAAACTGCAGCAACTACCAAAGTTTTATTCATCAATTTTGGTGAAAAAGAGGAGCTATTCTGCCTACCGATTTTATCAAAATTGAGAGCGAATGGAATTAATGCTGAGATTTATCCGGCATCGCAGAAAATGAAGAAGCAAATGACTTATGCCAACAATAAAAATATCCCTTATGTGATTATGGTAGGAGAGACCGAAATGGAAGAAGGAGTTGTGAGCTTGAAGAATATGGAAACTGGCGATCAGGAAAAATTAACTCCAGAACAATTGATTGAAAAGTTGGCCTAATCTTATAAGGCTAAAAATATATAAGGGCTGTCAGTTGACAGCCCTTTTTTATATTTCTTAATTTCTTTCGCGCCGTCCCATATGACGGCCTTTTTCTTTTATCTTTCGAAGTAACATACTCTGGAATTTTTTCTCGGTATGATAAAGTTCCAAGACCTTTTTTATTGGAAGTATCTTTTTAAACTTCTCATGATATTCCTTAATCAATTGCGCATCTTTAATTCGATATTCGATCATATCATCACTAATTTTAACCAGTTCTTTCTCCTGAAGATTATCCAAACCATTTCTGATTTTGTGAAACAATATTCTTCCTTCCTGTCTAAGTTGTTCTTTTTTACTTTCCAATTCATTGTAAACAGGCCAGAACAATTGTGCTTCCTCAGGAGTTAATTCCAGTCTTTGCGTAATGAATGATACTTTTTGCGCTTGAATTTCCTTGTGCATTCTTCCATGGCCTTCACCTTTTCCTTTACCATGTTGCGCATTAGCTGACAAACAAAATGTCAGTAATATAGATATTGATAGGATTAATCGGTTCATATTTCAATAATTATAAGTTCGCCAATAATTCATCGGTTGCGATATCGTAATCCGAAAGATACTCAATAATTTCATCCGAAGTAGTTTCAGACATGCTGTCAAAGAAGAAATCAGATTCAACATTCTCTGTATTCACTGCACTGCTGTCCTCTATCTGTGAAATTGGTTGATTTTGAAAATCAGTAGGAACTGCAGTGGTCAAAATCAATTTGGCTATAAGCACAAATGCAAGTACACTAGCAGCCATCCACATATATGGTTTCAGAATTTGAATCAAATTCTTTTCCTTTGGATTCTCTTCCTGTTCTATTCTTTCATTAATTCGATCACTTAGGTTCTCGAAATAATTTTCAGGAACTTTAAATGGTTGATCTTTTTTCATATCCGACAGATTATTCATGATTCGTATATTTTTTAGACTGTCAAAATTCAATTTGGTTTAATGGCTATTTCCGCAATGATATTGCTAACATTCAAGCTTTAACAGAGATTCAATTTTCTTTACTGCATGATGATAGGAAGCTTTTAATGCTCCAACCGAAGTTTCAAGAATTTCCGACATATCTTCATACTTCATTTCATCAAAATACTTCATATTAAATACCAGGCGTTGTTTTTCGGGCAGTTGTAATATTGCCTTTTGCAACTCAACTTGTGCCTGACCTCCATCAAAATATTCATCTGCTTCCAAATTTGCAATCAGCATATCTTCCACATCTTTATTGGCAAATGCAATGCTTCTTCGTTGCTTGTCTTTCAGAAATGTTAACGATTCGTTGGTTGCAATTCTGTACATCCAGGTAAAAAGTTTTGCATCGTACCTAAAGTTAAGCAAGCCTTTCCAAATTTTCACGAAAGTGTTCTGCAAAATATCATCTGCATCATCGTGCGACAATACAATTTTCCTGATTTGCCAGTACAATCTTTCCTGATATTTCTTTACCAAAAGGGAAAATGCTTCACTTTGAGTTTTCTTATCCTGAAAAAGTTGTAATATCTCTTCGTCAGTTATTTGATTCATCTATTGTTTAATTAAAGCTATAACCTGATAATGCATGATAAAAGTAGCCATTTGCAACTGTATCACGAAAGGTAAGACCTAATTCTTTTGAAAAGGTTTAAATGATATGGCAAAAAAAATCCGGAATCAATTTGATTCCGGATTCATATCTTGAATTGTGAATTACTTTTGAAGAAGAGCTTCAACCTCTTTCACAACATTTTCAGCAGTGTAACCAAATTTCTCATCAAGAACTCCAGCAGGAGCTGAGTAACCAAAATGATCTAAACCAACAGCTTTACCGTTAGCGCCAACCAATCCTTGAAGAGTAACAGGCAAGCCAGCAGTTAAACCAAGAACTGGAATTCCAGCAGGAATTACTTCGTTTTGATATTCTTCGGATTGTTGTCTGAACAAACCTTCTGAAGGAACTGAAACGATTTGTACTTTCAATCCTTTGTCAGCTTTCAAAATTTCAGCACCAGCAACTAAAGTAGAAACCTCAGAACCACTAGCCAATAGAATAACATCAGGAGTAGATTCTGGTTTTTCAACAATGTAAGCACCTTTTTCGGCAGCCAAAGCTTCCTCGTATCTGTTTCCGCTTGCAGCAGGAAGATCTTTAATGTTCTGACGAGATAAGATCAAAGCAGTTGGAGTTTTTGTGTTCTCCATAGCCATTTTCCAGGCAACGGTAGCTTCATCAACATCAGCAGGACGAAGAGCTAATAAACTCATTTCACCTGAGTGATTTTTCAATTGCTCAAGTAAACGAATTTGAGCTTCTTGCTCGATTGGCTGGTGAGTTGGTCCATCTTCACCTACGCGGAAAGCATCGTGAGTCCAGATGTACTTCACAGGAACTTCCATAAGAGCAGATAAACGAACTGCAGGCTTCATATAATCAGAGAATACGAAGAATGTACCGCAAGCAGCAGTAACACCACCGTGTAATGCAATACCGTTGCAAACTGCAGCCATTGTTAATTCTGCAACACCGGCTTGCAAGAATGCACCAGAGAAATCACCTTTAACAATTGCTTTCGTCTCCTTTAAGAATCCATCAGTTTTATCTGAGTTACTCAAATCGGCAGATGAAACGATCATGTTGTCAACATTTCTTGCCAATTCAGCTAATACAGCAGAAGAAGCAGCACGAGTTGCAGCACCTGATTTCTGTACAATTGCAGCATAATCGATTTCTGGAGCATCACCACTAAAGAATTTTTCCAATTTAGCAGCCAATTCTGGATTTGCTTTTGCCCATTCAGCTTGTTCAGCTTTTTTAGCTGCAGCATATTCTTGTTTCTTTTTAAGAACTTCTTTGTAGTATTCTTCAACTTCAGGGAAAATCTGGAATGGATTCTCTGGATTACCACCTAAGTTTTCGATGGTTTTATCTAGAGAAGCACCAGCAGCACCTAATGGCTGACCGTGAGTTGATACCATATTTTCAAAGCTAGCACCTTCAGCATCAACAGCACCTTTACCCATTAAGGTTTCACCAATAATAAGAGTAGGACGGTCAGTTTCGTTGTTAGCAGCAAGTAAAGCTACGCGAATTTCAGAAGCGTTGTTACCATCAATGGTAATTACGTTCCATCCCCAAGCTTCGTATTTTTTAGCTGTATCTTCGGTTGTAACTTCTTCAACTTTAGTTGAAAGCTGAATGTTGTTAGAATCGTAGAACATGATCAGGTTACTTAAACCTAGAGTTCCTGCAATTCTACCAGCACCTTGTGCAATTTCTTCCTGAATACCACCATCAGAAATGAAAGCATAAGTTTTGTGAGACATCCAATCACCGAATCGAGCCGCTAAGAAACGCTCCGCAATTGCTGCTCCAACAGCCATTGTATGACCTTGTCCTAATGGACCAGAAGTATTTTCAACACCTCTTTCGAAATCTACTTCAGGGTGACCCGGAGTTAGAGAACCCCATTGTCTGAAGTTTTTCAAATCATCCATGCTATAATTTCCTACTAATGCAAGAATAGAATATAACATTGGAGACATATGACCCGGATCTAGGAAAAATCTATCACGATTAATCCATAGTTTATCAGTTGGGTCGAAGTTTAAAAATTCGGAGTAAAGTACGTTTACAAAATCAGCACCGCCCATGGCACCTCCAGGGTGACCAGATTTTGCTTTTTCTACCATAGCAGCTGCCAGAATACGGATATTATCCGATGCCTTGTCAGTTACTGTAAGATCCACTTGGTTGTTCATTTCTTTTAGATCCATTTGAAATTAAATGAGATTTTAATGATAAAAACTTGGTAAGGTTTTATTAATGGGTGCAAAGATATACAAAAATGTTATCCTGCATGAGCGAATCTCATCTAAATAATAGATACTTAGAGAAAAGTAAGATATTTTATAAAACTGTAAATCAATATGTTTAGAATCTTACCGATCTTGATTTTCCCGAAAATATCTCAAAGCTTGTTTTTCTGGAGTTTTGAGATAGTGAAGCATTTTTGTTTCTGTAGATTACATGATAAACACCAGGTTGCAAGGTTAAGGTTTCTCTTAGCTTTTTATCATCAATGTCATAAATCCACTCCAGTTTACCTTCACGTTGTACAAAAAGACTACATGGTCCGCTTGATGGTTTAAAAATGGTAGCCAAACCTGGTTGAGGAATTTTAATATTAGTTGTGGTACTTTGGGAAATCTTTACATTCGGAATTGTAATTCTTGGAAGAGTAAGAATTTCTAAATTATACTTACCTGTTATGTATTTAATTCTTTGATTTACTTTTTGTGTGTTTATAATCTGGGTATCGATTTTAACAAGAGTTTGTAAATCCTTATACATGTTAGTTCGGTTCGATTCAATTTTTAAAAATCCTTGTGGAGCATCAAATCCAATTTTGGTATGTTTTCCTGGTTGAATGATAACACTATCCTTGTGAAGTTCTGGAGTAGTGTGGATGGTAATATTGTAGGTTAAAAGAGGATCAATATATAAAGTATCCGGATTTCCTTTTGTATTAAGAGTGTGCATAAATTGATAGCGCACCTTTCCGGAAACTTTGTTGTAGAAAGTCATCGCAACATCAGTTTCTGTTGGAGAACCATTGGCATCTATCAAATTTACCTGGGCAGATGTTTTATTTAAAACTTGAGACATTACATATTCTAATGTACCGCCAAATTTTTCTTCATGTTCAACTTGTAAATAGTTTCCGATACATTCAAAACTACTTTTGAAATTTACATCTAGTCCAATCCCAATAATAAAAGGTTTTAGAATGATATCCGCTTTTTGCAGTTTGTCCGATACTTCACAAGGATCTCCATCACAAGCTTCTACGCCATCGGTAATTAAAATTACCACATTACGAATTCCACCTTTTGTAACTGGAAAGTCATTGGTAGCCAATTCCAATGAATGAGCAATTGGAGTTGTTCCTTTTGGAATAAGATATCGTAAAGTTTGCCTGATTTTCCCGGCATTATTTGGTAAGAATGGAACTTCAAGCTTGGTGTCATTACAATCCTGAGGTGGAACTGGACTTTGATGACCATATACCCTTAATGCCATTTCAACATTACTTTCGCATTCCAGGCTGTCTACCATTCTGATTAAGAATTTTCGAGCAATATCTATTTTTTTTGATTTTTCCCAATAGCCATTCATGCTTTGCGAGGCATCGAAAATGAAAAGAATTCTTGTTTTTTCTTCAGCTTGGGAAACTTGGTTTTGCGCAAATGATGTACTGGCAAAAATTATAGATAACAGGGCGATGAGAATGTGGGTATATCGTTTCAAAACAAAATATTAATAATTTACTTGACAAAAATACGAAACCATTTAATCAATTAAATATAAAGAAGCAATATTTATCAATATTTATTTTTAAATTTGATAATGTTGTAATTGTACTACTATTAATATCATATGAATAAATTGTTATTGTATACTTTACTTTTTCTTTTTTGTTTGATTGGAGTTGTAATTTTCTTTTCAAGAAACGATGGCTTGATCGTAAAAATGAATATCAATAAGAATGGAACAGAGTTTAGGAATATTTACTATTTGAACAAGGACAAATTTAAAGTTGTTACTGAGAACAATTCAATAATTTTCTCGAAAGGTGAGCTAAGTTTTTTGGATACAAGGAAGAAAAGGTACTGGAGAGGCAGCATTAAGGAATTTAATAAATGTTTATTGGATTTTAAGTTGAATTCTGATATTCATTTGATTGCCAGAAATAATTATTTTGAGAAAAGTTTGACAAAACAAGAATTGAGAAATGTAAAAAAAATTATAGAAGAAATATCTGGCAAACAAAATGAACAGCAAACTTTAAGAGAGATAAAGAAAACGCCTAACTACAGTTCGATTGCTGGATTTGCTTCAAGAAAATACTTAATAAAGCAAAATAATAAAATAGTAGAAGAAGTTTGGATTGCTGAGAACCTAAAGAATTACATTAATTACGATCTGAATTTGGATTTATACAATGATTATATGGCAAGTTTACTGCAACATACAGAATCCAAATTGTATCTGCATTTGGAATCGTTTATGGATCTGATTGAAAATGGTTTTCCAATGAAAATAATAATGTATGGTGGCAACTCCATTACAGAAACCGAAGTGAAACAGTTGATTAAAAAGAAACTTTCAGATTCTATTTTTGAGGTTGATAAAAGGTATGAAAAGGTTGAATTAAGTATCTTAATCAATCCAAAAAGATAAAATTCTCACTTTCTTGATCAATAATCCGCTCTATAATTCTCAAATTATCCATACTCTGTAATCTCATAATTTTGGAAGAGATATCGGTTGAAGCGCTAAATAATTCAATGGCTTTTGTTAGTTTTTTTCTTGCTTTAATAAAGTAATAATATTGTAATGCATCAATATCTCCCTCGTAGTTTAAAATAATTCTTGCAAATCGGTAATATTCCATTGCCAAATTAAATTTATTAGCTGGGTTGACACGATAAATTTCATTTGCAGTTTTTAATCTTCGTTTGGCATTCGTTAGTTTGTTATATTCCAAAATGCTGTCAGTAAAATTATAGTTTTCAGGTGTTTCATTCAAATGTTTGATAATTGCTTCCTCACCAGCATTGAATACCTCCAATGGAACAGGATTTTTTAAAAATTGCCACATTGGTATTAATGGCAAATGTGTATTAATAAATTCTTCCGGAAGTGCCATAAAAAATTCATCGGCCTGGCTTTTTATTCCTGTATGTTCTATAATCGCATTGGCCCAACTTAAATCGAAACACAACCAAACTCCATCAACTTTGGCTACATTCCATGCATGAGTGGCACGATCTTGCAATGCTCCATTTTTAGTAATATACCCACTAATCGAATAGCATTCAATTCCTGACTGATCGCAGAAATATTGAAATAAACGCGAAAATCCTTCGCATACAGCTATTCTTCGTTTTAGAACACAAACTGGAGAGGAGCAATTGTTTGAACCAAAATAGAATAGGACTTGGGGATCATACAATAGCTCAACTTGATTTTTGTATTTGATGTTTTTAATAATCCAGAAATAGAAAGCTCTAACGGCTTCAGTTTGATTTGTGATTGGTTCGACTAAATAGTTGTGAAGGTTTATAATGTTATTGGCGACACTATCAGGCGTTTTTCTAACATGCCTGTCGATTTGACCAAATTTAATATTTCGAGACTCCTGAGCATTTATCGATGCAAGAGAAATAAATGACAGAAGTAATATGACTATTAATTTTCGATTCATAGTTGTGATATAAAACTAGTAAAATATAAGTTAAATAGTTCATATCGTAAGATTCTTTTTAATCGATTAACAATTTTTTAGCAGATAAAAAAGGAAAATTGGCACATCGGAAATTTAAATGTACTTTTGCACAGATTTTTAAAAATAGAATTAAAAGCAAATCAAAATAATATAGAATTGCCATGGCATTACAGTGCGGAATTGTAGGATTACCAAACGTGGGTAAATCGACTTTGTTTAATTGTTTATCGAATGCAAAAGCTCAATCGGCTAACTTTCCATTTTGTACAATTGAACCAAATGTGGGAGTAATTACAGTACCTGATGATAGATTGATTAAACTTTCAGATTTGGTTAATCCTGAAAGAGTGCAGCCAGCAACCGTTGAGATTGTTGACATTGCAGGTTTGGTAAAAGGTGCGAGCAAAGGTGAAGGTTTGGGAAATAAATTCCTTTCCAACATTCGTGAAACTGATGCTATTATTCATGTATTGCGTTGTTTCGATAACGATAATATTACACACGTGGATGGTAATATTGATCCAGTTCGCGATAAAGAAACGATCGACACTGAGTTGCAACTGAAAGATTTGGAAACAGTTGAAGCTCGTCTTCAGAAATCTGCAAAAATTGCTCAAACAGGAAAAGATCCTAAAGCTAAAAAATTAGTTGAGGTTTTAAACCGTTACAAAGAAGCTTTGGAGCAAGGTAAATCGGCAAGAACAGTAGAGTTGACTGAATCGGAAGAAGAAGTAACAAAAGATCTTTACTTGCTTACAACCAAGCCAATTCTTTACGTTTGTAATGTTGATGAGGCTGCGGTAAAAACAGGTAACAAACATGTTGATGCAGTAAAAGAAGCTATAAAAGACGAGAATGCCGAAATTTTGTTGATTGGTGCTGCTATTGAAGCAGATATTTCAGAATTGGAAACTTACGAAGAGAAGCAAATGTTTCTTGAAGATTTAGGTCTTGAAGAACCAGGAGTGAACAAGTTGATTAAGACTGCATACAAATTATTGAACCTGGAAACTTACTTTACCGCAGGGGTAAAAGAAGTTCGAGCATGGACCTATCCGAAAGGTGCAAAAGCTCCACAAGCTGCAGGTGTTATTCATACCGATTTTGAGAAAGGTTTTATTAGAGCTGAGGTAATTAAGTACAGCGATTACGTAGAACTTGGTTCTGAAAATGCTTGTAAAGAAGCAGGAAAAATGAATGTAGAAGGTAAAGAATACATTGTTCAGGATGGTGATATCATGCACTTCCGTTTTAATGTATAATTTACTTCAAACAATATACAAGATGGCCATTCAGTTTTGAGTGGCCATTTTTTTGCATAGTTACGAAGTATAAATAATTTCAAACAATAACAGTATCTTTGCCACGGAAAGTGAATTTATCTGATTCATGGCTAATTATTCATTATTAATTGATTTAAGATGTTACGTACACTATTGCTAATTGGCATGGGAGGGTTTTTGGGAAGTATTTCTCGTTTTTTAGTTGGTCAGGCACTGCACCGATTTTTCGATACCGTTTTTCCTATTGGTACCATGACAATTAACATTGTAGGTAGTTTTATCATCGGAGTTGTATACTCCCTTGCCGAGCGCGATAATTTAATCAGTCCTGAAATCAGGATGTTTCTTGCCGTAGGTTTTTGTGGGGGCTTTACCACATTCTCATCTTTTGCATTCGATAAATTGAATCTTTTAAAAGACAGTGGATTTTTGTATCTTTCTATGTATCTGGGGGGAAGTGTTTTTCTTGGTTTGTTGGCAGTATATTTAGGTACCCAGATTCATAAATTGTTTTAGTTCAGATTTTAGAATGAGATTACCAGTTCTACGATCTGGCATCTCATATCTGAAGCGATGAAACTAAAAGGAAAAGCAAAATTACTTCGAGTATTTATTGGAGAAGCCGATAGGGTTTACCAGCGTCCTTTGTATGAAGCCATTGTTTATGGAGCCAAAAAGTACGGTATGGCTGGTGTTACGGTTCACCGTGGAATCATGTCTTTCGGAGCCAGTTCAAGAATTCACACCTCTAAAATATTTGCACTTGCCGATGATTTGCCTATAATTGTTGAGATTGTTGACTCCACCGAGAAAGTAGAAGGATTTCTTCATATCCTGGAACTGTTAATCGAGAAATCAGGAGGTGGAGGATTGATAACCATGGGGCAGGTTGATGTGATCCGATATCAGGCTCAATCTAAATAATAGTGCAATACTGCACAACAGTTCCATAAATCAGAGTGAATCCATTATATTTGTTGCGGACAATTTTTTGATACCATTTTAGTTGTTAATATACAAATGGAGATCATGCCGATAGATTGCTAATACACGGTTATGAGCTTAGCGAAATAGGTGAGTAGATCTAGCAACTAATGGGTATAACATCAACACTTATTAAGGATGAACAAACGAATCGGATTTATATTACTGATATTTTTTATTGCCAATCTATCATTAGCTCACGCACAACGAACACGCAAAATTCCTTCTGAACAACCTAAACTGGTTGTGGGAATCGTAGTAGATCATTTGCGTCCTGATTATTATTTCCGATTTTCAAACCTGATTGGTGAAAAAGGGTTTAAGCGTTTAATGAATCAGGGAACCTACTGTAAAAATGCGAAGTTTAGCTATTTGTATTCACAAACAGGTCCCGATCATGCAACCATATTTACCGGAACGCCACCATCTTATCATGGAGTAATTTCACATGGTTGGTACGATCGGTTATCAGGTGAATTAAACCTGGCAAAAGATGATGAGGCAGCTAAAATTGTTGGCATTGAAACGGAAGAAAAAGGAAAATCTCCTAAAAACTTATTGGCACCAACCGTTGGCGATGAAATCAAGTTATTCAATCATCACTCCAGGGTAATTGGAGTTGGTTTAAATCCCGAATCTGCATTGTTTTCTGCAGGACATGGAGCCGATGGAGCCTACTGGATGGATGATTTGTCAGGAAAGTTTGTTACATCTTCTCACTATCAGGATACTCTTTACAATTGGGTAAGTGAGTTCAATAATAAGAATTTTGCCGATTTCTATATGGATCGTATCTGGAAGCCATTTGATGGACAGGATAAACCAGGAATTTCAGAAAAAATTTTAGGTAAGGTTGGACTTTCTTCTGATTTCTATTACGATTTGAATAAAGAAAAAAGAACTTACGGATACAAAGCCATCAAGGCAACTCCGTTTGGAAACATGTTGGTAAAAGATTTTGCCATTTCTGCTATAATAAATGAAAATTTAGGGCGCGATGATGATACCGATTTTTTAGCCGTAACTTTTTCATGTTTGGGTTACAAACACAGGGAACTTTCTCCTTTTTCTGCCGAAATGATTGATAACTTTATCAGATTAGATAGAGAAATAGAACACTTTCTGAATTTCCTTGATGAGCAGATTGGCTTGGAAAATGTGCTTGTGTTCCTAACTGCAGATCAATCGGCAAACTACACGCCTGAAAATTTAAAAGCGCAAAATATTCCCAACGGATATTTTAGTTCCTATAACGCAATGGCTTTACTAAAATCATACTTGAATGTTTTGTATGGTAGTGGAGATTGGATTTTGGGATACGATTCACAGCAGGTTTATTTAAATCATCAGTTGATTGAAGATTCGAAACTATCCTTGGAGGAGATGCAGTTAAAAGCTGCCAACTTCTTGATTCAGTTTACTGGTGTGGCCAGTACCATTCCAGCCAGCAGTTTAATTACTGCAAACTATACGCATGGGGTGATGCAGAAAGTGCAGCGTTCGTTCAATCAAAAACGATCAGGTGATGTATTAATTACCCTTGAACCAGGTTGGATGCACAAGACGAAGGATGAGAGAGATGAAATTGCTCAATACAGCTACACCAATCAGGTTCCATTGTTTTGGTATGGATGGAAAATCAAACGCGGTACAGTTTCTCGCACTGTTTATGTAGAAGATATCGTTCCAACAATTTCTAATTTCTTGAATATTTCGATCCCTGCAGGCTGCGATGGTAATCCAATTGAGGAGTTAACACAGTAGGCAGTTATCAGTTGCGATTTGTTCATGCTTAAATAGGCATCAGTCAAAAGTCAATTTTTTGAGCTTTACCTAAACTGGTATTGGTCAACAAGTCATTTTTTTGGGCTTTACCTAAACGGGCATCGGTCAAAATTCAATATTTTGAGCCTTGCCTAAACAGGCATTGGGTTAAAATTCAATTTTTTTGGCATTACCTAAACAGGCATCGTTCAAAAAGTCGATTTTTTAAGCTTTGCCTATACTGACATTGATTAAAATATGCTTCAGGTTTTACCTATTTAGTAATGATTTTATTTTAAAGAATAAACCAGCAAATATTCATCAAACTGGATGTATTGGAAAGTATAAGATTCAGAAAAATCATCACGACAAACTTCCCCTGTGAATGTATCTTGATTGGGTGAAAAAGGATGAATCTTCAACTCATCAATCAAATGCACATCCTTTTTGCCATAGAATTTAATTAGACATTCTTTTGCGCACCAATGTTGGTATAGGTGGAAGGTTCGATTTTGATCTGAAACATTTTCCAGTTCCGATTCTGAAAGAAATCGCTTTGCAATTCGATGAACCCTATCAGATAGATATTCCATATCCAAGGCAGGCGTGGAATGCTTGCATATGAATATGGCAGCAAAGTTTTTGGTATGGCTTACGCTAATATTTAAATCGGAACCAACTAAAATCGGTTTTCCATGTTCGTTGTTTTCAATTCTTAAATCAGAAGAAATGTATTTCTGAACCAGCAATCGGGTAGCCAAATACTCTTTTTTCCTCGATTCGCTGCCAAAGCAATTGAATTTTTCAACTTCTTTATCGCTTAAATCAACTTGATTTTTGAAGTAATCTACCTCTTCATCAATTTTCCAGATGTATAGATTACAATCCTCGCTAATATTTAGGTGTTTAAAAAGAGGCATTCGTTTCAGAAAATTATTTTGTCCACTTTAAGCTTTCAATCAACTTCACCATATCTTTATCGATATACTGAATTACCGGAGCCAAAGAATCTTGGTTTGGATGTTCTTTAAAGTAGAGAGCACCGCGCAAAAAATGCTTGGTACTATCGGTTGCAACAAATTGTACCGATGAGGCAGCATTTCCTTTGATTCGATAAATTAGAGCATAAACGTTTTTATCATGGTTTAGGAATGCTTGCTCACCAATGGCATCAGCTTTAATACTGTGTTTGTATGCCATTTTTCGCGAATCCTCAAGGTACTCATCAACATTTCCATCTACACTTTTATAGCTTAAATGAATGGTAGCCTTGTAATCGGGATACTGAATATTTAACCAATATTTTTCGGCCCCTTTAGTATTGTCTATGCTCACATTGGCAATCGACAATTTATCGAAACTGTATGGGTAATTATTGCTCCAGTTTTCATACTGTTTTTCTGGCAAATCAATACGAAAATAGCCTTTAGGTTTTGGCGTATATTTCTCTTTACAGGATATAAAACCAAGTGTAAGAAAGGCAATAAGAATGTATGAAACGAACTGAGTTAACTTCATTTTGTACTGTATTCAGATGTAATGTATTTTATTTGGCTAATTTCACTTTAGGAGGCAGAAAACGAATTTTCTTGATTCGTCTATTGTCTACTGCTTCTACAATAAATTTGAAATTCTGGTGTGAGAATTCTTCTTTCTTTTGAGGAATTTCACCTTTCATTTCCAGTAGAAGACCCGCCAATGTATCTGCGTCACCTTTAATATCTTCAAATAAATCAGAATCTATTTCAGTTATTTTAAAGAAATCGTTAAGCAGAGTTTTTCCTTCGAACAGGTAAGTGCCATCTTTTTCAAGTGTATAAGTTTCCTTTTCTTCATCCGACTCATCGGTAATGTCTCCAATAATTTCTTCCAGGATATCTTCCATGGTAATAATTCCGGATGTACCCCCATATTCATCAACAACAATGGCCATGTGGTTTTTCTGAGTCTGGAATTCTTCCAACAAATCGTTGATCTTTTTGGTTTCAGGTACATAAAATGGTGGCCTGATTATAGATTGCCAACGAAAAGTGTTTGGTTTATGGTGGTGAGGCAACAGGTCTTTCACATACAAAATACCACGCACGTTATCGAAAGTTCCATCGTACACAGGAATTCTGGAATATCCAGAATCGATTAGAATCGATTTTAGTTTCCCAAAACCAGTTCTTACGTCAATGGCAACAACATCAACACGCGATTTCATAATCTCCACTACATTAATGTTTCCAAAATTTACAATCCCTTCCAGAATTTCCATTTCTTCAGTGATTTCATCCGCAGTCAATTCAAGTGCCTGTGATAAATCACCCATGGAAATATTTTGCCTTTTGGAAATTCGTTTGTTAACAATCGAAGTGGATTTAATTAGAATTACCGACATGGGTCTGAAAATCTTTTCCATATAGAACAAGGGAAAAGCCATGAATTTTGAAAATCTAACTGAAGTTTGCGTGGCGTAAACTTTTGGAATGATTTCACCAAAAAGTAATAACAGGAAAGTAATAATTACCACCTGAACCAAAAATCCAATGGTTGGAGCATTGGAGAAATCTACTATCGAATTGGTAATAAAGCTAGAAAGTATAACAATTCCAACATTTACAAAGTTATTCCCAATCAGAATGGTTGCCAGCAGCTCCTCTGGCATTCTTAAAAGCTTTAATAATCTTCTATTTTTTTGATTTTCTTCAGCTTCGATATCACTAATTTGTTGAGGTGATAGTGAGAACAAAGCAACTTCGGATCCTGAAATCAAAGCGGAGCAAAATAAAAGAAGTACCATTACAAGTAAACTTATAATGGTACCTATATCTAAAGTGTGAAAAACAATATCAGAATTGTTTAAAAATAGTGTTGAAAAACTGTCTGTTTCCAATTTTTTCTCAAGTTAGTTAACACTCTTGTAATTTAGAATGGAAGATCATCAGTTTCTTCCTCAACAGAAGTATCGGCAGCAGCTGTTGGCTGAGTCATTTCAGAACTTGCCTGTGGAGCAGCTTCGTTATCACCTTTTCTACCCAACATTTGCATGTTCGAAGCCATAACTTCTGTGATGTATTTTTTATTTCCATCCTGATCTTCCCAAGATCTGGTTCTTAAGCTACCTTCAATATACAATTGCATACCTTTTTTTACGTAGTTTTCAGCAACTTTTGCCAATCCGCGCCAAAGAACAATGTTATGCCATTCAGTTTGGGTAACTTTTTCACCATTTTTGGTATAAGTTTCGCTTGTCGCCAAAGGAAAATTACAAACACTTACATCATTGTCGAAGTATTTTACTTCAGGATCTTTTCCTACATTTCCTACTAGAATTACTTTGTTTACTGACATATGTTTAAATTTTTAGTTAGCAATAGTTTAAAGTTACAAACTTTTATGTTGTATCATAACATATTTAGGGCTTATTTTAAATAACACATTTTAAAATGTGATTATTAATCAATTTAGGGAAAGGGTATTTTTCCGATTCCTTTTTATTTACAAAAATAAACCTTTTAAAATTTTTGATTTCCTCGGCATCAATATCAATATGGATGAATCTGGTATTGATATTTTGATGCGTTAATTTGTGCACGATATTATCACTAATTGATTGTATTACCAAATTGGAAGAATCAAAAATTTCATTCCATTGGTCCGATTGTAATAATTGTACAGTTGAAAGTTCAGCATTACTTTCGATTAGGGGATATTGATACATGTTTTTCCAAATATCTTTTCCCTCTCTTTTTTCAATGGCAAAACGATCTGAACAAGATAGGAACAAATAGTAGAAATATCGATTCTTCGGCTTAATTTGTTTGCTCTTTACAGGCAATTGATCTACCATGTTAGATTTGTATGCAAAACAATTAGAATGAAGAGGACAAATGCTACAATTGGGTGACTTTGGCGTACATTGTAATGCACCAAATTCAATTATCGCTTGATTGTATACTTCAGGCCTTGCATTTCCCATAGTTTCAGTAGCAACATTTTGAAATAACTTTTTCCCTTCACTGCTATCAATTGGAGTTTCTATGCCAAACAATCTTGAAAGCACTCTATAAACATTACCGTCTATTGCCGCATAAGGTAAATTGAACGCGAAAGATGAGATTGCAGCTGCAGTGTATGTGCCAATACCTTTTAAGGCAAGAATTTCTTTATAAGTACTCGGAAATACACCTTTATATGTGGTATGAATTGTTTTTGCTGCAAAATGTAAGTTCCTGGCTCGTGAATAATATCCTAATCCTTGCCATAAATTTAAAACTTCTTGCTCATCAGCTAATGCTAAATCTGTTACAGTTGGAAACCTTTTTGTAAATTTGTAATAATAGTCAATTGCTGTGACAACTCGGGTTTGTTGTAACATGATTTCAGAAATCCATATTAGATATGGATCCTTCGTATTTCGCCAAGGAAGGTCGCGTTTGTTCTCGCAATACCAGTTTATGATTTGGTTATTAAGCATCTCGAAAAAAAATGTATGATTTAATTTTTTTCAAAAATGCGTAAAAATATTTGTTTTCGATTTCGTTAATAACTGGAAATCTTATATATTTGCAATCTGATTTGAGGAAATGATGTTGTAAATAATTGATAATTAAAGATTTTTTAAGAGATGACTAAAGCAGATATTGTTAACGAGATTTCTAAAAACACAGGAATTGAGAAAATTACAGTTCAAAAAACTGTAGAAGCTTTCATGGATACTATTAAAGGTTCATTGGTAAAAGGAAAGAATGTGTATTTGAGAGGTTTCGGAAGTTTTATCGTTAAGAAAAGAGCAGAGAAAACTGCAAGAAACATTTCTAAAAACACTACAATTATAATCCCTGAACACTTTATTCCAGCTTTCAAGCCTGCGAAAACTTTCGTAAGTAAAGTGAAAACTAACGTAAAGTAGTTTTAGATTTTTAAATTCATTAAATAATTCGAAGTTATGCCTAGCGGAAAGAAAAGAAAAAGACATAAGATGGCTACGCACAAGCGTAAGAAAAGACTAAGAAAAAACCGTCATAAGAAGAAGAAATAATTTTCTTATAGCTTGTTTGTAAGAACAAAATAAATAAACCTAAAGAACTTTTTAGTACTTTAGGTTTATCTATTTGTAAGAACTGATTACCTTTAATAAAAATAAGAAGAATTTAAATAGTGAGTAACGAACTTGTAATTGATGTAAACCCTAATGAAATTGTAATTGCTCTACTTAGCAACAAACAATTGGTTGAGTTAACCAGAGAAAAAAGTAATCTTCAATTTGCGGTAGGAGACATATATTTGGGAAAGGTAAAGAAGATTATGCCTGGGTTAAATGCTGCATTTGTTGATGTTGGGTATGAGAAAGATGCATTTTTGCATTATCTGGACCTTGGACATCAATTTCGTTCACTAAACAAATTCTTACAACAGGCCTTGGCACGAAAAGGTCGTAATCTGTCCATCTCTAAAATGAGATTGGAGCAGGATATCGATAAGAATGGTAAAATGTCCGATGTTCTTAAATCGGGGCAGTACATTCTGGTACAGGTTGCCAAGGAACCAATTTCTACAAAAGGACCGAGACTTTGCTCGGAAATATCCATTGCAGGACGAAATATTGTTCTGATTCCTTTTTCTGATAAAGTTTCTATTTCTCAGAAAATCAAATCAACAGAAGAGAAAAGTCGTTTGCGTCAGCTACTTCAAAGCATAAAGCCTAAAAACTATGGGGTTATTGTTAGAACTGTTGCTGAAGGAAAACGTGTTGCTGAATTGGATCAGGAACTTCGATCTTTGGTGGAAAAATGGGAAGGAAGTTTCCAGCATATTAGAGATATGCAACCTCCTAAACTAGTTTTAGGCGAAATGGACAGAACCACTGCAATTTTGCGTGATATATTGAATTCATCGTTCGAAAATATCTATGTAAATGATGCAAGTGCTGCCAAGGATATTAAAAACTACATAGCAGGTATCGCACCTGAAAAATCAAAAATTGTAAAGCATGTTACAGGTGATATGCCGATTTTTGACCAATTGGGTGTTGATAAGCAAATCAAATCTTCATTCGGGAAAACTGTTTCGTTTAAAAACGGAGCTTACCTTATTATTGAACATACCGAAGCTTTCCATGTTATTGACGTGAATAGTGGAAACCGTTCGAAAGCAGGAAACGATCAGGAAACAAATGCTGTTGAGGTGAACCTTGCTGCAGCAGATGAAATTGCTCGTCAGCTTCGCCTTCGCGATATGGGTGGAATTATAGTTGTCGATTTTATTGATATGCATTCAGCTGAGAATCGCCAAAAGGTTTTCGAACGTATGAAAGAGGTAATGGGACTGGACAGAACCAAACACAATATCTTACCTTTGAGTAAGTTTGGTTTGATGCAGATTACACGTCAGCGTGTTCGCCCTGAAATGAACATTGAGATACAGGAAACTTGTCCTACATGTCTTGGTTCAGGAAAAATATCACCAGCTGTATTATTAACCGATCAGATTGAAGAAAAACTAAAATCAGTTGCTGATAGCGGCGAAAAGAAACTAACACTAAAAGTTCATCCGTTTGTTGCAGCATATATCAATAAAGGATTCTGGAAGACATTACGCCGCGAATGGCAATCGAAGCTTGGGATTAAATTGGCGGTAAAAGAAATTCCTTCATACGATTTATTGGGATTTAAGATTTTCGATGACAATAATCAGGAAATCGAACTATAATCATTCTGTAAATACATATTGCAAAATCCTCTTAAATAACTGTTAAGAGGATAATATGGTTTTGTGTAATTTGCTTATAATGCTAATTTTATATGCATTATAGTAAAAAAACTAAACCATATGAAGCAAAAAATTCTCACCTTACTTCTGGGAATACTCCTTACCGGTTTCTTAAGCACACAAGCACAAATTATAGAAACTGTTTCCTGGGAATTTACTACTGAAAAATTAAGTGACACGGAACTTAATCTTGTCTTTAAAGCACAAATAGATCAGGATTGGCATTTGTATTCACAACATTTCGAAGATGGAGGACCGGTTCGATTGAGCTTTACTTTCGAAGAATCGGATAATTATGAACGCATTGGAGAAGTACAAGAAATTACCAAAGCCAAAAAAACTTTCGACGAAATATTCGAAATGGATATCGAATATTTTGAGCATGAAGCAATCTTAAAGCAAAAAATCAAAGTTTTATCCGATAATGAATTTACTGTTACAGGTGAGATGGAATATCAAACCTGTAGAGAAGGAGAATGTGTGTTGTTTACTCCAGATTTTGAGTTTGTCATAAATGAGGGTAGTACACTATCAAGTCGAGTTGATGGAACACCTGTAAAAGCAGAAAAGGAAAAAATTAATGCAATGAAAAATCCAAGAAAGGAATACGCTTCCTTGTGGTCATTGTTTTTCATTGCTTTTACCTTTGGTTTGATAGCTTTACTTACTCCATGTGTGTTTCCAATGATTCCCATGACGGTTTCGTTTTTTATGCATAGTTCAGAGAACAGAAAGAAAGCCATTTTTAATGCAGTGTTTTATGGAGTTTCGATCATTGGTATTTATACCATTATTGGAACCATTGTAGCCATTACTTTAGGAGCTGATTTTGCCAATTGGTTGAGTACGCATTGGATTCCTAATGTCATCTTCTTTGCTATTTTCTTCATTTTTGCCTTTTCGTTTTTTGGAATGTTCGAAATTACAATACCATCATGGTTGGTAAATAAATCGGTAGCAAAAGAGGACCAGGGAGGATTAGCTGGATCATTCTTTATGGCATTTACACTTGTACTGGTCTCATTTTCTTGTACAGGACCTATTGTAGGTTCTATTTTGGTACAATCGGCCGGAGGAGCAGTTTTGGAGCCGATTGTTGGGATGTTTGGATTTTCCTTGGCATTTGCATTGCCATTTACCTTATTTGCCATTTTCCCTTCATGGCTAAATAATCTCCCAAAATCTGGAGGATGGTTGAATTCGGTTAAGGTGGTTTTAGGCTTTTTAGAACTTGCTTTAGGTCTCAAATTTTTAAGTATTGCCGATCAAACTTACCATTGGGGAATTTTAGATAGAGAAGTTTATTTGGGAATCTGGATTGTAATTTTCACTTTAATGGGATTCTACCTTTTGGGTAAATTAAAATTTAGTCATGATAGTGATTTAAAATACATATCGGTGCCAAGATTAATGTTGGCAATTTGTTCATTTTCATTTGTGGTGTACATGATTCCAGGAATGTTTGGAGCGCCTTTAAAGGCGATTTCAGGTTATTTGCCTCCTCAAACCACACAAGATTTTGATATCTCTGCCATAGTACGTGATCAATCGGGTGCTAGTTTTAAAGATGCCAAAAGTGAGATTTGTGAAACACCCAAATACGCTGATAAATTACACTTGCCACATGGCTTACAAGGTTATTTTGATTTTGATCAAGGATTAGCTTGTGCCAAGGAGCAAAATAAGCCTATTTTCATTGATTTTACGGGACACGGTTGTGTAAACTGTAGAGAAATGGAAGCCAATGTTTGGTCTGATGCCAGAGTGCAAAAAGTGCTTCGAGAGGATTATGTGATTATTGCACTTTACGTGGATGATAAGCAGAAATTGCCAGAAGAAGATTGGGTAACTTCCTCCTATGATGGAAAAGTAAAAAAGACATTGGGTAAGAAATATGCCGATTTTCAGATTACCAGATTCGGTGTAAATGCACAACCTTATTATGTGCTTTTGGATCATGATGAAAATACGCTGGTAGAGCCACGAGCATATGACCTGAATGCAGACAGATTCCTTGAGTTTCTAGAGAATGGAAAAAAAGAGTTTGCTAAAAGATGAAATAAGAATTGAATGAAGAAGAACCGGAGCATCAATATGTTCCGGTTTTTATTTGCCTGGTATTTATACTCATTATAAGTTTAAACCGTTCTCTCATTTAAAAAGAATTCCTATTTTTGAAAGTTTGCCTTTCGAAAAAATGGTAAGCCGCTTTAATCTTTTAAAATTTAAATTACGTATGGAAAAATACGATGTGATTATTGTCGGAGCCGGTCCAGCCGGTATTTTTTGTGCTTACGAATTAGTAAAAAATCGAGACGACTTAAAAATCTTAATCCTTGAAAAGGGAAGAGGAATGGACAAAAGATCTTGTCCGAAACACACCAATGGTGGAACATGTGTGCACTGTAAACCTTGTAGCATTACTACAGGTTGGGCAGGTGCAGGTGCATTCTCTGATGGAAAATTGTCTTTATCGCACGAAGTGGGTGGAACTCTTCCTGATTATTTGGGAGTTGAAGAAACCATTGATCTAATTGCTTATACAGATAAGATTTATCTGGAATTTGGTGCAGCTACTGATATTCATGGTGAGAAATTAACTCCTGCTATGGAGAATATTCGTCGCAAAGCCATTGAATCGAATTTAAAATTGGTTCACTGTCCGGTTCGTCACTTGGGAACCGAAAAAGCACAGGATTTGTACAAGCGTTTGTACGAGTATGTAACATCAAAGGGAGTTGAGGTACAGTTTAATTGTGCTGTGGAAAGCTTAATTCTTGAAGGAGATAAAATCCAAGGAGTTAAGAATGGAAAAGGAAGCTATTATGCCGATTTGGTAATGGTTTCGGTTGGTAGAGAGGGGGCTGATTGGCTGATGAAAGAATGTAGCAAAGAAAGTATTTCTACCGAGGTTGGTGTTGTTGATATAGGTGTTCGTGTTGAATGTAGAAACGAAATCATGCAGGATATTAATGAGAATTTTTACGAGGCTAAGCTAATTCACTACACCCAAACTTTTGATGATAAGGTGAGAACTTTCTGTAGTAATCCAGGTGGATTTGTTTCTTCGGAGTATTACGATGGAGATTTAGCAGTTGTAAACGGACACAGCTACAAAGACCTGAAGAGTGATAATACCAACTTCGCACTATTGGTATCGCAGAAGTTTACCGAACCTTTTAAAGCACCAATTGAATATGGTAAGCACATTGCCAGGTTGGCAAACATGCTAACCAATAACCAAATTTTGGTACAAAGATTTGGCGACTTGGTTCGCGGACGCAGAACGACCTCCAATCGATTGTATCGAAATAATATTATTCCAACTTTGAAAGATGCCGTGCCAGGTGATTTGAGTTTGGTATTGCCACATCGTATCCTAAAGGATATCGAGGAGATGATTTATGCTTTGGATAAAGTAACACCAGGTTTGGCTTCTGATGAAACGTTATTGTATGGGGTGGAAGTAAAATTCTATAGCAATATCACGAAAGTGGACGAAAGCTTCCAATCAACATCGGTGAAGAATCTTTACCTTGGAGGTGATGGGGCTGGTATTACACGCGGTTTAATGCAAGCTTCGGTAAATGGAGTAGTAATTGCAAGAGAGTTGCTTAAACAGCTCTAAATTAAATACAGCATATAACTAACAGCTTGGCTGCTAATGCAGCCAAGCTGTTTTTTCAAGTTTATTTGGATTGGAAAAGATAAGTTGCATATAGTGCTGCAAAGTAATTTCACAAGCTCTGGAAAAATTATACAACAAAACTTAAATATTCCTTTTACTTTTTCACAAGTTCCTTATTTAATAAGATAAAAGCACGACTTTCTTCATTGTCAACCATTTTAAAAAAGCTGCAGTTTATGCATCCTAAAAGCTTTTCTTCAATTTCTCCTTGAATACTTTTATTGCATAATGTGCCTTCAATAGTCCAACAACTTCTTCCAGCGTTAGTGCCATTATTTATACCAGAGTTTGCAATTGATGTACTCGCAGGACAAATACCTAATTCATTGGTATTAACACCTCCAATTTCTCTTCCACACTCAAAATATTCCCAACAATTTAATTTTGCCATCTTCTACTATTCCCCCGATCAAAAATAAATATCCTTGCATTAACTCTAATATCAATTTGATAGAGTATACTTATTTTAGGGTAAAACAATCTCTCGTCTAAGAATTTGAACTTTTACTTCCAAAGTTTTTTGATTTCACCATCACTATAGGATTCAAGCTTCAATAGCTCATAAAAAGGATCACCTTCCAGATTTAGCAGATTAGCAAAAGCGGGTTCAGTTTTAACACCTGTTTCTTTCAATTTTACCACTTCTTTATTAAAATCTTCACCTAAAAGTTTTAAAATGCGATCCTCAATCAACATGTGTCGATAAGAATTCTGCGCTACAACCGGATATGCTGAACCAAAAATTTCGATATCGAAACCTTCGTAATTAAACTTGGCAACTACTACCCAATAACCAGCTTTTTCTTTTTGCTCAATTTTAAAATCTTTTTGTTTTCCGTAAATTGATTCCACAACACGTTCAAAACGGTCAGCATCAAAAAACCTACAGGCAATATCCAAATCACTTTCTTTTACTGATATGCCAATTGGAATAGTACCTGTTAAAGTAGGATTGTATTCTGCCAAAGAATCTAAAATTCCAAGTTTGTTCAGGCAATTATAGGCTTTTATCTGAATTGGTGATCCATCTTTTAAATAATTGATATTTCTCCAATCTTTATTGATGTCGCGAAACTGTTCAGCGAGTATTTGTTTGGTATCCTCAACTTTTGAATACTCGAAATTTTTTACTTGGGAGCAACCTGCTATCATTGCAGAAACCTGTTTTTTATCATTCTTTCGATACAAACAGATAATTGGTTTATTGAATTCGGCTGCGCGACCAATTTCGTAGCCAACTCCAAGCGAAGGAGTGGTTACCTCTGCTACCACCACATCAGCTTCCATTACCCATTTTAAATCTCGGTCGTGAATTTCTTCATCTGATAAATTGGTATCCTGAACTTTAGAGCCAATATGCTCTGTTAGCACATTACCATATTTTTTTAATTCATCGATAATCTGTTTGTAGATTTCAGCGTCCTCTTGTCCGCCTCGGATCGATCCTGAGAAGTATATTTTCATAGTGTGTTTTTGTTGTTCTTGTATTTCTTTCGTGTAATTCTAATATAATTGAAATCTGTATATATTCCAATAGTTCAATATTTCTTAAAGTATAATTTCTGCAGAATAAAGCTCCTTTAAAATGGTTTATCGGGATGAGGTAAGACTCTTACCTCAACTGCCTCTTCACATGTTCGGGAATCAAATTTTGTAATCCTTTGGCTTGTGGCGAATTGATATCGATGTATTTCCAATCGCTGGATTTTTTATTGGCAATGGCAACCATAGATCTATGAGCCTTAATGGTAAATGAATTACTTTCCTCGTTGTACTTCACATTTTCTTTACCAAATTCTTGTTCGAATTTAGGTTGAACCAATGCTGATCCTTGCGACATTAAGCCTGAAAGTCTCACCTTAACGATACCATAGTAATGAATCTTACAATATTTCTCGTTACCCGATTCAACAACATCAGAAATTCTGTTGATGGATTTAAAATCGGTAGTCATTTTAACACCCATATTGTCCATTCCTTGCATGACCATGATCATATTGTCCTTGCTCATCATCTCAAAGATTCGAGGATACATCATTTCAGTTACAACATCCCATTGTTTGTTGTTAAAAGCAGTGGTATAACTGATTAAATCTTTCTCGAAAGTACTCTTTAGGTTTTTCTGTGCAAATGCACTGCTTAAAAGCAGAGATAGTATTGTTATTGCAAATAATCGTTTCATGTTGTTTTGTTTTAATTCGCTTGAATATAATAAAAAGGAGCTTGCTGCAGGACTTAAAAGATGTTAAAAATGATAATTTAGAAGAGAAAAGCATGCCAAAATAGAGAACCAGCTTGAGGATAGATTAGTAGAATTCTCACTCATTATGTAAAAGGATTTACACAAGATTAGAGACTTTCATTTTAGCTACATATCCATTCATTCTTCTTACTTACTCATTCATTCTTGTTACTTTTCCATTCATTCTTCCTACTTACACGTTCATTCTTGCTACTTATTCGTTCATATAAGCTACAAATTGATTCCCTTTTTACGAGTTAAAATGTTTTGTTTAAGGTTTATTGTGTAAATCAGATAGTATAAAAAACGACCAACCCCTATAGGAATTGGTCGTTTGTATTTTAAGTAGAAAGTATTACTCTAATCTCATCTTGCAATTGTTGGCGCGAATATTCAATTTCGAGATTGATTTCTTAGAGCCAACTTTTCCTTTTGCAACGTAAGTGTTTTTATCTGCAGTTTCTTCGTTCTTTAAAGTAAAATCATTCGAGTTGTCGAACTTCACCGACTTGTGATTGATTTCGTAATCGATGTTGCAACCTTCCATAAAGCTTAATCCAATATGGCCATATTTAGAATCTAGCTTAATGAAAGAGAACATGTTGTTAATGTTGAAAACATTGATGTGACCGAATTTTAATTCGTAGTCAATTTCGTCACCCAATTGAGCAATTTCAAATTTGGTAAAGTTCGAAGTACCGTATAGTGTTTCAATCTCTTTTACATCAAATTTATCGCGTGCCGATTTAATGTTTAGGTTGTCGATTACCTGAATGTTGTATTCAGAATCGCGGCTTTCTCCCGAGATTTTATCAGCATTCTCAATTTTAATTTCAGAACCAGTAGCATCCAATTCTGTGATTGCAAGCTGATTGATTTTTGCATTTACATTAGAAAACTTTAAACTGTTGTTGCCATTTAAGCTATTAGCGGTGAAGTTTCCACCATTTTGATCCAAGGTAAACTTGGCATTGTGATCGTCCAGAAATACATCACCATCTTTCTGAATGATTTCAAGATTTACAGAAGCAGGCATTTGCACTGTGTACGAAATTTTAATTTTACCCTTGTTGAACAATGAGTTGGTTAATTTCCTGAGGGAAAAGAAATCTCCCAAAACCGTTTGAGCTACCAACTGCTGACCTCCCTCAGTAAAATCGATATTGATGTTCTCAACCATGGTAGCATTTTTATCTTCTTTTGATCCGTCAACCGCGATTAGAACTTCGAAATGAATTTCATCTTTATCCCAATTCTTAATCTGGACTTTTCCGTAATGGGCATCTATTTTTAGGTTCTCAACAGACTTGAATGTCTTTTCAATTTTCTTGTGTTTTGCTGCGCTAAGCGTCCCGCTCATCATGCAAACCGTAAGTAAGGCAAGTAATAATCGATACATATTGTGTGAAATTTTAGTTTTTTAATAGTTCATTCAAAATTAATGGAATTAAAACTTTCTGCCTGATAATCGATGCGTATAAGTACGAATTTTAACAAAGATTAAGAGAAGAATGGCAAAAAACAGGCAAGTTCGACCAATGTAATCTCCATGCTCAGAATAGAAAGTTTTAGCACTTAATAAACTCAGATTTCCGCTAAGTATTGTTTTGTTCCACCAACTTGTTTTAGCAATTATCGTGCCTTTAGAGTTGATATGAGCAGAAATTCCATTGTTTGCAACGCGAATATAATCGCGACGATTTTCAATGGCTCTAATGCGGCTAAAGTTAAAATGATGCAGATAACCAGGAGTATTTTTCCACCAGCCATCGTTGGTAATCATGCAAATAAATCCAGCTGTTTCAGGAATACGTCTTGCACAGTAGTCACCAAAAATAGATTCGAAACAAACCACAGGCACAATTGCAGTTGAATCGGCCATAAAGTAATCCGTTTCATTTCTACTGCTGTAGGTTCCATTGTAACCACCTAATTCAAGAGAATATTTATCTAAGAATCCCAGGTATTTATCGAAAGGAATTCTCTCAAACATGGGAACCAATTTGGTTTTGTGGTAGAACTGAGGAATAGAATCGCTGATTAAAAGTGCTGAGTTGAATGATTCATCATCAATCTTACTGTGAACTCCAATCAGAAAATTTGTTTTTGGATATTTCTCTTTTAAGTTGACAAGTTGTTGATAATAAACTGAAGAATTGGGCTGCTTTTCATTAATTGCCTGAAGAATTAACGTTTCTGGTCCAAACAGATAATCAGGCTGTAATGCTTTACAAATAGAATCAGTCAATCCAATAAATTTGTTAAAATGGATTGCTTGATTTTCGGGAACAAACTTCTCGGTATAAGGGTCGAGATTGGGTTGAATTAATGCAAATGTTCGATTGTCTGATATGTTTTCAGGATTGATGTCATTTTTAATGGAAGAATATAGAAGAGGGATTCCAAATAAGATCAATAAAATGAATACTTGCGAATAGCGAAAGTCCTTTTCTCGTCGGATGATTTCAAAGATGCAGAAGTTGATGAGGATGATCCACAAACTACCACCTCTGGTACCAGTGTATTCATACCATTGTATCCATGCAGGAGCAGAGGCGAACGCATTGCCCAGGTTTAACCAAGGCCAGGCCAAATCCCACTGTGTATGAAAATATTCAAAACCTAGCCAAATAATCAGAAATGGAATAAGTATTGAAATTCGCATGGTCTGCCTTGCTTTACTGATCAACCAAAATATCAGCGCAAGCAGCATTGAATTTATTAAAATGATGAGAGTAACTCCTAAAATATGTGCTTGTGCCACCCACCAATAAGCCATTGCATTCCAAACTGTAATACTTAGAAATGTGTAGTTGAAAAGTAAATATGGATTGTGATGCTTTTTAAGCCTTTCTTCCAGAAACAGTAATGGAATCCATGCAAATAGTATCAGGAAAAAAAGTGATGGTATACAAAACGGAATTCCAAGAAGAATTCCTGAACTTAAGGCAAGAAGAATGTTTTTATTCACAATTATCGGTGTGTTAGGTTAACTCCCACTAAGATAATGATAATTGATGCGATTTGTGCCAATGAAATTTGATCTCCTCCGATTACAATTCCCCAGAAAATTGCCACTATGGGAATAAGATAGGCAATGGAAGCTGCAAAAACGTGCGACGATTGTTTAATGAGGCGATTGTAAAATATTACTCCTGCAAAAGTTAGTAAGGCCAATAGGGTAAGCATTAAAGCACTGTTGGTAAAATTTTCAGCTGCCAATGGTGCGCTGAGATCTGTAAATGCCAAATAAGAACCTGCCATAGGTCCAACAAAAAGGAATGCCAAAGATGCAATTTCGGTACCTGTAAGTTTTGGTAAGGCAAAGCTTATAATGTTAATACTGGTAGCAACCGAAACCATTGCCATAAAAACATAGAAAATCCCCAGTAAATGGGTTGTTCCATGAGACTCACCGGAAAAGATGATGATTAATGTTCCTGTGAAACCAAGTAAAATACCTCCGATTATTTTTATGTTGGTTTTGTTTTTAAATAATAGGATTGCCATTAACAAAGTGATTGTTGGCAGCATGGCAGTTAGCATACCAGCAATTGAGGAGCTGATTAAGGTTTGAGCTTTGGCAAAAAAGTAGGAGGGACCAATGTTACCAGTCAATCCCGATAATATCAAAGGAATGATATTATCCTTACCAAGCTTTTTAAAATTCTTAAATATTAATGGAAGAAACAGTAAAAAAGACAGGAAAACCTGAAAGGCAGCAACCTGATCGTGGCTAAAACTTTCTAAGGCAATTTCCCTTAAAATATATGGGCTACCCCAAATGAATGATACCAATAAGAGTAAAAGCCAGTTGCTTTTTTTGTTTGATCCTTCCATAAGTATTTAAGAGACTTTATACTATTCCTTTTCTTCTTCGAAAGCTTTGTACTTGGCAGTTAAATCTGAGATTAACTGGCTAAAAGTTGTAACAGCAGCAATCGTTTCTTTCGAGATTTCTTTTTGTTGAAGTTTTAGCATTAAAATGCCATATAAAGCAGTAAGACAAACTTCAATGTCGTTATTTTCTTCTTTTGCTTGAGATTTTTGGCGAAATTCAGCAATGTTACCAGCTGCTTTTTCGAATAATCCAATGTAAGCGGTGTCCTTTTTGTTATTCAAAAGGTGTAAGTGAAAATCGAATAGTTCATTTACATTGTTTTTTAGGATTTGTAAATGTCCACGTTCTTCCACTTTTTCAATTTTCATCATTTCAATCAAGTTTTCGTACCAGGCTCTAATTTCCTGATGCTTTTCATCATCTTGTTTGAACTGAGAAATGATGTTTTTATCAACAGCTTCGATGTCGAATTTATAAGCTCTTAAAATATCTTCAACTTGCCACATGTATAAAATGTACTCGGCCAAGTTCGTTTTTCTTTTTTCCTGTGCTATGATCATGATACGGTTATCAGTTAACAATTAACAGTTATCAGTCAACAGTTATTACTGCTCACTGTTCATTGTATTATTATCCTTTTTTCAATTTATCTATCAATCTTCGTTCTAATTTTGTAGGACGACCTGCTCCTCTTTGGCGTTGTTCGAAACCATAGGTTTTGGTTGCATTTAGCAAATCCAATTGGTCTTGTGCGGTAATGTCCTCTACAAAATCAACTGCCAATTTAGCCGACATTCTTTTGCCAGATATTGCTTTAACACGATAACTTCGAATAATGGGAGGAACGCGAATGTCGATTTTTTCGTTCAATTTTACTTCTCTCGAAGGCTTAATTGTAACACCATCTATGCTTACCTTTCCTTTTTTACAAGCTTCGGCGGCCATACTGCGGGTTTTAAAAATTCGAACTGCCCACATCCATTTGTCAACTCTTACCTTATCGTCCATGTCTTGTAGTCTATTTCCCTTTTTTCTTGGTGTTATATGCCGTCATGGTTCTTTGAATTCCAATTGTACTCATTCCTTTGATCATGTTGATACAGATTTTGTATAGGTCAGGTAGTTTTTCGGATTCTTCTTCGGTCCATTTTCCCAAAACATAGTCTACTTGCTGTCCTTTGTGAAAATCATCGCCAATGCCAAAGCGAAGGCGGGCATAGTTTTGATGGCCTAAAGTTGCATTGATGTGCTTCAACCCATTGTGCCCAGCATCACTACCTTTTGGTCTTAAACGCAAAGTTCCAAATGGCAAGGCAAGATCATCTACCAGGACCATCATGTTTTCAACTGGAATTTTCTCTTTCTGTAACCAGTAATTAACAGCTTTCCCACTGAGATTCATGTAAGTGCTTGGTTTTACAAGAATATAGGTTCTGCCTTTAAATTTATATTCGCACATTGCTCCGTAACGAGCATCTTTAAATTCAATTTTTGCAGTTTCTGCAAGTGCATCCAAAATGCTAAAACCAATATTGTGTCGGGTGTTGTGATATTCTGCACCAATATTTCCTAAACCCACAACCAGATATTTCATTGGATCAAATTTTTTATCCCTATAGGAGGAATTTTTTTTCCTCAATAATTTTTTCAGGAACTGTATCATAACAAATCCAAAGTTAGAATAATTGTTTAAATCTATGGATGTGTTCGATATCAGAATTAAGCTTAAAACCTGAGTTCGATTAAAAATATCCATCACGGAAAGTCAGATTTATTTAAGATTTGCATTAAAAAATCTGAAAGAATATCGGGATATTTTAAAGAGTTTTTAATGTGAAGATTGGATGAAGCTGACTTTTTCAAAGAATTTGACTGCTTTTGGCATAAATTCCCTCAAATCCCCTTGAAATATCTCGATATTCCTTTGAAAATTTGAGAAAATTTCTACTCAAAACCAGTGCAAACTGTGATAATATTTTTAACCAAACTCAGGTTTATAAAAAACCTCCCAAACCTTAAAGGTAGGGAGGTTATATTTTTTATCTGAGAATAAATTATTCTGCAGCAGCAGCCTGAGCAGCAGCACGAGCAGCTCTTGTAAGCTTAACTTGTACAACTACGGCATTTTTAGCATTCAATAATTCTAGGTTATCGAAAGCAAGTTCTCTAATCTGAGTACTCTTACCAAGACCTAAGTCAGTTACATTGATAGGTAAGAATTCAGGAAGATCTTTCATTAAACCTTTAACTTTTAGTTTTCTCAAGTTAACTGCCAATTTACCACCGGCCTGAACACCTTTCGCGAATCCTTCAACCTTAATTGGAATCTGAACTTCGAAAGCTTTGTCTTCGAATACTTCGTAAAAATCAGCGTGGATAGCTTTATCAGTAGTAGCGTGGAATTGAACTTCTCTCAATACTGCTGTTAACTCTTTTCCTTCGATATCGAATTTTACGATGAAAGTTTCTGGAGTGTAAAGCAATTTGTTGATGTCTTTCTCGCTAACTGCAAAGTGGATGTTTTCTTCACCACCGTACAATTCACAAGGAACCATTTCTTCTCTACGTAAAGCTTTAGTCGCTTTTTTTCCTAAGTCAGTTCTTAAAGAACCTTTTAATTCTAATGTTCTCATTTGAAAATAATTATTGTGCTACTCAATACCAATATCGTCACCCGGTAAAAAGGTTCAATTGATATCCCATCACACGTTTATAATAATTTTACCTAAAATCGGCGCAAAGATAATAATTATAAAATAAAATTGGAACTGATTGATTCGCAATTGTAAACATTCAATATTGTTTTTGCGAAAATATCAGCAATACTTAATGATTTAATCTTGCCAGATTCTTCTTTTAATGGAATTGAGTTGGTAAAAATCACCTCTTCCAATGAGGAATTTTCGATTCTTTCGTAAGCAGGACCTGAAAGAACAGCGTGAGAAGCAATTGCTCTAACACTTTTTGCTCCTTTTTCTTTCAACATATCAGCGGCTTTGGTAATTGTTCCTGCTGTATCGATCATATCATCAACAATCACAACATTTTTTCCATTAACTTCACCAATCGCTGTCATTTCACCTACAACATTAGCTTTTTCTCTTCTTTTGTGACAAATCGCCATGTCAGCATGCAAATATTTCGCATACGCATGTGCTCTTTTACTACCACCCATATCAGGAGAAGCAACTACAAGATTATCAAGCTTTAATTCTTCTACATATGGAAGAAGAACTGATGAACCATAAAGGTGATCAACTGGAACATCAAAGAATCCCTGAATTTGATCTGCATGTAAATCCATTGTCATCACACGGTCAACACCTGCAGCCATTAATAGGTTTGCCACCAATTTAGCTCCAATTGCTACTCTTGGGCGATCTTTTCTATCCTGACGAGCAAAACCAAAGTAAGGAATAACTGCACATACTTTGTAAGCCGAAGCTCTTTTTGCAGCATCAATCATCAATAGAAGTTCCATCAAATTATCTGTCGGAGGATAAGTTGACTGAACGATAAAAACATGAGCTCCACGAACTGTTTCTTCGTAAGCAGTTTCAAATTCTCCATCACTGAATCTAATAATGCTAGACTCTCCAACACTTAAACCTGCAGCTTCTGCAATTTTAGCAGCTAGGTGTTCGCTGTTCGAGCCAGCAAAGATTTTAATCGGGGCTTTCATTAAAGTATTATTTGTTTATAAATCAGATATGTTTTATTGTGCAAATTTAAAAATTATTGCTGCAAAAAAATGAATTAAATCCTTTAACAGCAAATATTTTGACCAATTGATTTCTATAGGGTTTACACCTATTTAAAATAAAAAGAAGATATCTTTAGCAGAGATCTTCCTTGAATTTATTTTACGGTATTATTCCCGTGTCATCTTAATTGTTTCTTCGATATAATTTAAAATTTCATCTTTGCCTAAACCATTAGATGATGAACTAATAAAATATGGGGGCATTTCTTCCCATGTTTCAAGCATTACTTTTTTATAAGTTTCAATGCTTTCACCAAGTTTTCGTTTTGTTAGTTTGTCAGCTTTGGTAAAGATGATTGAAAAAGGAATTCCGTTAATACCCAGCCACTCCATAAATTCAGTATCCTTTGACTGAGGCTCATGACGCGAATCAACGAGTACAAAAAGGTTTACCAAATTTGGTCTGCTCTCGATGTATTTAAATATTAATCTTGAGAAACGCTGTTTCGTGTTTTTTGCAACTTTTGCGAATCCGTATCCTGGTAAATCTACCAAATACCACTCCTTATTTATTAAGAAATGATTTACTAACTGTGTTTTACCTGGTTTCGAAGATGTTTTTGCCAGATTTTTATTGTTGGTAATCATATTGATTAATGATGATTTTCCAACATTCGAACGCCCTATAAAGGCATACTCTGGCTTATCTGGCTTGGGACATTTTTTAACATCCGAGTTAGACATTACGAATTCTGCTGCAGTAATATTCATTGGTTCTCCGTTTTCGTGCGCAAAGGTATACAGATTCTTAAATTTTCCGAAATAAATTCATTCTTGTTTCAATAAAATAAAAAACCTCTTCTCCATTTAGCAGAGAAGAGGCCATTTTTATTTAATGAGTTTTACTTGATGTAAACTTCAAGAATTTCAGTTTTTCCCTTAGGGAATAGAATAACATTTTCGAGTGCTGCAGGAATTAAAACAGTTTCACCTTTGGCAACTTCTGTAGTAATTCCATCTTCACTTTCGATGGTAAAATTACCATCCAAACACATGTAAATTACAAATGAGTCTAATTGAGAATAATCTTTTTCGATTTGCTTATCGAACTCAAGTGTGTTGGTTGTAAAGTATGGACAACGCACCAATTCTTGAGTCTTGTTGATTTCTGTTTCGTAATCAGTTCTGTATTTTTTCTCAAAACTATAGTCGATAGCATCAACAGCCAATTCAGTATGCAATTCTCTTGGATTTCCTTGATCATCGGTTCTGTTCCAATCGTACATACGATAGGTAACATCAGAAGTTTGTTGGATTTCGGCCAATAAAATACCTTTTCCAATGGCATGAACTCTACCTGCAGGAATAAAGAAACAACTTCCTTTTTTAACTGGTTCGTTGTTTAGGATTTCCTCCAGTTTGCCTTCTTCCAATTTGGAAACATACTTTGCCTTATCAACTTCCTGGTTGAAACCTACGATTAATTCAGATCCTTTATCGGCTTCAATCACATACCACATTTCGGTTTTTCCAAAGGCATTGTGTCTCTCTTTCGAGAGTTCATCATCTGGGTGCACTTGAATTGATAGTACATCATTGGCATCGATAAATTTAATCAACAATGGAAATTCCATTCCAAATTGGTCATATACTTTATCACCCACCAGGTCGCCCATATAAACTTCAATAAGCTCCTCTAGATTATTGCCTGCAAGATTACCATTGCTCACAACAGAAATATCTCCTTCAACTCCCGATATTTCCCAACTTTCTCCAGCGTTTGGAAGAGGAGAAAAGTCTTTGTTTAAAACTGTTTTTAATTTGCTGCCACCCCAAATTTTATCTTTTAGGATTGGCTGAAATTTTAAAGGATACAAACTCATTTTTGTACAATTAAATAATTTGATTGATGTTTATGTGGCTTTTGGGATTACTAAAATTCGTAATCAATAACTTTTCGGTCAATTGCCATTTCTTTAATCACTTCAGCTGCTTTAACATGGTCTGGATGTTGAGCATATACCGATAAGGCATCCAGATTTTCAATGTCAACATTAACAATAAAATCATATGAAGCATCTGATTTTAATTGATCGAAGCCGATTTGTAGAAATTTGATTTCGGGAATTTTATTCTCTAAACCGTCAAATGCGTTTACTAATTTCTCCTGATAAGCTTTCTCCTTCTCTTCCGACTCGAAAGCCTTGAACTTAAACATTGCAATGTGTTTGATCATTTCAATTCTTTTTTAAATAATTAGTAATTTGCTTGCCGAATTATTGCAAAAGTATCAATTTTGCAGCAAACATCTAAATATCATACAACATGTTGATTATTGGAATTGCAGGAGGTACCGGATCGGGAAAAACTACAGTTGTCAGAAAAATAATAGAGAAACTGCCACAGGGTGAAGTGGCTGTATTGCCACAGGATTCTTACTATAGAGATAATGCTGATATGCCGCTTGAAGAGCGTCAGGAAATAAATTTTGATCATCCACGATCGGTTGAATTTGAGTTGTTGGTGGAGCACATTAAAAAACTTAAGAATGGAGAAGCGATTGATCAACCGATTTATTCTTACCTAACCTGTTTGCGTTCTGATGAAACCATTAAGGTAGAACCTAAAGAAGTGGTGATTGTTGAAGGGATTTTGGCTTTAACACAACCAGAACTTCGTGATTTAATGGATTTGAAAATATTTGTTGATTGCGATGCAGATGATCGATTAAATCGTGTGATCAAAAGAGATATTGTTGAAAGAGGAAGATCGGTAAATAAAGTGTTGGATCGTTATGAAAAAACGGTAAAACCAATGCATTTGCAATTTATTGAACCATCAAAAAGATATGCAGACATTATTGTTCCTCAAGGAGGAAATAATGTAGTTGCCATTAATATTCTTACCCATTTTATTGAGAAGAATTTAATTGTAAAACTATAATTGTTAATAAGATATTTAAAGGAGACTTTGTTTGAGTCTCCTTTTTTTATAACTTTTGACTTTGTTTATGATAAATCATTGCTATGCTTAATAAAATCAAAGCGGACAGTTTGCTTTTTGTTGATATAGAGACTGTTTCAGGAACTGAAGATTTTGAGCAATTATCGCCAAAACTTCAGGATTTATGGGAAAAGAAATCCAACTACTTTAGAAAAGAAGAGGAATCAGCTGCTGATGTTTATCAACGAGCTGGAATATATGCAGAGTTTGGAAAAATTGTATGCATATCAACAGGGATGATCACGTACAAAGAAGGCGGACGCAAATTTGTTGCGAAGTCTTTTTATGGAGATGATGAGCGATTGTTGCTTGAAGAATTTGCAGATATGCTCACTCGATTTTGCAGTAAGCCATACAGAAATCTTTGTGCGCATAATGGGAAAGAATTCGATTTTCCGTATATCGCCCGACGGATGCTCATTAATGGAATAGCCTTGCCAGATATTTTGGATATTGCTGGGAAAAAGCCTTGGGAAGTGCAGTTTATAGACACTATGGAACTGTGGAAATTTGGTGATTACAAACATTATACTTCACTGGCTTTACTTTGCGAGGTATTTAATATTCCTACACCAAAAGATGATATTGATGGGTCGATGGTGGGAGACGTGTATTGGAAAGATGGAGATTTGGAACGAATTGCAATTTATTGTGAGAAGGATATTCTGGCAACTGCCCAACTGTTTTTACGATATCAAGGGGAAGATTTGATTCCGGAAGAAAATTTTGAAAGAGTATTGTTGTAATAATCTTTGTTATTGTACAATAATTTAACTTCTTTCGTGTTTAACAATTCTAAAGAAGTAATAATTTAAACCTGAAAAATATTAATAGAATGAATCATTCAATTTATAAAAAACTATCATTTGCCTTAGCTCTATTGGGGACTCTTTCATTGTGTTCATGTGGTGGAAGTAGTGGTGGCGATGAGGAAGAATTTGAATTCAAACCATCTGACCTGACCAATAAATATTGGTATGCCAACCCTTTTTTATCGGGTGATTACAAGCGTGATGATGCGCTTATTGTTTATAGATTTGAAGGCGGGAATATATTGAAAAAACAAGAGTTTAGTGGACGTCGTGACAAGGTAGTTGGAGAGTGGTCGTTAATAGATAACCAATTGATAATTGAAGATGAATCAATCGCTCCAAATAATCGTCAGGAATGGTTTATTCAATCAAACTCAAAAAGTAATTATTTAAAACTTAACAGTTCAAATGGTTCTAGAGAGTTTTATACGGATATTGATGCGATTAATGATATTACAGCCGATGCCTATGTAGTGAATGAGTTGAGGTTGGTTAATGGATCATATGAATCTGACTATAAAATGGAGTATGCCGTTTATGGTGGTCAATTAAGCCAGGTAAAGGTTTTGCCTGATGAATCAACAAGTTTCGATTTAGAGGCGTTTACAGACTTTAAAGGAGCGACGGTTTATTACCTTAAAGAATCGGATCGTGAAGCTTATATTAAGAATTTTGCGGGAAATCAAACTGTGAAATTTGTGGTTAAGGCTGATGGAGAGAATTATAAATTGGAAGATCAGCTTTACGAATCAGGAATTAAAGCTTTGAATAATTTTTCCACTACAGCAACGCATGCAAGTCAGAGCGGTACTGTAACCATCAACTGGAAAGCAATTGATGAGGATAACATTTACTATTATATTGAAATTTTGGACAAGAATAAAAATGAATACCTGCCAAAATTTAGAAGTACCAGACAAACTGCAAGTGCAGGTGAGGAGAAGGAAATTGTAATAGATGCTTCAACTGCCAATGAATTAGAAGCCTTATCTGAATTGGAAGTAGGAGAAGATTACTACGTTAAAATTTCTGGATTTAAATATGAAGATGATATTCATCCAGATAATAGCTCGAATAAAGAGATAAATATTCAGGCGGTTACCAGATACGTGTTCAAGGCAGGTGTTTGGTAGAATAAAAAAGACTGTAAATATGAAGACTCCGCTATTAGCGGAGTTTTTTATTTTTAGACTCTTATACTTCTTTGACAAATAAATTCTTCCGGCAGCGTACGGGTTTATCGAAAAATAATTGACGTGCCCCAATAACGGAAGAGCTCATCAAAAAATTAATCCAATACAAAATACTCAATTGTTTTCACAAGTAGTTTAGGTTGTTCTGCATGAACCCAGTGACCAGCCTTAGGAATTGAGGTGATCTCGGCATAAGGAAAAATGGTTCGAATCAGCTGATGATCGTCATCGGTAATGTAATTGGAGTTTTCACCTTTTATAAATAGAACAGGAAAACCTGTAATTCCTTTCCCTTTCTGAAACTTCTCCTTATCCATGCCATCCATAATTTGTGGTAAATATTCACTGATGGTTTTGATGTTTAGTTTCCAAACAAATTCTTTGTTATCGTTTCGTTTTAAATTTTTGAGAAGAAATTGTCGTACCCGCTCGCTAGAAATACTTTCAGATAACTTTTGATCGATTTCCGTTCTACTATTATAATTAGATAAATCAAAGTTCAACATTGCCGAAACAATATTTTCATGATCGATTGTTTGTGGAGCGTAATCAGAAATCTTCGTGTAGTTTTTTGGTGCAATATCGGCTACGATTAAATTATTTACCCTTTCAGGATAATCTGCAGCAAAAAACATTACGGTTTTTCCACCCATTGAATGACCAAGAAGGCTTGCCTTTTCAATTTTGTGATCATCCATAAACTCCAGTAAATCTTCTTTAAGATTTTCGTAGGTATGCGAATCGGAATGAGGCGATGCACCATGATTTCTTTGATCTAAAATATATACTTCGAAATTGTCGCTCAATTCTTTGGCAACACTCAACCAGTTATCCGAGGAGCCATATAATCCATGAACAATGATTAATGGATAACCTTTTCCGATTTTTCTATAATTCAACTTCATAAAGTAAAGATATAACAGATCTTTAAATTGCAAAAAGAAAGGGTACCATGTTGGCACCCTTCTAAAAATATATCTTGGAAATATTATTTAAGACATTTTTTATACATCTGTACTGTATTTTCTAATCCAAAGTACAATGCATCAGAAATTAGAGCATGACCAATTGAAACTTCGGCCAAATTTGGAATTTCCTGATAGAAATATTGAAGATTTTCCAAACTTAAATCGTGACCGGCATTAATCTCAAGACCTAACTCGTGAGCTCTTTTTGCTGCAGTTACGAATGGTCGAATAGCTGCTTCTTTATCATCAGGATATTCAGTAGCGTAAGGCTCTGTGTACAATTCAATACGATCGGTTCCTGTAGCTACTGCACCTTCAACATTGTCTAAGTTGGTATCAACAAAAATAGAAGTTCTGATTCCAGCAGCTTTAAATTGAGAAATAATTTCAATTAAAAGATCCTTGTTCTTTACTGTATCCCAACCAGCATTTGAAGTAATGGCTTCTGGAGGATCAGGAACCAAAGTTACTTGCTCTGGTTTTACTTCAAGAACTAAATCGATAAAATCTTGCGAAGGATATCCTTCAATATTAAATTCGGTAGTTACCAATGGTTTTAAATCTCTAACATCTTGATAGCGAATGTGTCTTTCGTCTGGACGTGGATGAACAGTAATTCCTTCAGCACCAAAACGTTCGCAGTTAATTGCTGCTTCGCAAACATTAGGAGTATTGCCGCCGCGGGCATTTCGTAATGTCGCAATTTTGTTTATATTTACACTAAGTCTAGTCATTTTAATAGAATCTTAAATTGATTAAAATGTAAGGTAAGCGCAGTTTAAAAATCGTAACTCATTTACCTATCGGCAAAAATAAAAGTAATTCCTAGAAAAACTATTTATGATCGCAAAAGATTTAATTTCTGATGTAGTTCCTGTTTTAAGGGAAACGGATACTGGTATTCAGGCACTAAACTGGATGGAGATTTTCCGAGTATCTCATTTGCCAATTGTGAAAGGAGATGAGTTTTTGGGCTTAATTTCGGATAATGATATTTACGATCTAAATCAGGCAGAGGAGCCAATAGGAAAACAGAAGCTGTCTTTGTTTAGTCCATATGTAATGGAAAATCACCATATATATGATGTTATTGAAATTATATCTCGACTTAAACTTACCGTAATTCCAGTTTTGGAAGACGAAAAAACGTATGTAGGATTGATTACCCTTAATGATTTAATGCAGTATATCGAAAGGATTTTTTCTGTGAGAGAACCAGGAGGAATTATTGTGTTGGAGCTTAATTCTATTGATTATTCTCTTAGCGAGATTTCAAGAATTGTTGAGAGTAATGATGCTAAAATATTAAGTCTGTATGTAAAATCTGCGACTGATTCCAGGAAAATAGAACTTACCATAAAAATAAATCGTAGCAATTTAACCTCAATAATTCAAACATTTTTGCGTTACGATTATACGATAAAAACTACTTATGTGCGTGAAGATGATATGAAGGATATGTTGGAAGATCGTTACAATTCTTTCATGCGATTTCTGAATATCTGATTAAATCTTTATTGAATTAAGTTTCCCGAACAAGAGAAACTTTTATATTTGCTTTTACAGACATAGAATGCTTTTATGTGTGAAATTGTCTGTGAAAATCAATAAAACAAACACAAATTAGATGAAAATAGCTCTTTTTGGTCGACTTTTTAATGAAAGTTTTACCGATAGCTTTAAACTCATGTTCGACGAGTTTGCCAAACGCAATGTGGAGGTAGACATATACGAACCATTTTACGATTTTTTAATTCGTGAAATCAATTTTAAACCACCTGTTAATGGCTATTATAAGGGGTGTGATGATTTGAATAAAGATGTAGATTTTGTTTTCTCTATTGGAGGAGATGGAACTTTTCTTGAAGCGGTAACGATTGTTCGGGATTCTGGAATTCCAATTGTGGGGATCAACAGTGGAAGACTGGGATTTATGGCAGATATTGCGCAGGATGAAATTCCTCAGGCGTTATCGGACATTTTTGAGAGGAATTATACCATTGAAGAAAGGAGTTTGCTTCAATTGGAAACCTCAAAAAATGGTTTATTTCCTGAATTCAATTATGCACTCAATGAGTTTACTGTGCATAAAACCGATACAGCTTCAATGATTACCATTCATACCTATCTGAATAATGAGTATTTGAACTCTTATTGGGCCGATGGTTTAATTATCGCGACCCCAACAGGTTCGACTGCATACTCATTAAGTGTAGGGGGGCCTATTCTTATACCGAATACCCAGAATTTTATAATTTCTCCGATTTCGCCCCATAACTTAACGGTTCGCCCTATTGTGGTGCCAAATTATCATGAAATTACTCTGAAGGTAGAGGGAAGAAGTGATAGCTATTTAGCTTCCTTGGATTCTCGTTCGTGTACATTTGACTCTTCAATTGAACTTAAAATAAAAAAATCAGATTTTAAAATTAGAGTTTTAAAATTGAAAACTCACAGCTTTTACGGAACCTTGCGCAATAAGCTAATGTGGGGCGTTGATAAACGTAATTAATAATCTAAGTGATACTGTTTTTCATTTTAACAAAATTTAACTCGATAGGCATTATATTTTACCCCTGAAATAAGGATTTTTAAGATTATATGTTACTTTTGTAGCTTGTGAATGAAATTTGGGAGAATAGATCCTGTTTCAATAGGGCATAAAAGCGATATGCGATGCTCTCAAATCAATTTTACAGGTGAAAAACAAACTTGTTTTTATGCGCAGACTGATTTTTGGTATACTTTTTTTTGTCGCTTGTAATTCGGCATTTTCACAAACCAAAGCAGAATTAGGTTTTTTTGGAGGAGCAGCCTATTACATGGGAGATATCAATAAAACCTATCATTTTTATTCAAGTTCTGTTGCTATTGGTGGAATTTATCGGTACAACTTTAATACCAGATATTCTTTAAGAGCAAGTATGTTGTTTTCTGGATTAAAAGGAGAAGATATTGACTTTAAGAATCAATATCAGAGAAATAGAGGTGCTTCTTTTGATACTGATGTGGTTGATTTGTCTTTGCAGGCAGAATTTAATTTTCAACCATTTTGGTCACCGGGAAAATCGAGAACCAAAAAGTTGGTTCCCTATGTGACGGCAGGAGTAGGCTATATAGCACCAAGTAGTACCGAGTCATCCTTTACCATCCCAATGGGGGCAGGGTTTAAATATAACCTGGGAGGAAGATGGACTGCGGCCTTAGAGTGGAGTTTTAGGAAAACATTCACCGATAATTTGGATCACCTGGATGATCCTCATAGTTTAAACAAAAGCAATTTAATGCACAATAACGATTGGGCATCCTTCTTTGGAATCATGTTTAGTTATAAACTATTTCCAGATAATGAAGAATGTCATTCATACGGTCGATTTGTTAAGTAATATATGTCATTCAAAGAAAAGATTATAAAAGAAAAGTTGCCTTCTCATTTGGCAATAATCATGGATGGTAATGGTCGTTGGGCAAAAATGCGTGGCGAACATAGAATTGTAGGTCATCAGAATGGCGTTGAAGCGGTAAGACAAACTGTCGAAGGAGCCGCAGAATTAGGAATTTCTTACCTAACCCTTTATGCATTCTCAACTGAAAATTGGAATCGCCCACAAGATGAAGTTCTTGGTTTGATGTCTTTATTGGTTGAGGCTATTGAGAACGAAACTCCAACTTTAATGAAGAACAATGTTCGATTAAAGGCCATTGGGAATCTTGATAGTTTGCCAGTTGAGGTAAGAGAAAAATTGAATGGTACCATCAATACAACATCGGTAAATACAGGATTGACTTTGGTTTTGGCCTTGAGTTACAGTTCAAGGTGGGAAATTGTGAATGCGGTTAAGTTGATTGCAGATAAAGTGGCTGATGGCCAAATGTCTTCAGAAGATATAAATGATTCAATTTTTGAAAATCACTTGACAACTGCAGGTATTCCTGATCCAGAGTTAATGATCAGAACCAGTGGTGAAACAAGAATTAGTAATTTCTTGTTATGGCAATTGGCTTATGCCGAATTGTATTTTACTGAATTGTTTTGGCCTGATTTTGATAAGGAGGAATTGTACAAAGCTTTGTATAATTATCAAAACAGGGAACGTAGGTTTGGTAAAACAAGTGAACAGTTAACAGATAATTAAGAATTAACCATTATAAGCTAAGTAATGATTAAACGATTAACTTTTATTTTAACCCTTTTTATAAGTTTTACTGCCATAGCGCAGGAAACCGATACGATTTACAATCCAGCTCTTTACTACACTTCCCCTAAAATTTACGAATTGGGTGGGGTCACAGTTTCAGGAGTAAAACACTTGGAAACTAACGTGCTCGTGCAAATATCAGGATTGCGTGTTGGATCTCAGCTAGAAGTGCCAGGAGATAAGGTTACTAAGGCAGTTAATAAGCTGTATAAACAAGGTTTGTTTTCTGATATTCAGATTACAGCAACAAAGTTAATTGATAAGAAGATTTATTTAAATATTCATCTGCAAGAGAGACCTAGATTATCTGAAGTTAATTATAATGGTACCTCGAAAAGTGAGACCAATAAAATTAAGGAAAGGTTGAAGTTGCAGAAAGGAACCCAAGTTACCGATTATATGATCTCAAACATTAATACAATTGTTGGTAACTATTTCAAAGAAAAAGGGTTCTATAATGTAGATGTGAATGTTCTACAGAGAGATGATCCAAATGAAGCAAATAGTGTGATTTTGGATATCAATATGGATAGAAATAATAAGATTAAGATTAAGAATATCTTTATTGAAGGTAATGGTGCTCTTTCTGATAAAAAGGTAAAGAAAGCGATTAAGGGATCTAAAGAAAAGCGATTAAGAAATTTCTTTAAATCATCCAAGTACATTGAAGAAAAATGGTACGAAGATAAGATTGGCTTGATAACAAAATATAATGAAGAAGGTTATAGAGACGCGATTATCATTTCGGATAGTATTGAACAGGTTTCTGATGATAGAGTTAATCTGTATTTAAAGTTAAAAGAAGGAAATCAGTATTTCTTTAATGATATTACCTGGGTTGGGAATACGGTTTATACTAGCTATGATTTGGATAGAGTGCTAAAGGTTAAACAAGGTGATGTATACAACCAAACATACTTAAATGAGCGCTTAAGAGAAGATGATGATGCTGTAAGTAATTTGTATTTGGATAATGGATATCTATTTTTTAATGTAAATCCTGTTGAAAGGGTAATTGGACAAGATTCGATTAATATCGAAATGCGAATGGTTGAAGGGAAACAAGCTACGATTGATCGCGTTAACATTGTAGGTAATACAAAAACTCACGAACATGTTGCTCGAAGAGAGTTGTATACTTACCCTGGAGAATTGTTTAGTAAGTCTGATATTATTCGTTCGGTTCGAGAATTGGCACAGCTTGGTCATTTCGATCCAGAGGCAATTAACCCTGATATAAAACCGCATCCAGAAAGTGGAACGGTTGATATTACATATGAATTGGCCGAAAAAGCGAATGATCAAATTGAGCTTTCAGGAGGTTGGGGAGCTGGTATGATTATCGGTACAGTCGGATTACGATTCTCAAATTTCTCTATTCGTAATATTTTTAACAAAGAAGCTTGGAGTCCCCTCCCTACAGGTGATGGTCAAACATTAAGTATTCGTGCTCAAACAAATGGATCTTATTATAACTCATATAGTTTGTCGTTTACCGAGCCTTGGTTGGGTGGAAAAAAACCTACCTCATTAAGCACTTCAATTTACTATTCGCAGCAGACTGGGTTTAATCGTAATGCATATTACTACTCACAAGGCTCTGATCGATTTGACACAGGACAAAGTCAAAAGATTTTCGGAGCTAGTGTTGGGTTAGCTCGTCGATTAAAATGGCCAGACGACTATTTCTCTTTATACAACGAGGTAAGTTATCAGAATTTTAGACTAAAGAATTGGGCTTATTATTTGATATCGGATGGAACTTCTAACAACTTTAGTTTCACCACTACATTATCAAGAAGCTCTATTGATAATCCATTATACACGCGTAGAGGGTCTTCTTTCTCTTTAAGTTTGAAATTTACACCTCCTTACTCTTTGTTTGAGGATTTAGACTATGAGAGAGCGGATGAAGATGAAAAGTACAAGTGGATTGAATACCACAAATGGGTATTTAAAGGCAAGATGTATAATGGTTTACTTCCTAAAAATGACAAATTAGTGCTTTATACAGGCGCGGAGTTTGGTTATTTAGGATATTACGACAAACACAAGAGATCACCATTCGAAGGTTTCGAAGTTGGGGGTGATGGAATGTCGGGTTATAGTATGTATGGTAGCGATAATATTGGAGTTAGAGGTTATGAAAATGGGTCTCTTACACCAATTAAAAATGATGGTAGACGTTTAGGTGGTAATGTTTACTCTAAGCTTACTGCTGAGGTTAGATACCCATTGTCTTTAAGTCAATCAGCAACCATTTATGCATTGGCATTTGCAGAGGCAGGTAACTCTTGGTATGATTTTGAAGATTTTCAGCCATTCAACTTAAAACGATCTGCTGGTGTTGGATTAAGAATATTCTTGCCAATGTTTGGTCTTTTGGGAATAGATTGGGCTTATGGTTTTGATGAAGCTAATTTACCAGGACAAAACGGTAGTCAGTTCCATTTTGTTATTGGTCAACAATTTTAACATATTTTAAGAATTGAGTATTGACTACTCGTTTAATTTAGCTTAATTTAGAGTTTGTTTGTAAAAGGTTTTAATATGAAAAGAATAATCTTATTGATAATAGTATTAGTAGTTTGTTTAGGAGATGTATACTCTCAACAGCGCTATGGATTTGTCGATACAGAATATATTTTGAATAAGATACCTGATTATAAGAATGCACAGGAGCAATTAGATCAATTTTCCAAAAAATGGCAAAATGAAATTGAAAGTATTGCGACTGAAATTAAAGAATTACATGCAAAGTTTAGAGCAGATGAGGTTTTTCTTTCATCAGAAATGAGAACAAAAAGAGAGAAGGAAATTCATGATAAAGAAGTATTAGCTCAAAAATTGCAGCAAAAATACTTTGGTCGAAATGGAGAGCTCTATAAAAAAAGACAAGAATTAATGAAGCCTATTCAAGACGATATCTATGAGGCAATCAAGGAGATAGCGAAGTCTGGAAGTTATGGTATGATTATTGATCGTGCTAATGGGCCAACAATCATATACAGCAATGCAAAATTTGATTTAAGTGATAAGGTGCTGTATAAATTGGGTATAAGAACTAAATAAATATCAAATAAAAACTAACTGAGTATACTATGAGACAATTTTTAAAAGTAACATTAGTAGCCACTTTCCTTCTTACAGGAGCTAACTTATTTGCACAAACTGTAAAATTAGGACATATTAATTCAAATGAATTATTGTCTATAATGCCAGAAAAAGAGCAAGCTCAAAAGCAAATTCAAGCAAAAGCTGAAGAATACGATAAGCAAATTCAGGACATGAAAGCTGAGTATCAAAAATTAGCTCAAGCATATATTGCAGATAGAGAAACTTTAACTGATGCAGTTAGAGCAATCAAGGAAAAGGAAATTCAAGAACTTCAAAACCGTATGCAAACTTTTGATGGTTTTGCACAACAGGAACTGCAGAAAACGCAGAATGAATTGTTGAAGCCAATTTTTGACAAAGCATCTAAAGCAATTAAAGATGTTGGAGCTGAAAATGGTTTCACTTATATCTTAGATATCAGTACTGGTGTTATCTTGTTTAATTCAGACAATAGTATTGATGTTATGCCATTGGTAAAAGCTAAATTGGGTCTGCAATAGATATTCTTATTAAGATATTATAAATAAAGGTGGTATTTTAATACCACCTTTTTTATTTTTACCAATCGTGAGGTAGTAAAAATTAATTGCATGAATAATAATAAGCAAGCGATAGGTGTTTTTGATTCCGGATATGGAGGTTTAAGTATTTTAAATGAATTTTTAAAAGAATTGCCAGAATATGATTTTATCTACTTGGGAGATAATGCACGAAGTCCTTATGGAACCAGATCGTATGATGTAGTATACGATTATACATTGCAGGCGGTAGAACAGTTGTTCTCTATGGGGTGCGAATTGGTGATATTAGCATGTAATACTGCTTCAGCAAAGGCGCTCCGCACAATTCAACAGAGAGATCTTCCAAAGATTAATCCTAATAAACGTGTGCTAGGTGTTATAAGACCAAGTGTTGAGGAGATTGGATTGTTAACTCAATCGAAGCATGTCGGTGTGTTGGGAACAGTTGGAACTGTACGTTCAAATTCATATCCTCTGGAAATTAAAAAACTGTTCCCGGATATTAAGGTGAATCAAGAAGCTTGTCCAATGTGGGTTCCCTTGGTTGAAAATAATGAGTTTCAATCGGAAGGAGGTCAATTTTTCATTAAAAAGAATATCGAAAATCTTTTAAGAAAAGATCCAGAAATTGATACAATAATTTTAGGTTGTACACATTACCCTTTATTGAGGGAGGAAATCCGAAAATTTCTTCCTGATAATATAAAACTAATTTCCCAAGGAGAAATTGTAGCCAAAAGTTTGAAAGACTACCTTGTGAGACACCCTGAAATGGATATGAGATGTTCTAAAAATTCCGAAAGAGAGTTCTTTACCACGGAATTTGTTGATAGTTTTGAGGAAAAGGCAAGTAGATTTTTAAATCTTACTTTAAAAGCAAGCCATATATCTTATTAAATAAGAATAGCCTTCATGTTTTTGAAGGCTATTTTTTTAATAGTCTCTACTATTTAATTTTTTCTTCATCAGTCTGATACCAGCTTGCGTACATAGCGTAACTATTTGCTATTCTATTAATTTCACCTTCTAGAAGTTCTGGGCTGATCTCTTTTATTTTTTTTGCAGGAGAGCCTGCATAAACGCTACCTGATTCTACGTGAGTTCCTTTTGTTACAACTGATCCTGCAGCGATAATTGAATTACTTTCAATTACTGCGTCATCTAAAACAACGGCTCCCATGCCAATTAGTACATTGTCTTTAATGGTACAGCCATGAACAACTGCATTGTGTGCAATAGAAACATTATTTCCAATATTGGTTGGTGACTTTTTATATGTAGCATGTATGGTAGCATTATCTTGAACATTTACATTGTTGCCAAGCTTAATGTAATGAACATCTCCGCGAAGAACAGCACTATACCAAATACTACAATCGTCTCCCATTTCTACATTTCCTATGATAGCTGCATTTTCAGCTAGGAAGCAGTTTTCACCAAACTTTGGTGATTTTCCGTTTAAATCTCTAATAATAGCCATTCTTATTTAGTTTGATTATAAATACAAAGATAATCAAAATTAGATCTGATACTTAAAGCAAGAGTATGTTGTAAAAAAAGTTATGCAAACGATAACGTTAACTGTATTGAATATCAAACTGCTAGTTTGTTTAGGAATTGTTATCTATTTAGGTGCAAATAGTTGTTGATTGTAAGGTATACGAACTGTTTTTATTTAGATTTAAAAGGTTTACGAAAAAAATGATTTGATATTTTAAGAATTTTTCACACTTTTGGTGACTGAGATTTGATAGGGGTATCAAAAAAATCTCAAAAATGAATTAAAGAAAGTAGTTGTACATCCTTTAGTTCGTTTTTAATAATTCTAAAGGGAAAATATTCTTTCTGAGATCTAAATAGGGTAAAAATTAGATTTTAGACCGTATATATAATTAGATGTTTAATAATTAACCACTAACTAAAAGTTTATGAAAAAAAGTTTAGTTTCGATGCTAATCCTATTTTTTATAGGATTGCAGGGCGTTCTAGCTCAAAGTCGAGAAATTTCAGGGGTGGTAACTGCAGCCGAAGATGGTTTGTCTGTTCCTGGAGTTTCCGTAATTGTAAAAGGTACAACCATCGGTACCACAACCAACTTCGATGGTAAATACTCTTTAAATGTTCCAGAAGGTGAAAATGTATTGGTTTTTTCTTTCGTAGGTATGACTACACAAGAAGTAGCTATTACTGGTTCAACTTTAAATGTAGTAATGGAAAATGAATCCATTGGGGTTGATGAAGTAATGGTTGTTGCTTATGGTACTGCAAAAAAATCTAGTTTTACTGGATCTGCTGCTCAAGTTAAAGCTGATGAATTAGCGAGTAAACCTGTGGTGTCTGTAACTCAGGCAATGGCTGGTATGGCTTCTGGTGTTGAAGTCTCTAGCGGTTCAGGTCAGCCTGGTTCTGCTACTTCGATTCGAATTAGAGGTATTGGTTCTATTAATTCTTCTAATGAACCATTGTATGTTGTTGATGGAGTTGCCTTGACAAATGATAATATCAGCTTGGGATCAAGCTCAAACTTAGGAGCTTTGTCGTCTTTGAATCCAAACGATATCGAAAGTATGACCATTTTGAAGGATGCTGCAGCTGCTGCATTGTATGGTTCTCGTGCTGCTAACGGTGTTGTTTTGATTACTACTAAAAGAGGTAAGGCTGGTAAAACTCAGTTCACAGTTAAATCTGAAATGGGTTTCTCTGATTTCGCAGTTAAAACATTAGAGTTAGCTTCACCAAAAGAAGCTTTTGACTATAAAGTGTTAGGTTACAAAAACTATCTTGTTGAGTATAAAGGTATGTCTGAAGACGCTGCACAAGCTGCTGCAGTAAGTGACATCGGAGGGTACTTTAGCCAATATGATCCCAATAGACCAGATTCTGATTACGACTGGGATGACGCCATGTTCAGAACAGGTACAACTAAGAATGTAGAGTTTTCTGCAGCTGGAGGGAACGAAAAAACAAAATTCTTTGCTTCTTTAAGCTACCTTGAAACTGAAGGTGTAGCTGTAGGTTCTGATTTCAACCGTGCTTCTGGTAGATTGAATTTAGATCACAAAGCCAATGATTTAATTGAATTTGGATTTAGCACTTCATTGTCAAGAATGAAGCAAAATGTAATTCCTACAAACGGATATTACTATGTGAATCCAATGTATGCAACTAGAACTTACTTGAATCAGTTAACTCCAATTAAAAAAGCTGATGGGTCATATGCTGAAGTTGAAGGTGGTAAAAAACCAAACTTGGTAAAGGAAGAAGGTTTAAATGTTAACAGAAATGATATTTGGACTTTGGCAAACCAAGGATATTTGAAGTTAAACTTAATGAAAGGTTTAACTTTCAAATCAACTAACAGTATGGACTTTACTCAGATGTATGGTTCTAAGTACTGGTCACCTAAATCACAGGATGGCGAAAGCTTCAATGGTTATGCTTATGAAATGAATAAGAGAAGACTTAAGCTTTCTACTTCAAATATCGTAAACTATACAACTACGATTAATGAAATTCATAACATTGATTTATTAGTTGGTTACGAAGCAGAAAAACTTCAGGATAAAATGATGTATGCTGAAGGTAAAAACTTCCCTAATGATGTGAAGCAAAGCCTTGACGTTGCAGCTAAGCCTACAGGAGCATATTTTAATGCTGATGGAGATAGAATGCAGTCTGTATTATCAAGGTTCAACTACAATTACGATAACAAATACTATGCTTCGTTTAGTTACAGAACTGATGCTAGTTCTCGTTTAGGTAGCAATAACCGTTGGGGACACTTCTACTCTGTTTCTGGATCTTGGAGGATTTCTTCAGAATCATTCATGGATGATGTAACATTCGTTAATGATTGGAAATTAAGAGCATCTTATGGTGCAAATGGTACATTGCCATCATCATGGACTGGTGCGTATGGATTATATTCGTTTGGTCAAGACTACAACGGAGTTCCAGGTGCAACTTACTCGCAAATTGCTAACCCTGATCTTCAATGGGAAAAGAACAATACTTTTAGTATTGCAACTGAAGCACGTCTTTTCGACTTCCTAAATGTTGAAATTGAATACTACAACAGAAAGACTTCAGACTTGTTACTACAAGTTCCAGTTACCAGAACTTCTGGGTTTGGATACTATTGGGATAATGTAGGTGAAATGACTAATAAAGGTATTGAAGTTAGCATTACTTCTACTAACATTCAGAATGACGATTTCTCATGGACTACAAGATTGAATCTTGCACACAATAAAAACACTATCGATAAATTAGAAGGTGGTGACAATGTAGATACATTCCCATACATACTTAGAGAAGGAGAATCGTTCAACTCTATTTATGTGAGAGATTGGGCAGGTGTAAATCCTACTAATGGTCATGCTCAATGGTATGTTCTTGAAAATGAGAAGAGAGTAGATAATGATAATGATGGAAAGTGGGATGTTACAGAAGTTTCTCGAGATGCAGATAAGAAAATTGTTGGTGATGGTAGTCCTGATCTAACAGGATCGATCAACAACAGCTTGTCTTATAAAAACTTTGACCTATCCTTCTTATTCACTTTCAAGATTGGTGGTGATGCTTATATAGATCCTTATTATTCAGTTTTAGACGATGGAGCTAGCTTGAACAAAGCGGTAACTAAGGCTCAGTTGAAAGATTATTGGACTCCAACGAATACTAATGCGAAATTACCAAAAGTGGTTTATTCAAGTCCTCAAAATTCTTCATACAATTCATCTCGTAGATTAGAAGATGCTTCTTACCTACGCTTGAAGAGTATCAACTTTGGATATAGCCTTCCTACGGATCTAGTTTCTAGAGTAGGTTTGACTAATGTTAGATTGTATGCAAGTGCTACTAACCTATTAACTTTAAGTAAAATTGAAGATTTTGATCCTGAAACAACTTCAAGAGGTACAGTATTGAATAGCTTCGACTTTCCACCAGTGAAGACTGTAACTTTTGGTTTGCAAGTTAAATTTTAAAGGAATTGAGTATAAAAATTCTTAAAAAAGAAATTTTAAATTAACTGAAAAGAAAAGTAATGAAAAAATATATTTTAATGTTAGGAGCACTCCTATCATTAGGCATGGTTTCATGTTCTGAGGATTGGATGGGAGATGTTATTCCTACGGATAAATTAGAAGATAGCCAGGCATTTAATACTGTGAAAGATGGTAGAAATGCGGTTAATGGTGTATTATCACTAATGCAGGATGAAGAGTATTATGGTGCAAATTACATTGTATATGGCGATCTAAAGGCCATTGATGTTCGTTCATCAGTGATCAATAAGCGTGATGACGAAATGTATAGATATACTGAAACAACTGAGGCTGGTAACTCAGGAATGTGGACACAGCCATACAAATGTTTGGTTTCAGTAAACAATGCTCTTGCAAACATAGAAAAGATGGTGCCTGATGGAGATGCAGAGAATGTACAGAAGGCCGAAATTGAAGCTAACTTTTATGCTTTAAGAGGTTTAATTCATTTCGATTTATTAAAAATCTTTGCTAGAATTCCTGCTTCGGTAGATAACCCAACTGCAGAATTGGGTATTGTTCATGCTGATCACGTAATTACAAAAGATGAACAACCTGTTCGTAAAAACCTTGCAGAAGGATATGTGTTTGTAATCAATGATTTGAAAAAAGCTATTGAATTAATGCCTGCATCTGCTTCTACTGAAGGTTGGTTCAACAAAACTGCAGTAAAAGCCCTTTTGGCTAGAGTATACCTATTCAATGGAGATAATCAATTAGCTTATGATTTGGCTAAAGAAGTTATTGCAGATACTAACTACTCATTAGTTCCTTACGGTGATTATCAAGCTAGTTGGACTAATTCTTATAACAATAAAGAAGGAGTTTTTACTTTAATCAACACTGATGACGATAATCCAAGTCGTGAAGGTGTTGGATACTTGTGGAGCAAAACAGGTTATAGCTCAATGATGATTACTAATTCTTTCAAAGATCTATTGTATGCTAATGCAAATGATGATCGTATTAAGGCAATTGAGGAAGATGTGCAAAAGGACGATGAAGGTAACGTAACAGGAACAGATTACCTATGCATTAAGTATCCTGATGAATTCGCAAATAAATTGCATTTGATCCGTTTATCTGAAATGTACTTTATTGCTGCTGAGGCAATTTATAAAGTAAATGCTGGCAACGCTGCAGAAGCTGCTACTTTAATCAATACTGTAATTGAAAGTCGTACTGATGAAGCTGATGTATTAGCGGGCGGCGATATCAACATTGATCGAATTATTACAGAAAAGAGAAAAGAGTTTATTGGAGAAGGACATACTTTCTTTGATTTAATGAGAAATAAGCAGGATGTTGTAAGAATAGGTGATGATCACCTAGTTGTTGCTCCAATGAATATTGCTTATAATGATTTCAAAACCATTCAACCAATTCCAAGACTTGAGTTAAATGTTAATGATAATATTCAGCAAAACCCTGGTTATGCTGAATAAATTAGTAATCTAATAATAGATATTTGAGGCTGCCATTTGGCAGCCTCTTTTTTCATTTCTACTTTGTGTAGTTTTATTCAAATGCACTTCCAAAATATACCAACGAAACAACTCTTACTTGTAATTGCACATACATTATATATCGACAAATACAAGTGGGAAATAAAAGCAAATGTAATTATCGCTACCAAGTAGCAGGTGAATATTTCTGCATTTGCATTTGATATACCCATGAATATTGTGGGGACAACTACACTTGTAATGTAATTAGGAAATGCTTTGGGAATAGAATTGCATATGAAGTGGATTGGTTTAAAGTAATTCATTAATCAATTACAATATACTTTTATAGGATGTGATAGTGATTCAAATATGGTTCAATAGTAAGATGTAAGGATATAACTAACCAGTTAATTGTAAAAAAAAGGTGAGGTGTATTGTTTATTAAAAAATTAAACAATAATTTTAATAGTACCTAATAACTTTTTAAAATCTTATACACATGTTTGAAAAAATAAATTATCGAAACCTTACGAACACGGAAATTTACAACTTTATTAAAATTGTTATTGCAATTGTTTCTGGAGTAGATACTGAGCTTTTAAAACTAAAAGTGTGGCTCGATAAATTAAATGTGCCATTTAAAAAACTAGAAGTATCAATTGGTCTTGACAGGGGGAGTGATAAAACTGAATTGATACGAGAAGCGGATGATGTTCGTGATAATTGCTTTAAAGCTATAAAGGCATATGTTGAGGCCTGCAGACTTAGAAACAATGAGGCCTGGCGAAACGCCGCTGAAGTGTTGTGGAGAATCATTGAAAATCATGGTTTACTGATTCACAACGAAAGCTATTCCAAAGAAACTTCATTACTGGAAAACCTGATTCTTGAATTAGATGAAAATAAAGACGCCAAAGATGCAATTACTATCTTATTGCTAACGGAGTGGCATAACGAGTTAAAAAGTGCGCAACAATCCTTTCTTACTTTATGGAATGAACGTAGAGATGAACGAATTAATAAACCAACAAGTGAGAGTATCGAGGCAAGGAAAGCCATAAAAAAAATCACAGCTTACCTTTTCCAATCTATAGAATTAAATTATATCTCAAGCAATGATGAAACTTATCTTGAATTGATAAATGGTATTAATGATGAAATAAAAAATGCCAATACCATTGCAAAGGCACGAATTACCAGACGAAAGAATAATGAGGAGGTAATTGAGGAATCAGAAGTATAATCATAGATTCATATTAAATAGAAACCGAAATGAGCATTTCTGCTTGTTTCGGTTTTTTGTTGAAATAATTTTAATTCTTACATTTCAAAGTTAAGATTCCTCCTTATTAAGACTTAATCAACTCAAAATCAGACTAATTTATATACATAAGTTAAGTGTAACTTTTTACTATACAAACGTTTGCAAAAAGTAAGCAAAATTTCATATCTTTTCTTGTCTAGAATTGGGGAAACGCTACCTTTACCATGTTAAATAACATGTAAACGAGGGTTTACTTGGTTTAATGAAATTCAACAGCAATAAACTAAAAAACAAAAAAATTTAATCTGAGATTAAATTAAAACAGTCATGAGTCAAAAGACAAAAGTCATTGAAAAGGAAGAAGTTGTAATTAGATTCTCTGGTGATTCCGGAGACGGTATGCAGCTTACAGGAACTCAATTTTCCGATACTTCCGCATTATTTGGGAATGATGTAGCTACTTTCCCGGATTACCCGGCAGAAATTAGAGCTCCACAAGGAACAGTTGGAGGTGTGTCAGGATTCCAATTACACTTTGGACATACCGAGGTACATACACCAGGTGATTATGCCGACGTATTGGTAGCTATGAATCCAGCAGCGCTAAAAGCTAACTTAAAATGGGTGAAAGCTAGTGGAACAATCATCGTGAATGAGGATAGTTTCACAGATCGAAATCTTGAGAAAGCAGGTTACGATTCAGATCCGCTTCAGGATGATAAATTGGCGGATTACAATCTGATTAAGGCTAGAGTCACTTCTTTAACTAAAGAGTGTTTGAAAGATTCAGGACTGGATCAGAAAAGTATTCTTCGAAGCAAAAACATGTTTACTTTGGGTATGGTGTATTGGATGTTTGATCGTCCATTGGCACATACCGAAGAATTTATCGAAAGCAAGTTTAAGAAGCACCCATTGGTGGTTGATGGAAACAAGAAAGTGTTGCGTGCAGGTTATAACTTTGCAAAAACAATTGAGGCATTAGCATACAATTACAGTGTAGCTCCTGCTAAAATTAAGAAAGGAACCTATCGTAACATTACAGGGAACAAAGCAACAGCTTGGGGACTAATTGCAGCAGCAGAGAAAGCTGGATTACCACTATTTTGTGGATCATATCCAATTACTCCTGCAACAGAGATTTTACAAGAATTAGCAGCTCGTAAAGATTTGGGTGTTAAAACATTCCAGGCCGAAGATGAGATTGCTGGTATTTGTACTGCAATTGGAGCCAGTTTCGCAGGTAATTTTGCTGTTACAACAACTTCAGGTCCAGGTTTGGCATTGAAGACAGAAGCTGCTGGTTTAGCGGTTATGACTGAGTTACCATTGGTAATTGTAAACGTTCAGCGTGGAGGTCCTTCAACAGGTTTGCCAACCAAAACTGAGCAATCAGATTTGATGCAAGCGATTCACGGTAGAAGTGGTGAGTGTCCTATGCCTGTTATTGCGGCTAGTACTCCTTCAAACTGTTTTGAGTATGCATATCGAGCAAGTAAAATTGCATTGGAGCACATGACACCAGTTATTCTTTTAACTGATGGTTTCCTTGCAAATGGTGCTGAGCCATGGAGAATACCAAAAATGGCAGATCTTTCACCAATTACTGTTCCTTTGGCAAAAGAAGGCGATGATTACATGCCATATGCCAGAGATGAAGAGAAATTGGCTAGAAAATGGGCTGTTCCAGGAACAAAAGGATTAGAACATAGAATTGGTGGTTTGGAAAAAATGGATGTTACAGGTACTGTATCATACGTGCCGGAAAATCACCAGGTAATGACTGATATCAGATCTGAAAGAGTTAAAAAAGTAGCTAACTTTATTCCAGATCTTCCTGTTAAAGGAGATGAAAATGCAGATGTTTTGGTTGTAGGATGGGGTGGAACATATGGTCACCTTACAACAGCTGTTCGTGAGCTTCAGAAAGAAGACAAGAGCATTGCATTGGCTCACTTTAACTATATTTTACCGTTGCCAAAAAATACAGAAGAGGTATTAAAGCGTTATAAAAAAGTTATCGTTTGTGAGTTGAATGATGGGCAGTTTGCTGAATACCTAAGAAGCAACTTCCAGGATATTAAATTCGAACAATACAATAAGTTGCAAGGTTTACCATTTACTGTAATGGAATTGAAAGAGAAGTTTAATCAATTATTGGAGGAGAAATAATCATGGCAGATACATTATTAAAGCAACCGGCTCCTGAGAAATTGACTCCAAAAGATTTTAAGAGTGATCAGGAAGTAAGATGGTGCCCTGGATGTGGCGACCATGGAGTTTTGAATTCGGTACAGAAAGCAATGGCTTTAATGGGCAAACCAAAAGAAGACTTTGCGGTGATTTCTGGTATTGGATGTTCTTCTCGTTTCCCATATTATATGGATACTTACGGATTCCATTCAATTCATGGTAGAGCAGCAGCTATTGCATCTGGTGCTAAATCGGCAAATCCTGATTTGGAAATCCTTCAGGTTTCTGGTGATGGCGATGCATTGGCAATTGGTGGTAACCACTTTATACATGCTGTACGTAGAAATATAGATATGACCATCTTGTTATTTAATAACGAGATTTATGGTTTGACTAAAGGTCAGTATTCGCCAACATCGAAACAAGGGATGGTAACCAAAACATCTCCATTCGGAACCATTGAGCAACCTTTCCATCCTGCAGAGCTGGCATTGGGAGCTCAATCTAAGTTCTATGCTCGATCAATCGATACCAATATCAAGTTAACTTCTGAAATTCTTTTGGATGCAACAAAGCATAGAGGAACATCAATTGTTGAGGTTCTTCAGAATTGTGTAATCTATAATGATGGAACACATTCTTTGATTACTGATAAGAACACCAAAGAAGAATATCAGTTGATTCTTCGTCATGGCGAAAGAATGATTTTCGGTAAAGAAAAGAACAAAGGATTGGTAATGGGAGGTAATGGTAAACTAGTAGTTGTTACCATTGGCGAACATGGTATTACCGAACAAGATATATTGATTCATGATGCTCATACGCCAGATCCACATATGCACTGGTTATTGTCGAATATGAGTGCACCTGAGTACCCAGTTGCGTTTGGTGTAATTCGTGATGTAGCTGCCCTTTCTTATGAAGAAAAAATGGTACAGCAAATTAAAGATGTTCAGGCGCAATCGTCAATCAAATGTATGGATGACTTATTGAACAGTGGTGATACTTGGGAAGTTGAGTAATTAAAACTTTTCAATTGATATATTATAAAGAGGGAATCGTTGGTTCCCTCTTTTTTTATGCCATATCAGAAATTAAATCACACTTTCTGACCTTACTAGATTCCTTTTAATATTTATTAGTATTGGTTTTTACAATGGTATGATTAAGTACTTAAGCTTCATCTAAATGATATGTAGAACTTCTTAAAGATTTAATCTGATTGATTAAAAAGTAAAACTGCAAATAATTAGTAATTTGTATAGCCTTTTAGCTCCGTTTTATTATAAAAATAATTACCATTGTAGTTTGAAAAATTACTGATATTGAAGTAGTCCAACAGACCATTAAGATTAGTAACTTTGTAATAAAATAGGGAAACAACAACACTAAATAAATTAGTTAAAGAATATGGAAGAAATTTCGATTTCGAAAATTTATAAGCGAAAGAAAAACGACCGTGATATTTTTCAGGAATTGATGCCTTACAAAGTGAAGGAGATTCTGTTGATTGCAACTTATTACGACGCATATACAATTGTTCGTGAAGGACAATTCTCAGATAAAATTGTAGGTGAATATTTACAGTTGAATTTGTATGCAGCGCCGCGTTTTACAAGTGTTGCTACAAATGAAGAAGCACTGGATGCTTTAGAGAATCGCCATTACGATATGGTAATTTTAATGGCTGGTTTGGATAAAGAATCGCCATTAGAGCTAAGTCAGGAAATCAAAAAAGTAGATCCTGAAATTCCTGTTTTGGTTTTGGTGAATAACAATAGTGATTTGGCTTATTTCGATCGTGCAGCTGATAAAATCAAAAACAATATCGACCGCGTATTTGTGTGGAATGGTTCAACTAAGATATTCATGGCGATGACCAAATATATCGAGGATAAAATGAACCTTGAGACGGATACCAAGAGTGGAGATGTTCGTGTAATTCTTTTAGCAGAAGACTCGGTGAAGTATTATTCTAGGTACCTTCCTTTGTTATACACTTCGGTGATGACACAAACCCAAAAGGTAATTTCGGACGAAGGTGATATTGATGAATTGCACAAGATTTTAAAGATGCGTGCTCGTCCGAAAGTAATCTTGGTAAGTACATTCGAAGATGCTGTTGATGTTGTAGATAAGTATCTGGAGAATCTGCTATGTGTAATCTCAGATGTTCGATTTGCACGAGATGGAAAATTGGATGATGATTCGGGTGTTGATTTAATAAAATACGTGCAGGCAAAAAACATGAGAATTCCATGTTTGATGCAATCGCATGATACCGATAATGCAATCAGAGCAATGCAGGTTGATGCTGATTTTATAAACAAAAACAGTGATACTTTAGCATTGGATATTTATAATTTCATTTATACCAAATTGGGATTTGGTGATTTTGTATTCCGTAATCAAAGTGGTACACGTGTTGCAGTTGCAAAATCAATGGAAGAGTTCGAGGAAAAATTAAAGTACATTCCTGATGAATCGCTGCTTTTTCACTCCAAACGAAATGGAATTTCAACTTGGCTAATGGCTCGTGGAGAGATTAACGTGGCCAAGAAGCTAAGAAGATATCAGATTGAAGATTTCAAATCCGTAAAGGATCTAAGAAAATTTTGTTTGGACGTATTCGAAGCTTCAAGAATTAAGCAGCTAAGAGGTAGAATTATTCGATTTAAGCCGAACATTGTAAATTCCAATCATTACATTGTTCGTATGGGTAGAGGTTCCTTAGGAGGAAAAGGTCGTGGTCTTGCGTTCCTGAGTAATTTTATTGAGAACATCTACTTTAAGAAACTGATTAAGGACATCAATATATCGATTCCTAAGACGGCTATTGTTGGGGTTGATGAGTATGATAATTTTATCGAGAAAAATAACCTTTACGATAAAATTTACCTTGATAAGAATTACAAGAAGGTAAAAGAATTATTCCTTAAAGGAGATATTCCGGATAAATTGGGAAAGAAGCTTCGCCAGTATCTCGAAGAGATCAATAAACCAATTGCGGTTCGATCTTCAGGATTATTCGAGGATTCGCTAATGCAACCTTTTGCCGGAGTTTATGCGACTTATTTGTTGCCAAACAATGATCCGGATATCGAAGTGAGATACCAACATCTGGTTACTGCGATTAAATTAATTTATGCCTCAATTTTTACTCCTGAAGCCCAATCGTATTTCAGTGCGGTTGATTACAAGATTGAAGAGGAAAAAATGGCTGTAATCATACAGGAAGTTGTTGGTCAGGAATACAATGGCAAGTTCTATCCTAATATTAGTGGGGTGGCACAATCGTACAACTATTATCCGTTTTCATACATGAAACCAGAAGATGGTTTTTCGGTAATGGCAATCGGATTAGGAAAGTATGTTGTGGGTGGAGAAAAAACTCATCGATTCTGTCCTGAGCATCCTAAGTTGCAGTTGGCTTCAATCGAAGATCAGATTAAAGATTCTCAGAAATACTTCTATGCGATTGATATGCAAAAGGAGAATATTGATTTGATTAACGATGGAGAAGATGCAGTAACTATAAAATATGAGCTGGCACAAGCAGAGAAAGATGGCAATTTATTGCACTGTGCTTCGGTTTATGATTTCCAGAATGACAGGTTAGAACCAGATTTGAATTTACGTGGACCACGAGTGGTTGATTTTGCAAATATCTTAAAATACAATCAGGTACCAGTTGCACATGCCCTAAGTGTATTGTTGAATATCTTCAAACAAGCCATGGGAGCACCTGTAGAAATTGAGTATGCCATTGATTTATCGAAAGGTAAAGACGGAAATCCAACTTTCCACTTGCTCCAGATTAAACCTTTGATCCGTCAGGAAATGAGTGTTGATATTGATATGTCGAAGGTGGATCGCAACAAATTGGTTATGCTTGCCAATAAAGGTATGGGTAATGGAAAAGTAAACCATATCCGCGATGTAATTTATATGGATTTAAGCAAGTTTGACAGAACCAAGACCGAAGAAATGGCTGAGGAAATGGAGCTTTTGAACCAAAAAATGAAAGAGCAAGATCGTCAGTATGTATTGTTTGGTCCGGGGCGCTGGGGAACTCGCGATAAGTTTACAGGAATTCCAGTTCTTTGGTCGCAAATATCAAATGCCAAAGTAATTGTAGAGCAGGGTTTGGAAGATTTTCCATTGGATGCTTCTTTAGGTTCTCATTTCTTCCACAATGTAACATCGATGAATGTGGGTTATTTTTCAATCAAGAATAATTCAGAATTGAATTTTGTGAACATGGAAATGCTGGATAAGCAGGAAAAAATTGAGCAAATTCATTACTTCAAACATGTTCGTTTTAAAGAACCATTGGAGATTTTAATGGACGGCAAAAAACAAACTAGTGTGATTAGTTTTAAATAATAACAGGAGGCTTTAGGCCTCCTGTTTTCGTATAAAAAAAGCTGTCCAATAGGACAGCTTTTTAGTATTATTTAAAGATGGATTATCCTTGGTATGAATCAATACCAGCAGTTTCCATTTTACGATCAACTTTCTTCACCAATCCTTGGATTACTTTACCAGGACCTACTTCAGTAAATGAACTTGCACCATCAGCAATCATATTTACCATTGTTTGAGTAAAACGTACTGGAGCAGTTAACTGAGCAACAAGATTCTTCTTGATTTCAGCTGGATCAGTAACAGGCTTTGCATTTACGTTTTGATATACAGGACAAGCTGGAGTTGAGAAGTTTGTATTTTCGATAGCTTCTTCTAACTCAACACGAGCAGGCTCCATTAATGGAGAGTGGAATGCACCACCAACTTTCAATGGTAAAGCTCTTTTAGCACCAGCTTCTTTTAACTTTTCACAAGCAATTTCGATGCCTTTCATGCTACCAGAAATTACCAACTGACCAGGACAGTTAAAGTTTGCAGGAACAACTACCTCTTCGATTTCTGCACAAACTTTTTCAACAGTTTCATCATCTAAACCGATGATTGCTGCCATTGTTGAAGGTTCCATTTCACAAGCTTTTTGCATAGCCATTGCACGCTGAGACACCAGTTTTAAACCATCTTCGAAAGATAAAGTTCCGTTTGCAACCAATGCTGAGAATTCACCTAATGAGTGACCAGCAACCATTTCTGGTTTGAAATCTTCACCAAGTGTTTTAGCTAAAATTACCGAATGCAAGAAAATTGCAGGCTGAGTAACTTTAGTTTGTCTAAGATCTTCGTCAGTTCCTTCAAACATTAAATCAGTAATGCGGAAACCTAGAATTTCGTTAGCCTTTTCGAAAAGATCCTTAGCAAGTTCCGAATTTTCGTATAGGTCTTTACCCATACCAACAAATTGGGCTCCTTGCCCTGGAAATACATATGCTTTCATCTGTTTATAATTTTGTTTTAAGTTGTCAGATGGAACTTACCATGAGTAAATAATCATTCATATTAATGATTTAATAATTATTTAGTCATGGACGTTTCATACTTTTTTTTCAATTTGTGATGATTATTCGATATCCATACATATAGAATAAAAATCATGGTAAGTTTTGAAATATTCCGGGCACAAATATATTTAATCCGTTCGCAATCTGCAATTTTAGAATTTTATTGCAAACGGATTAATATACTTAATACCGGTAAGGTTGATAAATTTTAGATCGTTTTTGCCGAAATCAATCGAATAAACTCTTCACGAGTTGCAAGATTTTCAAATGCTCCCGTAAAATCGGAAGTAGTTGTAATTGAATTTTGTTTTTGAACACCACGCATCGACATGCACATGTGCTGAGCTTCAATAACCACAGCAACGCCTAAAGGATTAAGGGTATCATTAATACAGTCTTTAATTTGCGTAGTTAAGCGTTCTTGCACTTGTAATCGGCGAGCAAATGCATCTACCACACGAGCTATTTTGCTAAGTCCGGTAATATATCCATTTGGAATGTAGGCTACATGAGCTCTTCCAACAAAAGGTAACATATGGTGTTCACACATCGAATAAACCTCAATGTCTTTTACAATCACCATTTGTTTGTAGTCTTCCTTAAACATCGCCGATCGTAAAATATCTTCTGGTTTAATGTGATATCCCTGCGTTAAGAACTGCATGGCTTTGGCAACACGCAAAGGAGTTTTCTCCAAACCTTCACGTTCTGCATCTTCACCAAGTAATTCTAAAACTTTTTTATAGTGATACATCAGTTCTTCTGTAGTTTCCTGATTGTATTTTTCTATTTTTGTGAATCCTTTATCTTCTTGTCCGTTAATTGAAAATTCCATTCGTCACAGTGTTTTTAAATAAGTCGTTGTATTGCTCTGCAAAATAAGTAATAATTTCACCTAATAAACAAACTTTTAGGTTCTTTGTTTTAGCTAAGTTCTTGCATTTATGGATATTTTAATCATTACAGAGACATTTGATGTGCTCAAAGATTTTATTTCACAACTTGAATTAGAGGAAAATCTGGGGCATAATTATGCTCGTTTCAAGTATCAAAATCAATCTATAGATATACTAATTTCGGGATATGGAGGCAGTATGTCGGCCTATGAGTATACGAAAGCCATAGGTAAAAACAAGTACGATTTGGTTTTGCAATTTGGGCAGTGCTACGCTTTAAAGGATCAGGTTAAAAAAAATCAATTGGTATGTATTATTGATGATTATTTTGGAGATATTGGAATTGGTGAGGAAAGTAATTTTGCTTCTGTTTTTGATTTACAACAACGAAATAAAAACGAAGCTCCATTTAAAAATGAAATATTAGAAAACGATACTTTGATTCCAGAAGTGTTTTCTGATTTTAGAAAGGTGAGTGGAATTACTTGCAATGCCATTCCTACAAAGCTTAACTCTTTAGCTAATGCCTATATCAAGAATTATCCTGATGTAATCAGTAGAGAAGGGGCGAATTTGCTTTATATCTGCCAAAAGGAAAATGTGAAATTAATTCAGCTTTTTTATGTGCTTGAAAATATCGAAAATGCACAATTCAAGATTACCCCTGATGAGCCAATGGTAAAAGTGGTAAGTGAAACAATTGAAGAGGTTTTGAATGAATCGGTAATGCTTAATTAGAGAAATGAACCAAAACGGCTTTTTTGTAATAAATTGCCTGAAAAAGGCCTCTGGTAAACATGAAGCCTAACATAGCAATCCAAAGTCCATGATTTTCTAAAGCACCGTTTAGAAAGTAATAAAGAGGGATAAAAATTAGAATGGTTGCTGCCATCATTGTCTTGCGCATATAACTTGAAGCTGTGGCACCAATAAATATTCCATCCATTAGGAATGATGCAAAACTTAGGAGTGGCAAAAGCACAATCCATTTTAAATAATCTCTAGCAATGTTAATGGTAGACTCAGCATTGGTGAGTATTGACAAGATATCGATGCCAAATAATCCATATGCTATTGTAAATAATACACTAATGCCAATCCCCCATATAAATAACAATCGAATTACTTTAGCCAGATTTTTTGAATTGTTTGCACCAATAAATTTACCTACTAAAGCCTCTGCAGCGAAAGCAAATCCATCCATAAAATAGGAGAAGATGAAAAGGAATTGTAGTAGCAATGAGTTAACTGCTAAAATTTCTTTATTTACACTTGCTGATTCGGTTGTGAAGAAGGTGAAAACAAATATAATACAGAGGGTTCTGATGAAGATATCCTTGTTGACTAGGGAAAAGTGTTTCAATTCTTTAACCTTCATCATACCTTTCGCACTCCAATACTTAAATAAGCGTTTGTAATTTTTTAGAATGAAGAATAATGCTAAAAATAAACTGCAGTATTGAGCAATTAAGGTTCCTAAGGCTACCCCTTTTGCATCTAGCATTAATCCATACACAAAAAATGCCGATAGTGATATGTTAATAATATTCCCCACAATTGCGATTAACATGGGAGTTTTGGCATTCTGCATGCCAATGAACCAGCCGTTTAAAGCATAAAGGCTAATGGTTGCAGGTGCAGCCCAAACTCGTATATAGAAGTATGATTTGGCAATGGTTTCAACTGATTCTTCGCTCTCGATTAACCAAAAGCTAAGCATAGCTATTGGTTTTTGAAGTATTAAAATAAGAATACTCCCAGCTAGAGCAACAGTAAGTGCACGTGATAAGGACAGAATAGATTCGCCCAAATTTCTTGCACCGTAAGCTTGAGCAGTAATTCCTGTAGTTCCCATTCGTAAAAATGCAAAACCCCAGTATAAAAAGTTGAATATTGTACCGCCTAAGGCAATAGCACCTATAAAATCCACTTTGCCTAAGTGACCCATTAGAGCTAAATCAACAAGTCCTAATAAAGGAATGGTGATGTTACTAACAATGTTGGGTACTGCAATATTTAGGATTTTCTTGTTCACGATTCAGCTTTTTATTTACTGCACGAAAGTAGTTAAAAATACAGTACTAAAGGAAAAAACATTTGGTCTCCGAAATAAAAGACAAAAAACTCTTAAAATAATTTGGAATTAATCTGAGTAAAAATTAGATTTGCTACTAGTGACAAATAAACTTATATCAACCATAAGAAAAATACAAAATATATGGCATTTGAGTTACCAAAATTAGCTTATGCATACGATGCATTAGATCCGCATATTGATGCCAGAACAATGGAAATACACCATTCTAAGCATCATGCTGGATATACAAATAATTTAAACGCTGCAATAGCAGGAACCGATTTAGAAGGTAAAAGTATCGAAGATATTCTTGCCAATGTATCAAAACATTCTGTTGCCGTTAGAAATAACGGAGGTGGATTCTATAATCATGATTTGTTTTGGAAAGTGATGTCCCCCAATGGAGGAGGGAAACCAAGTGGTGATTTGCTGACCGCAATCGAAAAAGACTTTGGGTCGTTTGATGCTTTTAAAGAAGAATTTTCAAAAGCAGCGGCAACAAGGTTTGGTTCAGGTTGGGCTTGGTTGGTAAAACAAGCTGATGGTAAGTTAGTAGTTACCTCTACGGCAAATCAGGACAATCCATTAATGGATGTTGCAGATGTCAAAGGAACTCCAATTTTAGGATTGGACGTTTGGGAGCATGCATATTACTTAAAGTTTCAAAATAGAAGACCTGATTACATCTCAGTTTTCTGGGAAGTAATCAATTGGGAGGAAGTGGTTAAACGCTTTCAGGATTAGTTTTGTTTATTGTTTTTTTGATTTTGGGGCCGATTCTTTTTATAAAGGATCGGCCTTTTTGTGTTTTTTTATTGAATTTGTGATTTTTTATTGTGAAATTGAAGGGAAAATCAAAAAAAATATAAAAAAATGGAACACAAACTACCTACTTTACCGTATGAATTAGGCGAATTAGAGCCTTATATTAGTAAGAAAACACTTGAATTTCATTACGGGAAGCACCACCAAGCTTACATTACAAATCTGAATAATTTAATAAAAGAAACTTCTTTTGAGGATGCTAGTCTGGAAGATATTGTAAAGCATTCGGAAGGAGGAATCTTCAATAATGGAGCCCAGGTTTATAACCACACCTTTTATTTTGAAGCATTTAAGCCAAATGGCAGCGCCGAACCAAATGGAAAATTGAAAGCAGCCATTGAAGCTTCATTTGGATCATTTGCTAATTTTAAGTCAGAATTTTCGAAAGCTGGAGCAACTTTGTTTGGCTCAGGATGGGTTTGGTTGGTAGTTGATACTGCTGGCAAATTGGCCATTATGAAGACCAAGAATGCAGGTAATCCGTTGCGTGATGGTTTTAAGCCTATTCTTACTATGGATGTATGGGAACATGCCTATTATTTAGATACTCAGAATGCACGTCCAAAGTACATCGAAAACTTCTGGAATATCATTAATTGGGAACTGGTTGAAAAACGATTCGAAGAATAAATAAAAAAGGGTGATTTCAATCACCCTTTTTTTAAATGCTTACTGAGATACCTGCTTTTATAAACAAATTGTTATCTAAATCAAAATCCGCGATTTTATCACTTCCATCTTTAAATTCGAAGTTTCGATATAGTGTATAACCTGAATTTACGTTTAGACTAATTTTTTTTGATAATTTTTGTTTCAGAAATAAACCTCCTCCAACATTCATAATACTAACATTATCAATTGGGCTTGTTTGATTATTATATACAAGTTTATCTGTTAATGTGAAATTTTCACCAGCAATAAATAGATTTGCTCCTAATGTAGTTTTTTCATTAGCTATATAATTTACATCAAGCATTGGGAAACCGAAATTTACATTCCATTTTTCATTTGGTTTCCAATTTAAACTTACAATTGGAATAGGAGCAGGTACCCCAATGGTATTCGAATAAATTGCTCCTAAATTTAGTATCATGTTCTTTTTTTGATTGATAGGTTTGCTAAATAAAGCCATTCCAAATAAATTTAGTTCATCGAAACCGACCGAGGATTCAAAATTAGAAGAAATATTAGGCTTTATAAAAGCTGTCAGATACCAACCGTTTTTTAATGGGCGTGCATATCCAAATGTATAAGAAATGGTATGAAATTTTTTTAAATCGGTTTCCAATAAAGGAGTAGTTCCATAATCGATATTGACACCTGCATAGTTAAAGGTATGAAAGATTCTTCTTCCTGGAGTTTTTAGCTTTTTATGAATGCTAAATCTAAAGTCATATTTCACAAAAGAGATATCGTTCCCATTATCGGAATCACCTTTGCCAATAAATACGTAATCAGCTCCAAATTTCTCTTGCAGCATTTGGGCTTGAGAGGGAAGTATTATACCCAAAATTATTACTGTTATTAATAAAACTTTTTTCATGCTATGTTTTTATAAAGTGCTTAATAAACAAATATTTAGAGCTAATCTTTGATGGCGTAAATGTCAACTCTTTTCTTTTTTCCCTTTAACTTAATATTATCAATAAAAGAATAATTGAAGGAGTTATAAAGAGCCAGATCCGTAATTATCAATTTTGATGCCAAAAATTCTTCTTTGAATGAATTACATAGTCCCTGAATTCTTGAAGCAGTATTAATTACATCACCATGGTAGGCAATGGAACGCTTTATTACGCCTACTTCAGCGGCCATTAATGTACCACCATTTATACCTGCTTTAAATTGAGGAAGAAAGCCATAAGATTTCATGTAATGATCAGACCTTTTTTGAAGGTACTCCTTAAATCTGAAAAATATTTTGATGCACTTTGCATTTTTAATTCCATCATTATAAGGCCATATAAGTACAACTTCATCTCCAATATACTGGTATATATTTGCATCAAACTCATTAACCGCAAGCGTTAAATCGCTGAAGCAATCTTGAATGAGTTGACTATATTTTACATGTCCCAATTTCTCGGCATAGGTTGTAGATGATTTTAAATCCATAAATAAGAATACCATTTTGACCTCTTTGGGTTGACGGTATTTGCCAAGTAATAAATCAAGAAGAACACCAGGGCCAAATTTTTGATTGATAATCTGAAATAGGATAATAGTAGCACTGACCAAATACGTAAAAGTTACAATTCTGAAAAAATCACTTGATCTCACAAAACTTCTTATTTCCAGCAATGTTTCTCTCGATATTTCACCTTTTAAAATCAATTGGGATGCAATTCCAACTAAGAATATTGTTACTATAGTTAAGATGATATGAATAATACTATAGAAGAAAATAATCTGGCCATATGATCTTTTTCGAAGGCGTTCTTGTTTGCTTTTGATAAAAATATTTAAAATGCCGAATATTCCTCCCAAAAATAAACCTGCTAAAACTAAATTTAGCTTGTTAATTTCTGCAACTGAAATATGCTTCGGAATCTCACCTTCAATTTTTGGATCAAAGCTGGTTAGAATATCCCAAATAAATACAGCGCTTATCCATATCGTAATAATAATAAAGAAGTCTATGATAACTTTACGAGTGTTTTTATTGTATTTCAAAATACTTATTGGATTTTGCATGTCACAATTTAATATTACAAAGAATAAAATTTAAATTGATTTACTTATTTCTTTGATGAAAAGAGAAAAATCAATTAATTTAAGAAGTAGTGGGGTAATTTGTTTGGTAATACAAATAAAGCACATAAATTATAAAATAATAAATTAAGCAATGTTAAAAGATTTAGTTGCCAAAAACAGAAGTTACAGAAGATTTTTTGAAGATGAAAAAATATCTTCAGATCAAATTAAAGAATGGATTAATTTGGCAAGATTAGGAGCATCAGGAAGGAATGCACAAACCATAAAATATAAGATTGTATTATCTGATAAAATGCGTGATATTGTATTTCAACAGCTTGCCTGGGCAGGTTATTTGCAAGATTGGGCCGGACCAGAAAAAGGAGAGAGACCATCGGCTTATGTTGTGATGATTAATGATGAGGAGCTGGGTAAAAATTATTTTAGTGACGATGGAATTGCGGTCCAAAATTTGTTACTTGGAGCAGTTGAAAGTGGTTACGGAGGTTGTATTATTCATGCTTTTAAGAAGAAAGAACTTAGTGAACTGCTAAAAATTGAAGAAGGATTTTCAATTATTCAGGTAGTGGCCTTGGGAAAACCGAAAGAAGAGGTAGTTATTGAAGAAATGAAAGATGGAGATATCAAGTATTGGAGAGATGAAAAGGGAGTTCATCATGTGCCAAAACGTAGTATCGATGAGATAATATTGGAAGAATTGTAATTGTAACTCTGCGGAGTTAATAAAAAGCTGGTAAAATGAGAAGATATGTGATTGGTTGTATTGCTCTTTTTTGTTTTGTTCTTGCAACAGAGAAGCTAAATGCACAGAAGATAAGAACAGATTCATTGTTTTTTACAGGTGCGGTTATGGATCAGGAAGAATTGTCACCATTGCCTTATGCGCACTATAGGGTAAATAATAAAAAAGCGGGTACATCTAATGCTTTTGGCCGCTTCTCATTTTGGGTAAATGCTGGAGATACCATTCAATATTCTTACGTTGGATATCAAAATGTTCAAGTTGTAGTAAGTGATAGTTTAAAGCAAGATTCATATCTTTTTGGGGTATTTATGGCAAAAGATACTGTTTCGTTACAGGAGGTCTTAATCTTACCTCGATTTGGTGATTTTAGAGAAGCCTTTATTAATGCCAAAGTAAATACTCCAGAGTATGTTCGAGCAAAGAACAATGTGAATTCGGCTACTTACGAGGCCTTAACCAAGCGCCCCGATAAAATGGATGCCAAAGCAAATACAGATCTGTTGATAAAGCAGCATGTAATAGATAATGAGCATAAAGCTATGGTTCCTCAGGATATGGTGGCGGGAGTAAGTACACTTCGAACTTTACCCGAAGTGCAACGATTAAAGCGTAAGAAGAACATGAAAATTCCTGATAATTTGGTTACCGATAAAGAAATAACCACCTTGAAACAAATGTATCGATATGGAATTAAAGAAAAGAAATAAAAAAAGCGGTGAAATTTTCACCGCTTTTTTATTCATCTCATTGGGCTTATTAACCCCTATTAAATAATGCCTTTATAATTAAGGAAGCCATTTTTGGGTTTTCTTTTAATCTACGAGTTGAGTATCCAAACCAATCTTTTCCAAACGGCACATAAACTCTCATTGTATGTCCTTTTTCAACAATTGATTTTCTTAGCTCAGGAGTTACTCCATATAACATCTGAAATTCATACTTATCTTTTGGAACATTGTATTTCTCAATTAGCTTGTATGCACCATCAACTAAAGGTTTATCGTGAGTTGCAATTCCTGGGTACACGTCATTTTTAAACATGAAATCCAAACTCTTTAGGAAATGCTCGTTGATTTCTTCGTACTTTTTGTAAGCAATTTCTTCAGGTTCCACATAAATTCCTTTGCACAAACGGTAATTCAATTTTGAAACACCATTTTGCATGTCCATCATGTTGTTCAAATCACCAAGAGTTCTCTTAAGGTAAGCCTGAACTACCAATCCTACATTATGAGGAAACTCTTTCTTTAATCTTCTGAATATGGTTATTTCCTTATCAACACAAGGAGAATCTTCCATATCGATTCTTACAAAATTATTGTATTCAGCAGCTTTTGCTACAACAGTACGGATGTTTTGGTAACAAACTTCCTCGTCAAGCAATAAACCAAAGAAAGTTGGTTTAACCGAATAGTTGCCATCAATCTTGTTGGCTTCAAAGGTTTCAATAATTTCCAGGTAAGCTTCTTTGTTTTCGGTAGCTTCATCAAGGTTTTTAATGAATTCTCCTAATAAGTCAACGGTTACTTTAATTCCTTGATCATTTAATTTCTTCGATTCTCTTACTGCATCTGCGATGGTTTCTCCTGCAATGTATCTTTTAGAGAATATCCAAACCAATTTTTTAGGCATATAGGGTAGGGTTGCCGCTATAAGTTTATTGAACATTGAGTTAAAATTTAAGTGATATACGTTTGATAATTGTAGTTCACAATGTATAGAGTATAAAGTAGAAAAAGAATGATGTTTATCAGCATATCAAAATGTTTGGATGTTTGATGATGATTAATAAGTAGGCGATTTTAAAATTGAATGCCAGGAATTTTTTAGTCTACTTATAAAAGTTATATTTGTTAGGCAAAATCAAAAAATGGGAATGCCAGAATGGTGTTCAAATAAAGCTTAGAAAATTTAAATACTAAATACCTATGAAAAATTTATCTGTTGCATTAAATGCTGTGTTAGTTGTTGCTGTTGCAATTCTTTACTTTGTTCAGTTCTCTGGTAAAGGAGAATCGAAAGATGTGAAAACTGTAGCTGGAGAAGGAGCTGTTGTATACATTAACACGGATTCATTATTGAGCAACTATAACTTTTCACGTGATTTGAATGAGAAGTTTTTGAAGAAACAAGAAGATTCACGTACTGACTTTAACTTTAAAGCTCAGAAATTAGAGAAAGAAGCAGTTGAATTTCAGCGTAAGCTTCAAAATAATGGCTTTTTAACTCGCCAAAGAGCAGAAGAAGCTCAGCAAAAATTAATCGCCAAGCAGCAGAACTTACAGCAATTAGATCGTGAGTTAAGCGCTGAGTTAATGGGCGAACAGCAAGCAAATAGCAAGCGTCTTTTCGATAGTGTTACCAACTATTTGAAAGAGTACAATGCAACTCGTAACTATAGCTTAATTTTAAGTACTACCAAAGGTGGAAATGTATTGTTCTCGCAAAATGGTTTAGATATTACTCAGGAAATTATCGATGGCTTAAATGCAAGATATACTCCTGAAGCAAAATAATTGAAGATTTTAAATTAGTAGAAAGGGCAGATGGCTGATGAGCTATCTGCCCTTTCTTTTACTGTCTGGAAAAGTCAAAAAGTAGAATAGTTGAAAAGTCCATGATTAAGCAAGGAATTTTAATCTTATTCACTCACTATTTAGTATTCTCATTCCTTTCGGTGATTTCCCCTTAATCATGAAGTTTTTTATATTTGCCCTTCGTATCTAAAATAGAAATATGGCTTTTGCTGATAAATACCTGAAAAAACAAAGAATGTACCCAGAGTACATTGCAACACCGGTTGATGAGAATTTGAATATGATTGTAACAATTCCATGTTACAACGAGCCGGACTTGATTCCAAGTTTGGAAGCATTGTGGAATTGCGACAGACCAAATGGAGTAGTTGAAGTAATTGTAATTGTAAATTCAGGGGAACAAACCGAGCAGGAAGCATTGGATCAGAATGCAAAAACCGTTGCTGATGCTACTACCTGGATGGAAGCGCATCAGGATGAGAAACTGAAATTCTACTTAATTCATCAACCTAACCTTAAAAGAAAGTTTGCAGGAGTAGGTTTTGCAAGGAAAATTGCCATGGATGAAGCAGTAACTCGTTTCAATCAAATTGACAAAGCTAATGGAATCATTACCGGTTTTGATGCTGATTCATCTTGTGATGCGAACTATTTGGTAGAAATAGAGAAGCTTTTTAAAAAGTATCCTAAAGCCAATGGCGCAAATATCTTCTATGAGCATCCATTGGAAGGGGAGGAATTCGATCAGCAAATTTATGATGCCATTGCGCAGTACGAATTGTATTTGAGATATTACATGCTTGCCATGCGTTATGCCGGACATCCACATGCTTACCATACGGTTGGTTCTAGTTTTGCTGTGTCGGCAAGTGCTTACATTAAGCAGGGAGGAATGAATCGCCGTCAGGCTGGTGAGGATTTTTATTTCTTGCAGAAAATTATCCCGCTAGGAAAGTTTTACGAGATTAAAACCACACGTGTTATTCCATCACCTAGAGTGTCGGACCGTGTTCCATTTGGAACTGGAAAAGCCGTTTCTACTTTTGTTGATGAGGGAATAATAGATTATCAAACCTATAATTATTCTGCTTTTAAAGAACTAAAAGCTTTTTTTGATAAAGTGGATGATTTCTTCGGGGTGGATTACGATACCTATTTGAATGATTTGTTGGTGCAATTGCCAGGTTCGGTGCGTAGCTATTTAAAAGAGGATAATTTCTTTGAAGCTTTGGATGAAATCAATCAAAACTGTGCATCAATTGATACTTTTAGAAAGAAATTTTTTGGAGCCTTTAATGCTTTTAAGGTATTGAAGTACCTGAATAATGTACACGAGCAATTTATTGATGAGGAAAGTATTGTAGTTTGTGCCAAGCAGTTGTTAAGCGATTTGGGAATTAGTACCAAAGGCATCTATTCAGCCAAAGAGTTATTGGATATTTACAGAAGCTACGAGAAAGAAAATTAGTACAAGTACTATGAAATAATACAAAGAAGAGAGTTTAAAAGCTCTCTTTTTTTGATTCTACAAGTCTAATTCGATTAAATGACGGTATGCTGTACCTTTTGTATTTCATTTTCAAATTGTCTACAAATATATAGGTGCTCCGTACCATAGTAATTTAGTTTGTAATATTGAGAAAAGCAGCAGCGCTGCGTAAGATTTATAGTCTGTTAATTTAGATGTTTTTATAGGTGCAGAGCACCGAAACTTTCATTTCTATTTTAATCATGAATGTTCATGCGTTTTAATTAGTAGAAAAATAGCTTGTTGAAATAAAGAGTTAAGGTTAAAATCAAGAACTTAGTATGCTAAGTGTCGGAAACTTACTCTAGTATCTTTTGGAAACTTACTATAGTCAAAATTGGAAAATACCTATAGTAAATTTTTGAAAAGAAACTTTGGTGTAGATTTTTGAAGGTAGAATTAATTGATTGAAAAGGGGAATTTGGTATTCAGAAGTATTAATCTTTAATAAAAATAAAGATATCCTCATTTTCCTTTTTCATGAGGTATTGCTCACGGGCAAACTTTTCAAGGTTTTCCTTGTTGGTTTTTAGCTCGTGAATTCTTTTTTTGTCTTTCTCTATTTTATCAAGGTAGTAAGCTTTTTCTTTTTCGAGAGCTTCAATTTTAGACTCATATTCTTTTCTTTCCCAAATGGAATGTTGATCGCCAAAGAATAACCATACATAGAATATCAGGAAAGCAATTACATATTTACTTCTGATTATCTGAGGAATGTATTTTTTAGCGAGCTTAAGAATCATAGGTCTGTCTTTCCGGCTAAATTACTAATAAAGTAGAAAAGTAGAAAGGCGAAAAAGTAAAAAAAATTGTGTATCAGTAGAGACCTAGGATTGATACGTCTTTACAGGAATTTATCACAGCCCAAATGTCCCAATAAAAAAAAACGACCGAAGAAACTCCGATCGTTTTCATCCAAAATAAATCATGTCATTGGAAGCTGGAACAAGTCCAGCTCAACTATCCAATATTTTTATTCCTAGTCTTCTTTGAAGTTAGGATACATATAATCTACAGGAGGAACAAATGATTCCTTGATAGTTCTTGGAGAAACCCAACGCAATAGGTTAATCATTGAACCAGCTTTATCATTAGTACCTGATCCTCTACCACCACCAAATGGTTGCTGACCAACAACAGCACCAGTTGGCTTGTCATTGATATAGAAGTTACCAGCAGTGTGAGTTAAACGCTTAACCAGTTTTTCGATTGCATAACGACAACCAGCGAAAATTGCACCAGTTAATGCATAAATAGAAGTTTGATCAAGAATATCTAAAGTTTCGTCTACCTTATCATCTTCGTAAACAAAAATTGTGATAATAGGGCCGAATAACTCTTCTTCCATTGTAATGTAATCAGCTTTCTTAGCTTGGATTACAGTTGGCTTGATAAAGTAACCTACCGACTTATCATACTCACCACCAGCAACGATTTCAGCATCAGGAGATGCCTTAGCATCGTCGATAGCAGAAGCTAACTTGTCGAAAGTAGTTTCATCGATAACCGCATTGTGGAAGTTTGTGAAATCTTCAGTTCCACCAGTCTTGATCTTAGCAAGATCTTCCTGAACCATTTTCAATACTTCATCCCATTTGCTTGCAGGAATATAAGCACGAGAAGCAGCGGAACATTTCTGTCCTTGATATTCGAAAGCACCACGAGTAATACCTGTTGCAACTTCTTTTGCATCAGCAGTTGGGTGCATGAAAATATAATCTTTACCACCAGTTTCACCTACGATACGTGGGTAAGACTTGTATTTGTGGATGTTGTTACCAATCGTTTTCCAAATGTCCTGGAATACACCAGTTGATCCGGTAAAGTGGATACCAGCAAAATCAGGAGAGTTGAAAATTACGTCGGCAGCAGCAGGACCAGAAACGTATACCAAGTTGATAACGCCATCAGGTACACCAGCTTTTTTGAATACTTCCATTAAAACCTGAGCTGAATAAACAGCAGTTTTAGATGGCTTCCAAACTACAGTGTTACCCATCATTGCAGGAGCAGTTGGAAGGTTACCAGCAATAGCAGTAAAGTTGAATGGAGTTAATGCGAAAATAAATCCTTCTAATGGACGTTGCTCAACGCGGTTCCAAACACCTTTCGATGACATTGGCTGTTGTTTGTAAATTTCAGTCATATACTGAACGTTGAAACGCAAGAAATCAGCAATCTCACAAGCAGAGTCGATCTCAGCCTGGAAAGCATTCTTCGATTGTCCCAACATAGTAGCAGCGTTTAATTTCATACGGTAAGGACCTGAAATTAATTCAGCAGCTTTTAAGAAGATAGATGCGCGATGCTCCCAAGCCAGGTTTTCCCATGCTGGTTTAGCAGCTAATGCAGCATCAATAGCCATTTGTACATGCTCCTTTCCACCTTGGTGGTAGTGTCCCAACACATGTTTGTGATCGTGTGGAGGAGTCATTGCAAACAAGTTGCCTGTTCTTACTTCTTCGTTACCGATATACATAGGTACATCAATCACTTCAGAACGCAATTTTTTAAGTGTAGCTTGCAATTCAGCTCTCTCAGGAGTTCCTGGTGCATATGAGAAAATAGGCTCGTTAGTAGCAGCTGGAACGTTGTATATACCTTTTGGCATGATAATAATTGTTTAAGGGTTAATTTTCTTCATTTTTAAGTCTCTCAACAAATCTAAAAAAAAATAAATACCTGATTTATGAGTATTATCATGCTTTAAAAATTACATGAAAACATTCAGTTTAAGATGTTCACAAGAATTTGGGTTTTGATATTAATTCCTAACTTATGATATTAAAAGCCTAACGATTTAATACTCTATGCTTCTGATTATCGAACAGTCTATAAGTTTTGCAGATGACGTAAAATTATTTAGCTTTTAGATATTCTTCTGATTTTTATATTAAGATAGGCCATGGCAATGGTCACAAACGGACTTATAATATTAAAAAAGCAGAAAGGAGCGAAAGCTACTGTGGCTACTCCCAGTGCTCCTGCCTGTGCAGCGCCACAAGTATTCCATGGCACCAATACCGAAGTAACCGTTCCGGAGTCTTCCAATGTTCTACTCAAAACTTCAGGTTTTAAATCCTGATCTTGATATGATTTTGCAAACATTCTTCCTGTTACCACTATAGATATGTACTGATCGGATGCAGTTAGATTTAAGAATCCACAACTAATAGCAGTAGTGGTTACCAGCGAACCTGTTGAGTGAACCGCCTTAAGCATGGTTTCTGTTATCTTCTTTAAGATACCTGCTGTTTCAAGGATACCACTAAATACCATTGCTGTCAATATCAGCCAAATTGTATTTAGCATTCCTTTCATTCCTCCAGTTGATAACAGATCTTGTATGTTTTCGTTATCAACCGGAACACTGATATCTGTAAAGATGGATTTCATAACCACATCGTAGCTTGCTTGCACAAATGAGGTGCTATCCGATAATTGATTGATGATTTGTGGTTGAAAGATAATGGCGAATATTCCTCCTATTAATGTACCGGCAAAAATGGCTGGCAATGCAGGTACCTTTTTGCTGATGATTACAAATAATAATATAGGTACCAAAAACAACCAGGGTGTAATGGTAAAGTTTGCTTTTATGGCAGCTTGAACTTGTTGAATACTTCCCGGATCGATTTCGCCATGTTTGGTGAATCCTATAATAAGGAACATTACCAGTGTTATTAATATTGATGGTACTGTTGTATACATCATGTAACGGATATGAACAAACAAATCTACATTGGCCATGGCCGGAGCCAGGTTGGTAGTATCGGAAAGAGGAGAGACCTTGTCGCCAAAGTATGCTCCCGAAATAATTGCTCCTGCAACCAAAGCAGGATTGATCTTCATGGCATTTCCAATTCCCAGTAGCGCAACTCCAATAGTGGCAATGGTCGACCATGAACTCCCTGATACCACAGAAACAATAGCACATATCACAACCGATAGCATTAAGAATAGTTTTGGATTCAGGAATTCCAAGCCATAATATATCATGGCAGGTACAACACCCGATATCATCCAGGTTCCTGCTAAGGATCCAATCAGCAATAATATCAACATGGAAGGCATTGCCGTACCGATACTTTTTACAAAGCCTTTCTGTAAATCGTCCCAACCTTTACCTTGGCGCAAGGCAATAATGCCTCCAATCGCAGCAGCTATTAATAAAGAAAATTGGTTAGCCCCTTCAATTGCTACATCGCCAAAAACAATGGCGTTGATACTAAGTAATACAATCAATAATAGTATAGGAATTAAAGCTTCCGCAAGCGAAAGAGATTTGTTGGTTTGGGTCATGAGTTGGGTTTTGGGTTAGTAAGAGCTCATGAACTTACAAAAAATCACGCTGAAATAGAATATAAAACAATAACACTTGTTAAATTTATAGTCTGAAACGAAATCGAAATTGTTGTGCTATCTACCGAAATTAGAAAGGCAAACATCGAAAGAATTTTAGATTGAAGTATTGATTCCTTTATTTTGATTGTAGATCATGATCAATAGGACAAATGTTTCACTAAAACAATAATCATGAAAACAGAACAGATTAAAAGAATAAAACTTTTTGGAATTTTTATCATTCTTCTTGTGGCTACACAATCTTGTGTGGTGAGTTCATTGAATCCATTGTATACAAATACAGATAGAATTCATTTGGATGAATTGGATGGAGTATGGGAAGGTGATGAAAAAGATCGATACATTATTAAAACCATTGTAGATTCTTCAGATCTTAAAATAAAAGCGAAGCTTGATACGAGAAGTAGTTTTGGATCTGATGAAATTGACCATGCAAATATCAAAAAGAAGATTAAGGAAATCGAGAAAAAGTTAGATGCAAAAGTTAAGATCCCGAACGTGAATAAGTATTACCAGATAACAATGATCACAGAAAAGGACACAAGTGTGTTTGATGGACGATTATCAAACCTTGGAGGACATTATTTTATGGACTTAATTCCTAACGATAAGCATGTAGAGGATAAAATTTCGGGAAGTTTTATTGCTGGTATGTTAGTAAGAACACATGGCTTTTTTAAAATAGACCTAAGAAATGATGAATTGGTTGTGAATACCATTGAACAAGACGATTTTGAGGATTTGATAGAAAATAAGCGTGTTCGAATAGAGTACGTTGAACGTGATAATGGAGTGATTATTACTGCTAAAACAGAGGAAATTCAAAAGTTCCTGGTGAAATTTGCTGATTCGAAGATGTTTAACGATCCGGATGAGGCTTTGATTTTGAAAAGAATAAAATGATCAATCAAATTAAAAATAAGCTAAGCAAACTAATCCAAAACAGAATGGTGCATCACATTCTGTTTTGGTTGCTTTCATTCTATACACTTCTGCAGTTCTTCGCTTTGAAGGAAGACATATCTAAAATTGATGTGGTTTATACGACATTGTTTCATATCAGCTTGGTATTTGGGGTATATGTAAATGTGCTTTTGTTGATTCCGTATTTGTTAAAGCGAGAGAAGTATGTATTGTATGCCATTTGTTTTGTTGGATTGTGGCTTGCTGTTGCTTATTTAAATGAATTTACCTTCGAATATTTAAGTGATTACATAGCTCCCGATTATTTCTTTATATCCTCTTATGAGATAAATGAACTATTAAAATTCAGTATTGTTTATCTTGGACTAAGCACATTGTTGAAACTTTCGAAATCGTGGTTTAGAGTAATTGAGGCAGAGAAGAAGTTGGTAGAGTTGAAACAAAAACAATCGGAAACCGAATTGTTGGCCTTGAAAACCAATATTCATCCCCATTTCTTATTCAATAACTTGAATTCATTGTACGCTTTGGCCAGAAAGAAATCGGATGAAACACCAAAGTACATTCTTCAGCTATCCGATTTAATGCGTTACATGATTTATGAAAGCAACGATGAGTATGTAGAATTGGAAAAAGAAATCAACTATATCATAAACTACCTGGAATTACAAAAGCTAAGGTGCAAAAATAAGACTCGAATCCAGTACATGATAGAAGGGGAACTTGATTCTCAGAAAATCGCTCCGTTTTTAATGATCCCATTTATTGAGAATAGTTTTAAGCATGGAGGTTTAAATCAGTTGGAACGAGATGTGATTGATTTGAAAATTAGAATTGAAGACGAGCAGTTGGAAATGAATTTGCGAAATTCCATTCCAAAACAATCCTCTAAGGAAATTGATCCAATTGGAGGATTTGGGATTGAAAATGTAAAAAGCCGATTGGATTCACTATACCCAAACAAACATGAGTTAAATTTATCGAAACAAGAAGATGAATTTACAGTAGCCCTTAAAATCGACCTAAACCATGAATAGAATCGCCGATAAAATATACAGCTGCATTATTGTTGAGGATGAGCCTTTATCGCAAGAGATATTGGAATCTTACCTTCAGGATTGTCCTCAGCTAAAGCTAAAAGCCATATGTAATGATGCTTTAGAGGCAAATCAAATCTTACTAAAGGAACCAATAGATTTGCTGTTTTTGGATATTAACATGCCCAAAATGAACGGAATTGAGTGGTTGAAAAGTCTGGAACAATCGCCCAAGGTGATATTTACCACAGCATATCCCGAGTATGCCGTTGAAGGTTTTGATTTGAATGCTTTGGATTATCTTTTAAAACCATTCTCTTTCGAGAGATTTTTACGATCGGTAAATAAATTCCTGTCCTTACAGGAGAAGGTAGGAGAGAAGCAAGAAAATAAAGAAGAGACCATACCGGTAAAATCGAACAAGAAAACTTACCTGCTTAAACCTTCTGAATTGAATTACATTGAATCGGAAGGGGATTATTTAAAGTTGCACAGAAAGGATGATTGCCTGGTAATTCACGATACCTTAAAACATTTCCAGACCAAGTTACCATCAAATGACTTTTTGCGCATTCATCGATCATTTATAATTAATCTTAGAAGGATAGATTATCTGGAAGGAAATCAAGTTTGTATTGGAGGAAGTATGATTCCGGTTGCAAACACCTGTAAAGATGATTTATACAAAGTGATCAATCAGTAAAAAGAACCTTTGGTATTAGAATTATCACCATGGTAATAATTTTAATCAAGCATGGTTAAAATAAAATATGACCATGGTCAAAAATTAATCTTGTGCCTATTACGTAAAAATGAGTACAGTTAGTTTTGGTCAAAACATACCGTATAGGAAACAAAAAGAACCTTACCTCTTGGTAAAGTTCTCCTTTTTTTTAGTTTTCTTGAGAATTGTATTATTCCTCCAAAGTCGTCAATTCGTGATATTTTGTAGGAGTCAATCCCAGTTGTCCCAACAAATGTTCATCTTCATTAATGGTCATGTTATCAACGGTAAGTAGTTTATCTCCAAAGAAAATTGAATTTGCACCAGCAAGGAAACAAAGTGCTTGGCCTTCCTGGCTGTAGTGAGTTCTACCCGCCGCAAAAGCAACTACGGTTTTCGGCATTAAAATACGGGCTGTAGCAATGGCACGAACCATTTCAAAAATTCCTATGGTTTCTTTACCATAGAAAGGTGTTCCTTTTACTGGCACCAGAGAGTTTAAAGGAACATTATACGGGTGTTTTTCCTGGTTTGCTAGAGTGCGAAGCATTTCAATTCGGTCTTCGTCGTTTTCGCCCATTCCAAGAATTCCACCAGAACAGTATTGAATACCTGCTTCCTGTAGGTTAGCAAGGGTTTCCAATCTTTCCGAATAAGTTCTTGTTGTTGTAATATTTGGATAGTGACGCTCAGAAGTATCAATGTTGTGATTCACGGCAGTAATACCAAGCTCCGCCAATTTTTGAGCTTTCTCTTTGTTGATCATACCCATGGTGCAACAAACCTCTAAGCCCATTTTCTTTACTTCGGTAATCATTTCAGCAATTTCATCGAAACGATCGTCGCGATTTCCATCACGACCAGCCGAGCTAAGGCACACGCGCTTTACACCATTTTCTTTGGCGAATTTCGCTTCTTCTAAAACTTGCTCTAAGCTTAATTTCTCTGGCTTTACATGAGTATTGTATCTTGCCGATTGTGCACAGTATTTACAATCTTGCGAACATGCCCCGGTACGAACCGAAATCAAGGTATTCATGTTCATTTTCGATGCATCGTGATATTTTCTGTGGATGTTTGATGCACGATGTACCAAATCAAGCAATGGTAGGTCGTAAATTTCTTTAACTTCTTCGTGTGTCCAGTTGTTTCTAATGTCAGTCATAATAAGATTTTTCTAGTCAATTAAATTTTTAGGATAGGATAAAACTTGAGCAGAAAGAATCTTATTCGACACTATGCCGGACTCTTTCCCATTGGTGATTTTTCTACTTTCGTTTTGTATCACCAGCATTTCGATGATTTCGGATGCTATTAGATCCGGATCATCTTCCTCATTTTTATCCCGTCCGCTTTCTAGTAAAAAACAAAATCCCGAAAAGCCGGATTCTTTCGATGGAACCAATAGGTTGTAACTTGCATTCATGTTGGAAATTTTAATTTCCTGATTCATGCTTGCAAATGCAGCATATGATTTTCTACTCCATCGTCTGAATACCTGCAAATCCGATTTTTGCTTACCGATTTTTTGTACAGACGTCATAATTATTTGTATTAATTTGAAAGCCCCAAGATAATGAATCTTGGTATTTCGGAGTCAAAAGTATTGTTTTTTTTCTTTTTAGAAGTGTTTCTACAACATGTTGGTAGAGACGTTGCATGCAATGTCTTTACAATTAAAATCTCTCAGTAGAATTGATGGTTTTATATCCAATTAGCATATCGTAATTCAATGCAATATCATGATAATAGACATAGATCACATAGTTGTTTTCGGTTTCCCAGTGGTTTCCTTCTATGTAGCCGGTATCAGGGATTTTGGTGTTGTGATCGACTAGTGCAAATTGATAATTGTAATATCCCTGTTTCATGAATATTTTTGAGACGTAAGCTCCCTTGTCGAAATCATAGTGCATTTTGTTCCGTTCGTTGCATTGCCAGTTGTTAAAATTGCCATGCACATAAAAATCACCATGTTTTAAATCATTGTCCATTGGCAATGTAAATGTGATGTAAGCATAATCAGCCTCGGTTTCCGGAATATCACGTTCTTGTACTTCTACAAGGTAATTGCCATTGATATCTTGTTCAAAAATGTATTGTTTAAAATGGCGATTGTTTCCTGGCGACAGTAATACCGAAGTGGTATCGTTCTCGCTTGTAATTTCTCGAATAAATCTGGTTTGATACCTCATACTTTTTAAGTCGAAATTGCGGAACTCATTTCCACCCGGAAATATATTTTCATCTTCGTAATCGAATACCAATTCGTTTTTGCGGATAAAAATTGGTTTCAATCTCTTTTCAGTTCCATCAAGACGATTGTTTTGCGTAAGGATAACATTCAGATCGAGTTGAGGATTGTCGATTTTAAAGTTGGGATGAAAAATACTAAAATCAACTTCCTGATGAGATTCTCTTTTTTCAATTGAAACAGGGTGCTTTACAATTCCTTGGATTTCTACTTTCGAATCCAATACCATAAAGCGTTGTCGAATGACTACTTTTTCAGGATCGAAATCTTCGAATACTTCGATTACGTAATTGCCAGATAATTTTAAGCTGATGTCATTGTTTGGAATTTTCAGACTATAGTGAATGTAGTTCACATTGGTATTGAAAGAATGTTCATAATCTGTAATCTGATTTTCGGCAAAACCATCTAAAAAATCAAATTCGCTTAGTTCTGAATTGTACCAATTTTTATCACAATGTATAATTCTATAAGAATAATCTTGAATATTTTCTTTAATTTCGTCAAAGGAAAAAAGGAGCTGATTATCTCCTTTGAGTTCTATTATCGGTGGGGCAAGTTCCCATCCTCTGGGAAATATTTGAACAGTATGAATGCTACTTTTCTTGATTTCATTGCGATATATTGGATCAAAATTAGATCCAAATACATTGTAAGTTATTGAAATTGAAATCAGATTGAAGATGAATGATATAAGGAAAATTTTACGCATATTGATATGTATATATATTGGTTAAAAATAAACCAAAAACTTAAAAAATAAGAAATTGCTTTATATATTTGTGTGCGAATTTTTTAGATGTATTACAAAACATGTACTCAATCGTTTTAGAACACATGCTCGCACTTGGTTCTATTATGAAATAGAGTATTATTTAGTTATTTTTGACGCAAATTAATAAAATCAAATAGTTTAACATGTCTGAAGTTAAAAAGATCAAAAAAGGCTTAGATATTAAGCTGATAGGAAAGGCTGAAAAAGTACTTGAAAAAGCTGATCGTTCTGAGACATACGCAATTAAACCTACCGATTTTCCTGGATTAACACCAAAATTAAAAGTTAAGGTTGATGCTGAAGTAAAGGCCGGAAGTCCTTTGTTTTTCGATAAGTACAGCCCTGAAATTAATTTTGCTTCTCCAGTTAGTGGTAAGGTAATTGCCGTAAATAGAGGAGAACGAAGAAAGATTTTAGAAGTAGTTGTTCAAGCCGACGCAGAAATCCAATACGAAGAGTTTAAAAAAGCTGATCCGAATGGTCTTTCGCGCGAAGAGGTTAAAGAAGAGTTACTTAAAAGTGGTCTTTGGGCCTTTATTCGTCAACGTCCATATGACGTGATTGCGAATCCAGAGGAAATGCCAAAAGCAATCTTTGTTTCTGCTTTCGATTCAGCACCATTGGCTGCCGATGTTGATTTCCTATTAGAGGGAGAAGCGGAAGCATTCCAAGCAGGTATTGATGCTCTTGCTAAATTAACCGACGGAAAAGTTCATTTGAACATTAATCCAAACTTGAATCAGGCAAAAATGTTTTCAGAAGTTAAGAATGCTACTGTAAACAAATTTGCAGGGGTTCACCCAGCGGGTAATGTAGGTGTACAAATTCACCACATCGACCCTATTAACAAAGGTGAAGTTGCTTGGGTTGTTCGTCCTCAAGAGGTAGTTTTCATTGGTCGTTTGTTCCAGAAAGGTATTTACGATGTAAGTCGTAAAATTGCACTTTGTGGTTCTGAAGTAAAAACACCATGTTATTTCGAAACCATTACTGGGGCTTCAGTTAGAAATATTTTAAAAGGAAAACTGAAAGATGACGAGAAGATTCGCGTAATTTCAGGAAATGTATTAACTGGTAATCATATACCAGAAGATGGGTTCATTGGAATGTATGATTCTCAGATTACAGTTATTCCTGAAGGTGATAAATTTGAGTTCTTAGGATGGGCTATGCCAGGACTAAGTAAATTCTCGATGTCGAAATCCTTCTTCTCTTGGTTGACTCCAAACAAACAATATCGTTTGGATGCTAACTTAAATGGAGAGCACCGTGCTTACGTTGTTTCCGGAGAGTATGAGAAAGTTCTTCCTATGGATGTATTACCTGTTCACCTAATCAAATCCATTTTGGTTGAAGATATTGACCAAATGGAGCAGTTAGGTATTTATGAAGTAGCACCAGAAGATTTCGCTTTATGTGAATTCGTATGCACTTCAAAAATTGATGTTCAGGATATCGTACGTCAGGGAATTGATCTGATGATTAAAGAAATGAGCTAAAAATAGTTAGTACTTAAAGTCCGTGGAGTTTATAAGTACTTAAAGTTAAAATTTACATTTTTTAAATATTGATTTTAAACAACTTTAAATACTCTAAGTACTCGAAGTACTTTAAACTTTAAAAAATACAATGAAAGCACTTAGAAAATTTCTTGATAAAAAGAAACCTTTATTTGAAAAAGGGGGCAAGTTTGCAAAGTTGCAGTCTACTTTCGACGCTTTTGACACTTTCCTATTTGTTCCTGATCATACCTCCAAAACGGGTACACACATCAAGGATGCTATCGATTTGAAGCGTACTATGTCTGTGGTTGTTTTGGCTTTAATTCCTTCCTTGTTGTTCGGTATGTACAACATCGGTTACCAACATTTCTTATCAGTAGGCGAAACTGCTGCATTGATGGATATGTTTGTTTATGGATTAATCAAAGTATTACCAATTGTTGTAGTTTCATACGTAGTTGGTTTGGGTATTGAGTTTGCCTTTGCGCAAATGAGAGGACATGCGGTAAACGAGGGGTTCCTTGTTTCGGGTATGTTAATTCCTTTGGTTATGCCGGTTGAGGCTCCACTTTGGATGGTAGCAGTATCAACTGCTTTTGCAGTTGTTATTGGTAAAGAAGTATTTGGCGGAACCGGAATGAATATCTGGAATCCAGCTTTAATTGCACGTGCATTCTTCTTCTTTGCTTACCCATCAAAAATGTCGGGTGATTCGGTTTGGATCTCTGAAAAAGCAGATACTTTCTCAGGAGCAACTCCTTTGGCTGATGCAGCGGCATTAGTTGATGCGACACCAACTCAAGCTGAAAGCCTTATGTCTGGCGCATTATCTCAAACTTGGGATATGTTTATTGGATTGATCCCAGGATCGATTGGTGAAACATCTACTCTTGCGATATTGATTGGTGCAGTTATTTTGATTGCAACAGGTATCGGTAGCTGGAGAATCATGTTGTCAGTATTCGTTGGAGGTTATGCAATGGGAGCTATCTTCAACTTGATTGGTGCAAACCCATATATGGAATTAATTCCTGCATGGCAGCATTTAATCATGGGTGGATTTGCATTTGGTGCTGTATTCATGGCAACAGATCCTGTTTCAGCAACTCAAACTACACGTGGGAAATACATTTATGGTTTCTTAATTGGATTCCTTGCAGTATTGATTCGTGTATTGAATGCAGGTTTCCCTGAAGCTATGATGTTGGCCATTCTTTTCATGAATACATTTGCGCCACTGATCGACCACTATGTTGTTCAAGGCAATGTGAAGAGAAGATTGAAACGAGTTAAGGTGAAAGCTTAATCAAATAATCAAAGTAAGACATGAATACGAATAGTAATACATATACTTTCCTTTATGCTTCTGTAATGGTACTGATTGTAGCTGCGGTATTATCTTTTACTGCTTTGCAATTAAAACCTCGTCAGAACAAGAACAAGGAAATTGAGAAAAAGCAAGACATCCTTAAAGCTGTGGGTGTTACTTCTACTCCTGCCGATGCTGAAAAGTTGTATGATCAATATATCGTTAAAGCTTTTACTGTTAGTGCAGAAGGTAATGTGAAGTCAGAAGACAAAGAAGAGGCCTTTGAGGTTGATTTGAAAAAAGAAGGTAGTAAAGATCTTAATGAAAGAAATTTACCTGTCTTTGTTTTCAATAAAGAAGGAGTTGGTGAAAAAATGATTTTACCTGTAAGAGGTAAAGGAATGTGGGGACCAATCTGGGGATATATTTCTATGGAAAAAGATGGGAATACCATTTTTGGAGCAACATTCGCTCACAAAGGAGAAACGCCAGGTTTGGGAGCAGAGATTGCAACTCCTGCTTTTCAGGATCAGTTTGTCGGAAAGCAAATTTTCGATAAGAATGGAAAGTTTACTTCCATCATTTTGGTAAAAGGAACAGCTAAGGGTAACCCTCACCAGTTTGATGCAGTATCGGGTGGTACTGTTACATCTAAAGGTTTTGAAGCTATGCTTCTTGATAACCTTGGCAGTTATGAAAAGTTTTTAAAATCTTCAAAATAAGGACGAGATGAGCGATAAAGAACCATTATTCTCGGCTAAAAACCGAAAATTGCTTACCAATCCATTGGGAAGCGATAACCCGATTACCGTGCAGGTTTTGGGTATTTGTTCGGCCTTGGCAGTAACTGCAAAATTGGAACCAGCTATTGTTCTTTCCATTTCAGTTATGGCTGTATTGGCACTTGCTAATGTTATAGTTTCATTACTTAGAAATACAATTCCATCAAGAATTAGAATTATTGTACAATTGGTTGTGGTTGCTGCATTGGTAATCCTTGTTGACCAGATATTGAAGGCATTTGCTTACGACGTTAGTAAACAGCTATCGGTATTCGTTGGTTTGATTATTACCAACTGTATTATTATGGGACGTCTAGAGGCATTTGCTCTTGGTAACAGACCATGGCCAGCTTTCCTTGACGGAATTGGAAATGCTGCTGGTTACGGTCTTATTCTTGTTATCGTTGCCTTTTTCCGTGAATTGTTAGGATCGGGAACCCTTTATGGATTCCATGTGATTCCTCAGGCTGTTTACGATATGGGATATGAAAACAACGGATTAATGATTTTACCTCCAATGGCATTGGTGGTTGTAGGTATCATTATTTGGGTACAAAGATCTAAGGATAAGTCCTTAGTTGAGTCGAACTAATCTAAAGAAAATCGAAACATGGAAAATCTGATTAATATATTTATCAAGTCGATTTTTATCGACAACATGGTATTCGCATTCTTCTTTGGAATGTGTTCATACCTTGCGGTATCAAAAACCGTAAAAACTTCTATGGGATTAGGTTTGGCAGTAGTATTCGTATTGGGTATTACGGTTCCTGTGAACTACTTGCTAGACAAATACATTTTGGCAGAAGGAGCCTTAGTTTGGTTAGATCCTTCTATGGCAGATGTTGATTTAAGCTTCTTAAGCTTTATCATGTTTATTGCTGTTATTGCCTCTATGGTACAGTTGGTGGAGATGATTGTTGAGAAATTTGCACCAACACTTTATTCTTCATTAGGTATTTTCTTGCCATTGATTGCTGTAAACTGTGCAATTTTAGGTGGATCCTTATTTATGCAAGAGAGAGGATACAACTCAATTGCTGAAGTAACATCTTTCGGTTTAGGATCCGGAATTGGATGGTTACTTGCGATTGTAGGTATAGCAGCAATTCGTGAAAAAATCCGTTACTCAAATGTACCAGCTCCACTTAGAGGATTGGGTATTACATTTATTGTAACAGGATTAATGGGAATTGCTTTTATGAGCTTCATGGGTATCAAACTCTAAGCTGATAACAGAATAAAGTAATTTGAATTTTCAAAAAATTTAATCGGAATAGAGATGATATTATTAACAACACAGGGAACAGTAATTGCCACAAGTATAGCCGTATTCTTGCTTGTGATACTGGTACTGGTTTCTATCCTATTGTATGCTAAAAAGAAGCTTACTCCATCAGGAGAGGTTACAATTGATATTAACGACGGAGACCTAAAATTGGTTGTTGAACCAGGAAATACTCTTTTGGGTACCTTAGGAGAAGAAAAAATATTCTTACCATCAGCTTGTGGTGGTGGTGGTACTTGTGCAATGTGTAAGTGTCAGGTGCACGATGGTGCAGGATCAATTCTACCAACTGAAACTGGATATTTTACACGTAAAGAAGCTCAAAACGATTGGCGTTTGGCTTGTCAGGTAAAAGTAAAAGAGGACATGACAATGTCAATTCCTCAGGAAATTATGGGAATTAAGAAATGGGAGTGTGAAGTGGTTTCAAACCACAATGTTGCTACTTTCATTAAAGAGTTTGTTGTAAAGCTTCCTGAAGGTGAAATTCTTGACTTTAAATCAGGTGGATACATTCAGATTGATGTACCTAAGATTGATGTTGATTTCAAGGATATGGATATTGAAGAAGAGTATAGAGCTGACTGGGATCAGTTTAAGATGTTTGATCTTAAGATGAAAAATCCAGAGCCAACTTATCGTGCATACTCAATGGCTAACCACCCTGCAGAGGGTAACATCGTGATGTTGAATATCCGTATTGCTACTCCACCTTGGGACAGAGTGAACAACACTTGGATGAATGTAAATCCAGGTATTTGTTCTTCTTTCATATTCTCTCGTAAACCAGGTGATAAGGTAACTGTATCGGGACCTTATGGTGAATTCTTCATCAAAGAAACCAACAACGAGATGATGTTTATTGGTGGTGGTGCTGGTATGGCTCCTATGCGTTCTCACATCTTCCATTTGTTCCACACGGTGAAAACTGGTCGTAAGGCTACTTTCTGGTATGGAGCTCGTTCATTGAAAGAGGTGTTCTACGCAGATCAATTTGATGCTATCGCTAAAGATTTCCCTAACTTCGAATGGCACTTGGCATTATCTGAGCCGCTACCAGAAGATAACTGGGAAGGACCAACTGGTTTTATTCACCAGGTAATTTACGATAACTACCTAAGCAAACACGAAGAGCCGGAAGATATCGAATACTACTTGTGTGGACCTCCAATGATGAACTCAGCTGTTCAAAACATGCTGTATGAATTAGGAGTACCAGACGAAATGGTTGATTTTGACGATTTCGGATCGTAACAATATAAAGCAAGCCTCGATTTATCGGGGCTTGTTTGTTTTATAGACTCTATGTAATTTCGTGTTTTTAGAATGGTAAATTCTTATCATTCATCAATTATAATTTAATATCATGAACAAGTTTAAGTTTATAAGTCTTTTTGTACTAATTGTTGTATTTGGAGCATGCAAGCAAGAATCAAAGTATCATTTCAATGAGGGGAAAGTGTTTGGAACTTTTTATCACATGGTATATCAATATCCAAATGAAAATGGTTTACAAAAAGAAATACTTGAAAAATTGAAAGAGTTTGATTTCTCTTTATCTACTTACAATCCTGAGTCGGTAATTTCAAAAGTGAATGAGAATGATTCAACAGTTGTTTTGGATGATTATTTCATGACTTGTTTTAAAACCAGTGAGCAGATTGCTAAGGTAACAGATGGTGCTTTCGACTGGACGGTGGCACCATTGGTTAATGCGTGGGGATTTGGGTTTAAAAATAAGCTTGAACCAGAGCAAATCCCAGTTGATAGTTTGTTACAAGTAGTCGGATATCAAAAAGTGAGATTGGAGGCTGGAAAAGTGATTAAAGAAGACCCTAGAATCATGTTTGATGCCAGTGCCATTGCCAAAGGTTATGGTGTTGATATCGTAGCAGACTTTTTGGAATCAAAAGGAATCACCAATTATATGGTTGAAATTGGAGGTGAAATAAGAGTTAAAGGAATCAGTAATAAAAAAAGACCTTGGCGTGTAGGAATCGATAAACCTATTGATGATCCTTCAAGTTTGACCAGACAAATTCAGGATGTATTGGAGTTGAAAAATGGAGCTATGGCTACTTCTGGTAATTACCGTCAGTTCTATGTGAAAGATGGCAAGAAATATGCGCATACAATTGATCCACGATTGGGATACCCGGTACAACACAGCTTACTTTCAGCATCGGTGGTTGCTCCTACTTGTATGAAGGCTGATGCATATGCAACTGCATTTATGGTCTTGGGTTTGGAAAAGAGTGTAGCTATTGTTAAAAATGACCCAGAATTGGATGCCTATTTTATCTATACTGATGAGAAAGGTGATTTAGCCACTTTTACAAGTGAAAAACTTAAGTCACAAATTCTGAAATAAGAATAGCGGTGAAGTAGGATTTTTATACTGAACCAGATCTTCTAAAATAAGTTATCGGTTTTCTGATTAAAGTGTTTGAAAAGTAGTTGTTATGAAATAATACAAACAGAATAAAACGGAAAACCGATAACCAATTAATTCGTTTCACAGGTATCTGCTTCATCATCGTTGCAAGCACAAGAACTGCAACCTCCACCTGTAAACTTGGCATTTTTATCAAACAGGAGTTTAATACCAAATCCAATAAATGCTAAAAAAAGCAAAAATACTGCGAGTAATAATATCTTTAGAAACATAGCTGTTTTGATCTTTACGTTTTATTAAAAGATACGTTTAATGGAATCGTGTTGTTTTGCTAAAATTGAAATTTTAGTCTTTTTTAACTTTTTAGGGTATTAATGCAAAACTGAATTACAAGCTCTCCAGTTCTTTATCAAGAAGAGTTAACTTATTAAATACTTTGGCATTTTTAGCCTTTTCCTGCTCCATTTTGTGTTGTGATGTAGCACAACTAATTCCTCTCTTCTTCAGCTCTTCATTCCTTCCGATATGCAATTCAGGGAATCTACCATTCTTTTTAATCAGAATTGAAATGGCAAATCCAACAAATGCAATTGCCAGAATAACAGTAGTAATAAGTATAAGCTTTATAATCATTTCGATAATTCTTTATAAATTAAAGGCAAAGATATCATTTCAGTATTTCTCGACCAAATTAAACAAGAATAAAAGGTCTGAAATACTTGGAGTAATCTTTCTTATTTAGAATAATTCTTCCTAAATTTGATCTTAGAAAAATCAGAAAAATTCTGTTAAATAAACACACTAACATACTATGGATTCTGAAATAAGGGGGAAATTATTTCGAATTCAGAAAATTGAAATAATATGTCAGAAACAATAAAGGAAAACATGGAAGCAAAAGATGATAATTTATCATACGAAGATTTTACTTCCGAAGTTCTTGAAGATTATCGCATAGCAAATATAAGCCGTCAGTTAAGCATTTTAGGTCGTAAGGAAGTTTTAACCGGGAAGGCCAAATTTGGAATTTTTGGTGACGGAAAAGAGATTGCTCAAATTGCAATGGCAAAATCATTTAAAAAAGGTGATTGGCGATCTGGATATTATAGAGATCAAACTTTTATGTTGGCAGCGGGTATGCTTACACCAGAGGAGTTTTTTGCACAGTTGTTTGGAGAAACCCAGTTGGATAAAAACCCTGCAAATGGTGGGCGTTTAATGAATAACCATTATGCCTCGAGAAGTTTGAATGAAGATGGTTCATGGAAAAATCTTACAGAACAAAAAAACTCATCAGCAGATATTTCGCCAACCGCAGGGCAAATGCCTCGATTACTAGGCTTGGCTTATGCTTCAAAATTATTTAGAGAGAATAAAGAGCTGCATCAGTTTACCAATTTCTCACTTAAAGGAAATGAAGTTGCTTTTGGTACAATTGGAGATTCAAGTACATCCGAAGGACATTTTTGGGAAACCATCAATGCTGCAGGAGTTTTAAAAGTGCCAATGGCAATGAGTGTATGGGATGATGGTTGGGGAATTTCAGTTCCCAATAAATATCAGACTACCAAGCAAAACATATCAGAAGCATTAAAAGGATTTGAGCAAGATGAGAATGGAGATGGATATTTAATATACAAAGCTAAGGGTTGGGATTACCCTGCTTTGTGTAAGATGTATGCTGAAGGAGTAGAGCTTTGTCGTCGTGATCATGTGCCAGTATTGTTTCACGTTTCAGAAATGACGCAGCCTTTAGGACATTCTACATCCGGTTCACACGAAAGATACAAATCGAAGGAACGTTTGGAGTGGGAGGCTGATTTTGATCCAATTAAAAAGATGAGGGAATGGATTCTTTCAATGGAATTGATTGGAAGTGAAAAGTTGCATGAGATTGAAAAAGAGGCTATAGATATAGTAAAGAAAGCCCGTCAAACAGCATGGAAAAGCTTTACAGAACCTATCAAGAAAGAGCGTGATGAATTGATTACGCTTGTAGAAAATGCAGGATGTAATTGTAAGAAGACGGATCGAATTAATAGCATTACTTCGGGATTAAAAAAAGTAATTCATCCTGTTCGTAAGGACAATGTTAGTGCTGCAAAGAAAATCCTTCGACACATCTGTTCAACTTGTGAAAGTTTTAAGCCGCTAAAATCTCAATTACAGGTTTGGTTGAAGAATACCATTGATGAAAATCATGAAAGATACAGCAGTCATTTGTATAGTGAAACAGAGTTAAAAGTTAGCAATATAAAACCGATTGCTCCTGTTTATAGGGAAAATTCTAAAATGGTAAATGGGAGAGAAGTGTTGCGTGATAATTTTGATAAATTATTTACGAAATATCCTTTACTACTAACATTTGGAGAGGATACCGGTTTTATTGGAGGTGTGAACCAAAGTTTAGAAGGAATGCAGGAGAAGTTTGGTGAACTTCGAGTAACTGATACAGGAATTCGTGAAGCTACCATTCTTGGACAAGGAATTGGACTTGCTTTGCGAGGATTAAGACCAATTGCTGAAATTCAGTATTTCGATTATTTGCTCTATGCCCTGCAAACTATGAGTGATGATTTGGCAACCATGCAATACAGAACCAAAGGTGGACAGAAGTCTCCAGTTATCATTCGTACTAGAGGTCATAGGCTGGAAGGAATTTGGCATTCAGGTTCTCCTTTGAGTATGGTGATTAACTCAATTCGCGGCGTTCATGTTTGCGTACCTAGAAATATGACTGTTGCAGCAGGATTGTATAACTCACTTTTAGAATCTGATGAACCAGCTTTGGTGATTGAACCTTTAAACGGATACCGACTAAAAGAAAAAATGCCAGAGAATTTAGGTGAATTTAAAACTCCACTTGGAGTTCCTGAGATTTTAAATGAAGGTAGTGATATTACTTTAGTAACATATGGCTCTTGTGTTAGAATTGCAGAAGACGCAGTGAAGCAGTTAAAAGATTTTGATATTTCGGTAGAATTGATCGATGTTCAAACACTATTGCCTTTTGATGTGAATCAAAGAATTTTAGAATCGGTTAAGAAAACCAATCGAATTGTATTCTTCGATGAGGATGTGCCAGGTGGAGCAACTGCATTTATGATGCAAAAAGTACTGGAAGACCAGAAAGCATATTTCTATTTGGATTCTGAGCCAAGAACCATTACGGCAAAAGATCATCGACCTGCTTACGGAACCGATGGAGATTACTTCTCGAATCCTAATGCGGAAGATGTTTTTGAAGTAATTTATGATATTGTGAGAGAATCGAATCCGAATAAATTTCCTTCAATTTATACAGAATAGAAAGAATATCATATTGATAGTAAATCCACAAATAGAAATATTTGTGGATTTTTTTTACGTTTCGTTTCACCCCTTTTCGGAATTAAACTGTCTTATATATGATTGAGGGAGCTTCTCAGTGGAGTTTTCTCAATTGGCTTTTTAGTGAGTAATAGTTGGATGCAATGTGGTAATTCTTCCAATCGATACAAACAATTAAGCAAAATATACTTGTAAAAGCAATCACTTTAAAAGAAAGTGATTGCTTTTTTTTGGTTTATACACTTATTTAAAAATATAAATTTAAAAAAATGTAATTCTTGTCACCCCTTTTAATTACTTCCTTGTTTTAGTATTGTTCATGACAAGAAATAGGGGTCTTGTTGCGAATAACTTTTTAGTTCGTATGTGCCTTAAGTAAAGTAATGGTAATGATATGATGGGCGCAATTCTAAAGGGCTATATTATATAGCATTTAAACGATCATTCTTAGGGGGAATGATCGTTTTTTTATTTTAAGGAATAAGCTGGAAAATACCTGAAATTTCATCGCAAACGTTAAAGTTTGTTAAAAAAGTAAAGAAATACAGACGAAAAGTAACCCATTTTGATGTTTTAATCGTCTATATAAATGAAAACTTTTAGTTAGTGTTGATTTGATTCATTGTGGTTAGTGGTTAATTGTCGATAAGATAATTTGCAAATCAACATAGGATTTTTGCCCGGCATTGTAGCCCTTTACATGCCGGGTTTTCTTTTACCTCTTTCCAATGAATTTTACAATCAAGAATAGGGTGATAAATCCTAAAGGAATTAGTATCCATGAACTAATTCCATACGCAGCAGGCAATAAGCCAAAAATAATTGCTATAGATCCAACAGTTAAAGCGTAAGGTAGTTGAGTTCTAACGTGCTCAATATGATTACAAGAACTTGCTAAAGAGCTTAAAATAGTAGTATCTGATATTGGTGAGCAGTGGTCACCTAGAACGGAACCAGCTAATATCGCAGAAACTGTAATGTAAAAAATATTCATACTTTCAACATCCCCCATACCAGCCGAGTGGCAAAGAGCCCAGGAGGCAGGAAGAATCAAAGGATAAAGAATAGCCATCGTCCCCCATGATGAACCTGTTGAAAAAGCAATTAAGGCAGATAAAATAAAAGTAAATGTTGGCAAGAATTCAGGTGGAACTTCTGTTGCAATTAAGATTTTCGATATAAAATCTGCTGTATGCAAATCTTTGGTAATGTCAGCTAATGCCCATGCCAATATCAAAATAAGAATTGCCGTTAACATGGTTTTAAAGCCTTTTACCAAAGCATCAATTGTTTTCTTTAAACTTAGTATTCTTTGCCCAATGCTTAATGATGCAGCTATTAAAACGGCTGAAATTGATGACCAAAGCAGAGCTAAATAAGAATCAGATGCTCCAATGATATGTGATAGTTTTGTTCCAAATGAGATCGTAGAATCATCCCAAATATCCCCATTCCAGCCCGTATAAATCAGTCCTGCAAAAGTTCCGAATATTACTACCATTACTGGAATTCCAGCATTGTACCATCTTGTAGGAATTTCAGGCGATATCTCAATGTTTTCGATTTCATCGTTGGAATGCTCATTGATTTCTGAATATTTTGCTTCGGATTTAGCCCTTTGCTCAGCTTTAAACATTGGTCCGAAATCTTTCTTCATTATAACAATCATTAAAATGAAAAATAGAGTGAAGAAAGGGTAAAATCGTGTTGGCAGTGAATTTAAAAATATGCTGTATGGACTTTCATCAATATTGATTTGTACAGTTGCCGATTGAATGTAGCTCAATTCTATTCCAATCCATGTTGTAATCATTGCGATTGAAGCCACGGGGGCAGCGGTTGAATCTACAATGTAGGCTAATTTTTCTCTCGATACTTTTAATTTATCCGTTACTGGTCGCATGGTATTTCCAACTACCAAAGTATTGGCATAATCATCAAAAAATATTAGAACACCCAAAATCCAAGTTACAAATTGTCCGGATCGAGAACTGTTTGCAAAACGTGAAAGTTTATTCACAACACCTTGCATGCCACCATTTTGAGTAATCAGGTTTACCATAGCTCCAATTAGCATAGAAAAAACAATAATTGAGATATGGCCTGTATCAGATAACGATTGGATGATATAAGTATCTGAAATTGCAAAAATTGCTTTAAAACAGGCAGAAAAAAATGAAATATCCTGATATCCGAAAATAATGAGTGTCCCGGAAAATAGCCCTACAAAAAGAGCTGAAAAAACTTCTTTAAACACCAATGCCATTAATATGGCTATAAGTGGAGGCAATATCGACATCCATAAGGGAATGGCTTTGTATTTTACCTTCTGTTCTTGTTGTGAAATGCTTAATTGAACAACATCATTACCTTTAAATACAAATGGAATTTTTATCTGATCATGTTCCGGTTGAATCCAGAATTCGCTTTCATTTATTTTAATCAATACTGAATCTTTTTTCAGATGGCTTTCATTTTTTAAATGAAGAGTAATCTCTGAAGGAATATCAGCAATAATTATTTTTGGTAGCTCAATTGTAAAATCTTCGTGAATAGTTTTCTTTTCTTTATCAGAAGCAACACTTTCAAATGATAACAATAGCAGTAATAAAAGAATTGAGAGGGTAAAATTTTTAATCATTGTTGGTAATTTGGTTAGGCAGTGTTAAATATAATTATTTTACCTGCTTTGTGCTAATGAAATGGAAGTAAGTATTAGGATTTTCGTAAGAGCTTATTCTTTTTTTCTTAGGTAAAATTGGTTAATTTGTATTTGGAAACTTAAAATTAATAGTGTGGAAGGGACTTCGGATTTATTTAGAATGGAAAACAATAATATTAATCCTGAAAAAGGGAAGGTTTTAATTGCGGAACCTTTTTTAGAGGGGAGATATTTTAAACGCTCCATTGTACTCTTGGCTGAATTTAATGAGGAAGGCGCTGTTGGATTTGTTTTGAACAAACCAATTAATATATCGGTAGACGAAGTTTTAGTTAGTATAGCTCATTTTGATGGTGATGTTTTTGTAGGAGGACCAGTAGATACCAATAGGATTTATTACATACATACACTACCTCACCTAATTCCAAACAGCATACATATTTTTGATAATTTGTATTGGGGAGGAGATTTTAGTGTTTTAAAAGATTTAATTGAGCAGAAGAAAGTTCTTCCTCACCAGGTGAGATTTTTTGCAGGGTACTCGGGTTGGAGTGCAGGTCAGCTGAATGAGGAAATAAAGGAAAATTCATGGTTGGTTAGCCAAATTGATGTTAGAAGCATAATGAGCCTTAACAATGATAATTTGTGGGAACAATCATTACGCAAGCTTGGTGGCAGATACCGCATGTGGTCTAATTTTCCAGAAAATCCTAGTATGAATTAATATTTGAAAGCATTTTGATTTAATTCCTCAAGTAAGAGTTTTGCAGTTTTATTGAAATATCTGCGATCTCTAAAAGCCACTACCCATCTAATTCCGCTAATTGCATTACTTAAGAAAATCTCATCTGCTTCAAGCAAATCATTAACCGTAATCATACAATCATCGTAAACGGTCATGTTTAATTTTAGGGCGGTTTCAATTAACTGTTCTCTCATAATTCCACTTACGGCTCCACTTTCGATGGAAGGTGTCATCAGTATATCATTTTTTACAATGAACAAACTAGAGCTGATACTTTCAATAGGATTTCCTCTTTCGTTAAGAATTAAGCAGTCATCCAAATGCATTCTGTTTTTATAATTGCCAGCCATTATAAACAGAAGCGAGTTGCCAGTTTTGAATTGAGAAATGATATCCGATGATTTTCGGCAGTCCTTATAAATATCAATTTTAAGCCCTTTCTTATTGATGACATACTGGTCTTCCTCAAGACGAGATGTTTCAATCAGATAAGATACCGTATTATCAGTTGGAGTATATAATCCACCATCATTTCTAAATACGCTCAAACGGATTCTAGTACCTGCAAAAGACTTGTTTTTATTAATCAAATATGTGATATTGATTTTCAGTTTATCTCTGAAATTTTCGGGAACAATCATCCCTATGGTTTTCATTCCCATGATTAATCGATCCAAATGTTGATCGAAAAATTGAATTTCAGTTCCATTTGAATGAATGGTTTCAAAAAGAGAATCACCATAACGGAATGCACGGTTTTCAGCTCCAAAAACAGGGCTGTCTTTTGGAAATAATTCGCCGTTTAAATTGATATATTCATTATGACTCATACTATAATTCCCCTTTTATAATTTTATCGCAATAAGATTCGATATTTTCATTCGCTTCTACTTTTACTCCTTTTATTCCTGCAGCTTCCGCCGATTGTTTATCACGTAAGCTATCACCAATCATATAAGATTGATCCGGATCAATTTTATAATCCTGAATTGCTTTTTTAATAAAATAAGGGCTAGGCTTTCTGCACTCACAGGCTGCAACACTGTCGTGATGAGGACAAAAGTAAATTTGCTCAATTGTAATATTCTCTTTTTGCAGAATGCTTAAAAGATGATCATGAACTTTATTTACATCATTTTCGGTATAAATTCCTTTTGCTACTCCACCTTGATTGGTAACAATGAATAATTTGTAGCCAGCTTCAGTGAATTTTTTCAGTGATGGAATAATGCCATCGTTAATTACAAAGTCTTCAACACGATAAATGTAATAATGACCTACATCAGAATTGATTACTCCATCGCGGTCAAGAAAAATAGCTTTTTGCATGCTTTAAAAATTGAGAATCTGCTGCAAAAATAAGGAGAATAATTTGGGTTTAATGATTAATGGAAACAGAAATCCGAACAAAGCTCCATAGAAGTGCGCACTATGACCAATATTATCAATATTTTTCTTTCCCATATAGTAGGAATAATATAGATATCCAGCTGCGAAAATAATTCCTGGAATCGGAATAACGAAGAACAAATATATTGGCTGTAATGGTGCAAAAAATATGGTTGCAAAAACTACAGCAGATGTTGCTCCAGAAGCACCAACGGCATTGTAATGGTAGTGTTCCTTGTGTTTTTTTAAATCATATAATGTAGATAAAACTATAGCACCTAAATATAAAGCAATGAAATAAATTACACTTGCAGAACCAAAATTATAGCTAAAGTAATATTCTAGTGCATCACCAAAAAAATACAGCACAATCATATTAACCAACAAATGATCCCAATTAGCGTGTAAAAAACCGTATGTAATGATTCTATACCACTGGTTTCTTTTTGTAATTTGATATGCATTAAACTGATATTTGTATAGCAAATCGTTGTTCTGAAATGCAGCTAGTGAGATCAGTACTGTTATGGCAATTATTATGATGGTCATGTTGTATTTTTCTAAAATGCTTCCAACAGTTTAACTGTTAAAGCGGGTTTGCCAGGATCGTATCCTCCGGCTTTGTATTCAACTCTATTTTTTGTAATTCCTTTCGAAATTACATACTCTGCAGCTTGTGAAGCTCTTTCAAGGCTAACAATTTTATTATCTCTTTTGCCATTGTCAAAATTTGTGAAGCCAATTATTTGAATGGCAATATTCGGATTTACAATCAATAGGTTCGCTAAATTATCAAGCTCAAGTATGGTGTTTTTACCTAGTTCAGCTGAGTTTTGTTCATATTCAACACCAAAGAGTTGCATGTTTTCATTTTTATTGAATTTCTGCAATTCTATTTGCTCAAATTGATCCGATTGATAACGATAATTTGTAATTACTTTTGTGAAATATCCATCTTTTCGAATGATAACATCATACGATTTTGAAGGATCGATATCTTGTGTAAATTCCCCGTAATCATCTGTTTCGCATATACTATTGATTTTATAATTACGATTAATAATTTCTAAGTTGGCTTGTTCCAATGCACGACCAGAAAACTCATCAACCACACTTCCTTTAAACTTTACCCAGGGAGTTGTTTCCATGGATATATTTAGTTGTTTTGGTGTAGCTCCATTCTGAGCAAAATAAAGAATTCTTTTCGTTTTATAGCCTGTTTTACTAACTATTAAACTGTAGTTTTTATTGTTGAAAATGTCAATTTTAAACATTCCATTTTTACTACTTTGTGTCGATTTTTCTCTGGATAAATTATCCATTAGAACAATATTGACACCAGAAATGGACATCTTCGAATATCTATCAACTATTCTTCCGTGTATGGCTGTTATCTTCTCAGGATTTCGAGTAAATGAAAATATATCATCGTTTCCTCTTCGGTTCGATGAAAAATAACCACTTTCTTTTGATCCTTTAAAAATGAATCCAAAATCATCTTTTTCAGAATTGAAAGGAAGACCGAGGTTCACCGGGTAAGTCCAGCTATTCTGTTCAAATGTTGTTTTAAAAATATCCAAACCTCCAAAACCAATGTGTCCATCAGAGGCAAAATAAAGATAGTTGTCATCTGCAATGAAAGGAAACATTTCGTTGCCGGATGTATTAACTGTAGGCCCTAAATTAATTGGTTTACTCCATGAAAATCCAAGTTTTCGACAAACGTAAATATCAGTTCCACCATATCCACCTTTCATATTCGAAATGAAATACAAATACCTTCCATCCGAAGATATACTGGGATGGCCAATGGAATAGGCGCGACCTGAGAAAAGAAACAATTCTGGTTTATCCCAAGATTTTCCATTAAAACGGGATGAATAAATATTCAATTCCGATTTACCTTCGAGGTTTACATTGCCTTTGTTGCGAGTAAAAAATACAAAACGTTCGTTTGGAGTAAAGCAAGCGGGACCTTCGTGATATTTAGAATTAAACGTTTCGCTAAATGGAATTGGATCAACAAAACGATCTCCTATTTGTTCGGTATAGTACAAATCAAGATAATGTTCTCCCGTTCTGCCATCAATTTCTTTTGAGGTTTTGTTATGACGTCCCGAAACGAATACCAAACCATCTTTGTAAAGGGCTGATGCAAAATCTGACTGTGGAGAATTTATATCTATTGGTTTTACAATAAACTGCTGATTGTCTTCTAATTCATTAATTAAATTACAGGATAGAATTAAATTTTGAATCTTTTTATCTCGAGGATTAAGCTTAGCGTATTTTTCAAACCAAACTTTTGCTTCTATATAATTTCTACTTCTTTTTAAATGATGAGCATAGCTAAGAAAATCTTTTGAATTGGCTCTTGGATCAACTACCAATTTTTCTAATAGATAAAGAGCTTCAGTATCTTTATTTATTTCGACATAACATTCAGCCAATTTTCTTTTTACATCAATATCATTTGAATTTTCTAGGTATTTTTCAAAATAATTAATTGCATGGGCAAACTCACTATTCTTAAAATACCGATTGCCTTTTTCAACCAATTGTGATTGTCCAATTGATGGGATACTTCCTAAAGTGATTAGAAAAAAAACTAGTGTGATATTTAATCCAGCTTTACTGTTCATGTTACTTAGAAATATCTTGGTGATGTAATTTTGCTCTTTTTTAAAGATAAATTGTAATTTAATATTATTTCGTGATTTGTAAAGCCTTTTGAACGATATTTTCCAAAATATTTTTCATAAGAATATGAAAATCTTAGTTTCTGACTCAATTGATATCCAATGCTACCAGCCCAGGAATCATCCGTTCTGTATCCTAAACCCAAAGAAATACCAATTTCATGAACCACATCAAAATTTGCCAGGGCCGTTGTTGTGCCTGAATAAGAACCAACGACTAAAACAGATGGTTTAAATGCCAATTCAGGATTTAAAGGAAAGGTAGCACCTCCTCCCAAATAGCACACTGTATTTTTGAATTTAAATTTCATGTTATCCGAAAAACCTTCAGTATCGGGTTGATCGTTAGAAAGCAATCTTGGCGCAGAAAATCCAATATAATATTTTGGTGTGTAATAATAAAAGCCAATTCCAAAATTCGGGACCCATGTTGAAATATCCTGATCAGGAAAAGCAGGATCATCGGGAGATGGGAAATTAGGATCGTAGGTTGTTAATTCTGTCCATTTAATTTGCTTGTTTATAAATCCTGCCTGGATTCCCATTGACAATATTCCCTCAAGGCTAACTTGCAGATGGTAGGCATAATTTAAGAATACGGCATTATCTTTCTGAATTCCGAATCTATTGTTATATACAACAGCTCCTAATCCAAAATTGGTATAGTTTACAGGAGCCTGTATCGATAAAACGGCTGTTTCTGGTGATCCTTCTACATCTACCCATTGATTACGATAGGCAAGTACCGCTTCCATAAAGCGACTACTACCTGCATAAGCAGGATTGTAAAATAATCTGTTATAAGAAAAATTTGAAAACCGGATGTCTTCTTGTGCCCATGATTTAGATATGGGCAATAATAGGAGTCCAATTAAAATTGTAATTTTGTAAAGATGATTCATTATCAGTATTTAACTACAATATAACCACTTTTTACATATTCTTTATCTTTAATTATTAACTTAAAGAAGTAGGTTCCTTTAGGTAATTTATCTCCGGGTCCAAGTTTTACACCAGCATTGTTGTAACCACCATCCCATGCTTCCTGGTTGTTGTAGTTTTTCTTTTCGTAAACTTTGGTTCCCCAACGCGAGAATACAATAAACTCGTTTTCCGGATAATTTTCAATTCCCTTAATGTAAAATTTGTCGTTAATATTGTCGTTATTTGGTGAGAATGACGAAGGGATTAATAACTCAACCTGATTAGGATCAATAACATTGACCATAATAATAGCTTTACTGCAGCGCTTTGCCTGATCACATAATTCGTAATAAATGGTATCTGTGCCAAAACTCATCTCGTATGGATAATAAACCATTAAGGTATTATCTTCGATTAAATAAGCTTTTCCGAACTGGTCGGTCTGGCGAAGTATAGACTTTTCGATCTCTTCCTTAGATGTAAAACTGTCATTTTTTAGGAAGTCGATTTCAATATAAACCACCTCGCTAGCCGAACTTTGGTTTGTAATGGAAACCGTATCGTTTTTGGCAATGGGTGGTTCTCCAGTTTGTCCCATACACAATAAACTTGTGCAGAGAGAAAATCCAAGCAATAGCAGTCGAATGGGTAGATTTATTCTCATATTAGGGTGTTGCGTAAAATTAAATTTTAACGCTGTTGCTAATGGAGAATTTTAAAAATCAATTCTTTTAAAAGATCTCCTTGTTTCGTGCCTGTATCACCAAATCCTTTCGATCTTAAATCATATTCTCGCAACATCTCGATTATCGAAACCAATTTCTTTGGATTGTAATTTCTCGATGCAAGTTTATAATCTTTTACGAAATAAGGATTGATTCGCAAGCTCGAAGCAACAACTTTTTCGTTTGTTTTATTTTTTAAGAAATAATACTTTAAAACTTTGGAGAAATACGAGTGTAGTAAGGCAATGGTTACAACTAGAGGATGATTTTTTTCGTTGGTAGAGAAATAGTTTATGATTTGATTGGCCTTTAAGACATCTTTTTTACCTAATGCATTTTGAAGTTCGAAATTGTTGTAATCTTTTGATATTCCGATGTTTTTCTCGATATCGATCGGTGTGATTGTATCACTATTTGTAATATTTATGGTTAGCTTTTCTATGGCATTGGTAATTTTTCCTAAATCGTTACCTAGGAATTCAGCCAAAAGAAAGGCGGCCTTATTATCAACTTTATATTTTAAGTTTGCTGCATATTTTTTAATCCAATCTGGAATTTGATTGTCGTATATTTTTTTTGATTCAAAAAGAATACCATTTTGAGCTATATCTTTGGTGAAAGCTTTTCGCTTATCCAATGATTTGTATTTGTAATTAATAACCAAAATGGTTGATTGTAAGGGATTTTTTACATACGAAGATAATTGATCTATATTCTTGATATTTTGAGCTTCCCTAACAACTACAACTTGTTTTTCACTCATCATAGGAAATCGTCTGGCAGTTGTAACAATTGTACCTATGTCAGTATCTTTTCCGTAAAGAATAGTTTGATTAAAATCTCTTTCATGCTCAGGTAAAGCATTGTCTATAATATAGTCGGTAATCTTATCAATAAAGAAACTTTCTTCTCCCATTAAAAAGTATACAGGAGCAAATTCTTTTTTCTTAAGGCCTTTAAATATTTCTTCGTATGTCATTATTCAAACTTAAAATCTAAGGTGTTTAACAGATTTGCGATTGTGCATGATCTCTTTTAAAGCTTCAATTCCGATTTCCAAATGATCATTCACATAGCTATCGGTTACCAAAGCATCACTTTTATCTGTTTTAACACCTTCCGAAATCATTGGTTGATCTGATACCAAAAGCAATGCACCAACAGGAATCTCGTTATAGAAACCAACCGTAAAAATGGTAGCTGTTTCCATGTCGATTGCCATAGCACGCGTTTTACTTAGATATTTTTTGAAACGTTCGTCGTACTCCCATACACGTTTGTTTGTTGTAAATACAGTCCCCGTGTAATAATCTTTTTTTCGATCGGATATTACCTGAGAAACAGCCATCTGCAATGAAAATGCAGGCAGGGCTGGTACTTCAGGAGGAAGATAATCGTTTGACGTACCTTCACTTCGAATTGCTGCAATTGGCAGAATTAAATCGCCTAATTTGTTTTTTCTTTTTAAGCCACCACATTTTCCAAGGAAAAGCACACCTTTGGGTTTAATTGCACTTAGTAGATCCAAAACTGTTGCAGCATTCGGACTTCCCATTCCAAAATTTATAATGGTAACACCATCGGCCGATGCATTTGGCATTGCTTTGTCTTCGCCCAAAATTTCACAATTGTGCCATTCAGCAAAAAGTTCCACATAATGGTTGAAGTTTGTAAGCAAAATGTATGGAGTGAATTCTGAAAGTTCACGGCCTGTATATCTTGTAAGCCAGTTTTTTACAATTTCTTCTTTGGTCTTCATAAATGTGTAGCGGTTTTATAAGGAATAATCTTGTAACTTTAGCCGATCAACAGCTTTTTTATGGAAAACTTAAATTTACCAACTTATTCCTTTAAAATAAAATCTGATCTGCAAAGAAAACTAATTTTCGACAGTATTCGAAAGAAGTACGTAGTATTAACTCCGGAAGAATGGGTGAGGCAAAATTTTATTCGATATTTGGTTGAAGAAAAAGATTATCCAGCTTCATTAATTGCGGTTGAAAAAAAAGTTGATGTTAACCTACTGCCACAGCGTAGCGATATTGTTTTATACAACCGAAATGCTAATCCGGTTATGATAGTGGAATGCAAAGCCAGCAAAATAAAAATTACACAGGATGTTTTCAATCAGATTGCTCGTTACAATATGAAACTAAGAGTTCCATTTTTGGTTGTAACCAATGGGTTAAGACATTTTTGTTGTTATATGGATTACGAGAAGAAAAGCTTTAAATTTTTGGAAGACATACCCAATTATCAATCAATTAAAGACTTGTAGCATTGATTTTTTGAAGTAAATACTCATCTAACCAGCCATTGTGCGTTTTTATCCAATCCTTTTTTAAGCCTGCTATTTTGAATCCTTGGTTTTGAAATAGTTTTAAGCTGGCCTCATTTTTTGATGTGATGTTACAGTATAATTGGTGAACTTGCAAAACTGAAAATGCATAATTGCATAAGGTTTCCAAAGCTTCGGTTGCATAACCTTTTTGTTGATGTTCTCTGTTGTTAATAGAGATTCCAATTCCGGCATGTTGATGAAACGGGTCAAAATCAAATAGATCTATTAGTCCAACCGGTTCCTGATCTTCTTTTCTTTCAATAACCAAACGCAACTGCTTGCTCTCGAAAATATCAAGATGACTTGTTTCCAGGTATTGTTTTAAAACAAATAAAGAGAATGGTTTAAGCGTATGACTAACTTCCCAAATTGAGGAATCATTTTCCCAACTGTAAAGCAATTTTAAATCGGTTGGTTCCAGTGCTCGTAAGCGAATGTTATTATTCTCTAGAATTTGCATTTTATAGTGCTTTATGAACTAGTTAAACAAGTCGTACATTAATGTTTGTTATACCATTTAATTTCTCTGGTAAAGGCGTCAAGATATCCTTTTTTGATTACAGAAGAAAGACGATTTTTAGCTTTCGCCTGCGATGAGAATTTTTGAAAAGTATATCTGGACAAACCATCTTTACCATTAAACAAACGCATGTTATCGGTTCCTAAATTATCGAAATAATTTAAAGGGCGTGCATTTTTCAAGGCCATTACCTGTATGGTATAATAATTCTCAGTTTCTAATGAATTGTTGGCAGGCAAGCGTTCACCACGTAAAGATTTTCTAACAAAAGCATCCCAATAGCCATTCTTTAATACTGTACCCAAATTAAGAATTGCATCTGGTTTTGAATTGTAAGAGCCATAGGTATATCGATACAATCCCGTTTTATCAACAAACACACTTACATCACCTAAATCTTTAAAATAGCTTAAAGGCTTAGGATAACGCAGAGCCATTACTTGAATGGTATAAGTGTTGGTACCAGTGTATTGTACACCAGAATATAGTAATTCATCGTTAATAACGGTCCTAATAAAGGCATCCCAATAACCCATTCTTATTAGTCGATTCATAACCTTAACCGCTTTATCGTATGATTTAAATTTACGGTAAGTAAATCGTGTTAAACCATCTTCACCAACATATACTTTTACATTGTCCAGGTTATCGAAAAATTCAGCTTCGATAGGGATTTTAAGTGCCATAATCTGAATGGTGTAATAGATTTCACCTCTCTTTTCCTCTTTGGCTACTTTATCGTTTGTTAAAATTTTAATTGTTGGTGATTTGAATCCTTTTTTGGCAATTACCTTTTGTGCTTTACTGGCCTCTTTGTAATCTTTGAATTTACCGTAGGTGTAATGATATTTATTGTCAGGACCTTTGGTTTCAATCACTCCATCCAACTCTTCGAATAGTTCAGGACGTGGAGAGTTAAAGTTTCCTAAATCCAAAGTAAATGCAAGAGCTCCCGAGTCGATTGCCTTAATATCAGACTTTTTAGAATCAATTGTAGATTCTTTTTGTATTGGCTTTTCTTTCTTGATTATCGGTTTATCCTTAATTTCTTTTTGAATTGCTTGATCAACTTTTGCAAGTTCTGTTACCTTATCCGGAACAGTTACTTTAGCAGTAGTACTTACATTTGGCAATACTTTAGGTGTTACAACACCTTTAGAAGGTATCGCAATATTCGAATCCGTTTTTGTTTTGGTAACAGGATTGTCTTTTCTAACTGTGTTGCTTTCCTTTAGTTTTCCTGTATCATTGATTTGATTTATTCCATTATTATTTTTTGATTTTTGAGTACTGATAATGCTATCTTTTTTAAGCTCTTCTTTTGTTTCAACAACAGGATCAACCTTAGCAATACTAACTTGTTTAACTTCAGGAGTAGCGAATTGTTTATTATCAGGAATTGAATCTTTACTACTTTCCAAAGCGCCAACTTGATTAATCTTACTCTCTTCAAAATCTATTAAATCAATAGTTTGTGGATAATCTGCTTCATCCTTAGTTCTTAGAGTTAATGGTAAAAGAGTAATAACACTATGATTCTCTTTGTTGGCATATTCGAGAGGAATATTCAGAACCGTTCTTAAAGTTCTGTACCCTTCAGCCATAATTTCAATATCGTATTTTTTACCAGCATCTATAATGAATAAAAATTTTCCAGTAGCGGTGTTTGGAGTGTAAATACCAATGGTTTTTCCATTTTTACTTACTGTGATTTTAGCACCCCCAACAGGTTTGCCATTGGTGTTTACAATCTTTCCTTTCAGCACAAAAAGACCAGCTTGATCAGCATCTGGTGTCTTGATCAAGAAAATGTCAGTTCTCCCCAAACTACCAGTACGGTAGGAAGCAAAGTAAGCTCTTTTCCCATCAGGAGTAGGAGTGTAGTAAATATCATCATCAGTTGAGTTGATTGGATATCCAACATTTACAGGAGTAGTCCAACGTCCTTTGATGTTGATACTCTTAAAAATATCCAGACCTCCCATTGTTTTGTGACCAGCTGAACTGAAATATAAAGTTTTTCCATCAGGATGGATAAAAGGAGCGTCGTCGTTGTATTCTGTATTGATAGCGGGACCCAAGTTTTTGGCTTTTCCCCACTTGCCATTTGGAAGCTTGGTTACCGTGTAAATATCCATTCCTCCATATCCTCCAGGTCTATCACTAGAGAAAAATATGGTTCGTCCATCTGCGGAAATAGAGATATGACTTTCCTTGCTTTTAGAGTTAATGTTTGGTCCTAACTTTTTGGCTTCCGACCATTCATTTCCTTTTAATCTACTCACATAGATATCTCCACCTTCCGATTCTTTTCGACTCAAGTATCCTGCTTTATAAATATACAGCTCTTGACCATCAGCCGAAATAGAAATCGACGCATCGTGGTCTATGGTGTTAAGCTTTGGAATTCCAATAGGTTCACTCCATATTCCATTTTCTTTATGCGAGATGTATATATCCTCAAAGTACTGACCATCGATATCAAGTTTACTACCGGTACCATTTCTTCTAGAGGTGAAAATCATAGTACTTTCATCAGCAGTAACACCAGGACTGTGTTCGGCAAATTCGGTATTGATTTTATTCCCTAAGTTGATGATGGATATATTTACTGGTTTTTTTACCAACTCTAAACCATTTTTACACATCTTAATTTCGCGCTGTATTTCGTTGCGAAACTCTGTGTTTTGTGGCGAAATAATTTGCAGTAAGTCATTATAGACTTTTAATCCTTCCCTGAATTGATAATTGGTGTGGTAGGCTTTTGCCAGATTATAATACACATCAATAGCAACATTATTTTTTGAATTGGTGTATTGAATAGATTTTTCGATTAAATCAACCGATTTCGACTTTTCCGAAACAATATTTAGATAGCACAATCCAAGTTTAAAGTTCAAATCGGCATTGCGCGAAGCTTGATCTAATAATTCTTTGTATATGCTGGCAGCTTTAGAATAATTTCCATTTGCAAGGAATTTTTCGGCAACTTGATACTTTCTTCGATCTTTAATTTTTTGCTTTTTAGGGCTGGCATTAAGAGAGTACGGACTACAAATCCCCATGTAAATAGAGAAAATGACCATTAAAATTGTCTTTGCTGTAGAAGACAATTGCAGTTTTAGCTTTGGGCCTGTAGTGGGTTTTATATGTTTTAAACTAATTAACAATAACTAAATATAACTTTTATAAGTTAATAACGCCAGAGAATCTGATAAAAAAGATGTAATTGTTAATAAAAACTTCCTTTCTATCAGGTTGATTCGCCTTTCTGATAAATGTAATTATATAATTCTGCAATAAATAGACAAAATAAATAAAAATGTAACATTATTTAAGCATATCTATTTATAAAACACAAAAAAAGCCGAAGAATAAAATTCAACGGCTCAAATTTATGCTAAAAAGGCAACTATATATTTCTATCGGTGTCGAAATTCTCAAGGTATTCAGCCACTCGTTTAAGGAACATTCCACCAAGAGCTCCATCAACAACTCTGTGATCGTAAGACAGAGAAAGAACCATAATGTTTCTGATTCCAATGGTATCGCCCTGAGGGGTTTCAATAACGGCTGGCTTCTTTTTAATGGCACCAACTGCTAGAATTGCCACTTCTGGCTGATTGATGATTGGAGTACCAGTTGTACTGCCAAATGCGCCCAGGTTTGTAATGGTGAAAGTGCTTCCTTGAATTTCATCTGGTTGCAATTTGTTTGCTCTGGCGCGATCAGCCAAACTATTAACTTGTTTGGTAATTCCAACAAGGTTTTTCTCATCAGCTGATTTTATGACTGGAACAATTAAATTCCCGCTAGGCAAAGCTGTTGCCATTCCGATGTTAATGAATTTTTTACGGATAATCTTGTCACCATCAACAGAAACATTAACCATTGGATAATCTTTCAATGCTTTTGTAACGGCTTCCACAAAAATAGGAGTGAAGGTTAATTTTTGACCTTCTTTTTGCAGGAATTCGTTCTTTACTTTATTTCTCCATTGCACCAGACCTGTAACATCAACATCAATGAATGAAGTTACGTGAGGCGAAACCTGTTTCGATTGAACCATGTACTGTGCGATAAGTTTACGCATTCTGTCCATCTCAATGATTTCAACATTATCTCCATTGTAAGATTGATGTGAAACCGGAGCAGGCGCAGGCGTAGCACTAACCGGAGCAACTATTGGTTCTGCAATTACAGGATGTGATTTTTTATTTTCGATGAATTGAAGAATATCTTTTTTGGTAATACGCTTGTTTTCACCTGAACCTTGAATTTGATTTAGTTCTTGTAAGCTAATGTTTTCTTCCTGTGCAATTTTACGAACCAAAGGAGAGATAAACGAACCATTCTCAGTCTTACTTGCTAGTTTAGGTTCAGCTTCAACAGTAGTTTCTTCTTTTGGTAATTCAAATACTATTTCTTTTTCCACCTTTACAGGTTCAGAGCTTTTAAGTTCTTCATCACCTAACTCTTCGCCATCAGGAACTATAATGGCTACCACATCGCCTACTTGGGCAATATCACCTTCTGCGAATAAGAATTTTGCAATTTTTCCCGATTGAGGAGCTGGAATTTCCGAGTCAACTTTGTCGGTAGCGATTTCAATAATCGACTCTTCTTCTTCAACAAGGTCTCCTTCTTTTTTTAGAAATTGTGTAATGGTTGCTTCTGTGATTCCTTCCCCCATTGCTGGAATCAATATTTCAATTTTAGCCATGTGTGATTGTTTTTTTGATACCCATTAAGTTAGGCAATCCCGATGAATATTTAAATAGAAATCGGGCATAGTGTTTAATTGATTGTGTTTATTTAGTCTAAATACTATGCGAATTTAATAAAATTGAAGAAAAAGACAAACGTATCCGAAGATACAATTTATCGATAAGGAGATAGATAGAAGCTAAAGTCTCAAGTTACAAACTCAAAGTATAAAGTATAGAATATAAAGAGGGGCAGATGTTTGTGATCAATGCACATCCTCCCGAATTTTGTAACTGCTAACCATTTACAAATTTTGATTAAAAGGAGTACGGTGTAGAATCGATCTTCCCAGGGTAATTTCATCGGTATATTCCAGTTCATCGCCAATGGATACCCCTCGCGCAATAGTTGTGATGTTTACATCAAATTGATTTAGTTTTTTGTATAGGTAGAAGTTGGTAGTATCGCCTTCCATGGTTGTGCTTAAGGCAAGAATTACCTCTTTCATTTTGCCTTCATTGGCTTTTGCAATTAAAGGATCAATTTGCAAATCGCTGGGACCGATTCCATCCATAGGAGATATGATTCCACCCAAAACATGATAAATTCCATTGTATTGCTGAGTGCGTTCTATCGACATTACATCGCGAATGCTTTCAACCACACAAATAATTTCATGGTCGCGCTTTGGATTCGAACAGATATCACACACATCTGTATCAGAAATGTTATAGCAAGATTTACAGTGCTTGATTTCATCGCGAAGTTGAGTAATTGAAGAACCAAAACGATGCACATCTTCCTTGGGCTGATTTAGCAAATGCAAAACCAGGCGTAATGCAGTTTTTCTTCCAATACCTGGAAGTTTAGAAAATTCGGCAACTGCATTTTCCAATAGTTTCGATGGGAAATTGGTATAGCTCATTTTGTCTTCAATTCTTAAGTTTAGCTCAAAAGTAATAAAAAACCTGTCAGGTTTCTGAAAGCTGATAGCTTTGATTATTTTTGATCTTCATTCTTAAAAAGATCAACTGTGACACCAATTACGATACTATCTGTTGTTGTTGGGTATTTTGCCCTTCTTTTATTGATATCTTATTTTACTGGTCGAAAGGCCGATAATAAAGGTTTTTTTGTAGGAAACAAACAATCGCCGTGGTATGTGGTAGCCTTTGGTATGGTTGGAGCATCCTTATCGGGAGTTACTTTTATATCGGTGCCGGGTTGGGTAAAATCCATCGACTTTACCTATATGCAAATGGTGTTGGGGTATATGTTGGGATACATTGTTGTGGCCAATATTCTTTTGCCACTATATTACAAATTGAATCTGACTTCAATCTACACTTATCTGGATGGCCGATTTGGTAAGGCTTCCTATAAAACAGGAGCCTCTTTTTTCTTGTTATCGAGAACCATTGGTGCATCCTTCCGCTTGTTTTTAATGGCCAATGTTTTGCAGATAACGGTATTCGATGCCTGGGGTGTTCCTTTTGCAGTTACCGTAGTAATTACCATTCTATTGATTTGGCTGTACACATTTAAGGGAGGAATTAAAACCATTGTGTGGACCGATACCTTGCAAACCTTATTTATGCTGCTTGCGGTTGGAGTGAGTATTTTCTTGATCATGGATAAACTGAACCTGAATATTTCGGGATTAACTAACATGATTAGCGAAAGCGAATATTCGCAAGTATTTGTATTTGATGATTGGCATAGCAAACAAAATTTCTTCAAGCAGTTTTTTACCGGAGCTTTTATTACGATTGTAATGACAGGTTTGGATCAGGATATGATGCAGAAAAATTTAAGTTGTAAAAATCTGAGCGAAGCCAAAAAGAACATGTATTGGTATGGATTTGCTTTTATTCCTGCCAATTTGTTGTTTCTTATTTTGGGTGCCTTGCTTTTGATTTTTGCTCAACACGAAGGAATTGCAATTCCCGAACGAGGCGATGATTTGTTCCCACTGTTGGCAACACAACATCTTGGTCCGGTGGTTAGCCTTTTCTTTTTAGTAGGATTAATGGCTGCAGCCTATTCGAGTGCCGACTCGGCTTTAACTTCACTTACCACTTCATTCACGGTTGATATTTTAGATGCAGATGAGAGTGATGAGGCGAAAACAAGAAAACTTCGACGCCAGTCGCATATCCTGTTTTCTGCATTGTTGCTATTGGTAATCATGATATTTAGGGCAATAAACGACGATTCGGTAATTGCTGCCATTTTTACTGTTGCTGGTTATACTTACGGTCCGCTTTTGGGGCTTTATGCCTTTGGTTTGTTTACCAAGCTGCAAGTAAAAGACAAATTGGTTCCGTTAATCGCCATTCTTTCTCCTGTTATTTGCTATATCCTTAAAGACAATTCGGTAGATTGGTTTGGAATTACCATTGGATTTGAATTGTTGATGATTAATGGAGCATTGACATTTATAGGTTTATGGTTGATTCGCAGGAAGCAATAATTTTAGTTTTACCACAAAGGAAAACGAAGGATATCACGAAGTAGCACAAAGGTGTTTTGATGTTAATTTCGTGGTATAGTAAAGACAGCATTAATGCTGTCTCTAACATGTATTGGATATGGTTTGTGATCTGAATTGCCCTGAGTTTTAACTCAGGGCAATTCAATGAAGTTTTCTTATCTTAGATAGCAACTCTAAAACCTCACACATGAAAAAGCTTATCTTTTTGGCTTTTGTTTTAATGGCCTTTAGCAATGGAAATCCTACCTATCGACTATTTAAAGAGAATGGCAAACCCATTCGATATCAGAAAATGATAAAACAAATTGCTGATGCGGATATCGTGTTGTTTGGAGAGTTGCATAATAATCCCATTTCGCATTGGTTGGAATTGCAAGTGACCAAAGATCTGTATCAACGAAAAGGAGAAAAACTGGTGTTGGGAGCCGAGATGTTCGAGGCCGATAACCAGGAATATGTGAGCAAGTATGTAAAAGGGGAGATGGATGAGGAGAGTTTTATGGATACCACACGCCTGTGGAAAAATTACAAAACCGATTACAAACCATTGCTTGATTTTGCCAAAAACAAGCATTTGCATTTTGTAGCCAGCAACATTCCACGCCGATATGCATCTGTGGTTTTTAGAGGTGGTTTTGAAGCCCTGGAGCAACTAAACGATCAGGAAAAAAGCTGGATTGCTCCACTGCCTGTGAAATACGATGCCGAATTACCAGGCTATAAAGCCATGAAAAAAATGGGCATGCACATGAGCGCTGAAAAACTGGACAATTTTCCCAAGGCCCAAGCCATAAAAGATGCTACCATGGCACATTTTATATTGGAGAACTGGAGCAAAGGACAGCAGTTTATCCATTACAATGGAGCATATCATTCAAACAACTACGAGGGCATTATCTGGTATTTAAAACAAGCCAATCCCGATTTAAAAATTGTTAGCATTTACACTACAACAGCCGAAGAGATCCGCAAAATGAATCCAAAATTAAAAGAGAAAAATACTTATTGTATAGTTGTTCGTGAGGATATGACAAAAACATATTGAGCAGATTAAGAATAGAGGTTGTGTGTAATGTTCATATAATCAGATGGTATGCGAGGGTGTAAAGTGTGCATTCGTTGAATGTATTTATATCGAAAAATCAGTAATATTACATTTTAATTAAAGGTATGTGTCTGTAAGTATGAATTTTATACCTGAAATATGTCCCAGAAACGAAAAATTATTATTATATTAATAATTCGATAAAAATTAGCTACCGATCCATACCCTTCTAATGTTAGTGACTCAACACGCTTGTGTTGATAATCTTTGTGGAAACAATATCTATAATAACAGACACTATACTTAAGGACATGTTTGTAAAAGCTGATAAAAAGCAACTAAGAATACTAGATCCTAATTTAATTGATGCATATAAAAGGTTAGAGGAGAGTGAAGAGAGATTTCAACTCGCAATGAAGGTCTCTAATGATGGTTTGTTTGACTGGAATCTTAAAACCAATTCGATTTATTACTCTCCGGGATGGAAAAGAATGTTGGGATATGAAGACTGTGAGCTTCCCAATGATTTTTCTGTTTGGGAAAAATTAATTGAACCTGAAGCAGTAAAGAGAGTCTATAAGTTGCAAAAAAAGTTGATAAACAAAGAGACTGATCGCTTTGTTACAGAGTTTAAAATGAAGCACAAAGATGGATATTGGGTAGATATTCTTTCGCGAGCCGAGGCCGTTTTTGATAAGCATGGAGTGGCGATTAGAATTGTAGGAACGCATGTTGACGTAACGGAGCAAAATAAAGTTAAAGCGAAATTAATCGACAGCAAGAATTATTTATCTGCAGTGTTTAATCATACTCAGGATATTCAAATTTTATCTGAATATGTAAGTCACAGGAGGTTTAAAATCGTAGCGGTAAACAAATCCTTCCTAACAAAATTAAAACAATTTGGAATTGATTTGTCGGAACAAGATTTTCTAGGTAAGGATTTAAAAAAATTGGTACTCGATATCCTTTGTCTTGATGAAAAGATTTGCAATTACATACTGAACAACTATCAGAAAGTAATTGAGACCGACAAAAAAATATCACATACCGAAAAGATTATTCTTAACAATTCCCCATACTATTCGGAAACAATATACATTCCCATTCACAATTCGGAAGATGGAACAAAACTGGTTCTGTACAATTCCAGTGATATCACAAAAGAAAAAGTATCATTAAAAAAGTTGAGATGTAGTGAGGAGCGTTTTGCCTTGGCAGTAAAAGGATCTCATGATGCCATTTGGGATTGGAGTGATTTGGATAGCGATTTGTATTGGTGGTCCGATAGATTTTATGAGATATTGGGATATCAACCTGGTGAAGTTGAGGCTAGAATTTCAAACTGGATAAAGTGGATGCATCCCGAAGATTCGGGGAAGGTGTTGGAAGCACTTGCCAATCACTTCGAAAAGAATGATGCTTACGAGGTAGAATTTCGGATGAAGAAAAAGAATGGGGAGTATGTTTGGTTGTTTGCCCGAGGGGAATCGGTGCGAGATGAAGATGGTAAGCCAGTGCGTATGGCAGGATCGGTTTCTGATATCACCGATAGGAAACGTACAGAAGATGAATTAATAAAAGCTAAAAACCAGGCCGAAGAGAGTGATCGGTTAAAATCAGCCTTTTTGGCCAACATGAGTCATGAAATACGAACACCGATGAACGGTATTTTAGGCTTTGCAGAATTGCTTAAAACTCCTAAAATAAAAAGTGTAAAGAAAGAAAAATACATCGATATTATCGGAAAAAGTGGTAAGCGAATGCTAAATATCATTAATGATATTATCGATATTTCTAAAATAGAATCGGGGTCGATGGAATTGAAATTGAGTGATTCGAATGTAAATGAACAAGTGGAATACATCTATACTTTTTATAAACGCGAAGTGGAAGAGAAGGGCTTAATGCTGCAGTTTCATAATGGATTGCCTTGGGACGAGGCCTTGGTTACAACCGATCGCGAAAAGCTATTTGCCATTTTAACAAACTTGGTTAAGAATGCAATTAAATGTACCAAAAAGGGCATTATTGAATTTGGGTATCTGAAGAAGAACAATGATCTGGAATTTTTTGTAAGAGACACGGGGCATGGGGTTCCAAAGCATCGAATGGGGGCAATTTTCGATCGTTTTGTTCAAGCCGAAAATATTGAGGAAATCGATAGACAAGGAGTTGGTTTGGGATTATCTATCACCAAATCGTATATAGATATGCTGGGAGGTAAAATATGGCTGGAAAGCGAAGAGGATTTTGGTTCTACCTTTTATTTTACCATTCCATATCAAATATTATCGGAAGAAGAAAAGTTGAAAAAAACAGGTAAGAATGGTGAAGATTATAATGAACTGTTGGAATTGGAATTGAATGTTATAATCGCCGAAGATGATGCCGTTTCGAGTGCCTTACTTGCACATTTTATGGAAAAATACAGTAGCGAAATCAGAAAAGTAAACACGGGAGTAGAAGTGGTTGAAGTTTGCAAAAATGTTTCAGACATTGATTTGATATTAATGGATATGAGAATGCCCAAACTTAACGGCTACGAGGCTACCAGAAACATCAGAAAGTTTAATAAAGATGTGGTGATTATTGCTCAAACCGCTTATGGCTTATCAGGCGATAGGGAGAAAGCCATCGATTCGGGATGCAACGATTACCTTGCCAAACCCATTGGTAAAAACGCATTGGTTTCATTATTGCATAAGTATTTTGGGAATGGGCGAAGCAAGAAAAGCTGATTGTATGACTACTGCCGCTTTGCGATAGCCTGTGGATATACTGAAAATACTAATTTCTGCACAAAAAAAAAAGGAGCAAACCCGAAGGTTTGCTCATGTGTGTTAATTGTTATTTAACCACTACTATTGGGGTATTGTAGCTTCTTCAATATCTTTTTGGTTGCGTGTTTTTCGGGCACGCACCTTACTATTCGTTTCTTCAATACGTTCACAAATTATTTTAAAACTGGCAGCATACTTTTCAGGAAGTGCTGCGGCTGCACTTTCCAGATGAGGAATAAGTTTTTCGTTTATAATTTCGCGAACTTTATTTTTCTGGATTGATGGAGCGATGTAATCAAGTTTGCTGGCCTTGTTTTCACTTAACTTTTTGAAAGCATCGGTAAGTGCATTGGTTGATGTCTCAAACTTTACAACTCTATCGGATACACTCAGCAGCTTGTCAACTTTAGGTTTAAATGTTTCGTTGTTTAGATTTTGCAGCAAAGCTTTACTCATAGAAATTTGCATTTCGTAGTTCAGCTTGTTCAATTGCAGGTTGTGCGATTTAATTAACTCATAAACCTTTTCGGCACATTTGGCAATTTCTTCATCGGGCATGTACATGTTGGCTTTAACAAATTGCTTTAAACACATAAAATCATCATCAGCAATTTTGTCTTCCTTACGCACGTTTTCAGCAAGAATGTCGCCATGCACATGGGCAATAGACTGACTTAACAATTCATTTTCCTGCTTCAACTCATTCAGAATCATACTAAGGATAAAGTCTGCAGACCAATCGCCTTTTTCCAATTCCGAACTTGCGACACTTGCAATGGTATTAATCTCTTTGCTGTCGCAATAATAAAAAACACTTTCTGCCATTTCTTTTGTTTTTTGGGTTAAAGAAACAAACATCAAATTTGGTTAGTAAGCTTGTTTCCGAAAACATAAGTTATATATCATTTTTTTTAGTCGAAAACGAAGGTATAAAATAAAAACTGAACAATAACAAAAAGTTAGTGCTTAATTTATGATTTGTATTAAAATGGAATTTGGCAAACTTGACAGGTGTTTCTGTGAAAAATATTCATTAACTTAGTAGGTTCTATATTATTTGTAAGGTTAAGTACATGATAAGGTATTGCAAAAAGCCAACGATACTGGGTTAAGCCCGATTGTTAAGATCTATCTATTGCAAAACTGCAAATAAAATACTTCAATACTTCTTTTTATTGAAAAACACGCATTGCAAATGATGCAACAACTGCTTTGCTACAAATACAGCCATTGAAACACATGAAAAAGGCATATTTGTACAAAAATGGCCTTTGCATGACTTGAAAAGCCCTTGTTGATGACAAAAACAAGGATTTCAATCGAATAAACTGCCATATTCGCGCAAAAATGGCCATTTATTTACTTTCAAAGCTTCTATTTGTACAAATAGTTGCATTGCAAAAGAAGAAACGCTCGTATTTGTACAAAAACGGCAATTTCTTCACTTTCTACGCTCGTTTTTGTACCATTATGACCATTGCAGTACTTGCAATGCCAAATGCGTTGGCAATATCTTCGTTGCAAGGATTTCAATGCCATATTTGTTGCTCGTATTTCTGATTTCTTTATTTAGATGTTAATAATAGTGGTCAAATAATTGTTTTGAATCAAAATATTTAGCTGAAGAGCAAAAAATAACTGATTAAGTGATTATAATTTTGTAGGTTTGGTGTGATGTATTAAAAATATTTAACTTATGAAATTACAATATGTATTAAAACAATTACTTGCCATTTTATTTGTGGCATCTAGCTTAAGCTCTTTTGCACAGGATAAAGTTTATCGGGATGCCGATGGAAATTGGATCAGCCATGAAGAATTCGATTCCTATATTTATTGGGGTAAATATCTTAGTCCGATACCAAGTTTTCATGATAATAAAAAGGCATTTAAAAAGTTTTTTAGAAACTATAAGAAAAATAAATCAGAGGGCATACAGCTCCTAAAAGCTGATGAAGATGTACTTCAGCTTAAGATGGAAGAGTCCTTAAAGCGTTTAAAAGTTGAGAATAACTTGGGTAAAGAACTGCCAAATTTTATTGCCACCGACCTGGAAGGTAATACATACAACATTTCAGAATTGAAAGGTAAAGTGCTTGTGTTTAATTATTGGTATACTGGTTGTTTGCCATGTCTTACGGAGGTGCCGGCTTTAAACAGACTGGTTAAAAAATATCAGGACAATAAGGATGTCGTATTTATTTCATTTGCTCCCGATAGTTTGGACGAGCTTAAGGAACATTTAAAAGAGGCCTCATTTTTGTATCCTACAGTGCAGTTTTCTAAAGAATTGCGTTCATTGATGAAGTTAAATGCTTACCCAACAAATGTTGTTATAGACAGAGATGGGAAATATGTTTTTCAGACTAATGGAGTAGGCTTTGGCTGTGTTAGTTTTATTGATAAAGCGATTCAAAAAGCCTTATAGCTTATTCTTAGGGTATTATAATAGTAGTTCGTTGTGATTAAATATCTAGATAGTCCTTATTTGCAATCCCTTTAGAATACGATTTGAGGTGCAAAAATTTAAAATATCGACCTGTCAGGTTTTCAAAACCTGACAGGTCTTTTTTTTTGCCTTCAGGTTGGCAGCATTCCAAAAGCCCATCCTCCTTTACTTGACTTGCATCTACATATTCCTTAATTTTATTCTCATGCCATTTTTACTATGAAAATAGTGTGTTGGTATATTCCCAAAACACAACCTCTCTTTGGCTTTATCGAAGCATTGAATTTCGGATGAAGCGTATGCAACACTAAAAACTTTAAAGCTTGAAAAACGAAAAAGATGAAACGTAAAAATTTGCTGGTAGCCTTGTTGTTTACCGCATTATTTGTGATGGTTTGTTATCAGCCATTATCGGCAGGATGGATTATTAAGTCGAAAACTACGGGTGAGTATGAGAGTAGTTGGAACGAGATGTATTTACAGAACAATGTATTTAAAATGCTTGATGAGGGGCACATTTTCATTATAAATGGAAATACGCGCGATCTTACCTTTGTAAATGTGCAAGAGAATACCTATTGGAAAGGAAACCTGGACGATTTCAAAAACAAAATGAAAGAGTTTTTTGGCAAGGCAATGGATCAGTATTCTGCGCAAATGGAGGAGGCAATGAAAAACCTTACGCCCGAACAACGTGCCATGATGGAACAAATGGGGGCGAATAATCCAATGCTTAACAAGATGCAAGGCACAAAAGCAAAACCTCCCGTGGTAGATATTGTGTCAACTGGCGAAGTGATGACGATTGCCAAAAGATCGGCCAAAAAATACATTATAAAATCGGATGGAAAGAAGATGGAAGAGGTTTGGCTGGCAGAAAATATGATTTCGAGCAAGGATTGGAATCCGGAGATTTTTAGGGATTTGGCCGAAAGTATGCGCATGGGAATGGCTTCGTCGGATTACGAAGATACCGATGAGTATTGGAGCTTGCACAAGAAAGGGATTCCATTAAAAACGGTTTATTTTCAAGAGGATTATACGGTTGTTGATGAGGTGGTGGAATTAACGGAGAAAAATCTTCCAGCCTCTACCTTTGCGCCACCATCGAATTGCAGAGAGGTAAGTTTAGAGCATATTTTTCAGAATATGGAAGAGTAGGGATCAAAAGGGAAGAAATTTTGCAATTGATTAGCTCTTGGAGGCATTTTATACCATTTTTAATTAAACCTTATTAGTTATTGGTATTTATCGCTCAAAAGAGCTTTTTTATTTTGTAAGTGCTGTATTTCATTATATTTGTCGCTCTAACACAAAATCAACTAAAATGAAGTACAATTTACTTGCCTTGATATTGGCATTTGTGATAAGCTCATGTTCGAGCGATGGAGAGAAAGACTACAGAGAAGAAAACGATGCGGAGATTGCCGCTTATCTAATTGAAAACAATTTGAATGCAACGCGATCTGAATCGGGTTTGTATTACGTAATTGAGGATGAGGGTGCAGGTAGAAACATTAGCATGATTTCGGATGTAACGCTAACTTACAAAGGTTACACTACAAACGGAGAAGTGTTTGATACAACTGGCGATAATTTGGCTTCGTTCAATCTGCAAAATGTAATTAGAGGATTTGCTGAAGGCTTGTCTTATATTAACGAAGGAGGTAAAGCTACCTTATTGATTCCTGCACATTTGGGTTATGGCAGTAAGGATCATGGTAACATATCGGCAGGATCGGTTCTTATTTTCGAAGTAGAGGTGTACTCACCTGAGATGATTGCTGAGAAAAACGATACTGACATTCAGGCTTACATCGAAAATAAAGGCTTGGATGCTACAAAAACAGAATCGGGCCTATACTATACCATGGACGTGGTTGGAACAGGAGCGCAGCCAACTGAAGAATCGAAAGTGAAAGTTGTGTACAAAGGCAGCTTTTTAAATGGAACAAAATTCGATGAAAGTAGTTCGGTAGGTGTTGATATTGATTTAAGCCAGGTAATTGAAGGATGGAAAGAAGGAATTCCGTTATTTAAAGAAGGTGGAAAGGGGAAGTTGATTATTCCAGCACACTTGGGATATGGCAGTTACAATTACAGCGGTATGCCTGGGGGTTCGGTTTTGGTTTTCGAGATTGAGCTATTAAAAGTAAATTAAGCTTAAGTGCTTTAAGAGAATATAAAGAAAGAGGCTGTTCCTTTTAGGAGACAGCCTCTTTTGTTTTTTAAGCCTCTTCGGTTTCAGGCTCGTGATTGTATTTTTTGTAATTAAAGTATGCTATTAAACTAAGAGCAAATAGAATTGCTACTGAGTAATATACCCAAACTGGTATTGGTACAGGATCACCTTTTGCATAGGAATGAAGTCCGGCAAGGTAATAGTTTACTCCAAAGTAAGTCATCAAGATTGATGAGTAGGACCATATCGATACCAAATTGAAAGTATAAATTGACTTTAATCCAGGAATGAAACGCATGTGCAATACAAAGCTATAAACCAAGATACTAACCAGTGCCCAGGTTTCTTTTGGATCCCATCCCCAGTAGCGTCCCCATGATTCGTTGGCCCAAACTCCGCCAAGGAAAGTACCAACGGTAAGGAAATACAAACCAATGGTCATGGTCATTTCGCTAATGCGACTCAAATCAACAACATTTTCAGCAATAACATCTTTGTTTTTGTTGTTCTGAAGAATATACAGCGTCAGGTTGATCATTCCCAATATTGCACCTAAGGCCAAAAATGCATAACTCGAAGTAATAACAGCAACATGAATGGTCAACCAGTAAGATTTCAACACAGGAACCAGGTTGGTTACTTCAGGATTCATCCAGCTAAGGTGCGCTACAAATAAGAACAGGCCAGCCAATACTGCAGTTGCGGCCAAAGCCAATTTCGATTTTTTTGCAAATATAAATCCGGCCAACAAACATCCCCAGGCAATAAAGGTCATGGTTTCAAAACCATTACTCCAAGGAGCACGTCCGGCAACGTACCAACGAGCTGCCAATCCGGTTGTGTGCAGAAGAAATCCAATTCCTAAAATTACCATAGCTATTCCTACTACCCATTTTATTGGAAAATTAGGACGTAGGATATGCGTTACCAGAAAAATAATCAAGAAGAACCCAATTGTTAAATAGTAAGGGAACAAGCGCTTAAAAATATTAAGGTTGTTGTATAGGATTTCTACCTTTTGTTTTGATTCCGATGGCATCACTTCACTTCCAAATTTCTTCTGAAATTTTTTAATACCATCAATATAAGTGTCTGCGGCTTTTGTATTTCCAGAGTTTAAAGCCTGACTCATCAATACAACCGACTTTTTAATGAACAAGGAGTCATCGGTAGCTGCAGTTACCTTTGATGTTGGGTTATACCATGAACCCATTTTATCGTTGGGATTAGGAAAGATTTTCAAGAACTCACCAGTGAATACCATGTAGGAAATGTTTATGCGTTCGTCAACTGCCATAATCTCTTTGTCGTAAGAAGAACGATGAGCAGGTTTTTTAGAGTAAGCATCCTGAACCTTTTTACTTAGCTTGTACTGGCCCATTTCATTTACGAAATCTTTAAAAGCGCCGTATTTACCTTTAATGCCAAGTTCATTTGCCAATTCCGAATTGCCAACTTTAATCATGTTAACAGTTTGCCACTCTTGTGGATTAACAATCATACTCAGGAAGATCTGCTCGGCAGGATAACCTTTGAACTTTCCTTTTTTGGTTACTTTTCGAACCACTTCACTGGCAAGAGTGTTTACAGGTTCAAACCTTCCACCATTATCCTGAATTATGACTTCGCCAAAACTTTTTGCTTGCTCTATTGGTACAACTTTTAAGTCTTGAGCATTTGCGCTAAAGCTATTTCCAACTAAAACAAAAGCCAAAATGGCAATAAGCTTCATCTTTCTCGATTGGCGACCTAAAATTTTGAATCTACTATGAGGATTAATCAAGGACCAGGCCATTCCTACCATTAATAGGAAATATCCAAAATAAGTAATTGTCATTCCCCATCGATCATGATTTACAGAAAGTATGGTTCCGAGCTCATCGGTATCATAAGAGGCCTGGAAGAATCTGTAGCCTTCGTAATTTAGTATGTTGTTCATATAAATTCGGTAATCTTTTTTAATGCCTTTGGTTTCATCAACAAGAGTTACTTCGCTAGCAAAAGAAGAAGGACTGTTAGAACCTGGGTATCTTTCCAGTTGAAAATCGTTAAGCTTTAAAGAGAATGGTAGTTCCAGTATTTTTGAGCCATAGGCAATGGAGATATTCACATCGCCAACCGAGGTCAATTCTGCTTTGCCTAAATAATCTTTTTTACCTTTTACAATTAGTTCCTTCTGATAATCTCCATTTTTAACATCGAATACCATGAGAGTAGGAGCATTCTTGTCCTGACCTTGAACGTACTTAAATTTGGCAGCAGGATAGAAGTTTTTAATTACAAGTTTTGTACCGCCAACGTCATATAATTTTCTTGGTGAAACAACGTGCCATTGTTTAGCAGCCATCGGAGTGGCATCGCCACCCATCATGCTTAACTCCTGCATTGGCATCGGGCTCATCATTCTTAAACTATCTGTGTAATTAAAAACAATAGCATTAGGATGAGGATTGCTTCCAAAAGCTAACAAGTTGCTATCAACCATTTTTTGTGAGTTGTACTCCAAAGTAAAGTTTTGCATTCCACTCATTCCGGAACTACCTACAGCAACCATTTCCATCACTGGGGCACCGCTCATATCTTGAACTAGAGTAGTTTGAGCATTAGGAATAAATGTTTTTAATTTAATATCAACTCTACTGCCATCAACGGAAATTCTCTCATTAAAGTCATCTGATTTAACGGAAGAAAGATTGAACTTCTCACTTACCTCAGATGTTTTGCCATTCTTTTCCAATTTTACATCAATGTATGAATCCATTGTGGTAATTTGGTTGGTAGCGTGTCCTTCTCGAATGTGCATGTTTCCTTCGAATCCTACGTAGCGAGTAAATGCAGAACCTACAATTATTACAATGAAAGAAGCATGGAAAATAAAAATAGACCATTTCTCGCGCTTGTATAACTTATATCTAAGAATATTGGCTATCAAGTTAAGCGTAAGTAACAAAAGTAAAAGCTCGAACCAGAGAGCATCATAAACCATTGCTCGAGCTGCCGGAGTTCCAAAATCATTTTCTATGAACGTTGCTGTTCCAATCGAAAATGCAAACAGGATAATGAGTACGCCCATCATCTGCATAGAGAATAGAAAATTCAAAAGTTTCTTCATCTGATTCAATATAGTTTTAAAAAGTACGCTAGTACTACTGGTTAGTTTAGAATGTTAGTGTAAATAAATTGGATTTCAAGATACGCTTTTCTTTATAAATTAAAAATCGACGCATATCGGTCGATACGATGAAAAATCTATGTTTTTATGTCAATGAAAATGCGTAACTTATTGCTTTCTAGATGATAATCGAAGAGGATGGGATTGTGTCATAAGTTATATGATCTTTTTTGCGTTTAAAATTAAAAATGAGGAGTTCTGATTCTATTCTTATTAAGATTAAAAATAAATTAAGATGCGAAAGTGTTTTGTTTCTTTTAGTCAAAATCATCTGAGAGTCAAGAATGAAAATAGGATAAAAAGGTATTAAAATTTAAATATAATAAATTTAAATAATCCATTTATCTTGAAATGATTTAATAATTCAATTAGTATTGTAACATATTATATAATTACTGAATTGAATTAGAGATTTTTAATTTAAAATCTAACCAAACTATGAAAAAACTATTTCGCCTATTGCTAGTCCTTTTTCTAGGACTGGTGCCATCATTAGTAATGGCTCAGCTTACCTTTACCGGAGAAATCAGACCACGTACAGAGTATCGTCATGGTTTAAAATCACTTTTTAACTCTTCTGATGATGCTGCTTTTGCAACATCGCAACGTACACGTTTAAATTTAGGATATGCAGAAGAAACATTCCGTGTTGGATTGTCGGTTCAGGATATCCGCACATGGGGGGATGTTGCTCAATTAAACTTGTCTGATAAGAATCAATTAATGCTTCATGAAGCATGGGGAGAAATTATTTTTAATGAAAACTTCTCTTTAAAGGTTGGTCGTCAGGAATTGGTATATGATGACTCACGAATTTTGGGTAATGTAGGTTGGGCTCAACAAGCCAGAAGTCATGACCTGGCATTGCTTAAGTTCAAAACCGATGAAAATGGTAAATTTCATGTTGGTTTTGCGGTAAACAATGATGCAGAATTCCTTGCAAGACAACTGTATACAACCAATTACAAAAGCATGCAGTTTGCATGGTACAACAGAAAATCGGAACAATTTGATTTTAGCTTGTTGTTTATGAATGTTGGACTGGAAAGAGATGCTGATCCTTCAGGAGCCGTAGATAGGGATACAAGATATAGCCAAACTTTTGGTACCCATATGAACTATCGTCCTGGAAAAATTTCTTTCACAGGTTCGTTATATGCTCAAACAGGTAAAGATGCCGGGGATAATGATTTAAGCGCATACATGTTCAATTTAGGTATGAAATTCCCTGTTGCAGATAATTGGAAAGGTAATGTAGGTATCGAAATGTTATCAGGAACCGATGATACAGAATTGGAAGATAACAACTCATTTACTCCACTTTTTGGTACAAACCATAAATTTAATGGTCATATGGATTACTTCTATGTTGGTAATCATGTTGGTGATGTTGGTTTAACTGATATTTATGGTGGATTAAATCATTCAAAGGGCCAGTGGTCATTTGCAACTGCAATTCATTTGTTTTCAACTGCTGCTGATCTTTATTCAGGTACAGAAAAACAAGATAAATATTTAGGAACTGAGGTTGATTTATCTGTAGGATATAATTACTCAAAGAGCGTTTTGATTAAAGCTGGTTACTCGCACATGTTTGCAACGGATTCGATGGAAGCATTAAAAGGGGGTGACAAAGATGAAACTCAAAACTGGGCTTGGGTAATGCTTGTATTTAAACCAAATTTCTTGAAAAAATAAGGCAAACTCAATACATCTAAACTTTTGCTAATGGTAAGATTATTTAAATTTTTAACACCACCTCCAAAATGGAAACTTCCGGTTTATGTAATACTGGGGATATTCTTTGGCTTAGGGTGCTATGTGCTTTATCTTTCTAAAGCAGCATCTTATCTGTCCGATGCTCCCGAGACTTGCGTAAACTGTCATGTTATGGCTCCACAATATGCTACATGGAACCACAGCTCGCACCGAGAAGTTGCCACGTGTAACGATTGCCATGTTCCTCACAATAATGTCTTTAATAAGTACTATTTTAAAGCCAAGGACGGATTGCGTCATGCAAGTATGTTCGCATTGAGAATGGAACCAGAGGTAATTTTTATACTTGATGAGGGGAAGGAAGTAGTTCATAACAACTGCATCCGTTGTCATAGTCAACAGCTGACTGATCCGAAACTGGCAGCTCAAGTGCCAAACCATGCCCACAATACTCAAGATAGGGTTTGTTGGGAATGTCACCGGGAAGTACCACATGGAAGAGTGAATAGCTTATCTAGTGTTCCACATGCCAGGGTGCCACTTCCTGAAAGTCCAGTGCCAGACTGGTTAAAAGAATATATGAAAGAAACTGAATTAGAAAACGAATAAAACTTAAACTAATATACTATGAAACCAATACAAGAATCTGTAGGCAAAAAACCAATGTTGGGATGGTTGATCTTCCTGGTCACTTTGGTTGTTGTATTCCTACTTGGATTGTTAGCTTCATCTATCATGGAAAGAAGGGCAGAATCTGTTTATGCCTATACTCCACAAGTGGAGCACGGACAGTGGGAACCAAGAAATGAAGTTTGGGGCGAAAATTTCCCAAGACAATTCCAATCGTACTACAAAACTGCTGATACCATTTTCCGAAGCAAGTATAACGGCGGTGCAATGATTGATATGCTTGAGGTTGACCCTCGATTGGTTGTACTTTGGGCTGGTTATGGATTTGCAAAAGACTATAATCAAGGTCGTGGGCATTACTATGCTGTAGAAGATATCCGCAATACATTGCGTACAGGTGGACCAAAGAACGAAAAGGATGGTCCAATGCCTAACACTTGTTGGACTTGTAAATCTCCAGATGTTCCTCGATTGATGAATGAGGTTGGAGTTGCAGAATTTTACAAAGGAAAATGGGCAGGCAAGGGGCACGAAGTAGTTAATCCTATTGGTTGTGCTGACTGTCATGATGCAGAAACTATGAATTTGCGTATTTCCCGTCCGGCTTTGATTGAAGCTTTCGAAAGAATGGGGAAAGATATCAATAAAGCATCTCATCAGGAAATGCGTTCATTGGTATGTGCTCAATGTCATGTGGAGTACTATTTCAACAAAAAGCGTCCTGGTGCAGAAGGCGTTCCTTACTTAACTTTCCCATGGGATAAAGGTATGGATGTTGAGGCTATGGAAGAATATTACGATGAAATTGAATTTAAAGACTGGACTCATGCATTAAGTAAGGCACCTATGTTGAAGGCGCAGCATCCAGGTTACGAGGTATACTTAAAAGGTATTCATGCTGATCGTGGTGTTTCTTGTGCTGATTGTCATATGCCTTACAAATCAGAAGGTGGACAGAAATTTACAGATCACCATATTCAATCTCCTCTGAATAACGTTGCTAACTCGTGTCAGGTTTGTCACCGTCAGGAGACTGATAAGTTGATTAAGAATGTATATACTCGTCAGGATCAGATAATCGAAAACCGTGATAAACTTGAAGAATTGTTAGTACGTGCTCATGTCGAAGCTAAAAAAGCTTGGGATCTTGGTGCTACTGAAGAAGAAATGAAACCAGTATTGAAGATGATTCGTCACGCACAATGGCGTTGGGATTATGCAGCTGCTTCTCACGGAGGATCATTCCACGCTCCAACTGAAATAGGTCGTGTTATTACAACTGGAGTAGAGCGTGCACAAGAAGCTCGTATTGCTTTGGTTCGAATTTTCCACAAATATGGATTTGAAGGTGAAGTTCCTTATCCAGATATCGCGACTAAGGCTAAAGCTCAGGAGTTTATCGGCCTTCCAGTTGAGAAGTTGAAGAAAGAAAAAGAAGAGTTTAAGAATGGATTCATGAAGGAATGGGATAAGAAAGCAAAAAAACGTGAAGCTACTTACCAAGTAAAAATGTAATTGCATACCGTTCAAATATAAGGTTCAAGTGCCGTCCATTTTTTGGACGGCATTTTTATAAGATTCAAAAAATGTTACGATCTTAACGAATCTTGTTTAAAAATTGAGATATGAGTAAACCCACTAAACCATTATGGCAAACCCCTTGGGGATATGCCGAAAGCTTTGTAATTGCATTCGGATTACTATTAATTGGATTTCTATTGGAATTTACAATTCAATCCAATTCAGGAGTATCTATCAAGTATCCAATGAATTTAATTTTAGGAGCAATCTTTATAACGTTTATATTGGTGTTTTATCGATTGATTCGCAAATCAAATCTGTACCATTTTTTATCGGGAGTTCCTGCCTCGGTGGGTGCAATTGCTGTTTTAACTCTTTTGGTTATAATTATGGGTATTACTCCTCAGGTTTCGATGCAAGAAGAGAATCTGATTACACGCTTGAGTTTAAATCAGCTTACCACCTCTTGGCCGTTTCTGTTCATCAACCTATACCTGTTGGTTGTTTTGGCATTGGTAATTGTACGTAAGAGTTTTCCTTTTAGATTAAAGAACTGGGGCTTTGTATGCAGCCATTTGGGTTTATGGATAACCATTTTTGCAGCTGGATTAGGTTCAGGCGATCTAATGCGATTAAAAATGGATTTGTATACAAATAAAACAGAATGGAAGGCTTACGATAATAATGGGAACTATTACGAATTGCCGCTTGCCATTAAATTGAACGATTTCTTGATTGAAGAGTTTAATCCGAAGCTGGCAGTGGTTGAAAATGAATCGGGGAAACTTTATGAAGCAACAAAACCTTCAATGATTATGATTGAAGATGAGTTGGAGTGTACGCTTCATGATTGGAATATTAAAATTGATGATTTTCTTGTGTCATCAGGAAGGGTAGGTGAGAAGTATCATCAGATGTATGATTTTGGAGCAGCTCCGGCAGCTAAAGTTAGTGTGGCTGTAAATTCATCAGATACACTTTCTGGCTGGATTTCTTGTGGAAGTTTTAACCGTCCTCATGAGTCGCTAAAACTTGACGATAATTACTCGTTGTTGATGACAGTACCGGAACCTAAAAAGTTCTCTTCTAAAGTCACCATTTTTACTCCTGATGGACAAAAGGAAGAGCAGGTTCTTGAAGTGAATAAACCACAAAGCGTAAACGGATGGAAAATATACCAGCTGAGTTACGATGAAAAAATGGGAAAATACTCTAATCTAAGTGTAGTAGAAGTAGTAAAAGATCCTTGGCAAGTTTATGTATATATCGGCATTTTCATGATGATGATCGGAGCCATTTACATGTTTTGGAGAGGAAATAAAGTAACGATTAGCAGTGAGCAGTAATATTGCTGATAACTGTTTACTGATAACTGTAAACTGAATAAGATGATTTGGAACTATTTTTTAATGGCAGCGGGTGTGAGTTCTGCAAGTTGGATTTTATCGGCATTAATTCCTAAAAAAGATTTTATCAGGAATTTATTGGTGCTAATAGGTATTCTTAGCATGGCTGTTTATATTGGATTTTTATGGAATAGTCTTGAACGTCCTCCTTTAAGAACTCTTGGAGAAACAAGGTTGTGGTATTCATTGTTTATATCAATTATTGGATTGATTACCTACTATCGTTGGAGATATCTTTGGATGCTTTACTATTGCCTGTTTATGTCGCTCTTGTTTTTGTTTATCAATTACATGCATCCCGAGAATTTTTCAAAAACCTTGATGCCAGCCTTGCAGAGTCCTTGGTTTGTTCCGCATGTAGTTGTGTACATCATTTCCTATGCATTTTTGGCAGCTTCTTCTCTTGTAGCCATTTATGGTTTGTATCAAGTAAAAAGAGAACGGTTCGACGAAAAATATATGCTTGTAGCAGATAATTTGGTTTATCTTGGCTTCGCATTCTTAACCTTTGGACTACTTTTTGGCGCTTTATGGGCCAAAGAGGCCTGGGGGCATTATTGGACCTGGGATCCGAAAGAAACCTGGGCATTCATCACCTGGATGGGATATTTGGTATACATCCATCGCCGATATCAGAAACCAAGAAAGTATGTTTCGGCTTTATGGATTTTAGCGTTGGCATTTGTAATTCTTTTGGTGTGTTGGTTCGGAGTAAACTACTTGCCATCAGCTCAATTTAGCGTACATACCTATAGCATGCAACCTTAAAGTTAATAAGAGACCATTGGTTGGTGGGAGACCATCGTAGCTACTAGTGGGACATCACCATAGGTACTAATGGCAGGTCGCCATAAGTACTAACGAGAGACTACCATAAGTACTAGTGAAAGGGTGCCACGAAGATGAGTATAAAAGTAAATTTGTATTAGAGATTGTACAAGATATAAAAATGCCAGTTCGAAAGAACTGGCATTTTGTATTATAAATAGCTTGCTTATTCTTGCTTAAGACCTGCAGGCCCCAGGTAAGTTGCATCTCCTAATCCTAGAATTGGGTAGAAAATAAATGGTAAGAAAATTAATCCAAAGGTAAAACCTGTACCTTTTCCAAAACTTTTAGATAAAAGATGGATCATTCTAATGGCAATTATAATATTCACTATTGGAACAAAAAACAATAGTAATAACCACCACCATGGTTTTTCAATGATTTTTAGCCATACTATTGTACTGTAAATTGGAATAATGCAAGCCCAACCAGGTTGGTTTGCCTTTTCATAGGTTTTCCATGCTGATACAATCATTAATACAATCAACCCTAAATAAAAAAGTAATCCTATTGTCATTCTTTTAATTCTATTATTCTCCTACTCGTATGGCTTTTCGGATGCGCCCCGTTTATGGTTTCTGGACTCCATTTATCAAGTAGGCGCGAATGTAACAAATTAAATTATTATGCTTTCTTATTTCATGTGTGCTTTTTGCTTCAGAAGTATTGAATTTATTGATGGTTGAATCAATTAAATCTATCAAAGATTAAGAGGATAGGTTTTTCAATAAAAACGCCGGTTCATACGAACCGGCGTTTTTTATGCTTGTAGCTGTAAGCTGATTGCTGACAGCTATTATTATCCTTCAATTTTGTGAAGTACCATTTTCTTGGCTTTTTCGATAGCTTGTTCTAATCCTTTAGGATCTTTACCTCCAGCTGAGGCAAAGAATGGTTGTCCGCCACCACCACCTTTGATTTCTTTGGCAGCTTCACGAACAATATTTCCTGCATGCAAGTCATATTCTTTCACAAGGTTGTCAGAGAACATGATGGTTAGGTTTGCTTTTCCACCCAAATCGGCACCTGTGATGAATACCAAATTATCAACTTCACCTTTTAATTGGAAAGCGATGTCTTTTAAATCAGCAGCACTTCCAACAGTTAATGGTTCAGTAATGAAATTTACATCTTTGGTTACAGATATGTTCCCTTTAAGGTCATTCTTCATCACCTTTAATCGATCCTTCATAAAACCATCCAAATCCTTTTTCAAACCTGAATTTTCAGACATCAAATCTTCAATGTTTTTAAGAAGGTTTTGGCTCGATTTAAATATTTTTTCAATATTTCTTAGAGTATTCAGCTTGTCGTTGATGTATTGTTCTGCTTTATCAGCGGTAATGGCTTCAATTCTTCGAACACCAGCAGAGATAGCTCCTTCAGAAATGATTTTGAACAAACCAATCTGACCTGTTGCTTCTACGTGAGTACCACCACATAGCTCAACAGAGTCATCAAATTTTACAACACGAACCAAATCGCCATATTTCTCACCAAACAATGCCATTGCACCCATATTTACAGCTTCAGCCATTGGGATGTGATTCTTGATTTCAACAGCAATATTCTCTCTGATTTTCTTGTTTACGATTGCTTCAACTTTCGCAATTTCTTCTTCACTTACTTTTTGGAAGTGTGAGAAGTCGAAACGCAAGTGATCAGGATTTACCAAAGAGCCTTTCTGTTCAACGTGATCGCCTAAAACTTCGCGTAATGCATGATGCATCAAGTGAGTTGCGGTGTGGTTGTTTGCAGTAAGATTTCTTTTGCTTCCACTTACAACTGCTTTAAAAGTTGCAGTTGGATCAGTTGGCAATTCCTTAGCAAAATGAACAATCAAACCATGTTCTTTCTTGGTATCGATAATGGAAATTTTCTGACCATTTGCTTCAATGTAACCAGTATCTCCAACCTGTCCACCACTTTCACCATAGAAAGGAGTGATGTTGAATACCATTTGGAAAGAATCTTTTCCTTTGCTAGTGATTTTTCTGTAGCGAGTAATTCTTACATCTGTGCTTAGGTAATCGTAACCAACGAATTCCTCAACATCATCTTTTAAAAGCTCAACCCAGTCGCCAGTATCAACCGAAGTTGCCGAACGAGATCTGTTTTTCTGAGCTTCCATTTCAATATTAAACTCCTTGCGATTTACAACCAAATCTTGCTCTTTCAGAATCAATTCGGTCAAATCCAATGGGAATCCGTAAGTATCATATAATTCAAAAGCTAACTTACCAGGAACAACCTTAAAATCGTCAGCTTTGGTTTTTTCAATAATTTGATCTAGCAATTTAATACCATTCTCAAGAGTTCTTAAGAATGAGTTTTCTTCTTCCTTAACTACTTTTTCAATCAAAGTTTGTTGTTTTATCAACTCAGGGAAGTGTTGTCCCATTACTTCAATCAAAACAGGAATCAATCGATACATGAATGGATCCTTGAATCCAAGGAAGGTATATCCGTAACGAACTGCTCTACGAAGAATACGACGAATTACATATCCAGCCTTGTTGTTTGATGGTAATTGTCCATCAGTAATCGCAAATGCGATTGTTCTGATATGGTCGGCAATCACGCGAAGAGCAATGTCAATTTCTTCATCTTTTCCATATTCTTTACCACCCATTTTAGCAATGGTCTGAATAATTGGTTGGAAAACATCGGTATCGTAATTCGAAGTTTTTCCCTGCATTGCCATACACAAACGCTCAAACCCCATTCCTGTATCAACATGCTGATGAGGAAGAGACTCTAGAGAACCATCCGCCTTACGGTTGAATTGCATAAATACAAGGTTCCAAATCTCAATTACTTGTGGGTGATCCATATTTACAAGATCTCTACCTGAAGTAATTTTTCTTTCTTCATCACTTCTTAAGTCGATGTGAATTTCAGAACAAGGGCCACAAGGACCTTGATCACCCATTTCCCAGAAGTTATCTTTTTTATTACCGTTGATAATATGATCTTCTGGAAGGTATTTCATCCAATATCCTGCAGCTTCATCATCACGATTCAACTTATCGTCGGCACTACCTTCAAAAACAGACGCGTATAAACGATCCGTTGGCAATTTATAAACTTCAGTTAAAAGTTCCCATGCCCAATCAATGGCTTCCTTTTTAAAATAATCGCCAAACGACCAGTTTCCTAACATCTCAAACATGGTGTGATGATAAGTGTCGTGTCCTACTTCTTCGAGGTCGTTGTGTTTTCCTGAAACACGAAGACATTTCTGAGAGTTGGCAGTTCTGTTATATTTTACTGGTGAGTTACCAAGAAAGATATCCTTAAACTGATTCATACCTGCATTGGTAAACATCAATGTAGGATCATCTTTAATTACCATCGGTGCCGATGAGACTATTTTATGTTGCTTTGAATTAAAAAAATCCAAAAATGCTTGTCTGATTTCGCTTGAATTCATGAGTCTATTATGTTTTAAATAGATGAGATTTCGTTACTTAGCTTGCAAAGTTAGATTAATTCCTTAATTTTGTTGACTTAAATGAGCAAAAATTTAGACTTTTTCTGCAAAAATTAACCTAAAAGTATTAGATGGCGAAAACAAAGTATCAGTTTAACCCTGAGTCTGTTAGCTACGAAAAGGTAGAAATTAATTTTAAGACACGCTTAGTCAATGTTCTTAAGCATATGGCTTCCAGTTCGGTACTAGCTATTTTTATGGTTGTAGTATTGTTCTATTTCTTCGGTTCACCCAAGGAAAGATCATTGGAAAGAGAAAATCAGAGATTAATAAATCAATACAGTTTATTAAATACAAAGCTACAACAAGTTCAAACTGTTCTGAGTGATTTGGAGCAAAGGGATGATAATATTTACCGTGTTATTTTCGAAGCAGAGCCGATTCATTCAAATATCCGTAGAGCTGGTTTTGGTGGTGTAAATCGCTATAAGCATTTAGAAAGTATGGATAATGCTGAGCTTGTAATTTCAACCACCAAGAAGTTAGATCAGGTTGCAAAATCACTGTATGTTCAAACCAAATCTTACGATGATGTTGAAGAAATGGTAAAGAACAAATTTAAAATGCTTTCTGCAATTCCTGCAATTATGCCGCTTGCAATAAAAGATTTTGGACGTATTTCTGCAGGTTATGGTTGGAGGATTCACCCAATTTATAAAACTCGTAAATTTCATGATGGAATGGATTTTACTGGAAAGATTGGGACTCCAATATATGCTACTGGGGATGGAGTAGTAAAAATAGCCAGAAAAGAGAGAGGATATGGTAAGAAAATCGTGATTGATCATGGTTATGGCTATACAACCATTTATGCCCACTTGGATAATTACAGGGTAAGAAAAGGACAAAAGGTAAAGCGTGGAGAAATTATAGGGGAACTTGGAAATACAGGTATTTCAACAGGACCTCACCTGCATTATGAAGTAAGAAAGGGAAGAAAAACATTAAATCCGATTAACTACTATTTTAATGACCTTACAGCAGAAGAATATGATCAAATGGTTGCATATGCTGAAAACACTGGTCAAACAATGGATTAATTCTACCGATAAAAATTATGAGAACATAAAAAGTGGCACGGAAAAATTTATTCCGTGCCATTTTATTTATTACTTTAGTTAATAAATTATTCCCATGTACTTAGCTTTACCCTGATTAAAAAAGGGGTAAGATTTAAAATTAATCGACGTGCCTTACAAAGAGAAGAAAATAGAAAAGCTTTATTATTCAATTGGTGAAGTTGCTGATATGTTTAAGGTAAATACCTCCTTAATCAGATATTGGGAAAAGGAATTTGATATTATTAAACCAAAGAAAAATAAGAAGGGCAATCGATTTTTCACTCAAGGCGATATTGAGAATTTTCATTTGATTTTCCATTTGGTAAAAGAGCGAGGAATGACTTTGAAGGGAGCCAAGCAAAAACTCAAAGAGAACAAAGAGGATACGGAGAATAATTTTACTGTTGTTTCGCGCTTGCAAGAGATCAAAGATCTGTTGTTGGAAATCAAAGAGGCATTATAATCACTAAAACTTATTAGAATTGAAAGTACGGGATATTATTTCGTCTATAGAAGAGGTGGCGCCATTATCGTATCAGGAATCGTATGATAATGCCGGACTTATTGTGGGAGAATATAATCAGGAGGTTAATGGTATTTTAATCTGTCTTGATGTAATTGAAAGCGTTGTTGAGGAAGCGATTCAAAAAGGAGCGAATCTAATTATTGCTCACCATCCGATTGTATTTAAAGGCTTAAAAAGATTCAATGGGTCGAACTATGTTGAGCGAACTGTAATGATGGCCATTAAGAATAACATTGCCATTTATGCAGCACATACCAATATCGATTCGGTTCGTGGTGGAGTAAGCGAGAGAATTTGCGATTTAATAGGTTTGCAAAACAAGAAGGTCTTGTCTCCAATTAATGGTGACCTTAAGAAATTAGTAACTTTTGTTCCTAATGATCATGCGCAAAAGGTGAGAGAAGCTCTTTTTAGTGCTGGAGGTGGCAGTATTGGCAATTACGATTCGTGCAGTTTTAATGTGGAAGGAGAAGGAACTTTTCGAGGTGGAGAAGAAACAAATCCTTATGTAGGAGAAAAAGAGAAACTACATTTCGAGAAGGAAGTAAGGGTTGAAACCATTTTTCCTAAGCATTTAAAAGGAAAAGTAGTAGGAGCAATGCTAAATGCTCACCCTTATGAAGAGGTTGCCTATGATATTTACTCTTTAGACAATAACAATCCACAAGTGGGATTAGGTATGATAGGAGAGTTGGAAAGTGAAGAAGACACGATCGATTTTTTGAGAAGAATTAAAGAAATATTCGGTTGTGGTTGTATAAAATATACCAATATTAATAAGGAAAAGATTAAAAAAGTAGCTGTTTGCGGTGGAAGCGGAAGTTTTTTATTGAGAAATGCCATATCAGCTAAAGCCGATATATTTATTACCGGAGACTTTAAATATCACGAGTTTTTTGATGCTGAGAACAAATTAATAATTGCCGATATTGGACATTATGAAAGTGAACAGTTTACTCGAGATATTTTTTATGAGATAGTTACAAAAAAATTACCTAACTTTGCGGTTCATATTTCTGAGATAAATTCGAATCCAATAAATTATTTGTAAACATATGACAACACAAGATCCAAAAGCTTCAGATTTTAAGGATATTTCAGTTGAAGAAAAATTACGTACGTTGTACGAAATGCAATCTGTTGATTCTGAGGTAGACCAAATTAGAACGCTAAGAGGGGAGCTTCCTTTGGAAGTGCAGGACTTGGAAGATGAGATTGCCGGACTTGATACCAGAATCGAAAATCTAAATAACGAGGTAAAAGAACTTGTCGATACGATTGCTAAGAAAAAGCAAGAGATTAAAGAAGCTGGTTTGTTAATTAAAAAGTACGAAGCTCAGCAGATGAATGTTCGCAATAACCGTGAGTTTGATTCTATTTCTAAGGAAATCGAATTTCAAAACCTGGAAATTGAACTATGCGAAAAGCGTATCAAGGAGTTTACTGCGGAAATGGGTAACAAAAAAGCTTTAATCGAAAATTCAGAAGCTATTTTTGCTGAGAAGAAAGCTGATTTGGAATCTAAAAAAGGCGAGTTGGATGAGATCGTTTCTGAAACTCAAAAAGAGGAAGAAAAGTTGATGGATAAGTCTGAATCTTTCAAAACTAAAATTGAAGAGAGACTTTTAACAGCATATTCAAGAATTCGCTCGAACGCAAGAAACGGATTAGCAGTTGTTACTGTTGAGCGTGATGCATGTGGAGGTTGTTTTAACAAGATTCCACCACAGCGTCAAATGGACATCCGTTCTCGTAAAAAGATTATCGTTTGTGAATATTGCGGACGTATTTTGGTTGACCGTTACATTTGCGATTACGATCACAGTCTTGAGGAAGCTGATAAAGCTGCAGCTGCTGCTAAGCCTAAAAGAAGAACTCGTAAAAAAGAATAGTACGATTTTGAAAAATATAGAAACGGTTATCTTTACGAAGGTAACCGTTTTTTATTATACCATATTGCAATATGAATATATCGGATTATAAAGAATTGCAGAGCTTGAAGGATAAGCGAGAATCGTTTTATATTTATTTTTCAGCTCCCAATTGTGGTGTTTGCGAGGTATTAAAGCCTAAATTGGAAGAGTTGTTTAAGAATGATTTTGACAAATTAAAAGCATATCATGTAGATACTGCAATGCAGCCAGATATTGCTGCCCAGGAAGGTTTGTATACAAACCCTTCTCTACTTGTTTTTATGGATGGGCAGGAAGTTTTAAGAAGAAGCAGAGCAATTGGCTTGGATGAGGTCTATGACTCTTTAAATCGATATTATAAGATGTTTTTCCAGGAATAAAAAATGCCAGTAACTCAATTACTGGCATTTCTTTTAATCTCTTGTTCTAATATACTCCCGTATTCAACATCACTAGTGGACATGCTTCTTCGGTTTGGATACCATGAGCATTTGCTTTTTTATAAAAATTCGGGTTTTCAGTTCCTGGAGGAAATAGAATTCGTTCCGGTTTTAATCCAATGATATAATCATGGTAAGACTCCAGGTTTTTAGGAGAAAGATAAATTGCTACTGTTTGAACTTTAGTCTCACATGGCTTTCCTGTTTGGATTTCTACGTCAGAAATCATTCCTTCCTTGTTGCCTATTGCAACTGTTTCAATATAGTGCTTCCGAAGAAGTTTTACACATTTATTTGAGTATCGATCTTCATTTGTACTCGCACCGATTACGAGTGTTTTTCCTGTATTTTGCATCGTAAAGTATTTATATATCTATATGTAATAAATATAGTGAAATAGCTGATACATTTTGTGAATATGAAAATAAAAAAGCCTTTTACAATATTGTAAAAGGCTTTAGAAATAATATTTAGAGCACTATTTCTCAATTAAAACAGTTGCATAGGCTGATATACCTTCCTGTTTTCCAACAAAACCTAGTTTCTCGGTTGTTGTGGCTTTAATTGCCAAATCATCTAAATCAATTCCCATTACTTTAGCAAGTGTTTCCTGCATTTCAGGAATTAATGGTTTGATTTTGGGTTTTTGTAATGCAATTGTAGAGTCGATATTTCCTATCGAATAACCTTTTTCGGCTATTATTTCAACAGTTTTTTTAAGTAATATTTTGCTATCAATTCCTTTAAAATCGTTCGAAGTATCCGGGAAATGATAACCAATATCTCTCATGTTAGCAGCTCCTAGAAGAGCGTCGCATATCGCATGAATTAAAACATCACCATCAGAATGAGCTACACAACCTTTGTTGTGCTCAATTTTAATTCCTCCCAACCAAAACTCTTCTCCTTCGGCTAATTGATGCACATCGTAGCCAAATCCAACTCTAATCTTCATTATTTAATAATTTTATCAAGATTAGCAGTTAAGGAAAATCTTAAAGTATTTTTAAGAGGGTTGTTTTGTGTTGTTGGAATTAGGTAAGAAAAATCAAGATCGAACATGTTTAATTTTACTCCTAAACCAGCAGTAAAATACTTGCGATTTCCTTTATCTTCATGTTCATAGTAATATCCACCTCTTAATGCAAATTGTTCTTGATACCAATATTCAAGCCCAAGTGACCATGCAATTTCCTTAAATTCTTCGCCCATTCCACCTGGAGCATCTGAGAAAGAACTAAAAATTCCACTTACAACTGATTTATCTGAGGTTTCACTTCCAACAATAACACCACCATTGTCATCTTCACCTAATGATCCGCTATTCGGAGTTGGAACCAAAAGTTTGTTCATATCTGCAGCAATGGTAAGTGAGTTGTATCTGTCCAATTCCATTTTTAATGCAGTACCCAATTTCAAATTGGTAGGAATAAATTCCTTTTCATCATCGTTGGTATAGCTGATTTTTGAACCGATGTTTGAGATGTTTAGCCCCCAAGACCACACCATGTCTCTTCTATTTCTTCTGAATTCATGCTGATAATAAATAGAAACATCAGCTGCAAAAGCATTTCCTGCTTGAGTTTCTATGCCAGCTACGTATTGAGATTGGGTTAAATCTGATCTAATGTATCTGAAAGCAATACCTCCTGAAAATTCATCACTCAGTCTTCTTGAGTATGCAATATCAAATGCCCATTCGTTTGGGTTTTGTGCAACCGGAATGTCTTCAGCTCTTTCCAAAAAAGCAATTTCACCTAACGAGAAGTAACGAAGCGAAGCGCCAATAACTTGATTCTTGTCCAATCGATAATATCCGGTAAGGTAAGAAATGCTCATATCATCAACCAAATCTCTCAGCCAAGGAGTATACGATGCAGAAACACCATAATTTCCATCAATCATGGCAAATTTTGCAGGATTCCAATGCATAGAATTTACATCAGGAGATGTTGCAACACCAGCATCACCCATTGCACCAGCTCTCGAATTTGGAGTAATGGTTAAAAAAGAAACCGCAGTTGAAATGTAGTTTGCACCAGAAGTTGAAGTCTGGGCAGAAACCTTACCAATGCCTGAAACAATTAAAAGACATAGTACGATTGTGATTAAAGTTAGTTTTTTAGTCATAATAAAAATATATAATAGTCTGCAAATATAAATCAATTAACTAGTTTTGTGGAGTTTTATTATTTCAGGATCACTAATTTTTGAAATTTATTTATAGTTTTTCCATTATCAGCTCGAACTTTTACACGATAAAAGTAAACACCACGACCAATGGAATTTCCAAAATCATCTTTTCCATCCCATTGAATAGGCCCAACTCTGTTGCCAGATGAATTAGTGGTAGTTTCTATTGTTTTAATTAATTTACCTGATACTGTCAGGATTTGAATGAGAACATCCAATTCGCTCGAAGATTGATTGTGTTCAAAATAAAAGCCTGTATTTGTAGTAAATGGATTAGGATAATTTAGCACATGTTTGATCACCAAATCAGCTGTTTCGGCAACAACAAAGTCTAAACTGGCAATCGATGAGTTATTCACATTATCCCATACTTTTAGTTGTATTTCATGTTCTCCGGTTTCCAATTCACTAAGCTGGTAACTTACTTTTCCTTTTTTGTAATTGTCAAGGTCAGCTTCGTAGAAATCATTTAGTTCTATAGGACTTTCAGATTTTTGATCCAGTATTGCTATTAAATCATGACCAATGGAGTTACCAACGGTATTGATGCCACTTGCATCTTGAACGATAGCCAATAAAAGGGGATTTTCATTGGTCATTCCCCCAGGGGTAAATTGTTCATCATTCATGTACAATTCTATTTCCGGACCAATTTTATCATCGCTGGCACTTGGATTTGTTCCCCCAACAATAATTGAATTGGTAAAACCTGCAGCATCGGTACCCTTACTTGATGCATAATATGAGATTTTACCTTTACCATATTGATAGTTTATATCTTTTGGAACAAAGAATGAAAAATTGAAAATACCATTTTTAATACTTGCCTTTCCCTTGTATAATATGCTGGTTTGGCTGGTGTACTCAAATGGATCTCCATCATTTCCTCTAGTTGATTTATTGATGGCTTTGTCGTAAATGGTTGGATAAATAATACCATTAAAACTACTTAGGTCGGATCCTGATCCTGAAATAATTTTACCTGACATTTTAATCTCACTAAGAGCTTTTAATGTATCTACAGGTTGTGATATTAACACATCATTTAAGTGTGTACTTATGGCATTGTGTTCCGGATAGTTTAAGCGAAGAGCTGGATCGCCCAAAAGAGTGAAATTTCGTTTGTTGATTCCCGAGGAGGTTGCATTTTTAGTCAATCTCATGATATCACCCAAACGATAAAACTTACCATCTGAGGTCCGTTCAAATGCATAATTGTAGAAATTTTGATTCAGAGTAAAATTTGGAGATGAAAAAACAAGTCGGGTTGTCGTGAATAGTCCAATTCCACCTCCATTATCACGAAGTAGAATGATTTCTCCTGCCGACAATTTTTTGTAGTTGTCGAATCGACTAAACTCACAAGTTGCAGTCATGAAGAGTGGCAGTTTAACAGAGTTTTGCCAGGAGTAAATATCATCAGTCATAAGAATGTGCTCATGAGCAAGACCATTTTCATTACCATGGCCTGTGTAATTCATGATTAATGATCCTTTGTTTATACTTTCGTTGATTTCCGTATTTACACCAGGATATCGCTGACCAGCCGAACTTGTGATTTGTTCAAAATCATCTAAAAATATTCTTTGAGCTCTGTATTGAGGATAATTGTTTTCAATTTGAATGGCTAGCCTGTTGGCATCTCGCATGTGAGTATTGTTATCTTCATCATCACCAATAAAACAAATCATAGTTTGCCAATCTCCTTTTTCTGCAGAATTGTAATTTAGAATTTTATTGACAACGATTTGAGCCTCCTCTGAAGTATTAACAGGGAACCTTCCTATTCCAATATCAACTAGTCCTGTTGCTTCCCCTTCTTCGTCATCCAAAAGTCCAAAATAATCATCGGTTACGAAGGATTGAGTTGGACTAAGAGAGTTTTCGGATTGGTAGGTCAATATTTTATTCGTGTTACTTTCTCTGTCTGATTGGTTATCGAAAGAACCATCTCCGAATAATAACAAGTACTTGATCATGTCTGATTCGCCGGTTGAACGATCGTAGAACATTTTAACAAAATTTCGAATGGCTGAAACATCGGGTGTACCTGAAGAAAATTCATTGAAAATTACATTTTGATCTACAACGGTAACATGTAAATTATCATTGTTTCGGTGGTAAGTAGCAATTTGTTCGGCATGAGATAAAAATTGTTTTGCAGAAACAATTAGCATGTCGGTTTGTGGCAAGGCATGTAAGTTTTGATTTTGTAGGTTGCCAATCACTTTTGGTTCAGGAAAATTACCTTCAGGATTGAAAACAACAAACTCTTTTAAGCTGCTGGTTGATGTGTTAAAACTACCTGTAGTTCCATTTAAGATAAGTGGAATTTGTTTTACCGCATTTTGATTGCTAACATCCCAAACGCTTGTTGAGGCCGAACAGTTTTGAATTTGAAAACGAGAAATGTTACCCGTTGCTACAGATTCAATATCTCTAAATAAGGTTTGCGAACCGTTGAGAGATAGATTGCAGCGAGCATTTACCCTTAAGTAATCTAACCAACCAAGGGATGATGCAGAACTTTTTTCATATTCCAATTTAATATCAAGCTTGCTGTTTGTAGGAGTAAAACTGGTAAATGTCTTTTCTTTCAATCTGGCATAAGTAGCCGTATAGCTACCAGTATTAACTGCTGAAAAATTAATTGTTCCAATATTGTTGGAACCAGAACTCAGTTTTAAACTGGTTTCTGAGGATGATCTTGCAGCAAAACGAGCTGTAACTATTGCACTGGAAGTGTTTAGTATGTTGGAGAAATTAAAACTGTAATCGAATTCTGTTGTTACGTCGAATTCCTGTCCCAACCATAACCTGCCACTTTCCAATAAATTGGTTTCATCAATGTCGATTACTCGATAGTCATTAAAAGAATTAACTGTGTTTGTGAAATTTGATTCTGAGTTTTGTTGTTGTATGATTTGTGCACTTCCTTGATCTGAGCTCAAAAAGTAATATGCATTATTGGAGTACAAATGATTTTCATGAACGAACTCTGATTTTTCTTCGTTGTATCTCCAATTTCTTAGTCCTTTGGCATAAAATAACAGGAAATCACCATCATTAAAAATTCCATCGCCGCCAGTGTTAAAATAGACAGGAACTACAGGAAGGTCATCTTTTACCAATTCTGAATTCATTTTGGGAAGCATTCCACCACCATAACCATAAATACGAACATTTGCCGGATTCGAAATTCCCATATCAATTAATTGCTGATAGGTAATTTTGTGAATGGCAGTTGTGTCAACTGAAATTTTCACCCATTTGCCACTGCTTAAAACAGAATTGCTAGCATAGTTATTTACTGATTTTACACTTCTTTGTTGACTGATCTTTTTGAACCGTAGTTTAAAACTGACTAGTTTTTCAATGGTACCATTTGTTGGATTTTTTCTAATTGGAATAAATTGCACCTTTTGATATTGAATTTTTCTGATTGAAACAGGCTCAGTGTCAGGTATTATTTCTGAAGAAAAAGATTTATTTCGTAAAATTTGCTGTTCGATGGAACTTAACGGTTCAAAATGCGTATCCAATAACTCAACTGAGAAAATTTCTCGGTTTGAACCTGTTCTTTGTAAGTGATAAAATTCAGGTAACCAGTTGTTCGTCAGATCAAGTGAAGCGCTATTAAAGGTTATGGTTCTAATGCTTTCTCCATCAGGAGATGAAATGTAAGTATCAGACCAATCTAGTTTGAAAGTATCGGAAGTTTGGGAAAAACTCACTTTTCCAATCAATAAAATTAGAACAATTATGAGATAGCGCATTTTTTGGTTTTAAGTATCGTTATTGAAAACAGAATTAACGCAAAATAAATAAAACTTTACACATTGACGAGCAAACTGTTTATGATATCTGAAACTTGGTGTTTTTGCTAATTGCTAAAGATATTTTATTAAAAATGATTTAGCTCACAGAATTAAGAGAAAATCATGACTTAAATTTAGCTCAGAGAATCAGGTAGATGAGTAAAGATTAGGTTTTTCTGTTGAAAAATGTTAAATATTTAATAGAAAAACTAAAATCATATACAATAAAATTATAGCACTTTTAGTTATATTTGTTGAGTTAAGTATTTTTGAAGATAAACTACATTCAATCTATTATGAAACTAAATTATAGCATAGTTATTGCTGTTTTTGCTGCTGGATTAATGATCTTCCCATCTTGTTCGAAGGTTAAGAATCTGGTAGGTAAGGGAGAAAAATCAAAAACCACGGGATGGGCATATAATGATCCTGACAATGGTGGTTTTGAATATCATAGCGGTTACGAACAGGCTACAGGTCCTGGACTAAAATTTGTCGAGGGTGGTACTTTTACGATGGGAAGAACCCAACAAGATGTAATGTACGATTGGAATAATGTACCTAGAAGAGTTACTGTTCCTTCTTTCTATATCGATGAAACAGAAGTTCGTAATGTTGATTATCTTGAATACTTACATTGGACCAAGAGAGTTTACGTTTCTTATCCTGAAGTTTATAAGAAAGCCTTGCCAGACACTTTGGTGTGGCGCGATGAGTTGGCTTACAACGAACCATACGTAAATAATTACCTACGTCATCCTGCTTATGCTGAATATCCAGTTGTTGGTGTATCTTGGGAGCAAGCTGTTGACTACTGCGAGTGGCGTACTGATCGTGTAAATGAACAAATTCTGATTGATAAGGGTATTTTAAATCCGGATCCAGCACAGAGAGATGAAAATAACTTTAATACAGAAGCATATTTAGCTGGACAGTATGAAGGTTCAGTAAACAAGAACTTGCCTGATTTAGATCCAGATAACGAAGAAAGACAAGTTCGTTGGACTGATGGTATTTTACTTCCTAAATACCGCCTGCCATCAGAAGCGGAATGGGAATATGCTGCAACGGCATTGATTGGAAACTCGGAAGAGGAAAGAATTACGGATAAAAGAATTTTCCCATGGGATGGTCACTGGGTGAGAAACGAGAACAAAAAAGTTCGTGGTAAGATGATGGCCAACTTTGCTCGCGGGCGAGGTGACTATATGGGTACTGCTGGTGCTTTGAATGATGCTGGTGACATAACAGCACCTGTAAATTCTTTCTGGCCAAACGACTATGGTTTGTATTGTATGGCTGGTAATGTTAGCGAATGGGTTGCTGATGTTTATCGTCCAATGTCGCCAGAAGATATTGCAGAATTTAATCCATATCGTGGTAACGTATTTAAAACAAAAGTACGCGACGAAGAAGGAAATATTGCTGAGAAAGATAGTTTAGGACGCATTCGTTACAGATTACAAAAAGATGAGGAATTGGTAGGACGTGAAAACTATAAGACTGCCGATAACCGTAACTATCGTGATGGTGATGTATCTTCAAGTATTGTTTCTGATTACGAATGGAACAATCCAGAGCATCAAACGCAAGGCTCAAGTCGCATGTATGTTCAAGGTAGAGGACAAGATGGTAGCGATTTTAGCTCTATGGTAACTGATAACTCTAGAGTATATAAGGGTGGTTCTTGGAAAGACAGAGCTTTCTGGTTGGCTCCAAGTGCTCGCAGATTCTTGGATCAGAAAGAAGCAAGAGATGATATTGGTTTCCGTTGTGCGATGACTCGCGTAGGTAGACCTACTAGAAAATAGAGAAGTAGTTTTCGAAATAAAACAAAACCCCATCCTATAAAAGGATGGGGTTTTTTATTAATTTCGTCATTCAAATATTACGAGACAATTCCAATGGAAAATTCTAAACTATACAGCTTATTTAAACAGTATCCAATTGTTGTTACTGATACAAGAAAGATTGTTCCCAATTCGATTTTCTTTGCATTGAAAGGGGCAAATTTTAACGGAAACAAGTTTGCCGAATCAGCAATTGAAAAAGGGTGTAAATATGCTGTGGTTGATGAAAAAGAATTTGCAGTAAATGATTCTTGTATTTTGGTTGATGATGTTTTGACTGAATTGCAGGATTTAGCCAGAGAGCACCGCAAGAATTTAGGAATTCCGATTTTGGCCATTACAGGTACCAATGGAAAAACTACAACCAAAGAATTGGTTAATGCTGTATTGAGCATGAAATACAAAACTTTTGCGACTCAAGGCAACTTTAACAATCATATAGGCGTGCCTTTAACATTGCTATCAATGACCGAGGAAACAGAATTTGGAGTTGTTGAGATGGGAGCAAATCACCCAGGAGAGATAAAGTTTTTGTGTGAGATAGCAGAGCCAAATTTTGGAATCATTACCAATGTTGGAAAAGCGCATTTGGAAGGTTTTGGTTCGTTCGAAGGGGTTAAGAAAACAAAGAAAGAACTGTATGATTACTTGCAGGGTAGAGGCAAGGTATTTGTGAATTGTGAGAATGATCATTTAATGGGAATGTTGAATGATCAGGAAATATATAGCTATGGCAATAGCGAAGAGGCCGATAGCAAAGCCAAGTTCCTACAAGCTGCACCTTATTTGGTATTGGAATTAAGATCGCCGAAAATTGGCAAGCTTTACATTAAAACCAAATTGATTGGTGGCTACAATTTCGAGAATGCATTGGCAGCCGTTACGGTAGGACGATATTTCGACATCAAGGAATCGGATATTAAAGTGGCCTTGGAGAACTACGAACCAAGCAATAATCGTTCGCAACTGAAGAAGACAGAAAAGAATGTTTTGTTTTTGGATGCATACAATGCCAACCCAACAAGTATGGGAGTTGCAGTGAACAATTTTGCCGATTTGCCAATGAAAAACAAGTTGGTGATTTTGGGAGACATGTTGGAATTGGGAGAAGATTCGGAAAAAGAGCATCAGCAATTAATTGATTTGTTGCAGAAGAGAGCTTTGGAGAATGTGTACCTGGTTGGCGATATTTTCTCGAAGGTGAATACCGAAAATCAGTTTAAAACATTTCTGTCGGCAGATGAGGTTGCTGCCATTCTGGAGAAAGAAGAGGTTAAGAACCATTACATCCTGATAAAGGGATCGAGAGGAATTCAGTTAGAGAAGTTGGTTGAAAAATTATAGAAATGGGAATAGCTTGGATTTATTTAATTGTAGCGGGATTATTTGAGGCCGTTTGGGCCATTGGATTAAAATATGCACAAGGATTCACGAAACTGTGGCCAAGTGTAATCACCATTGTAGCTATGGGCATTAGTTTGTACTTTTTAGCTTTGGCCATTAAAAATTTACCAGTTGGTACGGCCTATGCGGTTTGGACCGGGATAGGAGCTTTATCAACTGCAGTACTGGGAATCGTTTTGTTTGGAGAGCCTGTTCATTTCTCTCGTATATTCTTTATGCTCCTTTTGCTGGTTGCCATTATTGGATTGAAGTTTACGGCTACAACTTGATTTAATGAATAAAAGTTTAAACGCAAAGACTCCAAGACACAAAATAATAATCTTCAACCATTACAGATTATAAAATTTCGCGTCTTAGTGCCTTAATGTTTCAATCCTGTTATCTTTTGTACCTACCTGGTTGAGACACTTGTTCTTTTAAAGATACTTTGTTTGTAATGTATTGCAATACATGCTTATAGTGTTGCTGTAGTGACTTTATGTATTATTATGTACCCCATCTGGAAAGCTTCAACCGAGCGGCGGAAAACCTCAACCGAGTGGCGGAAGATTGCAACCGAGTGGCGGAAGATTGCAACCGAGCGGCGGAAAACCTCGACCGAGCGGCGGAATGCTTCAACCGAGCACCGGAAGATTAAAACCGAGCAGTGGAAAACTTCAACCTGAAGATGGAAAATTGCAACCGTTTGGCAAAAAGCTGCAACACGATGAAGGAAGATTACAACCGAGTGATGGAAGATTACAAATAGGCAGCGGATTATTGTAACACATCAGTTCTAAAGCTTAACCAGTGGTTTGGGTATGGCAAAATTCTCTCTGACTGTCATAGCCAAGCATACGAGCATTAAAAATTATCAGGAAATTAAAGCAAGCAGATTGAATTGCTATGCATTAAGTTGCTGTTCAATCTCAGAATACTTTTTCTTCGATCTGAGAAAGTAATCGAAAATGATGCTATTGCAGTAAATTTCTTTGTGATGATTCTTACTTACAAGAGGCAGTAACTCTTTACGCTTTTTACGGAATTGGCCAATCATGCCATAGAATGACATGTGTGCTTTAAATACGGCTGCAAAGTTGGCAAATTCGCCACCCAGCAAGAATTTAAAAGCAGCAACACCATCTAACACCATACGGTAAAAGAATGTGGATATGAAATTATTGGATGGCAGGTTTTTGTACAACATCAACAGGTTGTTGCGGAAATTTAGAAACAACTTTCGCGAACTGTGGTTGGGAAGGGTTGCTCCGCCAACATGGTAAACCGTCGAGCTGGTGTCGCAAATGATTCTGTGGCCCTGGTTTTTAATACGCCAGCACAAGTCGATTTCTTCCATGTGCGCAAAGAAATCTCCATCTAAACCACCTGTATTCTTGTAGATATCGGCCCTGATAAACAAGGCAGCACCGCTGGCCCACAGCACATCAATGTTGTTATTGTATTGGGAAGTGTCTTCCTCTATGGTATCAAGAATTCTACCTCGGCAAAATGGATATCCCAAATAATCGATAAAACCTCCTGCAGCACCGGCATACTCAAAACCCGACTTGTTGTGATAAGCTTTAATTTTTGGTTGAGCAGCAGCAATATCAGCATTGTTCTCAAACTGCTGGTAAATGGAATCTAACCAGTTTTCGCTTACCTCTACATCCGAGTTTAGCAGAACAAAGTATTCATGATCGAGTTGAGCCAAAGCTCTGTTGTATCCTTCTGCAAAACCATAGTTTTTATCCAATTGAATCAATCTGATATCAGGATATTCCTGCTCAAGAAATGCAATGGAATCGTCAGTAGAGGCGTTATCAGCCACAATTACTTCGGCCCATTCTCTTTTAGAGTGGCCTACAACTGAAGGAAGGAACTGTTTCAAAAGTTCTTTGCCATTCCAATTTAGTATTACAATTCCAATTCTATTCATTTCTTTTAAAAATATCTATAAATCAGTAACTCTATTGTTTTGTTGACTGACTACTATTAACTGATCATTGTTTACTGATTACTGCTCCCTGTTAACTGTCTTTCTTGTGCTTCCAACGCTTGTGCGACCACAACCAGTATGCAGGATTCTCCTGAATGATTTCTTCTAAAACCCGAGTGTGTTTTTCTGTAATTTCATTGTCTTTAGCCTCTTTAGGGTTATCGAACAATGGGATGAAATCAACCTCGTAATATCCTCGTTTTACCTTTTGCATATTACAAAATACAACAGCCTGATCCAATTTCTTGGCAATACGCTCGGTCCCTTGCAAAATCGGTGTATCCTGATTTAAAAATTTGGTCCAGTAATGAATGCTATTTTTGTTGGGAGTTTGATCGCCAAGAAAAACAGTAACGGTAAATTCTTTTTCGCTTCTATACCTTAGCATGGTTCGCAAGGTATCATCTTTCGGAAGCGTTTTGGCGCCAAATCGTTCTCTTAATTGAATGTATAATTTATCGAAAACCTTATTGTGAAGAGGTTTGTAAATCGGAAGCAAATTAACATCTTTCCAAGCTGGAAAGGAAGTCATCCATTCCCAATTACCATAGTGACCAAGAATAGCCATTACGCTTTTGCCAGATTCTTTGTACTGATTGAAAAAATCAGGTTGTAGGAACTTACATCTTTTTTTAATTTCCTTCTCGCTTATGGTCCATAGTTTAATGGTTTCAATGAAGCTATCGCAGAAATGCGAGAAGAATTCTCTTCCTATTTTTCTAATCTCCTTATCAGATTTCTCGGGAAAGGCATTCTTTAAATTCGTATGAACAACCTGCTTGCGATACCCCACAACATGGTACACAATAAAGAAAATAATATCAGAAAAGATATAGAGTACTGGCAATGGCAAATAACTTAATAGCTTTATAAAACCATATGCGATATAGGAAAAAAACTTAGTCATGTTATCAGATCAATAAAAAAGAGAATTATTTGAGCATGTACTTTTGCACCACCGATTTAAATTCTTCCTGAACCAAACCGTTTGATGCAATGATTTCTTTTCCGAAGATGTAATCATCGCCTCCTTTAAAGTCGCAAACCGCTCCACCAGCTTGTTTCACAAGGAAAGAACCAGCTGCAACATCCCAGGCCTGAAGGCTGTATTCGTAAAAAGCTTCGAATCTACCGCAGGCAACATAGGCCAAATCGGTAGCCGCAGAACCAGGACGACGAACACCATGAGAATTCAGGATGAAATACTCCAATGTTGCCATGAAGTTCTTAAGCAAATCGTAATCGTAGTAAGGAAAACCTGTAGCAATTAAGGACGCATCAACCGTTTTTGCCTTAGAAACATGAATTGCATTGCCATTTAGAAAAGCACCATCGGCACCTTTCCACGAGTAAAAGCATTCGTCAAGGCTAATTTCGTAAACCACACCCAAAACAATCTCATCGTTTTCCTGCAAGGCAATGCTTACAGCAAAAGGAGAGAATCCATGAATGTAATTGGTTGTTCCGTCAAGCGGATCGATAATCCAATTGTAACGATCGGCACGATAGGTTTCCGTTCCTTCTTCGGCAATAAAACCAGCTTCGGGAAGAATCTTCTTCAATTCGGTAACAATTAACTCTTCGGCTGTTTTGTCGACGTAGGTAACAAAATCGTGCATGCCTTTGGTTTCAACAACATCGGCTTTAATTTTATTCTGTTGCTCTTTTATAAAAGCACCAGCTTTTTTAGCGATTTCGTTGGTTTTTAAACACAAATCTTCCAATTGGTTCATGATAAATGCGATTGGTAGTGATTTAAAATTGATAATTTACCTCAAAGCTAATATCATTTATCCAGATATTCGAATCAAGACTTAAAATCTTTGTAGTGGAACATATGATAGTGCCTAAAATACTTAAAGTTGATATTGCCAAGTGCTTTACAATTAAAAGACGGATTGTTACAAGCTTAAATACTATTAACTTAAAGTACTTTCAACTTTTAATTCCTATTAAATAATCGGTCTAAAACTAAACTCTGCCTCATTTAACAATTTAGCATCAACATGAGCTTTTTCGTTAATGTTTACAAGCTGAACTTTTGCCAACTGATTACTCAGATTTTGGTTGTAAGGAATTTCTACCTTGATGTAATTTTCGGTGAATCCGTACATTTTACCATTGTCGTTGTATCCTTCAAACAAAACTTCAAGTTTTTCGTTCAGGTGTTCCTGATAAAAAGCTCTTAGTTTTTTATCGGATAAGATCTGGAACATTTTAGCACGACGTTTTCTCTCTTCAACAGGCACCGATTCTTTAATTTCAAGCGCCTTTGTACCTTGTCTTTCCGAGTAAGGAAATACATGAAGTTGACTAATTGGCAATTCGTTGATGAATTTATAAGCATCGTTGAAATCTTCTTCGCTTTCGCCACGGCTACCAGCAATCACATCAACACCAATAAAAGCATCGGGAAGCAATGATTTGATTTTCTCGATACGTTGAGCGAACAACTCTCTGTCGTATCTTCTCTTCATCAACTTCAGAACCTTGTTCGATCCTGCTTGTAATGGAATGTGGAAGTGATTTACAAATTTTTTCGAACCGGCAACGAAATCAATAATGTCATTGCTCAACAAGTTCGGTTCTATGGATGAAATTCTGAAACGTTCAATGCCTTCTACTTTTTCCAACTCTTTAATCAGATCCAAGAATGTCTCATTGGTACTTTTACCAAAATCACCAATGTTAACACCTGTAAGTATAATTTCTTTTGCACCTTCGGCAGCAACCTTTTCGGCTTGCTTTACCGTGTCGGCAATGCTGTTGTTTCTGCTACGTCCTCTTGCATAAGGAATGGTACAGTAAGTACAGAAGTAATTGCAACCATCCTGAATTTTTAGGAAGCATCTGGTTCTGTCGCCCATCGAGTAGGATGAGTGAAAATCTTTTACCGATTCTACCTCGCAAGGCTGTAGGTCTCCAGTTCCTTTCTTCTCAAGGTGATCGATATACTTATGAATATTGAATTTTTCGTTCGCACCTAAAACCAAATCAACACCTGGAATCTCAAGAATTTCCTTTGGTTTTAGTTGAGCGTAACAACCAATAACCGCAACAAATGCATTTGGATTGGTTTTAATTACTTTCTTAATGGCTTGTCGACATTTTTTATCGGCCTGATCGGTTACCGAACAAGTATTGATTACATAGATATCAGCTTTTTCTGTCATCTTCACCGTTTCGAAGCCCATGTCCTTAAATGATCTACCTATGGTCGAAGTTTCCGAAAAATTCAATTTGCATCCTAATGTATAAAATGCAACAGTTTTACCTTGCAACATATTCTTTCCCTCTGCTGATTATTAAATTATTGCGATAAAAAAAGAACTGAAACAATTAGAATTGAATCAGTTCTATATTATTACAAATAAAATAGTTTGCAAATTTATAAAAAGAATTAGGTTTTAAGGTAATTCTTAACTAATAAGAAGCCGGTTCGACTTATATTCTTTGTAAAGTTGATGAACAATACCATCTGAAACACCAATTTTAGGTACATGAATTGTTTCGGCTTTTGCCCATTCCATTACGCTTAAGAAGATTGTTGCAGCAGGAATAATTACATCAGCCCTGTCGGGATTCATATTGTAATTAATCATTAACTCTTCGTGCGAGTATTGTTTTAAATCGTAGAAGATGCCTTTCAATTCCTTATAGCTGATATGCTTCTCTTTTCTTGGTGTAGCAAGTTTTACTAAGCGGTTGATATTACCTCCGGAACCAATAATCTCGATATTTTCACAGTTTGGGCAAATGTCTAACAAGCATTCTTTAATTCGGATAAACTCACCTTTTGGTACACAATCTTTAAGGATTTTAATGGTTCCAACATTAAAGGAAGCCGAGAAGGTGCAAATGCCTTTCGAGAATAAAGTGATTTCGGTACTGCCACCACCAACATCAACATACAGGTAATCTTTATCAGGCTCTAAAGTATCTGCAATTTTATTGTCGAAGATGATACTGGCTTCTTCCTTACCATCAATTATATCAATTTTAATATCTGATTCGTCTTCAATTCGTTTAATGATTTCAGGTCCGTTAGCGGCTTCACGCATGGCTGAAGTGGCACATGCACGATAATTAACAACTTCATGCACTTCCATCAAATGACGAAAAGCTTTCATCGATTTAATCAATTTCTCACCTTTTATCGGAGATATAAATTTATCTATGAAAGTATCGGTTCCCAAACGAATAGGAACCCTGATTAATGATGATTTCTTAAAATGCGTATTTTCGCCTTCCTCAAACACATTCATAAACAGTAATCGGATGGCATTCGATCCGATGTCTATGGCAGCAAATTTCATTATTTTCATACGCGGTGGATTTGATTTTAATTTTGGTTAAAAGCTTCAAATCATCTCATGCTTTCTCTAATCAATTTAAAAGATTTTTGGCAGTAATGCAACTGTTATACTTACAGTAAGTTACTTGCTAATTCAGCCAAGTGACTTCTTTCACCTTTCAATAAGTTTACATGAGCAAAAATATCTTGACCTTTCATCCTGTCTGATAAGTATGCCAAGCCATTTGATTTTTTATCCAAATATGGTGAATCAATCTGCTCAATATCGCCAGTGAAAATCATTTTGGTTCCTTCGCCAGCTCTGGTAATTACCGTTTTTATTTCATGTGGAGTCAGATTTTGTGCTTCATCAACAATGAAATAAGTGTTTGACAAACTTCTACCTCGAATATAGGCCAATGGTGTAATTTGTAGCTTTTCTTCTTTCAGAAGTTCGTCTATTTTAAGATATTCCTTACTGTGAAGATTAAACTTATGCTTGATTACACTTAAGTTATCAAACAATGGTTGCATGTAAGGACCAATTTTTTCTTTTGCATCGCCGGGAAGATATCCTAAATCTTTATTTGCCAGGGCAACAATTGGTCTTGCCAAAAATATCTGATCGTACATATCGTGTTGAGCAAGAGCCGAGGCCAAGGCCAAAAGGGTTTTACCGGTACCTGCTTTACCAGTTAAGGCCACTAAGGTAATTTTAGGATCTAATAGGGCATTCATCGAAAAGGTTTGTTCTGCATTTCGCGGATAAATGCCATAAGCGTTAGGCTTTTCAACTCGAGTAACTATCTTTTCAACCGGATCGTAATGTGCCAGAGCACTAGAAGAATTTCCTTTCAAAATAAAGTACTCATGACCTGATTTAAGCAAGTCAACTCCAAATTCTTCCTCGGGAATGCCTTCGTGACTTTTGTAGAGAGATGAAATTTTCTCATCATCAAAATTTTCAAGAGTCGTAATGCCAAGATTCATTACATCATCTAAATCTTGAACCTGGTCGTTTTTGTAATCTTCAGCAAGTATACCTAGCGACTTGGCTTTCATTCTAAGATTAATGTCCTTCGTTACAAGGATTACTTTTTTGCGCTTGTATTGTTTAAAAATGTGTTCAGCTATTGCTAAGATTCTGTGATCTGGAATATTTTCATGAAACGATGCTTTCATTGTAGGAGAGAATTCCTTCCCTGTTTCAATAAAAAGTGTTCCTAAACCTTTGCCAAGCTTAGCACCATCTTTAAAAAGGTTATCGCCCGAAATTCTATCAAGTTCTCTTGTGAATTCTCTGGCATGAAAATTTATCTGATCATTTCCTTTTTTAAATTTATCCAACTCTTCGAGAACCGTAATTGGAATAACAACATCGTTCTCTTCAAAATTATAAATTGAATTAAAGTCGTGCAGGATAACGTTTGTATCCAAAACGAAAATCTTTTTGAGTTTTGCCATATTGGGTGTTGTTAGAGGTTAATTTCGACCATTCGATGTAGTCGAGTTACAATTGCGATTTAAAAACTGTTTCAACTTAAATTGGTTAGACTTCGGTTTCTGGTTATAAATCAGCGTGTAAGGTTTTTTTTCTTTTGAAATATTCAAATATTACAGTCTTTAATACTTTTAATTTAGCAAAAAATATAGGAAAATCATGCTATGAAATATTTTTTTAAGAATTTTTACTCTTCTTTGCAAAAGATTTAAAATCAGTAAAGATTTTTAAAATGACTTATCAGGAAACACTAGACTATATGTTCACTCAGCTACCTATGTACCAGCGTACAGGGAAAGCTGCTTATAAAGCTAATCTGGATAATACATTGGCTTTAGATGCATACTTTAATCATCCACATAAAAAATTTAAGACTGTTCATGTTGCAGGAACAAATGGAAAAGGATCTGTATCTCATTCTATTGCATCGGTATTGCAAAAGTCAGGTTTAAAGGTTGGTTTGTATACATCACCACACTTGCGTGATTTTAGAGAGAGAATCAAGATTAATGGCCAAATGATTTCAGAATCTGCAGTAGTGGATTTTATTGCTAACCATAAGGATAAGTTCGAAGAGTTAAAGCCATCATTTTTTGAAATGACGGTTGCATTAGCTTTTAAATATTTTGCATTAGAAGAAGTTGACATTGCTGTTATTGAGGTTGGCTTGGGAGGAAGACTAGACTCTACCAATATTATTTCTCCGATGGTTTCGGTTATCACCAATATTAGTAAGGATCATACCAATCTATTAGGAAATGATATTTGTGACATTGCTAAAGAAAAGGCTGGCATCATTAAAGCTGGAGTACCTGTGGTGATAGGAGAGCGACAGGACTTTGTTGAAGATGTTTTTAAAGATATTGCACGGGAAAGGGAATCAAAAATTCTTTTTGTTGAGGATATTTATGAGTTTAGAAACGCTAAAATTACTGCTGGTAAGCAAGAGATAAGTTTCTTTTCTGTGAAACAGGAAGAAGAGGTTCGGATTGAATGTGATTTACTTGGAAAATATCAGCAGAAAAATATCAGAACTGCCATTTGTGCATTGGAGCAACTAAATAATCAAGGTATTCCTATTTCTGATGAGAATATTTATTCAGGACTTTCACAAATAGTAAAGGAAACAGGATTATTAGGGCGTTGGCAAGTTTTGCAGGAAAATCCAAAGGTAATTTGTGATACAGGTCATAATGCAGCTGGAATTAGAGAAATAATTGAGCAAATTAGCATGACTGATTACAGAAAATTAAATGTTGTTTTTGGCTTGGTAGATGATAAAAATACTGATGAAGTATTAAGCTTAATGCCTAAAGAAGCACATTATTATTTTACTCGTGCAAATATTCCAAGAGCATTAAATGAGAAGAAACTTCAGGAGCTTGCAAGGGCTTATGATTTAAGGGGAGAAACCTACTCTACAGTAGCTGAGGCATTGAATGTAGCGAAGTTAAATTCTGAAAAAGAAGATATGATTTTTGTTGGAGGTAGCACATTTGTTGTCGCGGAGGTTGTATAAACAAAAGCAAAAAAAATATTGCATCATAAAAATTTCTGTTTATATTTGCACCCGCAGAGGGGCGATTAGCTCAGTTGGTTCAGAGCACTTGGTTTACACCCAAGGGGTCATAAGTTCGAATCTTATATCGCCCACATTTTATTTGTTTAGTTGTAAAAACTAGCAAGTTATCCCCGGCGCCAAAAAATCATTTTTTTAGTAATACGTAAAAAAATCAATAAGGAAATTTTTCTTTAATAAAAACTTCTTTATTTTTGTCTTGATTTTGGTATAAGAAATTCACTATGGTTCAATATTCTAAAAAATTTCAGGCGGTTCCAGAACCAACTATTAGACGTATGCCTTCATATTTAGCATTTGCAGAAGGTTTGTTGCGTAAAGGTCAGCAATTTGTGTCATCAACTCAAATTGCAAATTATATGAACATAGACCCTACGCAGGTCACAAAAGATTTATCTTACACTACAATAGTTGGTAAAACCAGAGTTGGATACGAGGTGAAAGCGATTGTAGATGTTTTATCGGAATTTCTTGGTTTTTCGGTAATGGATAATGCATTCCTTGTAGGTGCAGGTTCGCTGGGATCAGCTTTACTACACGATAGTGGATTAAATCATTTTGGATTAAAAATTGAGGCTGCTTTTGATATAAATCCAGCGACTATAGGTCGAAAGATTAATGATGTTGAGGTTTTTCATATTGATCAGTTTAGAGATTTAGCACAAGAATTGAATGTGATCATGGGGATTATAACTGTTCCTGCTGAAAATGCACAAACTGTAGCTGACCTGATGGTAGCGTGGGGAATTAAAGCAATTTGGAACTTTACTCCGGCAAGAATTAAGGTGCCTGATGATATCATTGTTCAGAATACAACCTTGTATTCGAACCTTGCAATTATTTTTAACAAACTACACCAGGAAAAGAGAGAAGAATAAATATCGGTGATATAATAAAAAAGGGTTTTGATGATATTCAAAACCCTTTTTTATTTATTTGATGTCAAATTCCCTTATTAGGCATTCTCCAAAATACGGAAAGCGTGATCTAAAATTGTAGTATCATCGAGTTCAACAATCCCTCCATTCGGGCCTTGTTCAACATGGATTCCAGTACTTTTACCTTCATCAAAATTTGTTCCACCAAAATAATTTCTAACTGTTTCTACGTTTAATTGTAAATCTTTCGCAATCCTTTGCATGCTGCCATCTGGCAAACGATCCTTAATTTGTCTTAGCTCATTAAATGTGATTGTCTTAGTCATATGCTGTATATTTTATTAAGGGTTAGAAATATATTTGCCCTTTAAATTTAATGAAAGAATTTCTTAAATTAAAATTATTAGAATGTTAATTCTTACAGCATTAATTAAAAAGTTAAGGTAAAACTGGTTCGTTCGTCAGGCACAGAATGGGCTGTAATGGTACCTCCATGCAGACGTAAGATTTGTTTTGAAAGACTCAATCCAATTCCTGAGCCTTTCGGTTTTGTTGTAAAGAACGGAATAAAGACTTTGTCCAAAACTTCTTTAATAATTCCTTGTCCATTGTCATTAACCTGAATTGAAATTCTGCCTCTGGTATTCATATAGGCCTTTAATTCAATTCTAGGATTTTCGGTATGTTCAACTGCATGAATCGAGTTTTTAATCAAGTTGATTAATACTTGTTCAATTAATTGCTCATCGGCCGAAAGTTCTATGGATTCTGGATTAATGCTTATTTCACATTCAATACCATTTCGCTTGATTTCTTCCTCCATTAATCGATGAATGTTATCGAATAACTTTTGAACCTGGAAAATGCTAAAATTAGGCTTAGGAATTTTCGTAAGATTACGATAGGTATCTACAAAATGAAGAAGTCCTGAACTTCTTTTGTGAATGGTCTCCAAAGCCATTTTTACTTCGTTAAGCGTTTCCAAATCCTGCTCTTCGAAACGATTTGTATTGTTTTCACCAAAATCATCAAGAATGGTGGTTAGGGTTGTAGATAAAGATGAAATTGGGGTTATTGAATTCATGATCTCATGTGTCAGTACTCGGATTAGTTTTTGCCAAGATTCTATTTCTTGCTCCTCCAATTCGTACTGAATATTCTTTATAGAAACCAAAATTACCTGACGATTATTGATCTTAAATTCGGTTGCGTAAACAGCTAATTGTAAAATGTCGTCGTTATCATTAACCTTTATCAGTGTGTTTTCACCATGCTTTAAGCTTAGTAAGGAATCTACTAAATCAGGACTAAAAGTTTTTAAATCCTGAATCATTTTAAGATTACTAATCTGAAACAGTTTTTTAGAGGCATTGTTAATCATCTCCACCTTTCCATCGCGATGAAAAGCTATTAAACTAATACCAATGTGTTGAATAACGGTTTGCAGGTAAAAGTAATGTTCCTCTTTTTCAGCCCTTATTTTTTGAAAATCAGTTATTACCGCATTAAATGACTCTTGTAGTTTATCAAAAGAACTGCCTAATCCTTGTACTTGAAAATTTCGGGTAAAATCTGAATATCGAATAGATTCCAGAAAATTTTTAAGCAAACGGTTAGTTTTCTCAACGTACCTAATTATCTCGTAAACTTGATAAATTATGGCAATAAAAGTCAAGCTCGCCGTAAAGTATAAACTTTTTTGGGCGACTAGATAAAATAGCAGGAATATCGTTGCTGATAGAACGATAATCCTGATAATAAAGTTAATTCGGAAGCTTTTATAAACCATATTTTTCTAATCTTCGGTATAGAGAGGTTCTTGTTAAACCAAGTTCGCCTGCTGCTTTAGATATGTTTCCTTTATTTGTTTTTAACACTTTTTGAATGATATTTTTCTCTACCTCTTCGAGATTGTAGGAATCAAATTCAACATCATCTTGCTGGCTTCTATCCATACTTATCTGAAAGTCGGATGGTTCCAGGTTTTTATCATCAGCCATAATAACGGCTCTTTCCATTTGGTGCTGAAGCTCACGAACATTACCTGGCCAACCGTAATCGTATAGTTTATTGATACAAGCTTTTGATAAAGGACTTATTCTCTTCTTGTACTTCTTCGAATAGATTTCAAGGAAATGATTTGCCAGTAAAGGAATGTCTTCATAACGCTCACGAAGTGGTGGAAGATCGATTTCTACTGTATTTATTCTATAAAGTAAATCTTGTCGATACTTCTCTTCTGATGCCATTTGTTTTAAAGGCATATTGGTAGCACAAATCAAGCGAATGTCGATTGGAATTGGTTTGTTCGATCCAACTCTAATCACCTCTCTTCTTTCTAAAACCGTAAGAAGTTTAGCTTGCATTGGCAAACTTAAGTTACCAATCTCATCAAGGAAAAGTGTACCTCCCGAAGCAATTTCAAATCTTCCAGGTCTATCAGCTCTGGCATCGGTAAAAGCTCCTTTAACATGACCGAAAAGTTCGCTTTCAAACAAGTTTTCATTAATCGATCCAAGATCCACACTAACGAATACTTCATCTTTTCGACTCGAGTTTCTGTGAAGAGCTCTTGCAACCAATTCTTTTCCAGTTCCATTTTCACCCAAAATCAATACGTTGGCATCGGTTTTTGAGACCTTGGTAATGGTTTGGAATACCTGTTGCATTTCAGGAGATGTACCAATAAAATCGTTAAATGGCTGATCGAGAACAGCATTTAATTCTTTTTGTTTTGTTTTAAGTTCGCTAACCTCTTCTTTGGATTTGCGCAACTTAATGGCTGAAGATATGGTAGCTAGCAATTTTTCATTTTGCCAAGGTTTAAGAATAAAGTCTGTAGCTCCGGCCTTTATTGCTTTTACTGATTTTTCAATATCTCCGTAGGCAGTAATGAACAAGACTACTGCTCTTGGATCGATTTCAAGTATTTTGTTTAGCCAATGATAACCTTCCTGACCACTAATTGCATCTTTTGTGAAGTTCATGTCTAAAAGAATAACATCGTATTCTTCTTGCTTCATAAGTTTAGGGATCATTTCAGGATCGGATTCAGTATGTATTAATTCTACATGCTGCTTTAAAAGTAGTTTAAGTGAAAACAATATATCCTCATTGTCATCAATGGCCAATATTTTTCCGCTTTTTTGCACTGTCATAATATCTATTAATTTGTAGGTTCTATATATTTTGTTTAAATCTGGACTCAAGTTATTACTAAAATTTCAGAAATAAAAAAATGCTGTACGTAATCGAACAGTTTGTGTATTAATTTCGTTCAAACTTTGGACATGTTTTCGGTAGTAATTTGTTTTAAGTTATTGTGATTCAGTTTTAAATTGTGTTTGGCATGAAAGTGGTTATTATTAGGGCGTGTTTGAAAAAGGTATATAACAAGTCAAAAAAATATGGATAGAATTATTGAGAAGAAACCATGGTATCTTCGTAAGAAAAATTGGTACCTGGCTATCGGCGTAATTGCCATTATTATTCTCTACTCAGCATTTTTAGGAACATCAGGATTAAGTTTTAGAGTAGATGAAGAAACACTTTCAATTGCTGATGTTAAAAACGATTATTTTCAGGAGTACATTTCCAGAACTGGTACAGTAAATCCAATAACAACGGTTTATCTGGATGCAATTGAAGGAGGTCGGGTAGAAGAGATTTTACTGGAAGAAGGTAGCATGGTGAGAAAAGGAGATGTTATTCTTCGTCTTAGCAATTCGGAATTGAATTTGCAGATCCTGAATTCGGAAGCGGCTTTTACTGAGCAGGTTAATAGATTAAGAGATACTCGTCTGAGTATGGAACAAGATCGATTAAATATTAAGCGCAACTTGCTGGATATTGATTTGAATTTAACGAAGAGCAAAAGACAATATACTCGAAACAAAACTTTTTTTGAGAAAGATCTAATTGCACAAGAAGAATTTGAGGCATCAAGAGATGATTATTTTTATCACAAAAAAGTACGAGATTTACTATTGGAGCGTCAAAAGACTGATTCGCTTTCCAGAACCATTCAAATTGAAAGGCTGGAATCGAACTTGAAAAAGATGGAAGATAACCTGGATTTGGTACGAGAAAAGTTGCAAAATTTGAATGTAAAAGCACCTGTTAGTGGTCAGTTAGGAGCATTAAATGCTGAACTTGGAGAATCTAAATCAAAAGGACAGAGGCTTGGACAGGTAAATGTGCTTGATAATTACAAGATAAATGCAATGGTTGATGAACTTTATATTGCTAGATTAAATAAAGGATTAAATGCTAGTTTTAAATTTAATGGCAAAGAATATCAATTGATCGTATCGAAAGTGTATCCTGAGGTTAGAAATGGACAATTTGAAATTGATTTAAAATTTGCTAGCGAATTGCCTAATGGAATTAGAACTGGTCAAACTTTCAGAACAAAAATAGAATTAGGAGAACCAAGAGAAGCGCTTTTGATACCAAGAGGAGGATTTTTTCAAAGCACTGGTGGACAATGGATATTTGTCGTAGACCCATCGGGAGAATTTGCCGTAAGAAGAGAGATTAAGTTAGGAAATCAGAATCCGAGATATTATGAGGTTTTAGAAGGCTTGGAGCCAGGTGAAAAGGTAATAACAAATAGTTATGAACTTTATGGTGAATCTGAGAAATTACTTTTAAAGTAAACTGATGATTAAAATTTTACTCAATACTGTTGTTCGTAATTTGTACAAGCAAAAAGTGTATTCTATAGTTAATATTTTAGGGTTAGCTACAGGAGTTACTTGTACTCTTTTGATACTAATTTGGGTAAATTATGAGCTTAGTTTTGACAACTACCATAAGGATATTGAAAGGATTTATACGGTTTATGAAAATCAAAAGTACGCGGATGGAGATGTTTTTTCAGTGTATTCTACTCCAAGTCCTCTAGCAGCATCATTCAAGGAAGAATATCCTGAGGTTGAATATGCCTCGAGGTTGGTAAGTACATGGGGACAATTGGTTTTGTCTGCTAATGGAAAAACCTTTGTCGAAACTGGTGGAAAAATTGTTGATCCGGATTTCTTTAAAATATTCTCTATACCTGTTTTGTATGGTGATTATATTAGTCCTTTGTCGAATGAAAGTACAATTGTTTTAAGCCGAAGATTATCTGAAAAACTTTTTGGGGACATTGATCCCATAGGATTAAGTATTGAGATCAATTCAAACTATCAATTTATAGTTGGTGCAGTAGTAGAAAATGCACCTGAAAATTCTTCAATACATTACGATTTTTTTCTTCCATTCAAATTTTTTAAAGAATATTGGGAGTATGATTTAAGTGATTGGGAAGCAAACTCATTTCATACATTCATAAAGTTAAAAGATGGGGCCAATAGTGAATATTTGGCTGAAAATATAAAGCATCATGTGCGTCAGAGAATTCCATATTCTAACGTAGAGTTGGATTTGCAAGCATTTGAGAAATATCATTTGTATTCGATTAGCAAAAACAAAGCTGGTCCAATTTGGTATGTTCAGGTGTTTTTATTGGTTGCAGTACTAATACTTTTGATAGCTTGTTTTAATTATATGAATTTGGCTACTGCTCGTTCTGAGAGAAGAGCAAGAGAAGTTGCAATTCGAAAAGTAGTGGGAGCTCAAAGACGCGGATTGGTTGGTCTGTTTTTAACCGAGTCGATAGTTTTTACAACCATCGCACTAGGATTGGGCATAGTGCTCGTAGAGTTATTATTGCCTGTTTTTAGTGATCTTACCAATAGAACGTTGACATTAAATCTAGGAAATCTGAAGTTTTTAATCGCAGTAGTTTTAATAGTTCTAAGCACTGGGGTTTTATCTGGGAGTTATCCAGCACTTTTCCTTTCATCCTTTTTACCAATTCTGGTGATAAGAGGTGTGTTTAGGCAAGATTCAGCCATGCTGCGAAAGGTGTTGGTAATTATCCAATTTACCATGTCAATTGCTCTTTTTATATGCACTTGTGTGATATATAAGCAACTTAATTTTTTACAAGATTCAGATGTTGGTTATAATAAAGACAATATAGTGTATATTGAAATGCTGGATGACTTTTATGAAGAATATTCAGAGCTAAAAGGGGAGTTATTGAAAATCCCAGGAGTTCATTGGGTAACAGCAGCCAACCAAATGCCAGTGAATTTTAGAAATTCGACATGGGATGTAAATTGGCCCAATAAATTGGAGGATTCAGAGGATGTTCTGTTTCAACTATCCTTTGTCGATTTTGATTTCATAGAAACATTTGAAATGGATGTGATACAAGGACGTGGTTTTTCCAAACAGTTTGGAGAAGACACCTTGAAATTCATAATAAATGAGTCTGCGGCCGAAAAGATGGGTATGGTTTACACTATCGGCGAAAAAATAAGTCTTTGGAATTATACTGGAGAGGTAATTGGGATAGTAAAGGATTTTAATTTTAATAGTTTACAGGTTGGCGTTGATCCTTTGATAATGATGAGGAATCCAAGTTCTTTTAAATATATAGGAATTAGGGTTGGTGAAGATAAAGATCCAATAATCAATAGAATAAGAAAAGTTTGGAATCAGAAGTTTTCGCATATTCCATTCAATTATAGATTATTAGAAGAAGATTTTGATTATTTCTATCAAGCGGAATCAAGAATGGGGAAATTGTTTGCCTCATTTACTGCAATTGCATTTATTATTTCTAGTCTTGGATTATTTGGTCTGGTTTCATTTATCACCGAAAATAAAGCCAAAGAGGTGGCATTACGAAAAGTATTTGGAGCTAATGTTGACAATGTATTCAGGTTGCTGTATAAAGAAATTTTAAGGTGGATTGTTTTATCAATTGCTATTGCGTGGATCATATCATTTTTTGCCATGGAATGGTGGTTAAATGGATTTGCCTACAGAATTGAAATTGGGATTGGAATATTTGTTCTAGCAGCGGTTCTGTCGCTTTTAATAGCATTTTTAACCATTTACAGGCAGATATCATGTTTGGTTAAAATTGCTCCTGCACACGTTTTGAAATACGAATAAATTATAAATAAAAAGGCTATGATTAAAACTAAAAATTTAATAAAAATTTTTCGAACAGATGAGGTGGAAACCACAGCTCTTAATAATGTAAATTTAGAGATTAGTGAAGGTGAATTTGTTGCCATTATGGGACCTTCGGGATGTGGAAAATCTACGTTATTAAATATTATTGGTTTGCTGGATAATCCAAGTCAAGGAGAGTTGCATTTTAATGGATATCAGGTAGAAAATTATACAGAGCGTCAAAGAACTAACTTAAGAAAGGAAAATATTGGTTTTGTATTTCAAAGCTTTAACCTAATTGATGAGTTAACTGTCTTTGAAAACGTAGAATTGCCTTTGCTTTATATGAAAGTGTCAGGTTCTGAAAGAAAAAGACGAGTGAATGAGGCATTGGAAAGAATGAATATTGCTCATAGAGCAAAACATTTTCCTCAGCAGTTATCTGGAGGTCAGCAACAAAGAGTAGCAATAGCAAGGGCTGTAATTTCAAACCCTAAATTAATACTTGCCGATGAACCTACTGGTAATCTGGATTCGGCAAACGGAGAAGAGGTTATGAACCTGTTAACTCAACTAAACGAGGAAGGAACGACCATTATCATGGTTACTCACTCACCATCGGATGCAGATAGAAGTCATAGAATAATTCAATTGTTTGATGGTCATATAGTGACAGAAAATATGAGACAAAAATTATAAACCCCCAAGGCTATAAAACCCCACATCTACTTGTTTCATTAATAGAATTGCTATGCTTAAAAATTTCTTAATCACTATTATTCGAAATTTTAATCGAAATAAGTTTTATACAGTCCTAAATGTAATTGGATTGTCTGTGGGATTGATATGTGCAATTCTTATTGTGCTATTTATACAAGAGGAATTATCCTACGATAAGTACAATGTGAATCATAAGAGAATTGTAAGACTGGGATCTGATTTTACACTTAATGGCAAACGTGACAGGGTTGCTACATCACCCATGCCTTTTGGGCCAACTTTCAAACAAGAATTTCCAGAAGTAGAGGATTTTGTTAGAATTCATGGATCCGGGCGACAGCAATTCCGATACGAAGACACAGAATTTTATGAAGAAAGAATTGCGTACATTGATTCAAGCGTCTTTAAGGTTTTTAGCTATAATTTAATTCAAGGTAATCCTGATAAGGCACTAACTGAGCCATACACCATTGTTTTAAATGAAACTTTGGCCAAGAAGTATTTTGGTGATGAGGACCCAATAGGAAAAGTTTTAATTGTTGGAGAGAATAGCTCTTATACTGTTACGGGTGTAATGGAAGATGTTCCGAGAAACAGTCACTTTAAATTTCGTGGATTTTACTCTATGAAAACTCTTGAATCTATTCGTGGCGCAGAGGAATTTAATAGTACTGAACCAATTACATTTTGGAGTTTTAGTAATTACACTTTCTTATTGTTGAAAGAGAATACAAATATAGATGCACTACAATCTAAATTTCCTCTGTATTACAATAAGTATATGAAAGCATTGGGCGATCAATTGGGGGTAGAATACAAGCTAATTGTTCAAAAACTTGCAGATATTCACTTAAAGTCAGACCTAGAATGGGATGCGCCAACAGGAAATATTAAATACATATTTATATTATCAGCCATAGCCTTTTTTATTTTATCGATTGCAGGGATCAATTATATGAATATGGCAACAGCTCGTTCATCAAAACGAGCAAGGGAAGTTGGTGTCAGAAAAGTTGTAGGTGCCCATCGTGATACTTTAATTCGACAGTTTTTGATGGAGAGTTTATCGCTGACAATTTTGGCATTGATGATTGCATTAATTGTTGTTGAGTTAATATTGCCACTATTTAATTCTCTGGTAGATAAAGATTTATCACTTTCTATTAGTGAATCTCCTGAGATATTGGTGTTTAGTGTAGTATTGGCGTTAGTATTGGGAATCGTTTCTGGTAGTTATCCTGCTTTTTATCTTTCATCTTTTCGTCCGGCTACCATATTAAAAGGTTCTACCATAAAAGGAAAAGCTGGAGGATTACTTCGAAAGCTTTTGGTCATTTCACAGTTTACAGTTTCAGCCATAATGATAAGTGGAACTATAGTTGTTGGAGTGCAGCTAAACTATATGAATAATAAAGATATGGGGTTTAGTAAAGAGGATGTATTGGTTAGTATTGTTAGAGATTCACTAATGCGCACCAAAATTGAACCTTTAAAGGATGAATTGCGGAAAAGTCCAAATATAAACTCGATAGCAACTTCAAATACGCTCATAGGATTTGATGGTTCAAAAACTGTGCATCTATATGAGGGAGAAGAAGGAATGGAGCAATATGCACTTAATTTTAGTGTAATTGATTTCGATTACCTGGATATGATGCAAATGAAGATCATGCAAGGTAGGAAATTTAACAGGAAAATTGCTTCGGATACCAGTAGTGCATTTATTGTAAATCAATCGGCTGCAAGAAAGTTTAATTGGAACGAAAAAGCGGTTGGTAAAAAATTACAATTGGGTGTTGAATTGGAAGGTGAAGAAGATGATGATGGTATAATGAAAGGAGAGGTGGTTGGTGTAGTTGCAGACTTTCACTATCGACCTTTGCGTGAAAATATAGAGCCAATCAATTTTTTGGTAAGTGAAAATCCTCGTCATCGCAGAGTTTTGTACGTAAAACTAAATCAGGAAAATAGAGAGGAGAGCATAAAATATATTGAAAGCGTTTGGAATAAATTTAGTCCAAACATGGCCTTTAATTATTTCTTTTTGGATGATAGGTTAAGAGAGAATTATGATTCTGAAGTAAGATTAACCTGGATATTTTCCATCTTTTCGCTGTTGAGTATTTTAATTGCATCGCTTGGATTGTTTGGACTGTCTTCGTTTATGGCAGAACAAAGAACCAAAGAACTTGGTATTCGAAAAGTTCTTGGAGCCTCTGTAAAACAATTGGTCAATCTTTTAACAAAGGAGTTTGTGCGTTTAATCTTTATCGCAAATGTTCTTGCCATTCCGATTACATATTGGGCCATGAATTCTTGGCTAAACGATTTTTCATATCGTATTCAAATTAGTTGGTGGATATTTCTTCTTACACTAATTGTATCCTTGGTGATCGGTGTATTTACTGTTTCGTGGCAATCGTACAGAGCTGCTTCTGCCGATCCGGTAAATGCAATTAAATATGAATAACTATAATTAACCTAAAACCTAATAAGATGAGAGAAATATGTGTGCCAATTCCATTTACCGATGATGAACAGGTAGCCGAAGTTGAAGTAAAATTCGCTAATCGAAAAATAAGTGTTCAATACCGACTGGAATCTTTTGTTTGGGATGTAAGTGAAGACCCGGATTTTAACCCCGAAGATGGTATAACAGAGGATTTGATGAAAATCTATAAGCTTAAAAAATTAATAGCCGAATATGATTCTTCATGGGAGTTGATACAGATATTTACACCTGCCGAAAATTCGAAATACATTCAGGTTCTGTTCCGAAAAAAATAAATTTACTTTGCAGCTGTAACTAATGTGTAGGTTGTGCGTCTTACAATCGATTCAGAACAATAAAAGCTGCGAATATGGAATATCTAAGTAAGATTGTATTATTTTTTTCTTTGTTTTTTACAATTCTATTGAGTGCTTTGGGAATTAAGGCACAAAATTATCGTTGTTATTTATATGGCTCTATAACTACTGTTGATGGAGATGTTTATGAGGGCCCGATTAGATGGAATGACGAAGAAGTATTTTTAACGGATGTTTTTAATTCTGAAAAAATAGAAAATCCATATTTGAAATATGTCAAGGAAGAAAAAAAGAGAGTAGTTGAATATAAGCGTAGAAAAAGAACTTCATGGTATAGAGTAGAATATGGTGATGGACAATCTTATAGTGCTTTTAATCGAAAATTTGAATGTCGATTTGGAGATATCAATTCCATTTCGGTAACCGGAAGAGAATCAGTTAATCTGGAACTTAAAACAGGAAAATTCATAAACCTGTCAGGTGGATCTAATGATGTTGGTAATCAGGTTTGGATAATGGATCACGAGCTTGGCTTGCTTAAGATTGATTGGAACAGAATTGATGTGGTGAACTTTTTCACTCCGGAGAAGCAAGCTATTGAAAACTTTGGCGAACCAATCTATGGTAAAATCACAACTACAATTGGTGAATTTACTGGCTTTATTCAATGGGACCATGATGAAAGATTACTGGGAGATAAATTGGATGGAGTAAGTCGTGATGGTGATATGGATATTCCATTTACTAAAATCAGTAAAATACAAAAAGAGGAGAATGGTTCAAGAATTACCTTAATGTCGGGGCGTAATTTGTTGCTAAAATCTTCTAATGACGTTTCGAGAAATAACCGAGGTATAATTGTGACTATACCAAATGTTGGACGAATTGACTTTACCTGGAAACACTTTTTATCTCTTGATTTATTACCACTCCCGAAAACTACGAAGAGTTGTTTTTCTGAATTTAATGATTCGGAAAGATTATACGGAAAGATAACTAATAAGGAGGGAGAAACTTTTGAGGGGGTGATAGTTTATGACTTGGATGAGGCAATGGACTCGGAAATTTTAAATGGTTTTAATAATGAACTGGGATTTTCGGTGCCGTTTAGAAATGTAAGAAAAATTACACCTAAAGCTTATAATTATTGTTTGGTAGAATTAAAAAGCGGACAAAATCTCTTCTTAGGTGACCAAACTGATGTTTCAGGTAAGAATGCAGGAATATTGATATTTACAGGAAATAATGATTATAAGATTTTTGATTGGGAAGAGATTCGTGAAATTATATTCATGTAAATTGTTTAAAGCAATGAGTTGAATAAAAAAAATATAATCGTCTGGAACTGTTGAAAAACCTGATCGTTTGAAAGAATGATCAGGTTTTTTTATAATCTTTTGATTTAATACAAATTATAACGTGTTTAATATTAATAAAACAAAAAACTATTTCTAACTTGGACGAACAAAGTGCAAGTTGATCAGGAAATAATCCTGGGGTAATAATTAATATGTTGAAATTTTTCCCCAAATTTGAAACTTATTTGTTTTTCTCTCGTCAAAGCAAGAAGTTCTTTTATAAAAAGAATTAATGATTTTATCTAACCTGTTGGTGAGTTTGACTGATTAGAAATCTGTTTGTTATGAAAAGGTATGGTATACGTTTATTACTGTTAATATTATTACATACTGTTTATGTTACTGCTGAAGCGCGTGATTTTTACTGGATTGGTGGCTCTGGGAACTTTAATGATATTCAGCATTGGAGTGATCAGCCAGGAGGGAAAGTAAATCCTGATGCTTTATTGCCGGACAAGGATGACAATGTTTACTTCGACGAATTTTCATTCCCAGATCCAGGTGCAGAGGTTACGATTACAAGTGTTGCCCGATGTGCGAATATGCATTGGGGGAATGTGAAGAACATGCCAACATTTAAAACCGATGACAATCCGGCTCACTATCTGGTAATATATGGAGGTGTCACTTTTAGCAATCAAATGGTAATCGATCTTGATCGACCATTATATTTTCGTGCTAATACATTAGGTAATATTGTTGATTTTGGAGGGAATACATTCGATGGAGATCTAATTTTTGAAAACAATGGTGGATGGAGAATCACCAATGAACTAAATATTTTAGATAATGATATCCAATTCAATCAGGGAACTTTAAGCATTGAAGCAGAAGTAAATTGTGGAAGAATTATTTCAAATACTACCATTTCGAGAGAAGTGTACTTGAATTCTGCTACCATAAACTTGAATAAGCCAGGAGAATCTGTTTTTACCTTTCAGACAGAAAATCTTAGTGTTAACGCAGGTAATTCCACAATTAATGTTTTATCAGATAACTCGAGTATTGAAGTATCGGGTAGTAAAATGATAGATTTTTACAATTTGATATTCTCTGGAAATTCGGGAGCTGTTCTTAATACGAGTTTGCGCGCCAATTTTAACAAACTAACATTCCAAAAAGATGGTAGTTTAAGTGGGGCAAATGATTTTCAGGAATTAGAATTTACCGAGGGCTATTCTTATATCATTGATAAAGATGTTCAAAATGTTCATGTCCTGTTTACTGCAATAGGGCAATGTCATGCGTTTATAAATATTACAGGAGGTGCTACAGGCGGATTTATTTCAGCCGATGGTGTAGCTTTAGATTACCTAAAAGTTAGGAATGTAACTGCAACAGGTAAAGCGGCTCTTTTTAATGCAACCAATTCCTATGATTTGGGAGCAACTTTGGGATGGAATTTTGGTGCTCCTTCTTCTGATGACTATACTTGGAACGGAGATGGAGGAGATAACAATTGGGGGAATCATGAGAACTGGGATAAAGATTGTGTTCCATCCAGAAATAATAATGCCATTATCCCTAACGGATTTACAGTGAATGTTAACGTTCCTGCAGAATGTAAGGATCTTGAGATTCAAGGTACATCTACATTTGAGGGGAATCAAAATTTGGAAATATATGCATCCTTAAAGGCTACAAATGCAATCTGGGATTTTGATGGGCAAACCACATTGAAAGGTGGAGGTACGATATCTTTAAATGATGCAATGTCGGGAGCTATGTTGGTTGACGGCAAAGCTAATACTTATACTTTAGTTACTGCATTGAATGTTGAAAACGAATTACATTTGATTTCGGGAACATTAAATGCAGCTAATTTCACAATTGATGTAAACCGATTTGTTTCGAAATCTTCAGAGCCAAGGACATTAAACATTGCGAATGCAAAATTTGATGTCAATACAGGAGTTTTAAAAGCCTGGCATGTTGAGGGGACAGGTTTTTCCTTTTTAGGAACCGGATCAGAAATAACTCTTTACCAAAGTGGAGCTGAATTTTATAATAACAATACCGATGGAATTACTTATGAGAAAGTTCAGTTTCATCCTCAAGATAACCAGGTATACCTAACCAATGAGAATGCAAAGGATTATCCTACTTTCAAAGAATTAATTTTTAATGGAAGTGCAAAGTTTTCTGGAAACCATCAATTCGAGAGTGTTACCTTGGCTGCAGGAAAAGAATATCTATTTCAGCCAGGAAGTACTCAAAGATTACTTACTAAAGATGGATTTGTTGCATCAGGTACATGTGCAGATAATATTTCTTTGAGAGGGGATGGAGGTGTTGCATCTATCGAGAGTGATGTGAATACTTCAAATGTTGAATGGGTTAGAGTAGAAGATCTAACTATAACAGGTAATGTAGTTCCAAATGAAGGTGGTTTAAATGCTAGTAAATCTATTGGAGTTTCCAATTATGATGGGTGGAATTTTATAGATGATCTGACTGGTGGAGATGTTTATTGGACAGGTAATGTTGATGACAATTGGTTCGAAGCTGGTAACTGGGATACAGGTTGTATTCCTACAAGAAAAGACAATGTGTTTTTTGAAGATGTTAAAGTTACGGGTAGCTCGGCAGTAAATATTTCGCTTAGAGGGCAGGTTGCTGAGTGTAACAACATGACCTGGAGTACTGCAACCAATATGACTTTTTCAGGAGATCAACCAATCAATATATTCGGAAGTCTTGATATGTCAGGCATGGCAGCAGGAAAGAATTCATTTTCAGGAGAAATGAATTTTAAGGCTGAAAAAGATCCACAAACTATTGATATTGGGGTAGTAGAATTAATTAGTGATCTTAATTTTGCTGGAAATGAACAGGAAGATGGCAGTTGGAAAGCTGGTTCTTGGAGTATCACTTCAAATCTTATTACCACAGGTAAGATTGATTTGAAATATGGTGATTTATCTACCAATGGAAATGAAATAGAAAGCAAGGAATTTTATTCTAACTATGGTATAGATAATATACGTTCATTGAACTTGGCTTCCACAATCCTTAAAGTTGAGAAATTTGAAGTTTCTGCAGAAGCACTTACGCTAACTTCTGGTACTTCGGAAATTCAAATGACAAAAGCAGGAGAGTTCATAGTTTCTGCAGGCGATGAGGATTTGGCATTTTATAACCTGACTTTTGAAGAATCAACCGGAAATGCATATGTAGATATTTTTGCTGATGATGTAAGTTTTAATGAAATGGTATTTAATGGGAATACTTATTTCAGAAAACCTACTCCTTCAAAAATGAGTTTTTCGGCCAAAAGTATTCAAATGGCCGTAGGAAAAACCTATGTGTTTGAAAGCAGACAGGAGTTTGAATTCGAAAATATAATTGCCAATGGAGCCTGTGAAGGAACAATCGATATTTCAGGTTCTGATTCTGATGCTGCTATATTTAAAGCTAAAACAGGAGTAAAAGAAATTGAAGTAAATTCGGTTAATTTATTAAACGTCCATGCAGATCCGGAAAATGTATTTATTGCAAAATCATCATTGGATTTAGGTAATACAACCGGTTGGAAATTTAAAGACGAACCAAAGGGTAAAGATTTATATTGGATAAATGGAGAAGGAGATTGGGATGATCCAAATCATTGGGCAACTTCTTCAGGAGCTAAAGATACTGGTGGGGTTCCAGATGGATGTGTGCCAACTGCCAAGGACAATGTTTTTTTCGATGTAAATTCATTCACAGGATTTGATCAGAATGTAAGAACGGGTTCAGGTGATATACGTTGTAGAACAATGGATTGGACAGGTTCTGAAACAGCACGACCTAATTTAATTATGGGAGATACCGATATTTCGGGTGTTTACATTTATGGTTCTTTCATTCTTAATAATACATTGGAAATTGACTTGTCACCAATGGTTAACTTCTATTTTAGAGCAACAGAAGCACAAACCATTAATACATTTGGTTATGTATTTCCGAACGTGGTTGAATTCGATGGAAAGGATGGAGAATGGACCATGAACTCTAATTTTCAGACAGAAGGAGACTTATTTATTCGTCATGGCAAGTTAATTGCGAATGGAAATTTAGTTGAATGTAAAAGTTTAACTTCTATTGAAACTCCTGCAGGCATAAACTCGAGAGGATTAGATATTAAAAATTCAAACTTGATAATAAATGGTAGCGAAGATGTTTCGGGACGTTCGATTTATATCAATTTTGCAGAAGAGGCCTTTGAACAAGGATTTGAGTTTCTTACAGAAAATAGTACCATAAGATTAAAAGATAATGCCGATGTTATTTTACTAGGATCTACTTTAAATAGTGTATCATTTAATGAAATAATATTTGAAAAAGGAGGAGAATTGAATGGTGGATTCTCAGGCTTGGAAGTATATGCATCACATTTATTATTCCAAGGAGATGGTATAATAAAAGGAAAGAAAAATTCATTCGGAACTCTTGAATTGGAAAGAGGCTTTGAATACAAATTAGAAAAAGGCAGAACCATTACAACCGATCAATTGCTTGTTGAAGGTAGCTGTTTTGCTCCAATATACTTACACTCTACTAAGGAAGGTGCAGGAAATGAAACGTTTATAGTTTCCAAGAGTGATGTAAATGGTAATTTCCTTGAATTAAAAGATATTCATGCTGATGTTTCAGGTGGCATAAAATACAATGCAAGCAACTCTTTCGATTTGGGAAATACAAATGGTTGGACCGTTGATGGAGCGATTGCTCCTATAGCTTTGTACTGGACTGGTAATGGTGCAGATGATAATTGGAATAATCATGAAAATTGGAGTAGAGCAATTGATGGTAGTGAAGAAGGTTGTGTACCAACAATTAATGACGATGTGTTTTTTACATCTAACTCATTCTTTGGTAGTAAGCTGGTAGAATTAACGACTGATGCCAAATGTCATAGTATGACATGGAATGATGATATTGATCCGGATGCTAGTTTTTCTGTTACAGCAAAATTGCAAATGGCTGGTTCCATGGACCTGGCCAATAGCATGACTTTGGATATGCAGGGAACTTTCGAATTTATTGGTGATGGATTAACAGATATTAAGAATGTTGATTTTGCTAATAAAAACCTGGATGGAGATATCCGATTTGTAGGAAAGGATCAAAAGTGGAATTGGCAAACTGGTTTTATTACTTCTGGAAATTTGGAAATTGATGAAGGTTCCGTTTCTACTCAAGGTTTTGGTTTTACCGTGAATCAGTTCAAGTCATTGTCATTACACGATTCTGATGCAGTTCGTTCATTCGATATGACAAATTCAATAGTTAAAGTAACTTCCAATAATATTACAAGTTGGAGTATGATAATGAATACTACTGGAGGTTTAACTTTCACAAGTACAGATTCATACATTACTTTTGAAAATGGAGGAGGTATTTATTGTGAAACCGATGGTGAAGTTCGTTTCGGATTTGTGGATTTTGTTGATAATGGTGTTATTAATATTACAAGTGGAGCAGATACAGAAAAAGGATATTTTGGTTCTGTAAGATTTATGGAAGAAGGAAAGATTTTTGGAAACACTGAATTTCTAAATCTTGAATTTACATTGGGTTACGAGAACAATACCATTGAGTCAGGAAAAACAGTAACTGTTGTGAACGATTTAAAAATGGAAGGTGTTCGTTGTTCATACGTTTTTCTAAAAGCAAGTACACCTGGAGTACGTGCAACACTTCACAAAACAGCAGATACTTTCGATAAAATTTACAATGCATTTTTTACTGATATTCAAGGAACTACAGGTTCCGGTGCCATTGATCATCCAGTTAAATACCATTATGATGGAGATAATTCTACTGGTTTTGTTTTATGGAATGATCCTAGTGGTGAAGACAATCCTCCTTCATTTGAGGAAAGTTTTGATAAACCAAGAGAAGAGTGGTGTAGTGATGTTGCTGTGCTAGATCATGTTAAAGGATTCCCGATTAATAGTTCAACTACTTTTCAATGGTATTACAGTGTTGATGGAACAGCTGGTACTTATACCGAAATAGATGGAGAAACCAACGCGGTAATTGAAGTTGATAAAAATGGGTTCTATAAAGTTGAAGTTCGATATGGAAAAAATACTGTAGCTGATGATGGAACTGATTGTAAAATTGAATCAACAATAGAAGTTGCATTGGGTGAAGTTTCTACAGTTTCATTAGAAATTACTGCCAACAATGTAAAATGTTTCGGACAGAGTAATGGACAAATAATTGCAACAGTTAAAAAGAATGCAACTGGAAATTATCCTGATTATACATTTTTCTGGAAATCGGAATCTGGCGAAGATGTAGATTCTGCTGATGACAAACCAAATTGGACAAGTACAGCTTTTGGTCTTAAACCAGGAAAATATTACGTAACTGTTGCTGATGGTAAAAAATGTGAGTTCGATGCTGAAGTTAATGTTTTTGATGCTTATGAATTATTAATAGATAATATCGATACCAAAGATCTCACTTGTTACACAGTTCACGAAGGAGAGATTTCGATTGATGCTTCGGGAGGAACAGGAAGCTTATCCTATTATTTGGATAACAATTTGCAAGCAAGTGAAAATATTACCGGATTAGCATCTGGTGATTACAAAGTTTTTGTTCAGGATGGAAATGATTGTAAAACTACCGAAGAAGATGTAAGTATAAATTCAAATCCAGAATTGATTGTTGATTTGAATGGTTCGGATCTCAAATGTTTCGGAGATAAAAATGGTGAATTTACTCCAACTGTAACTGGTGGAGTAACAGATTATTCCTACGATTGGACTGGACCTGATGGATACTCTTCTACAGATTCTAATATTTCTGGATTAGCTGGAGGTTTGTATAAATTGACCATTACAGATAAGGTTGGATGTACAACATATAAGGAGCATGAACTGAATGAGCCAACGGAACTAATTGCAGGAGAGTTAGTTGTGGATGATGCCAACTGCCATGGAGAGAAGTCGGGTGAAATATTTGTAGTGGGAGGACAGGGTACTCCTGATTACCGCTATTTCCTTGATGGTGTGGAAGAAAGCACCGGAATGTTCAAAAGTTTAGCCCCTGAGAATTACGTATTACGTATCGTTGATGCCCATGGGTGTATATTCGAGAAAGAAATCACTGTAAAGGAACCAAACAAAATTGGATTTGTAATTGCCGACATCGTTTTACCTTCTTGTGAAAAATCGGAAGACGGAATTATTCATGTTACGCCTTATGGTGGAAATGATGGTTACAATTATACATGGACTGGTTCGAATGACTACAAATCGTATGAGCAGAATATTGAAAACCTGATTTCGGGAAAATATGCATTGCAAATTACGGATAAGAAAAATTGTTCAAAAACGGACACCGTCAAATTAGATCTTGGTCTCAGTCTTCAGCTCGGTGTTGTAGTTGAACAACATGTAGAAAAAGCTGGAACAAATCAGGGAGTTTTGGCATTGGAATTATTTGAAGGTACCATGCCGTACACTTTTACAGTTAGTGGACCAAGTGGAACATTTAGCAGTCCTGATAATTTTGATGAAAATAATTATTTGATTGAAAATCTGGCGGCAGGTGTTTATAAAGTTGTTGCCACTGATGCATCATCTTGTACTACAGTTGAAAAGTCGGTGATTATTGAAGGTCCCGGACAAGTATTTGCATATATTGATCAAGTAAAACCAATAGGTTGTATTGGTTCTTCAGATGGAGAGCTGGAAGCAGTTGTTGGTGGAGGATCAGGAACTTACACATACTCATGGACAGGTCCATCTGGTTATTCGGGAAGTGGAAAGAATATATCTAACTTAGAACCAGGAACTTATTCGCTTAGCGTGAGTGATGGAGGAAATACGGCAAATGCCACATTTGACCTGTTACCTGCTGATCCTATTATTGTTAGTGTTAAAAATTTTAAAAATGTTAGTTGTTACCAAGCGGCTGATGGAGAAATTGAATTATTGGTAGATACTGGTGGAGCTGATTATACAGTTGAGTGGACCAATGATCTTGGTAAAGGATTTTTATCTTCGGCTAAGAAGATAATGAATTTGGAACCAGGTATGTATACCTATAAGGTTACTACTGCAAAAGGTTGTAATGTTACAGGTAATCAACAAATTACAGAGCCAGTAGATTTAAATCTAACTGCGAGTAATACAGATATTAGTATTGAAGGAGAACGCGATGGGCTTGTTTCTGCAAATTTTGGAGGAGGAACTGCACCATATACAGTTTTGATTTCTGGACCGAAAGGTTATTCTCATGCCGAGCTTGACAATACATCAGGAACGGTTTCGGTCAATGGACTGGAAATGGGAGTTTACGAAGTTGCAGTTATTGATGCCAATGGTTGTAGAATTGAGGATGTTACAAAGGTACATGAACCTACAAAATTACTACTTTATACTACTTCGGTAACACACATTACTTGTCCCGGAGGTACGGAAGGGGCTGTTAATCTTGCGGTTGAGGGAGCTAGTGATCCTGCAAATCTTACATTTTCATGGTCTGGCGACAATCATTTTAGAAGTACCGATAAGGATATAAGTAATTTAAATGCAGGTACTTATAAAGTAACGGTGCATGATTCAGGTGGTGATCCTGGATATGAAGAGCAAAGTTTGGTAATTGTTGTAAAAGAGCCTGATTTGCTTGAGGTTGAGATAAATACTAGGAATGTCTCATGTCCTGGAATGACCGACGGTTATATAAACATTCAGGCTAAAGGGGGAACTCCTGGCTATGAGTATAACTGGACAGGAGCCGGTGTTGAGGTAAATAATGAAGATCAGGAATCATTGGTAGCAGGAATATATACTGTAAGTATCACTGATATAAATGGTTGTAGGTTGGAAGATGTGCCAATTGAAATTACAGAACCAGAAAAATTGATGGTTTCGATTGGGGGAAGTAAGGATCCTACCTGTTATGGGTTGGAAAATGGCTGGATTCAATTAGATATCAGTAATGGAACAGAACCGTATATTATTGACTGGAATAACTATGGTAGTGTAACCCAGCGAATTGAGGAATTAACTAGAGGAGTGTATGACTATACGGTTATTGATGATAATGGCTGTAGTGATAGTGGTTCGTTTACTTTAAACCAACCAGATACTTTAATTGCTGAGATTAATGATTTTACGGATGTTCTTTGTCATGGAGATGGAACGGGTAGAGCATTGGTTGAGATCAGCGGAGGAACTCCGGATTATAAAATTCTTTGGTCTGATGGACAGGATACTGCAGAGGCAACTGATCTTAAACTCGGGAAATATGAAGTGTCGGTGGTTGATGCTCAGGGTTGTACAGATATGTCTGAAGTAGAAATATTTGAGCCTGAACCATTGGTTGCGGAAATTGAAGTAATTAGGCCAACTACTTATGATGCAATGGATGGGGCCATTGGGGTAAATATTACTGGCGGTGTTAAAGATTATTCATACGGTTGGCTCAAGGATGATTTATCCTTAGGATTTACATCTGAAACAATTGAAGATATTGACAGAGGTGTATATACGTTGGAATTGAAGGATGCCAATAATTGTCCATTAGACACGACAATTGTTGTTGAATATTTATTTGAACGCAGAATTCGAATACCAAAGGCATTCACGCCAAATTCAGACGGTTACAATGATTATTGGGACATAGAAAGAATTGAATTTATCCAAAATTTGAAGATTGTTATTTATGATCGTTGGGGTAAGCCTGTATATAAATTTGCTGGTACTGGTAACGAATATAAAGGGGAGCCGTGGAAAGGCAATGATGGCAATATAAAACTGCCAATTGGATCGTATTATTACGCGGTGGAGGTTGAGGATGAAAAGCCAATGATGGGTACCGTAACCATTCTGAGATAGTAAAATAGAACTTTAAAACCTGACCATTATAATCTAATGAGAAGAACATTAATTTTATTAGGTATTCTCTTGCTTGGAATTTTTCAAGTTAAAGCGCAACAATTGCCTCTTTACAGTCAGTATGTAGAGAATGGATTCTTGCTAAATCCTGCTATGGCAGGGAGTAGGATGTATTCGCCATTGCGACTAAGTTTGAGGCAGCAATGGGCTGGTGTTGAAGGAGCTCCTGAAACACAGGCCTTAAGTTTTAACAAGAATTTAGGTGACAAATGTACTACCTGTAATGTAATGGGTAATCCGCTGGCACGCAGAAATAAACAGCGTGGTGTTGGTGTTGGAGGCTACTTTTTTAATGACAAATATGGAGCTGTTTCTCGCACTGGAGTAGAACTTTCATATGCTTACCATTTGCAATTAAACAGGCGTCGATATGGCAAAGCTGGAACTAAACTTTCCTTTGGGTTGGGAGGTGTATTCTACCAATATAAATTCGATGGACGCGATATACCGGTAAATGATCCGCTTTACACTGGATCCGATATGGTAACCTATGTGCCCGATGCTAACTTTGGGGTATATTTGTATAATGATGATTATTTTATCGGTTTTTCCGCTGCTCATTTATTCGAATCTTCGGTAAAGCTTGGCGACAACATTTACACCGATAATATCATGATGCGTCATTTTTATGGTACTGCAGGTTATACTTTTCATTTAATGGATTTGGTGGATCTGGAGCCATCTGTGATTGTGAGAAAAACCATGAATTCAGATATGTATTACGATGCAACATTGAAATTATACATCAATCATTTCTGGATGGCAGCATCATACCGATCAAACGATCAAATTGTGGGTATGGTTGGAGTAAGTTACAATCAGTATTATATCGGATATTCTTACGATCATTACACCAATAACTTAATCGCTGATAGTAGCGATGGTACTCATGAAATCACCTTGGGAATCAATTTTGATATTCCGAATAAGATGAAGCGTGAGAGTAGAATGCGTGAAAGAAGGGCGGCCGATAGAAACTTTAGTAAAACCAAAACACAACGTCATAAAAGAAAAAGTAAAAACTATATTTTCTTTTAGGCTAAAAAGAATTTTAAATCCGGTAGCATACATAACTACCGGATTTTTTTTATCTTCAAAATTCCTAAACATTAATTTTATGCGCAATATTTTATATCTGCTATTCTGTTTAAGCTGTGTATTGGCAACTTATTCTTGTGATAATGACGATGGATTAAATACTGATCCTAATTTTCGAGTAAGTTTTTCAGTGGATACACTAAAATTTGATACACTTTTTACAGGACTTATATCAACTACTAAGCAGTTTAAGGTATATAACAAATCATCAAAAAAAATCAATCTGCAAGAGATCTATCTGCAAGATGAGAATTCACCATATCGACTTAATGTAAATGGAACAGCTGAAGAAAGGTTTGAAAATGTAGAAATAGGAGCGAATGACAGTCTTTTCGTATTTGTGGAGGTTGATTTAAGGCCAAAAGATACTGATGAAGCAGTTTTGCTTGAAGATATTTTGGTGTTTAATGTAAATAACAACCTTCAAGGGGTAATTTTAAGCACTTGGAGCCAAGATGTAGTCTTAGTTGAGGAAGATGTAGTCGATTCGCAAAATTGGACAGGAAAACGGCCTTATTTGCTTAATAAGCAAATTTCAATTTTCGAGAATGCTGAGCTTATCCTGGAGGAAGGAACGACTGTATATTTTGGAAAGAATGGAGGATTAGATATACATGGGACTATAAAAGCAGAAGGGAGCTTTGAAAAACCTGTTTATTTTGGCAGTTCGCGATTAGAGGAATTGTATAAAAATGTACCTGGTCAATGGAACGGAATTCATATTCATGAAAGTAGCAAATCAAATCGATTGAGTCATTTTATTCTGGAAGATGGTATTAATGGAATTCAATATACTGGGAATAATGGGGATTTACAGTTGGCATATGGAATAATCAGAAATTTTACAGAAAATGGAATTGCCATTACAAATGCTAATCTGCAAGCGCACGATTTGTTGTTGGTAAATTGTGGAGACGAATGTTTAAAAGTTGAGGATGGTGAGCTTAATTTATTTCAATCGACTTTATACAATGCTTGGAATTTTGATATAAGAACTGTGCCGAATGTTCAGATTGCAAATTCTTCGACATATAATTCTAATATTGCTAATTGCATTATATGGGGAACTCACAGCGACGAATTTGTTGTTAGTAATACATCTGGACTAAAAGTAGAAAATACGCTCTTAAAACTAAGTAAATCGCTTCAGGATGAATATGCCTCGATTTTCTCAGACTGCATTTTCAATGAGAATCCTGAATTCACGTCTATTGAAGAAAAAAATTATACGCTTAGTGAAACCTCTCCATGTATAAATACAGGGAAGCTTGAGATTGGAATAGAATATCCTAATGACCTTCTGAATAACTCGAGGACTGCTGATTCAACTCCAGATATGGGGGCTTTTGAGTTTAAGGATAGTCAGGAATGAAACGAATATACCTTACCATTTTTTTGTTCCTAATTGGTTTTTATGTCTCTGCACAATCTATATTAGAAGGAAGGGAAGAGAACAAGCGCGGTGATTTTAGAGCAATGTTTTACAATGTAGAAAATTGTTTCGATTGTTTTGATGATAGCTTAAAGCTGGACAATGAATTTTTATCCACTGGAGTAAGGAATTGGAGTTGGGAAAAGTACCAAAAGAAAGTCAATAAAATATCTAAAATAATAATGGCTGCAGGTGGATGGGAGTTTCCTGACATTATAGGCTTGTGCGAAATTGAAAATCGTTTTGTACTTGATGGTATTTTTAAATTCGGTCATTTGGGTAAAATAGGTTACCAAATCATTCATAGAGAATCGCCTGATAGAAGAGGGATCGATGTTGCTTTGATGTATCAACCTGAAGTATTTAAACCAATAGATACTTCCTTTATCCAATTAATTTACAATGGAGAAAAGGTATCTACTACCCGCGAGATTTTATATGTGAAAGCAAAGTTGCACTCCAGTGACACATTACATGTGTTTGTAAATCATTGGCCCTCGCGTTGGGGTGGACAGCTTGAATCGGAGCAAAAGCGTATTTCTGCTGCAAAATTGGTAAGGCAAAAAGTAGATTCAATTTATTTGCAATCGCCAAAGGCAAATGTCCTTATTATGGGAGATTTTAATGATTATCCGGAGAATGAATCCATATGTAAAACTTTGGGAGCTACGGAAATTGCCGACGAAATTAAAGATCAGCAATTGTATAATTTAGCCAGCGTTTTTGTGAAAAATGGAAGTATTGGCAGTCATAAGTACCAAGGGAAGTGGGGAATGCTCGATCAGTTTATTGTTTCGGGATCATTAATGAATAAATCTGCCGTTTTGTACTGCAACAAAGATGGAATGAGTGTGTTTGCACCCGATTTTTTATTGGAAAAAGATGAAACTCATTTCGGATTAAAACCTTACCGAACATTTGTGGGGTACAAGTACCATGGAGGTTTTAGCGATCATCTTCCCGTTATTCTTGATCTCTGGAGGAGGTGATGTTAATTACTTGTAATTTAGCAGTTTATATATTTGCGTAAGAGGCTCTACTCAAGCTTAAATAATCACTTTAAAAATCCTGGTGCAGTGATGCTTGGTTTCTAGTCCGGAATTGTATGTTTTCCACACTAGATAATGTATGTTTCCAGTGCGGTAATCGATCATTACCGCACTGGAAATTTTTTATAGATATTAATCTTCTAAACTTTCAATTAAAGCAGCAAGATTTTTCTCGTAAAGTTTGCTTCCTGTTTTAGGATCAAAATTGGAACTTGGTCCGGCAATACAGCCGCCTTCGCAAGCCATTACTTCTACAAAATTCCCGCTGGTTTTACCCGTTTTACCAAAAGCCTTTAGCATTTTAATCTTTTTCTTATCTAAACCATTTACAATTACAGGTTTGATATTCACGTAAGGCTTAACTTCTAGAACCGATTGTGCAACACCTCCGCTGGCTGCATAAGCTCTCCCATGATTCAAAATGCTTTTATCCAAAAGTAGAGGTTCTTCTTTACTAATTTCAATATTCCAACCATGAAATAGAGCTGAAAGTTCTTCAAATGTCATTACGTAATCAACATTTGGATCTTTCATTCCTTCACGACGCTTGGCAATACATGGACCTATAAATACGATCTTTGCATTAGGATATTTTTCTCTTACAATTTCAGCTGCATAGTACATCGGACTCTTGGTTTCCGAAACATATTTTTGAATTTCAGGAATGTGCTTTTCTGTAGCAGAAACATATGCAGGACAACAAGAAGTAGTCATAAACGGAGCTTTGTTTTCCAAACGTTCCAATAACTCATCAGCTTCTTTTTCTGTTGTTACATTTGCACCTTTTGCAACTTCAATTACATCACAAAAGCCTAATTGTTTTATAGCACCTAATACGGTATCTGTGGTCGATTTGAATTGACCAATAACTGCAGGGGCAACAATTGCAATGGTTTCAGTCTCTTCATCTTTGATCGATTTCATTACATCCACAATTTGTGAATTCTCCATAATTGATCCGAATGGACATGCAGTGATGCATTTACCACAATCAATACATTTGTCTTCATCGATTTGTTCGATACCATACTCATCTTTGGAAATTGCACCTACAGGACAAGCATTTTCGCATGGAACAGGCATGAATATAATGGAGTGATAAGGACACACGTTCATACAAATACCGCAGTTGATACAAGTTTTAGGATCGATTTGTGCCTGACCATTAGCGTTCCAGCTAATTGCATTTTTCGGACAGTTCATCATGCAAGGATGTGCAACACAACCTTTACAAAGGTTGGTAACGATGTATGAGTTTTTTACACATGAAGTACAAGCTTCATCAACAACGGTAAGAATTTTGTTGATAGGATTTTTTCTTTCTAGTGCTTCCTCGGCATATTCTGCCAGTGTTTTCAACTCATCTCGATCATCTTCCAAATCAAATCCCAAAAGAGGAATTAATTTTTCTTTAATGATAACACGCTCTTTAAAAACACAACATCTATCAAGATCTTGTTTTCTTCGAGGTGCCATTTCTAAAGGGATTCGATCTAATCCTTCATTAAATTTTCCTTCATTAAAAAGTTCTGCCATTTTCGATAACAGATCTCTTCTGATAATCATTGTATTATCAACGTAGGCCATTGGGTGTATAATTATAAATAGTGAGATTGCTTAATTGCCGCAAAAGTAGATATTATGTCGAGTATATCAACTGCTGCTTAACAAATTGAAATAGGTTATATAACAGAAAAAAAAAGTCCGGAAATATTTCCGAACTAATTATTCTTTTTTTTGCCAACTGGTTCAAGCCCCAGTTCTTTTCCTTTTTTAATCATGTAGTCATAGGCTGCTTCTCTTTCATTGGGAATAATTCCATCAAGAATTGCATCCTTTATGGCTACTTTTATATCGCCAATGGTTTTGCATGGTGACAAATTAAATGTATCGATAATCTCTTGTCCATCAATCGGAGGTTGGAAGTTGCGTATTGCATCTTTTTCTTCAACCTCTTTTAGTTTTTTGCGAACCAGCTGGAAATTGTCAAGGAATCGTTTTACCTTTTCTTCATTTTTAGATGTGATATCAGCTTCGCATAATTTCATTAGGTCATCAATGTCATCACCAGCATCAAAAAGTAATCTTCGAACAGCAGAATCGGTTACTACCTCTTGAGCCAATACAATTGGTCTCATGTGCAGTAATACCATCTTCTGAACAAATTTCATCTTTTCATTTAAGGGCAATTTCATATTCTTAAAAATGCGAGGAACCATTTTTTCCCCAACAAAATTGTGAGCATGGAAAGTCCAACCGATTCCTTTCACAAATTTTTTGGTATTTGGTTTGGCAATATCGTGTAGCAGTGCGGACCATCGAAGCCATAAATTATCGGAGTGAGGCACCAATTGATCTAAAACCTCAAGAGTATGATAGAAATTGTCTTTATGGCTAATTCCGTTTCTTGTTTCTCTTCCTTTCAATCTTTGAAACTCTGGAAAAATAATTTTCAACAAGCCACATTCTTCAAGCAATTTAAAACCAATTGATGGTTTAGCTGACATTACAATTTTATTTAGTTCCTCTATAATGCGCTCTTTAGAGATGATGTGAATGCGATCCTTGTTTTCTTTAATAGCTTCGAAAGTAATATCGGAAATTTTAAAGTTTAGCTGAGTTGCAAAACGAATAGCACGCATCATTCTTAAAGGATCATCCGAGAAGGTAATCATGGGATCCATTGGTGTTTTAATGATTTTACTATTCAAATCATCAATGCCTCCAAAAGGATCCAAAAGTTCTCCAAAATTGTCTTTGTGTAGACTTAATGCTAGCGCATTAATGGTAAAATCTCTTCTTTTCTGGTCATCCTCTAAACTGCCATTTTCAACAATTGGCTTTCTAGAGTCTCTGTTGTATGATTCTTTTCTGGCACCTACGAATTCTATTTCAAGGTCTTTGAATTTTAGCATTGCAGTACCAAAGTTCTTAAAGACAGATACCTTAGGATTACCAGCTCTGTCTGCAACTTTTTGGGCCAATTCAATACCACTGCCAATTACAACTACATCAATATCTTTTGAACTGCGTTTTAAAAATATATCTCTAACAAAGCCTCCAATTACATAGCTTTCGAGATTTTCTTCAGTTACAATTTCTGATATGATTGAAAATATAGGATGTTTTAAATGTTCTTTCACTTATTTATTAGTCATATAGCCTGTAATCAGGCTGTTACTACTATTTTGTCGATACATGATATACCGACTGTTTAATTTCCTGACAAAATTACAATTAATTAAGTGGATTATGAAAATTCAGAGAAAAATAGGCTTTGGTATGTTAATTGTTTGATAAAAATATATAGATTTGTATATATTTATAGTAGTAAATTAAATTAGGCGTTAGTTATGGTAGAACATTTAACGAAAGAATCGTTCAAAGAAAAAGTATTTGATTTCGAAAAAAATAAAGATTGGAAATTCGAAGGTAACAAACCATGTTTGGTAGATTTTTATGCAGATTGGTGTGGACCATGTAAAATGGTAGCTCCTATTCTTGATGAGTTGAAGGCAGAATATGGCGAGGCTTTGGATATTTATAAAATAGATACTGAGAAGGAACAAGAATTATCAGCAATGTTCGGAATTCAAAGTATTCCATCATTGTTGTTTATTCCTAAGGATGGTCAACCACAAATGGCACAGGGGGCCTTATCAAAAGAAAATTTTAAACAAGCCTTTGCAGAAGTTTTAAAGGTTGAGGCAAAATAATTGCGATCACAATAAATGAATAACCTATTAAAAATCAGTCGTAAATAGATATCTGCGTTGATTACTGAAAAGTTAAAGAGTTATTAACGGTCGTTGGCAGACACAATAAAAAGCAAATCATTATTAGTTTTAGAGCGATAATGAATTAAAAATGAAACGGTGTTTGCACCTGAAAAGAAAAAGAAAATGAAGAAGTTTTTAATAATAATGTTGGTTGCTTTTATGGGAGTCCATAGTTATGCGCAATCGAATTCTGATGCTAAAATTATCCATTTAGATGATGATAGTTTTAAAGAAATGGTATTTGATTACGAAAAAGGTGGTGATTGGAAATTTGAGGGGAATAAGCCTGTAATTGTTGATTTCTATGCAGATTGGTGTGGGCCTTGCAAAAGAATTGCTCCAGTACTAAAGGAATTGCAAAAGGAATATGGCGATGCCATTCAGATTTATAAAGTAGACACTGATAAGGCTCAAAAAGTATCAGCTGCATTTGGAATCAGAAGTATACCATCTTTGCTGTTTGTGCCTATGGAAGGCAAACCAACAATGGCTCAAGGAGCTTTGCCTAAGGCCACATTTGTAAAAGCAATTAATGACGTTTTGGGAGTGAAAGCCCCAAATTGATTATAGGTTAGAGTAGTTATAATAGTTTAGGTTTTAGAAGTCGGCTTTTTGCCGACTTTTTTGTTTTTGCTAGTTTTCAGACTATCTTTGCGCCAAATCACAGTGGGGTGCCTAATTTTAACTGGCTGAGATCATACCCTTATATCAATTGTTACTATTGATATCGAACCTGATCCGGATAATGCCGGCGTAGGAAAATTGCGAGCTAACTTTTCGCCAACCTGATCTTATAAATACCTCATTGCAATATTTTATTAACGTTTTAATTTATTACACAATGTTTAAGCAAATGAACTCTGTCTTGCGCAGAGCAACTCTGTTAATTGTATTGCAATTTGTATGCTTTATCGGTTTTTCACAATTAAATGTAAATGGAAAAGTTACCGATAAAAGCGGAAATGCACTTCCTGGTGCAGCAATTGCAGTAAAAGGAACTTATTTGGGAACTGTTACCAATTCATATGGTGAATATCAGTTTACAAATTTAAAAGCTGGAGAATACCAATTTGTGATCTCTTTTTTGGGTTATGAAACAAAGGAAAGTTCTGTAAAGCTTACTGAATCAAAGAATTTAGATTTTAAATTAAATCCAACTGCCATAATGGCCGAAGAGGTGCTGGTTGCAGCAACAAGAGCAGGAAACAAAGCTCCTGTAGCAGTAACCAATTTGGGTGGAGAAGAGGTTAGAAAGCAAAATACAGGTCAGGATATTCCATACCAGTTAAGCTTGACTCCTTCTTTGGTAGAATCATCGGAAGCTGGTAATGGTGTTGGTTATTCAGCATTACGCATTCGTGGTACGGATGCTTCTCGTATTAATGTTACCATAAATGGTGTGCCATTGAATGACTCAGAATCGCAAGGTGTATTTTGGGTAAACATGCCAGATTTTGCTTCATCGGTTGATAACATTCAAATTCAACGTGGAGTTGGAACATCTACCAATGGTGCTGCAGCTTTTGGAGCTACTATTAACTTTCAAACAGAAACTGTAAATGCAGATCCTTATGCTGAAGTTCAAAGTGTAGCTGGATCGTTCAATACTTTCCGTAATACTTTTAAAGCTGGAACAGGCTTAATCAATGGAAAATTTAGTTTTGATGCTCGTTACTCAAAGTTAAAGTCTGACGGATATGTTGACCGTGCATTTTCTGATCATGAATCATTTTTTGCCAGTGGTACTTATTACACAGAAAGAAGCATGTTGAAATTCAACATCATTTCGGGTGATCAAAAAACGGGTATTAGCTGGTGGGGGAACCCTACTATTAATAATCCTGATGAAAGTGTTGTTGAGGATAGAAGATACAATCCTGCAGGAGAGTATATTGACGAAAATGGTGTTACAAGGTATTACGACAATCAGACTGATAATTACAAGCAAACGCATTATCAGTTGTTCTACTCACAAGAGTTGACTTCCAATCTGAATTTGAATGCAGCTCTTCACTATACAAAAGGAAAAGGATTCTATGAGCAGTTTCAAGATGATGATAATGATTATCATACTACCGATTACAAGTCTTATGGGTTAACAAATCCTACTGTTGATGGAAAGGAAGTTACCAAAACTGATTTAACTCGTCAAAAGTGGTTGAAGAACGATTTTTACGGATTTACATATTCGTTAAATTATAAAAAGAACAGAATTGATGCATCATTTGGTGGTGCCTGGAATCGTTATGACGGAGATCATTTTGGAAATATTCTTTGGGCTCAAAACGGTGGGGTTCCTAATGGTCATCAATGGTATTTGAATACTGGAGAGAAGACCGATTACAATGTTTTTGCCAAGATGAATGTTGAATTGAGCGACAAATTAAATGCGTATGGAGATGTTCAGTATCGTCATATTTCTTACGATATGGATGGTACGGATGATGATCTTTTGCCATTGGTTCAGGAGCATAAATTTGATTTCTTCAATCCTAAAGTGGGATTGTATTATACCCTTAACGATAGAAACTCAGCTTATGCATCATTTGGTGTAGCTCATCGTGAGCCAACTCGTGCAAACTTTAAAGATGCCAAAGGCGATCCAAGTTCATATCCTGTTGATGAGTCATTATTTGATTATGAATTGGGTTATAACTATAAATCTGCGAAAGCAACTTTTGGTGTAAATCTTTACTACATGTACTATCGCGATCAGTTGGTACCAACAGGAGAGAAAAATAGCGTTGGCTATGATATCATGACAAATGTAGATAAGAGTTACCGAACAGGTATTGAATTGATTTGGGGTGTACAGATTTTTCCAACATTAAAATGGGATGCTAACCTTACTTTAAGTCGCAACAGAATTAAAGACTTTGTAGAGTATTCAACTTACTACGATGAAAATTGGAACAAAGAATATAAAGGGAAAGAGTTAGGAGATACAGACATTAGCTACTCACCGGAAACAGTTGGAAGCAGCATTTTAACCTGGACTCCTTCAAAAGGTTTTGATGTAAGTTTTGTTAGCAAGTATGTAGGGGAACAGTATTTTGATAATACTGCTAGTGCAGATCGAAAGTTGGATGATTACAATGTTCACAACTTAAGATTGAACTACAGTATCAAACCAAGTTGGATGAAAGAAATTGTTTTCCAATTAAGCATTAACAATGTATTTGATACCAAGTATGAAAACAATGCATATGGTGGAAACTGGTATGAGCAAGGTGTTGAAAAAACATGGAGATACTATTATCCACAGGCAGGAACAAATGTTCTGGCAGGTGTAACATTACGATTCTAAAATATAATTTTGTAGAGGCGCACGACTGTGCGTCTCTATCTAATGATTAATATATGAACTGGATAACTGACAATATTGTTGAAATCATAGGAACCATATTAGGATTATTATTTCTGTACCTGGAAATCAAACAGAACAAATGGTTGTGGCCTGTAGGTTTGCTTACTTCTGTAATGTATATCTATGTGTTTTTTGTGGCCAAGCTGTATGCTGATATGTCACTTCAGTTCTATTACGTTTTTATCAGTATTTATGGATGGATTTTATGGGCAAGGGGGAAACAGCAAGAAAAAGAACTGCCTGTCATCCGTTTAAACATGAATTTATTTCTAAAACTATTAGTGACCAGCATTGCAATTTATGCCTTAATTGCTTTCATTTTAGTCAACTTTACCGACGGTTCGATTCCATACTGGGATGCATTTACCACGGCATTGAGTATTGTTGCTACATGGATGTTGGCTCGCAAGATACTGGAACAATGGTTGGTTTGGATTGTTGTAAACTCGGTTTCTTTAGGCTTATATATTTATAAAGATTTGAATTTTACTGCAATACTTTTCTTTTTCTATACTACCATGGCTGTTGTTGGCTACCTGCAATGGAAAAAAGACATGCTTCGTTCTCAGGCTATTTCAGGTAAATAATTAAATTTACAGGCTCAAATTTTATCATCACTGATCGAGAATGCAAAAGAAAGCTGTAATATTAGCAAACGGAGCCTTTCCAACTCACGAAATCCCATTAAAGGAGCTAAAAGAATCAAAACATATCATTTGTTGCGACGGTGCAATTAACAATTTGGAAAAAGCAGGATTAGAACCTTTTGCCATTATTGGTGATTTGGATTCTTTAGATTCAGAATTGAAATGGAAGTATAAGGAGATTATACATCACTTTTCAAATCAAGATACCAATGATTTAACCAAGGCGGTTGAATGGTGTATAGCAAATAAGTATAACGAAATAGCTATAGTTGGAGCAACGGGTAAGCGCGATGATCACATGATTGGTAATGTGTTTCTATTGCCGCAATATGCCAAAAAAGTAAAAGTTAAAATGCTAACCAGTTATGGCGTATTTACGCCAATAGTTCGCTCAAAGAATTTTGATAGTTTTACCAGACAACAAGTTTCCATTTTCTCACCAAACCGAGATACACTAATTACCACAGCAAACTTGCGATATGCTTTAACTAATCAGAAATTGGAAATGATGTGGCAAGGTACCTTAAATGAATCGATGGGTGATAGTTTCAGAATTGAATTTGAAGGAGGGCCATTGATTGTATTTCAAGAATACGAGCAGTAATTGCTAAACCCCTTTCACTTATCCAATAAGCAATCCCGCTTATTACTGCAAAGTGACATTACTTTCCCTTAAGTGATTAATGTTTCTACCGCTCGGTATAAACACCTTCTACCGTACGGTATAAAATCCTTCTACCGCCTGTAGAAGAAGTCTTGTTTCAAGTGTATTTTTGAGTGCTTATTAGGGGGAAGCTTGGTGCCCTTCTTGAATTGATCAATATTTAAGTCTTTCCTATTCAAGTTTTTTGCTTGCTATGAAAAAATCATGATTATATTTGCAGCCGAATTAAAACCTAACAAAATCGATGAAAAAATTAAAAACTCTGTTATTGCTTTTTGTTTCATTCATAAGCATTTCAGGTCTTAACGCACAAAAAAAAGAACTGCCAGTTTCGGTGAAATTTGGTGGATATGTACACACTCTATTCACTTACGATACCCGTCAAATGGTTGCTGCACGCGAAGGTCATATTCTACTGTATCCTAAAAATGAGATTTTAGATGCTGCAGGCGAAGATATTAATGAAGGTGGTGTGTACAATATGGCGGTAATTCAATCGAGAATGAATGCCAAGATTACTGGTCCTGAAATTTTGGGTGCAAAAACCAACGGAATGATTGAAGCTGAGTTTATTGGAAACGGTGAATCGGATACCAATGGTTTACGTGTGCGTCATGCATTTGTAAATTTGGATTGGGGCAATACTTCTCTTTTAATCGGACAGACATGGTCTCCATTGTTTGTTGCTGAAGTTTTCCCATTTACGGTAGGTGCCAATGCAGGTTTGCCATTCAAGCCATTTGCTCGTAATCCGCAAGTGAGATTAACTCATAAAACAGGCAATTGGAAACTGTTGGCAGCAATTGCAACAGAAAGAGATTATACAAGTACTGGTCCTGATGGATCTTCTAACAAATATTTAAGAAATGCCGGGATGCCAATTGTTCAAGGACAGGCGCATTATTACTTAGGGAAGAAAAAACACCTGTTTGGTGTAAGTGGTGAATACAAGAATCTTAAACCATCATTGATGAGTACAACTGGTTCTAAAGAAAATGGAGATTATCAGGAATGGAAAAATGATGAAACCATTTCATCATGGGCAATTATGGGATATTTCAAATTGAATTTCAATCCGGTTACTTTTAAGGCTCAAACCACTTATGGTACCAACCTTACTGATGTGTTAATGTTGGGCGGATATGCTGTGAAGGATTTGAATCCTGTAACCAACGAAGCATCATACACAGGCATTAAAGTAATTGGGTCGTGGGCTGAGTTTTCTTACAAGAAAAATGATTGGGAATATGCCTTCCTTGCTGGATATTCTAAAAATTACGGTGCCCAGGATGATATTGCCTCGACAGATTTGGTTTATGCAAGAAGCAAAGACATTGGAGAGTTGTACCGTTTGGCACCACGTGTTTGTAAAAAATACAAGAACTTAAAGTTCGAATTTGAAGCGGAGTATACTGCTGCTGCATATGGTAAACTTGCAGAAAAAGCTAAGGTTGAAGATACCAAGTGGATAGGTGGTACGAGATATTCATTAGGAGTATATTACTTTTTTTAATTATAAATGATGAATTATGAGTTATGAATGTAAATAAAACCAAGACTCTGTATGATGTATTGTGGATAAGTTTTTCAAATAACGATCGATTTAGTTACCCACTAAATTTCATATAGCACCAAAATTCATAACTCATAATTTCTAATTCATAATTTTATAGCGGGATAGTGAAGTAAAATATGGTTCCTTCCTGTGGTTTCGATTTCATCCAAATTTGACCTCCTAGCATTTCTATTAAGCTTTTACTAATTGCCAGGCCCAAACCTGTACCTCCATATTGTCTTGAGTTTGCATCCAATTCGGCCTGACGGAATCTGTCAAAAATAATGGCTTGTTTTTCTTCCGGAATACCAATTCCAGTATCTCTTACAAAGAATTCAATATACTTTCCTTTAACTGTATAGCCAACTTCAATTTCTCCAGTTTGGGTAAATTTGATCGAATTCTCAATAAGGTTGGTAAATACTTGTTGCAATCGAACGGAATCGGTTGTAACCTCTTGAACTGGATTATCTCCGGGGGTGCTTACAATAAAGTTGAGCTTGTGATTTTCCTTATGCTCTTTAATTGTTTCATAATCATATTTTACCGAATCGAATAACTTGGAGATATTACATCTGTCCAAAACAACCTTTAATTGATTGGTTTCAATTTTTGAGATATCAAGAATGTCGCTAATTAATCTTAATAATCCATTGGTGTTTTTCTGGATAATTGAAATAAACTTCTTTCTTTTTGCCTCTGTTACATTATCACCTGAAAGTAGCTCTGTAAATCCCAATATGGCATTCATAGGTGTGCGTATTTCATGTGACATATTGGCCAGGAAAGCTGATTTTAATCGGCTTGATTCTTCTGCAACCTCTATCGCTTTTTGGAGTTTTACGTTGGTTGCAGTAATTTCCTGCATATGTACTTTTTCTTTCTGTTCTCTTAATTTTCTCAGGTGAATATTAATCATCATTACGATGATAATAATGGTTAAAAGGATCAAAATGGTTAAAGCGAGTATAAATATTTCCTTGTTTTCTTTAATCAGACTGTAGGGTTCATTAATTAGCTTGGAATTTTTAGGCAAATCCTTAATCTTGATATTAAAATTTACCAATTCATTATAATCGAACACATACTGGTATTCAGATTTCATTGGGGGAATAACATCAATAGGAGTGCCGGATAATACTTTTTTAGCCATTTGGGCAGTTTGCTTGCCGTGAGTTCTTCCTGTCATTAAAGATCCACCTATGGCACCATGGTTAAGATAAAAATCCCAAACACAGTAAATTGGAACTTTACAATAGGGTTTACATTCAGAAAACCCCTTTTCGTAAGTGTAATAATTGCCGTCAATATCTCTATTATATAACAAGTAAAGAACAACATCATTAGAATGTAATTTTGAAAGTTGAATTTTTAATTCTTGTAAACTTTTGGTTTTCAAAACTTCAAATCTAACAGGTTTGCCCATTTCCTGAATTTGTTCATCTAGTATAGTAATCAAGTTTTTTCCTGTGGTACTATAATCCGTTACAACTACTATTTTAGAATAGGTTGGATGGTGCTTTTCAATTAAATCAATTGTGGCACATACATTAAAATTTTCAAATACACCTGTATATCCTTTAGGAGGATCAACAAAAGAGTTTAAACCAGAAAAAACGACAGGAACTTTACCGAAAACTTCATCACGATTTTTGATTAAAAAGTCGTAGGCATTGTTGTCAGTAGAAATAATTAAATCAAATTTTTGACCCTTAGACTTGTACTGATAATGCGCTTTTAAGTGTTCCAGATACTCTTCAGAGAAATATCTTTTTGAATCCATATACTCGATATGAAGTGTCGTATTTGGATCTTGCAGAAGTTCTCTTTTTATACTATTTAGGGTAGAATCAGTCCAGCTAAGACCATTGTGGTAGGAGTTTAAAATTAATATGTGTTTGTTTACAGATGAATAGGCACTTAAACTACATAGTATAAGCAGCGAAAGTATTATTGACTTAATACTAATTCTCATAAGAAAGATTGAATTGATTTGTATCGTTAACCAATTCAATTTAATAATTATAAGTATGAATTAAAAGCTTTAGCAATTTATTATTGAGTTCCTTAGATGAGCAATGATGATTATTAATTAAAATACATACAATGTAAGTTTTGCCTTCTGAGTTTTTTAAATAGCCACAAAAAGTTCTTACACCTGTCATCGATCCAGTTTTGGCCTTCCAATTGTTTACAAGTTCACTGCCTTTCCCAAAATATTTTAAAGTACCCGATTTGCCAGCAACAGGAAGTGATGATAAGAAAGCATCATAATTTTTGCTGTGATACATGTCAGTCAGGATTTGACTAAAAAACTCAGCAGAAATGGCATTAAAATGCGATAAACCACTACCATCGAGTAAATTTTGGTATTTGGTTTCAATACCTTTTGCTTTCCAAAACTCATTGATGGTATTCGTTCCCGTTTTCCAATCGGCTTTTTCATTTTTCTTTTGTGCAATTTCAAAAAGTAATTGATCGGCAAAAAGGTTAACGCTTTTCTGGTTGGTCCAGTACACGATTTCTTTTAGTTTGGGAGATGGGATTTCGAATAACTTTTTGCGATTGGTTCGAGGCTTGATTTTTTGATTCAGAACTCGAATGTTATTATTCTTTAATTCTGATTTAAGATCATCAAGTAAGGCAAATTCTGGGTGAAGAAAAGCTCCTTTTACCTTAAATTCATTTCGATTCTGAGGTATGCTGCCTTCTATTCTTCGTAAATTACTTGTGTTACCACCAAAAATATATGCCAAATCGCGATTGATTTCTGAGCTTAGAACCTGATTGTCGAATTCCAAACCTGTATTGTGTGGAACCGTTTTCCAAATTTTGGTTTTGTTTCCAGCTTTACCCGATTTAAAATAAAGGGTGTACATGTTATCTCGATAGTTGATGGCATTGGGAACAGCACCATAATAATTGCCAATATCTTCCCATATCCAGGTTCTTGGAATGGATGGTTTGAAATATGAATTATCTACCAGAATATTACCATTGATAGTACTGATATTTAATTTTTTTAGTTTTGATGCAATTCTGTTGGCAATGTTTTGTTGAGATTCAAAATATTTCGATTCCAACGTAGGATCACCTCCTCCTGTAATAATTAGGTTCCCTTTTAGCTTTCTATTTTCAATATTCCCATCAGTTTCGATAAGCGTTTTAAACTGATAATCTCCACCTAAAATTTCCAAAGCACTAGCCGTGGTAACTAATTTTTGACTCGAAGCTGGTGTTAAAGCCAATTTCGAGTTGTGTTGAGCTAATATTTTACCCTTTTCAACATCTTTAATAATAATGCCAATCCCAGCCGAATAAAAGCAGGAATCAGCGGTGAATTCATCTACAAATTGTTGAATTTTATTGTTTGTAGTTTTTTGGGAAGTGCATGAAAATCCCCAAACTACAAATGCAAAAAGGAGTAAAATTTTATTCATCGATCTCTTTTAAAATTTTTTCAACTTCTTTTTCTGTACTATTTAATTTTGCCTTACAAATCACCAATAATTCTGAAACTCGTTTTACCTTTTCGGATAAATCATCAACATCTAGTTCTTCATTTTCAATCAACATGATTGTCTCTTCGATTTCGGCAATTGCTTCGCTGTAACTGATCTTTTTCTTAGCCATTTATTTGTATTTTTTAGGATTTACTTTTTGAATTTCACTCTCAACCAGACCATCTTTAAATCTGGTTTCAATTTTATCGTTCTTAGATAATGATGAAATATCTTTCACTATTTTTCCATCCTTTAAAGTTAGTGTATATCCTTTTTGTAAGATATTTTCAGGGTTTAGATATTTTACACTTTGCTCGTGTAGTGATAATTTATGCTTTTGATTTTCGAGTAATCTACCAACTCGAATGCCAATTTTACTTTGCAGGTGTTCAGCATGACTCTTTTCATTACTTAATCGATGTTCTAAGCCTAATTTCAATTTGGTTTTAAAACTCTGCAAGTTAAAAGAGTGTGATTTTGTTAATTGTTTTGCCGAATGAATTAGTTTTTCATTCGCCAGCAAAAGCTGATTTGATTTTCGTTCCAATATGTTTTTAACCAATGGCGAAAACTTGTTGGATAGATAATGCAAATTCTCCGAAGCCTCAAGCAGAATCTCATTTATTCCATTATAAAATTCTTCCTGCAAACTTTCATGATAAGCTTGTTTCTCGTCGAAACAGTCAATCAGGTATTCGGCAGCTGCAGTTGGAGTTTTAACACGGACATTGGCTACAATATCAACAATGGTTTCATCTCTTTCGTGTCCGATCCCTGACATTACAGGAAGTGGAAACTGGGCAATATTAAAAGCCAACCAGTAGCTATCGAAACAATTCAAGTCGGCAGTTGAACCACCGCCACGAATAATGACAACAACATCAAATACATCCTCATACTCATTAATTCGATCTAGTGCCTCAATAATAGATTCTTCGGCCTGATTCCCTTGCATGATGGCAGGAAACAGTTTGTAGTGAAATTTGTATCCGGAAACATTGTTTTCCAATTGGTTTGTGAAATCTTCGTAACCAGCTGCCGTAGGAGAGGAGATAAGTGCAATACATTTTGGAATTTCCGGGAAATCAATCTCTTTGTTCATTTCCAAAACCCCTTCTTCTTCCAATCTGTTCAGGATCTCTTTTCTTCTTTTGGCAATATCTCCCAGTGTATAACTAGGATCGATGTCTTTAATGTTTAAGGTGTAGCCGTAAATTTCCTGAAATTCTATCCCAACATTAATTAAAACCTTAATTCCAGCTGAAAATCTTTGACCAGTGCTGGTTTCAAAATAAGGTTTTAACATCCTAAATGTATAGGCCCATATAGTTGCTCTGGCTTTGGCAATAATTTGATCTGTATCATCATCCTTTTCGACCAACTCCAAATAACAATGACCATTCTGATTGTAGCGGACTTCGCTAATTTCTGCAACAATCCACAAATCAGAATCAAAAGAGTTTTTTAAAACTCCTTTAATCTGATTATTTAATTGAAATAAACTTATTCCTTTGTTTGTCATGGTTTCCTTTCGGGAGTTTATCGTCTCATCTGAGAGCGTAAGAATGAATCAGGATCGTTTAGGTAATTTTCTGGATCACTTTTGATTAGTTTCTCCTTCTGAGCTTCCATTTGCTCCAGTTTTTTCATTTGCTGTTTATCAAGCTCATCCTGATTCAAAGCCACACCATTTTTGTATTCAATGGTAAAAAGCAAATCTCCTTTCTCAGAATAATGATTCCAATTACCGGACTTTTTATTATTGAGATAATCTCCTCCAAATTCGATGATGCCATTAGGATAATATGCCTGAAAATAACCATTTAGTTTACCCTCTTGGTACTTCGCTTCAATATAGGGGGTACCATCTTCAAAAAAGCGCTTCCAAATGCCATGTTTTTTTCCGTTAAGGAAAGGAATAGATTCTGAAATTTTGCCATTTTTAAAACGGTATTCACTAAGTCCATTTTTAATGCCATTTTGGAATGTTTCACTTGCTCGAACATTTCCTTTTTTATCGAAATAGTTCCAAATGCTATCCTTCTGCGATTTTATAAAATTTCCCTTGGCAACAAGTTGAGCAGATTCATTGTAAAGTTCTGCTTTTGCTTTAATCCCATTTTTAGAAAAAATTAATACAGCTTTTAAGTTACCATTGGTATGAAAGCGTTCCATTCGTCCACTGGGCTTGTTGTCGAGAAAATAGCCTTTGTATTTGATTTTTCCATTTGGGTATTTTTTAATCCAAACCCCTTGTTTTAAACCATTTTTGTCTGTTTTGTTGATTTCTTGAGCAGGTGAAAATATTGGTGCTATAATCAAGAGTAGAATAAATAAGTATTTTATCATTTTGTTCAGTTTTTATCTTCTGGGCAATTTTGTTATTACCATATAAGCTAGCTAACACAAAACTAATAAAACTATAATAGCGATAAAAAAATCTTGGGCTTTTCCCATAAAAACCAATAGGTTCGAATCGTTAATAATAGAAATATGTTGTACATCATTTGTAAAATTTTTTGGATGGTGTTGATATTTCGTATTTTATGAATCGAATTAAATGTATTTTCCTCTAATTATGTATTGTTTTATGTGGTGATGAGACAATTGAAGTGATAAAATACATTTTTCAGATTTGATTTCATAAAGACTGAATGAATTATGGAATCAAAAATGGTGGAAACAATAACAAAAGCATAACTAATAAAATTGGTGGTATGGAGACAATGGATTTTCCTTTTAATTTCGATGAAATGCCAATAGCGGCAAAATTCATCTCCGACAGTTTCTCTAGAGATATTGAGGACTTTCAAAGAGTTTATCCTGTATTTGATGATGTGTTTAAAGCACGTTTTGCTGAGCAAATCAGAAAAGCAAAAGATATTGTTTGTTGTGGCCCTGAAGGGGTGAAAATTCAGAATATTAGGATTGGAGTATTTAGAAAAATAGAAAGTTTAAATACTTTAATTTTGGAGACACAAGATTATTTTCCAATCTCAAGAATAAAGCAGTATGATTATATTGTAGAGATTGTGGAAAAAAAGAATTTAAGCTCAATACTGTCGATTGTACCAAACCTTTTGCAGCAGCTTGAGGCAAATATGCCAACACAAAACGAAGATGTGGCTCAATCTATAATAGATGGAATTCGTTCAATTTATCAGGTTCTGAAGTTAGATCGTATAGAACTAAATCGTCTACTTAATTCACGTGGATTGTTGAAGGAAGAAGTTTTCCGTTGTTTAAATCATCTTTGGGCAACGATGCAGGATGTTATGGAGATTGGGCAAAGCTTATATCGAAAGGATGATCCAATGAAATGTGTTGAGTATGAATTGAATTATATCAAGATGAAAGTGAAGACTTTTTGGATGCACTCAGTACCAGATACAGTAGATTAGTACAACTGCTAAACTTAAAATTTAAATTACCAGCATAAAAAAATGGCGATCGAAACTCGATCGCCATTTTTTATATATCTGAAGTCAAATTATTTTACTTCTTCAAAGTCAACGTCAGTTACTTCATCATCAGATTTAGCTTGACCTCCAGCTTGACCTCCTTGTGCACCAGCATCAGGGCCTGGTTGGCCACCTTGCTGTTGTTGTGCATTGTACATCTCTTGAGATGCAGCTTGGAATACATTGTTCAACTCATCGATAGCAGCATTACAAGCGTCAACATCCTGAGCTTTGTGTGCTTCTTTCAATTTGTTCAATGCATCTTCGATTGGCTGTTTCTTATCAGCTGGCAATTTATCACCGATTTCTTTCAACTGCTTTTCAGTCTGGAAAATCATACCGTCAGCTTTGTTCAAAGTATCGATTCTTTCTTTTGCTTTGTTATCAGCTTCTTCGTTCGCCTTAGCTTCTTCTCTCATTCTGTTGATTTCGTCATCAGACAATCCTGAAGATGCCTCGATACGAATATTTTGCTCTTTACCAGTTCCTTTATCTTTAGCAGATACATTCAAGATACCATTAGCATCGATATCGAAAGTTACTTCGATTTGTGGAATACCACGTGGTGCTGGTGGAATACTATCTAAGTGGAAACGACCGATTGTCTTGTTACCTTGAGCCATTGGTCTCTCACCTTGAAGAATGTGAATCTCTACAGAAGGCTGGTTGTCAGCTGCAGTTGTAAATGTTTCAGTCTTCTTGGTTGGGATTGTAGTGTTCGCCTCAATCAATTTAGTCATTACACCACCCATAGTTTCAATACCTAATGAAAGAGGAGTAACATCCAAAAGAAGAACATCTTTTACTTCACCAGTTAATACACCACCCTGAATTGCAGCTCCTACAGCTACTACTTCATCAGGGTTTACTCCTTTTGATGGAGCTTTACCGAAGAATTCCTGTACTTTATTTTGAATGGCAGGGATACGAGTAGAACCACCAACCAAGATAACTTCGTCAATTTCAGAAGCAGATACACCAGCATCTTTCAACGCAACTCTACATGGCTCGATTACAGCTTGAATTAAGCTATCAGCCAATTGCTCGAATTGTGCACGAGAAAGAGTTTTAACCAAGTGCTTTGGAATACCATTCACTGGCATAATGTATGGCAAGTTGATTTCAGTGCTAGTTGAGCTAGACAATTCAACTTTAGCTTTCTCAGCAGCTTCTTTTAAACGCTGAAGAGCCATAGGATCCTGACGCAAGTCAATGCCTTCTTCTTTATTGAATTCATCAGCCAACCAGTCTATAATTACCTGGTCGAAATCATCACCACCAAGGTGAGTATCACCATTAGTTGATTTCACTTCGAATACACCATCACCTAATTCAAGAACTGAAATATCGAAAGTACCACCACCAAGGTCGAATACTGCGATTTTCATATCCTGATCTTTCTTATCAAGACCATATGCCAAAGAAGCAGCTGTTGGCTCATTGATGATACGCTTAACAGTTAAACCAGCAATTTCACCAGCTTCTTTGGTTGCTTGACGCTGTGCATCGTTAAAGTAAGCAGGAACTGTAATTACAGCTTCAGTTACTTCTTGTCCAAGATAATCCTCAGCAGTTTTCTTCATTTTCTGAAGAGTCATAGCTGAAATTTCTTGTGGAGAATATTTTCTATCATCGATTTCAACACGTGGAGTGTTGTTGTCGCCTTTTAAAACTTTATATGGAACACGTCCGATTTCCTTACCTACTTTATCGTAAGTTTCACCCATGAATCTCTTAATAGAGAAAATTGTTTTAGATGGGTTTGTGATAGCCTGACGTTTTGCAGGATCACCTACTTTTCTTTCACCACCTTCAACAAAAGCTACAATAGATGGAGTTGTTCTTTTTCCTTCACTGTTAGGAATTACTACAGGCTCGTTACCTTCCATTACGGATACACAAGAGTTGGTAGTTCCTAAGTCGATTCCAATAATTTTACCCATTTTAAGTATTTATTTAATGTTCTTATTTTTTTCTAATACACTCGCGGATCATTTTTAAATCCGATAGGGAATAATCAAAGCCTGTGCCATTCCAAAAATTATAGTTTCGAATGTAAAACTGGCACAGATTGTAAAAATATCAGCAAAAATCATGACAGTTTTACTGACAGAAAGACAGAATCTGTAATGATTAATTATAAATGATGCATTATTCATGGAACATTCATTCAGCTTTTTATTCATTGTGCGCACTCACTTTATATCTCATTAAAGCAACTCTTCATTAACTTTTTTCTTTTAGCTTGATACTTTATCCTTTTTTATACCTTTGCAGTCTTATACCATTGAAAAAATGTTGATGGTATGAATTAAAACAGAATTGGGATAATTGCACCTTACTTATCTATTGTCCAAAAATTTAAGATCATGTCAATTCATAAAGAATCGGTAAAGAGAGTGACAACACATGTACTCTCAGAAATGAAATTGAAGGGAGAAAAAATCTCCATGCTAACTTCTTACGACTACTCTATGGCTACTATAGTTGATAGGGCAGGTATAGACGTAATATTGGTTGGCGATTCGGCATCTAATGTTATGGCAGGACATGAAACCACATTGCCTATTACTTTAGATCAGATGATTTATCATGGTGCGTCGGTTGTTCGTGCTGTACAAAGAGCTTTGGTGGTAGTTGATTTGCCTTTTGGTACTTATCAAGGAAACTCGAAAGAAGCGTTGAATTCTTCCATTCGTATCATGAAAGAGGCAAGTGCTGATGCTGTGAAATTGGAAGGTGGTAGTGAGGTATTGGAATCAGTTAACCGAATTCTATCCGCTGGTATTCCTGTAATGGGGCATTTGGGATTAACGCCACAATCCATTCATAAGTTTGGTACCTATGCGGTTCGTGCCAAAGAGGAGGAAGAAGCGAAAAAACTGCTTGAAGATGCCAAACTATTGGAGGAAGCAGGATGCTTTGCAATTGTTTTGGAGAAAGTGCCTGCAACATTGGCAAAAAAAGTTGCCGAAAGTGTATCTATTCCTATTATTGGAATTGGTGCTGGTAATGGAGTTGACGGGCAGGTATTGGTTATTCATGATATGTTGGGAATTACTCAAGAGTTTTCTCCACGTTTCTTAAGAAGGTATCATAACTTGTTTGCTGAAATTAAGGGGGCAGTTGAAACCTATATTGGAGATGTGAAATCGATAGATTTCCCTAATGAAAGAGAGCAATATTAGTGTCCCGATAGCTATCGGGAGAGTGAATGTGTTAATTAGTGAATGTGTACTTTGAATTAAATTTTAGCTTATTTAAAATAAGCTGGATTGGAATAATTAAAGGTCTGTTTCATTAATAATTCATCATTTATAATTTATAATTGAATTAAGGTGGCAAGAGAAAGACTAGAAGTATTATATGAGGACAATCACATTATTGCGATTAACAAGCGATGTGGTGATATTGTGCAAGGAGATCAGACTGGTGATGAACCTTTGAGCGAGAAGGTAAAAAAATACATCAAAAAAAAATATAACAAACCAGGAGATGTTTACCTTGGTGTACCTCATAGAATTGACAGACCGGTTAGTGGGGTTGTTATTTTTGCTAAAACCAGCAAAGCCTTAACACGTTTGAATAAAATGTTTCAGCAAAAGGCTGATCAAATCGATAAGATTTACTGGGCAGTAGTTCAAAATTGTCCGAGAGTGGAAGAGGAAACATTAAAGCATTACTTACTAAGAAATCAGGAAAAAAATCGTACCAACGTATTCGATAAAGAAAAGAAAGGTGCGAAAGAGGCAATTCTTGAATACAAATTGTTAACTCGCTCTCAGAAGTATTTCTTGTTGGAGGTAAAACTTCATACAGGTCGTCATCATCAAATTAGAGCTCAGCTTTCAAAAGTTGGCATGCCAATTCGTGGTGATTTAAAATATGGTGCCCCTCGTTCTAAAAATGGAGGAGGAATTGGACTTCATGCCAGGGAAATTGGTTTTATGCATCCAGTAAAGCAAGAGCCAATTAGAATAAAAGCTCCAGTTCCACAGGATGACAATTTGTGGAAGGAATTACAAAAATTAGCAGAATAAATAATAAAAAAAACGGAAGCCAATGGCTTCCGTTTTTTTTATTCAGTCAACATATCCTTATCAAAGAAAAGCGGCAACAATTGCTTAATGCTTTCCACAATTCTAATTTTGTTTTCGCCACAAAGAATTACTCTAATTGGCTGATTGTATCTGTCTTCGGTTTCTAATAAAACTTGACGACACGAGCCACATGGAGGAACCGGAGTTTCCAGAAAACTGCCATTTGTTCTTGAGGTAATGGCAATTGCTTTAACAGGCACATCGGGATATTTGGCATTGGCATAAAAAACCGCTACACGTTCTGCACATAAGCCCGATGGATAAGCAGAGTTTTCCTGATTGTTACCTTGAACCATTTCACCATTATCCAACAATAAAGCTGCACCAACATTAAATTTTGAATAAGGAGCATAAGAGCGATGTGCCGCATCTTTGGCTTGTTTTACCAATGCTTGATCTTCTTTTGAAAGTTCGTCTATCGAATCGTATTCGTAAACTGTTGTTATAATTTGTGTTTTCTTCATTTTATAGCCATTAGTAAGCAGTATTAAGTAATTGGTTATATACTAACTACTCGTACTCATAAATATACAATAGTTTCGATAATATTTACTAAAACATCATCGTTAGCTTATCAACGGAATATCTTGTGAATAAAAATTGATACAGAAATATCAATGGATAACAGGATTGTTATATTTTTATGGTTGTTTTTGAAATCGGAACGAAGATATACATAAATTTTGATTTCTCATTTATTATCGCTTTCACTTTAAATTTTTATGAAGAAAATTATCCTATACACACTGCTTGTACTTGCCACATGTTCAAGCGTATTCGCAAAAAATTATACCAGAAAAGAATACATTCAAAAATATAAGGATTTGGCCATTCGAGAGATGGAACGCACAGGTATTCCTGCCAGTATCACAATGGCTCAGGGAATATTAGAGTCGCAAAATGGAAATTCTGATTTGGCTCGCAAGGCCAATAATCACTTCGGTATTAAGTGTCACGATTGGGTTGGCCCGAGTATGAAATTCGATGATGACAAAAAAAATGAATGCTTTAGAAAATATACCAACCCATACGATTCTTATAAAGATCATTCAAAGTTTTTGACAACTCGTTCTCGCTATGCCTTTTTGTTTAAATACCGATCAAATGATTACAAACGTTGGGCTCATGGATTAAAAAAAGCAGGTTATGCTACCGATCCCAAGTATGCACACAAACTGATAAATATTATCGAAGCTGAATACCTGTATAAATTGGATAGAAAAGGCGCCGGTAAAGATTTTATTGTAACCAAACCTGATGATACAGAATTGGCGGATATTGATGGTGATATAAGCATTGATCCGTTTGGAGCCCGATTGGAAATTGCCAATGGTATTCATTATATCGTAACTAAAAAAGGTGATACTTTCTACAGCATTGAAAAGAACCTGGGGGTAGAGCGCAAAAAGTTACTTCGCTATAACGACCTTCCTAGAAATTACATCTTACAGGTTGATCAAAGGTTATATTTGCATAATAAGCGAAATAAAGCTGCCCGAGGCTATAATTTCCACCGTGTAAAAGAAGGTGAATCATTGTATGATATTTCGCAGCAGTACGGAGTGAAATTGAAAAGACTTTGCAAGTACAATGGAGTGAAGAAAAACTACAAAGTACAGACAGGTGAGCGTATTTGGTTGCGTAAAAAGAAAAGATAGTCAATAACAAAAAGTAATAGGTGTAAAATCCGGTTCCTAAGAACCGGATTTTTTGTACAGTTATTTTTTCGAATAGATCAAACTTCCACCAATAGTGAGTGCAGCCGATATAATCATGATGTTTTTGATTACATATTGGCCTTCGAGAGTTGGAAGTAAAATGTTTCCTCCTTGAAATGTAACTTCTGGAAGCATAAACAGAGGCATAAATGTTCCTGTCATTTGAAGGAATAATAAGCCAATAGCTATGCGTGTACTTTTTTTGAACAAGAAGAATACTCCAATCAATACTTCCCACCATCCAATAATATCGACCCAGGTTTCAGCATCAAATAATGGCATCCAGCTAACGGTTGATTTTACCAAAGGTATGGCAGCTGATAGGCCAATTGGCTTTAGTATACCAAACCAAATAAAAATCACAGCAAATGATATTCGAATGGCAGGTATCGATAATCTTTGCATGTACTTGGCAATTTTACGATCCAGTTCTTTAAATTCTATATTCATAATCATCTTAGTTTTTAAGTTACGCGATGGTCTGATATTATCCTCTTCGGAAATAAAAGACTTGTTTGTCTTAAATATATGCTTTTTTCTATTTCTAATTTATGTTGGAGAGCAGATGAGGTGGAAGAGGAGCCTTATCTCAAACTAAAGAGGTGATTGGTGAATTAAATTAATGAGTTCAGGTTAGGAAATGATCTGAGAATCATATAAATTCAACAGTCATAATAAAACACACAAGTTGTAGTGACTATCTTCAACCAAATAGCACTTCAACTCATCCTAAAACCAATCATATGAATACTTTTACAAGCAGTCTGAAACGAATGTTTGTAGTTTTGGCATTAATAGGCCTTATTCTACCTGCACATTCTGTTTTGGCAAAGAAAAAAACAAAAGAACCAACAAAAGATTCCTTAATCAATTCAAGTTTAGTTAGCGGATTAAAATTTAGAGGAATAGGTCCTGCTACCACTTCAGGGCGAATTTCTGATTTTGCAGTCAATCCGAATAATCATAGTGAGTACTATGTGGCGGTTTCGAGTGGTAATATTTTTAAAACCATTAACAATGGGACTACCTGGAAACCAGTTTTCGATAAGTATGGATCATACTCCATTGGAGTAGTAACAATGGATCTGAATAACAGCAATGTGGTTTGGGCTGGTACAGGAGAGAACAATCATCAGCGAGCTTTGGGCTATGGTGATGGCGTATACAAAACCATGGATGGCGGCAAGAGCTGGAAAAATATGGGTTTGAAAGATTCACGTCATATTGGTGGCATCGTAATCGATCCACGTAATTCTGATATTGTATTTGTCGCTGCCGAAGGTTCGGTTTGGGGACCTGGAGGTGATCGTGGTTTGTATAAGACCATCAATGGTGGTAAGAACTGGAAAAAAGTTCTTAATATCAGTGAGAACACTGGGGTAAACAATGTAATCATCGATCCGGTTGAACCTGATGTGATGTACGCAACATCAGAACAGAGACGTCGTCATGTTCATGCAAAAATTAATGGTGGACCAGAATCAGCCATATACAAATCAACAGATGGAGGAGAAAATTGGCGCAAACTAAAGTCGGGCTTACCTTCGGGACATGTTGGAGGAATGGGAATTGCCGTGTCTCCGGTAAATCACAACTATGTTTATGCTATTATTGAGGCTGCTACAGGAAGTGGTTTCTATCGCTCTACAGATAGAGGTGAATCATGGTCTAAAATGAGTGATCATGCAAGTAGTGGTCAATATTACAATGAAATTTACTGCGATCCAGTTGATGTTGACAAAGTATATTCCGTTGAAACCTTTAGTCATTTTACTGAAGATGGAGGTAAGACCTGGAAACGACTAGGTTTGAAAAATCGCCATGTTGACGATCATGCGCTTTGGATTGATCCTTGCGATACCAAACATTTCATGATTGGTGGAGATGGAGGTATCTACGAAAGTTTTGATGCGGGTGCAACTTACGTATTCAAATCGAATTTATCGGTAACTCAGTTTTACAGAGTTCAAGTAGATAACGCGCTTCCTTTTTACAATGTATATGGTGGAACTCAAGACAATAATACACTTGGAGGGCCATCTCAAAATATTAGCCGAAGAGGTGTAACAAATGACGAGTGGGAACCAATTCTTGGAGGAGATGGTTTTTGGGCTCAAATCGATCCAAAAGATTCGAATATTGTTTATTGTGAATATCAGTATGGAAATTCATATCGATACGATAAACAGAGTGGAGAAAAAATCAATATTAAACCTCGTGAAAGAAAAGGAGAGAAGGCATACAAATGGAATTGGAATGCTCCTATGATACTATCGACACACAAACATACTCGATTGTATGTTGCTGCCAATAAAGTATTCCGCAGCGATGATCGTGGAAATTCGTGGGAAGTGATCAGTGATGATTTAACAACAGGAAAAGATCGAGATTCGTTTAAGGTAATGGGAAAATATTGGAGTGCCGATGCTGTGAAGAAACATGTTTCTACCTCGCAGTTTGGAACCATTGTTTCTTTGGCAGAATCTCCAATAAATGAAAATTTATTGTATGTAGGAACCGATGACGGATTAATTCAGGTAAGTGAGCAAGGTGGAAATACATGGATGAAACATGCAACATTCCCGGGAATTCCTCAATACACTTACGTGAGTGATATAATGCCTTCGAAACATGATGAGAATGTTGTTTATGCATCTTTTGATAACAGAAAGAGAGATGATTTTAAGCCATACATTTTAAAGAGTACTGATAAGGGGAAAACCTGGACCAATATTGCTGGTAATTTGCCAAAAAATGGAACGGTACATACCATCGAGCAAGATTTTGAAGATCCGAATTTACTGTTTGTGGGAACTGAGTTTGGAATCTTTTTTACCAAAAACAATGGAAAGAATTGGATACAGCTAAAAGCTGGAATTCCAACCATTGCGGTGCGCGATTTAACCATTCAGGAACGCGAGTGCGATTTGGTGGCGGCAAGCTTTGGTCGTGGCTTTTTTATTTTAGATGATTATTCTCCTTTGAGATCAGTAGATGTAGAGTTGATTGAAAAAGAAGCTGAATTATTCCCTATAAAAGATGCGTTAATGTACATTCAGAAAGGTGGAAAAGGAAGCATGGGACATACTTATTTTACTGCTCCTAATCCTGCCTTTGGAGCTACATTTACCTACTACTTAAAGGAAGTACCAAAAACAGCAAAGCAAGCTCGTCAGAAGAAAGAGAAAGAATTGCTTAAGAATGGGGAGTACATTCCGCAACCAAGTTGGAAAGAGTTGGAAGATGAGAAGAAAGAAGTAGCTCCATATTTGATGTTTACAATAAAAGATGCAGATGGAGAAGAGATTCGTAAGATTACAACAAATGCTAAAAAAGGAATTAATCGTGTGAATTGGGACTTAAAATTCCCTTCAGTTTCACCAGTGAAAAACAAGGAGTTTAAGCCTACAAAAAAAGCCAGATCGGGCATGTTTGTGATGCCAGGCAACTATCAGCTTGAAATGGGAATGGTAACCAATGGGAAATATGAAATGTTGGCAGAAGGCATAAAATTTAAAGCAGTTACTTTAAACAATAGAACATTGCCTGCCGAAAACCGAAAAGAATTGGTGCAATTTCAGCAAAAAGTGGCACGTATGTTAAAGGCAATTCAGGGAAGTATGCAAATGGTAGAATCTTATAAAGCCAAAATAGCTGCCATAAAAACTGCACTGGTACAAACTCCGGGAATTGATGCGAATGTATCTGAGAAAGTTGAGGAATTATCAATCGAGTTAAATGAGATTGAATTCTTGTTTGAAGGTGTTCCGGCAAGAGCAAGTTGGGAGGAAATCCCTCCGGCACAGATTCCAATTTCGAATAGAATAAACAACATTGTTGGTACACACTGGGCAAGTACTTCGGGAGTTACAAAAACTCAGAAAGATCAGTTTGAGATATTGAAAGAAGAGTTCCCAACTGCATTGAAGAGATTGCAGAATTTGGCTGGTGATATGAAGTGGGTAGAAGTAGAATTAGAAAAGCAAGATGCTCCTTGGACACCAGGTCGAATTCCTACTTATACAGTAGAGTAAAAATTGAAAAAAGATTATAACAATTGAAAAACAGTTGTTTTAGATTAGATACAAGGCATTGCCTTGTATCTTTTTTATAGCATATTTTTTTGTGTAAAATCAAATTAAAAGGTGTGATTTTTGGCATTGTTTTGGTGGTAACATCAACTCTAAGAAATCAATAGTAAACTAATCTATAATCAATACAATTGAATCATGAAAAAAATAATCTTCTATTGTTTGGGAGTGGTATTGATGGCATCATGCCAGATGACACAAACCATTGTTACTCCACCTGCCAATGTAAATGTCCCGAAAAATGCATTTTTTATTTCTCAATCGGGAACCGAAAATACAATAATGCAGACCATTATCGATTTGGAAAATAACGAAATGGTAGTACTTACCTACAATTATGCAAATATTGCAAATGTAACACGAACTGGAATATATTTAAATCCTGATGATTATCGAAATATGAAAATTGTGGGAACCGACGCACCATATTCCAAGGGGGAAGAGGAAAAGAAACCTCCTCACCCAAATGATTTTAAAGAGAAATAGAAGTTAAAGCAATAGAAAAAGGGATAATTCATGATGAATTATCCCTTTTTATTTTGGTTAAAGACAAGGCATCGCCTTGTCTCTAATATTTTATCCAATGATTTCACAAACTTAAAGTCATTCTCCAAGTTGATCTTTGGTTCTGCTTAAAAGGAAAGAATCCGCCAATTGTATAGCTGTAATAATAAACAATACAAAGGCAATTGGATATTTAAATTGAGTGACGAAATCAAGAAGAATGCTTGCCTCTTTCAATTCAAAATAGAACAAGAATGCAACAGTAAAAGCCATAATCACAAATAAGCCAAGTGTCATCATCAGGTGACGCAATAAGGCCTCTCTAATCGATTTTCGCTTCTCCACTTTTTCCACCACATTATCAGCAAAATCAACTGGAATATTTAGCTCGAAATCATCCTCCAAAATTTCTTTCAGCAATTGATCCACATTTTGGAATTCGTCCTCGGTATGTTTTCCCCTGTAGCTATGCATATTCATTAGTATTTAATTTGTACCAACTCACTTTTCTCTATCAATTCTTTCAACATTTTCCTTGCCCTGAAAATGTAATTTTTTACCGTTCCAACAGGTAAACCTGTAATTTCAACAATTTCCTTATAGCCCATCTCTTCCAGATGATACAAACTTAAAACAGTTTTGTACTGCGTGGGCAATTTATCAATCATTTTTCGAAGGTGAAATTTTAATTCATTCGATTCTGCAATTTTTTGCGGATGTTCCTCCGTTATCATGTCGGAATGTAAAAATTCACGTTCATTGTCATCAATATCAGTATCGGGCTTTCGTTTTTTTAAATGATTAATGGTAACCCGATAAGCAATGGTTGCAATCCATGTTGAAAGCTTCGAATCACCTCTAAATTCTGGCAATTTCTGATGCACCTTAATAAATACCTCCTGGCAGATATCCTCCAAATCTTCCTGCTGGTTAAGCATGCGTGCCGCAACATGAAATACAAGGCGCTCGTATTGCTTTACCAAAAACCGAAAGGCCTGTGGACTGCCGTTATTTATCTGATTTATCAGCTCTGTTTCCTTCATCTTCTGTTGCAGTAGACAGGCAAGGTAAGAAATAGGTTGCAGAAAATTTAAATATTTTTTTGAGAGCTCTTTCCGATGCTACTTTTTAAATGAATACCTTTTTATTGGTATTTTGAAGAGTCGGCATTAATGCCGACTCTGTTAAATCTGTTACTACCTCATCCTATCCTTCTTCTGCAGGAAATAGAATAAATTTTCAATTATAGCAGTAGATTAATGTTTGCAGAATTGAGGGTGTCCAAAAAGTAAGTTCAATCGAATATAATGTCATGTTGAATGAAGTGAAACATCTGTTTATCAAAGGGACAGATTCTTCGCTAAACTCAGAATGACAATAATATTGAACTTTTTGGACATCCTCCTAGGGGATGAGGTGAAATTACCTATGCTTTTTACACATCTTTCAAAATGCATTTTCGTGCTCCGAATTGAGTTCGGGGTACGAATTGTTTATTAAGTGCATCAAAATCACACTTAAGATTTTCCTAATAAAATATTGGGAATCCGAACTCAAGTCGGAGTCCCAAAGAGAACACTGCTTTGAGAAAGCTTCATGGAAGGATGAGGTAAAATATTTCAAAAAAAATAAACCAAGCTGCAACCTTTTTAAAACCACCATGGTCTACTAGGCAAAACAGATTGAAAAACTTAAAATTTGAAATATGAATATTGGTGAATTATTAATGGCTGCAGTGGTGTTTTTCTCAATCATCACATTTGTGAAAATATTGTCTTCACATTTTCTAAAAAGAAAAATTATTAAAACTGGTCATTTCGATCGAGCAGAGATTCTGGATCAAAACGCTGAGATAGAAGTGAAGAAGCAAGTGCAATACGATCAGTATCCTGCATTAAAATGGGGATTGGTAGCATTTTTTGGTGGACTTGGATTCATCGTATTGGAACTGTTGGGAACTCAATATCCACAATTTACCGAGTATCGCAGTGCAATGCCTTATGGAATCTTCTTTGTATTCACTTCACTAGGTTTCTTGTTGTACTATGTGGTCATGAGCAAAAAAGCGAAAGAATAAAATAAATACACCCCAATAAAGAGAGGCTGTTCAATTCATTTTGAGCAGCCTTGTTTTTTCCGAAAGTTTTGAAATGTATGAATAGTGAAAAAGTAGAAAAGTTGTAAAAACTCAAAGCTAATTTAAGCACTAGTGAGTAATTCTTTTTCCGCATTCGCACAATAACCAGATTTCACAGTTAGGATAAGATTTTATTTTTGTTGGAGGTTTTTATTTATAACATTTAGTAAAATAAAAACCGCTGTAGCCCAGTATTTACCGATCCGAGTTAATAAAGTTACCGTCTTGTTACCAAAATACCCGTCTGAGTTACCAGAATATCCATCCGAGTCAACTCAACACCCGTCTGAGTTACAGATATTGGCGTCCGAGTTAAGGAAATACCCATGCGAGTTACCAATATTGGCATCTGAGTAAGCCAAATACCCTTGCGAGTCATGAATCTTACCATCCGAGTTGGACAAGGCCATAAAAACATTGACTCGGAAAGCAAAACTGATGACTTAAACAGGAGGAATACCAACTCGCATTGCAATTTGAATGACTTTGTTAATGAATTTGCTTACTCAAACAGATGGTACATAAGCAAAGACCTGAAAATGGTACACCTTTATAGAAGGAAGCAAATCAAAAAGAAAACAGTTGAAAACTGTTGCCAAAATATCTTAGCATAAGATATTTATTTATTGGATTATTGTTTAAATTCACATGCCTAAAACATCTAAAATTATCAGCTTACACAAACATATTGGGTTTGTAAGCTGATAAAACTAGGAAATAAAAGAAAAATAAGGATAAGTTTTTAAGCTTATAAATAAGTTAGGCGCAATTAAATGAGAGAAATGGAAACTTATATATGTTTTTATACAACAAAACCTTTTTGGACAGGAGAAAAACCAGATATTGAATCTCTTATCTCAAATGCAGATGCCTTTACAAAATCTTTATCCGAAAAGACAATTGAATATGAAAATGATTCAATTTATTTAGCTTTTTGTAAAGACGGTCTAGTTATGACAAGAATTAAGGAGTTGGAGTCAAGAAGAGATGAGTTTAAAGCTCAGAATGGGAAAGAAGAACCAATTCCTCCTGCAATTCAATTTACTTCTGAATACTTAAATTATTTGAATGCAATTCAAGTTATATTATCTTCTTCTCTTTTGAAGGTTGATAACTTTGCATATTTTAAGAACTCAAGTATCAGGTCGGGTGAGGCATTTACCATGAGTTTTAAAGATGGTAAATTTAATTCTAGTGGAGTTCCAGATAATTTAACTGAATCTTTTTACAGTGGACGATATCTTTCGCAATATAATCGAAACTACCCAATTCAAATAGATAAAAGAATCACATTCAGACGTGCTATTAAAGAAGAAGTATTTCGGACATGCTATGATGATTTAAATCTAATTATTGATGATACTGAAGCAATTCAAATGCTTAGTCAAGTAAACAGTGCATTAAGTGAGTATCACAATTTGAATTTTAGACAGTCACTTGTACAATCATGGTTTGTAATTGAATATTATATCAATAAAAAATGGATTGAGTTTTTATATTCGAAACAAGCTAAAATTGATACAGATAAAAACAGAATAGATAGTACAAGAAGAGATTTTCTGACAGGACGCGATATGACTTCTTCAATATTGTCAAATATTCTTGAATTGAATGACTTAATAGACTACGACATTTTTGAAAAAATTAATACGGTAAGAGGAAAAAGAAATGTAGCTGTTCATAATTTAGATTTAATAGAAAGACTTGCTGACAAGATGAAATCGAAACCAGGAAAGAAAAAAGATAAAAGAATAAGTACAGACGATTGTTGGGATGCATTTCTAGTTATAAAAGATTTTTTTAAGACTGAATATAACTTGGATTTAAAAATGAGTGGAGGATTTTCTTATTCTACCTTATAATAAAAGCGCCTAACACACGCTATATACCATAGGCTGGTACTAGGTTTCCGAATGTTTTGTGCTTTTACTGAGCAACGGCAAGGTAGCCATTTTAGAATAGTTATAGTTAAATGTAATCCTAAAGTCGCTACCTTGTCTTTTTATAAAAATTAAAACATAAATCAACTAAGGCGCCTACGTTACATAGCGCCATCCGTTGAATTTTCTTAAAGGAATTTATCAAAAAAACGCCTCCCACAACAGGAGGCGCTTCGCATACTAAGCCAATCTTTAACTAAAAACAATATTTATTCTCCTCGATTAATTTCCTGGCAATCATTCGGCGTTCTTCTTTGCTGTTTAGGCCACTGTGTTTGGTAAAGCGTTTCAATCCCAAAAGCATCATGCGCAGTTCGTCGCCCGATGAAATGCTATTGGCAGCATCTTTTGCATTTTTATGAATGCGGTCGGCGGCATCGTAAAAGAAGACCTTACACATGGCAATTTGTTCCTTGCAGGCTTCTTCTCCTTTGGTTTCTACCAACTTTTTAACGCGTAGCAATAAAGATTCTGCCTGATAGCAATCGGCAATGATATCTGAGATGTTCATTAGGATTTCCTGCTCCTTACTTAGCTTTTGCATGAACTTTTGAGCAGCAGCACCAGCAACCAGTAAAGCTGCTTTTTTAAAGCCTTCTACCAATTTGCTTTCAGCAGCCAATAGGCTGGTATCTTCTTCTCCAAAATCAGGAATAGACATTAACTCCTTGGCCACCGATTGAGAAGCAGCCAATAATGGCAATTCATTTTTAAAGGCCTTGCGCAAAAGGTAATCTACTACCAACATTCGGTTGATTTCGTTGGTTCCCTCAAAAATTCTGTTGATACGAGCATCGCGATAGGCACGTTCCATTGGAGCTTCGGCTGAGTATCCCATACCTCCATAAATCTGCACACCTTCATCCACCACATACTCCAAAGCTTCGGATGCAGCAACCTTTAAAATGGCAGCTTCGGCAGCAAATTCCTTCTGTGCCTGTACAGATGCTTGCTCCTTGCTCATTCCTTCTTCAATCAAATGATGCTTGGTGTTCTGAATATCGTTGCTGCAACGATAAATGGCAGATTCAATAGCATAGGTTCGAATGGTTTGCTCAGCAATTTTATACTGGATAGCCCCAAAATTAGCAATCTCGGTGCCAAACTGAATGCGTTCGTTGGCATAGTTAATGGAATTGGAGATTACCTTTTTTCCAGCACCTAAAACGGCAGCAGCCAATTTAATTCTTCCATTGTTCAGAATGTTCAAGGCCATCTTAAAACCGTCACCTCTTTCTCCAAGCAAGTTTTCAATAGGAATTTCACAATTTTCGAAGAACATCATGCAGGTTGAAGAACCTTTGATACCCATTTTCTTTTCTTCCTGTCCTAAACTGATTCCTGGAAAGTCTTTTTCAACAATGAAAGCACTTAAGTTTTTGTCATCATCAATCTTGGCAAATACTGTGTAAATATCGGCAAAGCCACCATTGGTAATCCACATTTTTTGTCCATTCAAAATGTATTTCGAACCATCCTCCGAAAGTTTTGCCTTACTCTTTCCTGAATTGGCATCGGATCCTGCACCTGGTTCCGTCAAGCAATAGGCTCCTTTGTATTCGCCACTGGCAAGCATTGGCAAATACTTTTCTTTTTGCTCTTGTGTCCCATAATAGAGGATAGGAAGTGTTCCAATTCCCACATGAGCCGCATAAGCCACAGCAAAAGAGCTGTAGGTTCCCATTACCTCAGTACTCAGCATGGAAGTATTCATATCCTGACCAAATCCACCGTACTCTTCGGGAATTGCAATTCCAAGTAGACCCAATTCACCTGCTTTATCAAGTAAATCGGTCATTAAACCTTCTTCCTGTTTATCAATTCTGTCCTGCATTGGAAATATTTCTTTCTCTTGAAAATCTCTGCAGGTTTCCATGATCATTTTCTGTTCCTCGGAAATTTCCTCAGGAATAAAAATATCTTGTGGCATGGTTTCCTTTACCAGAAACTGACCGCCTTTTACAGTTTTTATCTTTTCCATGTTTGTTAATGTTTAATGATTAGAGATTAATGATAAATGCTTAGTGTTTAATGATTATTGTCTAATGATTGGTGTATAGAATCATTTATAATTAAACCTTAATCATTAACCATTATTCATTAGTTCAAAAATACCGGCCGCACCTTGTCCCGATCCTACGCACATGGTAACCATGCCATATTTTTGTTTTCTTTTCTTCATTTCGTGTAAGAGTTGAACCGAAAGCTTTGTTCCAGTACAACCCAATGGATGTCCTAAAGCAATTGCTCCACCATTTACATTGGTGATTTCAGGGTTCATATCCAACTCTCTCATCACAGATAGAGCTTGAACAGCGAATGCTTCGTTCAATTCGATTTGCTCGATTTGGTTCATTTTCATTCCTGATCTCTTCAATACCTTCGGAATGGCTTCAACAGGTCCAATACCCATGTGTTTTGGCTCCACACCAGCCACTGCATAAGAAACAAAACGGGCAATGGGTTCTACATTTAATTGTTTCAGCATCTTTTCGGATACCACCAAAACAAATGCGGCACCATCGGAAGTTTGCGAAGAATTACCAGCTGTAACCGTACCATTTTGATCGAATACTGGTCTTAATTTCGACAAGCCTTCTATACTGGTATCAGCTCTTGGGCCTTCATCCGTGGCAACAATATGTTCTTTGGTTTCAGCTTTCTCCTGGTTATTTACAAAAGTCTCCAATACTGTAATGGGAACAATTTCATCTACAAAACGGTTCGCAGCTATTGCCTCTAAAGCTTTTCTATGCGAATGAAATGCAAATTCATCCTGAGCATCTCTTGAGATTTTATACTTTTTCTGTAGAGCTTCTGCTGTAATTCCCATGTTCCAATAGTAATCGGGATTCGACTTGGCTATTCCCAGATTGGGAACCAGTCGCCAACCGCCCATAGGCATGAGAGACATCATCTCTACGCCACCGGCAAGAATGCAATCGGCCAAACCTGCTTCTATTTTCGATGCAGCAATTGCAATTGTTTCCAGACCAGAAGAACAGTATCGATTCACAGTCATCCCAGGAACCTGAATATTATCCAATCCCATTAAAGAAATCATCCTACCGATATTCAATCCTTGTTCAGCTTCGGGAGTTGCATTTCCTACAATTACATCGTCAACCATCACAGGATCCAAACTTGGCGTTTTTCCCATAATGTGTTGTACCACTTTTGCGGCCATATCATCAGGCCTGATGAGGCGAAGCTTTCCCTTTTTTGCTTTGCCTACTGCGGTTCTATATGCGGCTACTATATATGCGTTCATGTTAATGTTTAATTATAAATGGTTAATGTTTAGTTATTACCTACTAGCTTATGCAATTGTGTACAATGTCATTAATCATTAAACACTAATCATTATTAATTGACTAGTTTCTAAGGATTTTTCCTTTTTGCAAAAGACTCTGCATTCGTTCCAGTGTTTTCTTTTGTTGACAGAGTCGTACAAAAGCAATTCGTTCCAGATCGAGTAAATATTTTTCCGAAACTTTGGTGGGTTCACTTAGTTCACCTCCACTTAGCACTTTTCCAAGCTCTATGGACAAATGTTTATCGTATTCGGATATGTAATTTCCTACTTCCATTCCATCAGCACCCGAATAAACCAAAGCCAAACCTTCGCTTCCCAAAACAGTAATGTCTTTGGTTGGTAGAGGAGGAGTGTAGCCTTTCTCAAGCATTAGCAAAGCTGCTTTTTTTGCATAAGTCAACTGATGTTTTTTGCTAATGATCACTTCATCCACATCCTTTCGGAGATATCCCAAATCGAATGCTTCGTAGGCCGACATCGATACCTTTGCCTGACCAATACTCAAGAATTTATCTCGGAAGCGGTTGGTTCTGATATCATCCTGGGCAATTTCCCTGGACAATCGGTAAGCAAATTCTTTGGTTCCTCCACCAGCAGGAATCACTCCAACACCCAATTCAACCAATCCCATGTAGGTTTCGGTGTGAGCAATTACCTTGTCGGTGTGCATGCAAAGTTCGCATCCTCCTCCCAGAGTCATTCCATGTGGAGCTGCAATAACCGGAATCGATGCGTACTTTAGTTTCAGCATGGTGTTTTGGAAAGTGCGAACAACCATGTCTAACTCATCGAATTCCTGTTCAACAGCAAGCATAAATACCAGTCCTATATTGGCTCCGGCCGAGAAGTTTTCTCCTTCGTTAGAGATTACCAAAGCCCGATAATCGCTTTCTGCCAACTCAATCGCTTTGTTAATTCCTTGTATGATTTCACTGCCAATGGTATTCATTTTGGTGTGGAATTCCAGATTGATGATTCCATCTCCAAGATCAATGATGCTGGCTCCTTCGTTACTCCAAATGGTTTTGGATGAACGAATGTTATTAAGAAGAACCAGATTTTCAGTTCCAGGAATGGTTTGATGAGCATTGGTATTTACATCATAGTACTGTTTCATACCATCTTTTAACTGATAGAAACTAAGATCTTCCTGAACCATATTGTAAACCCAGTTGGCAGCCTTAAAGCCCATTTCTTCCATCATGCTTAAAGTCTTTTTCACACCTAAACTTTCCCAAATCTCGAATGGTCCCATTTCCCAGGCAAAACCAGAGCAGATGGCTTCGTCAATTTTGTACAGGTCATCGGTAATTTCAGGCATTCGATTCGAAACATAGGCAAATAAGCCAAAGAACAACTTCTGATAGAACTGATTTACTTTGCTGTTTCCTTTTAAGAGAACTTTAAAGCGATTATTGAGATGAGGTACAGCCTTTGCGGCTTCAAATTCACCAAACTTTACCCTTTGCTTTTCTTGATATTCGAAACTTTCCAGATTCAAGCTTAAAATCTCACTCTTTCCTTCAGATTTAATCTTTTTATAAAAGCCCTGACCTGTTTTTGCTCCCAACCATTGGTTTCCCATCATGTGTTGAATGAATTCCGGAATCTGGAAAACATCTTTGGCTTCATCATCTTGCAGAGCTTTTTGAAGATTTTGTGCTACAAATACCAAGGTATCCAGACCAACTACATCGCAAGTACGGAAGGTTGCCGATTTGGGTCTTCCAATAATTGGTCCAGTCAACTTATCTATTTCTTCCACTGAGAATCCAAACTCATCAATCAAATGAAAGACGGACATCATGGAATAAACCCCAACTCGGTTGGCAATAAAAGCAGGAGTATCCTTACAACTAACCACCGATTTGCCTAAAAATCTTTCTCCAAAATCAGTCAAAAAATCCAATACTTCCTGATTTGTGCTAGGGGAAGGAATGATTTCTAACAATTTCAAATACCTAGGAGGATTAAAGAAGTGAGTGCCACAAAAATGAGTGGCAAAATCTTCTGATCTTCCTTGAATCAGCATCTGAATAGGAATACCTGATGTATTTGTGGTAATCAGGGAACCAGGTTTACGATGCTCTTCAATTTTGTTATAAAGCTCTTGTTTGATTTTTAGATTTTCGATAATGGCTTCTATTATCCAGTCGCATTCAGCTATTTTATGAAGATCATCTTCGAAATTACCCGTTGTAATTCTGCTGGCATAAGCTTTTAAATACAATGGAGCAGGTTTTAGTTTTGTAGCCTTTAGAAAAAGATCGTTTACAATTTTATTTCGCACTTTAGGATGCTCAAGTGACAATCCAGCCTTTTGTTCTTTTTCATTAAGCTCTTTTGCAGGCATATCTAATAGCAATACCTCCATGCCTATATTGGCAAAATGACATGCAATTTGAGCGCCCATGACTCCTGCACCCAAAACTGCAATTTTTCTAATTTTTCGAGTCATATTTTTATTTGTTATAGTGTGTGATTACTTATTTAAAGTTCTTCTTCGTAGGCGTATATATCTCGAATTAAATCGTCGTATTTATCCTTTAAAACTTTTCTTTTGAGTTTTAGGGTTGGTGATAATTCTCCAGATTCAGGAGTCCAAACATCAGAAACCAGTCGACAGGTTTTAATCTTCTTTGGGCGATCGAGATTTACATTGGTTTTCTCAACTTCTTTCCAGATTCGCATTTGAATACGCTCGTTTTTAATGATCTCTTCCGGACTGATAAAATCCAATTTCTTTCTTTTGCAGTATTCTTTTAGGAATTCAAAGTCCGGGGAAATTAATACAGAAGGAAAGCGTCTGAATTCACCAATTACAATTGCCTGATCGATAAAAGGAGATTCTTTTAATTTGTTTTCAATTACCTGTGGAGCAATATAAATGCCACCGGAAGTTTTGAAGATTTCCTTCTTACGATCGGTAATTTTGAGGAATCGATCTTCTACAATGCAACCAATATCACCCGTATGAAACCAACCATCTTTGTCGATAACCTCATTGGTTAGTTCAGGATTTTTGTAATATCCCAGCATGATATTCGGTCCTCGGGCTAGAATTTCTCCATCTTCTGCAATTTTAACTTCCACGCCTTCTAGAACGGGGCCAACTGTTCCAAATTTGATGTCAGGATAAGCATTTTGATTTGCTGCGATGATGGGGGAGGTTTCGGTCAAACCATAACCTTCTTGAACAGGAATACCAGCAGCCCAAAATAGACGCTCTAATCTAACTTGAAGAGCAGCTCCACCCGAACACATAAACATGATGTTACCACCAAGAGCTTCCTGCCATTTGCTAAAAATTAGCTTTCTGGCAATTTTTAATTTGAATTCGTACCACCAGCCATTTTCCCCGTTCAGTTCATATTTTTGACCAAGGTTTACTGCCCATAAAAACAAGGATTTCTTTATGGCAGGCAGACTTTTTCCTTTTGCCATGATCTTGTCATATACTTTTTCCAGCAATCGGGGAACGGTGGCAAACCCATGAGGTTTAATTTCTCGCAAATTATCGCCAATGGTTTCCATACTTTCAGCATAATAGATACTAATTCCCTTGTACTGATACTGATAGTTAACCATTCGCTCGTAAACATGGTTGATTGGTAAAAAACTCAAACACTTGTGACTTGAATTTAAAATTAAACGTGCAGCCGAAGCCAGCACATTACTTGTGAAGTTTTTGTGCGATAACATTACACCTTTAGGGTTGCCTGTTGTTCCCGATGTATATATAATGGTAACCAAATCTTGTGGTTTGATTGATTCTTTAATAGACTTTAATTCATTTTTATATTTGTCATTAAGAGCTTTGCCTATATCAAGTAATCGTACCCAATGAGTCACAGCTTTTATCTTATCGAAAGAATAAACCTCTTTTATTGAAGGATGATCGTTTAATAGTGGTTCTATTTTGCAATACAACTCTTCGCTTGATAAAAAAATGATACTAGGCTCACAATGACGAATGATAAAATCATAACTTTTTGCGCTAATTGTCGGATAAAGAGGAACATGAATCACTCCAATTTGTGCCAAGGCCATATCAACAAAATTCCATTCGGGTCTGTTGTTCGAAATGGTGATAACTCGGTCTCCTTTTTTAAGACCACTATCCAGCAAAGCGTAACTAATTAAATCTGAATATTTCAGATATTGTTCTGTGGAATAGGTAACCCACTTGCCATCTTCTTTCTTTGCGAAAGCATCTGTTTTATCAGGATAATTCTCCCGATAATTATCGAGTAAATCAAAAATGCGCGTAACCATAATTAAAGATTTAGATATGTAAGGCATTACAGCATTTCAAAATGGTGTTTAATCATTTTGATGCGCAGAAACTTAATCTCTAATTGTTAGAGGTGAGAGGTTTAGTGTTGATTTAAGTTTTGTGTAAGAAGTTGTATTGGGAATTAGTTTCGGAGATTTTCCGAAATCTTTTTACACTTACATAAAATTTACAAAAAGGAATTTGAAAATAAAAGAATAATTGGTAAGAATTCTTTTTTATTTGGTAAGCGAAAAAAAAGGAAGCTTTTGGGCTTCCTTTGAAATTTTATAAGTGATAGTTGGATATTTGCTGAAATCCGCGAAGAAAATCTTCGACTTTCATTCTTTTCTTGCCTGCTTGTTGCAGCACTGTAATAGATAGAAAGCCGCCTTCTACAGCCACTTTTAAATAAGTTTTACCATCGGTGTGCAAACTTCCTATTTCTTTGTCGTGATTTTCAATTGTTTTTTCGGTTGCGAAAACTTTAAGACCGATCTTTTTTCCTTCTTCATTTGGAATCAATTCCGTCCATGATGCTGGGTACGGACTTAATCCACGAATTAAATTATGAATTGAATTGATATTCTTGGTCCAATCAATCTTACAATCCTCTTTAAAGATTTTGGGAGCAGATTTTAATTCATTAGCAGCAATGCTTTCCTGAGGGATTTGTGGGTAGTCATTGGCTTGAATTGCTTTTACTGTCTTAACTACCAAATCAGCACCAATATTCATCAATTTATCGTGAATGATCTCAGCATTGTCATTTTCACCAATCTCAGTTTTTTCTTGAAATATGATGTTACCTGTATCAATTTCGTGCTTTAAAAGAAATGTAGATACACCAGTTTCTTTATCACCATTGATGATTGCCCAGTTAATAGGTGCAGCACCACGATATTGAGGAAGTAGGGAAGCATGAAGATTCAGGGTTCCATATTTTGGCATGTTCCAAACTACCTCAGGTAACATTTTAAAAGCAACCACAACCTGCAAATCAGCTTCCAATGATTTAAGTTCTGCAAGAAATTCTTCATTTCTGAATTTTTCAGGCTGTAAAATTTTCAATCCTTTTTCGGCAGCATACTTTTTAACTGCTGCTTCTTGTATTTTTTGACCTCTACCTGCAGGTTTATCGGGATTGGTAATTACACCAACTACATTAACCCCTGCATTTAAAAGAGCTTCAAGAGGAGCCACCGCAAAATCGGGTGTTCCCATATATACTACACGTAAACTCATAGTTATTCCTTTAAGTTCCTGTTTCCTTTATTGTGTTTTGGAAAATAAGGGCAATGTTTGCATCCATTGCCACAGCAATATCCTCTTTCGGTAAGATATTTTTTTGTCATGATTCTATATCCATCAGGATGCATATAGTAATCGATATCTGGTTTTAAATCGTCAAACATATTAGTCTTGTTTAATTTTTAAAAACTCTTTTATGCTTTCGTTTTTAATGGTAACCGAAAGATGGTAGTGAGATATTTTGTATTCGTTGTTTTCAATTACCAGTACGCCAGAAGCTCTGCAAACCCCCATCCATGTATTTAAAAGTTCATCGAACCAAATGGTTTTCTTGTCTTCCGAAGTATAAATTTTTCTATCAAAAGCCTTAAAATCCCAGGTTGTTCCCTTGGCAAAATAGGGCTTGCAAAAATTGTGGAATTCTTGTCTGGTCCATCTTTCCGATGGATCGGTTCCAATGTAGGTTGCATTTTCAGTCATCAAGCCAAAATACTTTTCTAAATCAGCATCTGCGGCAGCCTTATGCCAATCATCAAGAAGCTGATTGACTTCTTTTTCGGAGTATTCTACTTGTTTTGTACAAGCAGAAAATAATCCTAAAACTGCAATTAGAATTATGAATATAGATTTATGCATTTTTCTTTTTGAAAAATTTAACGGGGTTAATCTTTTTAAAGAAATCAATATAATTCTCGATGTTGAAAACAGCAGAATCGGTAGTTGCTTTGTAGGTTAATACAATTCCCAATGGTAGAATTATCAGTGATGAAATCCACATCCCGATAGCTGGAGGAAGAACCAATTCTTTGGCAAATCGTTCACCAGTCATGGAAATGATGTAATAAAAAATAAAGAATAACACAGATACAATTACTGGCATTCCCAAGCCTCCTTTACGGATGATTGCACCAAGAGGAGCTCCAATAAAGAAGAATATCAAACAAGCAAAAGGAAGTGTGAATTTTCGATGCCACTCATTGGAGAATTTTTTAATCCATTTTTCTTGTCCCAATAGCTCTCCTTCTTTTCGAGAGATAGTTTCTCTGGTTTTTCTAGCGAAACTAAGAGCTGAACTTACTGAGGTTAACTGTTTTGTGATTGTAGTAGATTTAAATAAAGAATCAACATTTAGTGTTTTTGCTGAAAGGTTTTGCGATTTTACAGAATCTTTTCGCATCGATTTTGATTCTTTCTTAAAGTAATGTCTTGCTAGCAATCCTGTAACAAGTCTCTTTTTTTCATTTTGCAATTTACCTTGTAAGGAATCTTCAGAATGGACCAACTGTTTTAGGTTTAGCATTCTGTAGTTCTTGCTATATCTATCCTCGTTACCTCTTTTTAATTCAGTGCTTCTAAGAGGAACGTTTGTTTTATATTCCTGAAATTTAATTCTTCTGGAAGGATGTTTTTTATCTCTTCTCGATTTGGTTTTTACCTCCTGATACATATTGCCACTATACAAAGTAAGAGCCATATTCTTCTTATCAGGAGAAGTAACCATGGTGCCGGAATCAGCAACTGTTACATTGGTATTTCCTATTCCATCGCGATGATCGTAAATCAAAATTTTATGCATCATCCCTGTTTCCTTATCAATTTTATCAACCTTAATGCTAAAATTTGGAAGGTCATTTGTGAAAATACCTTCTTTCAGGATTAGTTCTGGCTTTTGGTTTTTAATATCGATTAATAATGATGTAGTTTTTAAGGATGCAACTGGCATTACATAGTTGGCAAAGAAAAAAGCACTAATACTAATTATCACCACAAGAGTGGTAAGTGGCTGCATGATTCGCTGCAAGGAAATTCCTGCAGCTTTCATGGCTGTTAATTCATAATTCTCTCCCATATTCCCAAAGGTCATAATGGAAGCCAAAAGAATAGCCAAAGGCAGTGCCATTGGAACTAAAGTAGCAGAAACGTAAAACAAAAATTCAGCAATTACTGTCCATTCTAACCCTTTTCCGACAAGTTCATCGATATATCGCCAAAGGAATTGCATGAGAAGAACAAACATGCAGATAAAGAAAGTAAAGGCCAATGGCCCAAGAAAACTTTTAAGAATAAATGAATGTAAACGTTTCATTCTAAAATATTTTAATTGAAGCGAGATCTGAATTTTATTGTAATGATATCGCATTTCTACCTAAAAAATAAGACCAATAACTTGTAGAAACTGGTCTTACATAGCTTACAAAAATAAGCTAATTATTTAGGATTTGGTGTTATGATTTGTTAAAAAATCATATTCCCAAAACATGTTTTAATTCGGCGATTTGAGTATCCCAAAGTTCAATGCTTTCGTCTATTTCATCTTCATCAGCAAAATCGGTAATGATAAGAGATAGATCATTGGTAAGGGCATCAATTTCTATTTTAAATTCGAAATAGCTTTCTTCATCTTCACTATCCAGCCAGTGGAAGCGAATTAAACGATTGTCTTTCTTGGTAATTAATTCTGCTTGCTGTTCCGATCCATCCCAAATGAAAGTATAAACTTTACCTTTTTGATTTACATCATCAGCAAACCATTCTGATAATCCACTTGCATTACTTAGTCGATCGAAAATCACTTTTTGCGAAGCTTGAAGTACATATTCCAGTTCAAATTGTTTCATCTGTTGGGGCATAAATGTTTTGATAATAAAATAAGGGAATTAAGTTTGTCTTGATAAATTTTTCCCCCAGTATTAAAATACTGCACTAAAAAGGTGAAATGTAAGTTAATACTTAAATTTCGCGCAAGATACTTAAGAATTTTCTAATAATAAAAACTGATTCTTAAATCTTTAGGTTTTCTCATATTGTTAATTCTTAAATATGCTTATTTTACATGCACCATATAAGTTAAGAAAATTTTACAAATCGATAAATTAAATCATTTACAATTCAAGAGTTGAAAAAAATGAGAAATGATTTTTTTTTAATGAAAAAGGATTCTATATTTGCACCGCGTTAGAAAAAACGGCGAGGTAGCTCAGTTGGTTAGAGCGCATGATTCATAATCATGAGGTCGGCGGTTCAAACCCGCCTCTCGCTACTACAAGGGAAACAATGAAAATTGTTTCCCTTTTTTCTTGCCTTAAAATTTCTTTACCTACAATTGTATCGAAAGATCAATAGTCTATGCTTTTTTGAAAATTCAATAGAAAGGATGCAAATCTGACTCAATGTTTGCAATAAAAACGGCAAAAGAGAAGGCACTTTTTCGTAAATATATCCTCCAAGCATAAGTGAAATGTAATGTTGTAAAAAAAATCAATATTTTTTTCAACTTGTAACATTTCTGTAAAACAGATAGTTTAAGGAATTGCGTTATTTCTTTGTAAAGATTTTTAGAAAAAAGATTTTTTTTAGAAATAAAATGCCTTTATATTTGCACCGCAATCAAGCAAAACGGCGAGGTAGCTCAGTTGGTTAGAGCGCATGATTCATAATCATGAGGTCGGCGGTTCAAACCCGCCTCTCGCTACAAAAAGGATGACTTTAGGTCATCCTTTTTTGTTTTATATATCTCCATTTTTTATAAGAGTTGATTTTAATAGAGATCAATTCTTTTATCTTTGTTATCCGTTAAAATAAAATATCAATGTTAAAAGCAACCAGAGCTATGTGGTGCTTTTAGAACTAAATAATGTAATCGTATGAACAATTGGTTTGAGTGTAAAGTGAAGTATGTTAAGGTGGATGAAGTATCAGGAAAAGAGAAAAAAGTATCGGAGCCATATTTGGTGGATGCAATGTCTTTTACCGAAGCTGAGGCCAGAATTCACAAAGAGCTGGAGCAAATGATTAGTGGGGAATTTAATGTAACCAATATCAGCAAATCAAACATTACGGAATTGTATCCTAATGACAATGGTGACCGTTGGTTTAAAGCTAAAGTTGCATTTATTGATGTGGACGAAGCATCTGGTAAAGAAAAGAAGAGCAATAATTATATGCTTGCCCAAGCAAATAATGTGAAACAAGCATATGAATTCCTTGAAGAATGTTTGAGTGACATGCTAGTACCTTATGAGATCCCGGCAATATCTGAAAGTCCGATTATGGATATCTTCCCATTTTTTAGTGATGAAGTGAATGAAGAAATTCCAGAGAACTTGAAACCAGTTTCGGAAATTGAGCCGAATGATAACGAATTTGAATAGATCAGAAATTTCTGATCTGTTTTTTTTCGAAAACGATTGTTTTCTGTTGAAAAACATACGCTAAGCTCTTTGTTACTGTAAAATTAATACGATGTAATAATCAGTAAATCAATTTAAAAGTGGGTTTGTGAATTGATGATTTGATTTTTTGTGTTTTTCGTGGTGAAATTTCTTTTCTCTACTACATTTGTCAGCATAAACAAACAACAAAAAACAGACTTGAATAAGTTTTGACTTTTAAGATGAGGGGATCTATATGAAGTCAGATTTATTGGTTTAAACGTATAATCACACCATGAAAACAAGAACTGAACACGACTTAATTGGCTACAAAGAGGTGCCAGCTGATGCATATTATGGCATTCAAACTTTAAGAGCAGTTGAAAATTTTGACATTTGCGGTGTTAAATTAAGTGCATATCCAAACTTTATTAAAGGTTTGGCAATGGTAAAATGGGCAGCAGCTAAAGCGAACAACGATCTTAACCTACTAACTGACGATGTAACTGAAGCGATCACCAAGGCTTGTGAAGAGCTTATTGATGGAAAACACCATGATCATTTTCCTGTTGATATGATTCAGGGAGGTGCTGGAACATCTACCAATATGAATGCCAACGAGGTGATTGCCAACAGAGCATTGGAAATTCTTGGATATCAAAAAGGTGAATACGAACACTGTCATCCAAACAACCACATTAACTTATCTCAGTCAACAAATGATGCATATCCAACTGCAATAAAAATTGCATTAATGTATATGAATGAGAATTTGGTGGCAGGCTTAAAATCATTGATTACTGCATTTAGAGCTAAAGGGGAAGAGTTCAAGGATGTATTAAAAATGGGTAGAACTCAGCTGCAAGATGCTGTGCCTATGACATTGGGACAAGAATTTGAAGCTTGGGCTGTAAACCTTGAAGAGGAAATTGAAAGGTTGAACCAAAATGCAAAACTGTTCCTTGAGGTAAATATGGGAGCAACTGCTATTGGTACAGGAATTAACTCAGAGCCTGGTTACTCAGAAAAATGTGTTGCACACCTTAACGAAATTACAAAACTTCCAATTGTATTGGCTGGTAACTTAATCGAAGCTACTCCTGATACTGGTTCGTATGTAATGTACTCATCAGCAGTGAAGCGTTTGGCTGTTAAGCTTTCTAAAATCTGTAACGACTTAAGATTGTTATCTTCAGGGCCTCGTTGTGGATTGAACGAAATCAACTTGCCAAAAATGCAACCAGGATCTTCTATTATGCCAGGTAAGGTAAACCCAGTAATTCCAGAGGTTGTAAACCAAGTTGCATACAAAGTAATTGGTAACGATTTAACTGTAACATTTGCTGCTGAAGCAGGTCAGTTGGAATTGAATGTAATGGAACCAGTTTTGGTTCGTGCTATTTTTGAATCAATGGAAATGTTGGAGAATGGAATGGCAACATTAAAAGAAAGATGTATTGAAGGAATTACAGCAAATGTTGAGCACTGTAAAGAAATGGTTCTAAACAGTATTGGTATTGTAACTGCTGTTAATCCAACATTAGGATATGAAGCTTCTTCGCGAATTGCTAAAAGAGCATTGGCAGAAAACAGAAGTGTTTACGATTTAATTCTTGAAGAAGGATTATTGACTAAGGAGAAGCTAGACGAAATTCTTTCTCCGGAAAGAATGATTAAGCCTCAGAAGTTTGTTGAAGCTTAATTATTAGAAGTGAAACCAATTTTTGGTTGAACTTTGTTTCTTAAAACAACAATCCAATTTAAATTGGAAAATACTCTATCATTGAGTTCTTGGCGCATTAAAGAGGTTGATTCGATTTTCGTTTCAACCTCTTTTATTTAAATGAAAGTCCGGAACAGTCAAACAGTCGCACAGTCCAAGAGTGAGGATATAAATAAAGAATTGTTACATTTATCTGATCACAAAAAAGGAAATACATGAACGAAATAATCTTTCAATCAATCGGACTTATTCATACACCTCACAAAACGCGAGAAAATATGCCCATTCAGCCTCTAAGTGCAAGAGGTGTAAAAGCAAGAGTGGAGTTAAACCCTGAATTGCGCGATGGATTAAGGGATTTGGAGTCTTTTTCTCATGTGATTCTGATCTATCATCTGCATAAATCGGAAGGTTTTGATTTAGATGTAATGCCCTTTATGGATGATAAAACTCATGGCTTGTTTGCAACCAGAGCACCCCGAAGGCCCAATGCTATAGGAATGTCAACCGTTAAGCTTCATTCCATAGAAGGAAACATTCTACATGTTGAGGATCTCGATATCTTGGATGGAACTCCTTTGTTGGATATCAAACCTTTCTTTTCGAAGTTTGATAATCGTCCCGATGCTATATCCGGTTGGTTAGACGAAAAATGGAAAGAAGAGAATAGGGGCATTAAATCAGATAAACGATTTAATTCATAGTAGTAAACGAAGAGTAAGTGAACTTTTTTACTCAAACTGTTTGAGCGCTACTACCCAAGTTGTTTGAGCAGTAGTTTACAGTTTACTTGAGCAATATACTCAAGATGTTTGAGTAGTGCTTCCCCAATTGCTTGAGCAGTCTACTCAAGTTGCTTGAGTGGCTGTGGATTAATTAATGACTAAATCCTTCAGAGTAGCAATCCATTTTGGATGATCATTTAAGCTCTCTACCAATACCAGTTCTTTACCACCATTTTCTTCAAATAGTTCGCGGTATTCTATGCCAATTTCCACTGTTGTTTCAAGGCAATCTGCTACAAATGCAGGACTAAATACCATTAGTTTTTTAGAGCCTTTCTGGGCTTGTTCAATTACCACCTTATCCGAAAAAGGTTCCAGCCAGTTTTTGTCCAATCTCGACTGAAAGGCAACCGTATATTTCTCTTTAGGGATATTTAATTTTTCAGCCAGCAGTTTACTGGTTTCGTAGCAAGTAGCACGATAGCAAAAGTAATCAGTATCTGGTCGGAATTGTTTGTCGCAATCACAATTCTTACAATTCTTTTGTGGATGTACCTTGTTTACTTGTCGCAAAGGCAAGCCATGATAGGAGAAAATAAAGTGATCAAAATCGTTTAAATCATGTTTATTTGCGTTATCTACTATTGTATTTAGATATCCTTCATGATCGAAAAACTGATTCACCAATTTTATTTCGGGTATTACCTCCCAGCTTCTGATAATCTCCATCGCCTTTTCGAAAGTAGAGCCTGTAGTTGAGGAGGCATATTGTGGATACATAGGGAGAATGATCAATTTGTCGGGCATATCCAATCTAATCTTCTCTAAAACTTTCTTCATAGAAGGTTCCTGATACCTCATGGCCAATTCCACCTTAAAATTCTCATCAAGTTCTTGCTGAAGCAGGTCTTTTACTTTTTCACCATAAATCATCAATGGAGAACCATCTTTGGTCCACAATTGCTTGTATATTTTCGATGATCCTTTGGCTCTGAACGGTACAATAATCAGGTTTACCAATATTTTTCGAAGCAACCAAGGGATATCAATTACCCTTCTGTCGTTCAAAAATTCGAATAAGTAGGTACGAACATCAGATACATTTGGACTTTTTGGAGTTCCCAAGTTTAGAAGCAGGACAGTAGTTTTCTTTGACATAGTGCGTTAGTAACAACAATTAAAAAAGGAAATGCATTTTACATTTCCCTTCTGAAATTAATATTTTATTTCAACAATTGTATAACAATTTAAAAAGTTAATGGTTCAAGCCAATTAATATCTTTTTTTAAAAGCTGTAAGGTTTGTGCCTCTTTCGATCCTTCTTTCACTTCGTATTGATAGGTCCATTTTACTTCTGGCGGCATACTGACCAAAATTGATTCGGTTCTGCCATTGGTATCCAATCCAAATTTTGTTCCCTTATCCAATACCAGGTTGAACTCAACATATCTTCCACGACGATGCAATTGCCAGTCTTTTTCCTGCTCGCTGTACAATTTAGATGCATTGCTTCGCATGATTTCGCAATAGGTAGGAGCGAAAAGTTCACCTACATCCAGAACAAAAGCAAACAGCTGTTCTTTTGTCATTCCCGAGGAATCGTTCAGATGATCGAAGAAAATGCCTCCAACACCACGTGTTTCATTTCTGAAAGGCAAATAGAAATATTCATCGGCCCAAGGTTTAAATTTGTTGTAAAACTCAGGATTGTGTTTGTCGCAAACTTCCTTCAATTTCAAATGAAATTCTTTTGCCTGATTTTTATCTACATAAATTGGAGTGAGATCGATTCCTCCTCCAAACCAATAGCTGCCATCACTTAGCTCAAAATAGCGAACATTCATATGTATAATGGGCACATGAGGGTTTTCGGGATGCATGATTAAGGAAACACCTGTCGCAAAAAAATCATCAGCCTCAAGCTTTAATTTGTTCTTTATTTTCTCAGGTAACTCTCCATGAACAGCAGAAAACTGAACCCCACCTTTCTCTATGATATTTCCATTTTTAATTACACGGCTTCTTCCACCTCCACCAGCTTCACGTTTCCAAATGTCTTCATGAAATTGAGCACCACCATCGCAATTTTCCAATACTTTGGTAATTTTATTTTGTAGCTTTTTAAATTCTTCGGCTATATATTCTTTCTGCATATTGTATTCTGTTTGTTTAGTATGATTTTGTTGCAGCCTTGTTGCTTTTCCTTTGAAACCGACTCAACATTCTCTTTTCAAAATTCCAAAAGAAACGGAATTGTCCGAATAGCGTTCCCACAATCAAAAGTAGAACCTGGTAAGTTGGTGTGATGATAAGAATGCTAAGAAGAATTCTTAGTAAAATATTTGTGTCAGCATCTATTGAGAAGTATTCAAATATTGGGTTACGAATCATTACAGATAAACTACCTGTAATCGAGAATACAATTAGAATGATAACCAGTTGTAGGTTTGAATTGATTTCCCAGCGTTTTTTTAGTTTGTCGAACATCTAGAAGTATTATTTAGATTAGTTTTAGATAAAACAAATATAATATAAAATACCTTTAGGTCTGAAATAGCATTTAAGAAATCTGTTTGATTTTATTGATATGATGATTTAAATAAGAACTTTTAATTTTTTTCAAAAAAATATTCAAGAGTCCAAGTTTATTGGACTGCTCACGCATAACTTTATACTGGATTTAAAATTCGGCCGATTTTAAATATGAGAGATATTAATGAAGCAACCTTAGTTGCTTTAAATTTTTAATTGTTAAAATTTAATATTATGAATTTTGAAAAAATTGGTGTTGAAGAATTAGAACAGAATGAATTATCATTAGTTTCAGGTGGTGAAGCGTGGTATAATAAAATGATGAGAGGTTTTAGAGCTGGAACAAGAGATACAGAGGTGTCTTCAGAGGATATGGATGGTTTTGGTTGGTACTCTTTTGGATATGGATTAGGTGTATCATCGAGAGAGCAAGTTCATTAGTCAATTCATTTTCTTTCAAATTAATAAAAGAAGAGTGTGTTCTGTTATTTGACACACTAGTTCTAAATTATTCATTTTCACAAAAAACCACCTCAGAATTTTCTGAGGTGGTTCATTTTATAATATATTTTGGATCTGCTTACTTAGCAACTCTTTCTAGCCACTTAAGCATGAAGATAATCGTGAACATAGAGATTACACATGCGGTTACAAACACTGCCCATGTCATCCAGATTGGAATGTGTTCATATAAAATTGCACCAATAAATAACAATCCGTTACCAAAAGCAGTAGCACCTAACCAACCACCTTGCATAATACCTTGCAGGTGAGGAGGAGCAACTTTAGATACAAATGAAATACCCATTGGGCTAATGAATAACTCAGCTACCGTTAAGATAAAATAAGTAAGGATAAGCATCATTGGACCTACTTTGTCAGCTTCAGCTAGTGGAGTACCACCTAATGAAGAAGAGATTTCATTAAACAATGGTAAACCGAAAGATCCTAATGTCATTACAACAAAACCAAGAGCTGCGATAAACATACCAATCGCAATCTTCTTTGGAGTAGAAGGTTCTTTACCACGAGCATTTAACCATCCAAAAATTGCAACAACAATTGGAGTTAAGAATACTACGAAGAATGGGTTAGCAGATTGGAAGATCTCAACAGCGAAATCCCATCCGAACAAACTCAATCTAGTATAATCTTTACCAAACATTGTAAGTGTTAATCCATTTTGGTGGAATGAGAACCAGAAGAAGATAACCACAGCAAATACAGCTAATAAAGCGTAAATACGTTGCTTGATTTCCTTAGGATCCATGTCAATAACAGGAGCTTCTGCTTTTCCATTTTCTTTAACATCTTCTTTGCTACCAGCAGGATTTGGGAACGTTTTCTTTCTAGCAATAAAAATAGCTGTAGAAATCAACATTGCTACAATTGCAATACCAAATGCGTAATGGAAACCTTCGTTAAATACATTCAAATAACTATTTGAAAATGCTTGAAGATTTTCAATAGTTCCACTTGTTGAAGCAGCTTCAGCACTTGATTGGAATTTAGCAATGTTCTCGTTAGTCATTGTACCAGCCAGGTAAGTATGACACTGCTCAGGAAGAGTAGCATCATAAAAGAATCCATGCTTTTCAAGCCACCATTTTCTGATACCAGGAGCTACAAGAGGAGCAAAAATACCACCAACGTTGATAAACATATAGAAAAGAGAGAAACCAGAATCACGTTTTTCCCTGTACTGAGGATTATCATACATTTGACCAACTAATGCCTGTAGGTTACCTTTAAATAAACCATTACCAAAGGCAATAATAAATAAACCTACAATTGAAATTGTCAAATAAACTGGCACACTCGAAACAGGAGTTGGAGTAGGAATAGCTAGAATTAAATAACCTCCTCCCATAAGGATTAGACCAGTTAAAATAGTTCCTTTATAGTTTCTTAATTTATCGGCAATAATACCACCTGCTAAAGCAAGGATATAAATTGAAAAATAAAAGCCCGAATAAATATAGCCAGCACTTGTACCATTCAAACCAAATTTTGCTTGTAAGAAAAGTACAAGAATAGCCATCATGGTGTAAAAACCGAAGCGTTCGCCCATGTTAGCCAATGACGCCGGAATTAGTCCTTTAGGATGTCCTTTAAACATAAATGTTAGTTTTAATTTATAATAGTTTCGTTTCAGTTATGAAAGTGACAAATATATAGAAAAAATCAGAAGTCCATAATGATTTGTAAGCGTTTCGATCGAATTTAAATCGTTTTCGTAAGAAGTGGCGAATTTCAAAAGTTTAGTATCTTTGATAGGAAAGCCCATTTTGCTGTGTGTTTGGCACTTTTGCGAGTGTTTTTAGATATGTGATACTTGTTGGTAACATGTTATTAAAAAGCAATCCTAATAAGAGAGTTCGCATACAATATCAATTACAAATTTACGTCTAAATAGAAACTGATAGAACCATGAAAATATTTCCCGCCTCTAAGATTGCAGAGATTGATTCTTATACCATCGAAAATGAACCAATTGAATCTTTAGATTTAATGGAGAGAGCTTCGAGTAAATTATTTAAGAAAATTATGAAGAGATTCCCTGCTCCCAGGAATTGTAAAGTTTTTGTAGGACCGGGAAATAATGGAGGCGATGGTTTGGCTGTAGCCAGAATGTTAGCTGAGAAGAACTATGCTGTTGAGGTTTTTATCATCAAAATCTCAAATCAGCTTTCGAAAGATGCGGAGGTAAATCTGCAGCGCTTGAAATTGATTAAAAGCGTTGATATTTATGAATTAACTTCGATTGATGCAATGCCTTGGCTTTTTCCGGATGATATTGTGATTGATGCAATTTTTGGTTCAGGACTTTCAAGACCCATTGAAGGTTTGGTTTTTGAGGTGATAAAAGCAATTAATGCAAGTGAGGCGAGTGTTATGGCTGTTGACATTCCTTCGGGATTAATGGGGGAAGACAATTCAAAGAACAATTATAAAGGAATTGTAAAGGCCGATTTGACTTTAAGTTTTCAATTTCCAAAATTGGCTTTTTTGTTTCCGGAAAATGCAGAATATGTAGGAGAGTGGGAAGTTTTACCTATTGGCTTACATCCTGAAATTATTAAGCAAGAGCAAACTCCTTATAAAATGTTGAATCGGGAGTTTGTAAAATCCCTATTAATGCCTCGAAAAAAGTTTGATCACAAAGGCACATACGGGCATGGTTTATTAATTAGTGGCAGCTATGGGAAAATGGGAGCGGCGATTTTGGCCTCTCGCGCTTGCTTGCGCTCTGGGATTGGTTTACTAACTTCGCACATACCAAGGTTAGGCTATGAAATTATGCAGACTGCGGTTCCTGAGGCAATGGTGAGTATTGATCGTTCGGATATCATTTTTACGGAATTTCCGGATTTAAGTCAATTTAAAGCGGTAGCAATAGGTCCAGGTATCGATAAAAAGCAAAATTCTTATTGCGGCATGATCAATTTATTGAAAGAAATAAAAACACCTATGGTGATTGATGCTGATGCCATTAATATTTTAGGAGAGCATCCTGAGTTGAAGAAAGAGTTGCCAATGGGCACTGTGTTTACGCCACATCCAAAGGAATTTGAGCGATTGGTTGGAGAATCAGAAGATAGTTTTACACGTAATAACATGCAACGTGAGTTTGCAAGGGAGCATGGTGTAACTCTTGTATTAAAAGGAGCTTATACAGCAATTGCTTGCCCTGAAGGAAGTGTTTATTTCAATCCAACAGGAAATCCTGGTATGGCAACTGCAGGAAGTGGAGATGTGCTTACAGGAATAATATTATCTTTGCTTTCGCAAGGATATTCTTCGAAAGTGGCGACAATTATTGGAGTATATCTTCATGGTTTGGCAGGCGATTTGGCAGCAGAGAAGCTAGGATATGAAGCTTTAACAGCTAGTGATATTATTGATTTTTTGCCAAAGGCATGGTTAAGATTGAAAAAATAGGGAATTGTAGAGGTGTATCATAATACATTTCTACTTAAAACGATAAAATAAAATGAACAGAAACATTTTTAAATTACTAGTAGCAATTTTGATTGTTGGTGGAACAATTGGAAATGTAAACGCACAAAAGCGCAGAACTCTTGAAACTCCAAACACGGTTATTTATGCTTTACCACAAACAGTATTAAAAGTTGATGTGGTGGCTGAAAAAACGATCATGAAAAAAGGACCTTTTGCCGACTATGCAAAAAAATACCTTGGTATTTCTGATGTTGTAACCAATGATGGTGTAGAGTGGAAATTGAAATCGATAGAGTTAAATGGAGTAGGAGAGGTTGATCCTGATCAGTACTATAAAATAACTACTTCGGTTGATTATGAACCAAGTTTAATTTCTTTAACTCCTGAAGGTTTGATTCGTGGATTTAACGTGAAGAATTCTTCCTTTGAAAATGTAGAAAAAGAGATTATTTCTCTTACTTCTGATGAAGTAAAGATGGAGTACGGAAAATTCTCGATTGACCCGATCGTTAAGTATAGAGAAGATACTACATACCAAGTTGTTGAAACTGATACAGCATTTATTAAAGTGCCAGTATTGGAAAAGCAAGCTCTAAGTAAGTCGTTGGAGGAAAAGGCAGAAGAAGCTGCTCATCAAATATTCAAATTAAGAAAAAGAAGATTTAAGATTTTAACAGCAAATTTTGAAGTTTTGCCTCCTGATGGAAAAGCTTATGAAGTGTTGGTAAAAGAATTGGCAAAATTGGAAGAAGATTACATCTCGATGTTTGTTGGTAAAAAGGTAAGCATTCAGAAAGTTTATCAGTTTTCATATGCACCAAAGCAAGGAGAAAAAGGTGGCGTTATTTTCCGTATGTCACCACAAATGGGACCTGTTGGAGTAAACGATTTAGGCGGTCGCCCAATTCGAGTGGATTTTAAAAATTTAAATGTTACCAACCAGTTGGCAATATTGCCAAGTGCAGGAGTTAACCCACAAACTCAAATTGCATATAGAATACCAGGTATGGCCGATGTGTCCATTTCAAATGGCAAAAGTGTTTTACTAAAGAAACGCATGCCAATTGCCCAGTTTGGTAAAATTGCAAAAATGCCTACAGAAGTTCTTTTAAATGAGAATTATAGTATAGAATTCTATCCGGATTTAGGTTCGATAAAAGAGATGATGAAATAAACTACCGTTATCAGTGAGATTTTGATTTGATTCGGATCTTCGCTTAAAATATAAAAAAGTCCTTTTCTTGCAGAGAGGGGCTTTTTTGTTTTATCAGGTATGATAGCTCCTTACAAACTTCAAAAAATAGATTTTCTTGCACTGTCGGATTCTTAAAAAAACTTAATTCCTTATCACTTTTGCAATAAGTCTTTTTGCCTTTCTCAAAAAATATTACCTTTAGTGCTCTTAAATAATAAACACAAAATTTAACGGAGGAAATATATAATGAGCAAAGAAATTTTAAGCCTCGAGCCTAAAGCAATCTGGGAAAATTTTTATTCTTTAACTCAGATTCCACGTCCATCTAAACATGAAGATGCGATTCAGGATTTTATGATGAAGTTTGGTCAGGACTTAGGTCTTGAAACCATTAAGGATGCAGTTGGTAATATCATTATCAAGAAGCCAGCTACTCCAGGTTACGAAGATCGTCAAGGTGTTGTATTGCAAGGTCACTTGGATATGGTTCCACAGAAAAATGCAGATACAGTTCACGATTTTGAAAAAGATCCGATTTCTGCAATCATCGATGGTGAGTGGGTTACTGCTGATGGTACTACTTTAGGTGCTGATAACGGTATGGGTGTTGCAGCTGCAATGGCTGTTCTACAGGCTACAGATATTGAGCACGGTCCGGTTGAGGCTTTGTTTACTGCTGACGAAGAAACAGGCATGACTGGTGCTTTCGGTCTTCAGAATGATGTTTTAGATGGTGATATCCTTTTAAATATGGATTCGGAAGATGAAGGTGAACTTTACGTTGGTTGTGCTGGTGGTATCGATGCAAATGTTAGCATGAAGTACAAAGAAGAGAAATTGGAAAAAGGACATGTTGCTTACAAACTTTATATGAAAGGTTTGAAAGGTGGTCACTCAGGAATGGAAATTATTCTTGGTCGTGGTAACTCTAACAAGTTATTGTTCCGCTTCATGAAATATGCTACTAAAAACTTTAAGCTAAAATTGGCTTCAGTTGATGGTGGTTCTCTTCGTAACGCAATTCCACGTGAGTCTTTCGCAGTAGTTGCTGTACCTGAAAAATATAATGAGAATTTCTTAGCTGCAATTGCTGAATTCGAAGCTACTTACAAAGCAGAATTATCAGCTGTTGAACCAGATTTGGCATTCTTTGCTGAAGCAACTGATGTACCTAAGAAAGTATTCAAGAAAAAATCACAGAAGAATTTAATTAACGCTATTTATGCTTGTCCTAATGGTGTTATTCGCATGAGTGATGATATGCCAGGATTGGTTGAAACTTCATTAAATCTTGCACGCGTTTTCAGCGAAAATGGTGTAATTACAATTCAAGCTTTGATTCGTTCATCGGTAAATTCAGCTAAGGAAGATTTAGCTCAAATGGTTGCTTCTACTTTCGAAATGGTTGGTGGAAAAGTGAAATTGGAAGGTGAATATCCAGGGTGGAAGCCAAATATGGATTCTCCTATCTTGAAAACCATGCAAACTGTTTACAACGATAAGTATGGTAAAATTCCTGAAATTAAAGCAATTCACGCTGGTTTAGAGTGTGGTTTGTTAGGAGCTGTTTATCCAAAATGGGATATGATTTCATTCGGACCAACTATCCGTTTCCCTCACTCTCCGGATGAGAAAGTGAAGATTGATACTGTAGCTAAATTCTATGATTTCTTAATTGAAACATTGAAGAATGTTCCGGTAAAAGAAGCTGTTGAAGCATAATTTAATGCTATCAGATATAGGAAAGGACGTACATTGTACGTCCTTTTTTTGCATCTAGATTTTATTGTATTTCTTGTACAGAAGTAGTCTTTATCTAAATCTCTTTAGAAGAAAAAATATCACCAGATAAAAAAGACTACCCACGATACTGGCAACTATTAAAGATCCAAGAGCAAACTGCAAATAGTTTTCTCCCAGTGTTTTTAAATTCATTAGATCTGGAACCTCAGTTTGAAAATGCCCTGTGAGTACAAAAGCTCCGGTCTGATAACCAGCAATAAGAATTAAAGGAATTATTGGTGGAATACTACTAATGTTCACCGTTACCAAAACCAGAACTTTGTTAAGGCGTAGCAAAACAGCCAGCGATAACGCCAATGCAGTCTGAAATCCCCAGGTTGGAGAAAAAGCAATAAAGGCTCCCAACGCTAACGAAAGAGCAATTACTGAATTAGAATTGTTGGCTGCTGTAATTTCTGCGACAATAGCTTTTTTAATTCTCGATGGTCTAAATTTTTCTATATATGCTTGATAATTCATATCTGTCCAACTTCTCTTACCCAAGTAACAAATCGGAAATAAAAATGTTCGGTAAATCTATTACGATATTACTCAAATTAGAAATGGTTGATTTTAATCAATCATTAAAAGTTTATTTCGTATTGATAACTGTTCACTGTTTGCTATTCATGGTAGTAATCCAATTTCCCTCAGTTGTCAGATAATCTTTCATTAAATTAACAGTCATGCATGAATGCACAGGTAATATTCCAATAAGGTCTCCTATTGTAAACTGATCAAACAAATCATCGCTACAGCGAATGATTCCATGCTCTTGCGAAATGCTTGCCAGGAATCCACCACCAAGAATTTCACTCCAGCCATTCTCAGTTATTCGTACCAAACTACCGAATAACTTTGTCCCTTCATCATCGGCCTCAATAAATTCTTTGGAGAAGTGAACACCACCACCATGAATCACCAATTCGTTTCTGTCGATATTACGTGCAATTACAGGGCAAGCCATTGCTACGGCAATTTCGTTTTCGTCGCAAGATCCCAGTATATATTGCATGATGTCATAGAAAACAAAATTACCTGGTCGAAGCTCATCAATACCATAGAATTCCTCGCTTATACTGCATGCGGGAGTATCGCCAAGAGAAACTTCAATGTTTGGAATTTCTTTGCGGAATACATCCTTTAACTCGTTTAAATCCAGAAGGGTTTTGCTGTGGTTCTTGTGAATGTCATTTTGATCTTTTGCATTGTAATTATGTCCTGAATGCGCTAGAAATCCTCTGCAGTTCAATTTTTCCGTATCCTTCATCAGATCAATTAGAATTCTGAATGATCCTATTGCTTCAGAAGGCAAACCACATCTATGATAACCGGTATCTACCTTTATAAAAGTGCCTACAGGATGTTTCAATTCCGATTCTAAAAAGAGAATTGCTTCTCTAGATTCAACAACCAAATTCAATTGAATTTTGGAAGCCAAATCATTAATCAAATCAATTTCACGTACGTTAACAGGAATGGCCACAGTAATATCCTGCCAGCCATGATCAGCGAAATATGCTGCCATATCCATTGACGAAACGGCAATGCTTTCAATACCTTTTTCTTTGAACCAATTTCCCACTTCAGCAGATTGATGCGTTTTAAAGTGCGGACGCAATCGTGCATTTGCTCTCTGTGCCCTTGCTATCATGGCTTCAATATTGCTCATGCATTTTTGCTTATCTAACAATAAGGTTGGGCGAATTATTTTTGAGTCTAAATTATTCATCAGGTCTTTGTCTATTGAAAGTAATACTTGCGTAAAATCTATTTAATTTTTGCTCTGATATTTTTAAGCATACTATCTCTCAGGTCAAGCAAATTTTCAGATATTCCAACCTTATAAATATGCGGGCTGATAAAGCGCTTGTGCTCGTCAGGCAATTGATTAAATCTCTGCTTTAGGTATGTATTGATTTCGCTTGGAGTTTTCTCTTCGATAAGAATTTCACCCTTTTCCATTACTTTTTGAGTTAACTCTTCGGCTGTATAGTTGCTTACCTCAGTATTTTTGTCTCTATGGAATGGATGGTAAATTTTGTCTGCATTTTCTTCATTAGCAAGTAAAATTCCATCTCTGAAAAACTTCCCATCCTTATCGAAATATCTCATCAATTTCTTTTTTCCCGGAATTGTAATTTTTTCAACATTCTCTGATATTTTCAAACGAGGATTTCCATTGTTTTCAACCAGTTTATACACGCCATCCAAAGCGCCTGTATCCTTTCCTGTTACCAATTCGGTTCCAATGCCATAACCATCGATTCTTGCCCCTTGTTCGTTCAAACTTTTAATAACGTATTCGTTTAACTGATTTGAAGCAAATATCTGTACATAGTCTAAGCCTTCATCATCAAGCATTTTTCTGGCCATTTTACTCAAATAGGCCAAATCACCACTGTCTAATCGAATGCCAATTAGTTTATTTCCTTTCTCTTCTAATTCCTTTGCTACAATGATTGCATTCGGAATACCCGATTTTAATGTATTGTAGGTGTCTACAAGAAGAACAGTACTTGTTGGATTTATCTCTGCATATTTTCTAAAAGCTTCCAATTCATCATCAAAACTTTGTACCCACGCATGAGCTTGAGTGCCTGATACTGGAATATTGTAATTGAATCCACTGTATACATTGGATGTGGAATCTGCACCTCCTATTACTGCAGCTCGGGAAGCATGAACACCTCCTAAACCTTGAGCTCTTCTCAAACCAAAATCAGCAAAAGCTTTTTCTCCAATTACATTTCTAATGCGACATGCCTTGGTTGCAATAAGCGATTGGAAATTCAAATAGTTTAGTAGAAGGGTTTCAATTAACTGAGCTTCAATAATATTTCCTTCTACACGAACGATTGGTTCATTGGGAAATACAATTTCACCTTCGCGAACACTATAAATGGTGGCATTGAATTTAAAATCCTTCAAATAATTTAAAAACTCTTCTCGTAAACCAGATTTTCTTAAAAACGCTATGTTTTTATCATCATACTTGAAGTTTTGCAATATTTTTAAAAGATCGTAAAGGCCGGCAAAAACAAGGTATCCACCTTTATATGGATTCGTTCGGTAATAGTAATCAAAAACGGTTTGTTCTTGTTCTTTACCGCTTAAGTAATAGCCTTGTGCCATGGTTAGCTCATAATAATCAGTATATAAGCCAGCATTTCCTGTTAATGTATTCATCTGCTTATGATTTTTTCCAATTTTTCAGAAAGAAGCTGCAAGATCAAAATAATCATTATAGTATGTGTTTAATAATTACTTTAACGATGCTTGTTTCGCTGGATTTATTTAAATAAAAATCAACTCAAAGATAGGGAATATCTGCCGTACAAACTCGAAATGTGGAATCAATATAGATAAGTTAAATATGTTTGAGGTCATTTGTTACTATCTGTATTAATCCTAAATTAGCGGCCTTTAAAAAATTAAACAACAAAAACTTATAAAAATGGTAATGACTGCGCAATTAAAAGAATCTATTAGAGATTCTAAATCGGCCAGATGGTTTGTTTTGATTACAGTGTCGTTCTTGATGCTTACAGGATATTTCTTTACAGATATCATGTCACCTTTACAAGGAATGTTGAGAGATCAAATGGGTTGGTCGAATTCGGCTTACGGTACATTTGCAGGATCTTATTCAGCTTTAAATGTATTCTGTTTGATGCTTATTTTTGGAGGTATCATTCTTGATAAAGCAGGTATTCGCTTTACAGGAACCTTCTTTGTTGGGGTTATGATTCTTGGAGCATTTTTAAACTATTATGCAATGACTGATACTTTCAATAATGGAGGTCTTGGATATGCATTTCTAGATTCATTTTTGACAAAATACCCACCTTCACTAAAGATGGCTATGATCGGATATTCATTGTTTGGAGTAGGAGTTGAAATTGCTGGGATCACTGTTTCTCGTATCATTGTAAAATGGTTCAAAGGAAAAGAAATGGCATTAGCGATGGGATTAGAAATGGCTTGTGCTCGTGGTGGTATGTTAATTGCATTCTCTGCTTCTCCATGGATGACTGGTGCTGATAAAATCATTACACGTCCATTGGCATTTGGAGTAATTCTTTTAATTATTGGTTTGTTGGCATTTTTCGTGCATAACATGATGGACAAGAAGTTAGATGCTGAGGTTGCTGCTGATGATTCAGTTGAATCTTCTGAAGATGAATTTAAAGTGTCTGATGTATTCTTATTGTTCAAGAATCCTGGATTTATTTTGATTGCACTACTTTGCGTATTGTTCTATTCGGCAATTTTCCCATTTACAAAATTTGCTCCAGATTTGATGGTGCAGAAGTATGGTTTTGCTGAAGAACTTTCGGGTATGATTGTTGGACTTCTTCCTATTGGAACCATGGTGTTGACTCCTGTGTTTGGTGCATATATGGATAAAAAAGGAAAGTCAGCAAGTATCATGATGTTAGGATCATTATTATTGATTTTCTCTCATGTTATTTTTGCTTACCTACCAGGAAACACTGCTTTTGCATTTGTTGCAATGATTGTTTTGGGATTTGCGTTTTCATTTGTTCCTGCTGCAATGTGGCCATCAGTACCAAAAATTATTCCTGAAAGTCGTTTAGGTTCTGCTTATGCAATGATCTTCATGATTCAGAATGTTGGTTTAATGTTATTCCCAATGTTGTTAGGTTATGTATTGGATCAATCAAATCAAGGATTAGTTGAAGGAGAAGCTCTTAACTATACAGATTCAATGACCTTAATGGTAGGATGTGGTATCGCAGCTCTTATTGTTGCTTTCTTCCTGCGTTCAATCGACACCAAGAAAGGATATGGTCTTGATCTTCCAAATATTCAGAAATAATTTGTATCATTTCTGATTAAATTATAAAGATTGGAATAATCCCGATGGATATTTAATTCCTAGTTACAAATGCATTGCAATTACAGGGTATTTGATATCTTTCGGAACTAATCAAACATATTATGAAAGTCGCCTTATGGGCGACTTTTTTTGTGCCTCATGTTCTATCATGAATTCAGTCATTTGTTTTTTAAGTCATTAATCTTAATTTAGTGGGCTCCTAAAATGATTAATAAAAGTTTAACCCTAAAATTTTAATAATGACAGACGCTATTAAAAAGACGTTGAGAGATAATGCAGGTGCCCGTTGGTTTGTGTTAATTCTCGTTTCGGTAACTATGCTTATTGCATATACCTTTATGGAGGTACTTTCTCCTCTTCAAACACTAATTCAAAGTACTTACGGATGGAGTGGAACTGATTGGGGAATAGTTACTGGTGCACAGGGATATCTGAATGTATTTGCTTTCATGCTGATATTTGCTGGTATTGTGCTGGATAAAATGGGTATCAAGTTTACTGCAGTAGGATCTGGTTTGGTAATGATTCTAGGTGCTGCTATTAAGTACTATGCCTTTGCTCATAATTTTGAAATGGGTGCTACCATCATAGGAATCGATGCCAGAGTATTTACTTCAGCTGCTGGTTTTGCTGTATTCTGTGTGGGTGCCGAAGGTGCTGGTATCACCGTATCAAGAATCATTGTAAAATGGTTTAAAGGAAAAGAGATGGCTTTGGCTATGGGTACCGAAATGGCATTGGCTCGTTTAGGTTCATTCCTGGCTTTATTTGGATCTCCACGTTTGGCAGATGCTTTTAGTATTCCTACAGCTGTTTTGGTAGGTACTTTGGCTCTTTGTATTGCATTAATTCTATTCATTGTTTATTGTGTAATGGATGTGAAATTAGACAAGCAAATAGAGGATGAGGCTGAGGAAGAAGAACCATTTAAAATTGCAGATCTTGGATTAATTATCAAGAGTAAAGGGTTCTGGTATATTGCTATCCTTTGTTTGTTATTCTATTCGGCAGTATTCCCATTCTATAAATTTTCATCAGGTTTGATGGTAAACAAGTTTGGTATTGATCCTTCAACAGCAGGTGATATTCCATCGATCTTGCCATTTGGTACAATCCTGTTAACACCGCTTTTCGGTTTTATTTACGATAAGTTAGGTAAGGGTGCTTCTATTATGATTTTGGGAGCAGTATTATTGGTAATTGTTCATACCATCTTCTATTTACCAGCGCTTACTGCAACTTGGGTTGCTATTGCAGCTGTAATTCTTTTAGGTATTGCATTTTCTTTGGTTCCTTCGGCAATGTGGCCATCGGTTCCAAAAATTATTCCAGATAAACAGTTGGGATCGGCTTACGCTTTAATTTTCTATGTACAGAACATTGGTCTAATGTTGGTTCCAATTCTTTTAGGTGTAGTTTTGGATAAGACTAACCCTGGTGTAAACGAGAAGGTTGAAACTGCTATTGCAAACTTCAGGGCCGAAGGTGTACCGGCTAACGAAATATCAGCTAAAGTGCAAGGATTAAGAGAAATTGGAGAGATTCCAATGTTCGATTATTCTTCAACTTGGCTAATTTTTGTGGGATTAACAATTCTTGCTACCGTTTTTGGTTTCCTATTGAAAGCGGAAGACAAGAAGCAAGGTTACGGTCTTGAATTGCCAAATATTCAAAAATAATTGAACTAAGATATTGTTTTAAAACCGCCTTGAAAACTATGTTTGAGGCGGTTTTCTTTTTATACATTATTGTGATTTTTAGAATAGAAACTGCACTAGCCTAATACCTCAATCCAGGGTATTCTAATACCTTAATCTAAGTTAGACTATTTATTATGCCATATGAAAAAGCTTTTGTATTTTCGGTGCTTCTTATAACTAACACTAAACTAATGAATACAGAAGCTTTAAAAACCTCCTTGCGAGATAATCCTTTTACTCGTTGGGCAATGTTGCTTACAGTCGGATTTGTTCTGGCAGCAAATTATTATTTCTACGACGCTTTATCACCATTAAAATCAACCTTAACCAGAGAGCTTGGATTCACCAGTACCGATTTTGGTTTGTTTGTCTCAGTGTATTCTGTACCCAATGTTTTTTTGTTAATGGCAGTTCTGGGGGGAGTAATTCTTGATAAGCTGGGTATTCGAAGAACAGGATTCATGTTTATCGCATTTATGGCATTAGGAGCTTTGCTTACCGCTTATGGAGCCAGTGATATGTACCGGAATGAAGGTTTAGGCTACGCTTTCATGTCATCTTTCATGCCAGGATATTCACCAGAATTGAAGATGATGCTTTTGGGCAGATTCCTATTTGGTTTAGGAGCGGAAACCAGTATTGTTGTAATTAGTAAAATCATTGTAAAATGGTTCAAAGGAAAAGAACTTGCTTTGGCATTTGGTGTAAAACTAGGTTTGGCAAGAACAGGTTCTATGTTAGCATTAATGTTATCACCTAGGTTAATTAATGCTGAAGCTGGGTGGACAGTGGCAACATGGTTTGCAGCTTTCTTTGTAACTACTGCGCTTCTTGTATTTTTGATTTATATGATGTTCGACTTGAAGTTGGATAAGCAAGTTGAGAAAAGTACACTTGAATCTAAATCAGATCCATTTAAGTTTTCAGATCTTGGAAAGTTGATTACAAATCGATCGTTTATTTTTGTTACTCTTTTGTGTTTGACCTTTTATTCAGCAGTGTTTCCATTTTTTGCATTTTCGGCAGATTTCTTTAAAAACAAGTTTGGTTTAACTGAAATCCAAAGTGGTGATATTGCAGCTATGATGCCATTGGGAACCATGTTGTTTACTCCGATTTTTGGATTCTTTGTTGATAAGTATGGGAAAGCAGCATCCTTGATGATATATGGGTCATTAATATTAACTATTGTACATCTTACTTTTGCTTTTACCACTGTTACTCCATATGTTATGATGGTAGTTTTAGGCTTAGCATTCTCATTAGTGCCGGCAGCAATGTGGCCTTCTGTTGCTAAAATGATTGATGAAAAGAGAATTGGATCAGCATATGGCTTCATGTTCTCAGTACAGAATTTAGGTCTTTGGGCTTTCCCAATTTTAGCAGGAATGATTTTGGATGGTACTAATCCCGTAGGGACGGAAAGTTTAGATTATACTTATACAATGATCATGTTTTCTGGTCTGGGGATTGTTGGATTTATCTTTGCCTTGTTGTTAAAGAGAGAGGATAAAGTATCAGGATACGGTTTAGAGTTGCCTTCGAATAGTAAATAGAGATATTTCAATATAGAAAACGAAGCTGTCAATTACTTGACAGCTTTTTTTAGTGCTTTAAACTTAGAGTTTTGAATAGAATATGAAAAGAAAGTCATATTTTCTGAGTAGGGTAATATTCTATTTTGTCGTTTTATAAGTAGACAAAGTTTAAAACTGCTCGCAACCCTTTTGTTAAAGATGCATCTGTAAAATAAAAATCTGCCTTATGAAAGTACAACTCATTTATGCTGGGATAACATTGTTCTTATTTGTTTCATGTTCTACTGTATCGAATACAGCAAGAATAAATAATACCCAAGGAATTGACCAAAATGCCAATAATCAGATTAGCATGCAGTTTTTAGGAAATGACAATTGCTGCGTTGAAATGAATAATTGCGAAGGAGTTTGGAATCGAGAAGATAAAACAATCTACCTGACAGGTTTAATTGCAGACAGTGATTGTATGGATACTGCAGAAGAAATTAGTATTGGTGTGCAAGGAGTAGACTTGAATAATATTAAGTTTCCCCATGTGGTTTGTGGTGAATTTGATGAATCGGGTTATGTATCCTGGTATAATGAGCAGGAAGTACAAAGAGAAAGAAATTTTTGCAATAAGACAGGAGTTTGTGAATATCAGGGCAATGTAAAAAAAGATAAAATTAAACTCACACTAACTGGATTCAAAAACAATGTATTATACGGAAATTTTGAGGGGAGAATTTTTTTAAAGGGGACTGGTAAGTTGAAATTTGTGAAAACAAGTGAATACAAGGATATCAGTAATGGAACCTTTAGTGTAAACCTAACAAAAGAGCAGTTTAAAAAGCGAACCAATTATTTGGTAAATAAGTAGATCAGAATTCGAATCACCCCGGATTTATTATTGAATCGATTTGTTGAATAATTCCAGCTTGTACGCAAAAAAAAATCTCGCCTAAAGCGAGATTTTTTGCGATATATGTTGATCTTAGTCAATCATTCTGTCTATAGTTTGTGCTCGGTTAGGACCTACCGAAACAACTTTTACAGGAACTCCTGTTTCTTTCTCAATGAAATCAATATACGCATTAAATTCTTCTGGGAATTCATTCTCATGAGTCATTGAAGTCATATCAGTTTTCCAGCCTTTAAATTCAGTGTAAACTGGTTCGATATCTTCAGTCATTTCGTAAGGAACATGTGCAACTTCCTGACCATTTACTTTGTATGAAGTACAGATTTTAACGCTTTCAAAATCATCCATAACATCTGATTTCATCATGGTTAATTCAGTAACTCCATTAATCATGATAGAATACTTCAGCGATACTAAATCTAACCAACCACAACGTCTTGGACGACCTGTAGTAGAACCGTACTCGTTACCATTGTCTCTTAATTTTTGTCCATCTTCGTCGAACAATTCAGTTGGGAATGGTCCCATACCTACACGAGTACAATAAGCTTTAAAAATACCGATAACATTACCAATTCTGTTAGGAGCAACACCTAAACCAGTACAAGCACCAGCACATACAGTGTTTGAAGATGTTACGAATGGATACGAACCAAAGTCAATATCCAATAGAGTACCTTGAGCGCCTTCAGCAAGAATTGATTTGTTCTCTTTTAATGCATCGTTTAGGAATTGTTCGCTATCGATGTGTTGGAATTCGCTAAGAACTTTAATTCCTTCGAACCATTCAGCTTCGTACTCAGCAATATCATAGTCGAACTCGTAGAATTTATCAAGCATCTGACGGTGCTTAGCTACTAAAAGTTCGTATTTTTCTTTAAAGTTACTGTTAATATCACCAACTCTTAAACCGTTTCTACCAGTTTTGTCCATATAAGTTGGGCCAATACCTTTAAGAGTAGAACCAATTTTCGATTTTCCTTTTGCAGCTTCCGAAGCAGCATCAAGAATTCTGTGAGATGGTAAAATTAAATGTGCTTTCTTCGAAATGAATAATGATTTAGACAAATCAATACCCAATCCTTTAATTCCTTCAATCTCTTTTTTAAAGATTACAGGATCAATAACAACACCATTCCCAATTACATTGATTTTATCATCACGGAAAATTCCAGAAGGTATAGTGTGTAAAACGTGTTTTATCTCGTTAAATTCTAAGGTATGTCCTGCATTTGGTCCACCCTGAAAACGGGTGATTAAATCGTACTTTGGGGTCAGTACATCCACAACTTTTCCTTTACCTTCATCTCCCCACTGGAGGCCTAAAAGCACATCAACTTTCATCTTGTCTAATAATTTGATTTTAAATCTTATAATCTAATTTACCGGACCGAATTGTTATTTTTTACGGATTTATAAAACGGCTCGGATTTGATGTTAAATCTTGAAGGATGGTCACAAGTTTTAACAGTCAAAGGTAGTAATTATTTTGATATGGCTTTGAAGAAAATTCAGCTTGTTGATAAAATGTGCAGACACAAAAAAACCTCTTGTATTAAGAGGTTTTTAGAGAAATATGATTGTTGATAAATCTAGTTGTTTTCTAGTTTTCTACATTCCTGACAAGTTCCGTAGATGTACAATGAGTGGTGTGAAACCTTGAAGTCCATATCATCAGAAACGTTTCTTCTTACATCATCAAGTCTTGTATCACAGAATTCCAATACTTTTCCACAACGAGTGCAAATTAAATGATCGTGCTTATTGCTATCATAAGCCTTTTCAAATTGAGCAATATTTTTACCAAATTGATGCTTAATTACCAACTTGCAATCTAGAAGCAAATCGATAGTATTATAAAGAGTTGCTCTACTTACACGATAATTTTTGTTTTTCATAAATATGTAAAGAGACTCAATGTCGAAATGCCCTTCTCGAGAGTATATTTCATCTAAAATAGCATATCTTTCAGGGGTTTTTCGATGTCCCTTTTTCTGAAGATATTCAGTAAACATCTTCTTAACAATTTCTTTGGTGTCCTCGTTGCTCATATCTTAAAAATAACCTAAGTGTTATCTAATCTAATTTAAAATAATGGCTCTAAAATAGTGATTTTTTTTAGAAATAAAACCTTATTTAGAATAAATTTTATCTAGGAATATTCTTCGATGTTTTCTATACGTTTCACGTTATCAAGGCCTTTGATCTTAATAAGTTTCACGATAAGATTGTTAAGGTCTTCCGTATTGTGTACGTACAGGTGGATCAGGCCTTCGAAAACTCCATCGTGACTTTCGAAGTGAAGTGATCTCATATTTACGTCATGATCTTTGGAGATAATATTGGTTACCTCGTTCACAATTCCAATCTTATCTATGCCTGAAAGCTCAATAACGGCAAGGAAAGACATTAACCTATGACTGGTCCAGTCTGCAGCTAAGATGCGATCTCCCTGACTCGACATTAGTTTTAAGGCATTCGGACATTTTCGCTTGTGAATGGTTACATTGTTGGCCATATCTAAATAACCAAGAACCTCGTCACCAGGAATAGGCTTACAGCAAGTAGCAATTTTGTAAGACTCATTGGCAGCCATTTCACTTAGCATGAAAGTTTTTTTCTTATCAATGGTTGGCTTCTCGTCTTCAATTGTTTTTTCTACAGCATTTTCTTCCTCTTTTGTTTCTTCCTTGTCGCGATCTCCAAAAAAGTTAAGTCGCCAATATTTAATAAACTTGCTGCGCGACTTTCTGCGAACAATAGCTTCTATTTCGTTAATATCGATTTTTCCCATACCAACTTTATAGAATAGCTCTTCCTTACCAGATAGCTTATAATGTTCGAGCATTTTGCGTAAGGCTTTCGCATTTAGCTGAAGTCCAACCTCTAAAAGTTGATCTTCCACCATTCTGGCACCTTTGCTGGTATATTCTTTCCTTTCTTTTTTAAAGGCAGCTTTTATTTTCGATTTGGCTTTTGCTGTAACAACAAACTCAGTCCATTCATGTTTTGGTGATTGCTTTTCAGAAGTAAGGATTTCTACCTGATCACCACTTTTTAAAACGTGGCTAAGAGGAACCAATCGGTGGTTTACCTTTGCACCAATGCATTGGTTGCCAATATCGGTATGGATTTCGTAGGCAAAATCAAGGGTAGTAGCATTTTTAGGTAAAGTTTTAATATGTCCTTTAGGTGTGAAAACCTGAATCTCCTGAGAGAACAGATTCAGTTTAAATTCATCTAAAAATGCCATTGCATCGGCTTCCGGATTATCGAGAATTTCTCTTACATCCTTTAGCCATTTATCAAGTTCCGAATCGCCTGAGCCGTTGGTATTGTATTTAGAATGAACTGCAAATCCTTTTTCTGCAATATCGTCCATTCGTTCTGTTCTAATCTGAAATTCAACCCAATTTCCTTGAGGTCCCATTGCTGTGACATGCAATGCTTCGTAGCCATTTGCTTTAGGAGTACTAACCCAATCTCTAATACGTTCCGGTTTTGGTTTATAGATATCCGTAATTAGAGAGTAAATATTCCAGCACTGATTTTTTTCAGGAATGTCTTCTTCTGGTTTAAAAACAACACGAACCGAAACCAAATCATAAATTTCCTCTACGCTAACATTCTGAGTTTGCATTTTGTTCCAGATGGAATAAATGGATCGTGGGCGATTTTTTATGGAGCAACGGATGTTATTGTCTTTAAGTTTTACCTCAATGGGGGCAATTATTTGCTCAATAAGTTTAGCTTGCTTGGCTTCCTGCTCTTTTATTTTTTCATCAATTAAGTTGTAATCATCCGGATGCTCATATTTTAAACTTAGGTTCTCAAGCTCTGTTTTTATTGTATATAAGCCCATGCGGTAAGCCAATGGAGCAAAAAGAAAAAGAGTTTCACCAGCAATCTTCATTTGTTTTCGCAATGGCATGGAATTTAAGGTTCGCATGTTGTGCAGGCGATCTGCCATTTTTATCAGAATTACACGTAAATCATCTGATAAGGTGAGAAGCATTTTTCTGAAATTTTCTGCTTGCATCGATGTTTTCTGATCGAAAACACCTTTGATTTTGGTTAATCCATCAACGATTTGAGATACTTTTTCACCAAATAGATTTTCAATATCCTCAACGGTATAATCTGTGTCTTCAACCACATCGTGAAGTAAAGCTGCAACAATTGATTTTGTGCCAAGTCCCATTTCTTTGGCAGCAATATGAGCAACTTCAATTGGATGTAATATATATGGTTCTCCTGATTTTCTTCGCACACCTCTATGAGCTTTCCAGGCAAATTGGAAAGCTTTCTCAATCATCTTACGACTCTCTTCTGTACGACTTCTTTTGCAGTCTTTTAAAAGAGCTTCATAAGCATCAAGTACTAATTGTTTATCTTTTTCGGTTTCAACGTTCATAAATAAACTTGAGTTCTCTTCTTTGTTAATTTTAGTTGTAATCTCTAAATGTAGCGAAATCTAACTATTTTTTAATGCTTTGGGAAGCTTAAAATTGTACTATTTTCTATACAAATCGTCTTTAAAATGAATTTTAAGCAAGATTGCTGATAATTTATCCTATGATTTAATCGGTTTGTTAAAAACTAAGCGTTTTTAGATTGAATTTCTGCAATTATCTGGACCACAAACTACTAATTTAAGATCTTCTTCTTGAAAATAGGTATTTGCCAGAGTTTTGATTTTTTCAGCGTCAACCGTTTTTAATTCTTTTATAAAGTTTTGATAGTAAGAGTTATCTAAGCCAAAAGGTAAGTTGCCTTTCAAGCTTTCAGAAAGAGCAAAAGGGCTATCCAGATTACGTAGCATTTCACCAGAAATGTAATTTTTAACCAAATTCAATTCTTCATCAGATACCAATTCCTCTCTTAATCTTTTAATTTCTTTGTGAATCTCATCAATTGCAGCTTTGCAAACATCACTTCCTACTTCGGTTACAATTACAAAGTGCCCTCCTTTTAAATGAGAGATAATAATGGAATTAATTCCATAAGTATAGCCTTTATCTTCACGAATGTTTTGCATCAGGCGTGAACCAAAATATCCTCCAAGAATTAAATTGAAAAGATGCAGTGTAGTGTAATCTTTATGCGTTTTGTTGAAAATAGGTCGACCTATGCGAATGCAAGCCTGAACGGCATCATCCTTACATACAAAGCTTTTGTTCTCCTCTGATAATTGGATTTCGTGTTTTGCATCAATTAAATTTTCCTTTTTTTGCCAAGCTTTCTTGCCAAACAGCTCTTCCAGTTTATCGATAACTGATTGATCAACTTTACCCGCAATGATAATTTTACAGTTATCCGGAATGTAATGCGTTTTGTAGAATTCCTTAACGGTATTGATATCTAATTTATCGAACTCTGATTCATCAAAAATATTCGAGTAAGGATGTTTTTTTCCATAGATTAAACTACTGAACTCATCTTTTGCAAGAACATTTGTTTTTTGATGCTCAATCTGAAATCGTTGTTTCTTATTCAAAAGAATGGTTTCAAATTCCTTTTGTGGGAATATGGAATCTTTAATCAGGTTTTCGGTTATCTCCAGAGTTTCCGTAAGGTATTTGTTCAAGGTGTATAAACAAACACTTGAGTCATGTTTGGCAGCTGAAAAACCAATGTAGGCTCCATAAAAATCGAACTTTTCTGCAATTTCTGCTGCATTGTATTTGTTAGTTCCCTCGTTAAGCATACTGTTGGTCATACTTGCCACGAGCGGTGAGTGTTGATACCATATTCCGGCATCAAAAATGAATTCTATTTTTAATACTTCCTGACTTCCTCCGTTAATAACATGTACCGGAATATCATTGCTCAGGGTATATTTTTTATCTCCAAGAATCTCTATACTATCAACAGTTTTAAACTCAGGAGCAGTATTTCTATATAATTTTTCCATTCCTATTTTTTTGCGTGATAATATAAAATAGAACAATTCTCTTTTCTAAAAAGTTTTGCTGACGTGTTTAATATATCATCAATGCTTACTTTACGATATTTCTCTACCTCGGTGTTGATCTCATTCGCATCGCCAAGTAGTTCGTGTGTGGCAAGATTCATAGCTTTGTTTAAGTAGCTGATTTCTGAAAATACCAGGCTCGATTCAATCTTGTTTTTAACCTTTTGCAATTCGTAATCAGTAACCTTTTCAGTAGCAATTTTATTTAGTTCTTCCCAAATAGCAGCTTCGGCTTCTTCAAACGAAACTCCTTCGCTTAATTTGCCAGTTACCAAAAATAGGCCAGGTTCAAAATCACCAGTAAGGTATGCATCAATTGAAGAGAATAAGTTTCTTTCCTTTATCAGCTTTTGAAAAATTCTTGATGATTGCCCATTGGATAAAACATCAGAAACCAAATCGGTAGAGTAAAACTCATCATCGGTTCTTTTGCCCATGTGGAAAGCCATATAAATGGCATCGAACGGAACACTACGCTCTAAATGTAAAGTTCTCAATTCGGTTTGTACTGGCTCTTCAGGTAGGTTTCGTTCAGCAATTTCCCGACGCTCAATTGGTCCGAACCATTTTTTTGCCAAGCGTTTTACATTCTCCGTTTCTACATTACCCGACACTACAAGAATTGCATTGTTTGGCGCATAGTGCTTAAAGAAAAATGCTTTGACTTCATCCAGTTGAACAGTTTCAATCTGCTCAATTGATTTTCCAATTGTTGACCATTGATATGGATGCTTTTTATATGCTAGCGGGCGCAAATGCAACCATACATCACCGTAAGGTTGGTTAAAATATCTTTGTTTAAACTCCTCAATTACAACATTTCTTTGTACTTCCAAGCTTTTCTCACTGAAAGCCAAACTCAGCATTCTGTCTGATTCTAACCAAAATGCAGTTTCCAGATTATCTTTAGGAACTGTAAGATAGTAGTTGGTTATATCGTTACTTGTCCATGCATTGTTGTCTCCGCCAACTAACTGCAAAGGCTCATCGTAATTGGGGATGTTTACAGATCCACCAAACATCAAATGCTCAAATAAATGAGCAAAACCTGTGCGTTCAGGATTTTCATCTTTTGAACCAATATTGTATAAAAGGTTAACAGCAGCCATCGGAGTGGTTTCATCCCGATGAACAATTACTCTTAATCCATTTTCAAGTGTAAATTTATCGAATTCTATCATTTAGATATTGAATTTGGCCAAGCCAGTTAATGCTTCCTTGTATTCGGATTTTATCTCACTCACAATTTCTTCCACCGATTGGATTTTGGAAATCAAGGCCGAAACTTGTCCTATTTCCAGTTCACCTTCTTCCAGGTTTCCTTCGAACATGCCTTTTTTAGCACGTCCTTTTCCTAAAAGTGCTCTCATTTCTTCTTGCGATGCGCCTCTGCATTCAGCATCATTCACCTGCTCAAAGAATTGATTTTTAACCAAGCGGGTAGGAGCCAGTTTTTTCAAGGCTAATTTTGTTCCACCTTCGCTCAATTCAATTACGGATTTTTTAAAATCAATATGTGCCGAAGATTCCTCGGATACTGCAAATCGAGTTCCCACTTGAACTCCATCGGCACCTAGAACCATTGCTGCCAACATACTTTGTCCCGAACCAATTCCACCAGCCGCTATCACAGGAAGAGTAGTAGCTTTTCTAACCGAAGGGATCAGTGCCATAGTTGTAGTTTCCTCTCTGCCATTATGTCCTCCAGCTTCAAATCCTTCCGCTACAATGGCATCAACTCCAGCGTCTTCACATTTTTTAGCAAAGAATGCACTTGATACAACATGAACAACTGTAATTCCATGCTCTTTTAAAAAAGGTGTCCATTTTTTAGGACTTCCAGCCGATGTGAAAACAATTTTCACTTCTTCTTCAATAATAATGTTCATGATTTTATCCATTTCAGGATAAAGCAATGGAACATTAACACCAAATGGTTTAGAAGTGGCAGCTTTTGCTTTTTGAATGTGCTCTTTGAAAGTTTCAGGGTGCATCGATCCTGCACCAATTAAACCAAGGCCTCCAGCATTGCTAACTGCAGAAGCCAATTTCCAACCCGAACACCACACCATTCCTCCTTGCACAAGAGGGAAATCTATTCCAAAAAGAGATTTAATTCTATTTGTCATTATATTTTAGTCTATTAGTATACAAGCAAAAAAGACACAAGAGCATTGTATTTTTCTTGTGCCTTATTAGATGAATTGTTTGATTGCAAATTTAGAAAAATTCTTGATAAGAATAAGATCTTGAAGTATGATTTTAAGCATATCAGTATTGGTTATGAAGCTTTTTATGCATTTATTCTTTAGACTAATTATAGATATTGATTTCTGATTAAATATTAGTTCGATTTGTGCAAAGGTTCTTGTTTCTTCCAATCAATATTACTTTTTTTATGCTCGAAAACATTTAGGAGGATTAACGATTATCAATCAAGTAGTTTTGCTTGGTTTTATAAATTTATCGAGTGAAGAAAAAATCATTATTAGGACGTTTTTTAGTTTGGCGCTTAAAGCATGTTAGCGATCGTCAATTTATTTCTTTTATGGCGGTGCTTATTGGCATAACATCTGGTATTGCAGCTGTAATTATTAAAAACTCGGTACATTTTATCAGTGAGTTGCTCCAAAATAATTCGTCAGATCAGTATCAGAATATCCTTTATGTAATTTATCCTACTATTGGTATTACGGTTGCCGTTTTATTCATCAAGTTTGTGATTCGACGTCCGGTTCGACACGGAATTCCAAATGTTCTATACAGCATTTCAAAGACCAATGGGCAAATTAATCGTCACAATATGTTTTCATCCATTGTTACTTCAGCATTTACCGTAGGATTTGGTGGATCTGTTGGACTAGAAGGACCAACTGTTGCAACAGGTGCAGCATTAGGCTCGAATATTGGCAGATTATTTCACCTAAACTATAAGCAAATTACTTTGTTGTTGGGATGTGCTTGTGCTGGAGCAATGGCTGCTATTTTTAAAGCTCCAATTGCTGCAATAGTTTTTGCGATGGAAGTTATCATGTTGGATCTTACCATGTGGTCTTTGGTACCACTTTTATTAGCTTCAGCTTCGGCAGTATTAACATCTTATTTCTTTTTGGGAATGGATGTTTTATATCCATTCGAAGTTGAAAATGGTTTTGAAATGAGGGATTTGCCTTATTATATTTTGTTGGGTGTTTTTACGGGCTTGGTTGCTACTTATTTTACAAAATCATACATGTTTATTCATGGTGTTTTTGAAAAAATAGATAATGTTTATAAAAAGTTATTGTTCGGAGCATTGTTTCTTGGGGTAATTATTTTCTTTTTTCCATCATTGTTCGGAGAAGGGTATCATGCAATAAATGCATGTCTTTCGGGCGATTATTCATATCTCTACAACAACTCATTTTTCTATGCCTTGCAAGATAACTTTTGGGTGTTTGTTGCTTTAATGGCAATGGTCATATTCTTTAAGGTTATTGCAGCTTCAATCACCTTTGGAGCTGGTGGAGTAGGTGGTATTTTTGCACCAACTTTGTTTATGGGCGTAAACTCGGGAGTTCTGTTCGCAAAAGTTGTTGGCTATTTTGGCTTAAGAGATTTGCCAGTAAATAACTTTGCCTTGATAGGAATGGCAGGTATGATTGCCGGTGTATTGCATGCTCCATTAACAGGGCTTTTCTTGATTGCAGATATTTCTGGAGGTTATCAGCTCTTTGTTCCCTTAATGATTACAGCTACCATTTCTTATGCAACGGTTAAAACTTTTGAGCCTCATTCGGTTTATACCATTCAGCTAGCCAAGAGAAAAGAATTAATGACTCATGATAAGGACAAGAATGTACTTTCCCTTATGCGAGTTACCAAACTGATTGAGAAGAATTTTAGTACCGTCAATTCCGCAGCTACTCTTGGTGATTTGGTTAAAATTATAGCAAAAGCACAACGTAACATCTTTATTGTAATTGATGATGAAAACAATTTCGAGGGAATTGTAAAAATGGACGACATTCGTGAAATCATGTTCCAACCAGAGAAATATGATAGTGTTTTTGTTCGAGATTTAATGGTTGTTCCGCAAGTAGTAATTCAGCATGATGAATCAATGGCTGATGTTGCCAGAAAATATCAATATTCCGATAAGTTTAATTTGGTGGTTTTAAAAGATGGCAAGTACTGTGGTTGTGTATCTCGTGCTCAAATATTTTCAACTTACCGTCGAATGTTGAAGCACTTCTCAGAAGATTAGGTAATAGAGAATATAAAAATGATTCAAAATTTATTAGAAAATAAGCAGTGGATTTCTTGCTTATTACTCTATTTCAGTTGGTTATATGTTTTTGTGAAAACTTTTTAAAAAATCTTGTGAAAAGGGTTTATCCTTCTCAATTATCTATTACTTTTGCAGTCACTTTTTCAGATTTGTTAATACAAATGATTTGTATAACAGATAAGAGAATCAGATGAGTACGTCTTTTATTGTGAGTTGCTAAACTTTTTTATGTATTCATCTCAAAGGCCGCCTGACTTACGCAGCCATCCGACCTTTTTTAATTTATGTAAGTTGAATAAGATAATCTTGATACGGAGCAATGAAGAATAAGAGTTTGCTTTCTCGATTTTTAATTTGGAGAGTAAAAAACATTAAGGAGCGACAGTTCGTTTTAATTTTGAGTTTTTTGGTTGGAGTAGTGAGTGGTTTGGCTGCCCTTGTACTCAAAAATACAATCCATTTTACACACCATTTTCTAACTCATCGTTTGCATGTAGAATCTGCCAACTTGTTGTATTTGGCATACCCTGCTGTTGGTATATTGTTAACTGTACTGTTTGTAAAGTTCTTTGTGAAGGATAACATTGGCCACGGGGTATCAAGGATATTATATGCCATTTCGAAAAAGAATTCACTAATAAAATCACATAACAACTATTCCTCTGTACTGGCAAGTACATTAACCATTGGTTTTGGTGGATCGGTGGGAGCAGAGGCTCCGGTAGTATTAACTGGTGCATCAATTGGATCGAATCTTGGAAGAATGTTCCACATGAACCAGAAAATTATTACGCTAATGGTTGGATGTGGTGCAGCAGGAGCGATTGGAGGAATCTTTAAAGCGCCAATGGCCGGAATGGTATTTACATTGGAAGTTTTGATGCTGGATTTGACCATGGCATCCTTAATACCGCTACTCATTTCATCAATTACAGGGGCTAGTATTGCTTATTTCTTTATGGGAAAAGGTGTTTTACTTTCCTATGATGTAACAGAGCCGTTCATAATTGGTAACTTCCCATATTACATTCTTTTAGGAGTGTTTGCAGGCCTTGTTTCGCTTTATTTCACTCGATTTTCAATGTATTTGGAAGGTCAGTTTGATAAAATTACCAATTGTTACCGAAAAATGATGGTTGGAGGTATTTTACTGGGAATCTTGATTTTCTTGTTTCCTCCATTGTATGGTGAAGGTTATACTACCATCCAGGCTTTGTTAGATGGAAATCATACCCATTTGGTAAACAATAGTATCTTCTATTTTTTAAAAGATAACTATTGGTTGTTGTTGGGGTATGTTGTATTGATTTTAGGATTTAAAGTGATCGCATCAACAGTTACCACAGGTAGTGGCGGTGTTGGAGGAATATTTGCCCCTTCGTTGTTTCTTGGTGGAGTTTCAGGTTTTTTTGTAGCTCGATTCATTAACGGTTTCAATTTTATCAAATTATCAGAAAGTAATTTCACTTTAATTGGAATGGCAGGAATGATGGCTGGTGTTATGCATGCTCCCTTAACTGCAATATTCCTGATTGTTGAAATTACAGGAGGATATGAATTGTTTATCCCAATCATGATTACAGCAACAATTGCTTACTTGACCATCATGTATTTCGAACCACATTCAATCTACACCAAACGTTTGGCCAGACGAGGTGAATTGATTACTCATAATAAGGATAAAGCTGTTCTTACCTTAATGAAGTTGGGTAAGGTAATTGAGACTGACTTGAAAAAGGTAAGTCCTGATGCCACGTTGGGGGAGTTGGTGAAAATTATTTCGCACTCGCAGCGAAATATTTTTCCTGTGGTAGATGAAGATGATAAGCTATTGGGAATTGTTCTTTTGGACGATATTCGACATATCATGTTTAATCCAGAGATGTACGATGAAACCTATGTAAGAAACTTAATGATAATGCCACCTGCAATACTGGATGCCAATGCTCCAATGGAGAAAGTGATGAGGAGATTTGAAGAAACAGGAGCATGGAATCTACCGGTTACGCAGGATGAAAAATATTTGGGATTTGTATCCAAAGCTAAAATCTTCAATGTTTACCGAAGAGTTTTGGTACACTTTTCAGATGAATAGTAGTTTTATTTTAGATTAGTTTAGGTTAGATGAAAGCTTGCTCGATTATGAGCAAGCTTTTTTCTTGATTTTGATGCTTGGGATTTGATTGTTGGACTTTGATATTACTTACCTTTGCACCAATAAACTATTAATCATGAACAACAAACATTATAAAACCATCGATCCAAATATTTGGAAGGGAAGGATAGATGATGAGGAGGATTACGATGCTTTTCGTTGGCATCAAATTGTAAAACCCATAGACTTATTTAATTCGTATGAGAGAACTTTAAATGGCTTTGGTTTATTGGGTTTTTGTTGCGACAAAGGAGTGCAAAGAAACCTTGGTAGAAAAGGAACTTCAAAAGCTCCCAACAGTATCCGAAAAGAAATGGCAAATCTACCTTGTTCTTTTCCACAGGGCACTAATATTTACGATTGTGGGAATATTGTAAGCAATGGAGTCGAATTGGAAGAGGTACAAAGTATATTATCCGAGGCTGTCTACAGAATCTTAAAAATGGGACTGTTTCCATTGATTTTAGGTGGAGGACACGAAATTGCCTATGGCCATTATTTGGGAATTGAAAGATATTTGGCAGAGCAAGAGAATCAGGAGTTAGGAATATTCAATTTGGATGCTCATTTCGATATGCGTCCATACCAAAAGGGTGCAAGTTCGGGAACCATGTTTGCACAGATTGCTGATCGCTGTAAAGAGAATGGAAAAGATTTTCGTTACATGGTTGCCGGGATCCAACAATATGGGAATACGGTTAGTTTGTTTAAAAAAGCTGATGATTTAGGAGTAAAATACCTAATGGCCAAAGACATTTCCAATGACAGCATGTTTGCGGTAGGACAAGATATTGTTCGATTTACCAAGAAGCAAAGAAAAATTTACATGACACTTTGTTCGGATGTAATATCATCGGCCTATGCACCGGGAGTAAGTGCACCACAGCCTTTTGGATTACATCCCGAAATTATTGTGAAACTCATTAAAACTGTTATTCAATCAGGAAAGGTAATTAGTTTCGATATTGCTGAAGTATCGCCTCGATTTGATGAGGACAATCGTACCTCGAAATTGGCTGCAATTATCATTTTTGCAGTTATCAACTCGGTGGTTGAGTTTGGTTCTGCTTCGGATTGTATTTGTTAAGAATTAGAAGAGGCTAGTTTTTAAAATAGCCTCTTATTTTTTAATATTAAGTAATTATCATTTGATAAAAGCAAAATGATATTTTGATGCATTATCATTTAATGAAAGCTTAAAAGCTTGTCTTTTTACTCTTTCATCGTTTAATGGAAGCTCGAAAGATTGTCCTTTTGTTCTTTCATCATTTAATGAAAGCCCGAAAGATTGACCTTTTGTTCTTTCATCATTTAATGAAGGAAATGTTATTGTAAGGCGCAACTTTGAAATAAGTAAACCTGATATAGAATCACTGTAGTTACTAGTAAAAATGTAACAGTTCAAAATTTTAGGAGGATTTCTTATCTCTCTTTCATATTACCACTCAAATGGTTAAATTAGGAGCTATAACCCAATTTAACCCTATGGCACGAACCACCCGCTGGCGCCGATTTTTAATCTGGCGACTAAGACATATCAACAATCAAAACTTCATGTTAATATTAAGTGTTTTTGTTGGAGTTGCCTCAGGCATGACTGCTTTGATATTGAAAACGGCAGTTTATCGTGGAAGAGAGTTTTTGTTGGAAGGGATTGATTGGGCCTATCAGAATTACTTGTTTTTCCTTTATCCTATGATTGGTGTGGGCTTGACATTGTTATTTAAAAAATTCATTATTCGAGATTTTGTCAAGCACAATATTACAGCTTTACTACAAGCCATATCAAAGCGAAATAGTATTGTAAAGTTCCATAAAACTTATTCTTCTGTCATTGGGTCTATTATAACTGCTGGTTTTGGGGGGAGTATCGGGCTGGAGTCGCCCATCATTTCGTCGGGAGCGGCAATTGGTTCCAATATGGCTCGTAATTTTCATTTGAATTATAAAGAAATAACGGTAATGCTGGCTTGTGGAGCTTCGGGTGCCATTGCGGCAATTTTTAATACGCCCATTGCAGCCATTGTGTTTGCGTTGGAGGTTTTGCTTATCGATTTGTCACGTTTTTCTCTCATTCCTTTGTTGATGGCATCGGTGAGTGGAGCCATTACTACCAAGCTGTTTTTGGATGAGGATATTTTAATCGAGTTTGCCATTACTCATCCTTTTGAGTCTAGCGATATTCCTTTTTTTATTCTGTTAGGGATTCTTTCCGGTTTGATATCGGTTTATTTTACTCGTGTATATCTATGGATTGAAAATAAATTCGAGAATATTAAAAAGCTAAGGAATCGCATGCTTATTGGTGGATTCATTCTGGGAGTGCTGATTTTTTATTTTCCAGCCTTGTATGGTGAGGGTTACAATATGGTAAAGGCACTGATAGGTGGTCGTTTGGATGAAGTATTTCAATCCAGCCTATTCGAGAATTATACTCAGGTATGGTATATGGTTGTAATATTTATTGGCGGCATGGTATTTCTGAAAGTAGTAGCAACATCTATTACTTTGGGAGCAGGAGGAATAGGTGGAATTTTTGCGCCATCCGCTTTTACGGGGGCTATGCTGGGATTCCTATTTGTATACATTTACAATCACTTTAATTTAGGACCTCCCTTGGCTGAAAGTAATTTTACTCTTGTTGGTATGGCCAGTGTATTGGGGGGCGTGTTGCATGCTCCTTTAACAGGAATTTTCCTGATTGCAGAGATTACCAGTGGTTACGAGTTGATTGTGCCTCTGATGTTGTCTACTACTATATCGTTTATTACGGTAAAGAGCTTGCAAAAAGAATCGATTGTTACAACTCAATTGGCCAAAAGAGGAGAGTTGATTACTCACAACAAGGATAGGGCAGTGCTTACTTTTATGCAGTTATCGAAAGTAATAGAGAAGGATTTGAAAAGCATAAACGAGGATGCTACACTCGAGGATTTAATCCAGGTGATATCAAAATCGAAAAGGAATATATATCCGGTGCTAACCGAAGAAGGTTATTTAATTGGTGTTGTGTTATTGGATGATGTACGAGAAATCATGTTTGATAAAGAGATGTATGATACACCCATAAGTAATGTAATGATTATGCCACCTGCCTCCATTTCTTACAAAGATCCTATGGAGATGGTTTTAAAGAAATTTACAGAAACAGGAGCGTGGAATTTGCCTGTAATTGATGAAGGAAAATACATAGGTTTTGTATCCAAGTCGAAGTTGTTCTCGGCTTATCGTCAGCATTTGGTTAAGATTACGGCGGATTAGTAGTATATAAAAAAGCCTGACAAAATGAATTGTCAGGCTGTGTTTGAAAGGTATTAATAAATATGGATAGCATTACAAATCTATTGCCTTGTTATGCATTCCATTGTGTTTGCGATAAATTGAATCTCTTTTCTGATAGTATTCTCTTCTTTGTTCCAGAAAATCATTTCTTAACGAATCCAGTTCTCTTTGCATTTTACTATTGTATTCTTGTCTGAATTGTCTTCTGTTTTTCATCATCTCTTCCAGTTCTTTAAAAAAGTCATTTCGACTCGAATCAGCTTGATGAAAGTTTCTGCGAAACATCTTTGAATCGAAGAAATCATCGTTAAAAAAATCGTCAGAAAAGAATGGATGTTTGTTATTTTTTTGTCTCAAGCTATCCGGACCAAAGAAACGACTCAGTTGTTCTTGCATTCTTTTTTGCATTCTACTCATATCCATTTTGTTAAAAAATGCAGAGTCATTAAAGAAATGGTGCGTACTATCTGAAGACCAAGTATTAACATAGGTTGAATCATAACGAATAAGGTTTCCATCTTCGTCGTATTCTTTGTTTACTTTAATGTCTTTTTTAGGTAGGTTTTTGTTTTCAGTATTTTGTCCAAAGGCCGTAAAAGTAAGTAGCAAAATACCAATTGAAAATAAAATTTTGTTTATGCTCTTCATAATTAAAAGGACTAATGGTTTTGCCCAATAAAATTACAAAACATCTGTATTTGCTGCGAGTTAAAATATTTTAAAAAGTATTAAAAAAGCTGCCTCAAATGAGACAGCTTCTAAAGATTATTAGAATTTAAAAGAACTATTTCATGTGTTTTAAATTGACTGCATACATGATAACAAACAGGGCTGTTATAATAGCGCCTATCATTGTCATTCCCATCATGGCATTAAAATCGATTAATGCAAGAGGAACTAACAACCAAAATACATTTGCAAAAGTATAAAGGTAAAATCCATTCTTTTTTAGCTTGAACATCATGAATACACCTAGTAAACTAAGAATGGCAAACAAGCAATTAGCACCTGTAATCATTTCCAGGTTTTTCGAAAGAGCTTCTAATTGAATCAGGCTGTTTTCAGTCATGCTGTAAAAGAAACCTGATTCTACTCCAGCTTCTTCAAGTTGTTCAAGACCTTTAGTAGCTTGTTCTACTTTTTGAGGATAAGTACTCTCGAAAGTAAAATAAGTATAAAGAGAATTGATAAGGCCCAAACCACCACTACCAATAAAGCTGATAAGTACAAAAAATATTATTCTGTTATTAGATTTTGTAGGTTTCTTCCCCGTTGAGTATATGCTTTTACATGATATCTGAGAACAATGCTGTGATTGATACAAATTTATCATTGTTTTCGCTGTATGTTCTAGAAATGTTCATTTACAATTTAAATAAGCACAAAATAATTTTTTTAATATCCCGATTTGTCTAATTTTGAACCTGCACTTTAAGGAGAGGATAAATGATATGAATCTTGCGGTGCATCATCTTTTCAAGGGGGAACAAAATTCGGTAAACATGGGATTTTCGACCCTTTAAAACACTAACAAAACATTAAATTAATCCGATTAAAATCGGGGAAAAGACAAACAACAATGGAAAGAGATAGACAAATTTTCGACCTAATTGATCAAGAATACCTACGTCAGAAAAATGGTATTGAGTTGATTGCTTCTGAAAACTTTGTGAGCCAGCAAGTAATGGACGCAATGGGATCGTGCCTTACTAACAAATACGCTGAAGGTTATCCAGGAAAGCGTTACTACGGTGGTTGTCAGATTGTAGATCAAACTGAACAATTGGCAATTGACAGAGCATGTGAACTTTTCGGTGCTGAGTATGCTAACGTTCAGCCTCACTCAGGTGCTCAAGCTAATGCTGCTGTATTTTATGCATGTATGAAACCAGGTGATACATTTCTAGGTTTAGATTTGGCTCATGGTGGTCACTTATCTCACGGTTCTCCTGTAAACTTATCAGGTAACCTATACAATCCAATAGCTTACCACGTAAAAGAAGATACCGGAATGGTTGATTACGACGAGGTAGAAAAATTGGCTTTAGAGCACAATCCTAAGATGATTGTTGCTGGTGCGTCTGCTTATTCTCGTGACTGGGACTTCCCACGTTTGAGAGAGATTGCAGATAAAGTTGGTGCAATTTTGATGGCTGATATCGCTCACCCTGCAGGTTTAATTGCTAAAGGATTGTTGAGCAACCCTGTTCCTCACTGTCACGTTTGTACAACTACTACTCACAAAACACTTCGTGGACCTCGTGGTGGTTTGATTATCGTAGGAAAAGATTTCCCAAATCCATTTGGAGCTAAAACTCCAAAAGGAGAGACCAAGATGATGTCTGCAGTATTGGATTTCGCAGTATTCCCAGGACAGCAAGGTGGTCCATTGGAGCACGTAATCGCTGCTAAAGCTGTAGCTTTCGGTGAAGCTTTAACTGATTCTTACAAGGAGTATGCTATCCAAATGCAAAAGAATGCTAAAGTAATGGCAGAAGAATTTGTAAAATTAGGATACAAGGTAATCTCTGGTGGTACTGATAACCACTCTATGTTGATCGACCTTCGTTCGAAGTTCCCTGAAATTACAGGTAAGAAAGTTGAAAATGTATTGGTACAAGCTGATATCACAATCAACAAGAACATGGTTCCATTCGATTCACGTTCTCCTTTCTCAACTTCAGGTTTACGTGTTGGTACTCCAGCAATTACAACTCGTGGTTTAAAAGAGGAGCACATGCCAGTAATCGTTCAAATGATTGATGAGGTGATCTCTAACATTGATAATGAAGAAGTAATTGCTTCAGTGCGTACTCGCGTAAACGAAATGATGTGTGAGCGTCCAATGTTTGCTTGGTAGTAAGATTATACCAAAAATATATGGAGGGAAGGACTAAGGTTCTTCCCTTTTTTTTGTATTCTAAACTGCTGTAGAATTATATCAATTGTGGCATACTCTGTAAAAAGAAATCCTAACTCATTCACCTACTATTTGTTTCATTTTGTTTTAGAGCATATCCTATCTCGATAATTAACTGTAGTTTAGTGCAAAATTATTTATTATGGAATGGTATTATTATTTATTGGTTGTTCTTGTAGGAGTTTTTGCAGGATTTTTAAATACTTTGGCAGGTAGCGGATCGATTATAAGTTTGGCTATGTTGATGTTTATGGGATTACCGGCTAATGTTGCCAATGGAACCAATAGAATTGCCATTCTGATGCAGAATATTGTTGGCGTAAGTAGTTTCAAGAAGCAGAAGGTATTTACTTTTAAGGAAGGAATATGGTTGGCTATGCCAGCAATTATAGGTTCAGTAATAGGAGCCAGTTTAGCAGTTGAAATCAATGAAGAAATGATGGAGAAAACCATTGGTGGTTTATTGGTATTTCTCTTTTTTATTGTCCTTTATAAACCTGATGCTTGGGTTAAAGGTCAGGCAGGATTGGTTCGTTCTAAGCCAAGTGTCTGGCAAATTATAATCTTCTTTTTTATTGGATTATATGGAGGGTTTATTCAAGCAGGAGTAGGTTTTTTCCTATTGGCAGGCTTGGTATTGGGAGCAGGATTCGATCTGGTAAAAGCAAATGCCATTAAAGTATTTATTGTTCTTCTTTATACTCCTTTTGCCATAGGTGTGTTTGTTATGAATGGACAAATCGATTATAAGATTGGCTTTATCTTAGCTGCAGGTAATATGATTGGTGCATATATAGCGGCTAATTTTGCAGTAAGTTGGGGAGCCAAATTTGTTCGATATATTTTATTAGGTGTTATTATCTTCGCTTCCCTTAAGTTTTTGGGTGTGTACGAGATGATTGGATTGATTTAACAGCTATCAGCTATCAGTTGTGCAAAGTAATAAAGCGCACACTTAATTCAATTGGAAATGATAAGTTATGGTTCCCTTCTGGTATGCAGGAGCACTGTTATCAGAATTGAATTTGGCCTTTAGAGCAGCTTTTTTCGCAGCTTCGAATAGGGTAGCGTTACTAGTGGTTGAACCAGGCCTTCCTGGAAGTGCACTAACAACTTTTCCGTTCTTGTCTACAGTAATCTCTACAACAACTTTTCCACCCTCTTGCAGGTTGGTTTGAGGTTTTGGTATTGATAATGAATTACGTCCTTGCAAATCGTATGAAACGCCTTTGCTTCCCAGGCCTGTTCCACTGTAATTGTCAGAATCGGGCGATCCTGTAGGTTTCCCCTGATTCCCACTTCCAGATGTTACACCTTGAGATGAATTGGAAGAAGTTCCCTGACCAAAAACATTTTTAGCTCGATTGTTAATGGCATCAATTTTTGCCTGACGTTCGGCAGCTTCACGTTTTTTTCTTTCAATTTCTTCCTGGCGTTTTCTTTCCGCTTCAGCTTCTTGTTGTTTACGGATTTCTTCCTGTCTTTTTTTCTCGGCTTCTATTTTAGCTAATCTATCTCTTTCAGCTTTTGCCTTTCTTGCTTTTTCGTCAGCTGCTTTTTTCTTTGCAATTTCTTCAGCTGATGGCAACTCAGGAGCATCCTCAGTATCCTGAGTCAATACTTTTTCTTGAGCGGAGCTAGGCTCTGGTTCTGTTTTTGCAGATGCTGATTTAGGTACTGTGACAGGATTGGCAGCAGCAACTTTTTTCTGAGCTTTAGAAGGTGCAAGAGCTCTACTTCCTACACCTTGGTTCGAGTTTCCAAAATTCACGAGAATCCCTTCTTCTTCAGGAAGTGGGAGGGGAGTTCGAAACCCCAGAAAATACAATAACACGATTAATCCAATGTGGAAAAACAGTGTGCCAGCAAATCCTATTCTCTTGTTTTTGGATTCTTCCATATCTATTTCGCTCGTGTTGCCAATATCAATTTGTACTTATTGTCCTTCGCAATATTCATCACTTTTACCACCTGTTCCATTGGAACCGATTTATCTACGTGAAGTGATATAGTTGGATCTTCCTCTCTCGCCAGTTTTCTTTGCAATTTGTATTCCAATTGTGAAAAAGGTACAGGAGTTGTTTCAAGATAAAAGTTGAAATTTTTATCAATCGAAACTGTAGTTATTGGCTTAGCAGCAGTTTGGTTACTGCTTTTAGGTAACAGCAATTTTAATGCATTCGGACTAATTAATGTTGATGTTACCATGAAGAAAATTAGTAACAAAAACACAATATCAGTCATGGAAGACATGCTGAAAGCTGCACTTACTTTATTTCTTGTTTTTAGAGCCATACTTTTTACTTGATTGGTTCATTCAGTAAATCCATGAATTCTGTAGTTGTAGCTTCCATGTTGAAAACCACCTTTTCAACCTTGGCCACCAAAATATTGTAGGCAAAGTAGGCAATAATACCAACTGTAAGACCTGCAACAGTAGTTACCATAGCTTGGTAAATACCGCTCGATAGCAAACCAACATCAATATTGTTCCCTGCATTCGACATGTCGTAAAATGCCTGAATCATACCCATTACGGTTCCAAGGAATCCAATCATAGGTGCAGCACCGGCAACTGTTGCCAAAGTAGGTAGGTTTTTCTCTAGTTTTGATACTTCAAGATTACCAATATTTTCGATTGCTGCGTTTACATCGTTTAATGGACGACCAATACGTTTAATTCCTTTCGAAATCATTCTAGATACAGGAGTATCTTTGCTTTGACATAAGGATAAAGCTGAATCGATTTTCCCTTCATGAATGTAATCGCGGATTCGATTCATAAAGTTTGAATCTTCTTTTGTTGCTTTTCGGATCGCAAAATATCGTTCTAAGAAAATGTACATTGCAATTACCGATAGGGCAAAAATTGGAATCATGATCCAGCCACCTTTAAAGGCCAAATCAACAAAATTCAGAGTTATTTCTGTTGCTTCGGCTCCTTGTTCTTCAATTGGTAGTTCATTTTGAGCCATTTCTTGTACACCTGCAATAAGTGATAGATAATTCATATGCTATGTTTTCTAGTTTAATCTGATACATAAAAAAACGAGATATAATACGGAATATTATATCTCGCTAAATTAATATTATTGATTTTATTCCCCTATAGAAATTGAGGGAAATTGAATCTTTATTCTAATGCAATAGAATTGCTTGTAAATAGTACACTCCAGCACCAGCTAAATAGCCGATGAATGCAAGAAGTGTAATCTTCTTTAAGTACCAGATAAAATCGATTTTTTCCATACCCATTGCAGCAACACCAGCAGCAGATCCAATGATCAACATAGATCCACCTGTACCAGCACAATATGCAAGGAATTCCCAGAATAAACCATCTTGAACGAAGTTTGCAGCATAACCAACAGCTTCTGCGCCTTCGATAGGATACATTCCCATTGCAGCAGCAACCAATGGTACGTTATCCACAATTGATGAAAGAACACCAATAATAAGGTTGATGATATAGATATCGTGAACATTCTTATCCAGCCATGATGCTAAAATATCGAGGTGACCTGCAGATTGTAGACTTGATACGGCAGTAAGTATACCTAGAAAGAACAATACAGTAGGAACGTCAACTTTTTTCAAAATTCCGGTAACATTTAAACGGCTTTTGAATTCATGTTCTTTGTTACGGTGCATAATTTCAGTAACAACCCACATTAAACCTAAACCGAATAACATTCCCAAGTATGGAGGCAAATGAGTAACTGTTTTAAATACAGGAACAAAAAGTAACGATGCAACACCTAAACAAAGAATGGATACTCTTTCCTTATGGCTTGTATACTCTTGCTCCTCACCTTCAGAAAGTGCAGGACGAGTAACATTTCCTTTCAGGTATGTACTTACAATAATCAATGGAACAAGCATTGTAAATAAACTAGGAACAATTACACGAGTAATGATATTGATTGTTGTAACCTGACCACCAATCCAAAGCATAATGGTAGTTACGTCACCAATTGGAGACCATGCACCACCGGCATTTGCAGCCAATACAACCATTGAAGCAAAGAACCAACGATCTTTTTGGTCGTCAATTAATTTACGGATTAATGCTACAATAACAATTGTAGTAGTTAAGTTATCAAGAGCAGCAGACATGAAGAAAGTTAAAACACTTAATACCCAAAGCAATTTTACTTTGTTGGTAGTTTTAATCTTGTCGGTAATGATTTTAAAGCCTTGGTGTTGGTCTACGATTTCGACAATTGTCATGGCTCCCAAAAGGAAGAAGAGAATTGTGGAAATTTCAGACAGATGGTGAAGAACTTCATGATGAGTTATGAAGTCTAGCATTCCATGTGCATTATCCATTCCTGGATTATGCGCTACGTATTCATTCCAAGCTCTACTTACTCCCGATGAAAGGATATCAACTCCGCCAAATACGTAAATAGTCCAAGTTAACACCCCGATTAAAAGTGCGGATGCTGCTTTGTCAATTTTTAGTGGATGTTCAAGGGCAATTGCTGTATAACCCAGAACAAATACCACAACCATTAATACAAACATAATAATTGATTATTTTAGGTGATTTAAATTTTTTAGATACTTAAACTGCTAATATACTAATATTTGTTTTCCAAAATCAGTTAGCAATTAAAGAAAAAAATCGAGAATTATTAATGCTGCAGAACATTGAGGGAGTGAATTTAAAGCAGTTCTATTCTGCTTTATCCTTTTTATTGTCCTTGTTTTTATTGCCTCTTAAAAAGCTCATGTATTTTTTGAATAGCCCAGAGAATGTATTAAAATCCTCTTTGTAAAAAATACCTATTCCTTGTGTATTTCTAGACTCCTCGTAGACCAAATATTCATTTGATCGCGTGAATGCTTTTAACTGTAATTTTCCTTTTTTATCCAGTTTAATATTCACATCCACATCACCAACAATATCATTGGCTCTTTCTTGGCTGTTACTAGTACCAACATTACCGTTGATGGTTACCTTATCGTCGAAAACCTGGGTTGATAGAGCGACTTGAATTTCATCGCTGGTAAGATTATCGCCTGGACGATAACTTACACCAATATCAAAATCGTTGCTAATTTGGCTTAGCCAATTGGATAGTTGGTTGGATAGTAACTCACTGGTAGTAACACCAACGGCATAACTCGAGTTTTTGTTTTCGAAATCGGGATCAGTTGATCGAAGATATTCAGGTGTGTAAAATCTATTTAAAACCAAAAGAGATAGAATTTGTTTATTAGTCTCATCTTCTGTAGAAAACAAGCCTTCAAGAATACTCTGTGTTTGCTGATCTAAAGTAGGAAATGCAATGTTAAATTTGATGATTGGATTTTCAAGGTTTTGGCTAAGGTTCATGTTACATTGAACTGGAATCTTTCTGTTGATGTCTATGTAAGGCGTATTCAACAGCAGGTCGTACAAGGTTGTTTTAACGTTGTAAACTGCATCGATATTAACAGTAGCGTTGTAAGGATCGCCCGCCCATTTTATATTTCCACCATTTGAAAGGTCGAACTTTTTGTTAATTACATTCTGCAAGGTGAAAAGGTAACTACCTTTTTGAATGGTGTAGTCACCAAAGATCTTAAATTCCCCTTTGGTATCGATTTCTAGTTTTAGATTTCCATTTCCTTTGGCTTTAAGAACATCACCAATCTGTGAATCAAAAATAATTTGAATGTCAGTTTCAGGAGTAATTTCAAGGTCGCAATTCATACGAATTCCGGATAAATCAATTTTGTATTCCTCTTCTTCAGTATTTGGATCTGTTCTGTTGGTATTTATAAAAGTGATAAAATTACTTTCCTGAATGTCGCCATTATTGTTTATGGGAACATAAACCCTTGTGTTTTTATCCGTTTTTGCTCTAATTTCTATTTCCAGATCATCAATTGGCCCAAATAGGTGTGTGATACCTGTTACATATGCTTCGCCATAAAACAATTCATTATCGGATTCTTTTGTGTCCAGAACATTAAAGTTTACAGTATTTACTGAAAGATCTAGTTGAAAATTATTGAATTGCTCATGTGTAATTGCTCCAAATAGTAAAGCAGATTGATCATTTTGATCGTTAATTGTGAAATTATCGAATCGGAGTTCGCCAGGCATTATGCTAATGCTATCATTACAGTGATATGTAGTTTTTAGTGCATTTACAGTAAATTCGGCTTCATCAAATTTCAATTTCCCAACTGGCTTTAAATCATCAGTACGACCTTCGATATGTACATTCCCTGATGTGTTACCTTTGATATTAGAGATGTTTTCCTGAAGATAAGGATTTAACAGTTCCATTCTCATTTTATCGATATTGATATCCATATTTAAAGAATCAGAATCTGGGAAATATCCTCCAGTTATCTCTAACTCTTTACGCGATGAGAAATCTGTAAATGATGAAAAACTTAACTTCTTTTGATATTTATCCCAATCACTAATAAGGAATAAATTGCCTAGAGTATCCTGATTAAGGATTAAATCCTCAATCATTACGTTTGAATTGGATAGCCTGTCACCATAGAAGTCCGAAACCTGAATATATCCTTTAACAGTACCATTGATTCCAATATTTTGTTTTCGCGTTAAGTCATTTAAATTCTTCAGACTAATGTTTTGAATTCTGAAGTTTATACTGTCATTGGGATTGTTTGAGATTTTGCCATCTAAACCAAAGAATTGATTCTCGCGAGAAATTTTAAAATTATCAATTTCATAACTGGTACTATCGATAACAATTCGAGATTCGGGAATAGACCATATGCTATCAGCCATAATAATTGTGCTTGGCAGCAAGCTAATATCCCATTTTACATTTTCTGATTTTTTTGACTTCTCAACTTCGCCTTCTGCTGATAAAAATCCACTATATGTAACTTTATCCCAATTGTTCCAAAGTACATCGAGTTTGATTTTATTTTTTTCAGCAATTAATTTTTGAGACAGGTTGTACAACCCAAAACTATCAGAGAATTTAAGCTTATTGGTTCTTCCTTTTAAGGTAAGTTTATCACTATTGGTACTTAAGTCAACTTTTAATTCATCAAAAGATTTTCCTTCTACTACTAGTTTTGGAGTTTCAAAATGAAGGTTCAATTTACGATCCACAGCAATTATTTCACCTTCCAAATTGGTTTCTGGTGCAATGCTAAAATTAGGGAACAACACCGAAGTAATTGGTTCTGTATCCTTAAGTTTTAATTGAAACTTAAAATTATTGGTGCTATCTATTTTTTCGTATTCTTTATCAGGAGCATAGGCAGGCAAATAGTAATAGGCAAGGTTGGCAATGGAGGATATTAATTTACCAACTTCATAATTTCCTTCAACTTTAGCATCCGAAACATCCGAATTTAAGATCATTCTTTTGAATTCCGGAGACGTAAAAGAGTTAATGGTAAATTTATTCAAAAGGAATTCGCCTAAGCTATTCTTATAACTGGTGTTGTTAATTTCAATAATACCATTGGCATTATCAAAACTACTACCAGTAAAGTTTGCATTAACAGACAAGCTAAGTTCCGCTTTCTGATCGCTTGTGTTTAAATGTAATGGAAATAGTTTTGCATGAGTTAGGTGAGAACTAAAGTTCATTGTTGGAATCTCTTGAGAGAAATCCACCTTACCAGCAAAATCAAAACCTATGTTAGGGTCTTCAATCGAAACTTTACCATCAAATTGTGATTCCGAGAAGAAACCGTTCAGTGTTAAGTTTTTGTATTCGTAATCGTAAAAGTCAACTTCACTAATGTTTCCTTTCATGATTCCTTGGGTGGTTTCAGGTGAAGTGAAGCCACTAATTGAAACATTTAGTGAGATTTTACCCACTTTTTCCTGCCCGATTAATCCGCCCAGGTTAAAATTTTCTGTTCTTAAATCACCATTAAAATCCAGCTTGTTATTTCCTTGATTTGGTTTAAACAGAATGTCGGTTTTCAAATCTCCCAATTCGGTATTGAAATTTCCATAGAACACAAAATCATTGATGAAACCATTAAATTTTCCTTTGTATTGTATCAATCCAAGATTGTTAAAATAATCTGGCAATTTAAAATGTTCTTTTGAATAGCCAGGAATATAAACCTTTTCAATATCTGAGATACTAGTGGTTAACTCTTTAAAATCGGCTTCAAGGTAGGTGTCACTCAGGTATGGCAATCCATTCATATAAAACCTTCCCTTCAAAGCAGTGTTGTTGCCATATGCAATATCAATATCTCGTCCTCTTAGGTCAAAAATAGTACCATACAGTTTCCCTGATAAATAACCTGTTTCTCTAAAACCCAACAGTTTTTCATTGAAATAAGCCAGATCTAAAAAGCTTATTCTTGAAGATTTAAGCAGGAAATCGAGTTGCATTTTTTTTGTGAACTTAGCCCAATATTTTTTGTGTGGTTCATAATTGAAATAAAGATGTTCTGCTACTAATTTACTATGTTCTGAAATAATGTTCACATCAGACAATCCCCATTGATGGCTGGTAAACCAATTGTTGGCTTTAAAATCTTTTAATACAAACCCTGATTTTTCTTTACAGCTAAGATGTTGTAGAAAAAACCCAACGGAATCGCCTACTACTTTTATGTTTCTGGCCTGAATGTTTAGGTCAGTAACAAAAATGTCATCATAGTTCATTCCAAAGTCTTGCGGCACGTAATCAATGGTTTTATACCCAAAACTCGAGTTTTCCATATCAACATTTGCCACTGATATTTCCCATGATTTTTGATCTGTCCCCTCAAGCTTGGAAGAATTGCCACTTGATAAGGAATCTATAAATACTTCGATATTTAAGTTCCGTTCTTCATCTTCGTAAAGGTTGAAGAAGGTTTTAGAAAGGGTAAGTTTATTAATGTAAATCTCTTTTTTGCCAAAACTAAACGAATCAATCTTGGCTTTTAAGTTGTCAATGTAAATTAAGGTATCCTGTCTGTAATCCTCAATATACAATCCTTTTAAAACAATACTTTTAAAGGGAGAGATGTTTACTCCTTTAATGCTAATTGGCGTGCGAGTTTGTTCCGACAAATAATTTGCAATTTTCCTGCTTACATGAGTTTGAACTGTACTGCTTAGGAAAAGCAAATACATGATGCAGGGAATCATAATGATAACTGCTACAGTCCAAATTGATATTTTGAAAAATTTTTTAATAATTTTGCCGTTTTGTGAGTTGCACAAAATTAGGTAAAAAGAAGAAAAAAGTAACAACATTAAAGGGTGATTGGGAGCTTTTTTGATTTTTTTAACTATTGGTAGGATAAATCAATTTAATTGCCCGACATAATAAATAAAAAGATGAGTATAACTATTCTTGGAATTGAATCATCATGCGATGATACTTCCGCATCGATATTAAAGGATGGAATTATTTATTCCAACATTATAGCCAACCAAACGGTACATATGGATTATGGTGGGGTAGTGCCAGAATTGGCTTCGCGTGCTCATCAGCAAAACATTATACCTGTTGTGCATCAAGCTATGGAGAAAGCAGGGGTTACTGCCGATGAAATTGATGCAGTGGCTTTTACAAGAGGACCAGGTTTGTTAGGCTCGTTAATGGTGGGTACATCATTTGCAAAAGGATTTGCAATGGCAAAAAATATTCCTTTGATTGAGGTGAATCACTTGCAAGCTCATATTTTGGCTCATTTTATAGATGATTTAAAAAATACTTACGATCATCCAGAATTTCCATTTTTGGCTTTGCTAGTTTCTGGTGGTAATTCGCAAATCATTGTTGTAAAGGATCATTTGGAAATGGAAGTAATTGGTGAAACCATTGATGATGCAGCAGGAGAGGCTTTTGATAAGTGTGCAAAGGTTATGGGATTGCCTTATCCTGGAGGTCCGATTATTGATAGAAATGCGAAACAGGGAAATCCACATGCATTTGAATTTAGCAGACCAAAAATTCAAGGATTGGATTACAGTTTTAGTGGTTTGAAAACTTCTTTTCTATACTTCATTCGAGATAAAGTGAAAGAAAATCCAAACTTTGTTCAGGAAAATATGAATGATTTGTGTGCATCTTTGCAGTATACGATTGTAGATATTTTAATGAACAAGGTTAAAAGAGCAGCTCGCGAAACGGGAATTAAGCAGGTTGCCATTGCTGGTGGAGTTTCGGCGAACTCAGGGTTACAAAATGCACTACACGAAGCTGCTGAAAAATTTAACTGGAAGGTTTATGTTCCTCAGTTGGGTTACTCTTTGGATAATGCGGCCATGATTGCTATAACAGGTTACTTTAAATATTTAAAGAAAGAGTTTGTGGGGCAGGAAACGGCTCCATTTGCCAGAATGACAATTAAATAATCATACAGATCATTTGACATAATATAAAACGGAAGCTTTTTAGCTTCCGTTTTTTATTCGGTAATGTTTAAATAGTTTTTCAGAACTGATATAGAATGATCATTAAAGTGGACTAAATCAAGAATTAATACCTCCTTGTTTTTGAGCTTTAGTTTCATTTTGTGATTTTCTATTTTAATATCATTGATATCTTTCAGGTATACCTTTATTTCTTTCGAGTGCCATCCTGTTTTGTACTTTAGTTTTCTAGAATTGATGGTAAGGTATTCTTTAGGGTACAAAAACTTACATCCCCAAAGCAAACCAACAAAATAAACAGCCACAGTACCAAGAGCAAAGGTTAGATAGTTGCCATGTGGTAGAAAATTAAAATACCTGTTAAAAACATACAGCAATATTGCCGAAACCATAAAAGCAATCGCTAAAGCCAACTGTTTTCCTCTGGCTTCATTGTTATTGATTTTGTGGTCTCTGATGTCGAATTCGAATTGGAGCATTTTTAGTTTCTTAAGAGTCTTCCCCTAAAGTTACTAAATAACCAAGTTTTAATAAATAAAAAATTTCATTCCTCAATTAAAATCTGGTTGAATAAACTGTTTTGTTCCAATAAATCGCTATACGATTGAGAAATCAAATCCTTGGCATTTATTTCCAGTAATTTGATATAGAAATTGCATTGTTCCTGTAGCTTTGCCTTCGGGATATTTCCATTCATATCAATGGCTTCAATTTCTACAAATTTACCAAGTCCTTTTACATCATCAATATGAAATTTTACATTCTCGATAAAATAGATTTCTCTTTTTTTATCTACTACGCACCTACTTCCCATCGCTTTTTCAAGTATCTCTTTTAAAGTAGAATCAGTTTTGGTTTGGTACAAGTTCACCCTACTTTCTCTTGAACCCTTTGTGTCTTCACGAAAATAGTGAATCAGGTTGTTTTCAATTTTTCCTTCACGCAATTTTAAACGTCCCGATTTGGCATGAAAATAGGTGTCAATTTGATGATCAACTCCTTTAAAATCGGCGTTATTCGATTTTAAAATTTCACGAACTCTATCTTGGTTTTTACAGTGGGCTTTAATTTCTACAGTTACTGGCATCTTTTCGTATTTTGCTTTTAATATGTCCGAAATATCGTAAAAAATGATCTTAATTGAAGAATTTAGCTTGGTAAAAGAGAATGAAAAGAAATCGGTAATGCGATTGTTTTTATGCGAAACAGCTTTTATGATGATTCTATATCGTTCTACTTCAGTGGAAAGGTGCAGAATGTTTTAGCTTGGGCAATTTTTCTTAACAGAATTGCCTTTCAAAAAGTTTTTGTATTGATTTACTCTGGTGGAAAGAAGTATGAGTTTTCAGCTTATTAGTCTTGTGCCGATAACTCAATAAGCTTGTTACTAATTTCATTAAGCTCAAGCACAAAATCAACATCACATTTTGTTAAAGCGGCTTTGGGCATGATTGAAGCAACCGCATTTTCAGGATTTTCAACAAGGGTAGTTCCTCCGTAATCTTTAATGGCTTTAAGGCCATAGGCACCATCTTGATTAAGACCAGTTAATATTACACCAACCAATCTATTTTTATAAGTCCAGGCTGCTGATTCAAAAAGCACGTCGATTGAAGGGCGAGAGTGATGTACTTTTGGATCGGCCGAAAATGATATCGTTTCATCATTCTCAACCATCATGTGGTAATTGGGAGGGGCAAAATATACATAGCCTTTCTTGATTTCATCTTTTTCCTCGGCTTCTTTAATACAGAGTTGGCTTGTGCTGTTTAAATATTGAACAAACGAATCATTATTATTGTCGCCAATATGCAGTACTACAAGAATTGGGAGTTTAAAATCGGCAGGCAATGCAGGAATAATTGTTTTCAAAGCTTCCAAGCCTCCAAATGATGTTCCAATGACCAATGCTTTATTCATCAACCAATTTTCTTTTTAAAGATTTTTTGCTTGGAATCAATATCTACAAAGCTGTGCTCGTGTTGTGTAAATCGAAGCGATTCTTTCGATCCCAAACAAAGGTGACCACTATGAACCAAACTTTCATGAAATAGGTTTATTACTTTATTCTGTAGCTCCCGGTTAAAGTAAATCAGTACATTACGACATAAAATCAAATTTACCTCGGCAAATACATGATCGGTAACCAAATTATGGTCGGCAAAAACCACTTGCTTTGAAAGTGCCTGGTCAAACTTTATAGAACCATATTTTAAGGTGTAGTAATCGGATAGTTTTTCTTTGCCACCAGATTTAATATAGTTGCGCTGAAATTTATCCAATTCCTGGGTTTTATAAATTCCATGCTTGGCAATTTCAAGCACTTTACGATTGAAGTCAGTAGCATAAACCTGACATCTGTCCAATAAACCCTCTTCTTTTAACAGAATGGCAAGCGAGTATACCTCTTCGCCTGTTGAGCAACCAGCATGCCATATTTTAATAAAAGGATAGGTTTTAAGAGTTGGTACTACATTTTCTCGAAAGGACTTGTAAAAATCCGGATCGCGAAACATTTCAGTTACATTAATCGACAAGTCTTCCAATAAATCGATAAAAAAAGCTTTATCACGAAGCACTTTTTCTTGCATTTGTGAAATGGATGTAAAGTGACCAACAGACATTCTGTGCAATAATCGGCGCTTTACATGCGCTTTAGAATAATCCCTAAAGTCGTAGCTGTATTTTTGAAACACAGCTTCTAGAAACAGGGGAATTTCTATATCGATATTATCAATTACCAAAGACTTGTTCTGCTCCATTCTTTAGGCTATGCTTTTGGTAATTTGGCTTAGAATTTTTCTTAATGCTTCCTCTTTGAATGGTTTACTAATAAAATCATTCATTCCAGCATCCAAACAAGTTTGTTTGTCTTCCACAAAAGCATTTGCCGTTAATGCAATAATAAAAGCCTTGTCTATTTCAGGATGATCAGCTTCATAGCTTCTTATTTTTTGCGTAGCATTTAGGCCGTCTAAAACAGGCATTTGCATGTCCATTAGAATTACCTGATAGTTATTTTCTTTTTGCATCTCGAATGCTTCCAGGCCATTTTTTGCTACATCGCACTGTAGGCCCATATGGCGCAAAGTAAGAACTGCTACTTTCTGGTTAATAGGGTTGTCTTCTGCTACAAGAATTGATAATTGTCTTGGAATATCCACGTTTTCATTAATAAACATATCTGCCTCCTTGTCTTTGTATCCAAATTTTAGTTCAAACATAAACTCCGATCCAACACCTGGTTCGCTTTCCAAATTGATTTTACCTCCCATTAGGTTGGTTAAATTCTTTGAAATAGCTAAGCCAAGACCAGTGCCTCCATATTGTCGGGTTGTTGAACTATCTGATTGAGTAAATTCGTTAAATAGTTTTTTCTGTGCGTCTTTCGAAATGCCTATTCCGGTATCTTTTATAGTAAAAAACAAAGATACATATTGATTGTTTTTTTCGAGACATTTTACTGATATTAATACTGAGCCTTTATGTGTAAATTTAATCGCATTATTTGCGAGGTTCATTAATATTTGATTGAGTCTAAATGAATCTCCTAATAAATTCTTGGGTATGTCCTTGTCGACTTCAATGTTAAATACTATTCCTTTTTCAATTGCCTTAAAATTAAGTAAGTGGTAGATTGTGTCCGTTAGTTGATTTATATCGAATACAATATTCTCAATTTCGATTTGTCCGGCTTCAATTTTCGAATAATCCAGAATGTCATTAATGATCTGCAATAGGTTTTCGCCCGATGTAGTCATTACCTTCAACATGTCTTTTTGTTCGTCGTTCAACTCAGAATCCAATAGGAGTCTCGATAAACCCAGCATACCATTCATTGGTGAGCGAATTTCGTGAGACATATTGGCTAAAAACATCGATTTAGCACTTGTTGCCTCCTCGGCTTTTTGTTTTTCAATAATTAATTCTTCATTTTTTCTTTCCAGGTATTCTAAAAGTGTATCAAGCTCTTTTCTCTGTCTATACAGATCAAGAAATACCTTTACTTTTCCTTGCAGTATTTCAGGAATAATAGGCTTTGGAATAAAATCAACAGCACCAGTTTCAATTCCTTTGATAATGTGCAAATCGCTTTGATGTATGGCTGAAACAAAAATAACAGGTAGGTATTTCGTTTTCTTACGCTGACGCATAAATTCAAGTGTTTCGTACCCATCCATACCTGGCATTTGAACATCTAGAATGGCCATTGCGAATTCTTCTTTGAGAGTTTGTTTTAAGGCATCTTCTCCTGATTCAGCTCTCACAAAATTAACGTCAAAATCGCTTAAAACCCTTTCTAAACTTACCAGGTTTTCAATTTTATCATCTACGATTAATATTTTGTCCTTTTTCATTGGTTTCTAAAATCTTTTCTAATTATAAAGCCAAATTTTCAACATCGAGAACAATTTGTTTTCGTCTATAGGTTTCGATAAATAGTCATTTGCTCCTGAGGTAATGGCTTTCTGATAATCATCTTTCATGGCCTTGGCCGTTAAGCAGATGATTGGGACGTCTTTAATTCCAGGAGTTTTTCTAATAATATTCATAGCTTCATAGCCATCCATTTCTGGCATCATGATATCCATCAAGACCAAATCTATATTCTTGTTTTCTTTCAATACATCAATGGCAATTTTACCATTTTCAGCTTCGAGCACGTCCATTTCTTTCTCTTCAAGAATCTTGCCTAAAGCAAAAATATTTCTGATTTCATCATCAACAACCAGTACTTTTTTTCCTTTAAAAATGGAATCATCAATTTCGGTAACCTTTACTTTCGGGTTTTCAGGAGCTGTTGTTGCAACCTGGTGCAAGAACAAACTAACTTCATCCATTAGGCGTTCATCCGATTTTAATCCTTTTAAGATTATCGAATTGGTGTATTTGCTTAATTCACGGTGTTCGTCACGACTTAATTCTTTGCCGGTATAAATTATTGTATTCGGAATCTTGACTTTTTTTTCTGTAAGTTTTGCCAAAAGTTCATTTCCGGTAATATCTGGTAAGCCTAAATCCAATACAATGCAATCGTACTTTTGAGTCGAAATCAATTGCAGAGCTTCTTTTCCTGTGTTGGTTTCTTCAATTTGAACATTGGTTGGTGTAAGAATGCTCTTAATCAATTGTCGGGTTACATCATCGTCCTCAATTACCAAAATTTTTTGCGATTCGGTAAAAAGTTGAGTTTTCATTTTATCGATTGCCTGGGTAATATTTGTTGCATTAACAGTAGGTAAATCATTGATATTTCTTTCAAGAATTCCTTCTACCGGATTTATAATATGCATTGGAAGTTTTGAAGCATAAGCATGCAATCTTAGTGGATCGAGCACAGCTTCTCCTTTTTCCATAAGCAGGTCTAAACCAACAATAACTGCCGATGGCTGATGTGATTCTATGAGCTGTATTGCATCGGGAATATTGGCAGCTACCAAAGCATGAAAGCTATTGTTATGAATTTGATAATATAAATTTGTAGCTTCTTCCTTATTTGGATGGATAAGTACAACACTTGAACCATTTTGAGGCACATCTCTGTCATCGTCAATAAACTTAGGAAGTACAACTGCTTGGTTAGCATTATCTATTTTTATTTCTTCTTCCTTTTTAGTCGGATTGTTCTTGATTGATGTTTTAGTTGATTGCTTTACTGGAACAAAAAGAGTAAAGCTTGATCCTTTATTCACTTCACTTTCTAAGTGTATTTCACCACCAAGCATTCTTGCCAGTTCTTTCGAGATAGAAAGACCTAATCCTGTTCCACCATATTTTCTGGAAGTACTGCCATCAGCTTGTTGAAATGCTTCAAATATTGCTTCTTTTTTCTCTGGAGGAATACCTACACCTGTATCTGTCACGCAAATTGAACAAACTTCTGTCGATTTAAGATCATTTCTCCATAATTTAGAATCACCATTTACGCGTTGCATTGATACTCGAATAGAGCCTTTTGAGGTGAATTTAAAGGCATTGGATAACAGGTTTTTGATGATTTGACTCAATCTAAGTTGATCGGTTTCAATTGTATTAGGAAAATCATCAGAAACATCAACATGAAAATCGATTCCTTTCTTTTCTGCTTGATGTTTAAAATCCATTAAAATTTCACTCTTTACATCCAAAGGACTTACCTGTGCCATTTCAATGGTCATTTTTCCAGCTTCGATTTTTGACAAGTCTAGAATTTCATTGATCAATTGAAGCAAGTCTTTTCCACTTTTATTGATAATTTTTGCAGATTCAATATCTTCTGGCGTAAGATTTCCATTTTTGTTTTTTACCAACATTCCCGATAAAATAAGCAAGCTATTAAGCGGTGTGCGCAATTCATGCGACATATTGGCCAGAAAATCTGATTTGTATTGACTTGCTTGCTCAAGTTCACGAGCTTTTGTTTCCAGTTTTTCGTGAGCATGGGAAAGCCCTGAATTTTTTTGTTCAATTTCTTCTTTTTGAATCTCAAGTTGATTGGTTCTTTCTTCAAGCTCTTCGTTGGCAACTCTTAATTCTTCTTGTTGAACTTGTAGTTTCTTTTCGTTCTCGGTTAAGATACTTGTTTGTTCGGCAAGCTCTTCATTTGCAACACGAAGTTCTTCTTGCTGAACTTGAAGTTCGCTAGCTTGCTCTTGCGTTGTTTTTAATAATGTTTCAAGCTTTACACGTGCAAGAGTAGAAGCGATTTTAACTGTAATACTATCTGCTACAGCTTTTATAAAATCAATTTCCGGATTGGTAATGGTTTTACTTGCCGCCAGCTCCATAACTCCCCAAAGCACATTATTATAGACTAAAGGTACTAGAACAATATTGGTTGGTATCATTTCTCCGGTTCCGGAGAAAATTGAAAAATAATCAGCAGGAACATCTTTTATATGACCAAACTTATGTGTTTTGGCAGTTTGTCCTACTAAACCATGTCCAAGCCTAATATTTTTGTATTGATTTTTATCAGGAATCCCAACAGAAGCGGATAGGCTTAAGACTTCTTGCTCTTCAGAGTACACATAAATTGCACCTAATTCAGCCTTTAAGAAATCTGTCATATAATGTAATGCTTTATCTGCTACTTCATTTAAATTATGATCGCCTTGTAGCTCCTTATTTAAGTTGTTCACACCTGACCTGAACCATAAAGCTGCGTCATTTTGAGCTTTAGAATGTTTTAAAGTATTTACCATCTGGTTTAATGAAATCGATAATTCATCCTCATTTGATTTAGGAATTAAGCTGATTCCGAGGTCTCCGTTCGCTACTTTTTTAGTGTGGGCAACAACATTTTGAAAATCCGTTTGAATACTTTTAAAAGATTTGGCCAGTGCACCAATTTCATCTTGAGTTACAATACTTAACGGTTGGCGATAGTTTCCTTTTGCTATTTGGTGGAAATTATCAACCATTTCTTTTACAGGCATTGTGATTGATCTGGAAATGTAACGCGATAAGATCAGAAATAAAATACCTATTGATATAGAGATAATTAGCATTGCCCAAATTAGTGCTGAATTTATTTTATGGGATAAGAAATTAACTTCAAGACTAATATCGGAATAATGATTTTGAATAAACTCTAAATTTGATTGTAAACGGGTTATATCTAGTTTTTTATCACTTTTTAGGAGTTGATTTTTAATTTGTTCAGTTAGCTCTATAGTTTTTAGTGAGTGAATTCTTGAATTGTTCAACTCTTGGTTGTTGAGCATGTTTAATAATCTAAATCGAGATACAAAAAGAGTTGCATTTTCATATTCATGGTTGTATACTTCAGGAAATCTTTGGAACAAATAGCTTGCAATTTCATCATTGGTCTTACTAGCATAATCATCTTGTAATCTTAAAAAGTCTGATACAAGTTGGTTAGAACGATCAATATAAAAAGCAGATAGCTCTCTGTATTTAGTTTCTTTGGTAAGTTGATATTGGTAAAAATTATCAATACCATTTTGCAATAAACTTTCATGCTCGCGCAAGCCATTAATTATGATGTTCAGTGTACTGCTGGTTTTAAAGAAAAAGTTTGAGGTTAAGCTTAGTACCAGAATACTTAATAAAGTTAAAATCGTTAAAAGTAGAAGTTTGGATTTTATACTCCAATCCCTAAACTTTCTGATGATAAAATGCATAATATCTTTGTGTATTTGAGTTTTAAGTGTTAAAAAGAGATTTGATTTTTTTAATCTCGGTGATGTTACGATTTTTCTAGTGAATGGTTACTTTTTTAGTGTGAATAAATGATATTTTTCCGTAAATTTTAATGCAAGGTTAAAAATGTCTTTTTCATTTGGTTAGAATTATAGAAATTATACAAAAGCCGACAAGTATTTTGTTAATAAAATGTTATTAGGTTTGGATAATGAATAGATATGCAATAGGTTTGTTAAAAACAAACAAAATCAAACAACTAAATTAATCCTTAATCCAAAAAATGATGAAATACTTAAGTTTATTGGCAATATGTCTTATGATGTTGTCATGTAATTCAGTTCAAAAGGAAAAGACTGAAAAGAAAGAAGTTGCTCAAATCAAACAAGCTGCTTTAACAATTGAGCAAGTGATGCAAACTGCTGCCGATAATGTTGGCAAGGAAGTTTACTTTCAAGGTACCGTAAATCACGTTTGCGCTCACTCAGGCAAGCGTTGTATTCTAAAAACTGCCGATGGCAAGTTATCTATTAGAGTTGAAGCAACTGGTAAATTGGAAGGGTTTACAAAAGAACTTGCCGGAAACGACCTTACTGTAACAGGAACTTTACGAGAAAAGAGATTGGATACTGACTATATCGACAAATGGGAAGCTGATGTGAAAGCAAAACATGTTGATGAGGAAAAAGGAGAACACTGCAGCTCTGAAATGGCTAACATAAAAGAGATGCGTGACTGGATGAAAGAAAATAACAAAGATTATTATGCAATCTACTATGTAGACGGAACAGCTTATGAAATTGTGGAGTAAGAAATTTTGGAGAAAATGGCTTAGATTGATTCATCGTGATTTGGGCTATTTTTTTGTAGGGATAACTATTATTTATGCGGTTTCGGGAATCATTTTGAATCATAAAAAAAATGGAGAAGATCCGGCATACCGTACCATCAAGCAGAATTATAAACTGGAAGCCAATTTAAGTCCGGATCGACTAAAAACTTATTGGGGGAATAATTTCGTGGATTATCAATTGAATAGAATTATTCCTAATTCCGAAAATTACGATGTTTATTTAAAGGGTGGTTTAGGTAAATACGACCCTATGAGTGGAGAATTGGAATTTGAGGTGTATGAGAAAAAGCAGTGGGTTTATTTTATGAATAAACTTCATTACAATAGCAAAAAGGGTTGGACTCTTATGGCTGATATTTTTGCTGTTGCCATGCTTTTATTTGCACTCTCGGGCATGTTTATGGTCCCGGGTAAAAAAGGTATTACAGGAAGAGGGAAGTGGTTAATGGCCATAGGTATTATCCTCCCTTTCCTATTTTTCCTATAAAAATGAGGTGCTGAGAAATCAGCACCTTTTTTTATGCAAATTCATAAATTGTCAGGAAGATTCCTTTGGAATGATAATTGATCAAAGAAGGCGAAAACAATTAATGACTATTTTATCAATCAAAATAATCCGTTAAATTGTCAAGCCTTAAAAACATTAGTACCATGAATAAAATACTACTAGCCCTAATTTTAGTTCTGATGCAGTTTAGTTCAATGAGTCAGAATAAAGAATTGAAAAAATTGTATTCGAAAGGGAAATACGATCAGTTAATAGAGAAAGCTCAAACCTTATTGATTGAGAATGATTCTGATCCTGATTTAAACTCGATTTTAGGAAGAGCTTATACCAATTCAAAGCAGTTTACCAAGGCCATTCCATATCTTGAGAAATCGATGTTAAGCGATTCTGCCAGCGAAGAAATTAAGGCTCTTAGTAAGGCTTATTTGGCCAAATGCTATTTTGTAACTGGCGATAAACAAAAAGCGATTACTTATCTAAAAGAATGTCAGAATGTCAGAACTTCCAAGGAGGCAAGTAAATATGCATACCGTTACCTAAATTTGTTTCAAACAGGAGTTTATTATCAAACTTGGGAAGTTGTGGAATCCGAAAAAATAAGATTTCATTTTCAGGATAGGCAAAAATTACAAAATGCCGATACTTATATGGAGCGCCTAAAAGTAAATTATAATAGGATGGCATCATTTTATGGAATTGATACTCCGAAAAAAGTAGATGTATTTGTTTGGCATGATAGGGATGAGGCCTTTCGTAAGTTTAATCGACCTTTAGGATTTTCTAATTCAGATCTATGTATTGTGAATGTTTGGGATCAGCAAGAAAAGGATCACGAATTGTGCCATATGCTAACCAAAATGGTATTAAAACCAAAATCTAAAAGCATGTTATTGGATAAAGGTTTGGCTGTGTATTTCGATACCATGGATAAAAATCTTTTTGCAATTGCAAGAAAACGAGTGCCAAAAGAGAAATTTTCACTTCTTGAATTGTGGGAACAACCTACCAGGTACGAGCGCGACTTAAGTTATCCGGTTGGAGCTGCTTTTATTGAATTCTTGTTGAATAAAGCAGGAAAAACCAAGCTGAAAAAACTTTTGGAAAATCAAACCATAAAGAATGGGAGAGAGGTTTATCCTGATTTCGAGAAGTTGGTAAATACTTTTGAGGCAATGTTAATGAGATAAATTAAAAACGATAGAAAAATACCCTTTGCATGCTTGCAAAGGGTATTTTTTCACAAAAGAATATACTTCTCACTCATGCGAAGCATTTTTTATTTCTGTAGAATATATTTCTCATATATGCAAACTATGTTTTATTATAAAAAAATATGCATTGCAGACTTGCAAAGCATATTCTACTACAAAATAATATACTTCACATGCTTGCAAAGTGTGCTCTACCGGAATTGAATGTACTTTACACGCTTACGAAGCTTATTTCACTACAGAAAAAAGTGCTTTGCAAGCTTGTAATCTATATTTTTTCATTTTAGCACAGAAAAAACCGTTCTGATTATTAAAATCAAAACGGTTTGGTGTGTTTGTAAAGGTATTGGGTTAAATTACTCGTATTTTAAACTTACAACAGGATTCTTTGTTGCAGATTTCCAGGATTGATATGCTACGGTTATGGTTGATATGAATAGCAGCAGTATAAACACGGCAATAAACAACCAGAATGGGAAATCAATTCTAAAAGGATAATTGTGGAACCACTCTTCCATAGCAAAATAAGTTATTGGCCAGGAAATTATCGAGGCAATTAGAATCCATTTGCTAAAATCTTTACTAAAAATAAGAATCAGTTGCTTTATTGAAGCACCCAGAACCTTACGAACACCAATTTCTTTAGTTCGTTCCTCCGCATTAAATGAAGCCAAACCAAATAATCCAAGACAGGAAACAATGATTGCCAATATCGATGCGTACAATAAAGTGCTAATTGTGGCTCTTTGACCTTCATACAAATTGTCGTAATGGTCATCAAGGAAATTGTAAATCAATGGAAATTCTGGATTGTATTTACTGCAGATTTTCTGAATTTCCTGAACTGCTTTTGTTGCATTTCCTTCAACGTAACGAACAAATAAGAATCTTGGATCGTCGCATAAACGAAGTAAAAAAGGTTGTAACTTGCGAGTGTTTGGCGTACAATGGTAATCCTTAACAACACCAATAATTCTTAAATCTTCGTTATTCCCTGTGTGAATCATTTTATCAATTACTGATTCATCCGAAATCATTTTGGCAAATTTCTCATTGATGATTACACAACTCGAATCTGCAGCAGGATTATCAACATTAAATGGTCTTCCTGAGTGAAATTTTACTTTGAAAACATCAAAGAATTCTGCATCTACATAAGGATAAGTTATCAAAGGTTTGAATTCAGGATCTTTACCTTCCCAATCTTCACCCCATCCATTTGAAAAAACAGAGTATGGAATATGTGAGCTGTAGGATACATTCTCGACAAATGTATTTCTCATTAATTCACTTTTTATTGTCTCTATCTTTTTTTGCATCTGTTGATTAATATTAACCGAGATGACATTGTCCTTATTCAAGCCAATATCCATATTGGCAAGGTAATTGGTTTGTAATACAATCGTTAATGTGCAAATAAGTAAGGAAGAGGCTAATAAAAACTGCATTACAACCAAAATTCTTCTAAAGCGATTGCTTCCTTTTCCTCCTGAGAATGTACCTTTTAATACCATAATTGGATTAAAGGAGGATAAATAAAAAGCAGGATAAGCTCCAGCTACTAGTCCTGTTACCAAGGTAACTCCTACAATAATCAACCAAAATTCCACTGATGAATAATCAAGAATAAGGTGTCTGTTCATTAAAGAATTGAATTGTGGTAAGAAAAGGTGTGCCAGAATGATTGCGAAATTTGCCGATATGATTGTAATTAGTAATGATTCCCCAATAAACTGCTTGATCAATTGTGGATAAGTAGCTCCAATTGCTTTCTTTAGACCAATTTCTTTGGCTCTTTTAGCTGCACGCGCAGTAGAAAGATTCATAAAATTGAAACAAGCAATAATCAGGATAAAAATGGCAATCATAAAAAACATCTTAACCTGGGTAATTTTGGTTGGAGAACCATCAAGATAGTACAGGTGTCTTTTAAGCAATGGAAATAAGAAGGCATATTTTTCACTTTCCTTATCAACATGATCGATATAAAATTGATCTAATTTTTCGTTTAGTGCGCCAATATCCGTTCCTTCAGCAATTTTTGCATATCCAAAATAATTGTGCGAACCCCAATTTTCAGACCAAGGATTTGCCTTTCTCATCAATTCAAATGGCATTAACAACTCAAACTTTATTGATGAATTACTAGGGATATCCTTAACAACTGCAGTAACTGTAAGCGGTTGTCTATTGTCAATGTTTACTGTTTTACCAATTGGGTTTTCATTCCCAAATATTCGTTTTGCTGATTTTTCAGTTAGAACCAAAGAATTAATATCATTCAAACAGGTTTCCATATTTCCTTGTAGTACAGGAAAATTGAAAATTTTGAAAAAATCGGGATCAGCACCTTTAATGCTTTCATATTGCTTTTTACCATTGTATTCAAGAAGTAAATTTTCGCCCCAAGCATTAAAATGTGTTGCATATTTTATTTCTGGGTATTTTTCTTTTAGGGCATCAATTAATGGGGTTGGTAAATTTGGCATTGCATTTCGTTTTCCATTCCAGGTCTGATAGTTTCCTACCTGGTACACGCGTTCAGCATCATTATGGAATGTGTCGTAATTCATTTCATGATCTACCCAAAGCAATAGCAATATGGTACATGCCATACCAATAGCCAAACCTACGATGTTGATAAAACTGTATCCTTTATTTCGGATCAAATTTCGATATGCAATTTTAAGATTGTTAATAATCATGCTTGATTGGTTTAAAGGATTTCAGTTTGAACTGCTTTATTAACTTGTTGTTTGTGATTTTCGCTAACAATATGGCCGTCGAATAGTTGAACGGTTCTGCTTGCTCTTTCAGCATCGCTACTCGAGTGAGTAACCATTACAATTGTGGTGCCTTCCTGATTTAATTCAGAAAGCAAGTCCATTACTTCTCTACCATTTGCTGAATCAAGATTTCCGGTTGGCTCATCGGCTAAAATTAGATTTGGATTCGAAACTACCGCTCTTGCAATTGCCACTCTTTGTTGTTGTCCACCCGATAATTGTTGTGGAAAATGTTTACTCCTATGATCAAGTTGTACCCGCTTTAGTACTTCTGCAACTTTTCTTTTTCGTTCCGATACTGGTACTTTTTGATATACCAAAGGCAATTCAACATTTTCATAAACACTAAGTTCATCAATCAAATTAAAACTTTGGAAAACAAAACCTATATTTGATTTTCTCAATTGAGTTCTTTGTTTTTCAGTATAATGTGCAACTTCATTTTCTAGAAATCTAAAATTGCCTGTTGAAGGATTATCGAGCAAACCAATAATGTTTAGTAAGGTTGATTTTCCACAACCCGAAGGTCCCATAATGGCAACAAATTCGCCTTTCTTTATGTGTAGATTAATATTTGATAAAGCTAAAGTTTCTACTTCTTCAGTTCTGAAAACTTTACTTAAATTGGATGTTTGTATCATGATTGTCTTTTTTTATTAAGTTCGATGTTCTTAACGCTATACTTGTGCCAAAAATCGTAACTTAAAGAAAAAGAGAGTGTAAGATGCTTTATGGTGTTTGAGTTGAATTTAAACTGTTTCAAAATCATCCATTTGTTGTACCAAAATGGAACAATGCTTTATCTGAATATAATGTTTTGTATTATTTTTATGCGTCATGAATGATACGAATATTATAATTATTCCTAATGAAGAAATATGGTAAACTGTTAATAGTTGATGACAATAAAAGTGTATTAAGCTCATTAAAACTCTTTTTAAAGCATCATTTTGAATTGTTGGATACTTGTTCTAATCCCAACCAGATACCAGGTTTGGTTACAAAAGACAAGTATGATGTAGTGTTGTTGGATATGAATTTTTCTGCCGGAGTGAATTCTGGGAATGAAGGATTGTACTGGCTGCGTGAAATCTTAAAGCTCGATACTTCATTGGTAGTAATCTTATTTACAGCATATGGCGATGTTAATTTAGCAGTTAATGCCATGAAAGAAGGAGCAACAGATTTTATCTTAAAACCTTGGGATAATAAAAAATTGTTGGCAACACTTCAAAGTGGTGTTGAGTTACACAGAACTAGAGTGCAAGTAGAAAAATTAGAGCAACAAAAAAACTATCTGCAAAAAGATTTGAATCAACAGTTTGTAAATATTATTGGAGAATCGGATGCCATTAAGGAGGTTTTAAGTACGGTTAAAAAAGTTGCTGCTACAGATGCAAATATTTTAATACTTGGTGAAAATGGAACTGGAAAAGAGTTAATCGCCAGAGAAATTCACCAATTGTCAAGCAGAAAAAAGAATATCTTCTTGGGTGTTGATTTAGGCGCTTTAAGCGATAATTTATTTGAAAGTGAATTGTTTGGACATGTTAAAGGATCGTTTACCGATGCGAAAGAGGATAGGATTGGAAGGTTTCAGGCAGCCAATAAGGGAACAATTTTCCTGGATGAAATTGGAAATTTATCCATGCCAATGCAAGCCAAGCTTTTATCGATTTTGCAGAATAGAGTGGTTACACCAATTGGTTCAAATCAACAAGATGAAATAGATGTAAGACTAATATGTGCTACAAACGCAAATATTCAGAAATTGATATCGACAGATCGTTTTAGAGAAGATTTGTTATATAGAATCAATACCATCACTATTGAGTTACCGCCTTTGCGTGAAAGGGACAATGATGTATTGATAATTGGAGAGTATTTTTTGAAGCAATTTGCGCAAAAGTATGGGAAAAAGTTACCTGTAATTCACCCGGAGGCTAAGGAAAAGCTTGTTAGCTACTCATGGCCTGGGAATATACGAGAATTGCGTCATTGTATGGAACGAGCCATTATTTTAACTGATTCTGAAGTTTTACAATCTAAAGATTTTCATTTGGAACAAAAGGATTCCCATGTTAGTTTTGGTTCAAAACCGATGAGTTTGGAAGAGGGAGAACGAGTTATTATCGAGAATTCATTAAAAAGAAATCGTGGTAATATTAGTCAAGTAGCGAAGGAGTTAAATGTTGGTCGCCAAACCCTATATCGCAAAATTGAGAAGTATAACATTTTACACTAGCCAAATGATTTATCGTCGACTTTATATTGTTGTAATTGTAAGAGTATTAGGGATATTGGTAAGTAGTTTAGTGTTGGCATTTGTCTGGTATGAATATCGTGATATTGTATTGTTGATTAATTTGCTAGCATTACTAATTGTGCAGGTTGTATTATTTATTCGGCGCTTGAATAAAGTTAATCGCGACTTGGAACATTTTTTTAGTACGGTTCGAAATAGCGATACAAGTGTGAAGTTTAGCTCGAATCGAACAAAGGAATATCAGAACTTATACAAACAATTTGATCTAATCAATAAGGATATACTTGGGATAAAAATTAAGAATCAAAATCAAGATCAGTATTTTAAGGTTTTGGTAGAACATGTTGCCATAGGATTAATTTCTATCGATTCCAATGGAAAAGTATTGCTTTTTAATAAGGCTGCACAAGATATTTTCAATAGAATTCATTTGTACAGACTTGAAGATTTGGATAGGATTCAAGAAGGATTAAGCGATGTGATTCATGAAATTGAACCTGCGCAAAAAAGGCTAATTTCTCTTCATAGAAATAATGAATTGGTTCAACTTGCTATAAAAGCAAGCAAATTAAAGTTGAGTAGACAAGAGATAAAACTGGTTTCCTTTCAGAATATTCAGCAGGAACTTGATGAAAAAGAATTGGATGCATGGCAGAAGCTGATAAGAGTTCTTACACACGAAATTATGAATTCGTTGAGTCCAATAAATTCATCAATTGGAACCATATCCGAGATTTTTAGAAATAGAAAACAAGAGGGCGGACAAATTAACCAAGAAGAAAGTGAAGATGTTGTAACGGGGCTCGAAATAATAGAGGAGAGAACTATTGGTATGGTTGATTTTGTGAGTCGTTTTCGGGATTTAACTCTTCTTCCATCACCTAAATTTAAACAGGTTAATTTAGTTGATCGTGTAAATCAAATACTCAAACTGTTGAAGGAGAATTTACAATTGGAGAACATTCAAGTAAATTTGGTTCATCCAAAGAATGGTGTTGAAGTTAATGCAGATCCTGCAATGCTCGATCAAATATTATTAAATCTCATCAACAACTCAATTCATGCATTAAGAGCTTGTGACAACAAACAAATTGAGATTCGGGTAAGTGAATCAAAAGAGCCAAGTATAGATATAGAAGATAATGGATGTGGTATATCTGAAGAAAATAGAGAAGAAATTTTCACGCCATTTTTTACAACCAAGGAGAATGGATCGGGTGTTGGTTTAAGTTTATCACGTCAATTAATGAAATTACATAAAGGATCATTAACCTTTACTTCTCAGCAAGGAAGTCCCACAATATTTAAGATTCAATTTAACTCATAAATAGTGTTAAAAAATCTAAAAATAAATTTGAAAATCAAAATAACACCTATATTTGTACTGGGAATACCAAAAGAGTTCAATTATGGCAAAAACAGATAAGATAGAAATTAAGGAGAGAGTGACAAATGTTGCCTATGAGATGATAATGAAGTTTGGACTTCGTGGTTTAAATATGGTTGAACTGGCTAGGGAGTCTGGTTTGGCAAAAGCTACACTATACAAAATCATTGGAACTAAGGAGGATTTAATCAGGCAAATTGCCTTTCGAATATTCGAAGTGAATTTTATTAAAATGCTTGAGCCTTTTAGATTAATTGATGATCCATCAAAGGCTACCCAAGAATTTCTTGATAATTATTTTGATTATGCAATTCAGGCGCAGAAGATTTTAGTTCAACAGATTTATAGAGAATATCCTTTGATTGAAAAAGAGGTGGATCAGGAATTTAAAGTGGAGACAGAGTTTGTGATTCAACGTTATAAACAATGGCAGAGCGAAGGGCTAATAAGGCAAGATATTAATGTTGATTATTGTATTGATGCATTGCAACATTTAAATGAGTTTTATGTGGTAGAAAATTATTCGGAAGAAGAGACAATTGCAAGGCTTCGAGCATCATTTACATGTGTTTTAAGAGGCATGGGTATCGAAATTTAGATAAATTTAATTTATAGTTTAAGGAGTATTGTTTTATGCTTCTTATTTTTGTGATAAAAATGAACTAAGTGAACTTTAAAAGTTCAAAAAAGTAATTTGAATGATGTTGGAGTAAAAATGCTCCATATATTTTTTGTATAAAAATGAACTCTATGAACAATGTGAGTTCAAAAGGTGGTAAAAATGAAAGTAATAAAAATTTCTAATGTCTTAATTCTGCTGTTTGTTATTTCGGCAGGTCTTTTTTCGTGTAAAGACAAAAAAGAGAGTAAGAAAGAGCTTATTCAGCCTGTGAAGATTTACAAGGTGAATGCAAACGGAGATGAGCAGAATAAGAAAGTTTTTACGGGTTTTGTGAAGGAATCCAGAGAAGTACGATTGGCTTTTCAGGTACCGGGACCTTTGGTTAAATTGAATGTTGATCAAGGCCAATTTGTTAAAAAAGGAGAAGTTATTGCAGAACTTGATAAGAGAGATTTCATGGTAAAGCTGGAATCTGCCAATGCAAATTATGAAAATGCTAAGCTACAAGCAGAACGTTATGCTGCTTTGTATGAAAAAAAGAGCACTTCGAAAAGTGTTTATGACCAGATGCAAGCAGCTTATAAGTTAGCTAAAGCACAAAAAGAGGCAGCAGAAAATGCTTTAAGAGATACTAAAATTTATGCCCCTTTTACAGGTTACATACAAGGAATGTTTGTGGAAAACTTTGAGAAAATAGGAGCAGGACAGCCTATTGTTTCAATTTTAGATTTAAATAATCTGGAAATTACAGTTGCCTTGAGTGAGAATGATTTCTTGATGCGTAACTCATTTGATTCCTTCACATGTAAGTTTGAAAACTTTAAGAATACTGATTTTGATTTGAGTTTAATTGACATTGAAAGAAAGCCTAATGGTGATAACTTCTTTAAAATGAGATTAAAACTTGATGTTAATAAAAAGCAAGTTGTTCCGGGAATGGTGGCTAGTGTGACAGTTTTTATGAAAGCTGACGGAGAAGAAAACTATAAAGTTCCGGTAGAATCAGTATTTAGTGATAAAGGCAAATCTTACGTTTGGATTTTTGATAACACAAAAAAATGTGTACAGCAAAGAGAAGTTAAAATGTTAGGTTTTGATTCTAATGGAATGGTGAATTTAAGCAGGGGAATTTCCAATGGCGAAATGATTGTTGCAGCAGGAGTTCATTCTTTACGCGAAGGTCAAAAAGTGAAAATATTGGTAAGGAAGTCTAATACCAATGTAGGAGGTCAATTATGAATTTTACAGAAGCAGTATTAAATCAGCGAAAAGTATTGCTGTTTGTACTAATCGCTTTGACTATAGGTGGGGTTTTTTCATTTTTTAAGATGGGAAAACTTGAAGATGCTGAAATTAGTGTAAAATCTGCATTGGTAATCACTAAGTACCCGGGTGCATCGCCGCATGAGGTCGAACTTCGAGTAACTGATGTTTTGGAAACCGCTATACAGGCAATGGATAATATCGATGATATCGAATCACGATCTATGGCAGGATATTCCGAAATTACAGTGAATATTAAAAAATCGGTTAAAAGTAAGGAGTTACCACAATTGTGGGATGTACTTAGAAGAAAGGTTAATGATATCACACCTGCTTTACCACAGGGAGCTTCAAAGCCAATGGTTGTAGATGATTTTGGTGATGTATATGGGATATTCCTTGCATTAAGTGGTGATGGTTATTCGGGAGAAGAGTTGCAAGATTATGCCAGATACATGAAAAGAGAATTGCTCTTGGTTGAAGGTGTAAAAAGAATTAATCTTTTTGGGGAACAGGAAACCTGCATTAATATTGAGCTTTCACAAGAGAAAATGGCATACCTGGGAATACATCCTGCTAATGTTATTCAAATCTTGAATCAGCAGAATGGTATGGTAAATCCGGGTAGCTTGAAAGTTGGTGGAGATAGAATTCGAATTGCATCAGATGGAAGCTTTCATGAATTGGATGATTTAAAGAATATTTTGATTTCGGCAAACGATAAAAATCCAATTTTCTTAAAAGATATTGCCCAGGTAAAAGAAGATTATGTGCGACCATTTACAAGAAAAATGAAGTACAATCAAGTTCCTGCAATCGGACTTACCATTGCCATGGAAAAAGGTGGCAATGTGATTGAATTAGGTGAAAGAGTTCAGCAACGAATTGATGAATTAAAATCGAACGTTCCTGTTGGTATCAACATCAATCGTGTTTTTTATCAGCCAGAGCGAGTAAGTGTAGCCATTGAGCAATTCATGATAAATCTGATTGAATCAGTTTTAATTGTAGTATTTGTTTTGTTATTGGCAATGGGATTTCGAACCGGACTTTTAATAGGAAGTGGTTTGATATTTACCATTTTAGGAACATTCATTATCATGTTAAGCGTCGACATTACACTACAACGTGTAAGTCTGGCAGCCATAATCATTGCTATGGGTATGCTGGTGGATAATGCAATTGTAATTGCCGATGGAATTTTGGTGGACTTGAAAAAAGGCTTGAAACGAGATGAGGCTATGAGCAGAACATCCAAACAGACGGCAATGCCTTTGTTAGGAGCTACGGTTGTTGCGATTCTTGCATTTTTGCCTATTTACCTTTCACCAGATAGTACAGGTGAGTTTTGTGCAAGTTTGTTTCAGGTAGTTGGCATCTCATTATTTCTAAGTTGGATTTTAGCATTAACACAAACCCCATATTTTTGTGATCTTTTTTTAAGAGGCAAAAAATATGAGAAGCAAGAAGGTGAAGAAGCACAAACGGATCCTTATGACGGGAAATTTTATCAGAAGTTTCGTCACTTTGTAAAATATTCTCTTCGACACAAAACGATGATTTTGGCTGTTACAGTCTTGATGTTCTTTTCGGCTGTGTTTGTATTTAAGTATGTGAAGCAATTGTTTATGCCTAATCTTGAATACAATCAATTTATCGTTGAATATTGGTTGCCCGAAGGTTCGGATATTGAAACAGTAGAGAGTGATCTAAATGATCTGGAAACTTACTTGTTAAAGCAGGAGGATGTTCTTAATGTTACTACCAGTTTGGGTTCAACACCTGCTCGTTACACTTTGGTTCGACCGTTCAATAATAGTCATGCAAATTATGGGGAGTTGATAATCGATACTAAGGATTATGAAACCACAGTTCGATTTGGTGCTGATTTACAGGAGTTTTTAGATGAGAATTATTCATGGGCGAGAGCTAGGGTAAGATATTATTCTCCTATTTCAACAGAGTCGATGATAGAGGCTAAATTTTCAGGACCAGATCCAAAAGTCCTACGAGAATTGTCAGAAAAGGCGGAGAGAATCATGAAGGACGAACCAATTGCGGTGAAGGTAACCAACAATTGGAAGAATCAGGTTAAGGTTTGGAACCCTCGTTTTTCTCAGGCACAATCACGAATTACCGGAATCAACCGTTCCGATGTTTCTAATGCTTTGGCTTGTGCTACCGATGGATTGGCCATTGGAGTATTCAGAAAAGCAGATGATATATTACCTATCTATTTAAAGACAACAGTTGAAAAAGATAAGTATGTTGAATCTCTTGAAAATACACCGGTTTGGGGAGCTAAACCTCAAAGTATTCCATTGCGACAGGTAGTGTCTGATATTGAAATTGAGTTTGAAAATCCGGTAATCAAAAGATACGATCGACGTAGAGCAATAAAAGCCCAGTGCGATCCGGCACCAGGATACAATGCCCCTGATGTTTTTAATAAAGTTCAAGAGAAAATTGAGGCAATACCACTGCCTGAAGGTTATGATTTAGAATGGTTGGGAGAGCATAAAAACAGTGCTGATGCGAATGAAAATATAGCGAAGTTTTTACCATTGGCATTTTTATTAATGGTCATCATTATCATGATGTTGTTTAACAACTTCCGTCAGCCAATTATCATTTTAACAATTCTACCACTGGCATTTATCGGAGTTAGTTACGGTCTGTGGTTAACTGGCAAGCCATTTGGATTTATGGCTGTATTGGGAACCCTTGGACTAATGGGTATGATGATTAAAAATGCAGTGGTTCTGCTCGATCAGATAAATTTGGATATAAGTGAAGGGAAAGATGTATTAGTAGCAATTATCGACTCTGCAGTATCCAGAATGCGTCCGGTAATTATGGCATCATTCACAACAATTTTAGGTATGATTCCTTTAATTCCAGATGAACTGTTTGGAGGAATGGCTGTTGCGATTATGTTCGGATTGTTAATAGGATCAATTATTACATTAATTATTGTTCCAGTATTGTATGCGGTATTCTATCGTGTAAATACTAAAGAAGTTATGGATTTATAATACACTTTTTATGAAATTATTAAAATTCAAAATATATACTATTCTTGCTGTTTCCCTGATATCATATCAAGGAATTGGGCAGGAGAAATTATCTCTTCAGGAAAGTAGAAAGTTGGCATTGGAATATAACCAGAGAATAAAAATTGCAGAAGAGTTAATTTCAGAAAGTCAATCGAATGTAAAGTTTGCATATACGCATTTCCTGCCTAACCTTAGCGCAGAAGGAAGCTATAGTTATTTACATGATATTGATGATATTTCTTTTCCGGGATTTTTTCTGCCAACCGCCAGTAGTTTGGATGAAGCAAAATTGGGAAACTTTACAGGTACAAGTGATGTTTACTTTCCCGGTTTAAATCTTGAAATGGGAAATATTGATTACTATTCTGCAAATTTGATTTTAAGTCAACCTATATATGCAGGAGGTAAAGTTAGAAGCAATTACAATATGGCCAAGTTAGGAGCCGATTTATCGGTATTCAATCGAAAACTGGAAGCTTCTGATGTTATTCTTGAAACCGATAAGGCATATTGGAATCTTGTGTCGGTAAGAGAAAGAGTTAAAGTGGCTGAAAAGTATGTTGAAATGTTGAATCAGTTGGTAACTGATTTGAAGAATGCTTTTGACTTAGAATTGACTACAAAAAATGAATTGCTAAAGGCCCAAGTGCAGTTAAATCAGGCAAAACTTGATTTGTTCAGAATTAAAAATGCTCATGTGCTTTCTCAAATGGCATTGTGCCAGGTAATTGGTAGAGATTTAAAAAGCGAAATATCAGCTTCTGACACAATTATTTTAGTTGAGAATAAACATGTCGAAACTAATTTTATTCAGAAGGCAATGCAACAAAGACCAGAAATTTTGATGCTTGGAAAGCAGGTGGAAATAGATAGGCAAGAAGAAAAAAGTACACTTGCCGATTATTTGCCACAGTTGGGTGTAGGAGCTTCTTATGGTTATACAAGTAAAATCGAAAATTTGATGGATTCACGCCAAAACTTATCTGTTCAGGCAAGTTTAAAGGTTCCTATTTTTCACTGGAATGAAAGAAAGCATAGGGTTGCAGCAAAGAAATATCAGACAAAACAACGTGAGCTGCAATTAGACAGAACTAAGGATTTGGTTAGCCTTGAAGTGCAGCAGGCATATTTCAACTTGCAAGAAGCATACGAGCAAAACAAATTGGCTCGAATATCAATGAATCAGGCCGAAGAGAATGTTTCCATAACCAGGAATAGTTTTTACGAAGGTTTGGCCAATGCCACTGAAATGCTCGATGCGCAAGCATTTTGGCAACAGGCACATACCGAATTAATTGATGCAAAAATCAATTTTAAGCTAAAAGAATCGGGTTTCCTAAAAGCAATAGGAGAATTAGCAGAGTAAAATAGTGGGAAGAGAGAGGCATGAATTACATATGGGATGTTGTTGATTGGTGGTTCTTTCAACCTTGTAATTCATCCTCTCTTGTTTTAATAAGTACGAAGATATGAAAGATAGAGATTTGCTTTATGAAGAGGCGATAAGAAGTTTAAAAAATCCCTCAAAAACCAATATGCAAATTATAAAAACACACTTGTTTTGTTTAAAAGTAAATAACGATTACGTGATCAATACCAAAGAACAAATAAATGATTTGGTATCTTTCATCAATTGCAATCATGGAAAATAAGTTATCGCGACATATTTATAAGTCTATAACTTATTTTGGAGCTATTATTCTTACTTGGATTCTGGCGTGTTTCTTTTTAACTACTTTTCAGGTTAATGAAAACAATACCATGTCAATTTCAAGGATGGCTGACTTAAACAATTCATTTTGGTCTGGTTTGCTGGCCGGTATTATTTGGGGAGTCATTTTTAAGATATCACAGTATATTAGGAAATTTCTTTCTCGTTTCTCATTAACGATTTTACTTTCCGTTTCGGTCAATGTATTAAGTGCCTATTTATTGATCTATTCGATCTATCACTTAAGTGATATTTTTATGTTTGAAGATTTTCCAAATAGTTTTCAACAGCTATTAGATCTTTATAATTCACAGATATTTTATTCCATTTTAGCTTATTTCTTTATTGTGGGATCTTTAATCGAGATTTTTTTCGAAATAGACAAGCGCTTAGGAAAAGGAGTACTTTTAAAGTTCTTGTTGGGGAGATATTATAAACCAAAGGAAGAGGACAGAGTGTTTTTGTTTATGGATTTAAAATCATCAACCTATTATGCTGAGCAATTGGGGCACTTTAAGTACAGCAGGTTGATTCAGGATTGTTTTAAAGATATCTCTTCTGCCATTGAGAAAAATAAGGCTCAAATTTATCAGTTTGTTGGCGATGAAGTGGTACTGACCTGGAAACTGAAGGATGGATTGAAAAACAACAGGTGCCTGCAAGTGTTCTTTGATTTTATGGAAGAACTGCATAAGAAAAGAGACTATTATCAAAAGGAATATGGAATTATACCAGTCTTTAAAGCTGGAGTGCACTCAGGTAAGGTTATGGTTGCAGAAGTAGGGGAGTTAAAATCAGAAATCGCCTATCATGGTGATGCCATTAATACAGCATCGCGTATTCAATGCTTATGCAACTCTTATCAATCAAAGCTTTTGGTATCGGGTAACCTGATTAAAGAGTTGAAAGAGAACCAATATTTTGATACTGATTACGAGCCTTTGGGAACAGTACTATTAAATGGGAAACAGCTCACTACCGCGCTCTATAAAATATGCTAGGTAATGAGCTGTAATTATTGAGTTTTTATGATTCTGTTTCTAAGATCTTTTTGTGACCACTAACCACTCCTTGAACAAGAGAAGAACTAAATCCTTCATGCTCCATTTTATTTAGTGATTTAATGGTTACTCCAAGTGGAGTCGTTACCTTGTCGATTTCTGGTTCGGGGTGAGTTCCATTTTCAATAATCAATTTTGAAGCACCTTTCATGATTTGTGCTGCCACTTCTAATGATTGCTTTGAAGACAGACCAATCTCAATCCCTCCTTGCGAAGCAGCTCTCATAAATCTTAACGCAAAGGCAATACCACAAGAAGCCAAAACTGTTGCAGCTGGCATTTGCGATTCCGGGATAATCATGGTTGCTCCAAGTTGATCGAAAATTTCAACAACTTCATCTTTGTGCTCCAAGCCCTTTTCGTTAAAAGACAATGCAGTCATTGATTCCTGAATGGCGATTGCTGTATTTGGCATAGCTCTAATTACAGGTACATCTACTAAAATATCTTCAAGATCTTGAATTTTAATTCCTGAGATAACCGAAATTAAAACTTGTTTACCTTTTTGTAAAGGTTCCTTAATCTCGTTTAGAAGTATTCTTGCCACAGTTGGTTTTACTGCAACTATAACAATTTGCGAATTGTTAATTGCCTCAAGATTATTGGTTGTAATATTCACACCTATTTCATCTTTTAGGTGTTGAATTAAATGCAATTCAAGATTGGTAACTGTAATTTGTTCAGGTTTTAATAAACCGCTTTGAACTAATCCTTTTGCAATAGAGGATCCCAAATTTCCTCCTCCAATAATTGTAATGTTCTTTGAGTTCATTTTTAAGGTGTGTTTGTAAATATCGTTTAAAATTGCGGCAGCAAAACTAATGAAGATTGCCATTTAAATGACTAACTATTTGTAGTGATTTTTGTGTTATTCAACTAGTCTGGAAAATGATTTTCGAAAGCATACCAGTGTTGTGGAGTTGTGGTCAGTATATCAGATATAAATGGGGTAGAATTATTTTAAGAATACAATTGAGAATTTATGGGTATACCCTTAAACTTTGTGCGTGGTTAATTACTGAGACAAAGAGTGTCTGTACTCTTAACCTAAGAGTGCATAGTGGTTGAACCTAAGTAAACAAATTTGTTGAGGTTCAAAGTGCATGCAGTTGTACCCTCAAAGTGTATACAGTTGTACTCTCAAAGTGCATGCAGTTGTACCCTCAAAGTGTAAAGGATTGTATTGAAATTCGGAATAAATTACAATAATCTATCAAAAATATATTTAATAAAATCTCCTTCTTATTGAAAAGATAAGTGAATAGTCTCGTTGATGACGAACGCATCGTTACAATGCTAATTAAAACGACGTTGTAATAGTAGTTAAAACATGATTACATAGAAATTGCTTGCCAAGAAGGGGTGGTATTTCAGGAATTTAATGAATTACACATTGATTCTTTTTTTCTTTTTGAAGTATTTGTTAATGGTTTCGAGTAGTTTCTTTTCGTCAAATGGCTTTGCAATAAAGTCATCGCAACCTGCTTCAATACTCTTGTTTTTATCTTCTCTGAAAGCATTTGCCGTTTGCGCTATAATTGGAAGATTATCACGCATTTTCTTAATTGATTGTGTAGCTTCCAAACCATTGATATCTGGCAAACGCAGATCCATTAAAACCAAGTTAATGGTTGGGTTTCGCAAGCTTAATTCGATTGCTTTGTTTCCTGATATGGTATGCAGAATCTTTACTTTTGTGGGCTTTAAAGCTGCTTCGATGTACTTGTAGTTGGTTTCGTCATCCTCTACCACCAAAATCAGCTTATCGTCCCATTTGTAATCCTTTTTCTTAGGAGTTTTTTTAACTGGCAAATTATCGGTATCTAAAGGCTTATAAGGAATGGTAAAGAAGAAGGTTGTTCCTTTATCCTCAACCGTAGCCATTCTTATTTTTCCTCCCATTAATTCTACGAAACCTTTAGAAATGGCCAAGCCAAGACCTGTTCCACCATATTTACGTGTGAAGGATTCCTCAACCTGACGGAAACGCTCAAAAATAATGTCTTGCTTTTCCTTTTGAATGCCAATACCTGTATCCTTTACATAGAACTCCAGGAAGTTGTCCTTTAAAAGCTTATAACCAAACTCAATAGATCCTGAAGAGGTGAATTTAAATGCATTGTTTAGAAGGTTAGCAAGAACTTGTCTCAGTTTTCTTTCCTCGGCTACAACCAGAGTTTTTTCGTTTGGCAATGATTTAATAACTCTAAATTCAATCTCATCATCAGCAATATTCTCTTTGCTGAATTGCATATGCAAATCGTCTAAAATAGAATTAATAGAGCATTGGGTTTCCTTAATAATGGTTTGTCCGGCATCCAGCTTCGAAATATCAAGAATATCATTAATAATCTTCAATAGCTGATTAGAACTCTTGTAAATGATATCCACATATACATTTTGTTGTTCGTCAGTTTTTCCAGGTTTTCTAAGCATATCTGCAAATCCAATAATTCCATTCATTGGGGTTCTGATTTCGTGCGACATGTTAGCAAGGAATGCAGATTTTAAACGATCACTTTCTTCAGCTTTTTCCTTCGCTTTTACCAACTCACTTTGCGAATTAATAATGGGAGTAATATCATTAATGATGATCATGGAAGAGGTATCGAAAGGAACCATGAAAAATTCACAATGCCTTTGCTCTCCATTTTTCGTACTTATATAGAATTCTTGCTTTTCGATATCCGTATTGTTCTGCTTTGCTTTTTCTGTAGCTTTTGCCCAAGATTCAATAACAGTTTTTCTGTATTCTTCATCAGGATAACACTTTGCATACCACTCTTCAGAAGTGCGAATATCATTTAAGTAATAGCCAAACTGCTCAATAAATTTATCATTCAAGAATTCGAGGTCGTTATTTTCATCAGTAATTACAATAGGAAGAGGTGACTTGTGAATCATCTTCTTCAATCTGCGTTCGCTCGAAATAATTGCCTGTTGAGCATTCTTTCTTTCGGTGATATCACGCGCAGTGGAAAGAATTACATGCTTTCCTTGTAAGGTTACCAGTTGATTCACTGTTTCCATAGGTGTTTTTTTACCATACTTGGAAATAAACATTTGCTCGCTGGTAAATTGCTTTTCGCGAGTTAAACGTTTTATCGAATCAACAATGTAATCATTGTCTAAATCTTCAATGAAATCGTGAAGTGAAAGTTGTAGCAATTCCTCACGAGAATACCCCAGCAATATACAGGCTGTATCATTTGCTTCGATCAACTTAGAAGAACCATTACCTAAATATTCGTTTACCAAAATGATATCAGTACTACCATTAATTAGGTTTCTATACTTTTCTTCGCTCGTTGCAAGGGCAGTTGTTCTTTCTTTAACCCTTTCTTCAAGCTTTTCATTAAATGATCTTAATTGTTCTGAATAATCGTGAATTTCCTGGTATTGCTCGCGAATGGTTTGTTCTCCTTTCTCGCGCTCCAATATTTCATTCTGAAGTTTGGTATAGGTTTCGGTTAATTCGGTGATAGAATGGTTTAATAAACTTTCCTCGCTAATCCTTTTTACAGAACCATGACCTTGTCCTTGGTAAATGGCTTGAGCTTGGTAAATAAAGTTCTTAATTGGTTGGGAGATGCTGTCAGAAATTACATAGGTGATTGCGATACAGAGAAGAACAATTATTACCGATATAATCGTAAACCAAAACAGTGTGGCGTTGTGCATTTCCGATGCTTCTTTATAACTGGTATCCGCTTTGTTTTCAGCAAAATCAGTCATCACCTTTGTTTTTTCTTTAAGCTTGTTCAAATGGTTTGCTGCCATGCCATCAACCATTTTCTTTGCTGTAAGTTCTTTGCCACTAACTTTTAAGTCGATAATTTGGTTTCTGATATCCTCCCAATCCATAAAGGCACGATGGGCTTCGCCAACATCTCTACCATTGCCTAAGAAATTATTGTATACAACATCAAACTCAGCTTCTACTTTTAAGTGATAAAGGTTAATGGTGTCAATTGCCTGATCGAACTCCTCTTGTGTATTTGCAAGTAAGATGTCCTTCATTGCACTTTCCATGATTTGAATGTGCGTATTGATATCTCGAATACTATTGCTTACTGTATAGGCGTGAGTATAAATGAATTCCGATTCTGTACGCAGTTTTTTTACCTGGAAAATAGAGAGGACGAAGAATGATACCGTAAACAGTAGAATAAGTCCGAATCCGGCAAGCACTCTAGTACGAAATTTTAACCTATTAAGCATTTAGCTTCGCCTGTATTTAATGTGTAATTAGAGGTTGATTATGGTCACATTTGAGCGACTTTCATTCCTAAGTTAGTTATTCTTATGGATTTACACAATATTTTTGACAAAGGTGCTATAATTACTTACGTAGAGAGAAATTTATTCAACAAAAAAGGCAGCTCAAAATGAGCTGCCTATGAAATATAATCAATTGTATTTTGATTTATACGATTCCAGAGAATCCCATAAAGGCCATTGCCAATAATCCAGCTACAATTAGTGCAGCAGGAGTTCCTTTTATGCCTTTAGGTAATTCAACAAGGTCTAAGTGTTCTCTTAATCCAGCAAATAATACCAATGCCAAACCAAAACCAATTGCCGATGCTCCTGAGAAAACCACAGCTTCAAGCAGATTGTAGTCTTTCTGAATGGTCATGATAGCCACACCTAAAATAGCACAGTTGGTAGTGATAAGAGGCAAGAATACACCTAATGCCTGATATAATGCAGGACTTACCTTTTTCAAAATAATCTCAACCAATTGTACAAGGGATGCAATAACCAAAATGAAAGAAATGGTTTGCATGAATCCAATTCCGTATGGATTAAGAATATAGTGTTGTATTAAATAAGTTACGATAGTTGCCAGAATCATTACAAAAGTAACCGCTCCGGTCATACCTACCGCTGTAGATACTTTCTTCGATACTCCAAGGAAAGGACAAATTCCAAGGAATTGCATCAATACTACGTTGTTTACGAATATTGCTGATATTATAATTACAATAAATTCCATGATGATTCTCCTTATACTTTTCTTACTCGGTTAATAAATGCAATTAAGTATCCTAATGCGATAAAAGCACCAGGTGCCAATACGAATACTAACATTCCATAGGTTTCGTTGAACAATGTTACTCCAAACATTTTTCCCGAACCAAAAAATTCACGAATTGCACCCAGCATGGTTAATGCCATAGCAAAACCCAATCCCATACTAACACCATCGATAATAGAAGGAACCATTTTGTTCTTTGATGCAAAAGCCTCAGCACGACCTAGTACCACGCAGTTTACTACAATCAATGGAATAAATACACCCAATTGTTCGTGTAAAGCAGGTACGTATCCAGCCATTAATAAATCCACCATGGTTACGAAAGATGCAATAATTACAATGAAAGATGGAATTTTCACTTTGTCAGGAATAAATGAACTTACTAATGAGATAACCAAATTCGACATGATTAATACGAAAGTGGTAGCCAAGCCCATTCCTAAACCATTAGTTGCTGATGATGTAACCCCCAATGTAGGACACATACCCAATAACAATGCAAAAACGGCATTTTCCTTAAAAAAGCCTCTTAAAAAGATGTCTTTATTTGTCATTACTTGGTTCCTCCTTCCATTTGTTTGTTGTACTCATTGTATGCAGTTTGAACAGCATCTAGGAAAGCTCTGGAGCTGATTGTTGCTGCAGTAATTGCATCAATATCCCCACCGTCTTTGCTAACAGTTAGGTTTGCTGTTCCAGGATTTTTGCCCAAAATGCTACACTTGGCTTTAGCCGGATCTGTAGTTTTAAACCAAGGCTCCATTTTGGTACCCAATCCAGGTGTTTCTTTGTGTTCCAAAACTGAATAGTTGTTAATTGTTCCATCGGGTTTGAAACCAACCATAATCCAAATGTATCCAGAGAATCCGTTTGTTGTAAATGTTTTTACGGCAGTACCTACTAATTCATCTCCTTTTTTGGCAGGATAGAATTCCAAAAGATCACCTGTAGGCATCTCAACCGAATACATTTCCTCACTTGGATTATTATCAAATTCAGGAACAACTTCCTTAATGGCTTTTAATTTTTTAGCCAACTTAGCAGCAGCGATAGGTTCTTTGGTTAACTCGTAAAGTCCACCTAATGCAGCTGAGGCAACTAGTGTTACAATGAATAACACTAGAACCATATTTATAAATGTAGATTCTTTTTTACCAGCCATGATTATTTCCTTTTTTCGCCGAAACGCTTAGGTTTAACATATACGTTAATTAGTGGCACAAATGCATTCATAATAAGAATAGCAAATGAAACTCCTTCAGGATATGCTCCAAATACACGGATCACTACAGTAAGGACACCGATTCCCACACCGTAGATGATCATCCCTTTGTTGGACATTGGAGAAGTAACATAGTCGGTTGCCATGAAAATAGCACCTAATAATAAACCTCCAGTCAAAATATGGAATACAGGTCCTGCATAAGCTTCAGGATCTACCATGTGAAGAATTCCTGTTAAGATCGCAACAGAACCAATTACAGCAACAGGAATGTGCCATGTAATGATCTTACGGATCAACATATAAATTAATCCAAGAACTAAGGCAGCTCCAGCAATTTCACCCATCGAACCTCCCATGTTTCCAAGGAACATGTCCATGTTTGAAGGAATCTTGTCCATTAATGACGAAAGAGATTGACCGCTTTTCAATCCTTCCTTAATTATGGCAAGAGGAGTAGCTCCGGTTTCCACATCAATATATCCACTGGTTAAACCTTTCGACACCGGCCAACTGGTCATCTGAACAGGGAAGGAAATCAATAGGAATACACGACCAACCAATGCAGGGTTAAATACGTTGTTTCCTAATCCTCCAAATGTCATCTTACCAATACCTATTGCAACCAACGCACCAATCATGATGATCCAGATTGGAAGGTTGGATGGTACGTTAAAGGCTAGAAGGATACCAGTAATAAGGGCTGAACCATCATTAATGCTAACCTCAGTCTTAAGAATGTATTTTTGAATTAAGAATTCGAATAAGTAACATGATGCTACGGCGGTTAGGGTTACAACTAGTGCACCTAATCCAAAGTAAAAGAACGAAAATAGCAGCGCCGGAAGCATCGCAAATACCACACCATACATATTTTTCTGTATGGAATCTCCACTATGAACATGCGGAGATGGTGCGACAAGTACTTTGGTGTTCATATCTATTTGTTAATTAGTTAATTTTATTTTTTTTCTTAATGTGTACTTAAAGTGCCTAAAGTACTTCGAATACTTAGAGTTTTAGTTTATTACTGATAGATGTAAATAAAGCAACAAGTTCATTAGCTTCCTTTAAAATGATGTCGATTTTATTTTCTGCTAACCAATTCATTTCATTTATTAATTCAAGCCAATATATGGTTTCACTTGCTTCACTTTCGCAAATTTTAATTTTGTTCTTAAAATCAGCTTTACTTCTCGATCTATTAGCTTCTCGGTAATTGGCTCCAACACTTGTTCCCGATTTGGTAATTTGATTCTTGATCACTTTACTTTCAGGTATATTGGGAAGAGAAACAGATAATTTGATAATAGAAAGAGCAAATTGCTTAGTTCTCTTTTCTAATTGATTTCCAAATTCTTTATTATCCATTTCTTTTCACTTTAAGTATTTTAGGCAATCCAAGTACTCTAAGTACTGATAACTTTATTTTCTTGCACGCATAATCTGGCCTACTTTACCTTTTCCTAATCGGATGTAATCCAATAAAGGACGGTTAGCAGGACATGTGAAACTACAAGAACCACATTCGATACAATCCATTACTGCATCTTTTTCTAAGCGCTCGTAATCTTTCTTATCGGCACATACCATTAGCAAGTATGGTTCAAGTCCCATTGGACAAACAGAAACACACTTACCACAACGGATACAAGCTTTGGTAGCTTTACGTGCAGTTTCTTCTCTTGGAAGAAGCAATAACCCAGAACTACCTTTTGTTAAAGGCACATCAATACTTGATAATGCTTTACCCATCATTGGACCACCACCAACAATTTTACCAGTATCTTCAGGCATTCCACCTGCAGCTTCGATAATATCTTTAACAGGCGTACCGATACGGAACAGCCAGTTCGATGGATTCTTCAAAGACTTTCCTGTAATGGTAGCAACGCGTTCAATTAATGGTTTGTTTTTCTGAACTGCTTCGTAAACAGCGAATGCTGTTCCAACGTTTTGAACTACCGCACCTACCTCAATAGGAAGAGCTCCTGATGGAACTTCGCGCTTAATGGTTGCAGCGATTAATTGCTTCTCACCACCTTGAGGGTATTGTGTTTTTAATGGACAGATTTCAATGCCTTGATAGTTTGCAGCAAGCTTCGTAAGGTGAGCAATTGCATCAGGCTTGTTATTCTCAATACCGATAATTGCTTTGTTTACCTCAAGCGCTTTCATCAAGATTTGAGTACCAACCAATACTTCATCACCTTTTTCTAACATGATTCTATGGTCAGAAGTCAAATAAGGCTCACACTCAACTGCATTAATGATTAAAACCTCTGCAGTTTTGCCTGGAGGAACTGAAAGTTTAACATGAGCAGGGAAAGTAGCACCACCCAAACCAACGATACCCGCATCGCCAACTCGTTTGATGATTTCCTCTTTGCTTGCGCTAATTTCTTTTACCAATTCTTCACTTCGATCGATATGCTCTAACCATTCATCACCATCAACTTTGATGATAACCGATGTTCTTCGGAAACCACTAGCATCCATGATATCGTCTACCTTGAATACTGTTCCTGAAACAGATGAGTGAATGTTTGCCGATACAAATCCTGAAGATTTAGCAATTAGTTGTCCTACTTTTACTTCGTCGCCTTTTTTAACGATTGGTGTAGCAGGAGCACCAATATGTTGTGAAATTGGAATGCTAACCATTTGGGGTATTGGCAATGCCTGGATTGCGCTTTCAGCAGATAGTTTGTTTTCTGCTGGATGAATACCTCCTATAGAAAATGTTTTTAACACTGATTATCCTCCTATTTATTTGTTATCAGATGTTTCTTCTTTCGAATCGTTTGCTTTTGGCTCAGCTTTAGGAGCATCTTTAACTTCCGCCTTAGCAGCTGCAGGTTTTACTGTTTTAGCATCAGGTTTTGCAGCAGGCTTCTCTTTACGAGGAGGGAAGTTTAATTCATGTATTGCATTAGTAGGACAAACTACTACACATTTTCTACACAATTTACATTTGTTGTAGTCGATGTAAGCAAGGTTGTTTTCCACTGTAATTGCATCGAAAGGACATTCTTTCTCGCACTTGCGGCAACCAATACATGCAACATTACAAGCTTTTTTGGCAACAGCACCTTTGTCCTTGTTTACACAAGACACAAAAATACGACGGCTCTTTGGTCCTTTTTTGCGAAGCTCAATAATGTTATTAGGACAAGCTTTAACACAAGCACCACAAGAAACACAATTGTCTTCAATGATAACTGGAAGACCTGTTTCTTCGTCCATGTACATTGCATCAAAATTACAAGCTTCAACACATTCGCCTAAACCTAGACATCCGTACTGACAACCAGTTTCGCCACTGTAAAGTGATGCAGCAATGGAACAAGAAGCTGCTCCATCATACTGATTTGTTTTCGGACGGTTTTCGCAAGTCCCGTTACAACGTACAACAGCAACAGTTGGGTCTGCTGCTTTAACTTCGTGTCCTAAAAGGGCACCTACATGTGACATTACTGCTGCTCCACCAACAGGGCAGTTGAAGTTTGAGATGTCGTCGGCTTTTACCAATGCTTCGGCAAAACCCCTACAACCCGGATAACCACAACCCCCGCAGTTTGCTGCAGGCAATGCTTCTTCAACCTCGTCAATTCGAGGATCTTCGTACACTTTGAATTTTTGGGCTACAAAATACAGGATAATCGCTGCAGTAACACCAATAGCACACAAAGCCAGAATAGTGATAGCTATAATGCTCATAGAATTAAATGTTTACGATTTTTTCTATTGTAAATGAAAACGTTTTCTTTAAACGTCCTTTAAAAAAGGACAATATGATATAATAAGGTGGTAAAACTGCCAATGATAGTAAACCACTTATTAGTTCGTCGTTAGTAATTGATGTTGCTATAAAAAGAACAAGTAACACAAGAACAAATGGGAGTACATAAGCCAACATTAAAGCAAACCAGCCTAAGGATTCGCGGTAAGTTAATTTGACTTTTTCTCCAACAGAATACTTGTTGCTAAAATCAATAACATCAATTGATTTTTCCTTCATGTCAGACATTGTACATGCTCCTTTAGCATGACAACCTGCACAAGCCGAAACATTAACAATTCCGACTGTAATCTTACCATCCTTTATTTCCAGGATAGTCCCCTCATGATCAATTTGTTTGGGAGTACTCATGATTTAGCCCCTTTTTATTTAGTGTATGTGTTTGTTAGCTGTATATCAGCACCTTTAAATAGGTATGTTATTTAACACATGGCAACAAAATTAACACTTTAGGTCACATTCCATCCTGAAAAAGTCTATTTATAGCGTGTTTAAATAGAGGGACTTCCTTGCTTTTGTAATGTAGAGATTACAATTTTTCATGTATCTATATTGAATACAGTTAGTTTGAGCTATTCAAGAAAAAAATCGCTAATATCTGTGTTTTCTGCAAACGAGATAATTTAGATTGCTTTTAGATAATGGATGCTGGATTGAAGGCTCTGGAACAACGAGAGTCGAGAAATGTGAATTTTTATGCAGAATTAAATTGAACCACAAAGAGACTTTCTCCTTTTTGAAATCCTAATTTTAATAAGAGTGTGTAAAATGTAAAGCATTAAAAATCAAACTTTACATGTGATTATTGTAAAAGAGGCTGTATTTATTGATGTGTAGTATGTGTATTTTACAGTATGTACCTGGTTCCCCAACCAGGTAAAGTAGGTTGGTAGACGTACTGGAGTAGGTTACTTAAATGAGTAAAGTAGGTTGGTGGACCTACTAGAGCAGGTTATTTAAATATGTAAGGTAGGTTATTAGACGTACTTGAGTAGGTTGTCCAAGTGGGTAAAGTAGCTTAGTAGACGTACTAGAGTAGGTTATCTAAATAGATAAAGTAGGTTGTTTGTAAGCTATTGCAGCTCCGGTAGCTTTATAAAAAATGCCCAACGTATTAAAATACATTGGGCAAATATCGTATGTGTATATTTTTCTTGCTTAGAATTGGAAACGCAATGCAATATATGGCATCACCGAATTGTCAGCCTTAAAGCTTCCATCATCTTGCTTGTTCCAAGTCCAGCGGTAGTCTATACCAGTGGCAATAATAGGGCTAATCTTATAGGCAAAACGCATCAAAGCTAATGAATTTTCGTCGAAGGTTAGAGCGTCACCCATGTCAACAAGATTTGCTTTGGTGTAATACCCTTCAATAATAATTTTATCGAACAGGTCTTTGGTTCTCACGTTCAACTGCATGGTTGCAGGGGTTGCTTCGCTTACATTGTCGGGCAATAAAAGGTTACCGCCTACCAAAATTTTATCCAATATTGAAGCAGTGATAGACCCGTAAATTCCCTGCTTGTTTTTCGCATCACCTAAAGCCAGAATCTTGGCATCTTTATTAATTTCATAGTGTGCGTCGAAGAATTGAGGTAGATAGTTGTCGGTATACCAAAGGCGTTCCAGTCTTGCGTTTAATCGGAATAAGTTTCCAATCACGTTCATATTGGCATTCAACCCTAAGCCCATTCCTTTACCTGCACCATATCCTTCGGTAGGAGGAATTGCTTGATGGTAGGTTGCCAAAGAATCTGATTTTATCTTGCTTAATCTGCTGAAATGTGCATATCCCGTAAGGTTGATAAACTTAGAGTTGATGAAAGTAATTCCCATATCTAAACCATAAGCTTTCATGCCGTCTGATAGGAATTCATTTTTGCCAGTGTCTGCGCCAAAGCGATCTGTTTGATCTTTGTCGGAGATGTAAGAGAAACCGAAATCAAGGGTTTTCAAAACTGGAATTCCACTTGCTCCAAAAGGGCGAACATAGGGACGAACGGCAAACAAATTGAATGATTCGGTATTGAAATCGCTATACATTCCCTCTATACCGAATACTTTTTTGATGAGGATGTCGTAGCTTACACCCACCCTACGTTTTTCGTAACTAGGAGAGTTGTTGTAATTGTTCAGTAAACTCCCGTATCCAAGCGATTCGCCACGAAGTTGACCTACCTTGAAGAAAAGGGGATCTCTTTTTTTACGGCCATAGCGAACGTAGCTAATCAGGCGAAGAACACCAGTTCCGTTCTTGAACTCATCGCTATAGAAATCACCGGTTTCCAGATTGAAATAAACAGGCACATCGAAGCCAACACCCACTTTGCCTAGGCTTAGCTCAGGCTGAAAACGAACACCGGCATAGTTGTCGCCACCAATGCGGGCAAAAGCAAAGGCTCCGCTAAACATACTGATAGAGTCAGGAGCGCTCAGGTTTTCGAATGAATTGTCTAAGCCATAGAAAACATTGTCATCCTGGGCATAAATACTTCCTTGGAAAAGGAATAGAGATAGTACAGATAGTAGTAGAAATTGTTTCATAAATTGTAACAGATTGGTTAATGTGTGTATACCGAAATAGGGATGTATTACCCTATTTCGGTGTCTAAAGATAGGTTTTTAATTACGAATTAATACTTTCGTTTAATTGATTCGTTTTTAATTATTAAGAAAAAAGGCCATAAACGTTCTCTTAGCTAATAACGCTCCAGTTGACTTTAGTCTTGCTAAGTCTTTTTACTTGCTTGGCCAAAGTGAAGTTTTCTTCTTTTTCCAGAAGCGGATCATCGTCTAAAATTTCCTGTGCAACATCTCGTGCATATTGTAATAACTGACCATCTTTACCAAGATGAGCAATTTTTAAATCATAGGAAATGCCACTTTGCTGTGTTCCTTCAATATCTCCAGGACCTCTCAGCTTTAAATCTACTTCGGCGATTTCGAAACCATCGTTGGTACGAACCATGGTTTCAATGCGTTTTCTCGATTCATTGGAAATCTTGTAGGATGACATTAGGATACAGTATGATTGTTCGGCACCACGACCAACACGACCACGCAACTGGTGCAATTGCGATAAACCAAACCTTTCGGTACTTTCAATAACCATTACCGATGCATTAGGTACATTAACACCAACCTCGATTACGGTAGTTGCCACCATGATTTTGGTTTCACCTTGTGCAAACCGTTGCATTTCAGCATCTTTTTCGGCTGGTTTCATCTTACCATGAACCATGCTTATGCCATATTTTTCAGGAGGGAAAAAACTGGCTACACTTTCATATCCTTCTTCCAGATTTTTATAATCCATTTTTTCCGATTCTTTAATCATCGGATATACCAAATAGATTTGTCTTCCCAAATCGATCTGTTTTTTCATGAATTGATAAACCTGTCGTCTTTTGTTCTCAAAATAGTGAACCGTTTGAATGGGTTTTCTACCAGGAGGCAATTCATCAATTACTGAAACTTCCAGGTCGCCATATAATGTCATGGCTAAAGTTCTTGGAATGGGAGTTGCTGTCATTACCAGTACATGAGGAGGAATGTTATTCTTTTTCCATAATCTGGCACGCTGTGCCACACCAAACCTGTGTTGTTCATCGATAATTACCAAGCCGAGGTTATTAAACTGTACAACATCTTCGAGCAGGGCGTGTGTCCCAATCAGAATTTGTAATTCACCACTTTTGAGGTCTTCATGAATTCTGCGCCTGTCCTTTTGTTTTGTAGATCCAGTAAGCAAAGCAACATTCACATCAATTCCTTCCAGAAATTCTGAAATGCTTTCCATATGCTGTGTTGCCAAAATTTCGGTAGGAGCCATTAGGCATGCCTGACAATCATTATCAAGAGCCATAAGCATGCACATCAGCCCAACCATGGTTTTACCACTACCTACATCTCCTTGTAGCAGGCGATTCATTTGTTTACCAGAACCAACATCTTTACGGATTTCTTTAATTACTCTCTTTTGCGCATTAGTTAATTCGAAAGGCAAATTGTTTTGGTAAAAAGTATTAAAGTATTCTCCTATTTTTGAAAACGGATGTCCTTTGTATAGGATTTTCCGTTTCATTTTCATTTTAAGGATGTTGAGTTGAATGTAGAATAGCTCTTCAAACTTTAAGCGATATTGAGCTTTTTTGAGAATCTCGGTATTTTGTGGGAAATGAATCTGCAGCAATGCTTCGTGCAAATTGATCAACCCCAACCTTTTGATCAGTGGAGCAGGTAAAGTTTCCGGTATTTTCCCATTTACTGATTTGAGTGCATTTTCTTGCAGTTTCTGAATTGCTCGTGAATTCAGAAAGCCATTCTTCATTTTTTCAGTAGTCAGGTAAAAAGATTGAAGCGAAGCATTAATCTTTCCATTGCTTTTGTTTGCTTCTTCTATTTCAGGATGAACAACATTAATCTTTCTGTTGAATTCAGAAGGTTTTCCAAAAACAATGTAATCGGTATTTGGCTTTAGGTTGCCTTTAATGTATTTAATGCCCTTAAACCAGACCAATTCCATGGTGTCTTCACCATCGGTAAAATAAGCAACCAAACGTTGTTGACGCTTTTCGCCTAAAGTTTCGATGCCTGTAATTTGTCCTCTTACTTGAATGTAAGGTAGTTTTGAGTTGATCTCCCTAATTGAATAGAATTTTGTTCTATCGATGTATTTGTACGGAAAATGATACAACAAATCCTCGTAACTATAAATCGATAATTCTTGATTCAAAATGGAAGCTCTCTTAGGGCCAACTCCAGCTAAAAATTTTATATCCAGACCAGCTAATTCAGACATTTAAATATTGAAAATTGAAAAAATCTAATAATTTTAATTGTTGAGAAAATCAAATGTACAATTTAATTCGCCAAATATACTTAAACGCTAGCATGAGTGGAATTCGTTATCAACTAAAAAAAAGATTAATTCGTTTAAAAAATTATCGCCGAAATGGATTTGGAGAACATTCGCCAATTGCAATTGATTTGATAACTAATGTATTTGGAGCTAAACTTCATTATTATGCTTTTCGTGACCTTCAACAAACCAGAGAATTGGCGATAAAGCTGCTTAGATCATCTTGTAAATCATCAGCCCTTAGTGCTAATCGTGCAGATTATCTAAAGGAGGAAATCGTAAACTTAAAAAGAGGAAAGGATGTGGATCGTTTAATTTTTCGCTTGATGAATTATTATCAAGTAAAAAAGCCATTGTTTATAGGGAATGGATTTGGGTATACGAAAGCATATATGGCAAAGGTTGATTCAAGAATTAAACTTTATTGTATTGGAGATTGCCTTAAAAATGGAGAGATAAATGATAAAATATTCAAAAGGCAACTTAATATTGAGAATATTGAACTTTTACATTTTGAGGAGTTAAAAGATCTTGATTTTGTGGTAATATCTAATTTGGCAAATAATGCAGACATTGAGATGTTTAAAAAGCAGTATAAACAATTTTTGAGCAGAACTTGTGTACTTGTTTTTCAGAATATGAATAGAAATCCTGTTTTATTGGAAGCTTGGAAAAATCTAAACCAAGGTAGTAAATTTGATTTTTCTCTGAATATACATTCTGTTGGAATTTTAATTTCTTTGCGGGATGAGAAAAAAATAAATTCTTAGAATCGTTCTAAATAATAAAAAATTTTATCTTTGTTAAAGCTGCAGATATTTACTGCCAAACATGTAAATATTAGCTTAAAAATATAACAATGGATAAATTTAAAGTATATACAAAAACAGGAGATAAGGGAACTACCGGACTTATTGGTGGAACTCGCGTTCCTAAATATCATTTGAGATTAGAAGCTTATGGGACAGTAGATGAATTGAATTCATACATCGGTTTAATTCGATCTCACAAAATAGAAGAAAAAACTCTGGAAGTTCTAAATATAGTACAGAATAAGTTGTTTTTGATTGGTTCTCGTTTGGCTACGGATGATGAGAAGTCAGACTTAAAACAAAAGCTAAATCTGAGTGAGGATGATATTTTATTATTGGAATCGGAGATGGACCGAATGGATGAGGAACTTCCAGAATTGAATAATTTTGTACTACCTGGAGGAAGCCCATTGAATGGATTTTGTCATGTTGCAAGAACCGTTTGTCGCAGGGCAGAGAGAAGAGCCAATCAATTGTCAATGGAAATTGACATAAATCCCTTATTGTTGAAGTACTTAAACCGATTATCGGACTACTTATTTGTGTTATCACGCAAGGTTTTAAAGGATGTTGGGGCTGATGAAATAAAATGGGAGCCTGACTTGTAAATTCGGAAAAAAAAATTATATTCGCAGAATAAAGGAACCTAAAAATATTTTGAACTTATGTATTGGACACTTGAATTAGCAACAAAACTTGAAGATGCCCCATGGCCGGCTTCCAAGGATGAGTTGATTGACTACGCAATTCGCTCTGGTGCGCCGCTAGAGGTAATTGAAAATTTGCAGGAAATCGAGGAAGAGGGAGAGATTTTTGAGAGTATTGAGGATATTTGGCCTGATTACCCTAGCAAAGGAGATTTTTTATTCAACGAAGATGAATACTAAAAAATAAAAAACGAGGTTTTGTTTCAAAACCTCGTTTTTTATTTCCTGTCTAAATCTACTCATAAATCCGAAGATTCAGCTTTTAATATACTTTTAGCTGTATGCGGAAGTGTATCTCTCCAAATAAATATATCTTCTTTCGACTTTGGCTGAATGCCATCGAACCAACGGAAATTTTTCAGGAATAACATTTCTTGTTCCACTTCAAACAATGGATACATGTTGCCATCAGGTTTTTTAATAAAGATGATCTGATCAATTTTATTATCCTTTATCAGAATGGTGATATCGCTACTCTTTGCAAGGTTCATGCCTAATATTACTCCTTTGTCTTTTGGGTAATATAAGGTTTCTCCATTTCCATCAATATCTAATTTGTAAATCTTATTGTCCTTAACATGACCGAGCATGTTCTTTCCTTTGATCTGGTTGTAAAAAGTGCTATCTTCTTTTGCCGTTAGGAAAGAAGAACCTCTAAAGTGAAGGTATTTGAGTTTCTGATTTTGAGTTTCTATACCAATAGTATCAGCAACCATCTGATTACCCTGTGCCCATAAAACCGGATCATTAAACAACCTTATGGTAGAATCTTGCATGGTATATACCAGAGAATCACATTTACCTTGCAAATCAGGTCTGAAAAACTTCACATGATGAAAGGCCTTTATTAACTCAAAATCTGCGCTATCTTTTGATATTGTAAGGGTATCTGCATGTAGAAATAGTGAATCCTGTTCCGCAACTTGAATGAATACTGCAGAATCTGTCATTAATGCCTCTTCGGTATTCTTAAAAGTTTCTAAAAAGTGTCCTTGTAAAATAATGTTATTAACAGTATCTCGAAGTTCTACATTATCGAATATTCTAGCGGTTTCATTGTTTTTATCCAGGTAAATACTATCACCTTTAATTTGATATGCTTTACTATTAAGAGTTGTGTTTTTAAAAAATTGCGATATTCCAGTAGTTGTATTGTACCATCCATCTTCCGAATAAAGTGTTTCAGTTTCATTCTCGATGGTAGTTGGTCCTAAAATAAAAGCAGTTTTACTAAGCGTGTTGTATTTTAGTGTGTCTGATTTTAAAGTATAATCATTGCTTAAAACTTCTACGCTATCTTTAAAGAACAATAAATCCTGTCGCGTGTAATATCTTCCAATGCTGCTGGTAAGCGTATTATTTGTGTCAACAATTTTACCGCCATTAAAATAGTAACCAACACTTTCATTCATATCAAAATCAAGAAATTCTGTGGTAACGGTAACTGTTTTATTTTTAAGCTTTACATTGTTACGCATTTCAGCCAGTTTGGTGTTTCCGTAGTACTTTAATACATCACCATAAATGTGAACCGTATCTGAGCTAATAATGTGAACATTACCATATGCAACAATTCTGTTGTCACCTCTGAATTGATATACGCTATCGCAGTACATCTTAATGTTTTCGTGGGTTATAAATACATTGCCATTGAAAACAGTAAGTTGCGATTCTGATTTTAATTCGGCTCTGATATCATCTGAGTTTTTAATTTCAATTAATGATTTTTTCTGAGCTTCCAGTGTAAATGAGAAAAGGCAGAATATTCCTACGAATAGAATAATCGATTTATATTTTGTAATGATGCAAGGCATTCCTTTTATTTTAATAATTCTTTTATAATATCTTCAACACTAATTCCTTCAGCTTCGGCCTTGTAGTTTTTCATGATTCTATGTCTTAATATAGGGACTGCAACTTCCTTTACATCTTCTATGTCCGGCGAATATTTTCCGGAAAGAAGAGCGTGTGCTTTGGCTCCAATAACCAAATATTGCGATGCTCTTGGTCCAGCTCCCCAATTGATATACTCATTTGCCATAGGATGCGAGAACTCGGTATTAGGCCTCGATTTTGCCGCCAAGTTTACAGCATATTCCAATACATTTCGATTAATTGGTACTTTTTGTATCAATTTTTGATAGTAAGAAATCTTTTCACCCGAAATAATCTTGTTCAATGCAATTTCCTTGCCACATGTAGTATTTTCAACAATCGAAATTTCATCTTCTAATTTTGGGTAATCCAAATAAATGCTAAACATGAAACGGTCTAATTGAGCTTCAGGAAGAGGGTAGGTACCTTCTTGTTCGATTGGATTTTGGGTGGCCAATACAAAAAAAGGTTTTTCAATTTGGTAATTTTTACCATTTACCGTTACCATTTTTTCTTGCATCGCCTCCAATAAAGCCGATTGAGTTTTTGGAGGTGTACGATTGATCTCATCAGCAAGAATGATATTAGCAAACAAAGGACCTTTTATGAAATTAAATCTACGCTCATTATTTAATATTTCAGTTCCAATAATATCAGAAGGCATTAGGTCGGGAGTAAACTGTACTCTTTGGTATTTTAAGTCTAAAACCTGCGCAATTGTGTTTACAAGTAAAGTTTTAGCAAGTCCAGGAACACCAACTAGTAAACAGTGTCCATTACTAAAAATCGAAATCAATACTTTTTTAATGATTTCATCCTGACCATAAATTTTTTTACCAATTTCCTCAAGTAGCTTTTTGTAATCGGCATGTAGTGAATTAGCAGCTTCAACTTCTGATTTAAAATTCATAAGGATTTAGTATTTGGATTTCCTTGAAAAAATCAGACACAGCAAAAAGGCTGTGTCTGACTAAATATTTTAAGCTTAATTATTTTTGCCAGCCTTCGAATCTGAATTTTGCATTCTTGTATGAATCATCAATGTGAACGTAAGTGCCAGATTGCTTCTCTTTGATCCATTTATCTAGAATATCTTGCTGCTTTTGATTGGTCAACATATTCTCAAAAATACTCCAATCATCGGATAGGTTTGCTGTGTGAGATTTGGTTTCTGATTTTATCTTGATGATTTTGTAAGCATCCTTTCCTCCGGAAACATCTAAAAACGGCTCAGAAATTTCATTGATTTTTAAGCTGTTAATTTGTTGAGCAATGGCAGGAGGCAAATTGTCTTTTTCAAATCTAGATGAACCAGTATATGGATTAACAATCAAACCTCCATTATTTCTGGTATCCTTATCAGCTGAGAAATAAAATGCAGCTTCATCAAATTTCAACTTCTCATTTCTAATTAAATCTGCAATACTATCTAAACGTGCAGTAGCTTCTTTTCTTTTTTCTTCTTCAATTTTAGGTTTAAGAAGAATGTGGCGTACATTAATTCTTTCACCTTTTCTGTCAATAAATTGAATGATGTGAAATCCATACTCAGTTTCTACAATTTTAGAAACTTTATCTGTTTTTAGGTTGAAAGCTACGTTTGCAAACTCTGGAACTAAACTAGATCTTGGTGTATAGCCTAATTCACCACCTTGACGAGCACTTCCCGGGTCTTCAGAATAAAGAACCGCCAATGTAGAAAAGCTCTCACCCTTATGTACTCTGTCTCTAAATTCTCTTAATCTGTTTCTGATACGGTCTTTCTCGTCATCGGTAACTTTTGGATATCTTACAATTTGTTGTACCTCAAGTTTACCAGGAATTGTAGGCAAGCTGTCCTTGTTTAAATTATTGTAGAAATCACGAACTTCAGCAGGGGTAATGTGAATGTCTTTTGTGATTTCTGCCTGCATTTTCTCTTTAATGCGTTCATTTCTGGTAGGTTCTCGCAAATCATTTTTCATTTCAAGAATTGATTTACCAAAATATTGTTCCAATTTTTCTTTGGAACCTATTCTTTGAATGTACATTTCCATTTTACGAGAAAGATCATCTTCAACTTCTTGTTCGGTTACCTCAATGCTATCAATCGCAGCTTGGGCAATCATAAGTTTTTGAATCAATAGATCTTCAAAAATTTCGGTTTTCAAGTCAACACTACCTGATGTATATCCTTGAGCCTTAAGACTGATAAATCTTTGCTCAACATCCGATTTTAATACAACCTGATTACCAACCACGGCAATAATTTTATCTACCACATTGTCTTGAGCATTAAGAGTAAGAATACTCAGTAACAACAGTGTTAACACCGTGCAAGTTTTTCTAAAAATGTAACGCATATTTTATGGTTTAATAAATTTTGAATTTATTTTTCGATTCCGCATCTCTGTAGATGTTTTCTTCGAGGTTTTTAATGAATTCTATTTTTCGTTTATTGATGATTATTTTTCTAATGTCATCTCTCACAAAATCAAGAGGTGCAATATTATTCTTGAACTCAACATTTTTAATGGCTACAAAATATCTATAGGTTGAGTCCTCTGTTTCAATGTGTTTTCTGCTTTTTAATAGTTTATCTTCATCACTAAAATTGAAAGGGATTCTATTTAATAGTTCTTTCGCATTAACCCATTGCCCGCTAAAATTATCAAATTTTGTGGCATTCTGAAAACAGTAGTCTTCCAATTCGTCCCAATCTTCTTCTTTTTCTAATTTATAGAGCTTTTTAATTTTTTTATAATCAGGAACAGGTTTTGAAATTTGAATATATAATGCTTTGATAATGTTTCTGTTCAATATGAAATTGCCAGAGTTTTGACGATAATAATTGTCAATTTCAAAGTTTGTAACAATGGTATCAAGTTTTTGCTCTAAAAGTTGTTGCTGATACTTATGAATAATTAAAGAGGAACGATAATCCTCAACCATTTTGCTAACATCCTTATCTTCTTCCGAAAGGTTAAGTTCTGCTTTTGAAATGATCAACTGTTTTTTTATCCATTGGTGAATGTAGTTATCGGCAATTAGTATACTATCTTCTTTAGTGCTTCCGTTGGGAACGATTGCCGCTACTTCGCTCATGTATAAAAAGTTTTGATTTACTTTAGCAACCGCCTTGTCTTCTTCCTGATTGTAATTACAAGCAAGCATGCTTGCAAGCAAAATTATTGTAAGTATGTATTTATTCATTCTTAATTGTTCGCAAATTTGTTAAAGCTGAATGGTTGATTTCTACAGAGTATTTTTTTCGAAGTTCTTTCGACCATTTTTCCTCAAGCCAAGCTCTGTAATCTTCCAATATAATATCTTTAACTGATTTATAATCAACATCTGTTTTGTATTTGTGTTGATTGTTATTGTAATATTCTTTTATTTTTTCTTTCTCTGTTGTATTATCCCAAATTGTTTTTTTAGTAATAAAATAAACTAAAACTCCATTTTCATATTCATCCAGTAATGTCTTAAGCTTAGGATGTTTTTCTACAAGTTTCTTTTTATGGTATGCTAAGATACAAGTGTTTGAGAAATTAACATATAATCTATTGATATAATCTTCAAAATTTTCATAAATATCTTTTGAAGCTTGTTTACTTAAGAATTCAGCAAACTTTTCCTGAGAGTAATCATTATTTTCGATAGAGAATAAAGTTTCCCATAGTTCTGCATAAGCATAATCTAGAATAGAGTAAAAATTCGATAGTAGCTGCTTATTTTCTTTGAACTGATATCTTTCCTTCAGATTTTGTATTAATTTTCTTTCTGAAATTCTTGAACGACTGTCTTCTGCCAAAAGTGTTATTAAATCATCCTTGCATTGCTCAAGAGTATTGTATTCCTTTTTATCTAAAAGTTGGATAATATGGTATCCAAAATCGGTTCTGATTGGTTGTGAAAAATCTCCTTTCTTTTTTAATTCAAAAGCAGTTTTTTCAATTAAAGGATGAGTTTCAAATAGTCCAAACCAAGGCAAGATGCCGTTGTTTTTTACAGAACTAGCATCGTCTGAATATTTCTGAATTAACGCAGAAATATCAGCACCTGATTGAAGAAGTTGATAAATAGAATCGGCTTTTGTTTTGATTTTACCTTTTTCATTTTTCTTTTTAAACTCAATCATAAGATGCCTGATTCTTACCTTCCCCGGATTTTTAATCTTGTCAATGGTTTGTACAATATGATATCCATAAGGAGAGCGAACGGGTTTAGAATACTCTCCTTTGGCTGTGTTGTAGGCAGCAGTTTCGAAGGTATAGTCCATGTCGAAAGCAGTAATGTATCCTATTTCACCATTGTTTTTTCGAGCCGACAAATCATCTGAGAATTGGTTGGCAAGTTTTGAAAACTTCTTCCCCTGATTTAACAATGTATAGATTCTGATAGCTTCCTGATAAGCTTCAAGTGTATCTTTCGGGGTAGCTCTACCTTCAATCTTAACTAAAATATGACGAGGCTTTACGAAATATTGAATTCTTTCGAAGGTTTCTTCAAGAAGATTTTGATTGATCTTTACAGGATACAAATAAGCGTTGAATGCTTTATTGTGATAAGTTTCGATTTCCTGAATAACTTCAGGCAAAGTGTCAAATTGATACTTTTTAGCTTCAGTGACTTTTAGATGAAAATCGATATATAAATCTAAAGATTCTTTTAGAGAAAGCGGATTGTTGTTCTGATCACGAAGTTTCTTGCTTTCGAAAAGTTCTACAAATTTGCCAGAAGGGTAAGCTGTATCATCAATGCTAAAAAGGGTATCTGTTGAATTGTATTGCCCGTAACTTGCCAACGAGCAATATAAAACTGTAATCAGATATAATAAACCCTTCCTCATTCAGTAATTATATGGTAAATATTCTAAAAAAAGAAAACGGTAACCCGTACCATAACGGGTTACCGAAATATATGCGATAAAATTATCTGCTATAGTTAGGAGCTTCACGAGTAATCGCAACATCATGCGGATGACTTTCTGCCATACCCGAAGCTGTAATTTTAACAAATTTGGCATTGTGCAATTCTTCGATACTTGCAGAACCACAATATCCCATACCTGCACGTAAACCACCAATTAATTGATAGATTACTTCATAAAGAGTTCCTTTATAAGGAACACGTGCAACAATTCCTTCAGGAACCAATTTCTTGATATCATCTTCAGCATCCTGAAAGTAACGATCTTTTGAACCGTGTTGCATTGCTTCAACAGAACCCATTCCACGATACGATTTAAATTTACGACCGTTGTAAATGATGGTTTCTCCCGGAGATTCTTCAACACCAGCAAGAAGTGATCCAGCCATAATACAATCTGCACCAGCAGCAATTGCTTTTACAATGTCACCAGAGTAACGCAATCCACCATCAGCAATTACAGGAACACCAGTTCCCTTAAGGGCTCTTGATACTTCGTAAATAGCACTTAACTGTGGAACACCAACACCAGCAATAACACGTGTTGTACAAATAGAACCAGGACCGATTCCAACTTTAACAGCATCAGCACCAGCGTCAACTAGCATTTTTGCAGCCTCAGGAGTAGCAATATTACCAACGATAAATTGCATGTCAGGAAACTTCTTCTTCGCAATTTTTAATACCTCAATAACACCTTTTGAGTGACCATGAGCGGTATCAATAATAATAGCATCGGCATTTGCTTGAACCAAAGCTTCGATTCTATCCAATGTATCACCAGTAACACCAACAGCAGCAGCTACGCGCAAACGTCCTTTTTCATCTTTACAAGCCAATGGCTTATCTTTTGCTTTGGTAATATCCTTGTAGGTTACCAAACCAATTAGTTTGTTTTTTGAGTCAACAACTGGTAGTTTTTCAATTTTGTGAGCTTGAAGAATTTCAGCTGCTTTTTCCAAATCAGTAGAATCGGAAGTGGTAACAATGTTTTCACTTGTCATTACTTCTGATATTGGACGATCCATATCCAATTCGAAACGTAAATCACGGTTGGTAACAATACCTAAAAGTGATTTATCTGTGTCAACAACAGGAATACCACCAATTTTAAATTCCTTCATTAATGCCAAAGCATCTTTTACAGTTTTGTAAGGAGGAATTGTAATTGGGTCATAAATCATCCCGTTTTCAGCTCTTTTTACAGTTAATACCTGCTTTGCCTGAGCTTCGATACTCATGTTCTTGTGAATTACACCAATCCCACCTTCACGAGCAATAGCAATTGCCAAAGCAGATTCGGTAACAGTATCCATCGCAGCAGACACCATTGGAGCATTAAGAGTAATGTTACGGGAGAACTTAGTTTTTAAACTTACGTCTCTAGGAAGTACTTCAGAATAAGCAGGAACCAAGAGAACATCATCAAACGTTAGACCGTCAGAAATAATTTTATCAGATACGAATGACATTATGCAATAATTTTAGATTTAAATTGCATGCGAAAATACAAAAAAATAGCGGAATAGAACTTGATTACAAATACTAAAAATTGTTAATTGATTAATTCCACCCAAAAGTTAGTATTTTTAAACTGTTTTATTGTTAGAAAAAGTGAATAAAAAGACCATAAATAAACTGGAAAATAAATAAATGGATCGATTTAAGGATGTTCTAAAAAAATATTGGGGATATGGTACATTTCGTCCTTTACAGGATGAAATTATTAAATCGGTTTCAGAAGGAAAAGATACTTTGGGCTTAATGCCAACCGGAGGAGGTAAATCTTTAACTTTTCAGGTTCCTACTATGGCAATGGATGGTATCTGTTTGGTAGTTTCGCCTTTGGTTGCCTTAATGAAAGACCAGGTTCAAAATTTAAGAGAGAAGGGAATTAAGGCTGAATTGTTATACTCCGGGCTTTCACGACATGAAATTGAAAATATTCTGAATAAGTGTTTGTTCGGGAATGTGAAGTTTTTATACATATCTCCAGAGAGAATAAGTTCAGATATATTTAGGAAGAAGGCTGTGCAAATGAATGTTTGCCTAATTGCTGTGGACGAATCGCATTGTATTTCGCAGTGGGGGTATGATTTTCGTCCTTCCTATCTGAAAATAATTTCGCTTCGTGAACTTTTACCTGATGTTCCGGTTTTGGCATTAACCGCTACGGCAACAAAAGATGTAGTTTCTGATATTCAGGAAAAGCTTGGATTTCCTGAGAAGAACGTATATCGAAAAAGTTTTGAACGTAAAAATTTGGTGTACCTGGTCAGAGAAACTGAGGACAAGCCAAAATATCTGCTCAAGATCCTAAACAAGCAAAAAGGAAGTTCGGTTGTTTATGTGAGAAGTAGGAAAAAGTGCAAGGAGTTGGCCGAGTTCCTAAAGAATAATAGGGTAAAAGCAGAATTCTATCATGCAGGATTGCCGAACGAAGTGAAAGATTTTCGTCAGGAACGATGGCGAAAAGGAATTGTGCAGGTTATGGTAGCAACCAATGCTTTTGGTATGGGAATCGACAAGTCGGATGTACGCACCGTGGTACACATGGATTTGCCGGATACATTGGAAGCTTACTTTCAGGAGGCAGGAAGAGCAGGAAGAGATGGCAAAAGAGCTTATGCTGTAATGTTGTATTCAAATCCCGATAAGGTACAGTTGCTGAAAAGAATAAAAACATCATTTCCGGAAAAGGATATGATTGTTAGAGTTTATGAGGCATTGGGGAACTTTTTACAAGTTGCTGAAGGAGCTGGAAAGGATGCGGTATTCGACTTTGACTTGGGACAGTTTTGTCAGAATTTTAAGTTTAATGTTCTGCAGGCTTTTAGTGCATTGAAGATTTTACAACGAGCTGGATACATTGAATTAACAGATGATTTGGAACATGAGTCTAGAATCCATTTTGCAGTGCAACGCGACGATCTGTATAAGTTCCAGGTTGCCAATAAAGATTTTGATGCCTTTATAAAAATACTTTTACGATCGTATACTGGTTTGTTTACCGATTACGTTCCTATTAATATTGATACTTTATCAAAAAGAATTAAAGCCGAAAAAGAATTAATAATTGAATACCTAAAAGAATTATCCAAGTACGGTATTATAAAATATATTCCAAGAAAGAAAACACCTTTTATATTATATACTCAGGAGCGATTGCCTATCAGCTTTATTAAATTGAGTAAAGAGGTTTATCAGGAAAGAAAGGAAAATTTAGAAAGTAAAATTCAATCGGTGATTGATTATGCAGAATCTGAAAATATATGTCGATCGAAATTCTTATTGGAATATTTCGGACAAAAATATGCTCCCGATTGTGGAGTGTGCGATATCTGTAAAAGCAAAGAGGAGAAAGTGTTGAGCGAAGAAGAGTTCAAAGAAATTTATTATGCGATCTTGAATTTAATTGAAAATGATTTTTTAAGTATTGATGAACTTGTGGATCGTTTAGATTACAAGGATGATAAGATTTTAGAAGTAATTCAGCATCTAAAAGACAACGAAGAAGTAGATTGCCAAAGTGGTAATCGAATAAAATACATTCCAATTTAGTTTGTAATTTAACCAATAATATAAGGGGATAGAACAGGCCTGTTTGTCAAATCTTATGTGCAGACTGGAAACTAAGGATTTATTATTCGTAAAATCTTGTTATTTTTGCAAGGTTGTAGGAAAAAATAGAGATGAAAGATCAATTTGAACACGTAGTATATTCTAAAAATGTTATTGAATTTGTAACGGTAGCAAACGAATTTTGTTTGTTATTGGAATCAAGTTCAAAAGTTTCGAAAGTTGAGTTTGTGGAAACAGCTCAAAAATTATTGCCATTGCTTTATTTAAAAGCATGCATGTTGCCGAAAAATGAAAATGAATTAGAGGAAGAGGTTGAAAAGTTTGTTACTGAATCTGATTGGGAATTCATTCACTCATCGGTAAAAAGTAAAATGGGTGCTCACGACGAGTTTTTAGAAGTGTTCGAGAACGACATGGAATACAGCGATACACCATTGGTTGCTTCTGTTTCTGAAAATTTTGCCGATATTTATCAGGATCTTAAAGATTTTATTACTTCATATAAGATTGGAACTGTTGAGGTAATGAATGATGCACTTTGGGATTTAAATAACCATTTTTACGAATATTGGGGTCAAAAACTGGTTAATTCGCTAAGAGCAATGCACAAGTTGGCCGCCGATAAAATTAATTTAGATGATGAAGCAGAATTAGATGCTGATTCAAACATCGATAATATAGACATGACTGGATCTATTTTCTCGCAACGTCAGAGAGAATGGGACGAAGACAATGAATAAGGAAAACAAATTTCCGGAGTAAAAGAGTAGTAAATGTTGCCATTTCAAAAATCAATTACAAGCGAAGAAGCAAACAAAATGCCGTTAAAGGCTTTCGAAGGAGATATCATACTTGTTGATGAGTATAAAGATCTGTACGAAGCTGTTCAATACCTGAATAAGTATTCTATTTTGGGTTTTGATACGGAAACCCGACCGTCGTTTAAAAAAGGAAAAGTAAACGATGTTGCTTTGCTACAATTGGCAGCTAACTCTAAAACATTCTTGTTTAGGATCAATAAAATAGGACTTCCCGAGGAAATTATTGATTTGCTTAAGAATCCAAATATTGTGAAAGTGGGTGCAGCAATAAAAGACGATATCAGAGGCTTGCAAAAGTTGAACGACTTTGATGCCAATGGATTTTTGGAGCTGCAGGACTATGTTTCGAATTTTGGAATTGAAAGCTTTTCTCTGAAAAAACTCTCTGCTATTGTATTGAATTTTAGAATCTCAAAAAGACAACAAGTATCCAATTGGGAGGCGGAAACATTGAGTCCGGGTCAGTTAAGATATGCTGCAACAGATGCATGGGTATCTTTAAAGATTTTTGAAAGATTGAAAGCTACAGAGCAAGAATTGTAAGACTCTCACAAAATACCTTGACTGCTTATAGTCAATTAACAACGAATACCTTAAAATCAATATTCGTTAATCAGTAAAAAACACATTTCTAAATGATAGATTATCCAAAAGTATACCTGAGAAAAGGAAAGGAACATTCTGTAAAACGCTTCCATCCATGGATTTTTTCAGGAGCGGTAAGTAAAGTAGATGAAGGCTTACAAGAAGGCGATTTGGTCTCCGTTTATAATGATCAAAATGAATTTTTAGCCATTGGACATATTTCAATTGGTTCCATTGTAGTTCGCATTTTAAGCTTCGAAGAGAGAGAAATTAACCTGGACTTTTGGGTAGAGAAAATTCGTTCTGCTTGTCAAATGAGAAAAGCTGTGGACCTTTATGGACGTGAAGACAATAATGTATTCAGATTGGTTCATGGTGAAGGTGACGGCTTGCCAGGTTTGATTATTGATTTTTATGCTGGAACAGCAGTAATTCAGTGCCATTCGGTTGGAATGTATTTGCACCGTGAAGAAATAACTGAAGCATTACAAACAGTGTTTGGCGATGATTTGGTGGCTGTTTTCGATAAATCGGAAGGAACCATTCCTTTTAAATCAGGAATTGAGCCAAAGAATGGATATTTGTTTGGCGAAACAGATTCGTTTACTGCACTGGAGAATGGATTGAAATTTAAAGTGGATTGGTTAAAAGGCCAGAAAACAGGATTCTTTATAGATCAGCGTGAGAACAGAAGCCTATTGGAACAATATTCAAAAGGACGATCAGTACTAAATATGTTTTGCTATACAGGTGGATTCTCTTTCTATGCCATGCGCGGTGGTGCAGAATTGGTTCATTCAGTTGACAGTTCTTCTCGAGCAATTGATATTACAAAAGAAAATGTTGAGCTAAACTTTCCGGGCGATAAGCGCCACGAGGCATTTGCTGAGGATGCATTTAAATTTTTAGATCAATCATCTCAAAAATATGATTTAATTGTACTTGACCCACCTGCATTTGCAAAGCACAAGAAAGTGTTGGACAATGCTTTGAAAGGATACAAGAGATTAAATAAAAAAGGATTTGAACAGATTAAGCCCGGAGGAATATTATTCACTTTTTCATGTTCGCAGGCAGTTAGCAAAGAAGATTTCAGAAAAGCAGTGTTTGTAGCTGCAGCTAATGCAGGTAGAACCGTTCGTGTGCTACATCAATTGACACAGCCTGCCGATCATCCGGTAAATATTTATCATCCTGAAGGAGAATACCTGAAAGGTTTGGTTTTGTATGTTGAATAGACATTTTTTTGTATCTTCAATATGGTTTAAAATGAGAGTAAAACTCTCTTCATATTAATTACTAAATAGAAACTAGTTGAAATTTTCTGAATTTGATTTTTCTCCTGAGATAATGGAAGGACTTGAGGCCATGGGCTTCGAGACACCTTCTCCGGTTCAGGAGTTATCTATCCCTAAGATTATAGAAAAAAAAGATATGATCGTTTGTGCCCAAACGGGTACAGGTAAAACGGCAGCATATCTTCTTCCGGTAATGGACCAAATCCAAAAGAATCAAATTGAGGGCTTTAGTACCTTGATTTTGGTTCCAACACGCGAGCTAGCCATGCAAATCGATCAGCAAATGGAAGGATTTGGATACTTTGTTTCCATTACTTCATTGTCTGTTTATGGAGGTGGTGATTCATCGGTTTGGGATCAGCAGAAGAAGGGCCTGATGGAAGGAGCAGATGTAGTAATTGCTACTCCTGGTAGAATGATTTCGCACCTGAATTTAGGTTACGTAGATACTTCAAAATTGAAACATTTGATTTTGGATGAGGCCGACAGAATGTTGGATATGGGTTTCTTCGAGGACTTAATGCAAATTGTGAGTTATCTTCCGAAAGATAGACAAAACCTGATGTTTTCGGCTACAATGCCTCCAAAAATCAGAGAGTTGGCAGAGGAAATTTTGGTTGAACCGGAAAGCATCAATATTGCAATTTCGAAGCCTGCAGAGGGAGTTTTACAAGCTGCCTATATGCTTTACGAAGACCAGAAAATTCCTTTGATCAATCATTTGTTGGAAGGAAAAGACCTGAAAAGCGTAATTATTTTCTCATCCACGAAAGTGAATGTAAAGGCCATTACTAAAGACCTTAAAAAGCATAAATTTAAAGCAGCTGGTATACAATCTGATTTGGAACAGAGTGAGCGAGAAGAAGTGCTGCGTGAGTTCAAAAATAGGAAACATCAAATATTAGTTGCTACAGACATTATTGCCAGGGGAATTGATATCGATTCAATCGATTTGGTAATCAACTTTGATGTTCCAAACGATGCTGAAGATTACGTGCACAGAGTGGGACGTACGGCACGTGCAGAATCGGAAGGTGTTGCCTTAACTTTTATTACTGAAAAGGATCAGGGCGACTTCAAAAAAATTGAAGATCTGATTGAGGCGGATGTATTTAAAATTCCGGTTCCTGCTGAATTGGGAGAAGCACCTGAGTACAACCCTCGAACCAAAACCAAACCCAAAGGTAAGCGCAAGTTCTTTAAACGAAAAAATACAAAGAGAACAAACAATAAAAAGTAATAACCCTAACCAAACTAAAATGACCCAAGCTGAATCTTACGACATGATTGTGATCGGCGCTGGAATAAGTGGATTAAGCCTCGCAAATCATATTGCCCGATCGGGAAAAAAAGTACTAGTTGTTGATGCTGCCGATAAGGTAGGCGGATGTTTAAATACTTATTACAAAGATGATTTCTGGGTGGAGATGGGAGCGCATACCTTTTATGCGACCTACACCAATCTAATCGATTTGATTCAGAAAAATGAGTTGGAACAGGACATTGTAGCTCGCGAGAAAGTTGGTATGAAAGTGTTTACCGATAAGCATGAGAAAATCATGTCGGGGGTAAATAAATTTGAGTTAATACGATCGGTTCCCAATTTGTTTTTCTCGAAACGAGATGGAAAAACCGTTAAGGAATACTTTGGAAAAATTGTAGGTCGAAAGAACTACAACAATGTTTTCACACGCATGTTTAGTGCGGTAATTGTGCAGAATGCCGATAATTTTTCTGCAGAATATTTTCTAAAGCGACGCAAAACCAAAAGCAAGGAACATCCTAAGAGTTTTATTCTTAAAAAAGGGATGTCGAGCTTTATGGAAGCTCTTGCTGCGCATGAGAATATCAAGATTCAGCTCAATACAAAAATCAGTCAGATTACTAAAAATCAGGAAGGATTTGAGGTAAAGTCAGAAGCAGGCGATGTGTTTACTTCCAAAGATATGGCACTGGCAATTTCTCCTAAGTTTGCTTCGGAACTGTGCAAAGACTTGAATGCTGATTTATCTGATGTTTTAGCAGATTATCCGATTCAAAATATTGAGTCGAAAGCTGTTGTTTTGCCTAAAGAAAAGTTGAATTTCGATCCTGTAAGCTTTATTATTCCACTGCAAGGACCTTGCTTTTCAATGGTTACGCGCGATGTAATGACTCATGACAATATGAGAGGATTTGCATTCCATTTTGAAGAAAATCATATTGGCAAAGAGGAGCAGGAAAAATTCATGGCTGAATTGCTTTGTCTTGATTCTTTGGATGCAGAAACTGTGGAGGCCAAGCACAAGTTACCACTGATCAAGATTGGCCATACCGAAAGAATGGCAAAGATTAAGCTCTTGGCCGAAGAAACAGGAATTTACATTACCGGAAACTACTTTAACGGTCTTTCTTTAGAGGATTGTGTAGAACGATCGAAGCAAGAATTTGAGCGTTACGTTGGGAATTATAAATGATGAGGCTTGAGACTCTCATTTCAAGTGAGATTCTCAATAGTAATTAGAATCGAAGTCTTCCCAAAACCAATAGGAAAATATTGGTAATCCGAACTGAAGTCGGAATACCAAAATATCAGATTGAAGAATGAAAAAATACATAGATCAAATATCGAAAAGCTTGCAATTGCAGGCTTTTCAGGTTGAAAATACCATGCAATTGCTTGGCGAGGGAGCCACATTGCCATTTATTGCTCGTTATCGTAAAGAGATGACAGGCAGCTTGGACGAAGTTCAGATTGCCAATGTAAAGGAGGAATTGTCTCGATTAACAGAGCTTGACAAGAGAAGAGAAAGCATTATAGAGGCCATTGACAAACAAGAAAAGCTGACTGACGAACTTCGGGCCAGAATTGAAGCTTGCACGGAACTGAATCAGTTGGAAGACTTGTATTTGCCGTACAAACAAAAGCGCAAAACAAGAGCAGTAAAGGCCAGAGAAAAAGGATTGGAACCTCTGGCTAAGATCCTGATGAAGCAGCTAGAACGCGATGTGGAATCCAGAGCAAGTCAGTTTGTAAACGATGAGGTTGCCGATGAGATGGAAGCATTGCAAGGAGCGCGTGATATTATTGCAGAATGGGTAAACGAGAATGAAATTTCTCGTAACTCAGTTCGTAGTATTTTCCAACGTCAGGCGGTTATTCGTTCAAAGGTAATTAAAGGAAAAGAGGAAGAAGGAGAAAAGTTCAAAGATTACTTTCAGTCGGAAGAGCCATTGAAAAGATGTGCGTCGCATCGAATGTTGGCATTGAGAAGAGGAGAGGCAGAAGGCGTATTACGCCTGGAAATAGCGCCCAACGAAGAAGATGTATTGGACAGATTGAACAGAATCTTTGTAAAAGGAAATAACGAAGCTTCCGATCATGTTGAGGTGGCAGTAAAGGATGCCTATAAAAGATTATTGAGCTCTTCGATTGAAACAGAGTTTGCCAAAGCATCGAAGGAAGAGGCGGACAAAGAAGCCATTCGTGTATTTTCTGAAAATTTAAGACAGCTATTGTTGGCATCGCCGTTGGGACAGAAGCGTGTTTTGGCTATTGATCCAGGTTACAGAACAGGTTGTAAGGTAGTTTGTTTGGATGCTCAAGGTAATCTTTTGCACAACGAAACCATTTATCCACATGCACCGCAAAATCAGGGAAAAATGGCAGCCAAAAAGCTGACCAATATGGTAGAAACCTACAATATACAAGCAATTGCGATAGGTAATGGAACTGCAAGTCGAGAAACAGAAAGATTTGTAACCAACCTTCATTACGATAGAAAAGTTCAGGTTTTTGTAGTAAGTGAAGCAGGGGCATCAATCTATTCAGCTTCGAAAGTGGCTCGTGAAGAATTCCCACAGTATGATGTTACAGTTCGTGGAGCAGTATCCATTGGTAGACGCTTGATGGATCCTTTGGCAGAACTGGTAAAGATCGATGCCAAATCGATTGGGGTAGGCCAATACCAGCACGATGTAGATCAAAACTTATTAAAACAGAGTTTGGATCAGGTGGTGGAATCATGTGTGAACAAGGTAGGTGTGAATTTGAATACAGCCAGTAAACATTTGTTGACCTACGTATCTGGTTTGGGACCACAATTGGCTCAGAACATTGTGGATTATCGTGCTGAGAACGGAGCTTTTTCATCCCGCAAGGAGATTATGAAAGTGAAACGAATGGGAGCAAAGGCATTCGAACAATGTGCTGGTTTCCTACGAATTCCAAATTCCGAAAATCCTTTGGACAATTCGGCGGTTCACCCGGAATCATATGGCATTGTAAAGCAAATGGCAAAGGATGCCAATTGTGCCGTTGCCGATTTGATTGCCGATCAAAATCTGCGCAAGCAAATCGATTTGAACAAATATGTGAGCAATGAAGTAGGTTTGCCAACATTGAAGGACATTATGGAAGAGCTTGAAAAGCCGGGACGCGATCCGCGAACTGCCATTAAAGTTTTTCAGTTTAAAGAGGGAATTTACAAAATAGACCAGCTTGAAGTTGGAATGGAAATGCCAGGTATTGTTACCAACATCACCAATTTTGGTGCCTTTGTTGATGTGGGTGTGAAGCAGGACGGTTTGGTACACATTTCGCAATTGGCCAATCGATTTGTATCCGATCCGGCCGATGTGGTTCAGCTTCATCAGCATGTAAATGTAAAGGTAATTGAGGTTGATGTGGCCAGAAAGCGCATTCAATTATCAATGAAAGATTGTGAGCAATAGTTCTAGGGAGTAGAAAAGAGCTATTATATACTTGCTATCCACAACAGGTATGAGATAATGGATGTTATAAGCTTGCTCCCCACGGGAGGAAGAAAATAATGGTATGTTATAAGCTTGCTCCCCATGGGAGGAAGAAAATAATGGTACGTTATAAGCTTGCTCCGCATGGGAGGAAGAAAATAATGGTACGTTATAAGTTTGCTCCGCATGGGAGGGAGAAAATAATGGTATATTGTATTTTTGCTGTTTATGACGACATACTTTTTTGCTTTGTTTTAACTATTTTTGAAACCCGATAACGAAAAATAAAAGACTATGGATTTTAACGATCAGGATGTAATTATAGAATGCCCGACTTGTAAAAAGGAAATGATTGTAAAGATATTAGAGATCACCAATCATCATACGGTAAGTTGTCCGGAGTGTGGAGCTAAGGTTGATTTATCGGCAAACGATCCATCGGCAAAATTGGGAATTCCTAAAAACTATAAGCCTTTTGAAGGTTTGGATGAATACCTGAAAGAAGTAGAAGCGAAAAGAAATAAGTAGAGACGCAAAACATTGCGTCTCTTTTTTATTGATATATTTTTTTACTATCGTCTGTTAACATCTCCACCGCTGGAGCTGCTCACATTTACTTTTGTTGGTTCGCCATAGTAATTTACATCGCCACCAGAACTTGCTGATGCTTCGATGGATTCACTTGCATAAACCGTAACATCACCACCGCTTGAAGCTTTTGCTCTACAAACTTTAGCTTTTAAATCAGCTGCTCTTAAATCGCTACCGCTGCTTGCTTTTCCATAAAAAGAATTTGCAGTACCCGAAAGGTTAGCATCAGCACCAGAGCTTACAGAACAGGTAAGATCATCTGCCTGAAGTTCAAGGTCTGCATCAGCACCAGAGCTCACTGAAATGTCAAGGTTTTCGAACTTAAGCAAGTGGCTCGATTCAAGATCGGAACCGCTCGAAACGCTAATTTCATTCACATTCACAAAGGTCACATAAACATTAAGTTTCTTGGCTCTGCGAATAGGATCTTCAGTTTTAATAACCAGCTTGTCACCTTTTATACGGGTAACAATCAAATCAAGAAGGTTTTCATCTGCCTCAACAGTTACCGATTCTTTATCACCCTGTCTTAGGTAAACATCAATGCCACTACCAGACGAAATTGCAGAAAAAGAACCAATTTCTCTATCCTGTTTTTTTACATTTCCATTGCCTTTTTCTCCCCAGAATTGTGCGTTTACGGTCGACGAAAATACCATAGTTAACGCAATTAGTGTAAGGGACATTTTTTTCAATAATTTTTTCATGCGTATAAGATTTTAATGAAATAGTTTATTCCAGGTTTCTAATCATATTATATGACGCCAAGTGTTGGCTTCAAGTTACAGGTGAATTGAATAAAATGGTTTGTTTATGAAGCTTCGGCCTATAAATGATCTGATGTAAAGACGATAAGCTTAAGTTTATAGTTGCATGAAAATTTTTTTGAATTAAAATAAATTCAGGAATGGCTGTGCTAATAATTTTCTCACACGGCTTTTCAGTGATTTCTTGTCTATCCTTTGGGAGATTCTTTTTCCTGGCACTTTTGTATGATTTCCAAGTATGATAACAGCTGGTGAAGCAGGTAGATCTGATGGATCAAGTTTACTAAAAAACTTGGTGTTTCCACTTAAAATATCACTATCTGCATAACTTACCTTGGAAATCACATTGATGTTGGTTTCTTTCGAAAGCTTTTGGTTGAGCTCATACGCCATCTCGCTTAAGCGTTCCAATCCCATATAAATAACAACCGTATCGTTATTTTCTATTTCCCTGATAATACCATCTAAAGCGCTTTTCTCTCCTCCAACTTTAATGGCCGAATGAAAGTGAATGCCTGATGATTTTCCTCTTTCAGTTAATGGAACCCAAAATTCATTTGCGGCAGCCATGCCAGCACTAATTCCTGGTATCAATTCAAACTCTAAATCCGATTCCAATAAAAACCTGATTTCTTCCACGCCTCGGCCATAAACCATCGGATCGCCTGACTTTAGTCTTACAACTTGATAACCCAAGCTGTAATACATGATCATTTGATTGTGGATGTTTTGTTGCCTTTCCATAGGATTTATCCCATCACCCGAACGTTTCCCTACCTCTATAACAATCGTTTTTTCAGGAAACAGACTGCGAACATCATCCGTAATTAGAGCATCGGTAAGGATTACATCTGCCGATTCCAAAGCTCTTAAAGCTCTTATGGTAAGAAGATCGGAGGCGCCGGGTCCGGCACCTACAATCCATATTTTTCCTTGACTCATTGCATAAAGTTTAGTGTTTAAAATCTTTAGGATTTACGATTTCCTTTACGTATTGCTTTCGGATAACAAAATCCCCAAAAGGTTCTCCTTCCGTTCTGTTTTGAGAATAATCTTGCAGTATGGGGCGAAGCTCTTGAAGAATTTCCTCTTCGTTTACATTTTCGTGATACAGATTATTTAGTCTTGTTCCGTTAAAGTTTCCTCCCAGGTAAAGATTATACCTGCCCGGACCTTTTCCAATAAATCCTATTTCTGCTACATAGGGTCTTCCACAGCCATTGGCACAACCAGTCATTCGAATCACAATTTCATCTTTAAATAAGCCAAAATCGCTTAAGCTACTCTCAATTTTATCGATTAAACCCGGCAAATACCTTTCGGCCTCGGCAAAAGCCAAACTACATGTGTTCAAAGCCACACAGGCAATGGAGTTCGATCTTGTTCCCGATATTGTACTCGGAAGTGAATCGTACTTCTTCAGGATGTCATTGATCTTGTTCTTGTCTTCGCTCTTAATTTTTCCAAGAATCAGGTTCTGATTCCCTGAAAGACGAAAATCTGAAATATTCAACTCAGCAATTTCCCGCAAAGCAGTTTTTGTCTTTACGCTTTCAACATCTTTTACTCTACCACCTTCAATAAATAATCCAAGATACCAGTCGCCATTCACACTTTGATGCCATCCAAACTTATCGCCATTTCTGATTAAGGCATACTCTCGTGCAGCTTCCAGTTTGTAAGCTAACTTTTCGTGCAGCAGTTCCTTAAATTTATCTATGCCCAATCGGTCGATGGTATATTTTAAACGTGCATTTTTTCTGATCTTTCTATTTCCTTGTTCTTTTTGAACCAGCACAATTTTTTCGGCTACATCTACCGTATTTTCCGCTTTTACAAAGCCCAATATAGTTCCCAGTCGGGGATAGGTTTCAGCATCGCCAAAAGTAGTTCCCATTCCACCTCCTGCAACAACATTAAACCCTTCCAGCACACCATTGTTTTCTATGGCTATAAAGCCGATGTCCTGTGTAAATACATCCGTATCGTTAAAAGGAGGAATGGTAAACCCAATCTTGAATTTACGTGGCAAATAAACCGGGCCATACAAAGGTTCAACTTCTCCCTGCGATCCTTCGGCTACCTTTTTCTGATCCAACCAAATTTCGTAATAGGCAGGCGTACGCGGTGTAAGATGATCGCTTACTTTGTTTGCATAATCCTGAACCTGATCGAACACATTGGAACCATAGGGATGAGGACTGGCCATTACATTTCGGTTTACATCACCACAGGCTGCAATGGTATCCAATAGTGCCTTGTTTATGGATTGAATACTTGGTTTCAGATTTCCCTTTAAAACACCATGAAACTGAAAGGCTTGTCGGGTAGTTAGTTTTAGTGTGCCGTTGGCGTATTCATCTGCAATTTGATCCATTTGCAACCACTGATCGGCATTCACCAATCCACCTGGCACCCTTACTCTGATAAGGAAAGAGTAGTCAGGTTCCAGTTTGGTCTTTTTTCTTTCCCTTTCGGTATCTCTGTCGAATTGCTGGTAAATGCCATGAAACTTCGATACTTGTCGATCGTCTACTGCAATTGATCCTGTTATGGGATCGGCAAGACTTTCAGCCAATGTTCCTCGCAAATAATTGCTATTGGTTTTAATTTTTTCAACTTCGGACAATTCAGCCCAATTTATATTTTGATCTGACATGATTTTGCTTTTTTTTCTAGTAAACATCAAGAAGTAAACGTCTCTCTTTCTTTAATTTTTTCAGATATTCATCTGCTTTTTCTGCTGTTATTCCACCTTCGCTGGTAATGATTTCTTTTAAAGTTTCCTGCACATCTTTTGCCATGTAGTTCTTATCACCACAGATGTAAAAGTGAGCGCCGTTTTCTAACCATTTAAACACCTCAGATGCTTTCTGTTTGAGTTTATGCTGTACATACTCTTTCTCATTCTGATCGCGAGAAAAGGCAACATCCAATTTGTTTAGAATTCCCTTTTGCAAATATTTTTGCCACTCTACCTGGTACAAAAAATCTTCTTTGAAACGCTGGTTTCCGAAAAATAGCCAACTGTTCGTTTGCTTGTTGTTCTGCTCAATTTCCTGTAGGAAACTTCGGTATGGAGCCACTCCAGTACCTACTCCAACCATAATCAAAGGCTTATCTGTTTCTTTTGGCAATCGGAAAGATTCATTCTTCTCTATAAAAATTGGGATGTGATCGCCGACATTTATTTGATCTGAAATGTAAGTGGAACATGCGCCATTTCGATCTCTTTTCTTGTGCTTGTACCTAAGAGAAGCAACTGTGATATGAACCTCTTCGGGATTTTGAGTAGGACCAGAAGAGATAGAGTAGAGGCGAGCATACAAAACTCTTAGAATTCCAATAAACTCATCCGCTTGAATTTCTCCAGGGAAATCTTCCAATAAGTCGATCGCATCTGCTCCATAAAGATATTGATCCAGAGCCTCTTCATTTTCCAGCAAAGTAGCGAGCTCTTTGTTTTTTACGATCTCGTTGTACTTCTCCAAAACCTCGCGATTTAAAACTGTTATTTCAAGCTTGTGCTGCAATGCTCTAAATAAACTTACATCCTTACCTCCAACTTGAACCATTCGTTCAGGATCATCGGCAAAATGATTGATGATCAAATCGACCAAATCAACCGGATTGCTAGGTAGAACTCCAATACTGTCACCAGCTTGGTATTCTATATCTGAATCTTCCAGCGATATTTCAACATGGTAAATCTCTTTCTCCGATTGTTCCGTTGTAATTCTAACTTTATCAAGAACTTCAGCATAGAACGGATTGGTTCGATTGAATTTCTTCTTTTTTGCAGGAGAATTTTCGACAGAAACAGTTGGATTTGATGCTGGCTGAAATTTATGTAGCTCACCCGCAACGGAATCAATCCAACTGTTGGCTATTTCTTCATATGCAACATCTGCTTTCTGAATTGGTACGATTTCTTCTGCACCTAACTTTTTGAATGCTTCACTAAAGTCCACACCAGTTTGGCAAAATTTCTTGTAGGATTTGTCGCCTAAAGCCAGCACCGAGTATTTTGTTCCTTCCAGCTTTGGAGCTCTGTTGCCTAACACATACTCATGAAATTCTTCTGCCTGAATAGGAGGCTCACCTTCACCATGGGTACTTACAATCAGAAACAGGTACTGTTCTTTCTTCAAATCATTTTTCTTGTATTCATCTAAAGATTTAAGCGAAGGTGAAAAGCCCAACGAACTTACTCTATCGTATAAGTCCAGAGCAATATCTTTGCTGTGTCCGGTGTGAGTACCATACAGAATGGTAATTTTTTCTGATGATTTTGTGAGTGCCGTTTCAGGAGTGTTTGCACTGCTTGTGTCACCGTTAATCAGTCCAGAGATGTAACCGTTCAACCAAACCAACTGTTCTTTGTTTAGTTCTTTTACCAGCTCATTAATTTTGGTAAGCTGTTCGTTATTTATTTGATATTGATTTATCATGATTTAGTTTGCAATTAAGAGTTTTTGAAGTCTGTAGTTTTCGAAGTAATCTTTTAGCTGATTTCTAATTTTGATGGATTTAAATACATCTTCACCATTAGAACTTACAGCAATACTGATATTGTCTTGTTTATAGATTGCAGGTGATACAAATTCACAAAAATCAGGTTGATCGTGAACATTCAGTAGCACATTGGCTTCTCTACAATCGCGAATTAACTGTCGCACAAAAGCAGGATCCTCAACACAACTATAAATCAAGTAGTAGTTTTTTAGCACATTCTTATCGTACTGTTGTTCGTGATACTTGATTCCTGTATTCTTAATCCAGCTAATGACATTGGGAGCCAGAACTTCTACCAAATCAGTACTTCGCTGTAAAATCTTTAATTTCTTATAGGCGTCTTCGCCACCACCAATTATTAGTATTTTTTTGTTAGTAATATCTATTGCTATGGGTAAAAATTGTTTCTTCGACATGATACTTTGGTTTTAAATGTGATAATCAATTGGGTGCTTATCTTCCTTTCCAAACTTTATTTTGTTCCAGGTTCTTTCGTGTAGAAAATAGAGTCCCATTTTCGTGAATAATTCAACGCCACCAATCGACATAGCCCAAGTGATATCTCCAATCACCAACCATGAAATCAGTATAGTATCAATTGTTCCAATAGTTCTCCACGAAATGGTTTTTGCAATACTTCTGTAAGTTTTTTCTTTCATTTTTTTTAGCTTACTCATAAAAAAAAGAGCCTTCCTGGTTCGCAGAAAGGCTCGGTATGCTAGTTCACTTATATACATAACGAAATCTGCTAAGGTGGATACCATAACATACACATACAACAGCACATCATTTGATATGAGATATGATTGCGATATGATTTTTCGTTTTGCATTGGTGTTACAATTGATGAATAAATTTTCTATTTTGATTATAGGTAAATCCATAAAAAAAGCCTTTCTGCTATTGCAAAAAGGCTAATGTTGTTATTTCTGTCCTACTATTTAAAATTTAAACAACTCCTTCTTGCAGTTCAATACAATCCATACACATACAACAACAAGCTGTACCTGCAAAAGAAGAAATGATTGTATTTCCAAGAATGTTATTCATTGTTTTGTTTAAATAGGATATAATGATCTTTATTTCGGGTACAATTTTAGGAATTCATTTTGAATATTACAAACCGCTGATGTAAAAATATTTTCAAAATTGAATATATCCATTGCTGTGAAATCGTTTTCGTTTACTTAGACTGAAACCAAAAATAAATAAGCGTATTACCTGAAAATACTAGTCTTTTAGAGGGCTAATAGTGGATGCAAAAATGTAATATTACAGGAGATGATTTTTAATTGGAAAAAAGTTAAAGAATTTAATAAAGAAGACTTCACAATTAATTTTCATCCTCTAAGTTGAATTAAATTAAAATTGCCAGAGTATAATTTTTATATAATGACAAAGAAAATTAGAATTGTAAATTTTAAGAAGCTGGATCCTGAATTAATGAATTTGGTTCAGAATTTTTATCCTTACGGATTTGAAGATGATATAAAATCTTATCAATTGGGTCCGGATAAGAGCTTTTATGCTTTCCCCATAAGTACCGAAGAGTACAATATCTTGGTAAAAGTAGATGTTGACTATGACTTTGACTTAGATATGGAAGAAGAGGAAAGTGGTCAAGAGGCTGATCTGTAAGAAGACATTACAAGAGTTATAAAAATTATGGGATGTTCACTTCATTTTTGTTGCTTGGAATTCAATCTCTTCCTATATTTACAGCACATTTAATAATTAAATACTATGCTACCAAAGTTTTTATTAGCAGACAATTCGCAGGAGTTACCAGATACTCTATTCATCGTTCACACACGTTCACCTAAGTGTATTATCGAATGTGATGTAGAAGATTTTAATTCTAACCAGACCATTTACTGGATGGATAAAACACCGGAAGATCAGAATATGATTGAAGATTTGTTGGATGAGGCTGAAACCTTCTACAATGATGAGTTAGAAAACCAAGAGGATCTTTACGACGAAGAATTTGACGATTAATTAAGAAAAGAATGAGTAAAAAACTACAGCGATCATCTAATAAAATGATTGCAGGTGTTTGTGCGGGTATTGCTGAATACCTGGGCTTAGACGTAACACTTGTGAGGGTTTTATATGTGCTAATTTCTATTTTTAGTGCAGGATTTCCAGGACTATTGATCTATGTTATACTTTGGTTTGTAATGCCCGATTATTACGAAGTGTTATAAAGTTATTTACTAAAAAATATAATGGGAAAGCAATTGCTTTCCTTTTTTGTACCCCAACTTTTCTGCATTTTATGTTTTGTGTTAAAGAACAGTGAAAAATTCTGAAAAAAGACCACATTTGTCATGATTTCGAATATTCTAATCTTCTATTTTTGCTGCGATTTTTAGAGATGGATAAATCATGTACCTAACCGCGGTGATAAATAGCTGCTTAAGTCTGAAATATCCTTTCTTTTTAAAACAAACACAAACACTTAAAGATTCTAATAGATGAACCTAAAAAAACTGATCCCTTTAATTGGGTTGGTATGCATTTGTTTGGGAGTTAATGCAGAAAAACTTCCATCAAAAACCAAAGTTAATCGAAGTATTGACTTTGTTAGTAAACACTTATGGAGAGGTAGTCATAGTGGTACAGCACCTACTATTGAGCCAACGCTGGAGATTCAAACCGGTCGTTTTACATTTGGTGCATGGGGAGCTTATGCAACTGATGATAGCTACCAGGAGGTTGACTTGTATGTTTCATATAACACTCCTCTTTTTCAATTTAGTGTTTACGATTTTTATTGTCCACGTCCTAATTTCGAAAAATCAAAATTCTTTGATTTCGATAGTGAAAACTCTGTTCATTTGTTCGATGCTACAGTAAAGTATAAGGGTTGTGCAAAATTTCCTGTATCTATAATGGGATCTGTTCTTTTCTATGGAGAGTTTGATAAGGATGAAAATGGAGATCAGAATTACTCTACTTATTTTGAGTTAGGGTATTCGAACTTTATTGGTGGCAAGAAATTCTCTTATGCATTAGGTTTTTCTCCATTTGAAGGAATGTATGATGATAAATTTAATGTGGTAAACATGAATGTTACCATGTATGATGAAATCAAATTGACTGATAAATTTTCATTGCCTATTCGTGGTGGATTAACCCTGAATCCAGCAACAGAAAAGTTATTTTTGACTTTCGCAGTTACATTGAAATAAAATCAGGTTTGATAATATTTGCAAGGCTTCCTTTTGGGGAAGCCTTTTTTGTTTTAGAATAATTGGTGATATTTAGAAATTGTAAACAGAATTTGAATGAAAGCATTAGATAAAGTACAGGAGTTTCACAATGCCTTCGGGGTTAATGTGGAAGAACAACCTAATATTCCAAGTCTTGAACGCTGCGAGTTACGACAAAATATCATTCAGGAAGAAGTTGATGAATTGAAAGCAGCTTGGGAATCGGGTAATATTGTTGAAGTTGCCGATGCATTGGCGGATATTCATTATGTAGTTATGGGAACGGTTTTGGAGTTTGGACTTCAGGACAAATACGCTGAGATTTTTTCAGAGGTTCACCGCAGTAACATGAGCAAGTTAGACGAGAATGGAAAACCTTTATACAGAGAAGATGGTAAGGTGATAAAATCGAATTTGTATACAAAACCCGATATCAAGAAAATTATAAACAAATGAACTTGAAAAAATATCACATAGATGCTTTTACAGATAAGCTATTTGGAGGGAATCCAGCATGCGTAGTTCCCTTGGAAGAATGGCTTTCAGACGATCTGTTATTGAATATTACAAAAGAAAACAATCTCGCAGAAACCGCCTTTTTTGTACTTGAAGCTGATCGTTTTCATATTCGTTGGTTTACTCCTGAATTAGAAATGGACTTGTGCGGACATGCAACTTTGGCTACAGCACATGTCATTCGTAAACATCTGAATTACCATGAGGATAAAATTCGATTTACATCAGCTAGTGGAGATTTAGAAGTAGCTTTCGAAGGCGATAGGTATGTTCTTGATTTTCCATCTAGAATGCCTGTACCAGCCTCTTTGCCATCTATTATTGAAGATAGTTTGAATATTAAACCACTAGAGGTATTTCAGGCTAGAGATTACGTATTACTGTATGAAAATGAAGATGATATTATCGCTTTGAAACCAGACGAGAATAAGTTAAAAGGTATCGATTTGGGGCATGGAGGAATTGTTTGTACCGCACTTGGACGAGAGGTTGATTTTGTTTCTCGATTTTTTACTCCAGGAGCAAGTATTTTCGAGGACCCGGTTACTGGATCGGCGCATTGTTCACTAATTCCGTTTTGGAGTGAGAAACTTGGTAAGAATGAATTATTGGCCAATCAATTGTCAGATAGAAAAGGTGTGCTGTACTGTTCAAATAGTGATGATCGAGTCAAAATAGCTGGTCATGCAGTAAGTTATAGTGTTGGAGAAATCTATTTAGATTAATTTAGAAATGTTAAATAAACTAAAATGACCTTAGAAAACTAATTTTAAGGTCGTTTCTGTTTATAATAATATGTAGATTTGATTATGATAGAATTCAAGACAGATCCGCAAACAGTTAATGATTTAAATTTATTACCGAAACATCATGGAGATATCTCCATTCTAAATTTATTCAATTCAACAAAAACAAAAGGTGGTTATAATGCTCTGATTCATTTAATGGAAACACCATCAAATGAAATTGATATTATCAATAATAGAGTTAAGACAATTAAATTTGTGGGCAAACTCAATGAACAAATTATCGCATGTTTAAATGACAATGTGCTCGATATTTTAGAGTATTATTTGAATCAAAATACGGTGCCCCTTCGCGATAATTTTATTGATGCATTGAGTGACAGAATAACTTATTTCTTTAGACCTAATAATGATTACTTTATTGTTTCCAGAGCATTGGAGTACATTGGGAAACAAATTTCAAATTTACATGTACTTGTTGAACAATCGGGAGCTGAACTACCTGAGTTTTTTGAGGAATTAAAGGCTGATATTCACGAGTTAAGAAAGGATGAAAACTTGAATGGATTGCTAAACCCTAAAAAAAAGAAAATTTCCTTTAGGCAGATGAATCGATTTGATTCTTTGATTAGAAAGAATTATATAGAATTGCTGCAAAGAATAATAAAGAGAACCTATTTGCTTGATGCTTATTTGTCTGTTTCTAATTTTTACACGAAGAGTAGTTTCCATTTTCCAGAAATGAAAAACTCTGATGTTCCGGAATTTAACGCAAAAGATATATTTCACCCTTTTGTAGAAGAGCCTGTTCCTTGTAGTTTCGAATTGGGAAGTAATAACAACCTTTGTTTTTTAACCGGAGCCAATATGGCAGGAAAATCTACATTTTTAAAAGCGGTTTCCTTATCAGTTTATTTGGCACACATTGGTTTTCCTGTTCCAGCTAAAAGTTGTAAGCTGTCTGTCTTCAATGGGTTGTTTACTACCATTAATTTGTCAGATGACATTCAATTGGGCTATAGTCATTATTATAGTGAGGTGAGGCGAATTAAGGAAACAGCCTTGAATTTGAAATCTCACAAAAAGTTATTTGTTATCTTCGATGAATTATTCAGAGGAACTAATGTAAAGGATGCTTACGATGCCAGCCTATTGATTACAAAAGGCTTTCTGAAATCGAAAGGATCCTTATTTATAATTTCGAGTCATATCTCCGAAGTGGGAGATCAATTATTGGAAGGAAGTTTAGCTGATTTAAAATATTTTGACTCTCGATTGGAAGGAGATATTCCTATTAATACCTATCAACTTGTAGAGGGAATATCAAGCGAACGTCATGGATTGGCAATTGTAAAGCGAGAAGGAATTGTAGAACTTTTAGAAGCGTAAGAATGGATTATATTGAAGAAGAAATTTTTGAAAACCAGGATTTTTTGACTGCAAATTTACCAAAGGCTGAATATGACAATTGCCGCTTTGTAAATTGCACATTTGCCAATTCTGATTTATCGAATGTTATTTTTTTTGAGTGTGAATTTGATTCCTGTGATTTGAGCAATGTTAAAGTGAATAATACTGCCTTTCGAGACGTTCAATTTAAATCATGTAAAATGTTAGGCATTGCATTTCAGGATTGCAACAAGCTATTGCTTTCTTTTGCTTTTACCGATTGTATGCTAAACCTTTCTTCATTTTATCAGCTAAAACTAAAAGCCATTCAATTTGTAAACTGTCAGTTACATGAAGTGGATTTTGCAGAAGCAGATCTAAACCAATCTTCATTTGCAAATTGCGATTTGGCAGGTGCTGTATTTGATTATACCAATTTGGAGAAAGCAGATTTAAGTTTGGCAAGCAATTATTCCATTCATCCCGAGTCGAATAAAATTAAGAAAGCTAAATTTTCAGTCCAAGGTCTGGCAGGATTGTTACAGCAATATGATATTGTAATAAAATAAACAAGAGGCTATCTCTTTTGAGACAGCCTCTTTCATTTAGCTTGAAATAATTTTATACTTCCGATGGATGTTCTTTTTTGAACTTATCCCAATATGTATTTAATGTTGATTTCATATCCTTGTGTAGCATTAGAATCCCGATAAGGTTAGGCAAAGCCATTAGAACGATGGTAATACCAGAGATTGTCCAAATGATTGTAGTATCAGCAAAGGATGCAATAAAAAATCCAATACAATAAATGATGCGATAAGGAAGCACACCTTTAACCCCAAATAAATAGGTAACCGAACGTCCTCCGTAATAGGCCCATGCAATTGCAGTTGAAAATGCAAACAAAAGCAGGCCAATGGAAACAATCCATTTTCCCCAATCGCCCAATAAGCTTCGAGTAAATGCCTCGGCAGTTAATGGTGCCGAATGTACCAGCGAGTTTCCTCTAAATGTTACACCATTTTCTGATGAATATTTTCCATTAGAAATTACCACTTTACCATTGTATAAATTGTTTTCAGAATCGTAAACTTTGACTTCTTCAGCTACAGAGCGAGCATTAATAATGCATAGCTCATTTTTGATTTCACCGTTTTCAACAATCAAATCACCTGTAAATACGGGTAAGTCTGAAGTTCCACCTAAATAGTGATATAGTTTTTCGCGATCTTCTTCATTCGTGTCATCGTATTGATCTGCCATTACCACCATGTCAGTTGACTGGAATTGATTAGGTAATTTCTCTGTCCATACACCTGACGATAGAATCACCAATCCGGTAAGGGTACAAATTACGATGGTATCGATAAATGGCTCAAGAATGGCCACCATCCCTTCCGAAACAGGTTCTTCGGTTCTTGCAGCAGCATGGGCAATTGGCGCTGATCCCTGGCCAGCTTCATTACTAAACAAACCACGGTTTACACCTTTGGTTAGTGCATAAGAAAATCCTGCACCCAAGAAACCACCAACAGCAGCTGTTCCCGTAAATACATTTGTAAATATTGATAGGAAAGAAGGAATAATGTTTTCGTAATTGTAAAAGATTACTGCCAGTGCACCTACAAAATAAATAATGGCCATTGTAGGAACCAGCTTTTCTGTAACCTTGGCAATACGTTTAATTCCACCTAAAATTACAAAAGCAAGTAATACTGAAAGAATTCCTCCAACCAACATCTTATTAAAGCCAAATGTTGCAAACATGGAGTTGGAAATGGAGTTAATTTGAGGTAAACTACCTGTACCAAATGATGAGAAAATGGTCATAGCAGCAAAGAAACCTGCTAACCAACGCATGTTCAGTTTGTTTTTCATGTAGTACATCGGTCCGCCTGAAATAAACCCTTTTTCATCTGTTTCGCGATATTTATGAGAGAGTGTTACCTCTACAAATTTAGTTGTCATTCCTAAGAAGGCTGTCACCAGCATCCAAAATAAAGCTGCCGGACCTCCTAAGTAAATTGCCAAAGCTACACCTGCAATATTTCCGGTTCCAACGGTTCCCGAAAGTGCAGTTGTTAATGCCTGGAAATGCGACGCATCACCTTTTTCGCCAGGTTTGTCATACTTTCCAGTAACAACTTTTAAGGCATGTTTAAAAAATCGAAATTGGGGAAACTTTAAATAGATGGTATAGAACAAGCCTGTTCCGATTAATAAAATTGGAAACCATTTGCTTCCTCCTAAAAATCCTTCAATTAAAGTTAGAAAATCATTAAGGTTATGCATAAATACAGGTTAAATTGGTAATGGGTTAATAGAATCTTTTTTAGAAAGCCATCTAAGATAAGAGTTTATTTTGAATTGCCATATTTATGAAATTGGAACGAATATATAGCAGATACATAAGTTAATCGTCCGTGATCATAATTTTGTCGAAAAGAAATTGAATTCAGCATCTAAATCCATAAATTTAATCTTTGATTTTTTTCCTTACATGAACCAACCGTCCTTTATGGACTTTTAACTATATCAAAACAACAAATAATGAAAAGATTAATTTACGTATTGATATTTTTTGTAGCGCTTAATGCCAGTGCTCAAAACAATATCGATTTTCAAAAGCCTCCAAAAGAGATTTTGGAATTGGCTGATGTGGAGAGAGCTCCATCGGTAATTTTGGATAACCAAAAAGAAAATATGATTCTATTGTATAGAAGTGCATACAAAACAATAGAGGAATTATCGCAGGAAGAAATGCGTTTGGGAGGATTAAGAATTGATCCTAAAACCAACATTGGTAGTAGAACCAGCTATAGTAATAATATTAAATTGAGAAAGCTAAAGTCTAAATCAGATGAAGCTATTCAGGTAAAAGGTTTGCCAAAAAATCCAAGGTTTAGCAATTTTATTTTTTCTCCTGATCAATCAAAATTGGCTTTTACAAATACAAGCAGCGAAGGTGTAGCAGTTTGGATTTTGGATGTTGCAACAGCATCGGCAGCACAAATAACAGAACCAAAGGTTAATGCCAATTTGAAAGATCCAATCAACTGGTTTAAAAATGGTGAAGCGGTTCTTGTAAAATTTGTTCCAGAAAATAAAAAGGAATTAATTAATGCCAAAAGTTCTGTTCCAACAGGTCCTACCATTTCTGAAAACGCAGGTAAAAAAGCGCAAAACAGAACGTATCAGGATTTGTTGAAAAACAAAAATGATGAGTACAATTTTGAGCAATTGGCACTTTCTGAATTGTACAAGGTTAAAATGGATGGAAGCATTGAAAAGTGGTTACCATCAGCAATGTACAAAGGTGTTAATTTTTCTCCTGATGGAAATTACGTTATGATTTCGGTGGTTGAAAAGCCTTTTTCTTACTTGGTTCCATATTACAGATTTCCTTCAAAAACCACAGTATATACTAAGGATGCAAAGAAAGTAGAAGATGTTTTGACAGTTCCTTTGATTGAAGATCTTCCTCAAGGATTTATGGCAGTTCGTAAAGGAAGAAGAAATGTTAGCTGGCGTTCAGATGTACCTTCATCTTTAATTTATGTGGAGGCATTGGATGAAGGTGATCCAGAGAATAAAGTGGATTATCGCGATGAAGTTTTTCAGCTAGAAGCTCCTTTCAAAGGCAATGGGAAAAGTATTTTGAAAACCATAAATCGTTTCGCAGGAATTGAATGGGGGAATGAAAACATTGCAATTGCGTATGATTATTGGTGGAATACCAGAAATACAAAAACTTATACATTTAATCCTTCTGACGCTTCAGTTGCTCCAACAAAAATTAGCGATAGAAATTACCAGGACAGGTATAGTGATCCGGGAAGCTTTGTGTCTGCCAGAAACCAATATGGTAAATATACATTAGCCTTGGATGGCGATAATGCTTTCCTTTTGGGAGACGGATATTCTAAAGAAGGACAATTCCCATTTTTGGACAAGTTCAACTTAAAGACTCAAAAAACACAAAGATTATATCAGTCAAAATACACCGATAAAGTTGAAGATTTAAGAAATTTTGATGTTAAGAAAAAGGAGCTTTTGGTTAGAATTGAATCTAACTCTGAATATCCTAATTACTTTTTCAGAAAACTAAAAGGAAATAAGTTAAAGCAGCTTACATCTTTTGACAATCCATTTAAGAGCATTGAAGGGGTTTATAAGGAAGTAATCAAATACAAAAGAGAAGATGGAGTAGAGCTTTCGGGTACTCTATATCTGCCAGTGGGATACGATATGGAGAAAAAAGAAAAAGTTCCAATGATTTTGTGGGCATACCCAACCGAATACAAGGATAAAGCAAGTGCAGGACAAACCACTGCAAATTCGAATGAATTTACCTACTTGTATTGGGCATCGCCACTTTTCTGGTTGACCAGAGGGTATGCTATTTTGGATGATGCAGCTTTCCCAATTGTTGGTGAAGGAGATGAAGAACCAAATGATACTTTCCGTACTCAGTTAGTTGCTAATGCAAAAGCGGCTATCGATGCTGTTGATGAAATGGGTTATATAGATAGAAACCGAGTAGCTTGTGGCGGTCATAGTTATGGTGCATTTATGGTTGCTAATTTGTTAACCCATTCAGATTTATTTGCAGCAGGTATTGCTCGCAGTGGAGCTTACAACAGAACGCTTACACCTTTTGGTTTCCAAAGCGAAGAAAGAAACTACTGGGAAGCACCTAATGTGTATTATACCATGTCTCCATTTATGCATGCCGAAAAAATGAACAACGCATTGTTGCTAATTCATGGTGAAGCAGATAACAATTCGGGAACTTATCCGATGCAAAGCGAGCGTTATTTTAATGCTTTAAAAGGATTAGGAGCCACAGTTCGTTTGGTGATGCTACCAAAAGAGAGTCACTCATATCGCTCTAAAGAGAATATTATGCACATGCTTTGGGAACAAGATCAATGGCTTGAAAAGCATGTTAAAAATCGTAAAAAAGAAATTGCTGAAAAGTAATTAATAAAAGATGCATTAGTAAAAGCTCACACAATTTAGTGTGGGCTTTTTTATTATCATTTAATAAGATTTATAATAAATACACTTCAAAAATTTTTAATATCATAAATAATAAATATATTTATTGCACATAATTCTAAAGGAGAGAAAGCTGAAAATCTTAAGAGTAGGCAAAACTTAAACTTTTAACACATGAAAAAAATATTTTTATTAATGACAATCTTGTCAGTTTCCTTGTTGACTTTTGGACAAGAAAAGGAAAGACTCAAAGAAGTTGGTCTTGTTTTTAGTGATCTTGATGAATTTGGTTTTGTATATAAAATTGGGCATGAAAAATCAATGTGGAGGTTCAATGTCATTTCACTAAACAATTCAAAAAGTGATGTAGAGCGAGAAGGAGAAATGGATAAAGAGTATAAAAATACGGGCTTTAATTTTAGTTTAGGGAAAGAGTATTACAGTCCATTATCTTCTAAATTTCAATTTAAGTATGGTTGGGATGTTTTTTATGGCTTTAGTAAGTATAAGGAAGAAGATGTTGTAAACAACTTATGGGCTAGTGGAAACAAGGTGGAAAATAAAAGTAAATACTATGGAGTGAAGCTTGTTTTAGGAGTGAATTACCCAATTAATGATCATATTGTCTTGGGAGCTGAAGTTACACCGGCATATAGTTGGGATAAGTCAAAAGGTGAGGTTAATGATAAAAAAGTTTACGAAAACAAAGGACATAGCTGGGGATTTTCAAATAATAATGCCAGAATATCACTTGCATATAGATTTTAAAAGCTGGTAATATTCTAACAGCTATATTAATTGTCTGATCGTTACGATACTTATAAATGGAATAGTTCTTTTAATGAACTGTTCCTTTCTTAATTATTTATCAATCGTTTATTAATAGTGAAACAAGACAATTTTAGTTGGGATTTTTATTAATACAGATAAAGAGGAAGCTGAAAATCTAAAGAGTAAGCAAGGATATTAACAATTAATTCATGAGATTAATTTTAACAGCAATTTGTATCGTAATTATTACTAGCATCACTTTTGCTCAGAAAAGAGATATTACTGGAGCAGAAAGAAATTTAGCGATTGATACTGGAAATAAAGCCATTGAGAAAATTCAAAATCAGGAGTATAAAGAAGCTTTTCCGTTAATAAAGCAGACCATCCAATTAGATTCTACAATTAGAAAACCTTACTTGTATCTATATACGATAGCATCAAAGTGTGAAGAATACAGAGATTCTTCATTGTTCATACTCAATAAAGCTATTTCATTGTTTCAAGAAGATGATGAGATTTGTTACTACATAGGAGAAATTTATAGAATGAAAGGTGAATTGAATAGAGCATTTGTAGAGTATAGTAAGGCAATTGACTACAGTAAAAAAAACGGTGAAGAATTGTATTTGGTTCCACATTACTATTTCAACAGAGCTAGCATTAGTCTTCAGAAAAAAAGATTGTCTTCTGCAGCCATCGATTATTCTTATGCAATAAAATTAAAGCCAGGATATACTGCTGCCTATGTAAACAGAGGCATTTGCTGGTTTCAAATGGGTAGAAAAGAAGATGCATGTACAGACTGGAAATCGGGTATGGACTTAGGTTCGGATTATGCCAAAGAGTGTTGGGAAAAGAATTGTGAAGAAAAGGAATAGAATTAATATACTGAACAGATAAAGGGAGAGTCATTATTATGGCTTCTCCCTTTCTTTTTTGCCTATCCATCACTTTTGTTAATTTTGCAAGAAATAAAATAAAGACAGAAAGATAGCGCGTGATATATCCGGAAAATTTTGAGACAAAACTTAGGTTCGATAAAGTAAGAGAACTGGTTAAGAAACAATGTTTAAGTTCCTTGGGAAGAGATTTGGTTGATGAGGTTCGATTTTCAAATTCATACAAGAATGTGAATAGAATGGTGAATGAAACCCACGAATTTAAAACCATTTGCTTAGAGGAGGAGAATTTCCCTTTGGGATACTTTATTGATGTTCGTGGCAGTTTAGAGAAAGTTCGAATTGAGGGAACTTATCTTGAACTGGAAGAACTGTACAATTTAAAGCGATCCTTGGAATCTATTTCTTCAATCTTACGATTCTTTCAAAAAAAGGAGGAGGATGAATATCCATACCTTATGAAATTGACAGGGAATGTGAAAATGTACCCTTATATTTTCGATAGGATTAATGGAATTATCACGAAAAATGGGAGGATAAAGGATAATGCATCTCCTGAATTGCAACATATCAGAAGCTCTTTAATTCAAAAGCAATCTACCATCTCAAAGCGAATGCAGTCTATGTTGCGTGCGGCTCAGAAAGAAGGTTGGGTTGATCAGGATGTAGCCCTTTCTGTGCGCGATGGACGTATCGTTATTCCAATTCCTTCGGCCTACAAAAGAAAGATAAAAGGGATTGTTCACGACGAATCGTCAACTGGTAAAACTTCTTATATCGAGCCATCGGAGATTGTTGAAACCAACAATGAAATTAGGGAGTTGGAGTATGCAGAACGTCGCGAAATCATTAGAATATTACAAGAGTTTACAGCGCAACTTCGCCCGTATATCGATGATATGTTTTTGGCCTATGAATTCATGGCTAAAATCGACTTTATTCGTGCTAAGGCCATGTTTGCCATTCAGGTTAAAGCTTTATTGCCTAAAATGGTTAAAACGCCAACATTGTTGTGGGAAAAGGCAACGCATCCATTGTTGTTTTTAACCTTACAAAACGAAGGGCGAAAAGTTGTTCCATTGAGCCTTCAGATATCTAATGAACAGAGAATTATTCTAATATCAGGACCAAATGCCGGTGGTAAATCGGTTTGTTTGCAAACAGTAGGCTTGTTGCAATACATGTTCCAGTGCGGATTTTTGGTGCCGATGGAAGAGGAGTCGAAGATTGGGATTTTCGATAAAATTTTCATTGATATAGGGGATGAGCAATCCATAGAGAATGATTTGAGTACCTATAGTTCACACTTGATGAACATGAAGCACTTCCTGCGTTACTCTGATACAGATACCTTGGTTTTGATTGATGAGTTTGGAACGGGAACTGAGCCTGCACTAGGGGGAGCCATTGCTGAATCGATTTTAGATAAGCTGAACAGGAAAAAAGTTTGTGGGGTAATTACAACTCACTATTCAGGATTGAAACACTTTGCATCGGAAGCAGAAGGAATAGAAAATGGTGCCATGCTATACGATTCGCACCAAATGCGACCATTGTTCCAATTGCAGGTTGGAAAACCTGGTTCTTCTTTTGCTTTTGAGATTGCAAGAAAAATTGGCTTGCCAGAGGAAATTCTAAAGGATGCAACTGAGAAGGTTGGTGAAGATCATATCAATTTCGACAAGCACTTGCGTGATATTGTTCGCGACAAGCGTTACTGGGAAAGCAAGCGTGATAAAATCCGTCGTAACGAGAAAAAGTTGAATCAATTGGTTGAGCAATACGATAAGGAGTTGAAAGATGCGAGTAAGCTTCGTAAAGATATTATCGAGAAAGCGCAGCAAGAGGCTAAGGATTTATTGCAGAGTGCGAATAAGACCATAGAAAAGACGATTCGCGAAATAAAAGAGAGTAAGGCCGAGAAGGAAAAAACCAAGAAGGCAAGAAAACAGTTCGAAGAAACGAAGGTACAGTTAACTCAAGCTGAATTAGAGGAAGAGGAGAGAATTAATCGCAAAATTCAGAAACTGAAAAATCGCGAAAAACGAAAAGGTCAAAAAGGACAAGCAACAGAATCGATAGAAAAAGGATCAGCTTCGAAACCAATTACCAAAGCCAAGAAACAATTCAATCCTGATGTGATTGAGAAAGGTGATATGGTGAAGTTGGATAATCAGAATACCGTTGGAGAAGTAATTGAGATTAACGACAAAACCGCGGTGGTTGCTTTCGGAAGTATTTTAACTTCGGTAAAAGCCAAGCGCCTGTCGAAAGTTTCCAAGTCGCAGCTGAAAAAGCAGGAGAAAACCTACAATCAAACTTCGGCTTTGGTTCAGGAACGCATATCCAAAAGAAAATTGAGTTTCCGTCAGGATATTGATGTAAGAGGAATGCGTGGCGATGAGGCTTTACAAATTATTATGGATCATGTGGATGAAGCCATTATGCTGGACATTAAGGAATTTAGAATTCTGCATGGAACAGGACATGGAATTCTGCGTCAATTGATTCGAGATTATTTGCAAACTGTTGATTTGGTTCGTCATTTTAGAGACGAGAGAATTCAAATGGGAGGATCGGGAATTACTGTGGTTACAATGGAGTAGGAGTGTGTTCTAAATTGGCCTTCTGAAAGCATTTAATTTTGAAAATATGAGTGTGAAACTCAGATTTGGCTGAAGTACAAGGAAAAATGTGCTTTAGAAATTCAGATCTTGATGTTGACAAGAAAAAAAGCAGTGAGAACATGGGTGGAACAAAACATTTGCTTGAAAAAGTGAGTGTGAAACTCAGATCTGGAGACTTTACAATGAAAAATGTATTCAGAAATTCGGAGAAGTGAAATTTTCAACAAAAATTGCTTTGCGATACTCAGATTTCTGAAAAAACACTTGTAAATCGTCTCAGAAACTCAGATTTCAGAAAAAAACAATGTAATTTCCTTTCAGAAAGTCAGCGAAGGGCTATTTTCAATATTAGAACCTTTCAGAAACTCAGATTTGGAAAAATACAAATTAAAAATGTTTTGAAAAATAAGTAAGTGCCATCTCCATTGAGGTGGCACTTACAGTTATATATTTTACGATCTATTTTAAGCCTTCATTAATGGCTTTCGCATAGGAGCTGGATTTGCCATAGGCCGCACACTTTTGAATGTCATCGTACAACCAAATAAATCCACCATCGATATTCTCTTTTTCGCTTGTAATTTTTTCACCAATCGTAGCTGGATTATCTCCATTTTGGCAGTTTTCACCATTTCGGCACCAAAGTCCATATGATACTTTTAGCTTTCCAAAGTACTGGTTCCATTCAGCAGGTTTATTTTTTGATCCACCAGCATAACATTGCAGGTAAACACGGTCGATGGTTCCAGGTTTTTTGGCTTCAACTTGTTCGTAAACCGATTTCCAATATTCAGTTTCGTTGTATGGGCACAAGCCAACTTTTAATCCCATATCAGCCAACATTAATGTAAACTCAACGGTTGAAGCAACATCAAAAGTAACTTCATCATCGTAGTTAATCGCTGTAGCACCAGTTATATCTTGTAATTTCTGTATGGCCTTATATAGTTTTGTGTCTGGTCCGGTACCATCTTTGGCTATTAAATCTTTAATCACTTGCCACGATTTGGCTCCCCAGGCACCAATTCCCAATTCAACTCTATCAACCGACGTTGGAGCTGTAGTCAACTGTTCCAATCTCGATTTCCATTCAGGATCTCCTATAAATTCACCATCCGAATTAATAATGGGAGTATCGTTGTAATTCATGCTTCCATCTTCTTTGATGTGGATGGTCCATAAAATTACGGTGGAGAAACCTGATGATTTTAAATCGTTGATTACTTCCATACCACCTGTATAAAATGGTCCTCCACCAAAAATAGCTGAATATTTCCCTGTAGGTGCAGTTGGTACTTCTTCTTTTTTTACATCAGTATTGCTATCTGATTTGTCGCAAGAATTACATGAGGCAAGACCTATTAAAATTAGAATGTAGAATAACTTTTTTAGAATTGTCATTTGAAATGTATTTAATGATTGATGCTCAAAACTAAAGTTAAGGAGTTAATGGAAGAGTTAATTCTTACTTAATCCCTAATAATTACCATTAATGTATAAAAAATGCCACCCCTAACGAGATGGCATAACTATTTAGGTATGATAATATTTTAATAAATCACCATACTTACCAGAACATATAGGTAGTGGGCAAAGGTACCCGCTAAAATACCTCCTATGGTATGAGAAAGTAAGGCTTTAGAAGTTAATTCACGATAATTTAAGGTATCCAACATTGCTGTGTGCGTACTTAAATAACCACTCCAACACATACCCATTGCAGTAAATACAGCTACTACGTTACCATCAATAATTCCTTTTGCCAAGAATGCTTTTACCAATGATAAAGCAGCACCAACAGCACCTAAGGATGTAACTGGGAAGGCAATCAACTCAGGAAATTTAAATCCGAATAAGCCTTCGAATAACCACCAAACATATCCAGCCAATTTAGGCAGTAATGGTACACCTTCGTATGCTAATCCTTGGTATCCCATTGTTGGATCTTTAGGTCCGAATGTTAGCATCATTACCATGGTTGAAATGATCAAAACTCCAGGAATAATTGCCAAACCAAGATCAACACCTGATTTACCACCATCCAAAATCGAGTTCAGGAATCTTAAGAAAACACTACCTTCCGATTTAAAGCTGATTTTCTCGGTTGCACCTTCAAAATCATTGTCGGTACGCACAGGAATTTTTCCTCTGATTAATCTTTGCATTAACCTGGTTGAAACAACAGCTCCAAATAGAGCTCCAACTAAACCAATTAATGCTGGAATAAACATGTTTTCATCGTTACCAGGAATTTTAAGAGTTGACATGAAGGTAATCACGATCAAACCCATACCGAAAGCTGTACCAAAGTTGGTTAATGATACCAACTGGTAGTTTTTGAAATACTTGCTGAAGTTTTTGTCGTTTGCCAAGCTGATGATAGCTGGGTTATCCGATAAAAAGGTAAGAACTCCTGCCAATGCTCCAACTCCAGGTAAATTGAATAATGGTTTCATCAAAGGAGCAAGCATTTTCTCCAATAATCTTACTACACCAAATTCGATTAATAGTTTTCCTAAAGCGCCGGAAAGCACTGTAATTCCCATAATGTAGAATACAGTATTCATTAGCAAATCCCATGCTGTTTGCATGATTGTATTCAGCATATTGGAAACACCCATTGTATGGCCAATGTATCCAAAAATTCCGAAAAATGTCAGAAGAAACATTACGGCCTCATACCTTCGTTTCTTTAAAAAATCTGTCTCTTTGATAGATTTAATTGCGTTCATAGTTTAGGTTGTATGTTTGAGTTTGTTATTTGCTGCAAATGTATATTATTAAGACAGTTTTTTTATATGATCTTTATCAGGTTTTTAGGAGCTTTAATATGTTGCAAAATCATGCTGATTTTAGTTATATTTTAAGTTGATAGAACAGTTCAAATTAAGGCTTGTTGATAAATTCTTCTTTATTCTTCAACTGATTTGTACTAGCTTTGTCATCCCAATTAAAATTACGGCATGTCAGCAGCATCAAACGCATTAAAAAAATATTTCGGATACGATAAATTTCGTCCATTGCAAGAGAAGGTAATCAATTCTGTTTTGCAAGGGAACGATGCTTTGGTGATTATGCCAACAGGGGGTGGAAAGTCAATTTGCTATCAGATTCCTGCCATTATCATGGAGGGAGTCACCATTGTGGTTTCACCTCTGATTGCTTTAATGAAAGATCAGGTTGAAGGATTACGTTCAAATGGTGTTTCTGCAGATTATCTGAATAGTTCGCAAACTACTAATCAGCAGGCAGAAATCATAGAAAATTTAGTAGCAGGGAAAATAAAATTGCTTTATGTATCTCCGGAAAAACTGGTGAGCCAGGATTTCTATTATTTGATGTTACAGCTTAAAGTAAATTTGTTTGCTGTTGATGAGGCTCACTGTATTTCGGTTTGGGGACATGATTTTCGTCCCGAGTATACAAAAATGGCCTATCTGAAAAAACAATTTCCCCATGTGCCCATTGTTGCTCTTACAGCTACAGCAGATAACTTGACGCAGAAGGATATTGTTTCGCAATTGAACCTATCAGATCCTGAACGATTTATTTCCTCTTTTGACAGACCAAATTTGAGTTTAACAGTTGCTCCAGGGCGAGATAAGTTCAAATCTATATTGGGGTTTCTTCGTCAGCGGCCACATCAATCAGGTATTGTTTATTGCCTAAGCAGGAAAGCTACGGAAGGCTTGGCCGAAAAATTGCGAAATGCAGGCGTAAATGCAGCTTATTATCATGCAGGGCTGTCAGCAGATGAGCGTGCCAAACGACAGGAGGATTTTATTAATGATGAAGTGCCTATTATTTGTGCGACCATAGCATTTGGGATGGGAATCGATAAATCAAATGTTCGTTGGGTAATTCATTATAATTTGCCTCGAAATATAGAGTCCTACTATCAGGAAATTGGTCGTGCTGGACGTGATGGATTAAAAGCAGATACACTTCTATTCTATAGCTTTTCGGATGTAATTGTGCATCGTAAGTTTATAGATGAATCGAAGCTTAAAGAGGTTTCGCATGCCAAATTGGAACGTATTCAGCAGTTTTGCGATGCTCAAATCTGTCGACGAAAAATTCTGTTGAGTTATTTTGGAGAGCACTTGGAAGAGGACTGTGGCAATTGCGATGTTTGTAAAAATCCACCTCAATTGTTTGATGGAACCATAATTGCGCAAAAGGCCTTTTCAGCAGTAGTTCGTTTAAAAGAGCAAGTTGCAGCAGGCACTTTAATTGATGTTTTGAGAGGTTCTTCACGTCAGGATATTATTAGCAAAGGATATAATCAGATCAAAACCTATGGAGCAGGAAAAGACATTGCACATCAGGATTGGCAGCAATATCTACTACAACTATTAAATCTTGGATATATAACTGTTGCTTATGATCGTGGCAATGCTTTGCGATTAACAGAGCAAGCGAAAGAAGTACTTTTTGGAGAGAGAGTGGTGAAATTGGTTCATTTGGCTTCAATGAAATCGGAACCTATGATTAAACCAATTGAGAAAAAGACAAGCAAGCAGATTGATCGGGAAGGTTTATTTGAGGCTCTTCGTAAACTGCGATTACAAATTTCTAGGGATGAGAATATTCCGCCATATTTGATTTTCTCGGATGCCACATTGCACGAAATGACTCAGGATAAGCCAACCAGCGAATTCGAGATGAAATTGATTTCGGGAGTTGGAGTTCGTAAATATCAGCTTTATGGAGAGTTGTTTATTAATGAAATTTTAAATTTTCAGCAGACCAAGAATCGTGAAGCCAAAAAAAGCGGAGAATCATTTTACAAAACCTACGAATATTACAAGCAAGGTTTTTCGGTGGATGAAATTGCAAGTATCCGAAAAGTAAATCCGGTTACGATATACTCTCATTTGGCCTCTTTGTATGAAAAGGGAGCTGATATCGATTTGTATGAATTCTTCAGTTCACGTGAATTGGAACAAATTGAAAATGCATTTCGTTCACTAAATTATACCGAAAATATCAAGGAATTGTACATGTATATGGGCGAGGAAATAGAGTATTACAAAATACGATTGGCCATTTCATATCTCAAAGTAACTTCTTCATAATCTTGTGTTATTAGAAAATAATTATTGATCATTGAAATGTTTTTGTTAAATTTAGGGTTCAGTCTAATTAACCTGTACCTTTAAATTTTAACTAAACATGAAAACAAGATCAATTTTAAGCATTGCTATAATGGCTATGTTTATGTCGGCATGCAACCAGAAAGTTAATTTGCCAGATCCTCCGGTTGCTCAAAAAATCCCTAAAGAACTAAAAATTCACGACCATACCAGAATCGATAATTATTACTGGTTAAACCAGCGTGAAGATTCGGCAGTTATCAATTACTTGACTGCGGAAAACAATTATACTGATGCAGTGATGAAACATACGGAAGAGTTTCAAACGAAACTTTTCGATGAAATGGTAGCTCGCATTAAAAAGACGGATGAATCAGTTCCTGCAAAATCAAACGGATATTACTACTATAGCAGAACCGAAGGTGATGCAGAGTATCCTTTGTATTGCAGAAAGGAAGGAGAATTAGATACTGAGGAGCAAATCATGTTAAATGTACCAGAAATGGCTAAAGGATATAGCTATTATAGTATTGGTAGTTATTCGGTAAGCGAGGATAATAAAATTTTAGCCTATTCAGAAGATACTTTAAGCCGAAGAAAATACACAATAAAGTTTAAGAGCTTGGTGGATGATAAAGTTTATAACGATGAAATTGCAAATACAACAGGTGGAATCACCTGGGCTAGCGATAATAAAACCGTTTTTTATACGGTTAAACACCCTGAAACACTCTTGCCATATAAAGTTTACAAACATGTATTGGGAACTTCGTCGAAGAAAGATGAATTGGTTTATGAAGAGAAGGATAATACTTTCTATACTTTTTGCTATAAAACCAAATCAAGAAAATATATCATGATTGGAGTAAGTAGTACCGTCTCTTCAGAATACAGATATATTGATGCAAGTAAACCAAATAGTGAATTTAAGGTAATTCAGCCTCGAGAAAGAGATTTGGAATATGGAATTGCTCATTATAAAGATCATTTTTATATCAGAACGAATTACCAGGCGAAGAATTTCCGTATGATGAAAACTCCTGTAAATAAAACAACAAAGGAGAATTGGATTGAAATGATTCCAAATAGAGATGATGTTTTCCTAAGTAACTTTGAAATTTTCCAAAACTACCTTGTGGTTGGTGAACGTAAGAATGGATTAAACCAATTGCGTATACATAATTGGGAAACCGGTGAGGAACACTATCTTGATTTTGGTGAGGAAACCTACAATGCTTGGATTTCTGCTAATCCGGAATTTGAATCAGATGTATTGCGTTATGGATATACCTCACTAACTACGCCTAGTTCCACCATAGATTACAATATGGGAACTAAAGAGAAAACAATTATGAAACAACAAGAGGTTCTTGGAGGTTTTAATAAAGATAACTATGAAGCAAAACGCTTATGGGCAACCGCAGAAGATGGAACAAAGGTGCCAATTTCTTTGGTGTATCGAAAAGACAAGTTTCAAAAAGGGAAGAATCCACTTTGGTTGTCCGCTTATGGTTCCTATGGATCAAGTTCGGATGTTTACTTCAGTTCGGTTCGCTTAAGTCTGCTGGACAGAGGTTTTGTGGTTGCAACGGCTCATGTTCGTGGCGGTCAAGAAATGGGACGATACTGGTATGAAGATGGTAAGCTATTGAAAAAGAAAAATACATTTACCGATTTTAATTCTTGTGCAGAGCATATGGTTGCAGAAGGATATGCAGCAAAAGATAAAGTATTTGCCTGGGGAGGAAGTGCTGGAGGTTTGCTGATGGGTGCAATTGTGAATATGAAACCAGAATTGTATAGAGGCGTAATAGCTGCTGTTCCATTTGTTGATGTAGTAACTACCATGTTGGATGAATCTATTCCTCTAACTACAGGAGAATTCGATGAATGGGGAAATCCTAAGAATAAAGAATATTACGATTACATGCTATCCTATTCGCCTTACGATAATGTAAAGGCACAAAAATATCCTGCTTTGTTGGTAACAACCGGCTTGCATGATTCGCAAGTGCAGTATTGGGAACCAGCCAAATGGGTAGCTAAACTTCGAGATATGAAAACTGATGATAATCTATTGTTGCTAAAAACCAATATGGACTTCGGACATGGAGGAGCGTCGGGTAGATTTGAAAGATTAAAAGAAGTAGCTCTAGAATACGCTTTTGTTTTAGATCAGATAGGAATTAATGAATAAAAAAAACAAGAATGTTAATGAAAGGCGCTCGTTTCGGGCGCTTTTTTTGTATATTTAAAATTCGATTCTGACTATAAAAAAACAATTACGCTTATGATTCGAACCTTAATTATTGATGATGAGATGAAGAGTCAGGCAACTCTTCATAAATTGCTTGAAAAATATTGCACTGGGATTGAAATTGTTGGGTTTGCACATAATGTAAAATCAGGAGTTGAATCAATAGATGAATTGAATCCAGATTTGGTTTTTTTGGATATCTCTATGCCCGATGGGGATGGATTTGAAGTGTTACAAAAGGTCAAAAGTCGTGATTTCGAAGTAGTATTCACAACCGCTTTTAATGATTATGCAATAAAAGCTTTTCAATTTTCGGCTTTACACTATCTATTAAAACCAATTAATTACATAGAATTACAAGCTGCGGTTGAACGCTATAAGGAAAATCATAAAGATTTGGATTTGAATGAAAAGATTCAGGTATTGTTTGATAGTTTGAATAATCAGAATAAAAAGATTGTATTGCCAACTTCTAATGGCTTAAAAGTAGTTGAGATCGAAAAAATTGTTTATTGCAGAGCCGATGGTAGTTATACTCATTTTTATTTTTTAGATGAGGAATCGATTATGGTTTCAAAAGCATTATCTAATTTCGAAGAATTACTTCCTTCAGATATTTTTTGTAGAGTACACAACAAGCATTTAATCAACTTAAATTTTGTTGACCATTACGTAAAAGGAAGAGGAGGAAAAGTGGTGCTCGAAAATAAAGAGGAAATTGAGATATCGGAAGGCAGAAAAGCTGAGTTCCTAAAAAGATTAAAGAATATAGCAGATTTTTTACCTGATTCTAAAAAATAGAGATACGCATTCACAAACTCAAATTACGTATTCGGAAATTCGTATGACGTAGTGGCGAATTATACATTGAAAAGGCTTTTTTTCTTCTGTATTTTCACTGTGAAATTGAAGAACCACTACTATGATTGAACAGCTAAAATCTGAAATTCTAAAAAAATTTGGTGAAGATTTGGTTTATACCAAAGATTGCAAATTTTTAGCAGATACAATTTGTGAAGAAACAGGTAGCAGAATCAGTACTACTACAATTAGAAGATTATTCGGTTTTTTAAAAAGCACTACTACACCTGCAAAGTACACACTAAATATTTTATCTAGTTATCTAGGTTACCAAAGTTGGGAGCATTTCTGTAACTTTTGGGAATATCAACCTAAAGAAGAAGTTGCACCAAAAGAAAACTGGTCCGATTTTTATAACAAAGCAATTTCTTTTAGCAAGGATACATACAAATACATCTCTGGTCAATCGGGAATTCCTTTTAAAGCGGTAACTCCGAGAAAAGAAGCAGAGCAGAGAATAGAAAAGTTTTTGAAATCAGCCAATAGTGCCTTGGCATTTATCGCTCCAGGTGGGTTCGGAAAGTCAACCATGATTGCCAAGTGGTTTGAAAGAAAATGGCTTAATAAGAAAAACGATGATGTAATCCTGTTTTTGAATGCATCCATGATGATCAGCTTTTTGAATGCAGATTTTAAACTGGAAGATTGGTTGCAGGATCAGCTTAAGTTTACCCAGAAGGATTCTCTAAAATATTTTCTTGAACATCCGGAAGCTTGCGAGAGTAGAATTATTTTTGTGATTGACGCATTGGATGAAATTACGTATGATAATTTCAAGTTGGAGAGGGTATTCTTGCAGCTCAAGCAGTTTATTTTAAATTTTAAGGATTCTGGTAAAGTTAAGCTGATTTTGACATCAAGAAATACAACATGGCAAAAATTTGCAATGCCATTTGTTTTTCAATCAAACGCTTTAAAGGATTGCTGGTATGATTTAAATGATGAATCGGAAAAAATAAATGAGGCAAACATACCACCTTTAAGTCATAAAGAGATACAAAGAGTTTTTGAAAAGACTTTAAATCTTCAATATGCACCGAATGTTAGCGTTGATGATTTAACATACCTACAAAAAAAGGTGATTTCTAATCCATTTTTTCTTGAATTGTTTATCAAACTATTTTCACCCAACAACATTCATAAACTAAATAAAGGATATGAATTGATGCGTGAGTACATCAAAAATAAGGTTTATTACTCTCGCTATTCGGAAGAAAAAATTGATATTTTGTTTTCTATTCTTGATTTAATAAATCATGGTAAGGAAGGAACTTCAGCAAAAAAACTAGAACTTAGAGAAAGATATCCAATTCATTTAAAAACAGCAGGAGATTACTATGCTGCCTATCAGGAACTATTATCTTTTGGAATTATCACAGAATACATCTCTACCAATAAAAAGAACAACTATTGCAAATATGTAAAGATTACCAATGAGGTGCTATTTGAAACATTAATTGGCATAAGTCTTATTGAGAAGAATGGAGAATTGAACTTTGAACTTATTAAAAAAGTTGATAAAGATTATCATGGTTACGAGTTGAAAAACAGATTGATTTCTTATTTGTTGGAATCCGCATTTTTGAGTGGTAAACATATGGAATTAAAAAATCTGTTTGAGCTAAGTGATGATACCATTTCTGCTCCATGTGTATTAGAAACCATCTTTAACTCTTCAATTTATACGGAGAAATACAAGTACGAATTAATTCAACATTTAGCTGAAAATAAGAAGTCAGAGAAAATATTTTCCAAAGCATTTTCTGATACTTTAAATATTAAAGATCAATCGAAGGAAGTTTTGGAAATTTTTGCAAAAAATGGTGCTACAAAAAATTTAAGAATTAGATCTCTGAGTTTGTTGTTGATGTCTGCAATATTTAGTTATGAATCAGATAAAGCAACGGCTTATTACAATGAATTGGCACAGGAAGAAGCAGATACAAGCTGTTCAGGTTTTACAATTGCAATACGATTAGCAGCAGTTTTAATGTACAACCATTTTATCGGTAATAAAACCGATGACATTGAGCTTCTAAAGTTATTCTACTATAGAGAAATGGCTTATTTAAAATATGCAGAAGTAAATAGTGCAATTGACGGAGAGTTTGAATTAATTCTGTGTATGGCATTAACATATATGGAATCATACCATAAGGTTTTGCAGTTGGTTGATGATGCAGAACATTTGTATAAAAATGAAGGAGATAAAACTTGGTCTTCGAATTATAAGCTGTTACAATGTTATAAGATTTTTGCACAGTATTCATTGGGAATGACTATGAACAAAGAACAAATTGACTATTTGTTAGACAGTAAAAGTGAAGTTAACTCATCTCAAAATTACTACCTTCAAATATATTATAATTCATTTTTGAGTACCTGTTATCGGGAAAAGAACAAAGTTCAAAAAGTTGAGGAATTTTTTAACAAGGCAATTGAGTTAAGCGAATTTGCAAAATTTCATTCATGTACAGCAAGTCTTTACAGAAAAATGGCACGTTTTTACAATGGCATAACTGAAAAGACCAAAGAACAAATTTGTATCTCAGAAGAAACACGTTTATTAAAAAAATATGCTTCTAGCTATACCTTTGAAGCATTATTAGTATAATACTTTTCACAAATTCACTTTGATTTTAAAGCTGTTTGTTTAGGCAAACAGCTTTATTTTGTTTATTATATTTCAATTCCGCTTCAAAATTATAACTTTACGATTATTGTGATTTAGGAAAGGTTACCTAATGAATAAATGGGAACTACTTTTAAATCAGGAATAATAAGTACATGAATAAAACGTTGAAAACATGAATTAGTTTTAACGTATTCTTAAATGATCCACGAATATGAATTTTTCTCGATATAATCTGCAGTTTATAAATAAATTGTGTGCTGTCATTTTTCTGGTTTTCTTTCATTTTTCTATTTCTGCACAAGAGAAATATTCAGTAACCGGAAAGGTGAAAATTGAAAATGGGAGTATTGATAATACATTTTTGACAATTTATAAAAATGCAAATAAATTAGAGGCTAAATCCATTCCCAACAATGGTAAATTCAATTATGAAATGGATTTTGGACATGATTATATGTTCGAATTCTCGAAGGAAGGTTTTGTAACCAAGAGAGTTAGTATTTCAACATTTGTTCCCGAAGACGTATTGAGCAGAGATAGTCAGTTTCCTCCATTTAAATTTTCGGTATCACTCTTTCCTGCATACGAAGGTCTTGATTTGTCTATATTTAATCAACCCATGGGAATGATCATGTATGACAAAGAATTGGATGATTTCGATTATGATAGGGATTACGATTCTCAGATCCGTGATGCAATACGAAAAGCTGAGGAGGAAGCAAGAAGACGAGCTGCAGAATTGGAAGCACAGCGTTTGGCAAAAGAAAAAGCATATAAGGCAGCCATTCAAAAGGGTGATATTAATTTTAGGGGAAAGAAATATGAAGAAGCCAAAATGGCTTACAATGAAGCTTTAGCTGTTAAGGCACAAGAACAATATCCAAAGTCACAGATTACAAAGATTGATGATTTGTTGGCAGAACAGCAAAGACAAGCTGATGAAGCAGCGCGCCTGGCAGCAGAGAAGAAAGCTCTGGATGAGAAATATGCA